>NZ_BKAG01000010.1 GCF_007992435.1 Prosthecobacter gellanilyticus | reverse complement strand
ATGTCATTGTCACCGGAGCCGCCTGTGTAGTCCGCCTGGAAGTAGTAAATGACACCATTGAAGGCCATGGCCACAACACCACCATCAGGCAGGTCATTGAAGTTGCCGATGATGCCTGCGGGCGAGGCTCCCTGGATGTTGATGAAGGTGTAACTTTGGTTAGGCGTGGGCACGAATCCCAGGTCTGTGTCGAAGTTCAGCCCGGTCGCCGTGAAGCTGCCATTCGGCGGAATGGTGATGAGGGCCGGTGTGCCCGCCCAGGTGCCGCCGGTGAAGGTGGTGCCACTGCCAGTCAGCGTGATATCAAAGGGGTTTTCATCCGCATCGTTGCTCGCGATGTGCATCACTGCCGTGCGCGTGCCGCTCTGCAGCGGCTTGAAGGTCACCACGAAATCTGTCTGGCCCGTGGTAGCGGCCACAGGGGAGACAGGAGCAGTGGTCACAGTGAAGTCTCCCGGGGTGCTGCCATCAAATGTGATGCCGGTGACATTGAGCGGGCCCGTGCCGGTGTTTTTGATGCGGAAAGTCCGCGTCACTGCCACACCGACCTCCGAGGTGCCAAAGGCGATGCTTGCCGCATTGTCGTTCAGGTTTGAACCGATGGGTTGTTCAACGACGATTTCGGGGGAAGCTGCAGCTCCATTGACAGTAATGTCGTCAAATTGATGGTATGGGCTGACCTGGGTCCACTCGACTCTCACAACATTCGAAAATCCCGTGAAATTGAAAGTTTGAGCTCCAAAAGCGATACCATCCAAGGTGAATGTCTGGCTGATAGTGCTGCTATCGGCACGGGTGCCGGTGAACGTGACATTCACTGCACCGCCGCCATTGAGCTCTGCAAGTTTGATTGAAGTTAAGTTAAAATTTCCGCCTCCAACCTTAGAGAGACGTGTAACCCCATTGATTGAGTTGTTTAGCAATGCGGTCGAACCGCTATAATTGGGAGATGTGGTGCCAAAACTGTAAAAGCCGTAGTCTGTCGCCAAAGTGTCCAGAACATAGCCATCTTCCTGGTACTGAAAACCGTGGTTTGTGACATCATTATCATTGTGGGTAAGAGATTGGAAATCGATTACCGTAGAGGCGGAATCCGATGAATTACTGAATCTGACCGTCAAGGTCTGACTTGCAGCGTTGCAAGTGCTTGAAGCGACCCCTCCCCAATTTTGATTTCCAATCATTGGGCGAACGATATAGCTTGTTGGACCTGCACACTGGCAAATGATCTGACTGTTGCCGGAAGTCACATTTATTTCCATTCCAGCGCCACACCCACCAACATTCCAGGTTTCAGTTCCGGTGTAGAAGCTAAAGCTGACTGAATTCTTCAGGGAAATCACAAGCTGTTGGACTCGGATAATGTCCGTCACAGTTCTCCCGATTGGGTCGTTTGAGCCGCTAATTGTGATAGTGTCGTAGTCGGGAGGGTTTAAAGAAGATATAAAGTTGGCCCAAGCGATACCCTGGGGAGTGGAAGGGGTAGAACTAATTCCTTGCGTGAAAAACTGCGAGTATGTTGCTGTTGCTCCTACTGCGGAGATCCCGCTTAAAAGGAGGTAACATAAAGAAAGAAAACAACAGCGGCAGAAACGCTGGACAAGGCGGTGGGAGAAATGGTCGAACATTAGAGAGGTGACAAGAAAGGCTGGGTGGAGAAGCCTTCGGGTCACCTGGGTCTACAGATCCGCTTGTAAGCTGTTTCAGAAATATCTCACAAATTTGTAACAATCTTGGTGATGAGTCGCCTAACTAAGGATTGGCCAAATGCCATTCAGTTGGTTTGGCTCGATCAACATCGGCAATCCACCACATACCCCCCCGTTGCTCGCGTGATCTCCGCTGTGATATCTGCACGCGCTTTGGCAAACGGCGGACGGAACCAAGGGAAACCTCCCACGAGGTCCGGCGTCACCAGGACCTGCCCATCCGTTCCCGGACATGCGCCGATGCCGATCGTGCTGCGATTTACGCACCGTGTGATCTCCGCAGCCACATCCGCTACCACGCTCTCCAAAACCCCTGGCCACGGCGCCAGCTTCATCGAGGTTCATGCAAAACGGGGCGGTGATGCTTCACGGCAAACACCGCCGCCAGATGGACTCTTTGTCCACGTTAAACCCAAGGGACCCATCCACAGCCTGCCATGCGGCGTGCAGATCGGTCAACTGCGGCAGGACTAACCAATTTGAGCTGAGCCAAAGTAAGGACGCAGAGGTTCGGGGATGGCGATGGTGCCGTCCGCCTGCTGGTAGGTCTCCACCAGCGCCACAAACAGACGGGCCAGGGCGGTGCCGGAGCCGTTCAGAGTGTGGCAGAAGCGGTTCTTGCCGTCCTCGTCCTTGTAGCGCAGGGCCATGCGGCGCGCCTGATAGTCGCCGAAGTTCGAGCAGCTCGAGACCTCGAGATAGCTGCCCTGGCCGGGGGCCCAGACTTCGATGTCATAGGTCTTCGCCGAACCAAAACCAATGTCACCGGTGCACAGCTCGATCACGCGGTAGTGCAAGCCCAGGATCTGCAGCACCTTCTCGGCATTGGCGGTGAGCTTTTCCAGCTCGTCCATGCTCGTCTCCGGCGTGGTGATCTTCACCAGCTCCACTTTGTCAAACTGGTGCATGCGGATCAGGCCGCGGGTGCCCAGACCGGCGCTGCCTGCCTCACGGCGGAAGCAGGGGGTGTAACCCACATACTGAATCGGCAGCTGCTCCAGCTTCACGATCTCCTCGCGATGCAGGTTCGTGACCGGCACCTCGGCCGTGGGGATGAGGTAAAGATCGTCTGTGGGGCTGTGGTAGACCTGGTCGCCAAACTTCGGCAGCTGGCCCGTGCCCACGAGACACTCAGGCCTAACTAAATGAGGAACGTTGACCTCCGTGTAGCCATGCTGGGTGCTGTGCAGGTCCAACAAAAAGTTGATCAAGGAGCGCTCGAGGCGTGCTCCCGCGCCACGATAGACGGCAAAGGCGCTGCCGGTGATCTTCGTGCCCGCCTCGAAGTCGAGGATGCCCAGGGATTGGCCTAACGCGGTATGATCCTTCGGCTGGAAGTCATACTTCGGCGCCTCGCCCCACACGCGGACTTCAGGGTTTTCCTCGGCGCTATGGCCCACCGGGCAGGCCTCATGCGGCAGGTTCGGGATGCCCAGCATGATGTCACGCTGGCGGGTGTCCGCTTCATCGGCCTCGCGACCGATCTCCTCGATGCGGGCATTGATGCCACGCACCTCAGCCTCGATGGCGCTCGTGTCCTGGCCGTTCTTCTTGCCCATGCCGATCTCCTTGCTCAGGCGATTCCGGTCGCCCTGCAGCTTCTGCCGCTCCGTCTCCGCACTGCGACGGGCCGTGTCGATGGAGAGCACCTCATCCACCAGGGCAGAGTGGTCGCCGCCACGGTTGGCAAGGCGGGCTTTGACCGAATCAGGATTCTCACGGAGCAGGCGGATATCGAGCATAAGAAAATAGGGGATGAGAGGGCGCGGAGGCTAAACGGTGATGGCTTTCTGGCAAGGAAGTGCTGAACAATCCTGAAGCTTTCCGCCGCAAAACCCTGATTCTGAACAGTACTGAGCCCGGGAAGGGGATTCAGAACCCGATTTTCCCCACCTACTGTGTCGGGAATGTTGCGGCAAAGTTATTCACAAAGTTTAACTAATGTGAATAAATGGCTTGTCGGCTGCTTCTGTTTTTGACAACCTCTCTAATATCCGTGGGCTCTTCACAAAAATCAGAACGTGGAACGGCAGACTTGGCACGCTATCAGCGCCAAGCAAGGGAGGGCCACCTCAACCCACGGCTCAACGCTTTGCCACGTTCAGCAATCCAACCCTAATACCATGGACCGAGACGACCATACCTCCACCACTGCTCCTACGATCATTAATCCCCTTGAGCTCGGTTCCTCGTCTGCCTCCTTCCGCGCCCCCTCCGCCGCTCCTCGAAAGCGAAAGTCCGCGACTAGCCATCGCCAATCGCCGACCCCGGTCGGCACCAAGACCTTTATCTTAGATACCAATGTCCTGCTCCATGACCCGGGCTGCATCAATAAGTTCGCCGAGCACCACGTCTGCATCCCGGTGGATGTCCTGAGCGAGCTGGACCGCTTCAAAAATGAGATGACCGAGCGCGGGGCAAATGCCCGCGAGGTGCATCGCGCGCTGATGAAGATCTTTTCTGCTCCGGACGCCTCCGTCATGGACGGGGTGAAGACAGATGGCGGCGGTGTTTTAAAGCTCGTGACTTACGATCCGGAGGCTGCCCGCCAGATTGCGAGTGTGCGGGAGTTTGAGCGCATCTTCCCTGGTGTGGACAAGACGGACCACCGCATCATCGCCTGCGTGCTTCAGCAGCGGGAGATGGTGCAGCCTCCTGTCATCCTTGTCAGCAAGGACCTCAACATGCAGCTCAAGGCCCGCGCCGTGGGCATCGAGTGCGAGGACTACCTCAATGACAAGGTGGAGCCTCGGGAAGTCTCGAACTTCGAGATCGCCCGTGTCGAGGTCAGTGGTCATGAACTGCAGCGCTTCGCCAGCAGCGGTCGTCTGACCGTGCCCGCGAACCGTCTCGGAGACATCGTGGCGAATGACTATGTGCTGCTCGTTGCTGGGGAAAAAACCTCCATGCCTGCCAAGATGAGCGCCCAAGGCGAACTCGTCCGCCTCTTGCACACACCTGAGTCCATCAAAGTCGGACAGGGCAGGGCGGTGAAGCCCATGAACCTGGGCCAGACCTGCCTGCTGGACGCGTTGATGGATCCGGAGATCAGCCTCGTCACCTGCTATGGTCAGGCTGGCACGGGCAAGACCTTGCTCGCTGTGGCAGCTGGGCTTTCCCAGGTCTTCGGTCGCACCTACCATGGTCTGACGGTCAGCCGTCCCATCGTGGCCATGGGCCAGACCGTCGGTTTCCTGCCGGGCTCGCTTCAGGAGAAGATGCGCCCCTGGCTGCAACCTGTCTATGATGCGCTCGATCTGCTCATGCGTCCGGTGGACAACCAGCAGGGCCCGCAGCGGAAGAAGAACAAATTTCTCCCGGACGCGCCCTCGAGCAACGAAGTCGCCGCTCCCTATGATCCGTTGATCCAGCAGGGCGTGATCGAAATCGAAGCACTCTGCTACATCCGTGGCCGCTCGATTCCCGATCGCTTCTTCATCCTGGACGAAGCCCAGCAGCTCACCCCGCTGGAGGCCAAGACCATCGTCACGCGCATGTCCCGCGGCTCCAAGCTCGTCCTGGTCGGCGACCCCGCCCAGATCGACAATCCGTATGTGGACAGCCGTAGCAACGGTCTGGTCTACACCCGTCAGCGCATGCGCGGCCAGCCCTTCGCAGCCCACGTGCCGCTGAGCAAAGGCGAGCGCAGCCCGCTGGCGGAAGCTGCAGCCCGCTTGCTGTAATCGCCCGGAGTTTAACCACATATCACACAGAGAGCACAGATGCCTTGATTCAGGGCTCTGTGCTCTCTTTCTTTGGCAACGATGAAGACCTTTGGCTCTGCCACGACCTTCCATGTCTCTGATCTGGAGACCGCCATGAAGTATTACACCGAGGTTCTCGGCTTCACTGAGCGCTTCCGCTTCGGCGACTACGGCGGAGTCCAGCACGGCGAGGTGCAGATTCATCTCTCCGGCCCCAAAGCGACGAACAAAAAGATCGTCGGCCAGGGAAGCATCTACCTCTTCTGTGATGACGTGGACAGCTACCATGCCGAGGTCACTTCCAAAGGCGCCAAGGTCCAGGCCCCGCCACGTGACTACGAATACGGCATGCGCGACTTCGTGATCGAAGACCCAGATGGAAATCAAATCGCCGCAGGACAGGAGATCCAGAAGTGACCTCGTGTAGGATCGTTAGCGCCAACGTGCGCGGCCCATACCAGCCTGGGGCGTCAAGCCCCAGGCAAAATGCGACATCGGGCCCATCTGGCCGAGGGCTGAAAGCCCGACCTATGCATGAAAAGCCTTGTCCTTCGGGAAGGCGCCTCTTCATTATGATTGATCGGTTTCCAGATTCCTGGCACCTTCGGCGTGTTCCTTGCCATGAAATCATTCGCTGCCATCTGCGGACTGCTCCTCATCGGCTTGATGAATGTTTTCGGCGCCGAGGTGGTACGCTTGGAGTGGAAAACCAAGCACGGTGCACCCCCACCAATCTTGGACCAGCGGGCGGCGGCACTGTTGCCGGCGTTCCGGCTCGGGCTGGCGACACTGAATGAGGCGGCGGTGGTGCAGCTCTCCCTGTCTCAATCCGCTCTGCTGGGCCTCTCAGAGGCGCAGAGTGCGGTGCTGCGTCCTTTGGTGACTGAGCGCTACCGCCTCATCGCGGAGTCGCCCGCGTTCTTACAGGCCACATCATTGCTGGCGGACTGCTATCAAGAAGCCAAGGCCGTGCGTGGCACTGCCAGTCTGTATGTGCCGGACAAGGTCGTCGAAGCCTCGCCTGTCATCGTCTTTCTGCATGGCTATGGCGGCAGCTTCTTGTGGTATCAACATTGGTTGGCGGAAGGGTTTCCGGACTCGATCATCCTCTGTCCGGCCTATGGCATCAGTCCGGCCACGATCCCTGGCGAGTATGTCAGAGAGGCGGTCGCGGCAGCCTCGAAGCACCTGGGCTTCTCACTTCAGCCCGCGAGCTTGATCGGCCTCTCCGCAGGTGGCTTCGGGGCGTGCCGGTTGTATGCGGCGGATCCGCGAGGCTTCTCCAGGCTGATCTGCATGGCCGGGTTCCCCCCTGAGGAAACCATCGGGAGGTTCAAGAGGGACAACCCGGTTTACTTCATCGCAGGAGCTTCGGAGTTCTTCGTCCTATCTGGACAATTGGGACGAGAGGTGCGGAGCATTCAGCGGAATGTTCCTTCGGCCGAGATGCAGGCCGTGCCGGATGGGGATCACTTTTTCATGCTCACGCATCCAGAGGCGACAAGGAAGATTTTGAAAAGATGGCTAGGGACGGTTCCGAAGATCTTGCGCTAGAAGCCGCTACGGGAAAGGGCTGGCGGGACTTGGGAGTTGATTTTTGAAGAAGGTTAGGCCAGCATGCAGCATGGCTTTCATCTCCTTGAGCCAGTTTGTGCAGACGGCGCCTGAGCTGATGGCACGGGCGGCGTTGCGGCATGTGGAGTTTGCTCCGGGGAGACGTGGAGAGATGCTGATGAGCAAGGTGCTGGGTGCATTGCAGCAGATCGCACCCGAGTTTGACGCAGTGGATCGCTCACAGGATCATCGGGCGCTGGCACAGCTCGGCACCGAACTGGCACGGAGGCTGGACCAGAAGTTTCTGCTCACAGCGCTGGCGCATCAATTCACGCGACCGGTCGACCGGACCGCCCAATCGTTCTCTTCGCTGATGAATGAGTATCTGCGCGGGCATCGCTCCCCGATGGCAGCCTTTCAGGCAATGCTCGACGAGCATCCGGCCATGAACCGGGCGGTCACCACGGAGATCCGTCAATTCGTGAGAAACATGCGGCAACTGGCGCGCCGGGTGAAAGCGGACATCGACCTGATCAACCGCGACTTCGCCGCTTTGCGCCCACCAGGCATGGGCCGCGCGACCGGGCTGCTCGGAGTGCGTGTGACAAGCAGTGACCCGCACCATGGCGGCAACCGCGTCTGCATCCTGACTTTCGACAATGGTCTGCGGGTCGTCTACAAACCGCGCGATGTGCGCATTGATGCATCGTTGGTTGGGCATCGTGGCACAGCGCCGGATCAGCCAGCTCTGGCACGCGATGCGGGCCGCAGCCTGCTGGAGGTGGCAAACTCACTGCTCTATGCGAATGACGCGCAGGCCGTGCTCATGCCTGCCTTGCAGTTCCTGCCACGTCAAGATGCCGGAGCTGTGGGGGAACAAGGCCGCTACGGCTATGTGCAGTGCCTGAGCATGGGCCGGGAATCTGATCACGTGCTGGACGTGACTCAGGCCAGGCACCTCCATCGTCAACTCGGCCAGCTCACCGCTCTTATGCTGCTTGCCGGTGTGCGTGACCTGCATCAGACGAATGCCATGATCAGCGGCGGCCAGCCCTGCATGACGGACGTGGAGATGGCCTTTGATCCTGATCTGCTGGATGCCGTAGGGCAGGAGTTTCAGGAAGGAAGCAAAGTTTGTTCAGCGCGTGGCATGGCTCCGCAGGCCATTCTGCGTTCCCAGCTCGACCGGCTGTGGAGCTGCGGCACGGAGTATGTGCGGCAGGACACACTCTTTGCGGTGGAGAACGACCGGCTGGTGAAGCCGCATGGAAACCGCCTGCATGTATTGGAAGGTGTGGTCGAGAACCTTGTGCTGGTGCAAGGCGTCGGGTCAAATCGCCATCTCAATCCAGAGCGCGGCCAGAAGCCTCCGCCGAACGTGCATGGTCGCTATGCAGATCAGGTGGAGCATGGCTTTCGTGAAATGATCCTGGCGGTGGCTGCGAATCTCCCACGGGTCCGTGCCTGCATCGAAAACATGGCCGGTCTGCATGTGCGCTATCATCCGGTGGCCACGGGAGAGCAGCTGCGCATTCTCCAACGAGTGAACCTGGAGACCCTGCACGCGCATCCATGGATGGCGGACACGGATCATCAGATCAGCGTGAGCTGCCGGGCAAACATCGCCGTCAAGCGCCATCAGGTGAGCCAGCGCCCGCCGCATTTGCAGGTGCCGATCGAGGTCACGGAGCAGGCCATGATCGAGGACCTTCAGCGTGGAGACGTGCCTTACTTCACCCGTCAGCTCGGGGATGATGCCGTGTATCATAATGGCACCACACCCATCGTGGTGAGGCCTATGGCAGTTGATGCCGTGGAGGAGTTCAGCTTCTTCGCCTGTGACCCCGTGCAGCAGGCAGTCAGCAATCTGCAACTGCTCGAAGATCCCGGAAATCTCGATCATGTGTGCGAGGTCTTCGCCGGAGCGTATCGGGATTATGTCGCCGGTCTTCCGGTGCCGGTGATGTCTGAGGCCGAGATGCGCGCCTATGCGCAAAAGATCGGCCCGCGCATGGCCAGGCAACTAGGGGCTCCCACGACCTGCTCACGAACACCGAGGCGCGGAAGCAGATCCACCAGGGCTGGATCGCCTGCCTTGGCTAACCAAATTTGAGTAGATGCCTCAAGGGGCGATCACAGGCTTCGGCGACTTCACGCGGCCCAAGGGGCGCACGCCGGGAGCTTCCGCGCCTTTGAGGCCGAGGTCGTCCTTCATGGTTTCGGCAAGAGCCGCAAGCTCGGTCACCTTGTCCGCCATGGCGGTGGAGAGGTTGTCGGCCTCACCGGGATCAGAATCGAGATCGTAGAGTTCCTTGCTGGCGAGGTGAAGCTTCCAGGGGCCGGTGCGGACGGCCTCCAGTGTGAAGCCACGGTAGTAGAAGAAGGTTTCACGCGCCTGGAAGGCCAGACGATCACCCAGGAGCAGCGGGGAGAGATCAATGCCATCGATCTTGCGATCCGAGGGGACCTTGCCACCGGCGATAGCCGCGAAGGTGGGCAGCCAGTCCATATGGCTGGTGATGACGTTGGTGGTGCTGGCTCCAGCGATTTTGCCGGGCCACCAGGCGATGGTGCAGACTCGCATGCCACCTTCCATCGTGCTGCCTTTGCCACCGCGCAGCGGTGTGTTGTCCGCGCCCTGCTGCAGCGGACCGCCATTGTCGCTGGTGAAGATGACGAGCGTCTCGGAGTCCAGCTTCAGCTCGCGCAGAGCATCCAGGATCTTGCCAATGCTCCAGTCCACTTCCATGACCCAGTCTTTCTGCAGGCTGACGCCGGACTTGCCCATGAATTCCTTCTGCGGGTAGTGCGGGAAGTGCACGGCATTGTGCGGCAGGTAAAGGAAGAAGGGCTTGTCCTGATGCTCGCGAATGTAACTGACGGCACGCTCGGTATAGCGGCGGGTCATCTCATGCTGCTCGGCGGCCTTCACACGCTCAGGCGGCTTCGTTCCATCAATCATCGGCAGCGGCGGCTGGTGGTCGCCACGCAGCCCTACCTCATCACCGTCCTCAGCTTTCGCATTGGCATTCGCCGCTTTCTTGGGAGCCTTTTTGTTTTCAGGCGCTGCTGGGATGGGCTTGTCCGGATTGCTCTTGGACCCATCACTGCGCGGCCCCATGTCATTCGAATACGGAATGCCAAAATAGCTGTCGAAGCCCTGCGCTGTGGGGAGGAACTCAGGCTGGTCACCGAGATGCCATTTGCCAATGCAGGCCGTGGCATAGCCTTCAGGCTTCAGCACTTCGGCGATCGTGATCTCATTCGGATTCAAGCCCACCGCAGCCGCTGGAAAGAGCACGCCGCCGATGGGCAGCACACGCTTCGGATAACAGCCCGTCATCATGGCTGCACGCGAGGGCGAGCACACGGGCGCGGCGTAGTGGCTGGTGAGCTTCATGCCTTCCTGGGCCATGCGATCAAGGTTCGGCGTGGGCACCTTGCCACCAAAAGGGCTGATGTCCGCGTAACCGAGATCATCGATGTTGATGAGGATGATGTTAGGATTCCCGGATGCTTTCGAGTCAGCGAAAGCGAGGGCGGCGAGGATGAGCAGAGCTGGAAGGAAACGCATGGTGGGTTGAGGCGATGAACGTGTTGAAGCGGATGGTCTTTCCTCAGGATCGCTGACGGACGGTTTCGTAGAGCGTGATGGCCACAGCCGTGGAGAGATTCAGGCTGCGCGTTCCCTGCATGGGAATGTGCAGTGTCTGGCCCAGTGCCATGATGGAGGCAGGGATGCCGCGTGTCTCTGGACCATAGACGAGATAAACATCCTCATCACTGCGGAGATCTGCCTGCCAGTAAGTGGTGGTGCCTTGCACCTCGACAAACTTGAAGACAGCGGAATTTCCGGCGGATTGATGAAGCTGCTCCCAGCTCTCCCACACGTGCACATCCACCTCATGCCAGTAGTCGAGGCCGGAGCGCTTGAGGTATTTGTCCTCCAGGCTGAAGCCCAGCGGCTTGATGAGATGCAGGCACGCGCCTGTGGCCAGGCAGAGCCTGCCGACCGCGCCTGTGTTGTGCGGGATCTCCGGTTGATAAAGGACGATGTGGATCATCCCCGGATCAATCAATAGCGCTTGCCAGGAGTGGACCCGATCTCGCCGCGGAAAAGATGCACGCCGTCAAACTTTTCGTTCGGCCTGAAGAGCCAGCCCGGAGATGCATTCTTCACTTCATAGCGCTGCAACATGAATTCCGGCAGGACCATGTTGCTGTTCGGATCATAGACCTTGCGGCCGGAGAAGTAACCCCAGAGACGGTATTCGGTGTTGTGATCAGAGCCATAGGATCCGCCATCGCCAGAAGGCATCTCTGGAAGACGGTCAGGCTGGCGCGTGAAGCGCTCGTTCATGACCACGAGACGGGATTTGTCCCAGCTTTCTCCTGGACGGCGCACATAACCCCAGAAGTGCAGCTTATCGATATGGAAGCGGCGGCCGACATAGTAGTTACCTGGAGGCTCGCTGGCGATGGACAGCCGACGATACTCGATCTGCTGCAGAGACGCAGGATCGGTTGGACCTCCGCTGCCAGTCTGACAGGAGGTGAGCACAAGTGAAGCCAGGGCAAGGAGAGCGAGGGGAAGATGGCGGAGAATGCGTGACATGATGTGAAACGAGTCTGGAAAGCTGCGCCAGCCGTGCAAATGGAAAGCCTGCTCTTCCCATGACCAAATCTGACGTCCTGACCGCCATCCTCGCCCGCCTCGAGATCGAGCTGGAAGCCCTTTTGAAGGGTGCCAAAGCCTCGTTTGCCGCGGCCACAGACCCAGACAGCAAGGCCGAGAACAAGTATGATACCCGCACCCTGGAGGCCTCTTATGTGGCCCGTGGCCAGGCACAGCGGGTGACGGAGCTTCAGGAGGCGCTGCATGCTTTCAGTGCTTTTCAGGCGGCTGGCAGCGCTGTCACAGGAGCGGTGCGGCTCGGCTCGCTCGTCGGTTTGGAGTTGGGTGGAAGTGTGGATCACTACTTCATCGGCCCCGCCGAAGGTGGCGTGGAGATCACGGTGGAGGGAACGGAAGTCATGGTCATAACGCCTGCCTCTCCCCTTTGTACACGACTCATGGGAAAGGTCGCAGGAGAGAAAATGCAGTTACCGTCCGGCCAGGCAGCCTTGGTGAAGAGTGTGGCCTGATCTGAGCATACCACATCTTGACCAGTAGCCTCGACGGTCTTGACCTCCTGGCTCCATCACTCATTTGCGCCTTGGCAGGCTGACGGAAGTTTGCCAGCATCCGCGTATTCTGCTTCCCCATGATCCTGCGCGCGCAAAACCTGACCAAGAAATTTCCCGGTGTCACTGCTCTGAGTGATGTCTCGTTCGACCTCGCCGAAGGTGAGATTCATGCGCTCTGCGGCGAAAACGGGGCAGGTAAGAGCACGCTGATCAAGCTGCTCTCGGGCATTCATCCGCATGGCTCGTATGAGGGACGCTTTGAAGTGCAGGGCGAGGAAGCTCGCTTTGCCGGCATTGGCGACTCGGCGCGCGCGGGCATCGCCGTGATCTATCAGGAGCTGGCGCTGGTGAATGAGATGTCCGTGGCTGAGAACATTTTCCTGGGCTTCGAGCCTCGCCGCTGGGGCGGGCTCGTTGACTGGCCGCGCATGTTCCGTGAGGCAAAGGCTCTCCTGGACCGTTTCCAGGTGGACCTGGATCCAGCCGCCATGGTGAAGGACCTAGGCGTGGGGCAGAAGCAGCTCGTGGAGATCGTGAAGGCGCTGGGGAAGAACTCGCGCATTCTCATCCTTGATGAACCCACCGCAGCGCTGGCCGAGCATGAGGTGCAGGTGCTGCTGGAGATCCTTCGCGACCTTCGTCGTCGCGGCATTGCCTGTGTCTACATCTCCCACAAGCTGGAAGAGGTCTTTGCGATCTCGGACCGCATCACCGTGCTGCGGGATGGCAGGTCCATCACGACGATGAAGGCTTCCGAGACCTCCCGCGCCGAGGTGATTGCAAAGATGGTTGGGCGTGAGCTGGGAGATCTCTTCCCCCGCCGCGCTTCGAAGCCCGGCGAGGTGCTGGTTTCCGTGGAAAAGCTCACCGTGAAGGATGCTGCGGGCCACGAGCGGCTGCACGATGTGAGCTTTGAGCTCCGTGCTGGCGAGGTGCTGGGCATCGGCGGTCTCATGGGTGCTGGACGCACAGAGCTGCTCATGCATCTGTATGGTGCCTGGGGCCAGCGCAGTGCTGGTGTGGTGAGGCTTGCTGGCAGTGAGATGAAGCCTGGAGATCCCGCCAAGGCCCTGCGTGATGGCTTGGCACTGGTCAGTGAAGATCGTCGACGCTATGGCCTGGTTCTGGAAGAGGGCATCAGCTTCAATCTCAGCCTTTCCAGCCTCAATGAAATCACGCGTGGAGGTCTGGTGAACCGTAGTCTGGAAGCCAAGCGCAACCGCAGCATGTTTGATCAGCTTCGCGTGAAAGCCACGGGCCTCGAGGCCGTGGTGGGCAGGCTTTCCGGTGGCAATCAGCAGAAAGTGGTGATCGGCAAGGCCCTGCTCACAGGACCGCAGGTCGTGATGCTGGATGAGCCCACACGTGGTATCGATGTGGGCGCGAAGATCGAGATCTATGAACTGATCAATCAACTCACCGCCGAGGGCAAGGCGGTGATCCTAGTTTCCAGCGAGCTTCCGGAACTCATCGGCATGAGTGATCGCATTCTCATGCTGAATGAAGGCCGCATCGGGGGCGAGTTCACCCGGGCGGAGGCCACCCAGGAAAAGCTCATGCAGGCAGCGATGGCGCATGCTTGAGGTCTCATAGGCACACACAAAAAGCGCCCGAGGCCTGCAGGCGCTTCTGAGAATGAGTGGATGGGAGTTACGCCTTCTGCTTCAGCAGGTCACGGATCTCTGTGAGCAGGACCACGTCAGCTGTGGGAGCTGGAGGTGGAGCGGCGGCCTCTTCTCTCTTCATCATGGACATGAGCTTGTTCGCCGGCTTGATGATGACGAAGAAGATCACCGCGGCGGTGATCAGGAAGCCGATGATGGCGCCGATGACCGCACCAATGTCGAGCTGAAGGAAGGGTACCACTTTGGTGACCTCCGTTTCCACGCCAGCGACACTCTTCTCCATCACCTTGATGGTCTTCTCACCCAGCTTGATTTTGAGATCAGGGTTCGCACCGCCGCCGAACATGCCGATGAGAGGCTCGACGATGCCTTTGGTGAAAGCGGTGACGATGCTGCCGAAGGCGGCGCCGATGATGACACCGGTGGAAAGGTCAATGACATTGCCCTTCAGGATGAACTTTTTGAATTCGTTGAGCATGGTTGGAGCGGGAGTGAAGGATTAAGAGTGCGGGGGGAATTGCACACGAATGGCTCGCTCAATGCCAGCCATTTCTCGGCCAAGATGGGAGGGATTTGTCTCGACCTTCATCCGGCGCATGACGTCCAGGGGATGTCTGTCCAAAGTGACACGCAGGGTCTGGGAGCCACTGTCATGGACTTCCGTTTCCTCAAGGCGTGGCGTGTTTTTAAACACGGCCTGGGAGGGGCGGTAAAAGGCTGCCTTGCCGATGTTGTCATCAATGAGGTTCGAGTCTGCGTGCCCGGTGAGGTGGCTCACACCGGCATAGCATCCCAGTTCCACGGCTCGCGCCGAGGCGCAGCGGTTGACTCTCTCCACGCCGAGAATGGTCTCCGTGGCGCTGGGGCAAAGAATGAGGTCCACCTCCGAGTCACGCAAACGCGCGGAGAGTTCGGGGATCTCGATGTCCAGACAGATAATCACGGCGATTCGGAAGCCAGCGAATGTCCACAGATGGAGTGTCTCGCCCGGAGTGAAGGCCTTTTCCCAAGGGGTGAGGTGGAGCTTGTCCTGATGAAGCTGCCGGCCATCGGCAAAAATGATGGCCCGGTTGGTGATGCTGCCATTCTCCAGAAGCTTGGGCGCTGTGCCGAGAACGACACATTTCCCGGGCCGCTCCAAACGGGGGCGCATGGCAGGCAACCAAGTTTGCTCAAAGGCCGTGGCGATGTGATGCAGGGTTTTATCATCACCACTTGTATAGAAAGGCTCCAAACCCATCCAGGTGAACTCAGGCAGCAGCACCACATCTGCGCCGGCATCCCAGGATTGCTCGACCTTCCTTACCACGGCCTCAGCATAGGCTTGCGCATCCCCGGCCTTCAGCCCGGGATCGAAGGTGACAAGATCGAGACAAAGGGTTGGCGGGGTGTCGCGCATAGGAATCAGGCAAGGGTCTTCAACCAGAACGTCAGGGTCTTGGGGGATTCACTCGATTCATGAATCTCCTTCCAAACAAAGGTGGCCTGGAGTTCGGGATGCTTTTCATAGCCCTGGGCCTGCCAGAACGCATCCAGCGGACGGTGGCCTTCAGGACGTGAAGGGTGATCGGACGGACGATCAACCGCGCAGAAGGCCGTGATGGTGCAGCCCAGTTGGCGGGCATGCTCCTCTCGATATTGGAAGAAGGCCTTGCCGATGCCCTGGCCTCGATAGGCAGGAAGAAGAACCGATTCTCCCAGGTAGCAGACCTTCGAGACATCCATTCCGGCTTTCTCAAAGCTGGCGGCAAATGCGGCGTCACCCTCGTTCATGCGAACGCAGGTGGTTGCACCTACTGCGTTCTCGCCATCCTTCACCAACACGATGAGACTGGTCGGGGCCTCGGCATAGGTGGAGAGGTAGTGCCTTTCTTCGTCCAGCGTTCCCTCATACAGATAAGGATACTCACGAAAGACACGGAGCCGCAGGTTTCCGACTGCTTCAATCCATGGGTAGATCTCCCGGCTGCTGAGATGAAGAAAGTGGAATTGTTGCATGATTGGTTCGGCAAAAACTTTGGACAGTAGGGTTGTCTGGAAAGCACTTGCCATGGAGGGCGTCACGAAAAAAACCGAAGTTTCCGTGAAATAAGATGAGCGCGGTCAAGGCTCCAGCCGCGTATTTCTGGAACGCATGGCGGGGTAGGCTCACGCAACTCTTTAAGGGTTCGAATGAACACCATATCCGCCGTTCCTAGCTTAGCGCACCCGAGTGCCTGCGACTTGGCTCCTGGTGTTTTAGCTGAGATTACGCAGGTCACTAAACCTCTGTGAAAAACAAGACTTGCTTTTAATACTGGATTTTTGTCTATTATTTGTTAAGAGATGCCTAGAAGTTCATCCTCGTTCATTCCACGTATGCGTTTGAGCTTCTGATCATCCCCCCAAACCCAAACACCAAAACAACACCGTGAAACACAAAGTCTATATCTTCGACGACCACCCGGTCGTGATCGAAGGTCTCAAAAAAGCGCTCGAAGGGCTGGATGAATTCCAGCTCGTTGGGCATTCTGGCAATGAGCCGGCAGCCCTTGAGGAAATCGCCAAGCTCAAGCCGGACGTCGCTGTCATCGAGATCTCTGCGAAAGATCGCAGCGGAGTCGATGTCATCAAGAAAGTCAAAGACGCACATCCTCCCATCCAGGTCCTCGTCTTCTCCGGTCATGATGAGAACATCATGGCTGAGCGCTGCCTGCGTGGTGGCGCCATGGGTTACCTCATGAAGACTGAGCCCCTGAGCCGCGTCATTCTCGCCATCCGCCAGGTGCAAGGTGGTGGTTTCTTCTTCAGTTCCAACCTTCTGGCCAGCATCGTGGCTGGTGGTAGTCTCCGCGGTGGCAGTGCCTCTCGTGGTGAGCCCGGCCGCCTGCTCAGTGACCGCCAGCTCGAGATCTTCGAGATGGTCGGCCGTGGAATGGACTCCCACAGCATCGCTTCCAAGCTCGAACTCAGCTCGAAGACGGTGGACGCTCACAAGGCGAACATCCGTCAGAAGCTCGGCCTCGACTCCGCGCGCGAACTCCTCATGGAGGCCGTTCGCTGGGTTGAGAAATAAGAGCTTCTCACGCATTCGAAACAATCAGAGCCGTTCAGTTCCGGGGGGAGCTGAACGGTTTTTTGTTTTTCACAGCAATGTAGGGAAGCCTTGGGATTGGATGTGAGAAGAGTGACTCATTTTGGATTCCATCCTTAGAGCGCGTTTATGCCCAGAGAGTGAAAGAGTCGAGTGGCTAAGCCACTGATAGCAGGGAGGTGGCGCACTTTAATCAAGCAGCCCGAAGCAAGCTCGCATGAATGACACGGCCATCTATGAAACACGCTTTTCGCTCGAATGTATTTGTCCATTTAGGATAAAGCAGGGGGCATGAGGTGCGTTTGGTGGTGATGCTCCCCAACCAGCGCCTTGTTTCCCTGGATGCTTTCCGCGGCTTCGTCATGCTTCTCATGGCCTCATCTGGCTTTGGCCTAGCCCAGATGGCTGCGGTTCATCCCGAGTCGTGGGGATGGCAGCAGATCAAGTTTCAAGTCTCCCACGTTCCATGGCAGGGCTGTTCCTTGTGGGATCTCATTCAGCCCAGCTTCATGTTCATGGTAGGCGTGGCTGTGCCGCTCTCCGTGCGTCGGCGTCGTCAGGAGGGGCAGGGGTTCTTCAGCATGAGCTGGCATGCCTTGATCAGGTCGGTGATCCTGGTCCTCCTCGCCGTGCTGCTGTCCACACGAGGCTCGGACACGCAGACGAACTGGATCTTTCCCAATGTGCTGGCCCAGATCGGTCTGGGCTATTTCTTCCTGGTTCTGCTGACTCGCATGGGCTGGGAATACTGCGTGGCGGCGATCATCCTCATCCTCTGTGGTGATTGGTTCTGGTTCTTCCAGCATCCGCTGCCCACACCTGAGATGATCACGTCCCTGGAATCCATGAAGCCACCGGCGGAAGGCTTCATGCAGGGTGCCTTCGGTCATTGGAACATTCACACCAATGCCGCGGCTGAGTTCGATCGCTGGTTTTTGAATGCCTATTTCCCGCGCGCCGAGCCCTTCACCTATAACAGCGGCGGCTATCAAACCATGAACTTCATTCCCGCTCTGGCCACCATGCTCGGCGGCGCGGTCACAGGAGACTTCCTTCTTGGCAGCCCGCGCTCAAACGGGCACAAGGCAGCGCGCTTGCTCATCATAGGCATTGCCTGCCTGCTCGTTGGTAGCATCTTAGGCTTTGTGATATGTCCGGTTGTAAAGCGGATCTGGACACCGTCTTGGGCCATCTTCAGCGGCGGCTGGGTGCTGGTGATGCTCTCCTTCTTCTACTGGCTCGTTGAGGTGGCGGGGCAGCGCCGCCTGGTGTTCCCGCTCGTCGTTGTCGGCATGAACAGCATCTTCATCTATGTGATGCACAGCCTCTGCGCGGGCTGGATCAGCCAGCAATTGGCGAAGCATGGCATGGCCGCATTGTTTGCCACCACCTGGGGACCGGTCATTGAGAAGTGCAGCGTGCTGTTTGTGCTCTGGCTGCTGTGCCTCTGGCTCTATCGTCAGCGGGCCTTCCTGAGGCTCTGAACGGAATGTCATCCAGGCTGACGCTGCGTTTGCAAAGCTGGTTAGCTCAATGCATCAGCCTGGAGGATCGAAGTCAATCAGGCGAGTTCCTCGGTATCGTAGACGATCACCTTCTCAAAGAGCGGCTTGCACTTGTCCACGAAGCGCTTGTGATCCGGGCAGTCGCCTTGGTAAAACACGTGCTCGGCCATGGTCTTGAAGGTCAGGCTCAGGCTGTAGTCGAAGCTGTGATCGGTGACCGGACGGGCCTCGGTGGCGGCAGGTTTGCCCACGGCGCCGCTGGCCAGGTAGCTGATCTTCGGCAGCAGTTTGAGCTCGCTTTCAAAGGTTGCGCGCTGTTCGGCGGTGACCTCTTTCTTCAACCAAAAGTAGACGTTGTGGATCATAGAGGGCGCGATGATGGCGATGTCACGGGAAGATGCAAACGCGTCCGCAAGAGATCGTAAGCGGAGGGCGTAGTTTCTCGCACGTGTCTTCCCCCATTCACACCAACTGCGCCGGCATGGCGCGTCGAGACTTCCTCCAGACAGGCTTCAGTGCCATCGGCGGACTCGGCATGACCCAGCTCATGAGCCTGCGCGCTCAGGCGGCGAAGGCACGTGGACTGGCCAGCGCGGACCAGGTGAACTGCATCCTGGTCTGGCTGGATGGCGGACCCTCCCACTACGAGACTTTTGATCCGAAACCCACGGCACCGCAGGACATTCGCGGTGAGTTCAAATCCATCCCTACCTGTGTGCCGGGCGTGCATTTCTGTGAGACGATGCCGCTGCTCGCGAAGAGCTTCGACAAGTTCACAGTCGTCCGTTCCATCTGCCACAAGGATCCCAACCATGGCGGTGGTAATCATTACATGATGACCGGCGCGCCGACACCGGTGCCGGTGGGCTGCGGAGCCTTCGTGAGCTTCCACCCCTCGTTCGGCTCCATGGTGTCGCACTCGCGTGGTGTACGCGGTGGTCTGCCGGGTTATATGAGCTTGCCCAGCGTGTCGCGCTCCGGTGGCCCGAACTTCCTCGGTGCTCAGCATGCACCGTTTGTGATCGGTGGGAATCCGGAGAGCACCTCCTTCCGCGTGCGTGATGTCGCCATTCCCCAGGACATCAGCGAGGGCCGGGCGATGCATCGCAATCAACTGCGCGAGTCCTTGGACACGCTGAAGCGCATCAACGACAAAGCCGCTGATGATCCCACGGTAGGTTTTGATCAGTTCTACGGACAAGCACTGGACCTTGTGACCTCGCCCACCGCGCAGGCGGCCTTTGATCTGAGCAAGGAGCCTGACGCCACGCGCAAGCTCTACGGCGCGCATGACTTCGGTCAGCGTCTGTTGCTGGCACGCCGCCTCGCCGAGGTCGGTGTCTCCTTCAGCGTCGTCTACTGGGGCGGCTGGGATGACCATCGCGGTCTGTTCAAGTCCTTCAAAGACGGTCGTGCGGCGAAGCTGGACCAGGGCATCAATGGCCTGATCACAGATCTCAGTCAGCGCGGCATGCTGGACAATACCCTCGTCATCTGTCTCGGTGAGTTTGGCCGCACGCCGAAGGTGAACAAGGACGCGGGTCGTGATCACTGGCCTGGCGCGATGAACGTGCTCATGGCAGGTGCGGGCATTCCTGGCGGTCAGGTCGTCGGTGCCACGGACCCCAAGGGTTACTACGCCGCCGAAAACATCTACTCACCCGAGGACTTCGCCGTCTCGCTTTACACGAAGCTGGGCATCGATCCGCATCAAGTGCTGCACACAAGCACAGGCCGTCCCGTGCAGCTCGTGAACGGTGGCAAGCCTATCAAAGAGTTGTTCGCGTGAGTTGGAGAGCCATCATCGCCCTCTGCCTCGGCGGCTCTCTGCTGCATGCGGAGAAGCCAAAGCTCGAAGCTTTGTTTCCTGCAGGTGGACAGGCCGGCTCCAGTTTCCTCATGACCGCGACAGGTCGCGTGGAAGCTGATGCACGTCTCTGGACCTCCGCGCCAGGGGTCCATCTCGTGCCTACGGGCAAGAAGCGCGAATGGCAGGTCACCCTCGAGGCGAATGCCCCGCGAGGGCTTCACCTCATCCACAGCGCGAATGCCGAGGGCGCTTCAGAACCGCGCTGGTTCAGCATCGGTGGTCTGCCTGAAACAGCTGAGGCCGAGCCTAACGATGAGGTTGCCAAGCCGCAGGTGATTGAGAAGCTGCCTCTGTGCATCAACGGCCGTCTCGACAAAGGTGGCGATATCGATGGTTATGCCGTGAAGCTTGAAGCTGGCCAGACTTTGGTGACCGCAGTCGAGGCCTATGCGCTGGGCTCCGGTGTGGACATGCTCGCCCACGTTTTGGATGAGCAGGGCGTGAGGCTTCACACCGCCAGTGATTCACGCAACCTCGATCCGGTGCTCAGTTTCAAAGCCCCCAAGGCAGGTCGCTACATCGTGCAGGTTGCCGGCTTCGCGCATCCACCGGTGGCGGATGTGCGCTTCACAGGCAGCGCCTCGGTTGTTTATCGTCTGAACCTCAGCGCCAGCGCTGTCGTGACGCAGGTGTTCCCTCAGGCCGTGACGCTGAGCGGCAAGTCCGAGGTGGAACTCATCGGTTATAACTTGGACCCCAAAAAGACAAAACACAGCTTTGAGCCCAAGGACATCCGTCGTGAGGGAGATCTGGCTCTGGTGACGCCGGTGGGTGCCATTTTGCCTATCCAAGTGTTTGTCAGTGAGAAAACCGCCACGGTCGAGAAGGAGCCTAACAACACGAAGGAGCAAGCAACCCCGATCCAGGCGGGTGCTGCCGTCGGTGGCCGCATCGCTGACAAGGCGGATGTGGATCGTTTTGCAATCACGATGAAAAAGGGCGACAAGCTCCAGGCCCGTGTCTGGGCGAAGCGCCTCGGCATCGCGTTCGATGCCCTTTTGAAGATCGAAGGTCCTGATGGCAAGCTCATCACCAGCTCCGATGACGAGAGCGAGCAGCGTCCCGATCCCCAGGCCGTGTGGACCGCTGCTGCAGATGGTGTGCATGTCATCGCCGTCGAGGATCTGTTTCATCGCGGTGGTGATGATAAGAGTTACGTGCTCGCTGTGACTACCCCTGTGTCCGAGGTGGACGTGTCATTGCCCGATGCCAAGCCCCTCCTGATCGAGGCAGGTAAAACCGTTAGCGTCAAAGCCATCGTGAAGCCCGCCAAAGGCTCCAAGGATGCCTACATTCTCCGCGTTTCCAACCTGCCCGCCGGTGTCTCTGCAGATGCCGTCGAGGTCCCTGAGAAGGGCGGGGAAGTGGAGCTCAAACTCCAAGCGGCCACGAACGCCCCGCCGGCTAACCAACCTCTCCGCATTGAACTCTGGACCAAGGCCGCGCCGTTCACCAGCAAGCCTGCCAAGGGCGCTCTGCGCGGTGAAAGCCAACGCGGCACGTCATTGCTAGATGAAAGCGACGAGGTGTGGCTGACCGTGAAGTGAGGTCGGCAACATCCAGATTGCAGCCTTAGCACTTCGCGAAACATTGAGCCAATCTACTGTCCATGACTTCGCCCCTTCTGGATGCTCTCATCGGGTCACCCATCCTTCCTGAGTTGATTCAGGAGGCGCAGCGTGTCTTTGAAAAGGAGAGGCTTCTGAGAGAGAAGTTTTATGCTGATATCACCCCGGAGCATAAATGGGAGTTCATCCAGGGAGAGGTCGTCATGCACTCGCCGGCCCTGAACCGTCATCCGATGGCAACGAAGCGGTTGTTCAAGCTTTTGGATTCCCACGTCCAGGTTTTGAATCTGGGGCTCGTCCATATGGAAAAGGCAATGACCTGTTTTCCTCGGAATGACTACGAGCCCGATATCATGTTTTTCGGTCTGGTGAAGTTCGCGTTGATTCATGCGGACACGCTAAAGTTTCCCATTCCCGATCTCATCGTCGAGGTTCCATCGCCATCCACCGAGCATCGTGACCGGGGGATCAAATTCCAGGACTACGCTCTTCACGGAGTCGAGGAATATTGGATCATTGATCCAGTGGCGGAGACTGTGGAGTTGCACCGTCTGCCAAAAGGCGCCGATGTCTATCCAGAGGTCGAGAAGCAGCCAGATGGCATGCTGAGCAGCGAGGTGGTTCCTGGTTTCCAAATACCCGTGCGGGCAATCTTTGATGAAGACGAGAATGCCCGGAGCATGAAGGCCATCTGGTCGGCTAAGAGCTAAGCGCATCACGCCAAAATCGGCGTCACAATCTCCCCGTGCACATCGGTGAGCCTGTAGTCGCGGCCTTGGTAGCGGAAGGTGAGGCGCTCATGGTCGAGGCCTAACAAATGAAGCACCGTGGCATTCAGGTCGTGCGTGTGCACGGCCCCTTCGGCGGGGTTGAAGCCGAGTTCGTCGGTCTTGCCATAGGTGAGTCCACCTTTCACGCCGCCGCCTGCCATCCACATGGTGTAGGCGTCTTTGTGGTGGTCACGGCCGGGGCTGGTCTTGGTGCCATCGCCATCCGCGCCCTGGCGCAGAGGTGTGCGACCGAATTCACTGCCCCAGATGATCAGGGTTTCATCGAGAAGACCGCGAGATTTGAGGTCGCGGATGAGCGCAGCCATGGGCTGGTCCACATCCTTCGTTTTGGCGCGCAGGCGCTTGTCCAGGCCGCCGTGGTGATCCCAGTCGGAGTCAAAGAGCTGCACCATGCGCACGCCGCGCTCGACGAGTCGACGGGCCAGCAGGCAGTTGTTCGCGAAGGAGGCCTTGCCGGGCTGCGCCCCATACATTTGCAGGGTCACGGCGGACTCCTTGGAGATGTCCATGAGTTCCGGCACGCTGGCCTGCATGCGGAAAGCCATCTCATACTGGCTGATGCGGGTGCTGATCTCCGGATCACCCACGATGCCGAGATTCTGCTCGTTCAGTGTTTTCACGGCATCCAGCACCTGCCGGCGGTCGCTGCGATTGTGACCTTCTGGATTGCTCAGGAAGAGCACATGATCTCCACTGCTGCGGAACTGCACGCCCTGATACACGCTGGGCAGGAAGCCGGTGCTCCAAAGCGAGGTGCCCGCACCTCCAGGAGGGCCGGAAAGCAGCACCACATAGCTGGGCAGATCCCGATTATCCGTGCCGAGGCCGTAAGTCACCCATGAGCCCATGCTGGGGCGGCCGCCCTGGCCGAATCCAGTATGCAAAAACATCTGTGCGGGGGCATGATTGATCTCATTCGTGTGCATGCCCTTCAGCAGGCAGATGTCATCCGCCACAGAAGCAAGATTGGGCAGCAGTTCAGACATCACCGCGCCGCTCTGGCCATGCTGGCCGAACTTGTAGTTCGATCCCGCGAGCGTCATCTCGCCGCCGATGAAGGCGAAGCGCTTGCCTTTCAGCAGCTCGTCCGGGCACTTCTGGCCGTCGTGCTTCCGCAGCATGGGCTTGTCATCAAAGAGATCAAGCTGCGAGGGTGCGCCGATCATGTGTAGGAAGATCACATTCTTCGCCTTGGGGGCGAAATGCGGGCGGGCTATAAGAGGGCTCTCCGCAGCGGGCAGGTCCTGCGCCAGCAGGCTGGCCAAAGCCGCTCCTCCCAGAGCACCGCTGGAGCGGGTGAAGAACTCGCGGCGGTTCAGGTGCAGGAAGTCTGGGGATGCAGGATGCATGGTTCGCTGAAACGAAGACAGGGGAGGAGTTCTAGCCTTCATTGGCCAGGATTTGGGGCTGGTCGGCAAATCCCACTAAGGGAGTATTCCGCAGACACATTCGTTACGGCGCACATCTTGCGTCGCCGCTTATTTCCCGGTATCCTGACCGGATGTTTTCTCGGAGACTCTTTTTATGTCTATTGCTGCCTGCTCTGATGCTACCCTGGGTGGCAAAGGCTGACTTTGTCACCCTGTGGTCGATCGGGAACTGGAATGGCAATCCAGAGGAGTTCAACTGGACCAGTGGACCCACGAATGCCCCGGGCAGTGCGTACGTGAAAGATAACGACTACTACCTGGCAGGCACCTACCCGACCCCGATCGGCACGGTGGCAGTGTCAGAGCCCTGGACGAATTTTGAAAGCGGCTTCAGCGACTGGAGCCCGACTCGCCGCATTCATTTCAATCTCACCCCGGCCCAAGCCACGTCCACCGCGCGCATCCGTCTGAACTTCCATCACTGCTGGGGTTCCTGGGAACTGCCCGGCGGCGGCTACAATGAAGGTTACGGCATTCACGCCTTCCGGGTGCGCTGGCGTACCGGGGCCAATCTCGCCACCTCGTTCGTGCTCGGCACACGCACCGTGCGTGACTACGGCAGTTTTGTGCTTGAGGTGAACTCGGGCAGCTTCACTCCGGTGGCCGGCGAAAACGTGCTGGAGATCACCCGTCTCGCCCCGCCAGACTCCTCGACCGATGGCGGGATCAGCCCGGATGCGCTGACTCTGGAGATTGATCCTACGGCGCTGCTGAATGCGGATGGTGATGGCCTGCCACGTTGGTGGGAGCAGGATCATGGCCTGAACGACAATCTGGCATCCGATGCGGCTCTTGATCTGGATGGTGACGGCCTAACTAACGTTCAGGAATTTACAAGAGGCACGCTGCCTCGGGATGCGGACAGTGATGACGACGGACTCAAAGATGGTGCTGAGACTGGCACGGGCACCTTTGTGAGCATCACTAACACTGGCACGGATCCGCTGAAATCGGACACGGACGGTGACACCGTGAATGATGGTGATGAACTGGTCGCTTCACCCATGGCGAATCCAAATCTCGCAGACACCGATGGTGACGGGACAGGGGATGCCTGGGAACTGCGCACTGGCTACAATGCCGCCTCTGGTGCCAGCACTCCGCCTTTCTTCAATTCGGCGATCGGGATCAAGTTTGTCTCGGATGTGCATCCGCTGAACACACTGCCACCCCAGGCCGTGACGGGCTTCTTTCCGCAGCGGAACTGGAACTGCACCTGGGCTCTGACAAGCTGGCGCAATCAAAACGGTGGCAACGGAGACATCGTCAGCCCCGTGGCGGACAGTCTGGTGAACAGCGCCGGCGTGGTCGTGCCTGTGACACTGGCATGGACATCCAGCGGCGGTGCCTGGGCCAGCAGCAATGGCAGCACATCCCTGGGCAAACTGCTGGATGGTTATCTCAATGCCACCTCCTCCACGCAGGCCAGTGTGACGCTGTCTGGCATCCAGTATATCACCTATGACGTGGTGGTGTATGCGGGCTCGGTGTATGACGGGGCTCATGCGCGCATCCGCCTGAACAACAATGCCACGACCGATCGCTATTTCCTGAGCGCCACCACACGGCCGCAGCAGAGCTTCGTCGAGCCCATCGTCTCTGATGCCACCCAAACCTGGCGTGGCAACACGCTGCATTTCCGCAATGTGAGCGGCTCATCATTGAATGTGCGGATGATCTCCGACAGCGGGCATGAAGGGGGCATCCATGCCATCCAGATCGTGAACATGAGCACGGACAGCGATGGTGATGGAATGCCGGATGCGTGGGAATTCGCGCATCAGCTCATGGTGAGCGTCAACGATGCCTCCCTCGATGCGGATGGAGACAACCTGAGCAATGGTGCGGAATACACCCGGCGCACAGACCCTCGTTTGCGAGACACGGATGGTGATGGTCTCGAAGACTTGGTGGAGACAGGAACGGGAATCTTTTTGAGTCTGACTGACACTGGCACCAACCCCATGCTGAAGGACACGGATGGAGATGGCCTGAGTGACAGTGCTGAACTGGCTGTGAAGCCAGTCATGACCTTGCCAAGTGTCAGTGATAGCGATGGCGATGGACGCTCCGATGGTGAGGAAGTAGCTCAAGGGACGAACCCCCGCGGGTCAGATACAATGACGCCTCGCATGCCGGTGATCCAGGCGATTGGCACGAACAGCTTTGATTGGAACGTGGACAATGTGCAGGTGGTGTGGGATCACACTCGCGGTCAGGTGGATGAAGGGAATGACTGGCGTGCTGGTGATCTTTTCTCCATCTCGATCCAGAACAGCGAGGATAACTCAGGCAACGATGCCGTCTACATGGCCCTGACCCGGCGTGGCGGGCGCATGACCTGGTACTTCCATTCCAATCCGAACGGTGCCTTCAGCAGCCCGAGCAATGATGGCGAGGGCATCTGGGACAGTGACTGGAACAGTCCTCCCACGACGGATCTCGGACCGCTGCTGGGCTTCAGCAATCACGGTGCGGTGGACATCTCGGACCGCCTTCAGTTTCGTGTGCAGGGCTCCTGTCCCACGGGTGTGCAGACGAATTGGAATGTGACCTTCACCGTGCGGAACATGGACACGAACCAGACAGTCGTGACGAGCACTTTTAACGGCTGCTTTGCGCATAACCGGGTGCAGGATGGAAATGCCATTTGGGATGACGGCCGTGACCCGCCTAACGAAGATCGCTTCAGGCTGTGGACGCATGATGGTGTGCAGGTTTTCTTCGAGCCCACTGCCCTGGAGCAGATGCCCGCCTTCAGCGCCTGGGCTGACAATGATGAAGACGGCATGCCCAATGCCTGGGAGACGACCTATAGCCTGAACATCAGCTCATCCGCGGACGCTTCCCTGGATGGTGATGCGGATGGCCTAACTAACTTGCGTGAGTATCTCGCGGGCACGAACCCGAATGATGCCGACAGCGATGATGATCTGGCAAAGGACGGCGCCGAGGTGCAGGCCGGCAGCAACCCCATGCTGGCCAGCAGCAAGCCTCCCATGCATCACGGCGCGCCTTCCGGTGTCGTGGGCGAGGATTTGAATGGCAACGGCATGTCCGATGCCTGGGAGCAGTGGGCAGGCAGTTTCAATCTCAACTCTCTGCTCGATGTGGATGGCGATGGCATGAGCAATGGCGATGAAGCCGTCGCAGGCACCAATCCGTTTGATTCCAAGTCGCGCCTCTGGGTGGACACCCAGCGCACGGGCAATGACCTGACGCTGCGCTGGCCGCTGCTGCGCTACAAGCAGCACCGCGTCTGGCAGAGCACGGACATGAGCTCGTGGAGCCAGGTGGCGGGCAGTCCGGTGACCGTGGGTGAGGAGTATCGTCAGACGCTGACAGGCGTGATCACATCTGGCCCGCCGAAATTCTATGAAGCCCGGGTTCTGGACATCGATACCGACAACGATGGCGTGAGTGACTGGACGGAAACCAATGTGCTTGGCTCCAGCACCACGAATGCTTCCAGCACTCGTGCGGATGTGCCGGTGGATGCGAACCAGGACGGCACCACGGAAGGCACCATGCGCGGAGACTACGCCACGCTACTGGAGCAGTTTCAGGGGGCGGCAGGCAGCGGTGGCTTCCCGGGGGCTGGAAGCAGTGCCGCTGGCATCTCGCGGCCACAGGCCTCTCGATTCCTCATGCAGGGCACCTTTGGGCCGACGCTGGAGGACATCCAGCGCGTGCAGCAGCTCGGCTACGAAGCCTGGATCACTGAGCAGGTGGGCAAGCCGGCGACACATCATGCCGGCTATATCAAGGGCATCTATGCGGACATGCTGGGGGAGCGCCAGAAGCTGGACTACAGCTATGGCGGTGACGAGCCTGACCTCTTCCTCTTTGGCAACAACATGAAGACCGCCTTTGCGCGCGCGGTCATCCAGGGGGAGGACCAGCTTCGTCAGCGCGTGGCCTTTGCTTTGAACCAGATCCTGGTGACTTCACGCCGTGATGCAAACATCGAGAACCGCTGCCTCGGCATCGCTGACTACTATGACATCTTCGTGCGTCATGCCTTTGGCAACTACCGGGACATTCTCGCCGAGGTGACAATGCATCCGGTCATGGGCCGCTACCTCAGCCATGTGGGCAATCAGAAGGCTGATCCCTCCATCAACCGTTATCCGGATGAGAACTATGCGCGTGAGGTCATGCAGCTCTTCACTATCGGCCTCTGGCAGTTGAATCCGGATGGTTCAAGGCAGCTTGATGGCTTTGGCCAGCCCATCCCCACCTACACCAATGCGGACATCACCCAGCTCGCGCGTGTGATGACAGGCTTTTGGTTCGGCAATCACAATTGGTTCGGCGGCGGGTGGACGGAGCAGGACTATGCCACGCCGATGAGCCTGCATGCGGAGTATCACGATTTCGGCACGAAGGCGCTGCTCGGCGGCCTTGTTCTGCCAGCACGTCCGATGACGGATGAAAATGCCCTGCGTGATGTCACCGACTCGCTCGATTTCCTCTTCAATCATCCCAACACTGGGGTGTTCATCGGGAAGCAATTGATTCAGTTCTTGGTGACAGACAATCCAAGTCCCGCCTACGTGCAGCGCGTGAGCGCGGTGTTTGCCAACAATGGCAGCGGTGTGCGCGGTGATCTAGGCGCCGTGGTGCGGGCCATCCTGCTGGATGTCGAAGCACGTGATCCGCGCTACACAGAAGGTGCTTCCTTCGGCCGTCTGAAGGAACCTGTGATTCGTGCCATGGCTCTCGCTCGCGCCTTTGGCATGAAGCAGGTGCCTGACCTCCTGTGGTGGGACTGGAATGACTTCTACAATGACAGCCGCCAGGAGCCGACCTATGCCCCGAGCGTCTTCAACTTCTATCGCCCGGACTACAAGGCTCCAGGTCTGCTGACTCAGAGCAATCTGACGGCGCCGGTTTTCCAGATCACGGATAGTTACAGCGCCATCTCGTATCCTAACCGGCTTTGGGACATGCTGGAGAATGGTTTCCGTCTGTGGGACACCTATAACTTCCCGGTGGACCTGTCCCGCGAGAAGGATCTGGCCGCGAATCCCGAGCGCCTGGTGGACCACCTGAACCTGATCTTCTGCGCGGGCAAGATGCGGCCAAGCAGTCGCACCTTCATTTTGAATGCACTGTCGCAGATCCCGGTCGCGCAAACGACTGCACGTGCGCGTGTGGCGGCTTATCTCGCGCTGGTGACGCCGGAGGGCGCGGTGATGCGGTGATGGCCTGACATGAAGACGGGACAACCTTTTGGGTTGTCCCGCTTCGTGCGTTAGCCAAATTGAATGTTAGGCGTTCAGTTCAGCCACCGCCGCCTCGAGGCTGGCGAGGTCCTTGATGGAGATGACCTTGGCCGTTTTGTCGATCTTGCCCATGAGACCGGCAAGGGTGGCATCAGGGCCGAGTTCGATGAACAGCTCATGACCGGCGGCGCGCAGAGCCTGCATGGACTCCACCCAGCGGACACTGCCTGTAACCTGGGCGGTGAGGGTGGCACGGATCTCATCCGGCGTCTTCACGGCGCGAGCTTCGTAGTTACACACCACCGGCACAGTTGGTTCGGCGATCGCGGCGCTGGCAAGCGCTGCGGCAAGCTTGTCCTGCGCGCTCTTCATGAGACGGCTGTGATAAGCGCCGGCCACAGGGAGGGGGATGGCACGCTTGATGCCTTTGTCCTTGGCCTTCGCTGCAGCGGCATTGATTCCGTCCACACTCCCGCTCAGCACGATCTGGCCGGGGGCATTGAGGTTGGCGACATCGACATCACATTCAGCAGCAAGCTCGCGGATGGCGCTCTCTTCACCACCGAGCATGGCCAGCATGGCGCCCTTGGTCTGTTCGCAGGCTTCTTCCATGAAGCTGCCGCGCTGGAAGACGAGGTTCAGCCCTGTGGCGAAATCAAAGGTGCCAGCTGCCGCATGTGCGGTGAACTCGCCGAGCGAGAGCCCGGCCGTGGCGGCGACCTGGAGACCGGGAACCTTTTCCTTCAGTACGTTGAGGCAGGCCAGACCGTGCGCATACAGGGCAGGCTGGCAGCGGCTGGTCTTCGTCAGTTCTTCCATCGGGCCCTCAAACATCATCTGGGTCAGGGAGTAGCCGATGGCGGCATCAGCCTGGTCAAAGAGGGCGCGGACGGAGGGGAAGGACTCAGCGAGATCTTTGCCCATGCCGACTTTTTGAGCACCTTGGCCAGCGAAGAGGAGAACGACGGGTTTGGACATGAATTGGAAAGTGGGAGGAGGTTGGTGAGACGGTTGGAAGAGTCATTGAGCACCGGCCATCCGGCGATGCAAGCCCTTGTGCCTCAGTTTCCTGACCAGGCCTGCCGGGCACTGGCCCAAAGAAAAGAGAAAAAATGTGTCGTGATGCATCCGCGTAGAAGGACAGGCCCGATCCATCACTGACCACGACTTTAAGCTCGACCGATGAAGAAGAGCACGTGAAGAAGTGGCCGTCAGGCGCGAGACCCCTTAAAAGGTCCGCGCCTCTTTGCTGTCCATGATCACGCTGTCAAAAGTGCCTGGGAAACTTCCCGGTGTTCCGGTCGTTTCTGGTTCATGCCGCATTCCGCCCTGCATCTCTGTCGCGCCGCTATCGTCGCTATCATCGTCCCAGCCATGCTGCTCCGTGCCGAGGAGTTTGTGGTGTCACCTCTGGTTCCGCCGTTGGCGCATCCGGCGGACATTCACGGGGTCGCGCTGAGTCCAGACGGGAAGTGGGCGGCGACGGGTTGCGCGGATCATTTCCTGCGCATCTGGGAGGTGGCGACCGGCAAACTGCATGGCGAACCGCTGCCGCACGAGGGCGGGGTGTACCCGGTTGCGTTTAGTCCGGACAGCGCGCAGGTCGTCGGCGGCAGTGACAAGGGCGCTAAACTCTGGGATGTGGCCAGCGGAAAGCTGGTCGCCATCCTGCCGCATCCGGGGTTTGTCTATTCGCTGGCGTTTCGTCCGGATGGCGGTGTCATTCTTACCAGCAGTCACGACAGCAAGACGGACGGGACAGCGCACCTGTGGAATGCACGCACCGGCCAGCCGGTCGGCGATAACATTGGCGACCACCAGCGCTTCTACGCTGTCGCCTTCAGTCCCGATTCGAAGCTCGCGGCGATCAGTGGTAACGGCAGCGTCGCGCAGCTGCTCGATGCGCAAACCGGTAAGCTTCTTGGCACCGAAGTCCGGCAGGAAGGTTCCATACGATCCCTGTCCTTCAGCCCCGACAGCACGAAGCTGCTGACCGGCAGTCTCGATAAATCGGCCCGTGTGTGGAATGCTTTGACCGGCCAGCCTCTGACCCCACCCCTGGGGCATGACGACCAGGTACGCGCTGCTGCCTTCAGCCCCACGGGGGAGAGTGTGATCACCGCCAGCATGGACAAGACGGCGCGACTTTGGGACGCGGCCACCGGCCGGCCGCTCTGCCCGCCCCTCCAGCATCCCACGGGCGTGCGCTGTGTGGCGTTCAGCCCGGATGGGAAATTTGCCGCGACCGGCTGCTACGGCAACACCGCGCATGTCTGGGATGCCGCCACCGGACAGCCGGTGGGCCTGCCGCTCCAGCACGGCAAACTGGTGCGTGCGCTTGCCTTCGGTCCTGACAGCCGCGTGCTGCTGACAGGGAGCTTCGACACGACCGCACGCTTGTGGCGGATCCATGCCAAATAGATGATCCGAAACAGTGGCCGCGCTGTCCAGCGCCGGAAGTTTTTGTGGAATCTGCGGAAAAACTTCACCCAAGTACATCCACCCGGAGAATCAGCAGCGATCCATCAGTGACCACGACTTCAGGCCTCGACCATAAGAAGAGAAATGAGCCAGTGGCCTTCAGGCGCGGAGACTCGAAAGAGCCCCGCGCCTCTTTTTTGTCCGAGCGGAGGGCTGCGGCAGATGTTTGGAAATAATCTGCGCGTGATACATCCGCCGGTGAAGGGGCAGGCGATCCATCAGTGACCACGTCTTTGGAACTCGACTTCAATGAAGAGTCCAAGTGAAATGGCCGCTAGGCGCGGAGATCCGAAAGGACCCCGCGCCTCCTTTTTGTCCGGAGGTCCCCGAGTGGAGAGGGGCATTTTCATGTTTCCAAGGCAGGCTTTCCGTGGTTGGAAAGGGGAGCTTCATGTCCCAGCCGTCTCCGCTTGTCCTCGCCCTTGATCTCTCCACGTCCCGTGGGGCATTGGCTGTGGTGGACGGGGAAGAGGTGCTGTTTGAATCTACGTTTCAGTCTGAGCGGTCCCACAATGCGCAGGTCTTTGCGCCGCTGACGGAAGCCCTCGCCGCCATCCCTCAGGGGAGAAGCGCTGTGCTGGTGATCGGCACCGGACCGGGATCCTATACCGGGGTGCGCATCAGCATCGCTGCTGCCCAGGGAGTGGCTCTGTCTCGCGGCTGGCCAGTTCTTGGATGGCCGTCCATCGCTACCTCGAAGGTGGGGACTTACTCGGTTTTGGGGGATGCAAGGCGTGGGCAATACTACCACGCAGTGGTGGAATTTGGCCGCATGGTGCAGGCACCCCGCCTGATGATTGCGGAAGAAGCCGCATCCCTTGTCGAGGCTGGGGGGACCTGGCTGACTTTTGATGCGAAGGTGCCTCTCGGTCTGGATGTCGTTACCTTGGCGCATCCAGATGTAGTCTCACTGGGCAGGCTGGTTTCACAACTACCTGAAAATGAGGTGATAAGCCGTGCTGAGGAACCCTTGGAGCCTTTTTATTTGCAGGAGGCTTTCATCACTGTGGCGCGAAAAGCAGGCAAACAAGTGCCCTCTGCATGAGATGCAGATTTGAGGATGTGAGGTTTCGGGGTTAGAAGGGGTGTTGACGCCGGGAAATCAACCGGCTACGAAAGAACCTTTTCACAGCCAAATGTCATCTCTTCAGGACTCACGGATTCTCATCGTGGATGCCGACTCAGACTTCTTGAGTTGGGCTTGCAACCATTTGAAGGCTCCCGGAGTCGTCACGGTCACAGCCGAGCGCACAGAGGAGGCAGTGGCCTCCTACCAAAAAGCCCGCGCTGATCTGGTGCTGGCAGAGGTCCGGCTGCCGGGCACTTCTGGCATCGAACTGCTCAAGCGCCTGCGCATGACGGATCCAAACGCCATGGTCATTCTTTTCAGCGGTCTGGCGAGCAACAGCAACGTGATCGAGGCCATGCGCCTGGGTGCCTACGATGTGCTCGGGAAGGAAAAGCTGCCTTACGAACTGCGAACCGTGGTGGAGAGCGCGCTGCGGGCCAATGAAAGCCGCAAGGTGACCCGTGCCCAGGCCAGCGAGGTGCCCACGGAGACAATTCAGGAGACCATCATCGGCCGTTCGGCACCCATGCAGGATGTGTTTAAGATGATCGGCCGCGTGTCCCGAAGTGACGCGCCGGTCATGGTCACGGGAGAGAGCGGTTGCGGCAAGGAACTGGTGGCCCGTGCGGTGCATAAGTTCAGCCCGAGGACGACCAAGGAGTTCGTGGGTATCAACATCACTTCCATCCCGGACAACCTGATGGAAAGCGAGCTTTTCGGTCACGAGAAGGGCAGCTTCACCGGCGCCGTGAACCAGCGTGTGGGCCGTTTTGAGCAGTGTGATGGTGGCACGCTTTTCCTGGATGAAATCGGTGACATGCCCCTGGCTGTGCAGAGCAAGCTGCTGCGCGTGCTTCAGGAAGGTGAGTTCTGCCGAGTGGGCAGCAACCAGACACTGAAGTGCGATGTGCGCATCCTGGCGGCCACCAATAAGGATCTCGAAACCGAAGTGGGGAAGGGAACCTTCCGTGAAGACCTTTTTTACCGCCTGAATGTGGTGCGCATCCACATCCCGCCGCTTCGTGAGCGTCGTGAAGACGTGCGCCTGCTGGCTGAGTTCTTCCTACAGCGCCAGTCGGCCCGCCGTCGCGGACCGGTGATGCGCTTCACGGATGATGCTCTCGCCCTGCTGGAAGCCTATGACTGGCCCGGTAACGTGCGTGAGCTGGAGAACACCATCCAGCGTGCCTGTGCCCTGGCAAACTCGGACGTCCTCCTGCCCTCGGACATCCCTTTGGGCAGCATCGCGAACAGCCGCTTCACCCATCCGGCGAACACAGTGACCCGCATGCGTGATGCGCTTTCCAGCCTGATCAGCGTGGCGCAGACCCAGCCTGACATCGATCTCCTCCCATGGGTGGAAAAAGAGCTCTGCCGTCTGGCACTGCGTCATTATGAGGAAGATACCGCCAAGGCGGCGAAGTTCCTCGGCATACCGGCTGCTGAGGTGGAGGCAAAGGCTGATCACCATGCTCATGCCTCGGCCGCAACTTCCGGAACCAGTGCTGCTGCTACTGCGACGAAGAAGGCAGGTGGCAAGAAGCCTGCTGCGGTTTGATGCAGACGCTGTCCTGCCATGAAACGAATCGTCTTCAGCGTGCTTCTGCTGCTCGTGCTGGCAGCGGGAGCCGTGATCGTGTGGATGAACCTGCGAGCCAGAACACCCGGCTCCATCTCAGCGACCGGTGGCGAGGCGATGACGGTGATGCTGCCTGACACCAGTGGCACTTACATGCAGAATGACCCGCGCTGGGGATCAGACAAACTAGGCAAGACCACAGAGCCACTGGCGCACATTGGCTGCACCGTGTGCAGCGTGGCCATGGCCTGCACGAACCTCGGGGAGCTTCGAACACCGAAGGAACTGAACGAGCAGCTCACCGCGAAAGGCGGGTTCACCAGCGCCGGCTGGCTCGTCTGGGGCGCGCTGCCGCAGATCACCTCCAACCATATTCATGCAAAGGTGACATCCCGCCCGCTGCATTCAGACCTCGACTGGGCACTAAAGAGCGGCGCTTATCCCGTGGTCAAGTATGTGCTGCCGCATGGCGTGCCGCACTGGGTCATCATCGTCGGCAAAGAAGGCACCGAGTATCTGGCCCGTGATCCCCTGAGACGAGGCGAAAAGCCGGTGAAGCTGTCAGCTCTCACCAGCCGCATTTACTCGGCGCGGTTTATTCAGCGGAAGTCTTAGCTTCCACCACGGCAACGACTGCAGGTTCTGGCATGAGGTCGGTCCGCCTGTCTCCCAGCATCACGCCAATCAGCATCGCAAAGCTGGCGGCGAGGATGCCGGAGAATGGCTCAAACAAAAGGCCGTTCAGGGCCAGGATGGGCGTGAGCAGCAGGATGAGGAAGCTCAGGCCTAACAAATAAAGGTATTTCTTCCAGGCGGCTTCCATTTCCATGCCGAGCCAGGCGCTGCTGAAGGCCAGAGCGGTGTAAAAGGCATACTGCAGGGGCAGGGAAAGCTTCAGCGTGGCCACGGGAAGCACCAGCAGGTTTGGCAGGCGGGCGGAGAGCCACTTCGCTGCCTCGGGGAAGATGCCAAAATGATAAAGTGCCAGGAGCGGGGCGCAGACGAGGACGCCAACAAAAAGGACGGTGGCACGATTACGATTCATTCGGGGCAGGGTAGGTGCTGGCAGGTTCAGGCGGACGGTAAGAGTGAACGACGAGATCGCTCAGATACCTGTCTGGCGCATCGACCGCATGGCGGTCAAGATGAAAAACCGTCTGGCCAGTCGTGCGGGAGATCAATTGCAGCCCGAAAGGGAAGTCCTTGAAAAGCCGGGCGCACATGGCGTCGATGGAGCTGCCCTCCCGCTCAGCCCTCTGCACCAGGGCGGCGATGGCGAAGCCATCAAACACCAAAGTGAAGCCATTCTCCTCGGCAAAGCGGGCGGCAAAGGCGCGAACCTCATCCGCGCGGACATTCGTGTGGAGGTTCTCCGCATCGTGGCGGCAGCGGGCCAGCGTGGCGGCGGGATCATTCACCAAGGTAGAGTCGATGATGATCTCCGGCAGCCCGAGGCTGGGCAGCTCAAACTTGAAATCTCTCAGCACCTTTTCCCAGGCCGTGACAAGACCGCGGGCACCGGTCTTCTCCTCGGCGGCGCGGGCAGCCAGCACATGCAGGGCATCATCCTGGAAGATGGCACGCACGCCATAGGCATGGAACTCGCGCTCATACTGGCGGATCAGGCTTCCGGCGCTCATTTTCATGATCTGGAAAAGGTCATCCGCCGTGAGTGAATCACAGAACACGCGAACCGGCAGTCGGCCGATGAACTCGGCCTCGAAACCGTAGTCGATGAAGTCCTTCGTCGTCGCCTGGCGCAGCAGATCATCGCTGTTAGGCTTGTCTGCAATCTTGGCCCCGAAGCCGATCGTGGCCTTGGCCTGACGCTTCTCGATGATCTTCTCGATGCCGTTGAAGGCGCCACTGACGATGAAAAGTATGTTACGCGTGTTCACGACTTCGCGTCCGCCGCCCTTGCCCTGGCGCATGTCGAACATCATCTTCATCTGGCTGCGGAAGTCGTTGGCGGCGTAGAGCGGCACCTCAGTTTCCTCCATGAGCTTCAGCAGCGCCGTCTGCACGCCACGGCCGCTGACATCGCGTCCGATGCGGCCCTCACCGCCCGTGGCCAGCTTGTCGATCTCATCCAGATAAATGATGCCGTGCTCGGCCAGTTCGACATCGCCATTCGCCTTGGCCACAAGATCTCGGACGAGGTCGTCCACATCCGCGCCAACATAACCCGTTTCGCTGAACTTGGTGGCGTCTGCCTTCACAAACGGCACGCCAATGAGATCGGCGATGTGTTTGACGAGGTAGGTCTTGCCCACACCCGTGGGCCCGGTGATGACCACGTTCTGCTTGGAGAACTCCAGCGGCGAGGAACCCTTCCTGGACTCGTTCTCCCGCAGCATGCGGGCGTGGTTGTAGTGATCACATACCGCCGTGGCCAGCACCTTCTTGGCCTCGTCCTGACGGATCACAAAGCGATCCAGGTAGGCTTTGATGTCAGCCGGCTTGTAGCGGAAGTCGAAGATGCTGGAGTTTGCAGGCGGCTCCGGCGCTGGCGGCCCATCTTCAGCCTCCGGGGCCTTGCTGCCCAGATCATGCGGCTCGACGCGTGAGAAGATCACCTGTCCTCCGAGGCTGTTCTTGATGAAGTCCTCCAGCTTCCGCGTGATCTCCTCCGGTGAGGGGAAAGGCTTCTGCGGTGGCTGGGGCGGGTCGATGGGCGAGTCGCTCATGATGATGGTGAGTGTCTGTGAAATACGCCTCATGGGCAAGGCCCAGGCTTTACAATCCGCTCCCTATCTTGGAATCGGCACCGCCCCGATGCCTGGTCCTTCATGCATCTGAAGGAACCCGTCCGCATCAAACGTGACTCCCGCGAAGTCGTCATCCGCGAGGTAGAGGTGGCCATCCAGGTCGGCGAGGTCCGCCCACCGGGCCAGATGCGCGGCTGCCGTGATACCGAGACTGCTTTCGATCATGCAGCCAAGCAGTACTCCCAGGCCCTGCTTGCGGATGGCTTCGATCATACGGACGGCTCCGCCGAAGGTCCCGCACTTCAAGAGCTTCACATTCAAGCCATCCACATACGGCGCGAGTTTGGGGACATCGTCGGCGGTCTGAGCACTCTCGTCGGCATAGATGCGGATGATCGAGACGGCCGGATTGCGTGTGCGGAGACGATGAAGCTCCTTCCAGGGCTCGATCCCATGATCGTGATGGAAGGGCTGCTCCAGCAAGATGAGACGTTGATCCACGAGATGGGGCAGCATTTGCTGCGTTTCCTGCACGGTCCAGCCGCCATTCACATCCGCGATGATGGTGGCACCTGGAGCTGAGTTCCGGGCCGTGGTGACGATCTGGCGATCATGCTCCAGATCACCGCTGCCTAGCTTCAGCTTGAGAATGAGAAACTGGTGGGCGGTTTCAGCCACCAGCTTGGCGAAGTCCGAGAAATCCGTGGGGATGCTGAAACTGCGGCAGGCGGGAATGGGGCCGGATTTTTTGGGGAGGTGGTCTGGCACCAAGGATGAGAGACCGGCACCTCGTGCCCGGCAGTCCTGGTCGCACTTGAGGAGGTCAAGAGCGAGGGCCGCGGCTCGGGTGGGTGGCTTGCCCTGGGGCTGGCGAAGCCACTCCAGCGTGCTTTCGATATCTTCGTGATAGTACGGCACGAACGGTGCTTCGGAGATGGAGTCACCTTCTTTCAACCTGACCACCTGTCTTGTGCTCGATGCCCCGTGCGCGATGCGAAATGGAGTGGTGAGGTGCAGCGTTTTGAGTTCGATTTCCGGCATGCCGGTATTGAACTCACAAGGCGGAAGGAATCCCAGGACTTTTCTTCCATGCTCGTCAAGATTACCGCGCCACCACCCAGCCACCCAACCGTGCGCTATCATATCGTTCATCGCACCACCTATACCTACGAGAGTCCTGTGACCGTGGGCCACTACATGGCCCGCCTCGAACCCCGGCACATGCCCTTTCAGGAGTGTCCCTGGCATGAGGTGACGATCCGCCCGAGCCCCATGCAGCGCGCTGAGCGGGCAGACTCCTTTGGAAACACCTGCGTGTATTTCGAGATCGAGGGCTCTCACCAGAAGCTGGAGGTCATCGCCCGTAGTCTGGTGGAGGTGGCTCGAAGCGAGCCGATCTCCCCCGCCGCCACACCCGCCTGGGAGACAGTGCGGGATGCCTGCCGTGCCGACCGGGCCACCCCCGCCAGCATGGCCGGGGAGCTGGTCTTTGCGTCTCAACTCATCCCGGTGGGCAGTGTCTTCGCGGACTATGCGCGCCCTTCCTTTCCGGCGAACCGGCCCATTCTCGAGGCGGTGTGTGACCTGAATCGCCGCATCAATGAGGACTTCATTTTTGATCCTGCCGCCACGGATGTGGCCACGCCCGTGGAGCAGGTGCTGAAGAAGCGCCGCGGAGTCTGCCAGGACTTCGCGCAGGTGATGATCGCCTGCCTGCGCAGCCTGGGACTGCCGGTGCGCTATGTCAGCGGCTATCTGGAGACTCTGCCTCCTCCTGGTCAGGTCAAGCTTGTGGGGGCTGATGCCTCGCATGCCTGGGTGTCTGTGTACTGTGGTGAAGCCGTGGGCTGGATGGATGCGGATCCCACCAACAACGTGCTGCCCTCCGACCGCCACATCACAGTCGCCTGGGGTCGTGATTTTAGCGATGTCAGCCCCCTCCGCGGCGTGACTATCGGTGCCGGTGAGCAGCGCCTGGAGGTCGCGGTAGATGTGATGCCGCAGAGTGAATGACGAGGCGCTGACTCTCTGCCTAACGAATGTTGATTCGTGGTTCGGAGGCTCCCTCTATTTAGAACTGATAAACGATCCTCTTCTCCTTGCTCACCTCTCGGAAGCCTGAGCCCTGAATCTGCTTGGCGATGTCAGGCATGTGGCCGGCTCCCCAGGGGATGATGATATGCCGGGTCTCTGGAAGGCGTTCGTTCATGACCTGGAGCAGGTGACGGTTGCGCTTGATGATGAGGTCGTCATTGAGGCGCTGCTCGATGCCGGGTGACGAGGATGCCTCGAGCAGGCTTGAGATGGTTTCAGGGGTGATGCCTTTGGTATGGATGAGCAGCGCTTTCTTGAGAAGGGCGAGAATCTCGGGCGAGAACTCACTGACATCGACATCAGCATTGATGACGGTGCCTTGAGGCTTGAAGACCTTTTGCTGCTCTGCAGCTCCGATGAGTGCGGCGAGCTTGCCGTAGTTGGCCGGAGTTTCGAGAAGCTTTTGACGATCGCTCACGCCTTCCATGAGAACGATGGAATCTGCCGGGAACGATGCTCCCAGTTCCTCATAAAACTTGCTGTCGCCCACATGGGCCATGGGCACAAGAGTGACCTTCTTGCCATCATCGCGGACGTAGTCGCGCACTTCCGTGGAGACACCGGAGAATGAGACATCCACGAAGCCATCGGTGAATTGACGCACGGCCAGCTTTCCGGCAAAGAGCGTGCCCATAACCAACGTGGCTGGGACAGCAATGATGCCGATGATCATCACACCCGCGAGGTGCAGGAAACGGAAAGGCTTCTCGTGAAAGCTTGTAGCGGGAACCAGCGGCCACTTCGGCAGCATGGAACCTCTCAAGGTGCGGATGCAAAGCAGGGCCGTGAGCAACTGCACCCATGAGATGAAGAGACTGACCCACGCCACGTGAGGATAAAAGACCGTGTAGAGAGAAAACGAGGCCACCGTGGCGAACGGCACGAACAAGGCGACAGTCATGAAGACACGCTTTGGAATGCCAGGCTGAAATGCGACTATGAGAAACACGACCATGCCCACCGGCAGCAGCGGCAGGAAGGCCAGCACGCGAAAGACTGTGAAGTACTGTTTGCCGACCGTGGCGATCGTGAGGTCATCCAGGACGGCGAGCACTGCGCTGAAGGTGAAGAGACCGAGGACTAGGCTCAGGAGCGTGGAGAGCCAGGTGCTCGGCGGGGCCGTGATTTCCTGGAGGGAGGCCGGGAGCGGCGGAGGGACTGAATTCAGCATGGATGACGTCTATATTAGGACATCATGGATGAAGGTGACTGGAAATCTGCTCGAAGTTTCCAGCGCGGATCTTCGTGCCAGATCAGCGGGCAACCGCTCCACTGGTTAAGGTGGTGCGTGCAGCTCCGTGGATGTCAGCCGGCAGCAAATATTCTTTCGCTGCGTGGAGAAAGGGAGCTTCTGGGGCGGGTGCCGCATCGTGTCTGACGGCATCCCAGGTTAGACCAGGCAGATCCTGCTCAAGGCTGCGCCCGAGATGGCAGCCGTCTTTGGGACCGGAGCCCAAAACGATGTTGCCGGTGATGGTGACTCCCTCTCGGCCATTGGCGAAGTGCAGCGCGTTGCTGTCTTTGGAATAGATGATGTTGTTCGCGAGGACCATGCCTTCGCGGGCATTCCAGGAGCCGCCGCTGAAGGCGTGGCCGGTGTTGACGATGGTATTGTGGACGACCTGGAGATTCGTGGTCTTGCCCTGATGATCGGTGCTGCCGAAGCCGGAGCTTTTGCCGGAGACGAGCACGTTGTTTCTCACGATGGCCTCTCCCTGCACCTGCATCACGTGGTCGCCACTGCGGTAACAAAGATTGCGTTCGATGATGTTTACGGGTTTTCCGGCGGTGCCATACACCGTGATGCAGGGATACTGAGTGTCGTGCACATGGTTCTCGGCAATGAGGTTTCCCCAGGAGCCTTGCTTGACTTCGATGCCATCTCCCTGGCTGCCGCCACAGTCGTGGATGTGATTCAGCGCGATGACGCTCTCGCTCATGATGTAACTGGCGTTGTTGCCGCCGAGATACATGCCTTCCCCATGGCCGCTGCCGTGATGAAGGTGATTGCGGGTGAGAAAGAGGTGGCTCGAGTCGGCGCTGTTGGCACTGAGGCAGACCGCGCCGGTGTGGTGGATGTGGCATTGGTCGATCCACAGTTCGTTGCAATGGCCGATCCGCATGCCATGGCTGCCGCCGGTGAACTCGATCCCACGCACGCAGAGATAGTCGACTGGGCCCGACTGACCGATGTTGATGACGTTCTGTTTGTCATCAGGGCGCGTGATGATGACCTGGGCATCTTTGGCGGCAACGATCCAGATGGGTGCCTCCGCAGAGCCCCGAAGGCGCAGGTCCCACATGCGCTCGATGCTGTAAGTGCCTGCGGCGATCTCCAGTCGGTCGCCCGGTTGCAGGGCCTCCACAGCTTTGACCAGAGATGCTCCGCTGATGTCCGTGTGCTGGATGACACGCCTGGGTTGGGCCGAGGCCCAGGCCGGCTCATAAGGAGGAGCAGCGTGGATGGCTTGGAGAAGGAGTATGCTGGCGAGGACGGCGCGGATCATGAGGCAGGGGAGGGAAACGACAGTCGGGCCCCCGGCCTGTCATCGTGACTCGCCGGTCATGGGGGCGCAGCCGGGTTGTGATGTGCGGCGTGAGATCACAGGTGCCGAACTCTGGAGAGTTCGCCTGCGGCCAGGATGAGCCTAACTTATGGTTGGTCAGAAGAGAGCATGGCCTTCAAGCCAGCAAAGAAATTCGTGGTCTCCTCCTGGCCCACGGCTTCCTTCATGTGCTGGGTGTAGTCGATGTCCTCGACGTAGGTGCGATCCAGTTCTTTGAGGAAGGGACTTGGCAGCTCCGTCTGAGGCTTGCCCCACTTCATGCGGGTGCGCACGAAGCTGATGGTGAGCTTCAAGCGTGCACGGGTAATGCCGACGTAGAAGAGGCGGCGCTCTTCATCCACGCGGCCTTCATCATAGCTGCGCTTGTGCGGAAGAATGCCCTGCTCAAGACCCGGCAGATACACGATGGGGAACTCAAGACCCTTGCTGGCGTGCATGGTGATGAGGCAGACGCCCTTCTTCTTTTCAATGTCGTCCTTCTCCTCGCGATCATCCCCCAGGGTGACTTCATCCAGGAAGCCGGCCAGACCTTCCTTGTTGTTGCGCTCTTGATAGCGGGAGATCTGGTTCATGAACTCGGAGAGTCCATTGTCCCAGCTGTTGTATTCCTCGGGCTTCTTAGCGAGCTTTTGCAGATACTCGCGATAGCCGAGTTCCAGGATGAGGTGCTCGGTCAGGTCAGCTAGGATCACGCCCTGGGTTTGGGCAGAGGCCGCGTATTTACTGATGAGAGCTGTGAAGGTGCGGATGGCTGTGCGCGCCTTCTCCGGGATCTGCCGCAGGAAGTCCTCATCACAAAGCGCCACCCAGACGCTATGGAACTTCTCCATGGACCGTTCGCGGGCCAGCTCCGCCGTGGTGGTGCCGATGCCGCGCGTGGGTGTGTTCAGCACACGCAGGAGCGAGATGTCATCATGCGGGTTATGAAGAATCGTTAGGTAGGCCAGAATGTCTTTCACCTCGCGCCGGTCGAAGAAGCTGCGCGCGCCGATGACTCGATACGCGATCTTCTTGGCCCGGAATGCCTGCTCGAGAACGCGGCTCTGGTCGTTTGTGCGGAAGAGCACAGCGAAGTTCTCAAAGGGTTCCTTGTCGGCAAAGTGGGCGCGCTCGATCTCTTTGGAGACCATGTCCGCCTCTTCCTTGTCATCCTGCACGGCGATGATGCGCACCGGGGCGCTGCCCGCGTTGCGGCTCCAAAGGCTTTTGGGACGACGTCCGGCGTTGTTGACGATGAGGCTGTTCGCCGTGTGGAGAATCGGGGTGGTGGAGCGGTAGTTCTCCTCCAACTTCACCACGGTCGGGTTCTCAAAGAAGTTCTCGAACTCGGTGATGTTCGTGATCTCGGCACCACGCCAGCCATAGATGGACTGGTCGTCATCACCCACCACGCAAACGTTGTAAGGCGCTGGCACCAGGGCGCGCAGCAGACGCATCTGCAGGCTGTTCGTGTCCTGGAACTCATCCACCATCAGGAACTTGTGACGGCGATGCAGGACGGAGCGCACGTCCGCATGGTTCTCCAAAAGCTGCACGCCGAGGCAGAGCAAATCATCGAAGTCCATGGCGTTCAGCGCACGCATTTCGTTCTGATACTTCTCACCCACAGCAGCGGTGAGGTCCATCTGCGGATCGCCCAGGCTTTCGCCATAGTTTTTGGCCTTGCTGATCTTCGTCAGCACGGCCTGCGGGTCCAGGGTCTCTTCCTTGATGAGGAGATCCTTCATGGCGCGCTTCATGAGGCTGATCTGCTCGCCCTGGGAGTAGATGACGAAGTTCTGCTTGTAGCCCACGTAGGGGGCAAACTCGCGCAGCAGTCGGGCGCAGAAGGCATGGAAGGTGCCCACGCCCACTTTCTTGCCGGCATCACCACGGCACATGTCTTTCACACGTTCACGCATTTCCGTGGCCGCTTTGTTCGTGAAGGTCACTGCCAGGATGTTTTCCGGCTTGATGCCTTCATTGATCATGTAAGCGATGCGCGCTGTGACCACACGCGTCTTTCCCGTGCCCGCGCCCGCGAGGATCAAAAGCGGCCCGTGAATATGGGTCGCTGCCTGTCGTTGCTGGGGGTTGAGAGTGCCGGTGAATCCGCTCATGGAGTGCGCTCCCGTTTGGGGAGGGAGAGGCCGGATGCAAGGCCGAAAATGAGACTCTCCAAGACAACTTTTTTCGCGGCCTTTAAAGCTTCGCTGGACAACCTTGGGAAGTCTGTTTGCAGCACCTCCAAAGGGCAGGTGCTGCCAGACACTCTATCTGCGGCGCCCATGCCTGCGCAGATGCGTGAATCTTTGGGGACTCTTTACTCCGGGATCGCCACAGCGCGCTGGTTGGTCATGAAAAGCTGGAACTCAATGTTGCTGGGCATCACCAGAACAAAGGGAACCTTTGGCTCACAGGGAATGGTCTGCGTGGCCGGTTCATAGCCGGGAGCCGAGGCGGTCAGAGTCAGCGGCGTGTGTTCGCGCTCGTGCTGCCAGAACCATGGCGGCGGCTTCACTCCCGGAGGGCCTGAGATGACAGCATAATGTGACTGTGTCACCGCCCGGAGCTTGAACTCACCCCTCTTCGAGGTCACGCCCTGCCGGACGTAGCCTGCGCGTTCGGCGATGACATGAGCCCCAGGGAGCGGAAAGCCTTCCGCATCGACGACCCTGCCTGTGAGGTTAGGGAAAACCGGGGTGGTCGACGGCATGGGTACACAGCCGCTCAACAAACTGATCACTGCCATCAAGGCGACCGGGAGGATGCTCTTGCACATAGGAGAAGGGATGGACTGCTGGGGGAGGAGGTTTTGACTGCGGACGACGCATGAGAGCAGGTCACCGGCTGGATGCCAGTCAAAGCTTTGTGAGCGTGGCATCTGGCTTTGACCACTCCACAGTGGCAGCGCTGCTATCGGGAGGGATGCCGGCTGCGGAGGTGGGAGAGGCTATGGCCATGCCGCTTATTTGATTAGGCGCTTTTGTCACGCCCAGGGAGATCGTAAGTGGTGATCTCCAGCAGGAAGCCGTTAGGATCGATGAAATAGATCGAGTGAGAGATTTGGTGATCCTGGAACTGGAAAGAGATGTCTTTGCCTCGTAACTCGGTCTGGGCTTCCTGGAAGTCGGCATAGGTGGCAGCGCGGAGAGCAAGGTGCCAGGCACGGCCGCTGGCGGAAGGCGGTGCATTTTCCTTCTCGGGAAAGAGAGTGATCAAGGTGGATCCAAGACGCAGAACGATGGGGCTGCCAGACCACAAACCTGGATACACATGCTCAAAGCCCAGTGTGCTGATGTACCATTCCTTGGTCGCCTCAGGCGAGGCACAGCGCAGGGCGATGTGGTCGATTTGTTCGAGGTTCATGGTGGGTGCTGGCGAGCCCTGGACGGTTTGGCTCCAGTCTCCGGCATCAAGGAGCCTTCGACGAGATCACAAGCTTGTGGATCTCAAAGTCTTCAAGGTTGCGAAAATCAGAACCGGGGATGATCTCGATGACGTTCGGGCCGCCTTTGAATTTGTCGCCACGCACCGGGATGACGAGGTGCTCGATGTTTCGAGCTCCTTCCTTGCCCCGCACGTACTTGTTCAGATCATCCACCACCACGCCATTGATGAGGAGCTTGGTGACGAACAGACCCTTGCGCAGAAGCTTGACGGAATCCTTGTCCGCACGCGAGGTCAGATCCGAAGCATCCATCACCACGTAGATCGTATCTGTGATGCCGTGCCTGACGTTTGCCGGGAGCGTGAATTCGCCCTTGAACTTGTCGCCTGATGGATTGGGCGTCGCGAAGGCGGGGATGCTCTCATCGCCAATATGAAAAGCTTTCTCCAGCAGGGTCGCACTCCACGGGCCCGACGCCTGAGCCATCAGCCAATGAGGCAGGATGACGGCGATCCAGAACCATGAGAGATGAGACAACCGGCAGACGGTGGCATGAGGAGCGGCGGCTTTCATAGGAAGAAGTTCCGGAGGAATCTGAGTGAACGACATCTGCTAAACGGGAGGCTTTGGCGGAGCAAGAATGAATATGGGCGGACAGTTGCTGGCCGTCTTGACGCTTGCTGCAGAGCCCAGAGCTGTGTGGAGGCGGGCAGTGTTATCACACGCTTACGCAGATTTTTCCGTCTCTGCTGGGATTCGTCGCGCATACCAGGCATGGATAAGGCACGTCTGGAGGAACAGCACGGGTGTGTCAAAGCCTGCGGAGGTGATGATGGAGCTTACCTGATCCAGAGGCAGGATGGAGACATCCTTTTGGTAGGTCTCGGGCATGCGCGCGAGTTGCTCGGGCGGGGAACCTGTCTCTCTCATGAGGCGGAGCCAGACTTCAAGCAGGCTGCGGTAGGTCGCGGAAGACGTGTCGGAGGCGAGGTCGGCGCTCGCCAGAAAGCCGCCAGGCCTCAAGCGCCCGGCGATGGTCCTGAAAAAGCCGACCCGCGCGCTTGGTTCGAGAACGAACTGGGAGACGAGCAGGGAAGTGGCGGCATCGAACGGCTCCGAGGGCGGGAGGCTGTCGAGGTAACCTTCATGAAACACGCATCGATGCGCGATGCCGCTGGCCTCAGCCTTCTGTCGGCAGAGGGCGAGCATCGGAGAGGAAGGCTCCACCGCCGTGAACTGCCACTGCGGAAACTTCTGCGCGAGGTAGAGCAGTTCATGCCCTGTCCCTGCACCCACGCAAAGGATGCGTGCATTGGCGGGCAGATCAGCCAGGAGAGCGCCGATCAGGAGATGCAACGCATCACGCATGGGGGCCAGCTTGGCGAAACGTTGATCATAGGCTGCGGCGTGCTCGGGGCCGAAGGCGGCGGGAGGGGATGGAGGTGGCATGGACTGGTGATCTAACGTCTAGTGTCCCGCCAGCGATGCCCTCACCAAGGCCATGCATTCAAGCTTGAGTCCGCTAAGCGGCATCTCTTTCGCTCCTTGCTTGTTCGTGAGTGGGTTGATTCCCTGAGTCAGGATGGTCCTCAGGTGCGTCTGCTGGCAAGGTGTAGAATGAGATAAGATCATGAAGCTTGCTTGCAATGAAATAGGCCGCGGCACCAAAAAGAACGCCTAAAAATGTGCCTGGCAGCTTGGCGTAGAGTCCAGAAACAATGGCTGCATTTACGAGCGCCATCTTGGGGTTCCAACGCTTCCATCCTCCTATCGCCGAGAATAGAACACACGCTAGAATTCCACCTATTCGCATAGCTGGGATAGTCGAATCCGGCGCTTCTATGCCTCGTTGCGCGTCGATGATCTTGCTAACGATGATTGACGCCCCAAGGGCAGCTCCAAAAAGCACGACCAGTTGGATGCAAAATATCTTCCAGGACCATTTCATAAACGGGTAATCAGATTGTGGCGAACGCTTTAAATCAGGCGACGGCGAGCAGCGTCTATGAAACGACAAATGCACACTAGGTCATTGCCTGCATCCGCTTTTATTTGCTGTTGAGTGGCGGTCCTCTAACAACCCTGATTCAGGCAAATGCGCCGACGGTGTGAGCGAAGTCGGTTTTTGAGACCGTATGATGTGTCCATCATGGCTCGTGCAGGTTTTTATTCTATCTTCCTCCATTCAATGATCGCAGCTTCCGCGATGGCAGCCCCGATCAATTATGAAAAGGAGGTGCTGCCGTTTTTGAAGGACAACTGCATCGCCTGTCACAATAAGACGACGACGAAGGCGGGGCTGAACATGGAGACGCCGGAGCTCATGGTGAAGGGCGGTGAGAGCGGGAAGGGGATTGAGGCGGGAGCCGGGGCGAAGAGCCTGATCTATCAAGCGGCTGCGGGGGACTGGGATTCGGAAATGCCGCCGAAGACGAACAAAGTGGGCGCGATGGCGCTGGATGAGAAGGAACTGGCGCTGTTGAGGACGTGGATCGATGAGGGCGCGCATCATGCGGGGCGGCAGGAGAAGGTCATCGCGTGGGAACCACTGTCGGCAGCGTTTGCGCCGATCTTTGCGTCAGGGGTGACGGCGGATGGAAGCTATGCGGCAGCGGCGCGGGGTAACCAAGTTTCTGTCTATCATGTGCCCACGGGGACCCTGGTAACGCGGCTGACGGATGAGGGTCTGATGAAGTCCGGGCTGTACAAGAAGCCCGGAGTGGCGCATCGAGACATCGTACCGTCGCTGACTTTTACTGCTGATGGGCAGAGGCTGCTGACGGGGAGTTATCGTGAGGTGAAGCTTTGGAAGCGTGCCGATGCAACGCCGCGTGTGGTGCCTGCTCCGAAGACAGCGGCGGGAGGCAAGTTCAAGCTGGCGGCAGGAGTGGCGGATGCCGTGTCTTTGGTCGAGCAAGCGACGGGCAAAGTGCTGCGTGAGTTGAAGCACGGCGGTGCTGTGTCGGCCATGGTGCTAAGCCCAGATGAGCAGCGGATCGCCACAGCGGGTGCCGATCACAAGATCAAGATCTGGGAGACGGCGACCGGGAAGATGATGCTGGAGATCACCAGCGATGAAGATGCAGATCGTTTGTTCGCGGAGAAGTCGGATGCCCATGCCCGCGCCTCGGTGGAAGTGGTGTGGCAGAATGAGATGATCAAGAAGGCGGAGAAGGATGTGACGGATCTCGCGGCACGTCTGAAGAAGGCGAATGAGCTGGCCGATCTAGCCAAGAAGGCGCTGGAGGACAAGCGCAAGGACAGCAAGGCCAAGGAGGATGCTAAAGCTGCCGCAGAGAAGGCAGCCCAAGAGGTGGATGCGGAGATCGCCAAGCTTCCGGTGGACAAGAAGCCTGATGAAGGCCTAACGAAAAAGCAGACTGAAGCCCTGGCGAAGGCCGAGAAAGCGGTGAGTGATGCGAAGACGGCGCAGGAGGGCCTGAAGCGTGCGGAGGAAGCCATCACAGACACGGCAGATGAGATCAAGGTGGTCACGGAAGCTTCGGCCAAAGCTGCTCAAGCCGTGAAGGCAACGCAGAATGCCTCCGGTCTTGCCAAGAAAGCGCAGGATGCGGCAGCGGCTGCGAAGACTGAGGCAGACAAGGCTCGCGCCTCGGCAATTCCGGCTCTCAAAGCTCTGGCCTTCTCGTCCGACGGCACTCAGCTGGCGGCGAGCGATGGTGGGAATGTGGTGCGGTTCTGGTCGATGGTGACCGGTCGTGCTGTGAGGTCGGTCACGGTGAGTGATGCGGGCGTGATAGCATCTTTAGTTTGGCCGAGTGATGAAGGGTGCCTTGTCACAGGTGACAAGGGGAGCGTGCTGATTCCGGATGTCTCGCGCTCTGGCTGGACTCTCGAGCGCATGTTTGGCACTGGCGATGGCAAGTCACCGATCACGGACCGGGTGAATGCGCTGGCGCTTTCACCGGATGGTCGGACGGTGGCAGTAGGGAGCGGCGAGCCTTCACGCAGCGGTGACATCACCCTGTGGGACATGGCTTCAGGCAAGATGACGGCGCACTATGATGAGCGGCATCTGGATGCAGTGTTAAGCCTGGATTTTTCACCCGATGGAAAGCATCTGGCTTCCGGTGGCGCGGACAAGGCAGTGCGCATCACGGAGGTCAGCAGTGGCAAGATGGTGAAGCTTTTTGAGGGGCACATTCATCATGTGCTCGGCGTTTCCTGGCGTGCGGATGGGCGTGTGCTCTCCAGTTCGGGTGCTGACAATGTGGTGAAGGTCTGGGACTGGACCACCGGCGAGCGGCGCAAAAACGTGGACGGCTGGGACAAAGAGGTGACGGCGCTGCGCTATCTCGGCGGTGGTGATGCCGCGGCCACCACCTCCGGCGATGGGAAGGTGCGCCTGATCGACAGCAATGGTGCTCAAGTAAAGCTGCTGGAAGGGGCAAAGGACTTCATGAACACTCTCTCAGCGACGAAGGCCGGAGATGTCCTGGTCGCGGGTGGTGAGGATGGCGTGCTGCATGTGTGGGAGGTGGGAACGGGGAGGGTGATCGGGAAGTTTGGGAAGTGAGCGGAGAAGGATGAAGACACGGAGACGCGAGAGCCGGGACCGGATCAAGTGGGCAGCGCTGGCTTGACCGGGCCGGGGGATGGTGGAACGGGAAGTGGTGCCCTTTGATTGTGCGGCACGTATTCTCTCTTTGTTCCCCCGTGTTTCCTGATCCTTCCAAATCCATCCCGGCTGTCAAAATCTGCGGTATCACGCAGGAGCAGCAGGCTCGTGATATCATCGCTCTCGGAGCGGATGCGCTGGGGATTAATTTCTGGCCGAAGTCGAAGCGCTATCTGCCTTTGGAAAAGGCTGGCTGGCTGCCGCGAATCTATGATTCGACCACGCTGGTGGCGGTGCTGGTGAATGCGGATGCGCAGACACTGGACACACTGGTCGAGGAGAGGCTCGTGCACATTTTGCAGCTCCATGGGGATGAGTCGCCGGACCAAGTCGCGGCGTTGATGGATCGTGGTGCCCATGTCATCAAAGCGCTGGCGGTGCGGGATCGTGATTCGCTAGCGCGGATTGGAGACTACCCTTGCCAGAGCATCTTGCTGGATGCCTACAATCCTGGCCTGTATGGCGGGACGGGGGAGACTTTCCCCTGGGATCTGGCCGTGGTGGCGCGGGAGCAGTTTCCGGACAAGCGGATCATCCTCTCCGGCGGTCTGACGCCCGGAAATGTCCGTGAGGCCGTGCTGGCGACCCGCCCGGCGGCGGTGGATGTGGCCAGCGGGGTGGAGAGCTCCCCCGGGATCAAGGATCTGGCCATGGTCCGGCAGTTCATCCAGCAGGCAAAGGCGGGTGCCTGAGCGCTTCCCACCGCTGGACAAGCCGCGCGCGCCATTGTATCTGCGCCTCCTCCATGAAACTCAACCGCTTCACCCTGGCCCTCGTGGCCGCCCTGATCGCCTCGGTCTCCCCGGCCGCGGATAACGATGGTTATACCTCCCTTTTCAACGGCAAGGACCTGTCCGGCTGGAAGTCCAATGACGAAGTTCCCGGCGTGTTCACCGTGGAAAACGGCGAGCTGAAGGTGGCCGGTGGCCGCGCGCATCTTTTCTACGTCGGTGCCGATGGCAATGCGAGCTTCAAGAGCTTCGAGCTGAAGCTGAAGGTCAAGACCACCGCAGGTGGCAATGGCGGCGTGTACTTCGCCACCAAGTTCCAGGAAAAAGGCTGGCCAGACGCTGGCTATGAGTGCCAGGTGAACAGCACCCACACCGACCCCAAGAAGACCGGCAGCCTTTATGGCGTGGTGAACATTCTCGCCCTGCTCCCTGATCAGAAGGAGCCTGAAGGTGGCAAGCACATCAAGGTGCCTCTGGCTCCGAGCAAGGATGGCGAATGGTTCGACTACGTGATCCGCGTGGAAGGCAAGCACATCACCCTGAAGGTGAATGGCGAGACCACCGTGGACTTCACCGAGCCTGAAGGCTGGGATCCTGCGAAGGAACTGAAGAATATGCCCGGCCGCAAGCTGGCTGACGGCACCATCGCCATCCAGGGCCACGACCCGAAGAGCGTGACCTATTACAAAGATATCTTCATCAAGCCTCTCTGATCGATTCGTAGTATATTGAGGGCAGGGAGCCAGGAGCTTTGAAGCCCGCTCTCTGCCCTCTTCTTTTCCGCCGACCTTTCTCTTTTTCAAAACGTCATGCCAGAGTCTGATCTCGCCAACATTGAACTGCGCTCCTACTTCGTGCGCGGGCGGAACTGCCTGCTCGTGCGCGGCCAGTTCTCAGACCTGTACATGGACTACTACCTGCATCTCATGCAGCACGGGATCAAGCATGAGCAGCACCTGGACACGATGCTGAAGGAAGGACTGGCTGCGATGGCGCTGCATCAGGCCTCGCGTCCGCATGATGAACGCTGCGCCTGGACCATCCACATGCAGGATCCGCTGCTGAACATCTTTGTCACTGGCGGTGGCTATCCGCAAAGCCGGGTGACGGGTCGCCTTTTCATGGATGACATCAAGGACATGGGCAAATCCATCATCATCGCCCAGACCACGAGATCAAACGTGCCTCCACGCCAGAGCATGGTCGAGTTTCAAGGCATGGATGTGCTGGCCGCCGTGGAGCATTTTTACACTCAGAGCGAGCAGCGTCCGACACGTATCTTCCGTCTCGATGATGAGGAGTTCGTGCAGATCTCGGCCGAGCCGGATGCGGATACCGCGTGGCTCAAAAATCTGCGCCAGGAGGACATTTTGAAGCTGGACCAGTTGGAGGTGCTCTCGCTGCTGGAAACGCGCGGCTTTGTGTTTGACTGCGGCTGCACGGTCGAGCGTATGTTCCCCATGCTGAGCCGTCTGGCGGACGAAGACCTCGACTACATTTTTGAAGAGGGTCCTGCTGGCATCACCTGCCCGCGCTGCGGCGCGAAATATCAGGTGCCGCGTGAGATTTTTGATGCCTGGCTGGCCGCCCAGAACCAGAGCCAGGATCAGGACAAGGCGTGAGCCACTACTTTTTATAAGACATGTCTGCTATCGCACCATCCCCAGCGCCTAACTACAAGATCGGCAGTGAAAAGCTGATCAAGGTGCTGCCCAATGCCTCCAACAAGCTCCTCAGCCTGCTGACGAAGCAGGGCCGCGCTGAACACGGCGCGCTGCGCGTGGCGGTGGTCGGCGGAGGCTGCTCGGGTCTGCAATACAAGATGGACCTCGTGGATGGCCCGGCGAACCGGGACATCATGGTGACCTCCAATGAAGTGCGTGTGGTGATCGATCCCAAGAGCGCGCTCTTCGTGACGGGATCTGAGCTGGATTACAGCGATGACCTCCAGCAAGGCGGCTTCAAGGTGACGAACCCGAACGCCGTGGTGACTTGCTCCTGTGGCGAAAGCTTCGCCGCGTGATGTAATGTATTATGGCAGACTACTTTAAGCTGCTGGGTCTGCCGCCGCGTGCTGCACTGGATGAAGCCGCGCTTCAGCAAGCGTATCTGGAGGCCACGAAGACGGCTCATCCAGATCAGGCCGGTGGCGATGCGGCACTGAGCGCTGAGCTAAATGCTGCCTTGGAGGCGCTAAGGTCTCCGGTGACGCGGCTGAAGCATCTGGTCGATACCCGTTCAGGTCTCGGCTGGCGTGCCATTCCGCTGGAGGCAGGCTTGATGAGCTTGTTTGAGAAGCTGGGGCCGCTGCTACAGCAGACGAACGCTTTTCTCACCCGCAAACAAGCTGCCACGAGTGCGCTGGCAAAAGCGCTGCTGGCTTCTGAAGAGATGCGTTTGCGCGAGGCTTTGGAAGGTTTGAATGAGTTGATCGAACAGGAATGGCAGCGACTGGAAGTGCTGCTGCCGGAGTGTGATGAAAGGCTGGCTACTGGAGATGATGCCGCGTGGAAGGATGTGCAGGCGATGCAGGCGAAGTTTGCTTATCTGACCAAGTGGCGCGCACAGATCCGGGAGAGGTTGTTGGGGTTGATGCTGTGAGCTTTAGACATCACGTGTCATAAGCGGTGTCGACGATGCAAGGGTGCCCTTGCATCTCTGCCACACGCACTCCGGGACGCTTCGCGACTTCGACGCTGGTGGTTGCATACGGGCGTTGCTAGCCCTCCCAGACTCCAAATCCCCTTTTCTAATTCTGGTTAGAGCAACTCGTCTACGAACCGCTTGGAATCAAAGGCCTGGAAGTCTTCGACCTTCTCGCCCAGTCCGATGAAGCGGGTGGGGACTTTGAGTTCTTGCTGGATGGGGACGAGGACACCGCCTTTGCCGCTGCCATCGAGCTTGGTGACGATGAGGCCGGTCAGTGGGATGGCTTTGTGGAACTCGCGGGCTTGCTGCAGGGCGTTGGAGCCGGTGGTGGCATCGACGACGAGGATGATCTCATGCGGCGAGGTGGGGTCTTTGCGGCCCAGCACGCGGTGGATCTTCTTCATCTCCTCCATGAGGTTGTGCTTGGTGTGGAGACGGCCGGCGGTGTCGCAGAGCAGGAATGAGGCGCCGGTTTTGACAGCCATCTCATAACCTTCGAAACAGACGGCGGCGGGGTCGCTGTTCGGCGGACCTTTGACGAGGGGTGCGTCCAGGCGCTGGGACCAGACCTGGAGCTGCTCCACAGCGGCAGCGCGGAAGGTGTCGGCTGCGGCGAGGACGACCTTGTGCCCGGCATGCTGAAGCAGGTGGGCGAGCTTGGCGGTGGAAGTGGTCTTGCCGACGCCATTGACACCGACGATGAGCAGCACCTTGGGACGGCCATCGGCAAAGGGTGTCAGATGCGGGACAGATTCCGGGAGGATCTTGCGCACATGATCGCGCGCCACCTGGACGATGTCGGCGCCGTGGAGCTTGCGCTGCTGGGCCTGGAGGTCGCTGACGATCTGGAGGGCGAGCTTGGGACCGAGGTCACCGGCGATGAGGGAGGCCTCGAGGTCATCCCAATCGATGTCGGGTTTGGTGAAGCGCTGGATGAGAGATTTGAAAAAGCCGGCCATGCGGGGGATGGAAAAGAGTCTGAGTGTCCATGAAGAGGGGGCTTGTGGACGTCAAGGGGGCAAATGGGTTGGGGAATGACGAATGACGAAATCCGAATAAAGAAGGGGGCGGCAAGGGGCTATGTGGCCGGTTGATCGGTGGAGTGGTGAAGCCTTGATCAGAAAGGGCCTACGGAATACGCGGAAAACACGGAAAGGGATCAAGGCCAGAGAGGGGGATGGAAGAACGGGCGGTTTGGGGCGTATCAGGGGCCGTGCTTCGCTTCCTGTCTGTCCTCCTTTTGATCTCCTCCGCTGCGCAGGCGGAGACGGTGGTGTTCAATCGTGACATCCGGCCGATCCTTTCGGACAAGTGCTTTCACTGCCATGGCTTTGATGAGAAGAACCGGAAGGCCGGGCTGCGGCTGGATTTGCATGCGGAGGCCCTAAAGCCTGCGGAGTCGGGTGCGATGGCGATCGTTCCCGGCAAGCCGGAACAAAGCGAACTGCTGTCCCGCGTGCTGACGACGAACGAGGATGATCTGATGCCGCCGGTGAAGATGCACAAGCCGGTGACCAAGGCGGAGGCAGAGCTGATCAAGCAATGGATCGCCGAAGGAGCGGAGTATCAGGGGCACTGGGCCTTTGAGCCGGTGGCTGCATCCAAAGCGAAGAGCATCGATGAACTGCTGGAGGCGCGTCTGAAGAAAGAGGGACTGGGTTTCTCAGCAAAGGCCGATGCCGAGACGCTGATCCGTCGGGTGACGCTGGACCTCACGGGGCTGCCACCGACGCCTGAACAAGTCACTCGTCATGCGAAGGACTTCACGGAAGCTTCGCTTGTTAGGTTGGTGGACGAGCTTTTGCAGTCACCGAGCTACGGCGAGCACATGGCCCGGGAGTGGCTGGACTTTGCGCGCTTTGCGGACAGCAATGGATTTCAGACGGACAGCTCACGCAGCATGTGGCCATGGCGTGACTGGGTGATTTCGGCCTTCAATGCGAACGAGCCGTTTGACCAGTTCACCATCGAGCAGATCGCCGGGGATCTTTTGCCGCAGCCGACGCAGGCGCAGATGATCGCCACGGGGTTCAATCGCAATCACCGCATCAATGGCGAGGGCGGGATCATCGATGAAGAGTGGCGGATCGAGAACATCATCGATCGTGTAGAGACGACGAGCTTCACCTGGCTGGGACTGACGATGAACTGTGCTCGCTGCCATGATCACAAGTATGACCCAATCACGCAGAAGGACTTTTATTCGTTCTTCGCCTTCTTCAACAACATCGAAGAACGCGGAAGCATCCAGGGTGCCTCGAATCGCAGCGGTGGCAATTCGCTGCCGATCATGAGCGTGACCACGCCGGAGCAGGAGAAGCGCATCGCGGCTCTCAAAGTGGAGATCACGGCGGCTGAGAAGGTAGCGAGGGAATCCCGCAAAGATCTCCCGACACTGATGGCTGCCTGGGAAAAGGAAGGTGCGATGAAGATGCAGGAGCAGAAGTCCGCGTGGACGATGATGGAACCTGTGCAGGTGGTGTCCAAGCTCGATGATAAGGGCGCAAAGTTAGTTCGGCAGCCTGATGGCAGCTATCTGGCCAGCGGGCCGAATCCGGCGAAGGACACCTATATTTTTGATGCTGCGATGCCGAAGGACGGGGTATCTGGATTCTTGCTCGAGTGCTTCCCCGATGCGTCACTGCCGGAGCAGAGCCTGGGGCGCAACTCGAACGGGAACTTTGTGCTGACGGATTTCGATGTGTATGTCCAGAAGGCCGGTGGCAAGCCGGAGAAGCTGACCGTGACGAAGGTGGAAGCGGACTACAATCAAAAGGGTTATGAGATCACGAATGTGATCAAGAAGGGCAAGGGCAGGGGATGGGCCATCGACGGGCCTACCAAGAAGGAAAACAGGAGAGCGATGTTCCTGCTTGATCGTCTGGTAAGTCCGAGTGCTGGTGCCCAAGTTCTGCTGCGTCTGCGCCACGAGGCCATCGGCTATCACAACATCGGCCGCTTCCGTATCTCGAGCACGTCGCTTCCAGCGAATGCGGTGAAACTTCAAGGCAATGCGGATTTGAGCCGTATCAAAGCGATCCTGGCGGAAGCTGTGGAGAAGCGCAGCGCTGCGCAGAAGAAGGAACTGGAAGCCTACTATCTGGCCACTGTCAGCAGTCCGGTGAAGCTGGCAGAAGATGCGCTGGCAGCGAAGACGAAGGCATTGATGGATTTCGAGACAGCGCTGCCCACGTCCATGGTGATGAAGGAATCCTCCAAGACGCGGGACGCCTTTGTTTTGAACCGTGGCGAGTATGACAAGCCGGGGGAGAAGGTGGGCATGGCCGTGCCTTCCTGGCTGCATGCGATGCCGAAGGGTGCGCCGATGAACCGTCTTGGCCTAGCCAAATGGTTGGTCAGCACTGACAATCCGCTCACGGCCCGTGTGTGGGTGAACCGGCAGTGGGAGCGGCTGTTCGGCGTAGGGTTGTGCAAGACCACGGAGAACTTTGGTTTTCAGGCGGAGTATCCCGTGCATCCGGAACTGCTGGACTGGCTGGCCGCGGAGTTCATGAAGAGCGGCTGGGACATGAAGCATCTTATCAAGCTCATGGTCACAAGCCGCGCCTATCAGCAGAGCACCAGGGTAACTGCTGCCTTGCTGGAGCGTGATCCGGATAACCGCCTCCTGGCCCGTGGACCGCGCTTCCGTTTGAGCGGCGAGGTGGTGCGTGATCAGGCGTTGGCGATCGGCGGGCTGTTGGTGCCGAAAGTGGGTGGGCCGAGTGTGCGCCCTTACATGCCGGAAGGTGTGTGGGATGAGACAAGCAAGTATGGCGACCTCCGCGGCTACAAAGCTGATGCGGGCGAGGGGCTGTATCGTAAGACCATGTACACCATCTGGAAGCGCACGGCAGCACCGCCGACGATGATGCTCTTTGACGCGCCGACACGTGAGATCTGCACCGTAAAGCGTAGCCGCACGAACACACCGCTGCAGGCACTGGCGATGCTGAACGAGGTTGCCTTTGTGGAGGCCCAGCGTGGCCTGGCCGAGCTCATGATGAAGCAGGCCGACACGGCAGAGAAACGATTGGCCTATGGCTATCTGCGAGCGACGGGACGGACGATCGATTCCCAAACGCAGGGTATCCTTTTGAGCGGTCTGCATGAGCGCCTGGAATGGTTTGCGTCGCACCCAGACGAGGCGCAGAAGGCGATCGCCCAAGGGGCTTCAAAGGCTGATCCAAAGCTGGATCCGGTGGAACTGGCTGCTTACACGACCACGGCTGGGGTGCTGATGAACCTGGACCGCGTGGTCACTCGCGATTGATCTGCGGGCTCTTTGCTTTCGAGGCTGGACAGTAGGCGGGATGTCGTCTCAAATGCGCGCGCTCCTGGAAACGGGGCACTTTTTCTCACCAAACCACAACAACTCCGACAACATGGGTAAAATCCAATTCGGCTCCGAAGTGTACACCTGGTTCATGCAGGGCACGGGCAAGGGCTACGACAACAAGCTCGATCACATGATCAAGGTGGCCTCCGAGGCCGGTTTCACGGGCATCGAGCCCATGGTGCTCGAGATCTCTGAGAGCGCTCTTGGCTGCTCCAAGTACTGGCTTGGACCGCAGATCGATCCGATCAAGATGAAGGACACCCTGCAGCAGTACAATATGAAGCTGGCAGGTCTGGCGCTGGTTTGCGCTTGGGATGGTGAGGGCGAGGCTCCGAATGAGAAAGCAGCCACCGACTTTGCGATCGACTATCTCAAGCATTTCCCTGGATCGATGCTGGGCACGGTCACTCTGCCTTCCGGCCGTAACAAGGACCTGCAGAAGCGCCGCCTGAATGTGGCGAAGAACCTCAATGCAGTGGCCCAGCGCGCGCATGACGCAGGTCTGAAGGTCTCCTACCATCCGAACAGCCCGCCAGCCTCCATCGTCCGCACGCAGGAAGACTATGATGTCGTCCTCAGCAGCCTGGATCCGAAGGTCACAGGCTGGACTCCAGACGTGGGTCACATCATCCGCGGTGGCATGGACGTCATCGCCACGCTGAACAAATGGCAGCACCTGGTGAACCACATCCATTACAAGGATTTCTCCGGCAATGGAGCCGAGCCTTGGGCGCAGATGGGCACCGGTAAACTGGACTTCCACAAGATCACTGAATGGCTGGTACTGCGTAACTATGAAGGCTGGATCATCTGCGAAGATGAGGCGCACATCGCGGTGGAAGACCCAGATGGCGTGACCATGCAGAACGGTGAGTGGTGCAAGACCAACCTGCATCCGATCACGGCTTGATGGTTTGCCTAACCATTAAATCTGTTTGAAACACAAAACCCTGCGGTGATGAGCCGCAGGGTTTTTGATTTTGGAATGATTGCGAAGGCCTGCTGATGAGTCATCCGCAGGCCATGCAGGCTTACCAGCGCACGACCGAGGCGGCCCAGGTGAAGCCGCCGCCGAAGGCGACGAGGAGGACCACATTACCACGCTGGAGGCGGCCCTGCTGGTTGGCTTCATCAAGCGCGATGGGGATGGTGGCAGCGCTGGTGTTGCCGTATTTGTCCACATTCACAAAAGTCTTCTCAGGAGGAAGGCCCAGGCGATCCGCGATGGCGGTGATGATGCGGGCATTGGCCTGGTGCGGGATGACGAGGTCAATGTCTTCCTTGGTCAGGCCGGCCATGGCCAGGGCTTCCTCGGCGGCATTGCTCATGCGGGTCACGGCATGCTTGAAGGTCTCGCGCCCTTCCATGTGAACTGTGTTCAGGCGCTGGTCCACATTGTCTGGTGTGGTAGGGCAGGCGCTGCCACCGCCGGGGACCTTGAGGAGGTCCACGAGGTTGCCATCACTGCCCATGACAGTGCTGAGCACGCGGCCGGGGGCCTCGGAGTCTTCAGCCGCACGGATGACCACGGCGCCGGCACCATCACCGAAGAGCACGCAGGTGTTACGGTCCTTCCAGTTGACCAGACTGCTAAGCTTTTCCGCACCGATGACGAGAGCGGTCTGGCGAGTGCCTGCATTGAGGAAGTGGCGGGCGACCTGGAGGGCATACACGAATCCAGAGCAGGCGGCGCTGATGTCAAAGCAGACGGCGTTGTGGGCTTTGATCTTCCGCTGCACGATGCAAGCGGTGCTGGGGAAGAACATGTCCGGCGTGACTGTGGCGCAGACGATGAGATCGATCTCATCCGGGCTGACTCCCGCGTTCTTCATGGCGCGGCGGGCGGCCTCGCTGGCAAGGTCACTGGTGGCCTGGTCGTCAGCGGCGATGCGGCGTTCTTTGATGCCGGTGCGGCTGGTGATCCACTCATCGTTGGTATCAACGATTTTGGAAAGGTCGTCGTTCGTCAGCACTTTCTCAGGCACATAGCTGCCGGTGCCGAGGATGGAGGAGACGCAGGGATGGGTCATGGTCGGAGAGCAAAGGGAGGGACGGGCGACCCGACAGGGGCGGGAAGCGTCCGGACCTTTTCAATGCCAGAGGGCGGCCCCGGAGGCAAGCGCGAAGCTGATGGTCATCCGGGGGAATGGACACTTCCTGTCACGGCCCCTTGAGGCCGCCTCCTACGTGGTGCAGCCTTCACTAGATGCGGCGAGTTTCAGGCATCAAAACGGCAAAGGCCAAGCCTCTCGTTCTGACGAACGAGCCTACAGATGCGGACGCAGGCATTTTTGCCTGCGTGATGGCACCCAAGCCCTCGTTTTGGCGAAACGAGCCTACATCAGGCGAAGAGGTCCAGCACGGGCTGGCCTTTGTCAGCGATGGTGAAGGGGCGCTTGCTGGGGGAGAACAAGACTTGGTCCAAAGGCAGGCCGAGGGCGTAGCCAATGCTGGCGTTGAGATCAGGCGGAGTCATCTTGGCATCTGTGACCTCGATGCCCTTGTCGGTCTTGCCGTGGACGTAGCCGCCTTTCACGCCACCACCCCACATCACGCTGGAGAAAGCTTTCGGGTAGTGGTCGCGGCCAGCGTTCTGGTTGATCTTCGGCGTGCGGCCGAATTCGGTGGTGAGCACGACCAGGGTCTCGGAAAGCATGCCACGGGACTCGAGGTCGCCGAGGAGGGCACCGAGGCCTTTGTCGAGGTCAGCGATCTTCTCAGGCAGGCGGGAGTAGATCTCCTGGTGCATATCCCAGCCGCCGTTTCCGACTTCGACATAGCGCACTCCGTGCTCGATGAGGCGACGGGCGAGGAGGCAACCCTGGCCAAACTTGCTGTCGCCATAGAGCGCATGCTGGTCTTCAGGCTCTTGATTGAGATCGAAGGCCGCCAGATCGGCGCTCTTCATGACCTGCACAGCATCGCGATAGACGTCAGAGTAAGCACGCACCGCACTCTGATTGTAGGCCTGCTGAAATCCTGCATTCAGTTTCGCGGACAGACCCAGACGGTAGTCAAAATCAGCCTCGGAAAGATTGGCGAGACGGTGGCTGTTTTGCAGGCCGGAGGTCGGATCGTTGATGACGAGAGGCTGGAAGGCAGCCTCAAAGAAGCCACCGCCCGGATGTTTGCTGCCCTCGCTGATCACCACGCTGCCAGGAAGATCAGGATTGCCCTTGCCTTGGAATTTCTGCAGCCAGGCACCCATCGTGGGATGGCGGGTGCCGCCGCGCAGGGTATAGCTGGTGTGCTGGAAGTAGTTGCCCTGCTCATGCGCACCTTGGGTGCTGGTCATGCTGTTGATGATGGTGCCATGGCGCATGTACTTCGCCACGGTGGGCAGGCCCGAACCAATTTGAATACCATCTCCGGTGGTCTTGATGACTTCGGTCTCGCCCATGGTCTCAGCTCCTGGCACGCAGCCAAAGGTGTCGAGATGCGTCATGCCCCCGCTCATGTAGAGATAGATCACATTGCGTGCTGTGGGCACCTGTTTGAGCTTCGAACTGCCGTCAAAGATGGCGCTGGCTGTGCCGCGCATCAGCGGTGCCATGACAGAAACACCGAGGCAGGTCTTGGCCATGCCAAGCACAAAATCACGACGGGTAGGTTCGTCGGCGGAGCGGAGGTGTGAGTTCATATTCGTGGGCTTCTGGGAAGGTTTGTGGGCGAGTGACCTGAGCTTACTGGATGAAGAGGAACTGTGAGCCGGTGAGAAGGGCATGCGTGACGTCTTCGATGGCTTTGGGGCCGCGCTCGTGGATCACGCCGGAGAGGATGCCGCGCTCATTGTTGGTGGGCTTGCGGCTCAGCAATGCGGTGTAGAGGAGGTCGAGCTTCTGATCAGGGCCTCCAGCCTTGTCGAGATGAGTGGTAAGGTTGGACATAGGGCTGGTGACAGCCTGGACGATCGGGCCGTTCAGCAACGTCAGAGCCTGAGGCACGGAGGCGTCAGCGCTGGCGTTCTCGATGACCTCGCGGTCGCTCTGGCCAAAGGTGCGGAGCATGTGGCCTGCCTTGGCGGGGCTGGGAAGCTCGGAAGCACGAGTGGAAATGCCGACCACATTTTGCGCACCTTTCTGCAGGTTCTTGATGAACTCCTTGCGTTCTTCCTTCGTCATGTTGGCGAGCTTGGAGCGGTCAATCTGCGCAGCTGGGCGCTTCTTCGCATCAGTCTGCTTGGCGTTGTAACCGCGGCGGAGTTCCGTGGCACGCTCTTCACCGAGCAGGGCCACAAGGATGTCGTTGCCGGCCTCTCGGCGAAGTTTGTTAGCCTCTTGTGCGAGCTCCTTGCTTTCGGCAATGCCTGCCTGACCTGCCTTCTGCTTGGCCAGCATCACCTCGCGCATCTCGGCCAGCTTCTTCTGATTGTCCTCCTGCTTCGCGGTGGCTTCCTTGGCGATGCCGACCAGACCCTCGACACCGGTTTTCTCGATGGTGTTGAGGAAGAAGGCCAGATCATCCAGATACTGGTGCAGGCGCTCGTTGTCGGCATCCACGCTGCTGTCGATATTACCAGCGGTGAGGGTCACCAGGGAATCCCAGATCTGCTCAGCACTCATGCGGCGGAGCGTGGGGCCGGTGAAGCGGGAGGTCTCGCCCAGGGCCACTTCCTGGGTGGTGGCCATGCGCTGATAGGTGTCCGTGTTATAAAGGACGCGGAGGAAGGACTTCAGGCTGTACTTCTTCTCGATCATGAGCTGCGTCAGGTAGTCCATGAGCGCAGGATTGGAGGCCACGGTGGAGTCGGTGATTTCATCGACCGGCTCGATGAGGCCGAGGCCGAAAGCCTTCTTCCACATGCGGTTGGCAATGACGGTGGTGAAGCGCGGATTGTCCGGGCTGGTCATCCAGCGGGCAAAGGCGGTCAGTGTCGTCTCGCCACCCATAGGAGACGCCTCATGGCCAAACATGGCTTTCGGCTGCACCTGCTGGCCGGCCTTGGCGTCGGTGTATTTGTAGTCGTGGGGCAGGGTGGGCTTCTTGCCTTCCTGCCAGTTGATGTCGGTGTAGCGCAGAGGCTTCATGACGTCGCCCATGGCCTGGCGCACCTGGGCCAGTTGCTCGCGGTCGATCTGCGGTTTCTTCTCCTGCTCGGAGCGCAGCTTCTTCATGTATTCGCGGCGTTCCTTGTCGCTCATGGCCTGCAGTGTGGCCTTGTCGATGTCCGGCTTGCGTTTGGACTTCAGGATGTCCTGGCCGCCACCGCGTGTGTTCATGCCATAGGTGAAAGCAGCCATGCCGTAGTAATCCATCTGCGTCCATTTATCGAACGGATGGTTATGGCACTGCGCGCAGACGATGCTGGTGCCGAGGAAGACCTGCACGGTGTAGGCCAGATGGTCGAGCTTGTTCTCATCACGCATCCAGAAGCCGATGGCGCCGCTGTCCCAGGCGCCGCCTTCGGTGGTCAGGAGATTGCGCACGATCTGGTCATAGGGCGTGTTGGCCTTGAGCTGCTTCTTCATCCACTCCTCATAGGCCTCGGCCGTGAGGCGGCCTTTCACGTTGTCCGTCAGGCGCAGCACATCCGCCCAGTAGTTGAACATGTGACTGGTGAAGCCATCACCCGCGAGAAGCTGGTCGATGAGCTTGGCGCGCTTCTGGGGATCGTTGGAGCGCAGGAACTGCTCTGTCTCCTCCACGGTCGGGATACGTCCCGCGATGTCCAGGTACAGACGGCGCACGATGACCTCATCCGGCGCGGCGGGATTGGCCTGCAGGTTATGTTTCTGCCAGTCGGCCGCCAGTAGTTGGTCGATCTTGGCAGATTCCGGCAGAGCCGCCGCGTGGAGGGTGGCCGTGGCGGCGGCGAAAAGCAGAAGGGTGAGCGTTTTCATGGCGACGAGGGGTCGTGGACTGCGCCTGAAACGAAGGGATGTTCACAATCTTCAGCAAAATTTATTAAATCGTAGTTAGGGGGCGATTCTCCGTTCTCTGTTCACGGTTGTTCCCTGAGACAGGACTCTTGACCGCAGATGACGCGGAGGGCGCAGATGTGCGAACCAGGGGCTTGGCGGCGAATCTAGGCCCTGGGGCCGCGACGGTCGTCCTCAGCCGGGAGGATCTCGACCTCGACATCTCGCACGATGCCGCGGTCTTCCTGGAGCTCATGAGAGGGCTCTGGCTGCTGACGATGCCAGGAAAGGTCAGATTCCTGAGCTGGAGGTGCGGCTGAGGCCGGCAGGAAGGTGCGGATGATTTTGGTCGCGAGGAGCGCGATGCCTCCGACGACGGCGGCGATGAGCCCAAAGGAGAGCAGGAGGGCGATGCCAAGAATGATGACGAGACCAAGCACGAGCTTGGCGGGCCAGCCGAGGTTTCCCTGGCCGAACTGAAATTGATACATGCGGGCTTTCATGAGTTGTCCGTGGCTCCGGCGGAGGGTGAATACAACCTGCGCTAGGGATGGGTTTTAACGGGGACGAAAATGAGGGGAGTTGGGATTTTAAGAAGACAGGTTGAGAAATAGTCCCGCTTTAAGTTAGTCCTTCCACGATGATACGCGTGCCGGAGATCTCGCGGACGCGGACGGCGGTGCCGCTCTGGAGGTAGCCGCCTTCCACCATGGCCTCGACACGGGTCTCGCCGAACTCGACGGTGCCATAAGGACGCAACGCGCTGACGGTGCGGCCTTCATCGCCGGATTTCACGGCGCGTGTGGCGGTCATCGCAGGGGTGGCTTCCAGGGTGCCGCCGGCAGCGGTGTGAAGCACCAAACGGCGGAACGGCCGTGTTTCGGGCAGATAACGTGCGGCCACCAGGATGATCAAGGACGCACCCAGCATGCCGAGAGCAAAATTGCGCAGGCCCAGGGCATAGGTAGCGAGGCTGAAATCAAAGGGCGGGGGAGGATTCGTGCCATCTGCGGGCACTGGGACAGGCGCGACGGGCATCTCCCAGCCTGACATCGTGAACACGAGAGCCGCCATGACGCAGACGAAACCCACGATGCCCAAGGCCAGGGTGCCGGGAAAGAGCGTGAGCTCCAGTGCGATCAGGACAACCCCGAGCATAAAAACGGCCACAGCCACGGCGGTCTCCTGGCCCACCAAACTACCGGCAACATAATGCCCGAAGAAGAAGAGCGAGAAGGCCGCCAACGAAACGAAACCAGGGATCCCAAAGCCAGGTGCCTGCATCTCCAGGTAACCTCCGGCAACACCGATCAGGATGAGGATGGCGGCGTATTTGGTGACCCAGATGGCGATAAGCTCAAACAAAGTTGGTTCGGCTGTGACGAGCTCGCCTTTCAAAGACTCGGCCTTCTTGATCTCATCGAGGCTGCTGACGATGGCCTTGGCGAAGAGCGGCTTGCCATCGGAAATCATGATGGCCTGCTCGGCATCGAGCGTGAGGATCTCCTTCTTGTTATCGATGACCACGCCATTGACCTTGAGCTCTTTGCCCATGTCGATCATCGCTTCGATGACGGCGGGGTTGTGGCCCTTCCTCTTCGCCACGGCGCGTGCCATGCTCATGGTGGCGGAATTCATCTTGGCGCGTTCGGCATCCGCCATCTGCTCACCATTGCCATAGACGGGCGAGGCTGCGCCCGCGCTGCTGGTGGGAGCCATGTAGATGCCATCCGTGGCCACGGCAATCATGGCGCCCGCGGAGAGAGCACGCGGATTCACAAACGCGAAACTCTTCGGCTTCAGCTTTTGCAGATCATTCATCATCAGGTCCACGGTGTCCCAAAGCAGACCACCTGGAGTGTCGAGGTCAAAGATCACGGCTTCGGCACCTTCAGCCGTGCAGCGTTCGAGAGTGCGGGACATGAACTCAAAGCGCGCCCGGGCAATGAGGTCGTCCTCGCCCACTGGGATGACGACGACCTTGCCCGTGTATTTCGTGTCGGCCCCCATGACCGTCACCTGCCCGAGCAGCATGAGGCCTAGCATCAGAGAAAGCAGTCGGTGGATCATGCGGAGAGATTACGAAGAACGGCGGGAGTTAGCAAGAGGTGCTGTGATAGGTGGTCAGCATGGCCAGCCGGGCCGGGACAGGGACTACAAAAGTGTCGCTAGATTCCATGCAGAGAAGCGGGCATTCTGCCTGGTCGGCCCGACAACCCCCACCGAGTCATGAAAAGTAAGAGCCCTCCGATTGCGAAAGCGGAGATCGCCAAGCCTCTGCGCGGGAAGAAGACCTGGCAGCAGAAGCTGGCGGATGACAAGGACCTACCGAAGGTGGTGAAGCTGGAAGGAGACATGGTCCGACGGTTTGGTGGCGCGACTCTGGTGATCCCGGCGCCGCGCGAGGTGGATGCGCTGATGCGCCAGGTGCCGCGCGGAGCTTTGACGACGATTGATGAGCTGAGGAGCGCTGTGGCCAAGAAGCACAAGGCGGAGTCGGGTTGTCCGATCACCACCGGGATCTTTTCATGGATCGCAGCCCATGCGGCAGACGAGGCCTCACGCGAAGGGAAGTCGGACATCACGCCCTACTGGCGCGTTCTGAAAGCCAGGGGCGAGGTGAATCCGAAGTATCCTGGTGGGATCGAAGCTCTGACTGCATTGCTGCAAGCGGAGGGGCATCAGGTTTTTCAGAAGGGGAAGAAGTGGTTCGTGAGAGACTACGAAAAGTTTGTTCGGCCTTTCAAGGCTCTGAAATGACAGGCTAGGAGCATTCCTCCCCTAACAAGCCATCGTGAGACCGAGGATGCCGGCGCTGAGCTTCAGGCAGACGACGCTGTGGCTGTTCACGGTGAGGTTGGCTCCACCAGCGGTCGGTGGGATCTTCTGGGTATCGAAGGACTGGCTGTTCGCGGTGTCAAAGACGGCGCTCCAGGTGCAGCCTGCAGTTCCGGGAAGAATGAAGGGAGCGGGGAGATCTCCTCGATTGAAGAGCAGTACCATGGGTGGCTTTCCAGCGATGAGCGCGCCGAAGGTGGTGCGCGCAGGATCATGCCATTCATCATGGCAGAGCAGGCTGCCATTGCCCTCCAGCCAGGCGACATCAGGAAGCCCGGTGGCGGGTGTCCACTGACCATCAAAGAATTCCGTGCGGCGGAACTCAGGATGCGCACGGCGGAAGGCGAGCATCTGGCGCGTGAACTCGAGCATCTCGGCATCCACCGTATTCCAGTCGAGCCAGCTGATCTCGTTGTCCTGGCAGTAGGCGTTGTTGTTGCCCTTCTGCGTGCGGCCGCGCTCGTCACCCGCCGTGATGAACGGCACGCCGACGGAGGTCAGAAGTGTGGCAAACATGCTGCGGCGCAGACGTCCGCGCAGACGGTTCACGCGGAGGTCGTTCGTGGGGCCTTCGACACCGCAGCTGATACTGTGATTGGCGTTGTCGCCATCGCGGTTTTCCTCGCCATTGGCTTCGTTGTGCTTGCTGGCATAGCTCACGAGATCCAGCAGGGTGAAGCCATCGTGACTGGTGAGAAAGTTGATGCTACTCAGGGCCGGGCGCTGGTTGCCACCGTAGACATCCTGGCTGCCGCAGAAGCGCTTGGCGAATTCGGCGGTGCTGCCTTCATCGCCTGCCCAGAAGCGGCGGACGGTATCGCGATACTTGCCGTTCAGCTCACGCCAGGGTTCGGGGAAGGCGCCGACTTGGTAGCTGTCGAAACGCATGATGTCCCAAGGCTCCGCGATGAGCTTCACCTGCGAAAGAATGGGATCCTGGGCGACGGCGGTGAGGAACTGGCCGTTAACGTTAAACTCGTCCTTCTCATCACGCGCCACGGTGACGGCGAGGTCAAAGCGGAAGCCATCCACGCGCATCTCTGTGACCCAGTAGCGCAGGCTGTCGAGCACGAGCTTGAGACCTGGGCCGTTGGCGGAGTCCACAGCATTGCCGCAACCGGTGATGTTGATGTAATTGGAACCGTGCTCGTCGAAGTCGTGGCGATAGTAGAGGCGGTCGTCAAAGCCGCGAAACATGAGCATGGGGCCGCGCTCATCACCCTCGGCGGAGTGATTGTAGACGACATCCAGAATGACCTCGAGTCCTGCGGCGTGGCAGGCCTTCACCATGTCCTTGAACTCGCGCACCTGGGCCTGGGGATCAGCCGCCGAGGCAAACTCATTGTGCGGGGCGAAGAAGCCGATGGTGTTGTATCCCCAATAATTTGTTAGGCCTTTCTCGATCAGGAACTGGTCGTCCAGATGCTGGTGCACGGGCAGCAGCTGCACGGCGGTGACGCCGAGGTCCTTCAGATACTTGAGCGCGCTGGGATGGGCGAGGCCGGCGTAGGTGCCGCGCAGTTTAGCTGGCACATCTGGATGCGTCCGGGTGAAGCCCTTGACGTGCATCTCATAGACCACCGTGTCACGCCAGGGGATGTTCGGTGCCTTGTCATCTCCCCAATCATAGTCGCGGTCAATGACGGCAGATTTCAGCGCCTCGGGGCCGTTGTCATGAGCACCAGGGAAGAAGCCGGGACCCGTGGGAGTGTGCATGGAGGCCCGGGCATCCGGCTTGCCGGAGATGGCGAGGGCGTAGGGGTCCAGCAGCAGCTTGTTGGCATTGTAGCGCAGAGCATTCTGCGGCATCCAGGGGCCGTGGGCGCGGTAGCCGTAGAGCTGGCCTGACTTCAGTCCGGGCACAAAGGCATACCAGAGATCCCGCTCGCCTCGGGTCAGCCGGATCCGGCCGGTCTCACGACCGGGTGAAGCGGCATTGTAAAGGCAAAGGTCGACTGCGGTGGCGTGACGAGAAAAAACCGTGAAATGAACGCCGTCCGGTGTGAGGTGCGCACCGGGGGTGGAGGCGAAACGAGCGAGGTTGGCAGACATGCGGCATTTCTCCATGAAGCAGGAGACCTGCCGATGCACGCAAGAAATCGAAACGATGTCCTGACCCGCCTATCATGCGGGCCTTTTGCGAGCGAGTATCATGAGCGGGAGCTCGGTCTCCTATGGAAACATGGAAGGTGCAACTTGCAAGGTGGGGCGGCCTATCGAAGTTCCACCTGCCTTGCCCCCCAACCGCGCCAGACTAGCCATCCTGTTCTTTGTCACTGCCATGCCCATGGGGCTGTGGAGCGTGCCGCTGGCGAATGTGTTCACGGCGTATGGGAAAGGACATCTGGTGCCCTGGGTGCTGGCTACCACAGCTGTGGCGGCTTTCATCTCGCCGCTGTTTGTCGGTGCTTTGGCGGACCAGCGCATGGCACCCACACGGCTGATGCGCTGGCTGGCACTGCTGACCTCTGTGAGCATGAGCTTCACCTGCCTCTCTCTTTATTGGCAGCTTAGTGATGCGCTGGTGCTGTGCTGCGCGCAGGTGCAGGCTCTGGTGCAGACACCGGTGTGGAGCATCGCCAGCAGCATTGTCTTTTCGCAGCTGCAGGATCCGAAGCGGCAGTTCGGACCGCTGCGTGCCTTCGCCACCTTTGGCTGGATGTGCGGTTGCTGGATCATCAGCTTCATCCTGAGTGGTGATGCTTCGCTGAAGTCAGGCTTCACGTCCGCAGCTTTGTGGGCAGTGGTGGGAGGCCTGACGAAACTGCTGCCGGATGTGACGCCGGCGGATGATGGCGCGCATCGCACCTGGTGGCAGATCCTCGGGCTGGATGCGCTCTCACTTCTCAAGCATCGGGATCACCGCATCGTCTTCATCACGGCGGCTCTCTACTGCATTCCGCTGGCGGCTTTCTATCCCTACACAGCACTGCAACTGAAAGATCATGGCGTGAAGAATGTGGCGGCGGTGATGTCTCTGGCGCAAAGCACGGAGATCCTCACGATGGTGTTTCTTGCCGGCTTGCTCGCGCGCTTCCGGCTGAAGTGGGTGTTCATGTCAGGCATCGCCATCTGTGTGGTGCGCTATTCATTGAACGCGACGGATTCGTTCCCATGGATCGTTGTCGGCACCACGCTGCATGGTTTTGCCTTCACGCTCTACTTCATCACCACCCAGATCTATCTGGAGGAGCGCATTGATCCCCGCTGGCGTGTGCGTGCGCAGGCCCTGCTGGCCCTGCTGATGAGCGGTGTGGGAAATCTGCTGGGGTATCTCGGCGGTGGGTGGTGGTATCTCGCCTCCCAGGCGGAAGGTCATGCGGATTGGAAGCACTTTTGGTGGGGTGAAACAGCACTCACGGCGGTGGTCTGCCTGTTCTTCGCGCTCGCTTATCGGGGGCGGAAGGCAGCGGTTTAACAAAAAGAGAAAAATATTCTTGCTACCTCGGATTACGCGTGTAATCCATGGATCACGTTTGTAATCCAAGCCATGTCCGACGAACAAGACATCCACGCAACGCCACGCATTTCCGATGCCGAATGGACGGTCATGAAGGTGCTGTGGGAGCGTGGCACCAGCACGCTCGGCGAGGTGGTGAAGGTCCTGGAAGGACACCTGCACTGGAAACCGCGCACCGTGCAGTCCCTGATCCGCCGCCTGACTGAAAAGGGCGCCCTGGCCGTGGAGTCGGTGGGCCGGGAGTTTCGCTACACGCCAGCGGTTTCGCAGGACCAGTGCCAACACGAGGAAAGCGTCAGTTTCCTCGATCGCGTGTTCAACGGCCGCCTCACACCTTTCGTGGCCGGACTGATGGAACGTGAGGAAGTCTCGAAAGACGACCTCGCTGCGCTTCGTGAAGTGCTGGCCCAGGCAGAGAAGAAACTGAAAAAGTAGCTTCCACTCCTCAAACCCTTCTCCTGGCCGTCTAACCAACCTTTCAACTCACCATGAATGCCGACGCCCTTTTCCACTGGCTCATGCGCACTTCCCTGGAGGCCAGTGTCCTCATCCTGGCGGTGCTTGGTCTGCGCCTGATGCTCGGCATCCGGCTCAGTCCTGCCTGGCGCATTGGACTCTGGATGCTGGTGGGCATGAAGCTCATGCTGCCCGCCTTCATTCCGGCCGGGTTTGGTATTGGGGCCTGGATGGCGACTTCAGATGCACAGCCTGCGGTCATTGAGACGGTCGCGGAAGACCAGCCCTTGATGGATGCTGGGCTGATGGACTCTATGGTCACGGCTGCAGACAGGCTTGATGCTTCTACCGTCTCTTCAGTGGTCGCTCAGCCTGTCATTACGGTTCGTGGAGCATTGCTGTCACTATGGTCGCTTGGGGCTCTGGCGGTGCTTGGTGCTGCTTTGTGGAGGCAGCATCAGTTTCATCGCCAGCTTGGGAGTCGTCCACGTGCCAAATCACCTCTACTGAAGGCGCTTGTGGCCAGTCTTTCCCGCAAGATTGCCATCGAGAAGCCAGTGAGCATCGCGCTGATGCCTGAGGGCACCACGCCGGCCATGGTCGGCATCCGCCAACCAACATTGCTTCTGCCGGAGGATTGGGAGACTCGCTTTGATGAAAGCAGCCTCCGTCATGTGGTGCTGCATGAGCTGCTGCATGTGAAGCAGCATGACCTGGCCTGGAACTGGGCCGCCACGGCGGTGCAGGCGCTGCATTGGTTCAATCCGCTCGTGTGGTTCGTGGTCTCGCGCTTTCAGGCGGATCGTGAACTGCGCTGTGATGCTGGAGCACTTGAGATTCTCGCGCCCTCGGAGCGTCTCGATTACGGGCACACGCTGCTGCGCATTCAGGAAACCTTTTTCGCACCTCCGGCCATTGCAGGGTTGGCCCCATGTGTGCGCAACCACCCCACTCTGCGTCAACGCATTCTTATGATCGCCCAACCAACCACCCGCCAGCCCTGGGTTCACGCACTGCTCGTCCTCACGCTCGGCGTCCTCGTCAGCTATTCCTTCACCACAGCTCGTGCTGCGGAAAAAGAAGTCCCCGCCAAGGTCCGTGAAGGCGCAGCCAACCGCTCCACTGAAACAGAGCAGCCGCGCAAAGGCGAGGCCGAGCAAGATGGCAAGCCCATGCGCGAAGGTGAACGCGAGCGCGACGGCGTGAAGAAATCCGGTGACCGTGACGGTGAAGGTGCCAAGAAGACCGGCGATCGCGATGGCGAAGGTGTGAAGAAGCCTGGAGCCCGCGATGGTGAGGGCGGCGTGAAGAAGCCTGCCCGTGATGGTGAAGGCGAGGGCGGCAAGAAGCCCGGCGTCCGCGATGGCGAAGGTGCCAAGAAGCCTGGCATGCGTGATGGCGACAAGCCCCGCACGGGCGAGCGTGACGGAGACAAACCACGCACCGGCGAGCGCGATGGCGAGAAACCTCGCACAGGAGCCCGCGACGGTGAAGGAGTGAAAAAGCCTGGTGCCCGTGATGGTGAAGGCGGTGTCAAAACTGGCGCTCGCGATGGTGAAGGTGGCAAGAAGCCCGGTGCCCGTGAAGGTGAGGGTGCCATCAAGGTCCGCAAAGGGGAGTCCGCCTCCGCTAGCAGTGGAGAGGTCATCAACCTTCATGTGACCGCTGGCGGTGACACCGTGCTGGTCAACGGCGACAAAGTCGCCACCACCGGCCTGCGTGGTTATCTCAGCAAGTTCCTCCCTGAACACCCAAGCTCCAAAGTCGTCGTCTCTGGTGATGCCAATGTGCCGCTGGGCTCCCTGCACAACACCGTGGACGCCGTGCGTGACAACGGGAACAAGAATGTCGGGATCAAGGCGGAGTAAGATGTTTTTCATTCAACCATCCGCTCAGGATATCCAACGAGCCTTGGATTCGTGGCTGTGGTTGCCGCTGGCTGATAAAGCGGTCATTCGCGTGACTGCGTTTGGAGACTTCTTTCTTCAGAATGATGAAGGAATCTGGTTTCTCGATACTCTCGAAGGCAAAATTTCACTAGTTTGTCAGTCGATCGCTCAATTGAATGAGTTGCTTGGCACCGAAGACGGCCAAGACCATTATTTGTTCGGCGGCTTCGTCGAGAGAGCTGTTCGGGAAGGCAGGCTGTTGGGCCAAGGTCAATGCTACGATTTCAAGGTGAATCCTGTCGTTGGTGGAAGCATAAGCTACGACAACATAGGGATTCGGTCTTTCGTGGTGGCAGTGAATCTTGCCGGTCAACTGCACGATAAAGTCAGACACCTTCCCGAGGGTACCATAATCACAGGATTTAACATTTCAGACTAAGTTCATCGTCCGGAACAGAAACCAGAATCGCCATGCACAGCTCGCTATATTCTCTTCGTCATTCCTTCGTCATTCTGGCTTCGGCCTTCGTCATTGCTCCGCTCGCGAATGCCGCCACTCCCGCCGAGGTTTCCTCCGCCCTAACCAAAGCTGTGACCTTCTATCACAGCAATGCAGCGGCTCATGGCGGCTACGTTTATCGCTACAGCGCGGACTTCAAGCTGCGTGAGGCGGAGGGCATTCCCGGGCCTGACACCATCTGGATCCAGCCTCCAGGCACACCGGCGGTAGGCATGGCGATGCTGGATGCTTATGAGGCGACGAAGGACGAGGCCTGCCTGAAGGGAGCCGTGGACGCGGCGCGCGCGGTGGCACGCACACAACTGGCTTCCGGTGGTTGGGATTATTCGGGGCACTTTGATGCGAAGGGGCGCGATGAAATGCTTTATCGCCGCGATCTGGAAGGAAAGCTCATCTCACGCTCCAAGACACCTCAGGCCGAGGCGGGCTGGCACAATTGGCGTCAGCACAAAAACAAGAACAACTACTCCACCTTTGACGATGATGTCTCCCAGGCTGCGACACGCCTGCTGGTGCGTGTGGATCATGCGCTCGGCGGTAAGGATGCGGAGATCAAGGAAGCGGCTGATTATGCTCTCGAGACGATCATGGCCACGCAGTATCCGGCGGGCGGATGGAGCGCGAACTTTGATTCGCATCCCACAGCGCCGCCGCCGGAGTCGATGTATCCCGTCAAGCCCGGCAATTATCCTGCCGACTGGCCGCGCAAATGGCCCAAGGATTTCACCGGCTGCTATGTGCTGAATGACAACACGCACGCCACCCTCATGAGCACCCTGCTGCTCGCCGGGCAGCTGCGTGGAGATCAAAAATACATCGATGCCGCCAAGCATGGAGGCGATTTCCTCGTCACCTCGCAGATGCCTGATCCGCAGCCGGCCTGGGGCCAGCAATACAATGCCGAGATGCAGCCCGTGTGGAGCCGCCAGTTCGAACCCACCGCCATCTGTGGTCGCGAATCCCAGGCCGCCATGTGGGCACTGCTGAAGCTCTCCGCCGCCACGGGTGACAAGAAATACCTGCCGCCGATCGCCAAAGCTGTTATCTACCTCCGCACCGTGCTGCTCCCGGGCAATCAGGTCGCCCGCTTCTACGAACTGCAAACCAACAAGCCCATCTATTTTGAGCGCGGACCAGGTGGCAAAGGCTTTGAGCTCACCTATTCCGACAAGAAAGCTTCCTCCAACTACGGCTGGAAATGGGACAGCGAACTCGACGCCATCCAGGCCACTGGCAGCAAGATCGCCCGCGGTGAAAAGGTGGACTTCCCACGCGTGGAAAAAGAGCGCTGGTCCTCGCCTCCCACGGAGGAAGACATCAAAACGATCCTCGCCGAGATGAAGCCTGATGGCTCCTGGACTGCCACGGATGACGAGCGCGGCGTGATGCGCAATTCCGAAGGCAAGAAGGTCAAACCCGAGGGCGGTGTGCTTTACAGCCTCGACTTTAACCAGAACGTGAAAGCGCTCAGCGTGTGGCTCAAGACGCATCGCTGAGAGCAAACTTTGTTAGTGATTTGTGTGACTTACCCATCCGGTCATGAAAGCAACTCACCTCCGTGTTCTCTTTCTCTCTGCGGTGTCCTGCTCGGGACTGCTCGCTGCGGAGAAGTATGAGAACCCCACGCCCTGGTCCTACCAGCGCATCGTCCGGCATCCCGCGCCAGCGACGAAGGACACGGCCTGGGCCAAGGATGACATTGATCGCTTCATCCTGGCGCGATTGGAGAAAGACAACCTGCACCCGATTGGCGATGCCTCCCGTCTCACGCTGATCCGTCGTGCTTCCTTTGATCTGCTCGGGTTGCCACCGACCCAGGGGGACGTGGAGAAGTTTGTGCGAGATCCAGCTACGGATGACGTGGCCTTTGCCAAGGTGGTGGATGCTTACCTCGAGTCCGAGCGTTTCGGTGAGCGCTGGGCGCGTCATTGGTTAGACGTGGTCCGTTATGCGGACAGTGTCGGCCGTGTGTGGAATGCCCCTTTCCTTTATGCAGCGCGCTATCGTGACTGGGTCATTGATTCATTGAACGAGGACAAACCCTACAACCGCTTCGTGGCGGAGCAGATCGCTGGGGATCTGCTGCCTGCAAAAACAGTGCTGCAACGTCGCGATCAGATTGTGGGCACAGGCATGCTGGCTCTTGGCAGCATGAATCTGCAGGAAGGCAGCTATGAGCAATACGTGCTGGATCAGGTGGATGACCAGATCGATGTCGTCTCGCGTGCTTTCATGGGGCTCACGCTCAGTTGTGCTCGCTGCCATGATCACAAGACTGAGCCGATCACTCAAAAGGACTATTATGCGCTGGCTGGCATCTTTTACAGCAGCCGCACGCTCAGCGGCACACCAAACCGGTCCGAGCCCGCGCGCGGGGGTTACGTGAGTCCTGAGGCACTGGTGGATCTTCCCACGGAGCTGAATGAGGAGGTCGGTCCGCCGTTGCAGCTGCCTGCCGGCATTCATTCCATGGATGACATCCGCGAGCTGGGAAATCCCAAGGGCACGATCCGCTTTGATCACGATCCACATTTCTGCATGGGCGTGATCGAGGGCGATGTTCGCGACTGCGAGCTGGCTGTCGGTGGCGATCCGTATGAGCGCGAGGCCGCGCCGGATCGTGGCAAACTCGGCCTGCCGAATCTTCCTGCCTTGTCCGCCATCCCAGCGAAGTCCTCCGGACGTCTCGAGCTCGCTCAATGGATGGCCTCGCCCTCACATCCGCTGACCTCCAGGGTGATGGTGAACCGCTTGTGGCAACATTTGTTCGGCGAGGGGCTGGTGCGCACCGTGGATGACTTTGGCATCACCGGCGCGGATCCCACCCATCCAGAACTGCTGGATCATCTGGCCGTGCGTTTCATCGAAGGCGGTTGGTCGGTGAAGAAGATGATCCGCACGATGATGCTGAGCCGCACCTACCGTCTCTCCAGCAAGGGGGACAACACACATCCGGATGCCGGCAACAAGCTGCGCTGGCGCATGAACCCCAAGCGGCTTGAGCTCGAGCCGCTGCGCGATACCTTGCTACAGCTCTCCGGGCGCCTTACTCTGGATCGCCCCGAGGGCGTGCAGGTTGCAGGCACAGGTGGCAAGGGCAACCATGGCCGCACACGCAGTCTGCTCACCGTCGAGGATAACTTCCGCACCATCTATCTCCCGGTGATTCGCGATGCCGTGCCCGAACTCTTCAGCACCTTTGATTTCCCTGGACCCACGCAGATCAAAGGCCAGCGCGATGTCACCACCGTGGCTCCGCAGGCGCTGTTCTTCATGAACAATCCGCTGGTGGAGGAGATTGCTACGGAGATCGCCACCAAGGCCAACAACGATGTGAAAGCCGCCTACCGCCTGGTCCTCAACCGTGATCCCAAGGCTGACGAACTGGGTGATGCCGAGGAACTGAAACGTGAACTCGGATTGGAAACGCTGGTGCAATCTTTGTTGGGCACGGCCGAGTTCCGGTATGTGTTTTAAGTCTTGGATACAACTTCTAGTCTCAAACCTTGTTAACCACTGATAGACACTGATGAGCACTTATTTTCTGAATCTGAATGCTTGGTCGTCAGTGCTTATCAGTGCCCATTATTGGTATAAACGTCTGCCATGAACACTCGTCGCAACCTTCTTCAATCCACCAGCGCAGGCTTTGGCTGGCTTGCTTTCAATGCGCTGCATCAGCAGTGGGCAAGTGCTGCGGCGCCGCCGAAGACGATCAATCCGCTGGCTCCGAAGCCCTCGCACTTCGCGCCGAAGGCGAAGCGAGTGATCTTCATGTTCATGCAGGGCGGCCCCAGCCATCTGGACACCTTTGACTGGAAGCCTGAGCTGGCCAAGGCCGAGGCAAACAAGGTGGCCAAATACATGGGTGCAAAGTTTGAGTTCAAGCCGCGAGGCAAGAGCGGGCTCATGATTTCGGACGCCTTTCCAGAACTGGCCAAGCAGGCGGATGACCTGTGCATGCTGAATGGCATGCAGACCCGCACGAATGCTCACCAGATGGCCACGGTAGCCCTGCACATTGGAAACGAAACATTCGTTAGGCCGTCCATGGGGGCCTGGGTGGTGTATGGCCTCGGCACGGAGGCAGAGGACCTGCCAGGATTCGTCACCATCAATCCAGCAGCGGACAATGGCGGTGCCATGAACTATGGCTCGGCCTTCCTGCCCGCCACCTTCCAGGGTACGCGTCTCAGCACAGGCGGTGGAGGTGTTCCTGACCTCAGCAACGGCCGTCTTAGTGATGCTCAGCAGCGCAAGCAGATCGAGTTCATCCAGAAGGCGAATCGCAAGATGCTGGAAGGCGATCCCGGCAATCCCGAGTTGGAAGGGATCATCCAGAGCTATGAACTGGCCTACAAGATGCAGAGCAGTGTGCCCGCGGTTCTTGAACTCGAAAAGGAGCCGCAGCACATCCGTGATCTCTACGGCCTCGACAACGCGGACACAGAGCGCTTCGGCACCCAGTGCCTCATGGCGCGGCGCATGGCCGAGAAAGGCGTGCGCTTCATCCAGCTCACGTCACCCGGCTGGGATCACCACAATGGCCTCAAGGACAATCTGGGCCGGCAGTGCACCTCCATCGACCGCCCGATCGCCGGTTTGATTGCCGATCTCAAGCAGCGGGACATGCTGAAGGACACGCTCATCATCTGGGGGGGTGAGTTTGGTCGTGGTAGCAGCTATGACAATGAGCCCTACAACGGTCGTGGTCACAATGGACGTGGCTACACCATGTGGATGGCGGGCGGGGGAGTGAAAGGCGGCTTCACCTACGGCAGCACCAACGAAATGGGAGATACCGCTGAAACTGGCATCATCGGCACGCATGACCTGCATGCGACGGTGCTTTATCTGCTGGGCATCAATCATGAGCGCCTGACCTACCGTTACGCGGGTCGTAACTTCCGTCTGACGGATGTTGAGGGCGTCGTCGCGAAGGATATCATCGCCTGATCCGCGCAGGCTGTGGTTCATGCTTAGGATTTGAAGTGTATGCAGGGCAGCCAATGGAGCTAGTTGGGAAAAGATACGACAGAAGATTGGAAGGTAAAAGAAGGTGAGATTTCCTGTCTATAAATTATTGTATTTATATAAAATGCATTTAATTTTGGTCGTCCATTGCTCCCAATGCCCGCTGATAGTCCGCCAAAGCCGCCTTCGACGAAGCGTGTGCGCCTCCTTCCGTGGCGCGGGCCGGTGCATTTTGCACTGCTCATGGCGACGAGCGCGGTATCGCTGACTTTGCCATTGCTCTACATCGTCGCACTGATGGCCTTCATGGGTTATCTGGCGTGGGTGGCGTGGGACTGGACCCATCACCTGGCCTTTGCCCAACAACTGACCTGGCAGGATGCCTTGCCTCTCGGGTATCTGGCAGGAGGGGTGGTGACATGGATTTTTATGCTGCGCCCGCTGCTGCCGAATCCGCGTCGAAAAGGAGTGGCTTTGCAGATCACTCCGGCGAGCCAGCCAGACATCTATGAGCTGGTCGACGAGCTGTGCTGGCACCTGCGCCTGGATCCTGTGGAAGAGATCTGGCTGGATACCACGGCGAGCATCCGCACGTCCGTGAAGGATGGGGTCGTCGGCGTGAGCAGCGGCCAGATGATTTTGAATATCGGCCTGCCGGTTGTCTCCGTGACCAGTGCCAGGGAATTTGCCTCTCTTTTGGTTCAGGAACTCGCGATGAATGCAGGCGGCATCGGCACCACATTCAGCCATCTGGTGCGGGAGCTGAACTCCTGGTTCTACAGAGCTCTCATGGAGCGTGACCCGTGGGAGATGGACATGAGTCAGGCCAGGAAGAAGGAGACGAAGTTTCAGGCTTTCATCCGGAAGGTCACCTGGCTGTGGATGACGGTGGCGAAGGTGCTGTTCGCCTTCTTCTTTGTGATCGCTCGTTTGGTGAATGCTGCTGCCCTTTTGCGCCTGCAATCTGGGGCGAACGCTGCGGCGCGAAACCTCATCGGACCTGAGGCTTGGGCCGCGTTGGAGGCCAAGATCGGCCTGCTCGACAAAGCCTGGAGCGCCAGCAAGGTGGAGATCCGCCGCGGCATGGTCCAAAACCGTCTGCCTGAGAATCTCTCCCTGCTGCTCGCCCGCCATGTGGCCCGGGCAGCTCGTGAGAGCAAAGTCGTCCCTCCCTCTGGAGCATCTCGCAAGGCCGCCAAGGGTGAGGAAATCATCTCCGGGCTTCCTGTCGATGCACCGGCGGCCTCGCAGTTTCGTAGCTTTGTGGATCTGTCCCGGCAGGTGACCTTCTTCTATTACCAGCATGAGCTGGGTGTCAGCCTGCTTGAGCACCGCATGGTGGCCGAGGAGGAGGTGATTCATCAAAACCGCCGGGAAGACGAGTCACTCATCGTCATTCGTCGCTACTTTGGAGGCCTGGCTCATCCAGAGCGCGCGATGTGCGGGCTGGGTGGCACTCATGTGACTTCACCGGGGCAGGCACCGCTCAAAGCGGAGATCCTGCTGGTCCGTGAGGAAATGAAGGAATGGGCCAGCCGGCTTAAAATGTCTCTTCAGGAGTGGAACCTGGCCTGGCAGCGCCGGCGTGATCTCGAGGCCGCGGCCACTCTCAGCCTGGCGGGGTTCACGGTTTCCCGCATTCAGTTCGGCACGGAGGACACCAGTCCTGAGTCCCTTCGTGCGGAAGGTTCCCGCCAGCGCATGGTCATGGAGCATGTGGAGACAGCGGTCCAGGCTTATGAGAAGCGTATGGAGAGCCGCTTTGCGGCGGCTCTTGGGCTGCTTTGGTGGACGTCTGACAGTGAGCTCGATGATGCTTTGTGCGTGAGAAAGCAGGAGCTTCCGCAGTGGTGTCTGGTCTATGAAAGCCTGGCCTCCGCCCTTCCAAGCTTCAGGGAACTGCTGACGACCTTCTTCGCCTTCCAAACTCTGGGGGCCAAGTTTGCGAACCTCAATGATAACGGCAGCTTCTTTGCGGCGCTCCAATCCGTGGTGCCAAAGATGACCAATCTGGTGCGCCAGATCCTGGGAACGCTGGACGGGGCCATGTATCCCTTCACGTCAAACAGGGTCCCCATCCCGATGAATGACTACTTGCTGCAGGGTAAGCTCCCGGAGCCTGCAAATGTGTCGATGAATCCTGGTTCGACCATCGATACCCGGGCACTCTCCGCGCAAATGGCCGCCACCTCCTCCGAGGTGATCGCGCCGTTTGTGGATCGCTTTCTGCAGCTTTACCACAAGTCCTATGCCTGGCTGGCCGAGTCAGCTGAGCGCACGGAGAACCATTTCCTCAGCCCATTGAGCATGGGCGCGGACGTGGAACTGCTGATGCCTGAGGAGTTTGCCAAAATGCGGGAAACCCAGCCTCTGCGCACGCCTCCGGTCTTGCCGAAAAAGGCGTGATGACTCTGTGATAAACCGATGACGACCAGCAAATTAGCGAACGATCGGGCTGAGCAGGAAGGAGTGGTGCAGGGGAGACTTGCTCACCACGACAGAGGCTGCCGGAACGCGGGCGACTGGAGTGCCGACGACCACACGGCGAGCCTGCTGGGGCACATAGGAAGTGGAGGAGGGCCAGCGGCGCTGAACCTTGCGGCTGAACTGACGGTCAACGGTGCGCAGCACCTGGACCAGGGCGACCATGAGCGCGGAATTCACCACGCTGGCCAGGAACAGCAGACCATAATAGGAAACCTTCTTGATAGCCACGGACAGCCAAATGGAGCCTTCGCTCATCAGGTGGCCCAGGGTGGACTCATGTCCCGCGCTGTGGGAGGAGGCCAGCTCAAGCATGAACAGGGCACCGCCGCAGATCATGATGAGCATGAGGGTGAAGAAAGCGTAGTCGAACCAATGGATCCTGACGCGACGCGCGGACCGCCGCGCTGAAAAAACTGGAGCTTCCACAAGAAGCGAGGGAGAAAGGGAGCGAGTCATGGCTATTAATTATGGTTATACGGGCAATATACGTCTGTTTCAAAGTTTATATTTAATAAACCTTGATATTTTTGCACGTTCTCATGAACAGTGGTCCTGCCTTTGGTTAGGCCGCCAAAATGGCCGGTTCGAGCGCCTTTTGTCGACTTGCGAGACGACTTCAGAACACCCACCAAATAGGTCCACTGATCATCCTGGTTTGACGAGCTCAAAAGACGAGTTCCCCCCCTCAACTGGACATTGATTCCAGTATCTCGTCTTAAACCAGCCGTCCCGTCACATACTGCTCGGTCAGCTTGAGCTTCGGATTGCCGAAGATCTCCATGGTGTCGTCATACTCCACGAGCTTTCCCTTGTAAAAGAAGGCCGTTTTGTCGGCGATGCGCTTCGCCTGCTCCATGTTGTGGGTCACGATGACAAAGGTGAACTGCCCGCGAAGCTGCGCGATGAGGTCTTCGATACGTGCTGTGGCGATGGGATCCAGCGCGGCGCAGGGCTCATCCATCAAAAGAATGCGCGGCTGAAGGGCCACCGCTCTGGCGATGCACAAACGCTGCTGCTGACCGCCGCTGAGACCTGTGGCAGGCTCATGCAGACGATCCTTCACCTCATCCCACAGAGCGGAGAGCTTGAGACTGCGCTCCGCAGCTTCTTCCAGCTCCTGCTTGTCCTTCACTCCGGCGACACGCAGTCCATACACGGCGTTTTCAAAGATGCTGCGCGGGAAGGGATTGTACTTCTGGAAAACCATGCCGATGTTTCGGCGCAGGCTGATCACATCAACCTCAGGCGAGTAAATGTCCACACCATCAATGCGGATGTGGCCGCTGACCACGCGGGCGATGTCCACCAGATCATTGATGCGGTTGATGGCGCGCAGCAGGGTGCTTTTGCCGCAACCTGAGGGCCCGATAAGCGCCGTGATGTCCTGCCGATGCAGATCCAAATCCACATCAAAGATCACCTGATGGTCGCCATAGGCATAGTTGAACTTCTCCACCTGGATGAAGCTGGCGTCGGGTGTTGGCGATGGCGAGGTGGCTGGCATTGGTGAAACGACAGAAGGCTGATATGGAGCACTAATACCCCGGGCTTCCAAACCATTGTCTTCTGCAGTTCTGAAAAAAGTCGTCATGGGTGTTCATGAGTTCGATCAGAGGATCAACTGAAGGTGCCGCGCAGATAGGACTCGGTCAGTTTCTCCTTCGGCCGGTCAAACATGCGCTCCGTCTCGCCGAACTCGATGAGCTTGCCAAGATGAAGGAAGGCGGTGTAGTCGCTCACCCGCACGGCTTGCTGCATGTTATGGGTCACGATGATGACGGTGTAGTCGCGGGCCAGTTGATGGATGAGTTCCTCGATCTTCAGGGTGGCGATCGGGTCGAGCGCGGAGCAGGGCTCGTCCATCAAAAGGACGTCTGGCTGCGTGGCGATGGCGCGCGCGATGCAGAGACGCTGCTGTTGGCCACCGCTCAAACCGAGCGCATGAGCTTGAAGACGATCTTTGAGCTCATCCCAAAGGGCGGCCTGCGTCAGCGCCCGCTCGACGGCTTCGTGAATGACTTCGCCATCCTTTTCGCCATGCACACGAAGACCGTAGGCCACGTTTTCGTAGATGGTTTTAGGGAAGGGATTGCTCTTCTGAAACACCATCCCGACCTGCTTGCGGAGCTGCGTGAGATCCACATCCGCATCATGGATGTTCTTGCCCTTCACCCGCACCTCACCTTTGGCGATGCGTGCTCCAGTGACACGGTCATTCATGCGGTTGATGCAGCGCAGCAGCGTGCTTTTACCGCAGCCGGAGGGGCCGATGAGGGCTGTCACGCGCTTGCGCTCAACCTCAAGATTGATGCCATGCAGCGCCGTCTTGCTGCCATACGCGAAATCCATGTCTTTGACCTCCACGATGGAAGGCTGGGCTGGATTTGAATCAGTGGGCATGAGTGAAATGAAAACTGAGAACAGGAAACCGTGAACTGAGAACCGGGAACCCCTTACCATTTGTATTTGCCGCGCAGACGGCGGCGCATCCAGATGGAGGTCGCAGCGAGGCTGGCGACGAGGACGAGGAAGACGAAGACGCTGCCGTATTGAGCGCGCTCCGAGTATTCATTATGCGGAATGCGCGCTGCCAGGGTGTAGATGTGATAGGGCAGGGCCTGCACGGATTCGGTGAAGATGCCCAGGAAGCGCTGCACGCTCTGCTCCCAATGCGCGAACATGCCGGCATCTGCGGGCAGGGGAGGCATGTCTTTTTGCCAAGGAAGCTTGTCTTTGAAGGCCAGCGCCGCGGTGAACATGATCGGTGCGGTTTCACCTGCAGCGCGGGCGATGCCGAGGATGCTGCTCGTCAGGATGCCTGGTGTGGCAAAGGGCAGCACCGCACGCCAGATGGTCTGCCAGCGGGTGGCTCCGAGGGCCATGCTGGTTTCGCGGAAGCCCTGGGGCACGGCCTGAAGGCACTGCTCGCTGGCCGTGATGATCACCGGCAGAATGACGAAGGCCAGCGTGAAGCCACCACTCAGCACGCAGGTGTCCCAGCCTTGGAAACTCAGCTTCGTGAAGAGCAGCGGAATGACCAGCAGGCTGCGCTCATGCGGTGTGTCAGTCAGCACGGGTGCCGTCAGAACGAAGGCGCCAAGACCGAACAGACCAAACACCACCGAGGGCACGCCGGCGAGATTTAGAATGGCGAGCCGGATCATCTCCACGCGCTTTCCTTTGCTGGCATACTCACTCAGATAGATGGCACTGCACACTCCGAGGAAGAGGGCGATGGTGACACTGACAACGACGAGCAACGCGGTGCCGACGATGGGACCGAGAATGCCTCCGCCAGAGTAAGAGATGGTCTTCTCCTCTCGGAAGTTATCGCCGAGCTGTTTCTTGATCCCATCAGCACCGTTCACATCCGTCTCGATGGCGTTGCCTTGCTTGTCGAAGATGACGTGCAGCGTGCCTGGCAGCTCGGTGAGAAACTTCACATTCACAAAGGGGAACTCTTTGCGGAAGGTGATCGGCGCGCCCTTGATGAAAATATGCGCCACGATGGACACCGTGACGGCCACGATGAGGAAGGTGCTCAGGCGGAGAAGCCAGCGCACCGTGGTCTCGCGGCGCTGGGCGGAGCTTTGGTCTCCGGCGAAGGGATTGGCAGATTCGTTGCTCATCATGCTTTCGGGAGTTCAAACCTGCGCACCACGGCGCGGGCGCAGCCGTTCACAGCGAGGGAGATGACAAAGAGGACGATGCCTACCATGAAGAGTGCCTGCCAGTGCGCGCTGCCGCGTGACACCTCACCCAGTTCCTGGGCGATGATGCCGGTCAGTGTATGCGCGGGCTGGAAAATCACGCCCGGGCCTCCGCTGAAATCAGGAATGGCGATACGGTTGCCGGCCACAAGCAGCACCACCATGGTCTCACCGATCACACGGCCAAGGCCGAGCAAGATCGCGGCGGCGATGCCGGACAAGCCTGCGGGAACGATGACCCGGAACACCGTCTGCAGCTTCGTGGCACCGAGCGCATCCGAGGCATCGATGTAGGCCTGCGGCACATTGTTCAGCGCATCTTCCGCGAGGCTGAACATGGTCGGCACGGCCATCAGCGCGAGCAGGCAGCCAGCGTTGAACATGTTGAGCCGCTCTTGAATCGGGAAGCCCGGCAGCCAGCCCAGCCATGGCACCTCGCTGATCTCTTTGATGAGATCACCCACCAATGAGATGCCGATGAAACCGAGCACCACGGATGGAATGGCCTGGATGAACTCGATCACTGGTTTGATGATCTCCTTCTCACGGTCCGAGGCGAACTGGTTCGTGTAGATCGCTGCCGCCACACTCAGCGGCGTGGCGATCACGATGGCAATCAAGGCAATCACCACAGAACCCACCAGCAGTGGAACGAAGCCGAAGAAGTCCTGCCACGAGCTGTTCGTGAGCCAGGATGTGCCGAAGAAGAAAGCGCCGATGACAGTGAAGATGGAAACGGGTTTGTCCTGCTTCCAGGTGCGAAGGCTCTCCACACCATCACGCAATGCTTTGGCATGCAGTGGCAGGGCAGCGCGCACTTCGGTGAGGAGTTGGGTGGCTTCAGCGGTGCCGCCCTCCTTGGGCAGATTGACGGCAGCTGCATCCGCCGCAGCGGCATAGGCCACGACTTTTCCGATGAGCTCTTCCCGACGTTCGAGGACGGGCTTGATGCTTTCCTCATAGTTAGGCTCGTCGGTCTTGGATGCATCAGCCTCTTTGATCAGATCTTCTTTTTCCTGGGGATCTTTGGCCTTGCTGGCGGCTTTGAGGAGTTTCTGGCGGCCTTCCTCAAGGGTGAAATGGGTGGTGGCGGCTTCCTTCGTGGCGAGAACTTCTTCCTTCAGCTCATCCAGCACACCACGCAGTTCCTCAGGGGCTTCCTCGAGTTCATCAGAGGCATCCACGAGTGGTCCGAACTTTTGCTTCGCCTCCTTGTCCTTCACCGTGAAGGCGGCGCTCAGTTCCATCAGCATCGGAGGCAGATCGCTCACTTCCGGTGTCAGCTTGGCAAATTCGTCGCGCAGGCGCTTGGCTTCATCAGCGGTGAAGACGTCAGGCACATTCATTTTGGCCGCTGCTTGCTGAGTCGCCGCGGCAACTTGCTGGCGCAGAGGATCAAGCTCCGTCGCGGCAGGCGCGGGTTCTTTTTCCAAAGCCGCCGCCAGAGGCTCGCGGGCCAGCTTGGTCTGCTCTTCCACCTCACGCTTCAGCAGGAAAGCGGCATCACGTCGTGCGCGCACTCCTTGGATGATCGGGTCCACACTGGTGGTCACGGCCCGGCGCAGCTTGCTGGAAAGCTCCTGCTGCTCGGAGAGCGGGCGATCCACGATATCGCAAAACTCAAGACCAGCGCGGCGGTAGATCTCCAGCTCATGCTTGTAGGTGCCGAGGAAACCGGCACCCTCCTTCAGCAGGAAGATCATGATCAGCGCCAGCACGATGATGGTCACGCTGGAGTTGGCCGCGAAGAAGCCTCGGATGAGGCCCTGGGGGTCGGCACCCACGATGGTGCGTTTCCCCTTCCTGAGGATCAGGTCACGGAGCGGAGGGCGTTCAATTGGAGCAGGAGTATCCACCAAGTCAGGAGGTCACGGGTGACAGGGAGAGAAACGGGCAACCGGCGAAGGAAGTGTCTCATTCGCCGGTTGGCACGCACTGTCAAATCAGGTGTTCTTTACTTCGCCAGGGACTTCGGCACGAAACCGACCTTGCCCACGATGCTGTCGCCATTGGCGCTGAGGCAGAAATCCACGAATTCCTTGGTCGTGCCGGTGGGTTCGCCGCTGGTGTAGAGGTAGGTCGGGCGGGAGTAAGGGTAGTCCTTCACCGTGGCCACGCTGGGGGACACGCCACCGATGGTCACCACTTTCGTGCCCTTGGAGGCGGCATAGGCCAGGCCCACGTAACCCACGCCATTGGCGTTCGAGCCGACTTCGGAAGCGATCTGCTCATTGCCAGCCATCTTCTGGCTGTTTTTGCCATACTCACGGCCCTTCATGGCCAGACCGATGAAGTCCTTATAAGTGCCAGAGGAGGTGTTACGGGTGTAGAGCGAGATCGGGCCAGGGGTGCCACCCACTTCGCTCCAGTCGGTGATATCACCGGCGAAGATCTGCAGCACCTGCTTCTTGCTCAGGTCCGAGACGGGATTGTTCTTGTTCACCACGATGACGATCATGTCCCAAGCGATCTCGAACTCGGTCAGGGTCACACCCTTGCTGCGGCAGAGGGCACGCTCGTCGGCCTTCACCTTGCGGGAAGACATGCCGATCTCGGCGGTGCCGGCGGCCAGATTTGTGAAAGCGGTGGAGGAACCTTCCGCAGCGATGTCAAAGCTCACTTTGCCACCCTGCTTCTTGAAGGACTCGGCCAGCTGGGGGACGAGCTTGGCACCGAGGGTGTCAGAACCGCGGATACGGAGGGTGGTCTGCGCCTGAAGGCTGACGGCCGTCGTCGCGATGAGGGCCAGGGTAAGAAGGGCGGATTTCATAGGAATAGGATGTCTGTTGGTTGGAGGCGGCCACCTTTTAGGAGGTGGTGAGGAGAGTGGCAAAAGTTGGCTTGTGACGAGTTTGTCACACATGGGGATATTTTGTCACGAAGAGTGAAAATATGGGTGTCCATGATGTCGTGTGACGCTCTGTGACACACGTGTAAATTGCTGTTAATCAAATGATTAAATATAAATTGGTGGGGCGTTGTGGTTGCGTGTGACGAACATGTAACATTCGAAATCTCGCCAACTTGGTGACGCTCCCAATACATGTCGGAACTGTCACCTTGGCATCCAGCCTGGGTGCTGTGTCTCACTGCCTCTGAGGCAGGTCCTTGGCTCTCTCTCTCTACGCTTCACCCACATCATGCTACGCATCAACCCGACCCGCACTCGCTGGAGACTCCTCAGTCTCTTCACGGCCGCTACAGTGGCCCTCACTCCCGCCTCTCCCGTGCTTGCCAGCCAGGCTATGGAGCAGCTTTTTGGCATCCTGAAGACCAAGGGCAGCATTACCCAGGCCGAGCATGACATGCTCGTGGCCGCCATGAAGGCTGATGAAGCCAAGGCCGCCGTCCCTGCTCCGGCCCCGGCTTCTGGAGCCACTCCTTCTTCAGCGCCCGTGGTCGCCAATGCCCCGGCTGGTTCCACGGCTGCTTTGGAAAGGCGCCTTGCTGCTCAAGAGACCCGCATCAAGCAGCTCGAGTCTGCTCTCAGTGGCACGAAGACCAAGGTGGATCAGATCGCTGCCGGCACGAAGCCGGAAGCTTCCACAGGTCTCGCTGGCAAGGTGGAGAAGCTTGAAGACATCCTCATGGGCACCAAGGGCCAGGTGGAGGAGCTTTCCCGTATCACGGATAACACCTCTCCTTCCACTCTGAGCAAGACCGAGCTGGATGAGATGCTGGCTGACAAATGGTATGAGCGTCTGAAGCTTAAAGGTTACGTCCAGGTGCGCGGCACCTCGGTTCTGCATGATGAAGGTGCTCCGCTTAACGTGCCGAATGATGCCATCGCCAATGACCTGACCAGCATCGGCATCCGTCGTGCCCGCATGACCTACAGCGGTGACCTGACCAACCACGTCTATCTCTATGCTCAGCTGGACTTCTTCGGCAGCGTCGCTGGCTCCGTTTCCAATGCCGTCTCCGCTCGTGACTACTATGCGGATATCTCCCTCGACTCCGCCCGCGAATATCGTGTCCGTCTCGGTCTTTCCAAGGTTCCTTACGGCTGGTCGAACATGCAGTCCTCCCAGAACCGCCTCGCCTTGGAGCGTCCGGACGCCATCAACTCGGCCGTCGAAGGCGAGCGTGATTTCGGTGCTTTCTTCTACTGGGCTCCGTATGAGATCCGTAACCGCTTCAAGGACCTTGTGAAGATGGGTCTGCGTGGCTCGGGTGACTACGGCGTGCTCGCTCTCGGTGCCTACTCGGGCAATGGCATCAATCGTGCCGACAACAACGGCCGGACGCACTACGTCGCCCGTCTCGCCTATCCGTTTGAGTTTGAGAACGGCCAGTTCCTGGAGCTGGGTGTTCAGGGCTACACCGGCCAGTTCGCGCCAGGCACCTCGTCTGTCCGCCGTCCGGATGGCACAACTGGCACGCCGACCTTTGCCGACAAAAAAGGCGTGCTCGATCAGCGCGTGGGTCTCAGCGCCATCCTTTACCCGCAGCCCTTCGGTCTCGAAGCCGAGTGGAACTGGGGCCGCGGCCCAACGCTCAGCAAGGACATGCGCACCATCACCTCAGACAGCCTCAGCGGAGGTTACGTCCAGGCGAACTATCGTCACGTCTTTGCGAACCAGCAGGAACTCATCCCCTTCGTCCGCTGGAGCACCTACGATGGTGGTCGTAAGTTCGCCACCAACGCCCCGCGCAACCAAGTGGACGAGATCGGCCTCGGTCTCCGCTACATCCCTTATCCTGAGCTCGAGCTGAGCCTGATGTATACTCACGGCGATCGCACCAATACCGCTGTCGCCCCCTACAATCAGACCCGCGCCGACTACATCGGCCTCCAGGCCCAGATCAACTTCTGATGATCGATATTTAGTTAGACTGATGTGACGATCAGGCCTCCTCAAAAGGGAGGCCTGATTTGTTTTGATGGGGTGTGTTTATGATTCAAAAATCCTCTGTCCATTGAAAGCACGGGCGGAGACGTAGAGAAGGATGAGAGCGATGACAGTGAGGGCGGTCTTGGACCAGAGCAGGGCAGTAAACTCGGCCTGTGCACCCCCGAAGCCGATGGGCGGGCTGGCCCAATATTCCACCACCGTGAAGCCGGAGATGGCAAGCGCAACGCCCACCCAACGCCGGCCACGATGATACAGGCCGAAGCCGGTGAGGATCAGGAGGATGCCGTAAACAGAGTAGGCCCAGGTGTCGCGCAGTTCGCGAGATTTGTTTTGACGTTCGGCCAGTTCAGAGTGCAGTTCATCCAGCTTCTTAAAGAGTGCGGGATTCTTGGAGCGTGTGGTAGAACTGACATATGTTCCAGAGTCGCCCCCGCTGCTGAATGGGTCGTCTTTCTGCGGCTGGGCGTCCGCTTTGAGCTTCTCGGACTCGACCCAAGCTTTGCGGTACTCTTCCAGCAGGACGCTGGAACTGCTCTCGTTGCGCACCTTTGTTCGCTCGGGAGAAAATTCATCAAAGACGGAGGTTTCCACGCCCCAGGCAATGTGGTGCAGGTCGCGCCCAAGCTGGCCGAGGAAGAGGACATTGCCGATGATAAAGAGAGTGATCTGTAGTGTGCGCATTCGAAGGGGCTGCGTTGTTTGCTCCTCGCGAAGAGGATATGCGCATGAGATGCAATGTGGTAGGTCGAGTCAATATCTCTCGGGAACGAATGACGAAGTCGTTTTCCTTATTTCGCCTCTGCACTCCCCCTCGGCAGCAGCATACCCGTCTGGAAATCCAGCACAGATCGCCTCAGCAGGTACTCATACCTTGTCGTCGTCTGGTTGATCTCCGCCGCTGTCAGCGTGAGCTGTGCCTGGCTCAGCTCCACCACACTGCTGCTCCCGGCCTGATACCGTGCCTCCGCCAGCGAATATGCCTGCGCCGACTGCTCGCGCAGACGGCCGGTGATGTTCAGCCGCTCCAGCGCGTTCGTGGCATTTAGCCAGGCGAGCTGCACATCCCGTGTGACCGCGGCTTCCTGATCCTTCAAAGTTTGTTCGGCGGCTTGTGCGCGCAGACCGGCCTCGTTCTGCCGAGCGGTGTTCAGCCCGCCGGTGAAAAGCGGCCAGGTCAGCACCACACCCGCGGCAGCGTAGTTCTGATCCAGGCTGCGATCTCGCCAGGGCATCACGCCTGCGGCGCCTTGCAAGGTCAGGCGGGGCCGGCTTAGCGCGTTTTCAGCCTTCACAAACTTCAGCGCCGCATCATGCTCCAGCCTCAATTTGGCCAGCTCAGGACGCATGTTCATCGCCATCTGTACCAGGCCATCCGCTTTGGATGGCAAGGCCACGGGCTGGATGGGCGAGGTGATGTGATACACGGTGTCCTTCGGATCCATCAGCAGCCGTGCCAGTGTGGCGTGAGCGGACTTCAGATCATTGCTCGAGCGCGAGACCAGCAGTTCCGCATCCTTCAGGTTCACCTCGGCAAAGCTCACATCGATGGCCGACTTGAGCTGGTTCTTTTGCAGTGAGACGGTGTTGTCACGCAGCAGGCCGCGTGTCTTCACCGTCTGCTCGGCCACATCCAGCAGCGCCTGCGCCTGCAGGATCGCATAGCAGGCCGCATCCGTTTCCAGCAGAATCTGCGCTCGCGTGGTCTGCGCGTTCTGCGCCTCGGCCTCGGCTCGTAGTCGCGAGCTGGCAGTGAGGTTTGTCGTGCGGCCAAAGTCCGTGATGAGCTGGGTCACGTTCAATGCTCCCGATGCACGGTCATAGATGCCGGCGAGCTGCAAGGCATCCGTGGAGGCGCGGACACCTCCCTGGCTTTCAGACGTGATGACGCCAGCCATGGTGCCCTGTACCTGCGGCAGATACGCTGCGCGATTTTGGTTCACAATCTCTTCCACCGCGCGAACGGTGAAGTCAGCAGCGTTGATGCGCGGATGCCTCTGCAAAACCAGCACACGAGCCTCACGCAGGCTCAGCTTCTGCGGCTGCTCTCCGGCATGGGCGGCAAGGAGTGGCAGGCAGGCGAGTAAAAGGGAGATTCGGTTCATGAAGCAGGCGTGGGGGAAGGGGAACGAGGGAGGGCTTCGCTGCGGCGATGCGCGATGAGATAGGCTGCAGGCACGACGAACATGGTGAGCAGCACCGAGACACCGAGACCGCCGATGATGGCGCGGGCCAGCGGCGCATAGGCCTCGCTGCCAGCACCAAGCGCGAGAGCCATGGGCATGAGGCCGATGAGGGTGGCGAGCGAGGTCATCAAGATCGGCCGCAAGCGCACACGGCAGGCGCTGACCACCGCATCCAGCAGCGGCATTCCGTCCTGTCTTTGATGGCGGGCGAACTCGACGATGAGAATGCTGTTCGAGACCACAATGCCCATCATCATCACCACGCCCATGAGCGACATGACGTTCATCGTCGTGCCGGTCAGCCAGAGAGTGAGCACCACGCCAATGAGACCCGTCGGAATGGCCAGCAGGATCAGAAGCGGATCCAGAAAGGACTGGAACTGAGCGACGAGGATCAGATACACAAGAACGACCGCGAGGATCAAACCCAGCCCGAAGGTCTTGAACGAAGCGTTCATGTTCCCCACGCTGCCGCGCAGGTCGATGCGTGCCCCTTCCGGCACCTTGGTTTCCTTGAGGATCTTCTCCACGCCCTTCATGACCAAGCTCACGTCCTCACCTTCCGGTGCCACGAAGAGATTGATGATGCGGCGGATCTGATAGTGTGTGATCTCGGTCGGACCGAGCATCGGCTCAAGAGTTGCCACGGCATCAAGACGCACGGACTTTTCCATGCCCGGGCCGCGAATCGGAATCGCGCGCAGCATTTCAAAATCCTTCACGTGATGATCGGGATACTGCACCGTGAGGTAGTAGTCGTTGCCGCTCTTCGGATCCGCCCAGAAGGTCGGGGCGATGAGGCCGTTCGACATCAGCGCGGTGATCACGTTATGCGTCACCTCCTTCGGGGTCAGTCCGAGTTCCGAGATGCGCTTGCGGTCCAGGTCCATGCGGATCGCCGGGTAGTCCATGTCTTGCGGAACGAGCACATCACTCACCCCTGGAAGCTGGCGGATCTTCGCCGCCAGTTCAGACGCCGTCTTGTGCGTGGCCTTGAGGTCCGAGCCGCTGATCTGAATATCGATCGGCGTTGGCTGGCCCAGGTTCAGCACGGAGTCCACCAAGCCTCCGGATTGGAAGAAAGCACTCACGTGCGGAAGCTCCGCGCGGATGCGCTCGCGCACACGCTGCATGTAATCATAGCTGCCCACATGATGCTCTTCCTTCAGGCTCACCTGCACCGTGGCCGTGTGCTGCGCTGAGTTCGGATTGAAGATCGCGGAGAAGTCTGCCGTGATGCCGATGTTGGACACGATGATGTTCATGTCGTCTTTGGAGATGACCTCATGGCAGATCTTCTCCACCTGCTCGACGAGCTTTTCAGTGACTTCCAAGCGGGTGCCGCTCGGTGCCTTCAGGCTGATGTAGAACTGTCCCGCATCCGTGCGCGGGAAGTAAGCCAGGCCAATCCTCGGCAGAATCAAAGCCGAAGCCCCCAGCGCGATGACAAGCGCGATCAACACCAGCGAAGGTGCCCTCATCGCCGAGCGCAGAAGCCTCTCAAAGATGTTTAGCATGCCATCGAAGCGGCGGTTGAACCACGCATTGAAACCCTTGGCATCGGGTGAACCATGCGGCTGCACCTTCTTGATCAGCTTCGCGCAGAACAGCGGCACCACCGTCATTGCCACGAGATAGGAAGCCAGGATGGAAAGCACCACGGCAAGCCCAAGCGCCATGAAGAGATAGCGGCTTGCACCCGACAGGAAGATCACGGGGAAGAACACCACCGCCGTCGTCAGCGTGGCAGCAAGCACTGGCAGCGCCACTTCACGTCCGCCTTTCTCCGCAGCCACCTCTGGCGTCTCGCCATGCTCCATGTGCCGGAAGATGTTTTCCAGCACCACCACCGAGTCATCGATAAGGCGTGAGAAACCGAGCGCGAGACCGCCGAGGATCATCGTGTTGATCGTGCCGCCACCAATCGCCAGCGCGATGAACATGGCCAGTGCTGACAGAGGGATGGACAGGAACACTGCGATCGTCGCGCGCATGTTGCCGAGGAAGATCAGAATCAAAATGCCGGTGAGGATGAGGCCGATGCCACCTTCGTGAATCAGGTTTTCGATGGCCTTCTTGACGAACATCGACTGGTCAAACACCACGTTCGTCACAAGCTGCTTGGGCACATCCACCAGATTCTTCAGCACCTCCTTCACACCCGCCACGACTGAGATCGTGTTGGCATCGCCACCTTGTTTGAGCACGGGTTGATAGGCCGATCTCTGGCCGTCCACACGCACGATGTTGTACTGCACCTGCGAGGCATCCTTGGCCTCGCCGATGTCACCGACGAGCACGGACGACTGCCCCACCGTCTTCAGGGGGATGCGCCCGATCTCCTCGATCGTGTCCACCTGCGTGTTCGCATAGATGTTGTAGTCAAAGGGGCCAATGCGCACGTCACCTGCAGGCAGGATGAGGTTCGAGTCATTGACTGACCTAACCACATCCATGACACTGAGTTGATGCGCTTCCAGCTTGAGCGGGTCCACGTAGACCTGGATCTGGCGGTAACGTCCACCGAAGGGCTGCGGCACGGCAGCGCCTGGCACCACCGCGACCTGTGTTCGCACCTTGTAGTGACCGGTGTCACGCAGTTGCGCCTCGTTCATGCCTTCACCTTTCAGCGTGATCAAGCACACGGGCTGGCTGGAGGCGTCAAACTTCAGGACCACCGGCGGAAGGGTGCCGGGCGGGAGTCGCCGCAGCTCAGCCATGGCCAGATTGCCGATGGAACTCACCGCAGAGTCTGCGCTGGTGCCGGGCTGGAAGTAGATCTTGATCAAGCTCGCTCCGGGGAGCGAACGTGATTCCATGTGGTCAATGCCACCCGCGAGCGTGAGGAAGCGCTCAAGACGGGCGGTGAGGTCCTGCTCGATCTGCTCCGGCGGCATGCCGGGGTAGAAGGTGGCCACGATGACCACCGGCATCTTGATCTCCGGAAAGAGATCGACCGGCAGCCTCACGAGGCTGGTTAGCCCAACCACAAGTGTGGCAAGGCAGGAGACGATGATGAAATAGGGATACCGAAGGGCGAATCGCGTCATGGGGGGCTGGTCAGTCTGGCTTCGGTTCTCAATCAAAAACGCCACGCACCGCGTTGCGCAGCTTGTCCACGGTCACGTCACCTGCGTAGCAGAGATCAAAGACCTTCTGCTCGCGTGCGATGATCGCCTCGGCAGCGGCCGGGATTTTGTCAGCAATCTCATGCGGCACGGAAAGCACGCCATGGCAGTCCGCATGCAGCAGATCACCTGGCTTCACCTCCAGTCCGCCAATCTTCACCGGCGTGCCAAACTCCACCACATGCACATAGGCATGAGAGACGGAGACATGATTCGCGAAGAGCTTGAACTTGCCTTTGTTGATCGCGGGCAGGTCACGCACGGAGCCGTTCGTGATGGCTGCAACGCAGCCGAGCCCATGCAGGATGCAGGCATGCACCTCGCCCAGGAAAGCGCCTGCGCCAGGAGTTTCATCCACATCTTCAATGACGACGATACGCGGTCCGGGAATGGTCAGGATGTGATCCCACCAGTCCGTGCGGTCGGGGAAGTTGCCACCCATCACAGGCGGGCTAGAGCAGCGGATGCGCGCGGTGACGGCATATCCCACGACTGGTGAGTCACAGTTCGTCATGCAGCGGATGCTGGAGTCGGCGTAACCTTCATTGCGGAGACGCACGTTGAAGGTCTCGATGGCATTGGCCACCGTGCAGGTGTCGAGAGCCTGCAATGCCTTGAGGGTGTCAGGAGAGATCGGCGGCTTCATTTCTCTTTCTTCTCGAGGGTTGGCAGTTCCACATGCTTCGGTTGCACACTCTGGCCGTGGCTGAACTGCGCACGACTGCCCACCATGACGAGGTCTCCCTCCGCCAGGCCTTCCTTGATCTCCAGATGCGTGGGCGACTCCGTGCCCACCGTGATGTTCTTCGCCTCGATCTTGTTCTCCTTGGTCACCAGATAGACACTGGAGGTTCCCTTGTCCCGCGCCACGGACTCGATCGGCAGCACCAGCGCGTCATTCCGCCGGTCGATCTTCAGCACCACGGTCGCGTAGACACCGGCAATCAAAGAGTTGTCTGTGTTCTCCAGGTCGATCTGCGCCTCCATGGTGCGGGTCGCTGTCTCCACCTTCTGGGCGACACGGGAGATCTTCGCCGTGAATTTTTTGCCCAGAGATGGAATGCGGATCTCCGCCTCATCACCCACCTTCACTCCGGCCACATAGGAAACGGAAACGGGAAAGGCCACGCGCAGCTTGTCCACCTGCGAGAGGCGCACCAGTGGCGATGATCCTGAACTCGTGCCCGCTTGAATGAGCGAGCCTGGATCCGAATAGCGACGCGTGATAACCCCGGCAAACGGTGCCGAGATCTGCGTGTAGTCCAGCATGGTCTGGAAGCGGGCAGTGGTCGCGGCGGCCACGTTCTGCTCTTCCTTGGCGGAGTTGAGTGCAGCCCTGGCGGACTGGTCCTGGAGGCGGGCGGAGTCGATGTCCTGCTTGGCGATGAGGTTTGGCTGGGCCTTGTCGGCAGCTTCAAGGCGTGTGATGGCCAGATGCGCCTCCTCATAGGCGGCGGTGAATTTTTCCATGTCAGCCTTGGCTCGGCGCTCCGTGGCCTCGGCATTCTGCAGGTCGAACTTTAGTTCGGGCACATCCAGGGCGGCGATGAGCTGGCCGTCCTTCACAACGTCACCGGCATCGACCAGCATCTTGTCCAGGTAACCTGTAGCCCGGGCATGCAGTTCGATCTCCTTATAAGGGCGCAGTTCGGCATCAAACGACACCTCCCTGTAAATCACGCCTTTCACCACGGGAACGACGGCCACGACGGGAGCATCGGCGGCGGGCAGGTAAGTCAGGCTCAGACCCAGCAAACTGAGAGTGGAGAGCCATCGCAGGCTTCGTGACGGGAGGAGGGGCGGGGGGATTGTTTCAAAAAGCATGTCTCGGGGGATTTTTGGCAACGGCTCCAAAGGATTCTTTGTTACAGTTTTGTCACATTGAGACCCTATTGGGTCAACGACATGCGCCCCCGCCACAAAGCAATCCACGCCCCCGCCACAGGCTTTCCGACGCAGCTCCCGGGTCAAAAACAGAGTTTTGCCGCTCTTGTAGCCCCTCTGGAAGGGACATCAGCCCGCCCTTTCCGACATGTCGGCGGCACAATCCGACACGCTTTCGCCTGATTGATTGTCATTCTATGCCACGTTGGTAATTCTGGCGGCTCACCCCTGGACACCGCTCTCCCAAACTAGTTCCCCCTCCATGTCACGCGCTTCTGATTACGACTCTCCCAAGTCCTACACACTCGTCTGGGTGGCCACGCTCCTCCTCATCGTGGGTTTTGTGACGGGCTTGGTGATGTTTCCACCCATGTATGAAACGCCGAAGGATGAGGCGACCAGCAGCGTGCTCTTCGTGGGCCGTTTCCACCCCATCCTCCTGCATATGCCCGTGGGTGCGCTAGGGCTGCTCTGCCTCATGGAGCTGATCTGTTTCACTCGTCGTGGCGAGGAAAGCCTGGGCGTAGGTGCGCTGCTCACTCTTTGGGTCGGTGCCGCAGGTTCCGTGATGGCGGTGCTCGCGGGCATCATGCTTTCCCGTGAAGGCGGTTATGAAGGGGGGAACTTCACCCTTCACCAAACTCTGGCGCTCATCGGTACCTGCGGGGTGTTGCTGGCCCTTGTGGTCCGCATCTTCTCCATGAGTCATGAAAACAGGGAACTCATGCACGCCTACCGTGCGCTCTTCTTCGGCAGCTTCGGCCTCATGGGCCTCGGTGCTCACTTCGGCGGCAACATGAGTCACGGCTCCAAGTTCATGACCGAGCACGCTCCGGAGCCCATCAAGAGCCAGATCACCGGCATGGAGAAGTGGATGCTCAGCTTTGTCGAGAAGCCGAAGACCAAGGGGGAGCCTGCTGCTCCTGAGGCGAGCCCGACCCCGGCGCCAGTTCCCACACCGGTGCCGACTCCTGTGCCAATTCCGGTTCCAGTGCCGGTGGTCGCTTCTAGCGGCACCACTCCAACTCCTCCGCCGCCCACTCCTCCGCCGCCCACTCCTCCTGCAGGCTCGAGCTCCGGACCGGATGAGAAGCTTGTGTTCCAGCACGTGATCCTCCCCATCTTCGAAGCCAAGTGCAACAAGTGCCACAATGAGGACAAGTCGAAGGGCGACCTCCGTCTCGACACCTATGAGATGGCCTTGAAGGGTGGTGAGAACGGCAAGAACATCGTGGCAGGCAAGCCCGAGGACAGCCTGACCGTTCAGCGTATCGCTCTTCCTGATGACGATGATGAGCACATGCCACCCGATGGCAAAGAACAGCTCACTCCTGCTGAGGCAGCCGCCATCCGTTACTGGATCCAGTCCGGTGCCAGCGAGACGATGAAGGTCTCCGAGGCTCAATTTCCGCCTGAGGCGAAAGAAGCTGTCAAACTTTGATCCCGATCTGCCTTGGCAAGGGATGCCGTCTTGGGAGCGTAACCTTCTGACGGCATCACTCATCCGTTTCCCCCGCTTAACTGTCCCCACCCACCCATGAAGAAATCCCTGCTGCTTCCGGCCCTCCTCGCCCTGAGCCTGCACGCTGCCGAGCAGCCTGCTGTTGATCCCGCCATCAAGGCCGCTCTCGACAAGGTCAATGCCTCCGGAGCCTCGCTCATGCCCATCGCTGCCGATGGCAAGACCTATCGCTTCACAGCTCTGAATGTGGCCAAGGATTTCACAGATGCTGGGCTCGATTCATTGGCTCCGATCGCGGACAAGGTAACCTCGATCGACCTGGCTCGCACGAAGATCACCGACGCAGGTCTGGCCAAGGTGGCCACGATGAAGAACCTCACGGAGCTTCATCTGGAAAACACCGCCATCAGTGATGCTGGCCTGGACCATCTCAAGGGTCTCGCCTCGCTTGAGTATCTCAACCTTTACAACACCAAGGTCACTGACAAGGGGCTGCCCACGCTGGCCGGTCTCAGCAAGCTGAAGTCTATTTACTTCTGGCAGAGCGGCGTGACCAAGGCTGGCGTGGCCCAGCTCAAGGCCAAGCTGCCGAACACACAGATCAACAACGGCTGGACCGCTGAAGATGATGCCAAGCCCGCTGCCATCGTGGCCGCTGCTCCTGCTGCCGGCGCACCAGCACCGGCCGCCGCGGCTCCCGCCAAGGCTGATGCCGCTGCCAAACCTGCGGCAGCTGCACCCGCCGCCGCTCCTGCTGCCGCTGGTGGCAAGCTTGATGCTGCCATCGCTGCGAAGGCAGTGGTTTATAAAGATGTCGTGGCTCCGATCATGAAAGCCAAATGCGTGAGCTGTCACGGTGAGGAGAAGAAGAAGGGCAAGCTGCAGCTTCACACCTTCGCCTCCATCCTGAAGGGTGGCAGCGATGGCGAGAACACTGTCATCCCGAAGAACACCAAGGACAGCCTTCTCCTCGTTCGCGCTCTTCTGCCGACTGATGACGATGAGCACATGCCGCCGAGTGATGAGCCGCAGCTCACGAAGGAAGAGATCGCCATTCTGAAGTGGTGGATTGAAGCCGGTGCTTCTGAATCTGACACCGTGGCCGCTGCCAAGCCCCCGGCTGATGTGGAAGGTGCCCTCGCCGTGGTGCTCGCCAAGGGGCTGCCAAAGGGAGATGCCACCGCTGCTGCCAAGGTTGAGAAGCCAAAAGCCAAGCCTCTGACGGATGCTGAGAAGAAGCAGGTCGCTGATGTCACTGCCAAGATGCAGGCTCTGAATGCCAGCCTCATGCCGCTGGCCCAGGACACTGAGCAGCTTCGCCTCAGCGTCATCAATGCCGCTGACAAGTTCACCGACAAAGAGCTCGCTCTTCTGGAGCCGATCGCCCAACAAATTGTGTGGGTGGACCTTGCCCGCAGCCAGGTCACCGATGCCGCTGCTGACACGCTGGCGAAGATGAGCAACCTGGAGCGCCTGCACCTCGAAAACACCAAGGTGACCGATGCTGGAATCGCCAAGCTCGCCACGTTGCAGAAGCTGGAATACCTCAACCTTTACGGCACCAAGACCACAGATGGCGGCATCGCCAAACTCGCGGGTGCCAAGGGGCTGAAGAAGCTCTTCGCCTGGCAGACCGCTGTCACCAAAAACGGTGCCAAGGCACTTGAAGGCCAGCTTCCTGGCTTGAAGGTGAACGTTGGCTTGAGCGAAGCCGAGATCGCCGCTCTCACCACGCCACCGCCTGCTCCTCCGGCCCCGCCGAAAAAAGAAGAGCCGAAGAAGGATGACGCCAAGAAAGCTGATGCCAAAAAAGCTGATGCCAAAAAAGCCGAGGAGAAGAAACCTGATGCTCCCAAGCCAGACGCCGCGAAGCCTGAGGCCAAGAAAGCGGACGACAAGAAGGCTGCCGCCGGTGGCAGCGATGTCATCAAGGTGGCCATGAAGCAGTCCTTCAAACCTGATGATGCCCTGAGCAAAAAGGTATCGGCGGGCACCGCCAGTGATGCCGAGGTGGCGCAGATGCTGAAAATCTGCCAGGACATCGCCGCAGCCATGCCGCCGAAAGGTGACAAAGCCGCCTGGGCCAGCAAGTGTGAGATCCTCATCGCCTCCGTGAAGAAGATCCAGGCCAAGGACGCGACTGGCATGGAAGCTTTTAAAAAGGCCTCGAACTGCAAGGCCTGCCACACAGATCACAAGGGTTCCTGAACCTTGATGACTGCACCTGAACCCCCACCTGTGTTGATGCTGCCTGTCACATCGGCATGGTGTTTTGGTTGAGGTGGTCTCAGGGATGGTGAACTAGGCATGACACGGGAACGTAATCTCCGTGGAAAGCTTGGTCTGACCACTGGGCACTTGTCATTTTCCACCTTCGTTTCTTCATCCCTGAAGCACGTTGTCCAAAGCCTTTGCCCGTTTGCTCGTTATTCATCGCCATCATGATTGCATCCCCCCCACGTCTTGCGGCTTGTCTTGCAGCATCTGCCTGCCTCGCTGCCTGCGCTCCTGACTCCACGGAACCCATCACCGAGTCTCGTGAGCTGTCCCAGTACGCGCGCCCGCCTGCCGTGGACATTTCCAGCGCCACCCGGTTCTATGATGATGCAAAGCCGGAAACACCGCAGCCGCGCATGGACTTCCGCAGCCTGCTGGCCTGGACGGTGCCGCAAGGCTGGGCTGAAAGCTCCACTCCTGATCCCATGGGCATGCGCCTGGTGGATCTCCGCTTCGGTCCAAACCAGGAAGGCGAGTGCTACATCTCCCTCTTGCCCGGGCCTTCGGGCGGTCTCGATGCCAACGTGAACCGCTGGCGCTCGCAGATGGGACTGCCCCCTTACACCGCCGAGGAACTCGCCAGTCTGCCGAAGAAGCCCTTCTTCAACCGCGAGGCGACCTTTGTAGCCTTTGATGGCGACTTCAAAGGCTTCGGTGCTGAAGCCGCCAAGACCGGCTACCGAATGCTCGGCCTGATCAACAGCGCGGAGCAGGCCACCATCTTTGTGAAGCTCACCGGCCCCAAGGCCCTGGTGGAGCAAAACGCGGCGGCCTTTGACCAGTTTTGCCAGTCCATCCGGCCCAACCTGCCGAAGGAGTGATCCTCTATTTGACGAACCAAAAGCATTGCCTTCCGCAGTCCTCCCTTCGTCGTTTCCCTTTTGTCTTTCGTCATTAACAGCGCCGCTTTCCCCGTGTCCACTTCCCCCCAAAGCTTTCCCGCGAAAATCATCGCGTTCCTGTCCAGTTTCGGACTCGCCACCGTCGTCCTGGCCCTGCTGCTCCTGCTCACCTTTCTGGGCACGCTGGAGCAGGCAGAGTATGGCCTGGTCGCCAGCCAGGCGCGGTATTTTGAATCTGTGATCGTCGATCGCATTGACGTCGGCGCCTGCTGGCGCGCACTGGCGCTGGATGTCTACTGGAACATCGGAGATGTGGTGCTGCCCACCCCCATCCTGCCAGGCGGCTACACGCTGATGGGTGTCTTGTTTGTGAACATGTTGTTAGGTGGTCTCATCCGCATCCGCAAGAGCCCGCGCACGATCGGGGTCGTCATCAGCCACTTCGCCATTCTCTTCATGATCGCCGCCGGCGCGGTGACCTACCACTTTGCCAACGAAGGCATCCTGAACCTGGCGGAAGGCCAGACGAATGATGAGTTCCAAAGCTTCCATGAGCGCGTGATCGAGATCGAGAAAGTGCAGCCGGAGGGCTCGAAGCGCAGCGTGCTGGTCATCGACGCAAGGCTGTTCCAGGACCTCGGTAACAGCACGGATCATGGCAAGTCCCGCACCTTCACCCATGAGAGCCTGCCGTTTGACCTCAGCATCACCAACTGGAAGCAGCACGCCGAGGTGAAGCATGCGGAGGATGCCACGCGTGGCGATGCGGTGGATGGCTACTACATCCAGGAACTGACAAAGCTGGATGAGAACGGCCAGCTCCTCCCTGATGAGCGGCTGTCCCAGGCCTGCGTCGCGGTCGTGAAGGACAAAAAGAGCGGTGCCGAGCAGCGTGGCATCCTCTGGGAGTTCGCCAGGGCTCCATGGACGGTCACCATCGGCGACCAGAAGTTCCTCATCAACATCACCCGCCGCTCCTATCGTCTGCCCTTCGCGATCCGCCTGGATGAGACCAGCCAGGAGAAACATCCTGGCACCAATCGTGCCCGCCGCTTCACCAGCAAGGTGACCAAGCTCCACGGCACCCGTGAGGAGAAGCGAGTGGTGACCATGAACGAACCTGTGCGTGGTGAGGGCTATGCCATCTTCCAGAGCAGCTTTGATTCCGGTGAGGAGGAAGGCGGGGTGAAGCGCAGCGGCTTCCAGGTCGTGGAAAATCCCTCGGACCACTGGCCTCTTATCTCCTGCATCCTCGTCGCCATCGGCCTGCTCATTCACTTCGTCCTGATGCTGGCCCGAGCCATGAAGTGGAATCCCTGGCTCGCGGTCGGCATCACCCTGTTTGTCGTCACTGCGGGCTTCTGGCTCGCCTATCTGAAACTCTGACCTTTTCTGTCTTATGAAGAACTTCCTTGTCACACTTTTGGTCATGCTGGCATCGCTGGCGGAGGCGGCTGAGCTCCCCTCGCTCGAGCTTCTCCGCGATCCCGAGGTGTCAGCCATCTTTGAGGCCATCCCCGTGCTGGAGTCTGGCCGCATCAAGCCTCTGGAGAAGGTGGCGAACACGCGCCTGCTCAGCTTCCGCGCCCGGCAGAGCATCTGGCTCACGGACAATGGGGAGATGTCTGGTGGCAAGCCGCTGGTGGATCCCGCCACTCAGAAGCCCATCGTCAAAGAAGGGGATAAGCCTGTGAAACTCAGCGGGACTCAGTGGCTGCTTCTGACCTGGTTCCGGCCAGACGTGGCCCGCATCGTGCCCTTGTTCAAAGTGGACAACTCCTCAGCGATCGCGGAGCTGGGCCTGCCAACAAAGGCCAAGCGTGACCAGTACACCTATGCCGAGATCGAGCCTGCCCGCGTGACTCTGATGGACAAGATGAAGGTGTATCGGGAGATGGGATCCAAAAAGCTCAGCCCCGAGCAGCGCATGATCGTGCAGCTTGCCTCCAGCTATCTCGACTTCGAGATGATGATGGGCCACTTTGACTTTATCCGCGCGCCCTTTGGCAAAGGGGAAAGCCTGCCTGAAGGTGTCACCGCGCCCGTGCGCCTGTCCCAGAGCCTGCCCAAGATCATCGAGGTCGTGAAGAATAGTGGTGCTCCGATGCAGCTGCCCTGGTTCCAGCAGTTCTTCAAAACAGCGCTCGGTGCGATGATGAGCGGCAATGCCGAGGCGCAGCTCCGGCTCTTTCCCTCGGCCGACAAGTCTGTTGAGATCTGGGATGGCCCTGGTGCCTTGATTTTCGACTCCCTGAACAGCGGCACCGTGCCGAACGCGGGGCAGCTCAAGTGGCTGGCGGATTACGAGGACATCTATCTCGCGCTGCCAGATGCCGCAAAGTTCAAGACTGCGTCCCAGGCGCTGCTGACGAAAATCCAGACAGCCGCCAAAGAGCGCGGCGAGGCAAAATATGTCGGTCTGGAGCAGCATCTCATCAAAGCTGATTACTTCTTCAAGGCCCAGTGGATCTTCCTCACCGGTTTCATCTTGGTGGGGCTGACCTGGATCTCACCAGGTTCCCGACTGGAGAAGACCGCCAGATTGCTGGCCTGGCTCGCGCTGATCAGCGCCACCGCTCTGGCCGTCACCGGCGTGGTCGTTCGCTGCATCATCCTGCAGCGCCCGCCCATCACCACGCTGTATGAGACGATCCTCTTCATCGGCTCCGCCTGCGCCCTGCTGGGCCTCATTGCTGAGTGGCTGACCAAACGCGGACTCGGCCTGCTCATTGCCGCGGTGGCCGGCACCGCCTGCATGTTCCTTTCCATCCAGTTTGATACCGCCGAGGCCACGGACAACCTCCAGCAGCTCCAGGCCGTGCTCATTACGAACTTCTGGCTGTCCACGCACGTGCCGATCATCAATCTTGGTTATGCCGCTTGCATGGTCGCAGCCCTCATCTCCATCGTTTACTTCATCAAGCGCCTTTTGGGCGGTCTCCGGACAGGAGATGACGATGCCCGCGCCATGACCAAGATCGCCTATGCCTTCATTGGTTTCGGCCTGCTGCTGTCTCTCGTCGGCACCGTCCTCGGTGGCATCTGGGCGAACTACAGCTGGGGCCGGTTCTGGGGCTGGGATCCCAAAGAGAACGGGGCTCTCATGATCGTGCTCATGTGCCTGGTCATCCTGCATGCCCGCCTGGGTGGTTACATCCGCGAGATCGGCCTGCATTGCTGCAATCTCGTCCTCGGGTGCATTGTGATCTTCAGCTGGTTCGGTGTGAACCAGCTCGGGGTCGGCCTGCATGCCTACGGATTCACGGACGGCACTTGGCCGAAGATCTACGGCTACTGGCTCAGTCAGGTGCTTCTGCTGACGTATGGATTGTTTCTCGCCTGGCGCGAAGGCCGCAAAGTGAAGAATCGTCCTCCGGTGCCGGCTTGATGCAGGTGCGGTGGCTTCTCGAATGACGACGGAGCCGCAGCCAGCCCAAGGATCAAGGAAACGAAACTCACCAGGACCGGTGTTCCGCGTTCTGACGGGGCGGCCTGCAAGTCATCACTGCATGTTCGCCTCGATCACCTCACCACCTGTCGGCTCCACAAGCTGGGTTCTCACCAGATCAAACGAAGACCCATGCGTATAGGGCTGGATGTAGAGCTTCTGCTTCCGGCGTAAGAGGTTCTCACGCACGATCTCGAGCTGCTGGAAGTTCGCGCTGTCCTGGAAATCGGAGAACCAGTAAAGCGCATCTGCCTGCCTCACCTGCTCGCTAAGCAGTGCTGTCCAGGCGTAACCAACACCAACGTAATGCACGAAGAAGGTCTGCGGCCTATTGGAGAGAATGTTGTAGATGCTCTCGCTGGGGATCGGGTCATTGCGGCTGAACTTAAACTTGCGGGCGTCTGAAATGGAAGACATGCCGCCGGATCTCCAGAAGCGCTCAAACTCAGTTCCATTCGTGCGGTAGACCTCATCGCCACTGAGCCCGCCTCCAGGAGGGGCTTCCAAGCCACAGCCTGGAAAAAGCACGATGATGCTGCCACGCGCCACCTTGTCCACTTCCTCGATCACCTTGGGCAGGAACGGCGCCATCGAGCTGGAGACATCGAGCACAAGCGCCAGTTTCTTCGCCTTGATCTCACGGCCAAACATCGAGAGCGGCTGGAAGACCATGCCGCCTTTGGCACCTAGGCCCATACCCTTGCCGAAACCGCCACCACCCAATCCGCCGCCGACCTTGCTATTCGCAAGCATGTTGTTCGCGCTGGGCAGATCGAGAAGGTCCGGCACTTCATCCGGTAATACGATCTCGGAAATGGAGCCAACCGCGGCGATCTTCTGCTTGGGGATCTTCTTGTTCCAGGGCTGCTTCTTCTGCTGAACCTTGTGCTGCAGTTCCTGGGAGGCCTGCTGCCCTTGCTGTGTGCCACCGGGCAGGAAGTCCACCTGGGGTTCGAGCAGGACTTGGTTCACCACCAGGAAGCCGCCCACACCTAGAATCAACAGATGAATGCCCAGGCTGAGTGAGAGTGATGCGCCACCCCACTGCACCCACTTTTGCCGCAGCAACCGCACTACCGGGCTGTCCTTCTTCAGAACATCGGCGTCAGGCTTCTTTTCGCCCTCGGCATCACCATCCTTGGGAGCCTTTTGTTCGGCCGGCTTGGCATCCGCATCTTTGGGCGTTTCGGCCTTGGGCGTCGTCGCACTGGCAGGGGAGTCCTCCGTGTGTTTGCTGATCTTGGTCTTGTTCTTGCGCGGCTTCTCCGGTGCTTCAGCGACGACAGGTTCTTCGCGAACTGGCTCCGGTTCCGAACGAGGTGTCTCAGGCTGCGAAACGACAGTGCTTTCAGGAGCTGGCTCTGGAGTCGAAGGAGACTCTGGCGCGGATTCGGAAAGCAGAGGCTGCTCTGGGGGTGTTTCCACCGGCGGCGTGTTGCGCCGGATCACGCTGCGTTTTCTCGGAGCCGGCGAGGCGGCGGGGGAGGGATTCAGGGCGGGCAGCGTGGAGCCAGCTGCCTCATCCGGATTCATCGCAAAGAGTTCCGCCCATTCATCTCGCGAACTCGGTCGCTGCGGTGCTGGCAGCGGTTCTTCGGGGGCGGGAGGTTCGGGTTCAGGCGCGGGCTCCACTGGCGGCGTGGCGGCTGCGCGGCTCTGCTTCCGCTGCTCGGCGATCTGTTTCCAAAGGGCTGCCTTGGCGGCACGCGCGGCGTCAGCATCGGCGGTGGGGAGATGCTGGAAATCTTCGGGCGGCGTATCAGACATGCGGTGCGGCGGGAGACTGAGGGTTCGCCGGAAAAGCTGCAAGACTTTTCCTGGCGCTATCTTAACGCCGAAACCGGCCCTAAAATTAGCGTCCAGCCACCTGCCGGATCACTCCGATGACGCGCTCGATGTCGGCATCCGTGGATGACGAGCTCGAGGGGATCGAGAGGCAGTTCGCATAGAGGTCCTCAGCCACGGGGCAGGGAAGCTTCACGGCGTCCTGATGCGCGGGAGAAAGGTGCCCGGGCTGCCAGAGCGGCCGAGCCTCGATGCGGGCTTCTTTGAGCTGGTCGCGCAGGGCACGCGCCTCCATGCCGAAATTCGCGGGATCCACATAGATGGTCGTCAGCCAGCAGTTGCTGACCACTCCATCCGCTTCGCCTTGGAAACGGATGCCGGGGATGTCCGCGAGCTGCCTTTGATACAGCGCCTGGATCTCGCGACGGCGCTGCACGTAGCCCGGCAGCGCCTCCATCTGCGCACAGCCGAAGGCCGCCTGAATGTTGGTTAGGCGGTAGTTGTAGCCGACTTCGTGGTGGATGTATTCCTGCGGGTCGTCCTTGGCCTGAGTGGTGAGGTAGCGTGCCTTCTTGGCCCAGGCTTCGTGATTGGTGACCAGCATGCCGCCGCCACCGGTGGTGATGATCTTGTTCCCGTTGAAGCTGAAGCAGCCCATGTGGCCGATGCCACCGACGGGTTTGCCATGATACAGTGAACCGAGGCTTTCCGTCGCATCTTCAATGACGGTCAGGTCAAACTCTTCGGCGAGCGGCATCAGGGCATTCATGTCCACCGGATGGCCGAGGATGTGTACGGGGATGATCGCCGCGACGCGACGCCCGGTCTGCTTGTTGTAAACACCGCCGGTCTTGCGCTCACAACCATTCGTGAGGAAGTCACGCACCTGGTTCACATCCATCTGCCAATGGGTGGCTTCGGAATCCACCAGCACAGGGATGGCATTCGCATAACGAATGGCATTCACCGGCGCGATGAAGGTCATGGAGGAGACGATCACCTCGTCTCCCGGCTTCACGCCACAAACAAGCATGGCCACGTGCAGCGCGGCCGTGCCGCATTGGGTTGCCACAGCATGAGAAGTGCCTGCCGCTTTCGCGAGATCACCCTCGAAGCGCGTGACATACGACCCAACGGAAGAGACCCAGCCCGTGTCGAGGCAGTCCTTGATGTAAGTCCATTCATTGCCGCTGAGGTGCGGCACGCTGAGCGGGATGAAGGCAGGCGGCTCAGACGACATAGCCTTGGGCTTTGTAATGTTCGGCGTTCTGCTGGATCCAGGCCACGGTTTTTTCCAGGCCCTGCTCCAGGGTCACACGCGGCTCCCAGTCGGTCAGGGCCTTGGCCTTCTTGTTGCAGGCCAGCAGGCGCTCGACCTCGCTCTTGCTTGGGCGCAGACGTTCCTGCTCGCAGATGATGTTCACGTCCTTGCCAAAGATCTTGCCAATCGCGATCGCCAGATCACCGACGCTGATCTCACGGCCCGAACCAAAATTGATGGTCTGGCCCTTAGCGTTGGGAGCCAGTGCGGCAGCGCAGAAACCTTCAACCGTGTTTTGCACATAGTTCAGGTCGCGCGTCGGGCTCACGGCTCCGAGCTTCACATCATTGCCACGCAGGCACTGGCTGATGATCGTCGGAATGACTGCGCGCATGCTTTGGCGAGGGCCGAAGGTGTTGAAGGGACGCACTGTCACCACTTCAAGCTCAAAGGAGGCCGCGAAAGCTTCCGCCATCTTGTCCGCTCCGATCTTGGAGGCGGAGTAGGGGGACTGGCCCTGAAGAGGGTGTTCTTCTGTGATCGGCACAAAGAGTGCCGTGCCGTAGACCTCGCTCGTGGAGGTATGCAGCACACGCTGCACGCCTTCATCCATGGCGGACTGCAGCACGTTCAGGGTGCCTTCGATGTTGGCCCGCACATAGCTGCGCGGAGCCTGATAGGAGTAGGGGATGGCGATGAGGGCGCCGAGGTGGAAGACATAGTCACGGCCTTTCACTCCAGCGCGCACGCTGTCACGATCCGTGATGTCGCCAGGAAGGATTTCCATCTCGCTGGCGAGGTCGCTGTAGTCCAGCCAGCCGCGCTTGCCGAGCGCATTGTAGTGCACCATGGACCGCACCTGCGCGCCTTCGCGCATCAGATGCTCGGCCAGATGGCTGCCGATGAAACCGCCAGCTCCTGTGATGAAGACTTTTTTGCCTTTGAATGATCCCATAAATAAAAATTCGTTAGGTTATTGAGCGCCTCCGCGCGCTTGCTTGAGCTGCTCGCGCTGTCCCACATCGATCCATTCGTCCACGATCTCGAAAGCGCCGATGCGATCACTCTTGCGGACTGCTTCGTCGAAGAGCTCGGTGATGGGGAAGAACTGGCGCGGCACGCGGTCGATGATCTCCGGGGAGAGGATGTAGATGCCGGCGTTGATGAGCTGGGACACCGTGGGTTTCTCCACGATACTGGTCACGCAGCCCTCGTTGACCTCCAGGCAGCCAAAGGGAATCTCATGCGCATAGCTGCGCACACCGATGGTGGCCAGATAACCGCCGTCCTGATGAAACTCGAAGAGGCTGGACACGTCCACCTGGGTCACGAGATCACCATTGCAGACAAAGATGGGATGCTCGGGCCTCTCTGGCAGCAGCGAAAGAGAGCCGCCAGTGCCCAGCGGCTGGTCTGTGGTCTCGCGCAGATACTCGATGCGGCAACCAAAGTTGGTGCCATCACCAAAATGATCTTCGATCACGCTGGCGAGGTAGTTCGTGGAAATAAAAATGCGCCGGATGCCACAGCCGACGAGGTGCAAGACCAGACGCTCCAGAATCGGTCGGCCCGCCACTTTGAGCATCGGCTTCGGCGTGGCTTTGGTGAGCTCGCCCAGGCGTGTGCCTTTGCCTCCGGCCATGATGACCGCCCAGTTGGGCCTCGGTTGGGAGCCAAGGATCTCGCGGACCAAGTGCAGACCTTTGAGGCGGCCTTGGTCATCAAGGATGGGGATCTGATGAAGATGCCGCGCCTGCATGAGGTCGATGACCTCGGCGCGTGAGGCATTCGCGGACACGCTGGTGAAGCGGCGCTTGCCGAAAGGCTCCACGCAATCCGCCATGGATGCCCCTTTGAGCAAAGCGCGGCGGATGTCTCCATCCGTCACCGTACTCAGCAGGCGCTGCTCGGCATCCACGAGGAGGCAGATGCCCTCCGCGCCTTTTTCGATCACCTCCAGGGCATCTCGTATCGTGCCGGTGGGCGGCAGACAGAGCAGGGAGACGGGCTTGGAAGTCATGAGGGGCGGGTTGGAACGAAAAAAGACCCCGCCATCCGGTGGGAGGAGGTGGCGCTCCTGTCATTTTGCCGCTGGGCGCGTTTTGGCAACCCCTAACTTTCCCTCACTCGATGCGCTGCACGGTTTTGAGCACGAGGGTGGGCTTCCCATCTTCACGGGCCTGAGCCAGATCCACGCTGAACTCCGCCTGCCAGTCGTTCATTTCTTCGGGGTCGATCAACACCTGGCAAATGCGCCACGACGAGTTGTCTTCACTTGGCCCCACATAGGTGTGGCGGCCGTTGCGCGCTTCATTGTCGAGGCGGATACGGTCGTGGTCCGCGTAGTAAGGATCCATCAGCGCGGCCAGGGAGTCAGCGGTGAAAGATGACTTCACGGTCGAGACCGCCGCCGCGTAGTGCTCGGTGGAAAGAGGCTTCAGGAAGCGGAAGATCTCGGTGCGAATGAGGGCGGTGAACTCGCGTTTGTTGCGCGTGATGTCAGGAGCTTCGGCGGGCTTCTCCTCGAGTTCGTCGGGTTGGTAGTTGGGATCACGCAGGCGCTCCCACTCATCCAGCAAACTGGAGTCCGTGCCGCGCAGCAGGCCAGCCAGCCAAGCCTCCATCTCCTGCACGGGCTCGGTCTTTGCTGTGTCAGGCACCGTTTGGGCCAGCACTTTATAAACGCTGCTCAGATGCCGCAGCAGCACGCCTTCAGAACGGTGCAGGTCATAGTCATGGATGTAGTCGGCGAAGCTGCGGAAGTTCTCGAACATCTCGCGGGCGATGCTCTTGGGCCGGATGTTCTCCTGCCCTACCCAGGGATGTTCGGCGGCGAAGTCGTTGAAGGTATTGTAGATGAAATCGCGGCAAGGCTTCGGGTATTCCAGCTCCTCCAGTTTGGCGATCCGCTCCTCAAAAGGTATCCCCTCGGCCTTCATCGTGTTCATGGCCTCGGTTTTGATCTTGTCCAGCTGCCGGCGCAGGATGATGTCTGGATTCTCCAAGATGGACTCGCACAGCGTCATGACATCCGGCGCATAAGACGGGGACTCTGGGTCGATCAAGGCGAGGGCGTCGATGAGGTAGAGTGACAGCCCGTGGTTGAGTGAGAAGTCATCCTGAAGCGTCACGTTGAGCCGCAGCTTGGTGCCACCGCTGCGCTGCGCCAAAGGCAGAATCTCGACGATCTTCCGATCAATCAAGGCTCGAAAAAGCTGCCAGGCGCGCTTGCGATGCAGCTTCTTCGCGGCCGCTGTTTCATGGGAGTCACGGATCAGCTTCATCATCGCCCGGCAGCCATCATCACTGCGGCTCAGCACATTTAGCAGCAGGCCGTGAGAGACCTGGAAGCGTGAAATGAGCGGCTCTGGCTTGGCGGTTTGCAGACGCTTAAAGGTATCCTCACTCCAGCCAACAAAACCCTCGGGCGGCTTTTTCTTCACCATCTTGCGCAGCTTCTTCGGGTCACCTCCGGCCTTGGCCTCGAGCTTGGCATTTTCCACCACATGCTCCGGTGCCTGCGCCACCACATAGCCGATGTCATCAAAGCCGCGCCGTCCGGCACGCCCGGTGATCTGATGAAAGTCGCGCGCTGTGAGAGTCGCCACTTTTTGACCGCTGTATTTGCTCAGCTTCGTCAGCACCACGGTGCGGATAGGTACGTTCACGCCGACACCGAGAGTGTCTGTGCCACAGATGACCTTTAAGAGGCCGCGCTGCGCCAGTTTCTCCACCAGCACGCGATACTTCGGCAGCAGGCCTGCGTGATGGATGCCCACGCCGTGTTGCAGATACTTCCGCACCTCTTTGGCATACGGACTGGTGAACTTCGCTCCCTGCATGGCCTCTTTGATCTCAGCCTTTTCCGCCGTGGAGCAGAAGTTCAGACTCATCAGATCCTGCGCTGCCTGCGCGGCATCGTTTTGGGTGAAATGAACGAGGTAGATCGGTGCCTTGTTCGCGGCGACCAGCTCCTGCAAAGTCACGTCCACCGATGTCTCCACGTAGCTGAACTCCAGCGGCACTGGCCGCTCGCTGCCCGAGATGAGCGTCGTCTCATGACCCGTGAGACGCGTCACCTCCTTTTGGAAAAATTCCGTCGAGCCGAGAGTGGCCGAGATGAGCAAAAAGCGGGCCTTGTTCATCGTCAGCAGCGGCACCTGCCAGGCCACTCCGCGCTCCGGATCGCTGTAGTAGTGGAACTCATCCATGATCACCTCACGGAAGGGGGCTCGCTCGCCATCACGCAGCGCATAGTTGGCTAAGATCTCCGCCGTGCAGCAAAGGATGGGCGCGTCTCGGTTCACCGTCGCATCTCCTGTCGCCATGCCGACATTTTCGGGCCCAAAGTCACGGCAAAGAGCGAGAAATTTTTCGTTCACCAGCGCCTTGATCGGGCAGGTGTAGATGGACTTTCGCCCCATGGCCAGCGAACGAAAATGCATCGCCGTGGCCACCAGTGATTTGCCTGAGCCCGTCGGCGTGGCGAGGATGACGTTCTTGTCCTCAAACAACTCCAGGATGGACTCCTCCTGCGCGGGGTAGAGCGTCAGCTTCTTCTCCGTCACATAATCCAGAAAGCGGCTCAGCAGCTCATCACTGGAACAACTCTGCGTGGCGGGCAGTCGGCGGAGCAAGGGATGGTCAGGCATGGAGGCGCTCGACTAAACAGGCATCCACCAGAACCTCCAGTCTTCACTCGGCTTTCTTGCTCGTTGGCGCGAGACGTTGCTCAAAGAGCCACTGATGCAGTTCCGGCATGGGATAAACCAGACCTGTCAGGCTGTGGCCGACCCCGGCAAACTCTGTGTACTTCATCAGCAGCCCGCCTGCCGCCTTCACCGCCTCCACCGGTACACGATCACGCTCCACCGGAACCATGGGATCTTGGTCACCATGGAAGACCCACATCGGCACGTTCTTCAGCACGTCAGCTTTTTTAGGGTCACCGCCGCCGCACAGGGGCACGCCTGCCGCGAAGACGTTCGGATACTTGGCGCACAGGCTCCAGGTGCCAAAGCCTCCCATGCTGCTGCCTGTCAGATAAAGACGCTTCAGATCAATCGGCAGCTTGCTCGTCAGATCGGCGATCAGTGCCATCAAATTGTCCGCCACCTGTTTATTCCAGCCGATGGCCGAATCAGGGCACTGCGGGGCGATCATGAAGCACGGATGCGCGCTTTGGTGCTCGGCATTGGTGAAAAGTCCCGTCGGCCCGCCCATCTGCGCTTGATTGTCACTGCCGCTCTGGCCGGAACCGTGCAGCCAGATCACCAAAGGATAGCGCTGGGTGCCCTCCCATTCTGGATTGCCATAGATCTGATAGTTCAGCCCTTGCTTGGACACGGCTTTCACAAAGGCGCCCGTGATCTTATCCGCATATGGCCCCTTGGTCATCCCCTCATCCAGGCTGCGCTCATGCACCAGGCCGGCGACAAAAGCCTGATCCTCGGCGCTAAACTTATCCACTGGCACTTTCATGATTTGAAAGTCCGTCATGCGTTTGATCTTGATCTCAGCGGCATCGAATTCCAGCAGCTCGGCCTTGAGTTCGCGGCCATCGGAGGACTTCCACGCACGGATGATTTTAGGCTTGTCCGCACCTGCACAGACGCCACTCAGGCAGAGGGCCAAGACCAGGCTGATGGAGAGAAGATTCGGGCGCATGACCACCAGTCTAGGGGCGTCGGTGATCCATGAGCAAGCTGAATCCTGGGACGTTGACCGCACCTCATGACTCAACAGGGCGAGCGGGCACTCCCACGACCGTCTGCCCGTCGGCCACGTCCCGCACCACCACCGCGCCTGCGGCGACCAGCGCACCTGCGCCGATCGTGATTCCCTGGCGGATCACGGCCCCGGCTCCGATGTGGCTGGCCTCGCCAATCGTCACATTCCCGCACAGCACGGCCCCTGTGGCGATATGGCAGTGCGTGCCGACGACGCAGTCATGCTCCACAATGGCCCCCGTGTTCACCAGCACGTGGGCTCCGAGTTGTGCGTTGGTATGGACGACCGCTTTCGGCAGCAACTGGCAGCCCGCTCCGAGGACCGCCAATGGCGAAACCCAGGCGGTCGGGTGAATCACAGCCTGAGGTAGCAAACCTGCCTCGATAGCGATTTGAAAAAGCTGGGCACGTCGTGCGCAGCTCCTGCCGGAGCCCACCCCGATGACAAAATGAGTGAATCCCTGGGCTGCGAGTTCCGGCAGCATGTCATCGCCTCCGATCACAGGAACATGGCTGACCTCCATCAAGCCCGGCTGGGAGTCCAAGATGGCCTGAAAGCTAGCAGGCAGATACGCTTCCATCAGCACGCGACCATGCCCGCCAGCACCGATGAGGACACATTTCATGATGGAGGAAGGTCGTGGAAGGTTTTGTTCAGCAGCCGCTCATCCAGCGGTGTGTTCACGATGAGGTTCAGCAGTCGCTCGGAAGCGTGACCGTCACCAAAGAAGTGCTCGAAACCTGCGGCGCGAGCTTTGAATTCAGGAGTCAAAGCCTGCTTCACCGCACGCACGATATCCGCCGCTTCAAACTGAGGCACATCAATCACGTTACCCGCTCTCAAGCGACCCTTCTGGCGGTTGCCAATGTTCACCACGGGCAACGCGTAGCTTGGGGCCTCGAGCAAACCGCTGGAGGAATTGCCCACCATGGCGCTGACTTCACCCAAGATGGAGAAATACCCTTCAGGTCCGAAATTTTCCACCCAGCGCGCATTGGGATGAGTGGTGCAGAAAGCGAGGATTCGTTCGCGGATCACGCTGCCCGCCATGTCCGCATTGGGCATGGTGAAGATCACCGGCAGACCCAAGGTCTGCAGCGCGCTCATCAGCGCGTCCGTCTGCGGGGCGGTCTGCTCATACTCGCTTGTCGTGGGATGCAGTGTGACGAGCAGGGGAGGTGTGGAGAGATCCAGCTTGAACCGGGTTTCCATCTCGGCGCGGCTCAAGCGCGGGACAGACAGCATGTTGTCCAACGAGAGCGCTCCGCAGCACTCTACACGCCAGGGCTCTTCTCCGAGCTGGATGACCCGCTGGCGATACACTTCAGTGGCCACACCATGCAGATGACTCATTTTGGTTAGGCCATGGCGGAAGCGGTCATCCATGGCGCCCTCGGTGAGCTCGCCACCGTGAAGATGCAGGATGGGGATGTTGAAGGGAACCGCAGCCAGTGCTGCGGCGAACATTTCAAACCGATCTCCCAGCACCACCAGAAGATCCGGTCGTTGTCTGGCAAAGTGCTGGGCGAATCCAGAGACACCCGCGCCCATGGCGATGGCCACTGCCTCAGCCGTGTCTTCTTTTTGCAGCACTGGAATGCGTGCCGTGACAGGGAAGCCATCTTTCTCGATGAGGTTCACCGTGCTGCCGTAGCGCTCTTCCAGATGCATGCCGGACACAAGCAGGCGCAGTTCCAGATCTGGATGCGCGGCGATGCGCTGGAGCAAAGGCCGATAGATGCTGTAATCTGACCGGCCGACGCTGACAACGCCGACGGATCTCATGCCACGTCCTCCCAGCGGATCATGGAACCTTCGGAGATGTCCACGAGCGCGCGTTTTCCGGGCACCTCATGGAAACGAGCGGGCGGAATGCCGGTGCCTGGACGACGTAGAACGAGCATGTCCTCCGTGATCAGTGTGCCTGCGGGAATGCTGGCCTGGGCCACCACGCTGCGGCGGACGATCTTGGCCACATCCAGCTCCGTCTGGCTTGGCTGCTTCTGACCGGTTCCGAGCAGCACCTCGACACGGCGGATGCTGCGCACCATTTCCGTCAGGTCCGCAGGCTCCAGGGAGGCCTTGTGATCAGGGCCGGGCATGTTGCAGTCTAACGTAAAATGCTTCTCGATCACCTGGGCTCCTGCCGCCACGGCGATGACGGAGGCCTCGATGCCCATGGTATGATCGGAATAGCCGATCGGCACGCCCAGCGCGGTGCGCATGACGTCCATGGCACGCAGGTTCACCGTCTCTGGCGGCGCAGGATAATTGGTGACGCAGTGCAGCACGGTGATCTGGTCATTGCCTGCGGAGCGGATGGCATCCACCGCTTCAAAGACCTCGTCCAGCGTGCCCATGCCGGTGGACACAATCATCGGCTTGCCATGGCGGGCGATGTGACGCAGCAGCGGCAGGTTCGTCAACTCACCCGAGGGGATTTTGAAGATGGACATGCCCAGCGCGGCGAGGAAGTCCGCGCTCTCTTCATCAAAGGCCGTGGACATGAACATGATGCCCAACTCCTGGCAGTAACGGCTTAGTTCGGCAAAGGCCTCCAGCGGGAGCTCGAGACGCTTGAGCATGTCAAACTGGCTCTCCGTGATGCCCGAGTTCTCGGCCTGATATGCGGCCTGAGGCGCATCCGATGTCACGAGATGCTTTGCCTGGAAGGTCTGAAACTTCACCGCATCTGCGCCGCTCTCTGCAGCGGTGCGGACGAGTTGTCTGGCGAGCTCAAGGTCACCGTTATGATTTACTCCGGCTTCCGCGATGATGAAGCAGGGGCGGTCGGACTGAAGGGGAGGCTGGCTGAGAGACATGACGAGGACGGGTCAGGGAAGTTGAGCCGACGTTGCGCGATCCTTCAAAAGCTTTTCTGCGACGAGGAAATCCTCCAGGCTGTCGATGTCCACAGATCGTTCGGCGGGCATGACCCATCCGAAGGCCCCTGGCGGCTGGAACATCTGAGTTTCACGCAGGGACGAGCAGCGGTTGAGATAGAGCGCTCCGTTGAGGATGTAGGCAGGAGGCAGATCCTGCCGGCGTGGATAACGAAGGCCGTGATCAATGAATCCGGTGAGACGACCATCCTCCGCGACTTTGTAGGTCAGATAGGGGTGTGATTCCGCAGGGCTGAGGCCGACCACGGCCGGGCAGCTTGTGCTTTCCATCAACTCGACCGCTCCATCGATGTCCTCTGGCGTGCGCAGTGGTGTGGTGGGTTGCAGCAGCAGCACGGCATCTGGCAGGTCGCCCTGCTGCTCCAGCCATGACACCACATGCAGCATGACGTCAATGTGAGCTGAATCCGCTGTCGAAAGTTCAGGGGGGCGGACAAAGGGCACCTCGGCACCATATTCCCGGGAAACGGCAATGATCTCCTCGTCGTCCGTGGAGACAATCACCCTGTTCACTCGCTTTGCTTCCTGGGCCACACGGATCGAATGGGCGATCAAGGGCAGCCCGGCCAGCGGCAAGACGTTTTTGCGGGGCAGGCCACGGGAGCCTCCCCGTGCGGTGATGACAGCGACGATGTTCACGACAACGGAAAAACATGGCCTTTAGCAGGGTCGGATCGACTATGCCAATATTGAATAGTCCCTGGGTGAGGTTAGCGGGCGGTTTCCAGAGCAGAATATTTCGCTTGCCCGGGCATTTCACTGCTTCATTGAGTCTTTCGCAGTGCTTCCGCATGCTCCGGAGCGCGATTGAACCTGTCCTCTATGCCGCATACTCTTTTCCTGACTGGCTCCCTGGCCCCGGAGGCGCTCGAGAAGCGGCTGCTGGAGCAGAAAGGGCCGGCCTTTGTCCTGGAGTTTGACACCATGCTGGACAGGAGCCGCTACCCGCAGGTCACTGACTGGTTGACGGTGCGGGATCTGCTGACGACCTCGGACATCCAGGGCTTCCAGAAGGAGATGTTTGCCGCGCTGAGCCTTTTCCTGGTGCCACGCCCCGGTTTGCCTGAAGAGCCTGGAGATGCTGACCTGCGCCGGACGGCCTTGAACGGTGCCTACATGGACTCGGCCTTCACCCAGCTTCTCAACACTTGGTTGTGCCGGGGGCTCTGTGAGCGCTGGAAGTTTGACAGGCTGGTCGTGACCGCCGGTTGTGGAGTGCACTTTGGGTTCTGGCGCGAAACAGCCGCAGCGATGGGGTTGCCCATCGAGATCCTTCCGCCAAGGAACTTCAAGCGTGGTTTGATGCGGAACATCGAGAGATGGTACTACAAGAGGCAGTCCAAAAAGCTGGAATCAGAAGGCAGATCGGAAACGGGCGAGAGTGTGCAGCAGACGGCAAACGGACCGCTGGTGGCGTGTGTCAGCAAGCGTGTGTCACATCTGCTGGCGGACGGCCCGTCATCCACCCAGTTTCGTGTCCGGCACCTGAAGCTTGCTGACCTGGGAAGTCCTGACGCAGAGCTGTTGCAGTCCGAGCGGGCACGGTTTGAGGATTGGTGGCAGAAGTGGCCGACTGCGGCCGAGGCCTCCGCAGATGCTTCAGACAAGCAGCTTTTGCAGCGATTCGGCCCGCTTTTGAAGAGTGCAGGTGAGGATCTCATCCAGCGGATCTTTCCGCGTTGGTCCGCACTACGGGCCAAGGCGCGGGCGCTTCTCCAGCAGGTCAAACCCGATGCGCTGCTGGCAGACACACAACTGGCTGAGGAAGAGGGAGTCTGGAAACTGGCCGCGCTGGATTTGGGTATCCCCGTAATCGCCTACAGCTATGACCAGGTGGTCAATCCCAAGATGATGGTGCTGCCGGCGTATGTGCTCGCTGACGGCATGCGCACTTACCCGCGGGCGCTCCAAGGCGGTTACCCTGAGGAGCGGTTGATCAATGTGGCCAGTCATCGGCGGCCTCGCACGCCTCCGCGCACGGAGGCCCAAACGGAGGCCGTTTTCACCCAATCCCGGCCAGAGGTTCTCTTCTCGGATCCTATGTCCGTGGTCTCGGATCCCCAGCGCAGCATGCGCTGCTTCAGCGCCATTGTGGAGGCAGCGCGCCTGCTGCCCAAGGTGAACTTTGTAATCAAGTTCCATCCGCTGCGGGCGGCCAAGTCGGAACTGCGCAGCTTTGTGGGAATGGACGAAAGCGAAGTGCAGTCGAAGATGCTTTTCATCCGCAGTTTGAAAGCTCCTGCCAACGTGAAACTGCTGGCGCCGGAGGCAAGCATGGAACTTCGCCTGCGGAGTGCGGCGGTGCTTCTGAACACGACGTCCATGTCGGGTCATGAAGCCTTTCACATGGGCATTCCGGTGGTGTTTCTGACCGAGCACACGACGGACTCCATCACGTTCCCCGAACTCATTGACCGAATGGACATGCAGGTCACGGAAAACGGCAAGGAACTCGCCGCGATTCTTGGCCGTCTAATCACGTCCAAGGAGTTTCGGCAGTCTCACATCACCGCGCAGAAGCGCTACCTCGACGAATTTTACTGGCCGTCGCGCATCGACTTGAACACGGGTGTGTGCATGGCGCTGGACAAGCTGGGCCTTTCTCAATGATCATGGACCCGGCACCCAGTCATCCACCCCAAAGCTGTGCGCTTGTCAGCGACAAGCAGCTGGGAGACATCACGCTGCTGGAGCCGCTGACCCGGCTGCTCTCTTCCCGGACGGGAACACCCTGCTCGCTGTATGTGAAGGAGGCGTTTCGCCCGCTGGTGGAGCTTATGCCCTCGGCTGTGTGGGGGCCTGACCAGAAGACCACGCATGCGTATTCATGGACCACACACTGGAATTCACGCGCGTCTTTGATGACCCGCCGTGTGCGCGCAAGGCGGAAGCATCTTCTCGTCAATCAGGAGCGGCACCGGCATTGGTGGCATCGTTTGTTTTTCCATGAGACTCATGTGGTCTCGGCGGAGAGCCAGTACTGGGCTTTTTATTTCTGGCGGGCGTTGGGAGGAGACACCTCTGCATTCACCAGCCCCAGACTCACTCTGCCGCCTGAGGAGTGGAGGCACCCGGACCTGCCGCACGGTGACTATCTTTTGGTTAATCCAACGGCCGCGTGGCCGACGAAATTTTGGGAGCCCGGGCTCTGGGCGCAGGTGATGAAGCAGATTTCCGCCGAGAAAGGCATGTCAGTGGTCATGACCGGAGGTGGAACACCGGAAGAGAAGGAACATTGTGCGCGGGTGGTCCAGTCTGCGCCTTCCTCTCTGGTGAATCTGGCCGGCCGCACATCGCTGAAGCAGTACCTTCACGCTGTCAGCCGGGCGCGCTTGGTTCTGTGTGTGGATGGTTCGGCATCGCATCTGGCCCAGGCTTTCGATGTGCCCGTGGTGACGCTCTTTGGCCCCGTCTATCCTGTGCGCTGGCATTGGCCGACACCCCGCCATGTGGCGGTGAGCGCGTTTGATTTTTCCAGCGAAATACCGCCGCCATGCTCGGCTGTGCCCGCGGCTGCAGTCCTGGAGGCATTTGAGAAGGTCCTGTCACAAGGTGGCGGGTCGCGCTGAGCCCTTGGCTTGCAATCATGGGGCTCCCATGCCAAGCAGTCAGATGAAGAAAACCCTCGCGGTCTATGGCTCCCTTGGCACCAGCGCTCTTCGAGAGCGCATTGGACAAGACTGGAGTCATGTCTCCGTGCTGGAGATGGATGCCTTTCTGCCCGAGGCTTTGGAGCGGGCCGGTGCCAGGAAGGTGCTGGAAGGGCCAATGATGAATCATCCCCAGTCCACGGAGCAGTGTGACCGTGTGCGTCTTCTGCTGGACAAATTTCTTGAGGAGCGCTGCGTGAGGCCCGGCATCGACACCCGGCGTGTCTTCCGCGCAGCCAGCCTGGATGCCATGGCCTTCCGCATGGCGACTGCCTATATCTGGAGCCTGGAGCAGGCACGAAAGCTGGCTGACATGGGTGGCTGGGAACGTATTTTGGTCAGTCCCGGCGCGGGTGTCAGCACACTCGCCTGGCGGCAGCTGGCACAGGCCATGGGAGCGGAGTTTGAGGTCCTTCCGGAGTCAGACTCGGTCCCGCCTCTGGCGTGGCGTCTGCGCAGAAAATGGCGCCGCTGGCGCATGAAATCCGCCCCCGGAAAGAAGGCTGGCAATGCCGCGCCAAGTCTTCCCCTGGCGACCTCCAGTTCACCGTGGGTCTGTGCCGACCCGCGCCTGGATGCCCTTCTGGCGCGAGGTGGCGATGCCTGGCCATGGCATCGCATGCCGTCATTCGCTGCCGCTGGCTCCCAGGAACTGACGGATCTGAAGCGCGAGTACTCCGCCTGGTGGAAGGATTGGTGGCAGGATTGGATGTCATGCGAGGAGCATCGTGTTCCTTTGCATGAGGGGCAGATCCTGGAGTCTGTGGGGCAGCATTATGCGCTGCATGTTTACCCGCTTCATTCGGTGTGTCTGAGTGAGGCCCGGCGTGTGATGGCCGGGCTGAATCCCAAGCGGCTGCTTGTGGGCGCCATGCGAGGCAAGAAGGAACTGATGTGGCTTCTTGCAGCCCAGGAGCGCGGGCTGGAGACCGCTGCCTGTACTCTGGATGACCACCTGGACCCTTTGATCGCCTTCAACGTGGAGCAGGCCTATTGCGATGATGAGCGGCAGCATGAGATGGCGCTCGACTCAGGCATGAAGGAATCCCAGATCACCATGGTGCGCACGCATCGGGCCCCGGCACTCCGGGAGAGGCGGCAGCATGCGCTGCGCCCTGGGCAGCGTGGTCAGATTGTGCTGGCTGGCACCTACTTCAGCGGCCAGCGCATCGCAGCCTGTCCCCGCATGAATCTTTGGTCGCTGCGTTTGCTAGTGGAGACAGCCCGCCTGCTGCCCGGTCATGACTTCCATGTGAAACCCCACCCTGTCAGGGAACGACCTCAGGAGCCCACGAACTGGACGGGCTTTCATCACGTCAATGTCTGGCAGATGGAGAACTGTCTGCGTGAGCTCAAGGCACCGCCGAATGTCATCTGGCATGAGCCTGAAGTGAGCCTGGCCCCTGTGATGGACAAGTCGGACATCCTGCTGAACATCGAGTCTTACGCGGCTTTTGAGGCATATGCCCTGGGCATACCTGTGATCCATGTGTGCCCGGTGGCCGCAGAACAGAAGGCGTTTGCGCGGCAGATCGAACTCGGTGCTGCCCAGGTAGCCGAGACCCCGGAAGCCCTGGCTGAACTGGTGCGGCGGAACTTGGAAGATGCGTCCTGGATCAGTGCCAGGACCGCAAGCCAGCAGGAGTTCCTGCGCGGCTTCTTCCACACCGAGGGACCGCTCCTGCATGAGGCGGCCAGCATGAGTCCGAAGGCGGTTTGATGGAGGCGCGCAGAGTCAACGCGCTCTTTCAGCAGACCAGACCGTGATGACGCAGAAGAGCCAGGCTCTTTTCGACGGCTTCGACAGAAGCCTGGCAGCGTTCAGCGATCGCGGGCACATCCTGCCTTCCGTCAATCTGGTCCATGATGCTGAAGAAGTGGCGGTGAAGATCCGGCTGGGTGGTCGGATCGATGTGGATGCCGTACCTTGTGCAGAAGACTTCTCCCTTGAACCGGGGCAGGGGGATGCCGTTGGCCTCCCAGGCTTCGATCATCTTCATGACCATGTCCACGCTGGCTTCTAGATGGGGAAGCGAGGCATGCGCGAAATTGTCGTGGCTGGAGTGATACTCGCGGTAAGGCCAGTCAGGATGATTGCGCGGAAGCACCCTGGAAAGGGACAGCATGGGGACGCGCACACCGGGACCGTTGAACTGTCTTTCATCATTGCCGATGATGCCTCGGAATGGTGCTGTCCAGCCGTCTGGGGCATGCTTCTCAAAGGTGGCCTTCAAGCAGCGGGCTGCAGCAGACGCCTCGTCAAAAGGCATCTGAAGGGCCATGGGGTGGGCCAGGCTCAGCATCTCCAGGAAGAGGCCGCCATGGATCTCAGGAACGAGATGGCGATGGCGTGAAAGCCAGGCTGCCGAACCAATTGTTTCGGGAAGGATGAGGAGACGGTAGGTGTAACGAAGATTCTTTCGCTGCTGCAGGCGGCGCATCACTTCCATGCCAACAACGACACCGCTGAGATCATCCGCCGTCTGTGCTGGATGACAAAGGTGGGCGCAGAGCACAAAGCTGGCTTCTGACATGCCCTGGACTACCACCTCACCGACTTTCAGATGACTGAAGTTGGTGTCGGTCTTGATGGCCACTTTGTACTCAGGCTCAGTCAGGGATGCCCTCTGACGCTGGCTGCAGCAGAGCCCCCAGTCACGCTGGTAGTACTTGAACATGAAGGGCACGGCATCCTCCAGGTGCGGATGCACATGAAGATGTTTCAGCAGTTCCTCACGGCTGACCACACCCTCAAACGACTGGGAATAGGACACGACATGCAGAGGATGATCCTTGTCTGAGAAAATCACCTGCCCGTCCAAAGTCTGCAGCGAAGCCTCCCGGCAGGTCCAGCGCTCAGGAACCAGCCAGGTGGAGCATTCGACACCACTGACAAACTTGTGGATCGTCATCGGCAGTTGCTCCGCCAGCGCATTTAGAGCGATGTCATACTCCTGGGTGACGATGTCACGGCGCAGTGGAGACAAGGCTTTAAGCATTTGAACCATGCTCGCACCGGGCGGCAGAGTGACGGAGGCTGCTGGAACTTGTGTTCGCGCATCTTCCAGTGCCACCAGCTTTGCTTCATGCAACGCAGGCCCCTTGGCGCAAAGCCAAGGATCAGCGGCAAAAGCCTCCAGGCCTAGACGAGTGTACTCTGCGCAGTCGATGGCGCAGACTTCGCCGCGACCCACCCTGGCGGAGAGACATAGCCCACGTTCGCGTGCCAGTTTTTCCAGCGGGACACCATTGGGCGCGCAGTTGTCCTGACGTGGCGCGCAGGAGTAAGTCCATGTCTGACGTGCCTCGACGCCATCCACACGAACGACTCCCGTGAAGAGCTTGCGAAAGCGGAATGGCACACCAGCCTTTTCCTCAATGTAGTGACGAAAGGTCGCCCAAAAAAGGCCAAGACCGATCATGACAATCTTTCCACCGCTGTCCACGAGCCGGTCATAGATACTGCCCGGGCCATAGCAGGTGCGGGGCAGGTCTGAAAGCAGTTCAGCTGCCTTCGGGCCGATGCCGCTGACGGCCAGCATCGGGTCATGGGAACGCAGTGCATCTAGTTGCATGCGCACGTGCTCGGTGAAGTCGCCTAACGTTGAGCATGTCAAGGCCGGGTCGAAGACTTCTCCTTTGCCGATGGAATAGGTGTAGGTCGGCACCAGGATCGTGCCTCTTGCCCCCACGGCTTCACGCAGGGCATCCAGAGCTGCTGCACAGGCATCTGGCATGGAGCGGCCGCGGTCCGGGTAGCCCAGCCTGCCGAGGCTGGCATGCACAAAGACGGTGTCTCCCTCCACCACGCCAGCGGCGCGAAGACCCTGCACCAGGTCAGCCTGGGTGTAGTGATACGGAGCGGGGCTCGTCATGAGGCGGCGTCGGCGAGCTTCATCTCAAGCAGGAGCCAAACGGGGAACTCGCTGGCGAACACCGCATCACGCTGAGGCACGTGCGGATCACTACGGCTGGAGGCTGGTTCTTCCACACCGGTGATAACGAACCCGGAATCCAGGAACGGACGCGCCAGCACGCTGAGCGGCGGATTGATGCGCCAGTGGGTGTGCAGATACTCGGTCGTCACCGTGAAGGGCCGTGCGGGATCACCCAGCCAAGGCTGGACGTAAAACACAGGATGCGGTTCCAGGGACAGGAAGGTGCCACCTGGTTTCAGCAGGCGCTTCACGTCAGCGATGAAGCCTGCGAGATCGAGTGGCTTGCCGGGTTCGTAAGGGACGAAGTAGAACAGCAGCGCATCACTCATGTAGATGCAGTCAAACGAGGCGGCTGGCAGGGCATCGAGGGCGCGTGGCTGGTTCAGGTCCAGCACCTGGAAGGTGGCATCACCCTCCGCGCGTTCGGTGGCGAGGCGGATGTATTCTTCGTTAGGATCCACGCCGAGCACACTGGCTCCGAGGCGCGCCATTTTTTGCGCGATGGTGCCGGCGCCGCAGCCGAGGTCCAGCACGCGCAGTCCTGGCTTCATGCGCTTGGGCAGCCATTCATCCAGAAAGCGGTCCTGCACGGCTCCATACAGGTTGTCCTGACGGATGGCGGAGAGGTCCGGTGTGAACTTTTGCTGCAGCCACCAGGCGGTTGGGTCACGACGCTCAAAGGCGATCAACTGCTGCCCGAGCTGCTGGTGATAGGTGCCGAAGCGCTGGCGGTCTAACAATGATTTCTTAAAGTCGAAACGAGCGCGGTAAGACTCAAGGTCATCAATCAGAAGGCACTGGTCCTTCAGCATCTTCACCAGGGTGCCGTGGTCCAAGTTTTCGGGTTCGCCCCACGTGGCGGCGTCGCGTTTGAAACGAGAGGGGTCAGCCAGGAGGCCGTCAATGTTTGAAAACCTCCAGATCTTCCAGACCCGATAAGTCTCGGAGGTGGTCTTGTCCGGATCGGCCAGCACTGCCAGCACCTCCGGGCCTGCGCCGATGCACTGACGTGTATGCACGTTCATGAGCACCCAGCGGTCCGGATGCGTGGCCGGAGATTCAGGGAAGGAGATGAGGTCCGGACAGATCTGGCTCATGCGGCGGCGCGGAGTTTTTCGATCACCTGCACCAAACCTCCCACGGTCTGGAACTCTTCAGACTGCATGTCATCCGCTTCAAAACGGATGCCGAAAGTGTCCTCAAAATGCGAGATCATGTCGATGATGCCCATGCTGTCGATGACCTTGGCATCAAGGTAGGCACAGGCGAGCTTTTCCTGCTCCGTGGAGCCAGGAAGGCCGCCGCGGGAGTCGAAGAATTCGAGGACGGTTTGAGTAACGTTCATGAGTGGGAAAAATCAGCGTTCAATGGCGATGACACGGGCGGGGGAGCCATCGGAGCCGAGAATGTTCAGCGGCGCCACGACAAGCTCGACCTCGTCACGCGACAACTGGCGGAGGTTCGTGCAGTATTCAACAAAGACGACACCTGCGCCGAGCATGATTTTATGCAGGGGCGAGTCCTTGGGGCCGGTGCGGCCGTTGTCCGGGCTGTCCACCTGAGGAGTGTCCATGGCCAGCACGCGCACACCGCGCTCTACCAGCCAATGACCGGCCTCTTCGGTGATGTAGGGCTGGTCCGTGTAGTACTTCATCGTGCCCCAGTGATCGGACCAGTCGAAACGAAGGATCAGGCGCTCGGGTTTGTCATCGCCCAGACGCTGCTTGAAGTCTTCCACACCGAATTCCTGCTTGGGCAGAGTGATCGGGGTGAAGTTCAGCACGCGTGCCGGGCCGACCAGCCATTCAAGCGGGATTTTGTCGATGGTCGGGCCATTGGGAATGAAGTGGCGGGGCGCATCAATGTGGGTGCCGCAATGGGTGCCCATGGTGATCTTCCGAGTCTCGCGGTTCTCAATGCCGAAGCGGCCGAGCTGCGTGATCTCCACGACAGGATGCCAGTGGACAGGGAAGGTCGTCATGCCTTCGTGGATAGGGTAGCTGAGATCGATGATGCGCATAAGATCAAGGTTGAGGTGCCCCGGGCTGCTGGTCGGGAACGATGCCAGCCTTGGATTTTTGGTCGAATCCGAAGGAGTTGAACGGTACGATGCGCGCCGGATTGCCCACGGCCAGGCTGAAGTCTGGCATGTCACCGCTGACGACGGAATTGGCTGAAACGATGCAGTGCCTGCCGATGCGCGCGCCATTGATGAGCACCGTGTTCACGCCGAACCAACAATGATCATCAATATGGATGGGCTTGCCCAGCTCGTTGGGGCAGAGGCTGGGCGGGATGTCCGGGTTTTTATGCAGATGATTGGCGTCGGAAATATAGCAGCGGTCTGCGATGGCCACATGACGGCCGAGCACGAGCTCAAGATTCACGCTGATGAAGAAGTTGTCACCGATGGTGGAGCCATCACCAATCTTGAAACGCGGATTGCGCGTGCCGCAAAGCTCTTCGGGAATATCGAAGACTGCATCCGGATAGTGCTGACGAATCAGTGGCGGCAGGACTGAGAAATCCGTCTGCATCAGGATCTTGCCCATGCGTCCGAAGCTGACCCAGTTTCCGAGATGGATGAGCCGCGGGTTGGTGACAGAGGCTGGCGTGCGGATCTTGGCATACGAGCCGAAGTAGCCAAAGGCATCCTTCTCCGCTTCGGTGATATTGTTCTCGAACGTGCTGTTGAAAATCTGCGTGGTTTCCTGGCGCATCTTGTTCAGGCGCTCCAGTCGTGCTGCGCACTCGGCAGAATCAGCCGTGCCTTCACTGCCTGCGGAAAGCCAGCCGCTGCGCACGATCTCCACGATGATGTCACCCTTCCAGCCGGAACGCTGGCGCACCTGCTCAGTCAAACGGTCACGCAGCCGCTCGCTGCAGGTCACCCGGGGACCGCCGAACTCCGCCAGGACCACCAGCTTCTCGGGGCCGTCCTTCTCGTCCTCTGTGGTGATGGCGCGGACAGCGGCTGGATTGACCTCCGAGTCTTCGGCGGCGATGGCTTCGATATCGTGATACTCGATCATATGAGATGGATGGAATGGGGCAGGGCAGGCCTGCTGGCGGGAACGGAATAAGTGACTTCAGCAGAACTGTCTGAGGGCAGCAGGTCCAGCCTGGCCAGAAAGGTTCTCGCATAGTCATTCTTGGCCGTGGGCCGGAAGAGACCCGCGACTTTGGAGCATCCAGACGCGAGGGCATCTGCCAGCGCATGGTTTAAGATGGCATCCTCCAGCCTGCGGTTGAAAACACGGCAACTCATGACCCAGTTATCCACCTGCCACTCTTCTTGCACAAGCCGCGCCACGAGAACGGAAACGATACCATGCGCCGCGAACCGGTCTTTGAGCCGAACGGCATAGACGCGGCAGTCAGGGGCGGCGGCCATCGCCGCCAGGGCATCTTGTGTGTAGGTGGCGCCGGTGAGGTTAAACTGGTTGGTTTTTCTGAAGAGCTGTTCGATCCGGGGCAAGTCGCCCGTGGTCGCCTGGTGGATCGAGCCTTCCATTTCCAGGCTGGCCAGATGCGCTTCCAGTCCCGCGCCGGGAGTCTGGGTGAGCGTGCTGATCTGCCTGAGCGCAGCGTAACTAGCCGTGCGGCTGAAGTCCTCCTGCGTGATGTCCAGCGGCGTGAAGAGCTGTAACTCCTCAATCCTGCGCGGGAAGTAGGCGGAATCCCCGGACATTTCGATGACTGTGACTTCAGGCAGAGCCCTGCGGACTTCATCACATTCTGCGGGGTTGTCATCGACGAACACTAAGCTGTCGAGGCCGAGATTCAGATGCTTGGCGATGCTTCGGAGATTGTCGGACTTGGGTTCCCAATTGCAGACAAAGGCGGCGAATTCGTCCTTCTTCAGTGGCATCTCGGAATGGGTCTCAAACACGGCGGATGCCACGGCGGGATCATTTTTGCTGCACACGGCAAGAGCCACCCCGAGGGTGCTGAGGCGCTTCAGATAATGAGCATAGGCCGCATAAGCTTCTCCGGCGGCCGAGATGCTGCCAAAGGCTATCCCATCGACCCCGTCATCACCAATGACGCCGCCCCAGAGTGTGTTGTCGAGATCGGTGACGAGACATTTGCGCGTGCGCCCCAGCATGGATCGCAGGAGGCCTCCCAGAGCCCGGGAATAGTGATGAACTAGGGCGGGGTCAAACCCGTGCTTGGCGTGGTGGAACCAGCGCGGTTCATGCCAGTGACGCCGGCCGCAGTCAGACGTGAGTTGGTGCATGTCGAGGATGCGCACCGCGCCTCCATCGTGGGTCCAAAGCCGGTCATTGACCTCGCGGGTGAAACGCGTGGCAGACCAGGGCAGGCGGCCTTCGAGACGTCCGAGAGGAAGGTCAGCAGGCGTTTCAAAATTATGCTGGATGATCCGCACTCCATCCCGGCGGCACAGGGCCTGCCAGCGCTGGGCGCAGCCAGCCACCACCTGCTCAGCCATCTGGGCTACCAAGGCCTCGTCGGCACCAGGAGGCGGGAGTTCATGCAGATTCACGCTGCCGGTGGCGAGGATGACGATGTCTGGCGCGAAGGCATGGACCCCCGAGCTTTCGTCCAAGGGCTCGGTTTCAAAGGTGTTGTAAGGGGCCTCGTAGATTTCCGGCCACCACCCTTCTGCCAGCACCACGGCCCTGATCACTTCCCGCACTGGCTGTGTGGTGAATCCGCCCAGGATGGCGATACGCAGGCTGCGAGCTGACAGATGGCCGCGCCAGGCAGCTTCAGAAGCCGCGTTCGTCCGGTTCAACTGCTGCAGCTCGGTGAATTTGAAAGGTTCCTGAAGGGCGTCCCGCAAAGCACCTGCCGCCTGGGGTAGGTGCCCCGCGCGGAGATGCGTTTGCAGTCGTGTATGGGCTTCGGCAAAGGTCATAGGGTCCGCAGAGTGTCAAACACCAGGGCGGGGTGATGTCATTGAGGCTGTGCGGCCTCGATGAGCTCGATGAGATGTCTTTCGCGGGTGAACGCGAATTGACAGCGCCGTCCCTGAAAGGCCTCCGAGGCAAAGGCCGGCATCATGCGGCAGCCTGCCGTCTCCATGGCAGCGACTGCCGCGGCCAGATCTGGAACCTCATAGGCCACATGGTAGAAGCTGGCACCTTTCTCCAGCATCTGGGTCAGCGAGCTGCCTGGATTTGGCTGGATCAACTCGATGGCACCACCGTCTCCGGTGGTGACAAAGCATACGCGGACGCACTGTGACGCCACTTCTGTCACGGTCGAAACCGCATCCATCCCAAACAGGGCTCCATAAGTGGAGCGTGCCTTTTCGATATCAGCGACGAGGCAGCCTGTGTGATGAAAACGTGCTCCTTGGATCATGACAAACGTGGCTTGAGAAAGGCACCGTATAGCAGGGTGACCTTGTTCTTCTCGAGCTGCTCAGGAGGCATCTCCTCGGACCAGATGCCGAGTTCCTCCTCGATGTCATAGCCTGCAGCGTGGATCACCTGACGGATGTGTTCCGCGCTGGTGAAAAGGAAGATGTGATCGATCGCCGGCGCGTTCGTGGGCGTGGTGATGAAAACGCGACCGTCATCCTTCAGGAAGGTTCTCAGCCGTGCGAGCAGAGCCACGGGGTCCTCCACATGCTCCATGACCTCTCCCATCGTGATGAAGTCCATCTTCTCACCATGCTCATAGGCAAAGACATCGGCGAGCTTGAAGGCTGTGCGGGGATCGTGGGGGACGAATTCCTGAGCCATCTCAAGCGAGGCCGGGCTGATGTCCACCATGGTGAACGTCTCGCCTCCTTTGACCATGCCAAGCGCATCCGCCAGGAACATGCCGTGACCACCACCCACTTCCATGTAGTGCTTGATGCCTGCGGCACGTTTTTCCAGGCCTGAGTGGAAGAAGCGCAGCATCTTGTAGTGATGCGCCCACAGCACCTGGCTGAGCAGCAGCCCGTGCATGTAGTAGCTCATGACCTTGGGGTTTCCGTACACGCGTTCGTTCACTTCGGCGAAGGAAGTGCTGGTGTAGCGGCCTGAACGCAGGAAGCGGACGTGCTCCATGGTCACGTCAGCAATCATGTTGAGGTAGCACTTCACGGCGAACTCCAGCGTGTGGCCACGAGCTGTGAGATAGGTCTCGATCCGGTGAATGAAGGGTCCGGCAAACTCGAAATAGTCGTCTCCGAGCGCCATCAAAAAGCGCTCCAGCTTCTTGGCATGGACGGGGTTTGTCTTTGCCACTTCTTCAATGAGGCCGGTGACGGCCTGACGGCCTGAGGAGATGGGGTCGAGGGTGGCGGACATCGTCAATGAATCGGTGGTGAACAGTTGGTTGGGGAACAGGTCTGGAACGTGGGCGTTTCTGCGGGAGACGGGAGGCGAAGGGCAGGATCAGACGCCCTTTGACTCAAGAAGGGTGAGGAGGTCACCGACGCAGCCGATCTGGCCCAGTTCGGAGGTCTCAAAACGAACGTTGAAGGTATCTTCCAGCGCCATGATGAGATTGATGTGGGCGAACGAATCCCAACCCTCGACATCCTTGGCCGTCATCGTCTCGTTCAGGACGAGATCAGGAGCATTGAAGTTGTTGCGAAAGACGGGAGTGACGCGGGTGAGGAGATCGGAACGCATGAGATGGGCTGGATAGCCGGGGCACTGTCTGACGCAATCCCAAATACATCATTTTCAGCTACGGAGAGACCTGCACAGCCTCCTTCGGGGAGAGTGGGCGTCCGTGTTGTTCCACCTGCCATGCGCAGTCTGTGTCCTGGCGGGAGGGAGACAGACTTATTGGAGGATCTGGAAGACTTCCACCATCACACCGTCCGGCCCCTGAATCAGGTCCAGCAGCATCGGTTTGCTGCCGATCTCTTCCTCCATCGTGCCGGTGGAAGCCAGAGCCCCGCCGTTCGCAAAAATCCGGTCACGATCCTTTTCAAACTGCGTGACGACCATGGAAAGCACCCGGAAGCCGGGTCCGTCGAGCAGGGCGGGGGACGTCTCCCGCACGGGCAGCAGGAGCAATCTGGCCCGCCACTGGGGCATGAGGCTGGGAAACTCCAGCAGGACTGCCTCCGGCAAAGGGGGCGGCTGCTTGGAGCGGCGGAAGCCAAATCCAGCCTCCCAGAAGCGGGTGGCAGCCCCCAAATCTGTAATGCGATGCACGATGAGGCTTGGCTGGGAAGGTTCATCCGAGATCCACAGCGGGCTGGTGAGGCCGGGGACAACGATTTCCTGCACACCCGGCAAGGGGGCTGGGCGAACCTCGACCGCGTGTGAGAGCCAGTCTCCCGTGGGCAGGATGATCTGCAGAGGTGCCGAGAGGTCTGCTGGAGCGGGCTGAGTGTAGTGGATGAGTTCCAGTGGTGTGCCAGCAGGTGCATTCAGGAAGACCAGGGAAAGGTCCGGCGACGAGGTGCAAAGAAAGGGCTGCTTTCCTGGAAAGGTGGGAACGTCATGCTGCTCGAAGCGCAAGCCCCAGCCCATGGACTCAAACAAGGCGCGGTCACGGCCTGAATCCGTGCTGCCGAGAACGATGTGACTGACGCCGAGAATCATGCCTTGGCCGCGAGCAGTGCCTGAACCTCTCGATTGAGGATTTTACCAGTGCTGCCGAGCGGAAATTCAGTCACCTGCTTCAGCTTCGTCGGCACGGCAGCCTGGGCCAGGAGCTTGCGGCAGTGGGTGAGGATGTCTGACTGCTCGTCAGCGAGCAGCAGCCCGGGTTTAAGGCGGAGAGCGGCGGCCACTTCCTCGCCGTAGAAGTCATGAGGAATGCCCACGACCACGGCATCCTCAACGGACGGATGATGCAGCAGCACCTCACGGATGCCGCGAGGACTCAGGTTCTGGCCGCCGCGAATGATGAGGTCCTTCTTGCGTCCGGTGATGAAGACATTGCCTTCAGCATCAATGACTCCGATGTCACCGGTCGGGAACCATGTTTCGCCACTGAGTTCCTCCACCTGGAGCGTCTCAGCGTTCAGATAGCCATGCATGCGGCATTCAGTGCGCGCCAGCAGCTCGCCTTCGGTGTTTGCCGCTGTTTGATGGATGCCTTGCTCATCAGCGGCCACAAGCTCAACGCCGCTGAGCAGCCTGCCCACTGAGTTTTCCTTTCGTGGATGAGACGGTGTGTTGGCGCAGAGGATCAGTAACTCGGACAAGCCATAGCTCTCCATGCATTCGACGCCGTAGCGGGCTTCGAAATCCTTCTTCAGCTTCAAGGCCAGCGGCGCGGTGCCGACACAGACCGTGCGCACGTTTTCGCGGCAGTATTTATGTCCGTCTTGATCGCGGTCCATGCGCAGAAGGGAAGCCATCATGGTGGGGGAAAGCCAGAGCGTGTTCGCCGAATGGTCCTTCACGGGCTTCCAGAAGTTCAGGATCGTCTGCGCGGTAAAAGCCGGGGCAAGCACGACGCTGGAACCTGCCATGAAGGGAGACATGAGCGTGTTCAAGTAGCCGCTGCTGTAGGCCATGGGCCAGATGTGCAGGAAGCGATGTTCGGGACCGAACTGCATGGCCTCATTGAAGGCCACGGCATTGCCGAACTCTGAACGCACGAGATGCACCACGCCCTTCGGACGTCCGGTGGTGCCGGAGGTGAAGAGGATGAGCAGCGTATCGTCATCGCTGGCACCTGCGAAGGGAACGATCGAAGGATTTGTCGTGGCTTGGTCGAAGGTCCAGGCTTCATCGACATCCTCAGGATGAAAGCTGGTCTCCTGACCGAGAGCGACACGTAGTTGCTTCAAGGTGTTCAGCTTCTCAGTCGCCTGCAAAATGAGGGATCGCGTGCAGCGGGAGAAGAGCAGCAGCTTGGCTCCGCTGTGCTGAAGGATGTAACTGACGTCATCCGTGTGCAGCGCCTGGTTCACCGGCACCGCCACAGCACCGATGAAGAGGCAGCTAAAATACAGGGCAGCAAACTCGGCTGAGTTCGCGAGCACCAGCGCGACGCGGTCGCCCTTGCTGATGCCGTGGCTCTTCAGCAGGGCTGCACCACGCAGGCCCCACTCATGAATCTTGGCGAAGGTCCACGAGCGACCTGTCATCGATTCGATCAAGAACACCCGGTCTCGATTCTCTTCGAAGACGCTGCGGATGCGGTTAACGAGCGTGGTCTGCGACATGAAGACGGGTTGATTAGTTTTTCTCCGCCATGGAGGAGATGCGTGAGGCGAGGATGCTCTGGCCAGCCGCTTCGATCTTGTTTTGCAGCCACTTCAGTGCCGAGGCCGTCTTGCTGAAGGTGAGATTCACCAGGGTGATGAAGTCCACTTCCTGCGCGCGGTTTTGCACGGCCTGATCTTCGCTGAGAAGCGTCACGAACTGGTCGCGAGTGACCATGTAGCGCTCCAAAATCTTCTGCACGAGTTTCGCCTTCGGCTGACGCGTGTTGTCACCCGTGAGGTAGATGTTCACGGCTGGATTGAGCGCTTCAAAGGCGGCTGGATCCAGCGGGCGCAGGCGGTAGTTAAGACGGCTGTGCGTGCGCTCATGACGGGCGAGTTCGAGGAGTTCCTTGAGATCGCGGTCGATGAGTTGGAGGAACTGCTTGGCCAGCGTTTCCATGTAAGGGCCTTCTTCGCTCGCCTCCTGCAGGAACCAGTTGGTGCCCTGCACGTCCTTGTTGAATCCGGCGAACTCGAGGAAGGTGGCTGAATCGAATCCGGCAAGGCGCAGCACGGCGGCGAGCTCAATGACGGAGAGCGTGCGCTCATCCATGCGCGACAGCAGGTAACCCGCCATGGCGGCGGCACCGGCAGGCTCCGGCTTCCGCGAATGCTGCATGATGTAGCGGACGCGTTCCTCGGCACTCATGCTGGCAAACGCTGGCTGGCTGGCCGCGCGGTGCATGTCATCCGCATAGATCAAAGCCTGCGCGATGGGGTTCAGCGTGTGCGTGGCCGGGTGGAAAGTCTCCTTGCCCATGAAAGGGCCATTGCAGAGCAAGCTCTCCTTGAGAATGGAATAACAACGATTGCCGTTGGCATAGGAGCTGGAACCCAGGCCGACGTAAGCGGTGCCACGTCCGGAGAGATGTCTTTCGACGACGACGCCAAGCAACTGTGCGAGTGACTGGAGGTTCGCGAGGTCAAAGACGCCGTGAATGCGGGTCGGCAGATCTTTACCAAGCTGCTGACGGTTGAGGAATGTGTCGATGGCTGGGAAGGTTGCCTTCAGGTCAGCGCGGATGGAAGGGCTGAGCTTCTGAGGCTCGCGCAGTTCAAGGTCGGCGAGCACGGCAGCGGCGAGAGCAGCGCCGATGGAGGCCTGGTTCCAGGTGCTGATGGCGGCGGTGTCATTCCTCGGGATGGTTTCATCCAGCATCACAAGATAACCTGCCATGAGGCCGAAGAGGCCGCCCTCCACGCCACCGCGGACGACGATGCGGTTGCCTTCGATGCTGCATCCGAGGGAGCGCAGGGTATAACGAACTTTTTCGTCGGCGAGGAGCTGCTCGGTGGTGCAGCGGCGCTCACGAGCCACATCGCCTAACGAATTGGCTAGCAAATTTTGCAGCTCGTCCGAGCTCTGCGGGTTGGTGGGGAAGAAATAACCGCCGGAATCGAGCGCATCCTTCAGCGCGCCTGGGTCACGCTGCTTGCGGTTGATGTAGGTGTGCAGAACCGTGAGTGGAGGCTGCTCGGTCTCCAGGGAGCGCAGGTGCTCCGTCTTCTCCGCGTTCATGAAGTCAGCCTGCTCGTCCGGGCACCAGATGATCAGCCAGCCTTCGTCATCGTTGAGCACGGTGAAGTGTTTGCCGGCCAGAGTCACTGGCTTCTTCTGCATGAAGCGCAGTGCCTCATGGAGGGAAATGCCCATGTTGGAAGAGGTGGAGCAGACGATGGGGCGTGCGCCGTAGACTTTCCAGATGGCGAGGGCTTCGAGATCGAGCGTGGCGATCTCGGCATCGCTGACAGCTTCGATCTCAGCTTCGGTGAAGATGGCGGTGCGGCCATCATTAAGCTTGGTTTTGCGGGAGCGCAGGAAGGCCAACGCATCGGCCTTGAGGGAAGCTTTGTCAGCCTTCTGGAGACGGCGGAGTTCCTTGAGAATGTGCTCACCGAGCAGGCCGAGACCGTTGAAGCACTTCACGCAACTACCGTAGTCCTTCCAGCCGCGCAGAAAGCGCATGCGGCGGCCCACGGCGAGTCCAGCCAGGGGCGCATCGAAGATCAGATTGTCATGCGAAGCATCATAGGGCAGCAGACCGGCCTGGGGCGGCACACGGGTGATCACACCCAGCTTGCGGGCCAGATGCACCGTGAAAATCGCCAGGTCCATGGGTTGGAGGGCCTCAGGGTCAGGGTGCTTGCCAAAAATGACAAAACCCTGCTCGGCGGCGACGGAATCATCCAGGCCAGGAACAGTGGTATGCAGATAAAAGGACTTCGACATGTGAGAAATTAGCGGGAGAGGGCGGCGGAAAGCTGTTCCAGGGCCAAAAACTGGGCGGCGGCGGCCGGGGAGACATTCCGAGAGCGGGCAACTTGGAGCATTCTGGTGGCAGTGGCAATCATTCGCGTGTCCAGACGGCTGCGGGCTTCCTCAGCCGACCAGAGGGCTCCGCCCCGGTTTTGAGCCCATTCGAAGTGGCTCATGGTGATTCCCCCGGCGTTTGCCACCACATCCGGGATGATTTCGATGCCCTTGGAGGTCACAATTTCCTCCGCATCAGGGCTGATCGGAGCATTGGCGATTTCCAGGATCATCCGGCATTGCAGGCGCGCGGCGATCTCTGCCGTGATCTGATTGGCCGTGGCCGCAGGGATGATGATGTCTGCCTTCACGGCCAGAACTTCCGAGGCGGCCAAGGCCTGGGCTCCGGGAAGACTGAGGCTGGAGATACCGCGTCCGGCTTCGCGTGCTTCCCAGATGGCTTCGGCATCCAGGCCAGCTTCCGCGTGAAGACCGCTTGTCGAGTCGCTCGCTGCCACCAGACGCAGTCCGTTCGCCTGCAAAACGCGAGCGAGGTGTCCGCCAGCGCTGCCATAGCCCTGCACGGCGAAGGTCAGGCCTTCAGCCGCCAGTCGACGCTCCTCCAGAACCAGGCGCAGCACATTCCAGGCTCCGCGTGCGGTGGCGCCGGGACGACCGGGAATGCCGCCAAGCGCGGGTGGCTTGCCATTGATGGCTCCCGGGATGCAGGCACGCCGGGTCATGTTAAACTGGTCCGCCATCCAGCCCATGGTCTTGGCATCCGTGCCGAGGTCGGGAGAGAGGATGTCCACATCTGGGCCAACTTCCTCACCGAGGGCATTCAGATAGCCACGGGCGAGCTGCTCAACCTCGCGTGACGAGAGTTTTTTGGGATCGACGCAGACACCGCCAGCGGCGCCGCCATGAGGCAGGCCGTTGACGGCGCATTTTAGCAGCAGGCGGAAGGCTAGTCCGGTCAGGTCTTCCTCATTGGTCGCCGGATGGAAGCGCACACCGCCTTTCGTCGGACCAAAGCAGTCGGAGTAGCGCAGCCGCCAGCCAGTGAAGATGCGCAGGCTGCCATCATCCATCCGCACGGGAAGGTTGAAACGGCGCACCGCTTTCGGCAGGGAGAGGCGCAGCTTGATGTCTTCAGAAAGGCCGGATGCGGCCAGGGCGGAGGCAAAGCGGGCTCCGCCCAGCTTCTGGAAGATAGGATCGATCGATTCAGGCATGACTAACAAACTTTTCTTTCACTCATTTGAGCTTCTGTTCGGCGCTGTATTTTTGCTCCACGTTCGCATTGAGCGCGGCCAGTTCTGGACGCTGCTTCAGAAGGGTGAGGACCTCCTGCGTGGTGATCAGGTGGCCGGGTTTCCACAGGATGTTGTACACGATTTCCACAAACTCCCAGTCCTCGGGAGTGTCAACCGTCCAGCGGAAGTGGGACAGGTCGACATCGTTCACCCAGGACATGGCGCGGAACTTCTCGGGATGATGGTAGAAGTGAGGCGTGACATGCTCACGTTCATTGGGCAGATGAGCCTCGTTGAAATTGCGTTCCAGGGCCTTGGCCGTGAAGATCTCGGTGTCCAGCCCGCGCGGGAAACGGCGCTCAAAGACACTGCTCATGAAGTCAGGTGGTGAATCTGTCTGCAGTGCGGCGTGGAAGCGTTCCAGCATGGCATCGCAAACGATCGGATCATAGAGCGGGCAGTCGCCGGTGACACGCACGATGACGTCTGCTTTGGCGGCCTGGATGGTGCCGTGATAACGGGCCAGGACATCATCCTCGCTGCCGCGGAAGCAATGGTAGCCCAGACGCTTCACCTCGGCTTCCAGCGCGTCATTTTCCGGATTCGTGGAGGTGGCCAGCCAGACCTCGTCAACATGCTTCACGGAGGCCACGCGCTCCAGCACATGGGCGATCATGCTCTGTCCGCACAGGTGGCGGAGCACCTTGCCCGTGAGTCGTTGTGAGCCCATGCGGGCCTGGATGATGCAGATGGTCTTCATTCAGTTGGATGGTGCTCCTTCAACGAGATCCCAGGAGAGCGGCGTGCCATGCTCAATAGCCACCTTCGCCTTGGTGCCCAGCACCTGTTCGAGATGACGTGGATGCAGGCCATGGGCGGGACGGATGACGCGGACGTTTTCTGCGGTGAAGGCTTCGCCCACGGCGATGTCGGCAACCGCGAAGAGGGAGCGGCGGAAGACGCGGCTCTTCATCTCCTTGGGAGAGACCTCATAGTTCACCCGGCCGAGCGCCTGCTCGGTGATGCGGATGGCATCCACCATCTCGCGAAACTCCTGAGGCTCCATGCTGAAGCTTGAATCCGGGCCGGGAGTGGCGCGGGAAAGCGTGAAGTGTTTTTCCACCACGCAGGCACCCAAGGCGACGGCGGCAACCGCGACGGTGCTGCCGAGCGTGTGATCGCTCAGGCCAACGAAGGTCTGGAAGCGGTCACTCATGTCCTGGATGGTGCGCAGATCCATCTCATCGGGCGATGCAGGATAAGCGCTGGTGCATTTCAGCAGCACGATGGGGCCGCTGCCTGCCGAACGAAGAGTTTCGATGGCCTCGCTGATCTCCTCCAGCGTGGACATGCCGGTGGACATGATGATGGGCTTCTTGGTCGCTGCGATCTTCCGCAGCAAGGGAAGATCCACGAGTTCGAAGGAGGCGATCTTGTGAACCTCGACATCCATGGCTTCGAGGAAGTCCACGGCGCTGGCATCAAAGGGCGTGGAGAAGAAATCCATGCCCAGATCGTTGGCGATCTTCTTGAGCTTCGGCTGCCACTCCCAGGGCATGTAAGCCTCCTGGTAGAGGTCATGCAGCGTGCGGCCATCCCAGAGTGTGCCACCACCGATCAGGAAGGGCGGTTTGTCACTGGCGATGGTCATGGTGTCTGCCGTGTAGGTCTGCACCTTCACCGCATCTGCACCGGCCTCTTTCATGGCCTCGATGATGCGCACGGTGAGATCAAAGTCCTGGCCGTGGTTCGCCGAGAGTTCGGCGATGATGTAAGTGGGATGTCCGGGGCCAAGCGGACGGTTGCCGATTTTGAAGTCCATCATTGAATTTCTCTCACAAGTTCAAAAGCCTCCGCAGCCTGGACACCGACGACACTGCCCCAGCGGCGTGCGATGGCACGCAGAGCCTCAGGGGAGCGGGGGTGGGGAAAGGCGCGAGTCTCGCTCTCATACACCTGCATGGCGGCGATCTTCGTCTCCAGCGTGTCGCCGATGTCAAAGAACACACTGGGGTGAAAACGTGGCTCGAAGCGCTGGAAGGACCATTCGCTTGAGGAGGCCACTTCATAGGCATAGAGGCGGCGGACACAGCGGCCTGCCATGGGCCGGGTGGCGGTGAGGGTGGCCCGGTAGGTGATGACGTGATCCATGTTCAGGTCACCTCCATGCTGGGTGAAGACGGTGTCAGGCTGTGTCCGCTCAATCTCCCGTTCGATGGCCTGGGTGATGTCCAGCAGCGGCACGGTGTCCATTTTCTGGTCAGGAAAACCCAGCACTTTGACGCTGGTGGCACCCACGAGCTGGCCTGCGCGCTCGGCACGTTCATGGTGGACCTTCAGGGCCCCCGCAGCCTGGCTTTCGTCGAAATCAGGCCGGGAGGTCAGGCCATTCGCCAGAATGATGATATGAACCTCAGTTCCAGCGGCTGAGAGGCGCGCCATCGTCCCGCCACAGCCCAGCACTTCATCATCAGGATGGGCGGCAATGACGAGGACTTTTTTCATGTGGCGGGTGCAGTGGGAGTCGGGCGCGTGACCTTCACGTCAGCCACGAGGCGGCCATCATAGAGAGAGGCTCGGGTAAACTCAAGGCGGAAGCCGCCATGCTCGATGAAGGCGTGGGGGTAGCCCTCGGCATCCAGCATGCGGATGAAGTCATGCAGGGCGCCCAAATCAGGCAGATCTGCCGGGATGGCGCTTTGCTCCGGACGCCGGCGCTTGAAGGGGGTTGGCTCGCCGCTCTGCGGCACCGGCTCAGGCTGGGTGCGGACCATTTCAGCAATGATGTCCGCCGAAAGTCGTCCGGCGCGGAGGAAGATCTCCTCGGCGCTGCCTTCCAGGCTCAGTGGCTTTTTGGCATAGACCGGGCCAGCATCCATCTCATGCGCCATCCGCAGGGCGGTGAGCTTGGTCTCACGGTGTCCGCGCGCGATCAGGTTTTGCAGCGGGGAGCCACCCCGGCCGTAGGGCACATCGGTCATGTGAAAACAGACGCACTCATGAGTGTCCAACCACTCATCAGGCACGCGCATGGACCAGTGCAGGAAGAAGATGTAGCGCGGTGCAGGGGACTGCTGAAGCTGGTCCGAGAGTTCCTCCACGGTGCTGGCGAAGCTCCACTGGCCCGGCAACGTCTGGAGCTGCTCCTCGAAGACCGCTCGATTCCAGGGGCGGCTTCCGGCGACGATGTAGCGATTGGGGTCAGAAGAACTCATGGCGAGACAAATGATAGCCGATGGCCGGCAGGCCGTGCATGTCCTTTTCTTCGCCACGCCGGAATCCGGCACGCGCAAAGGATTTTTGAGAAGCGGTATTGGAGGTCTTGATCCAGGCTTCCACGTGCTGCCAGCGCGGGGCCTCAAACAAAAGCCCGAGTCCGAGACGAAGAACCGCTGCCGCATGCCCGCGACCACGGGCCGAGGGGGCCACACTCACATCCACGATGACAAGATCACCCTCACCTTCAAAGCGAACCTGACCGACAGGCGTGCCGGACTCGTCGACGATGATTGCGATCAAGCAGTCCGCATCCTCCAGACGCCGGGTGAACCAGGCCAGATGCCCGTCCCAAGGGATCGGAGCCGTGTTGAAAGCCGAGGCCCGCACTTCCGGGTCATTCACCCATTCCCAAAGCAGTCTGGCATCGTCGATCGTAGCATGCCGTGCCCTCAGGGGATGATGAAGCATGGCCTCGACAACTCTGGCGGCTCCATGACCATCCACCAGTTTCCGGCCTAACATTGAAATCTGTTCACGGCGCGGCTGGTCGTCCAGAAAAGCGGTGATTCGTGCCAGGGTGTCCGCAGCCGGGAAGTCCTCGTGCCACCCTGAAACCTCGGCGATTCCCAGTTCGTCGAGCTTGGCCGCGACGCCACGCTGGTTGTCCGCTGTGATGATCAGGATCATCGGCAGCCCGAGGCAGGCAAGCTCCCAGCAACTGCTGCCCGAGGCGGAGATGGCCACGTGCGCGTGCTTCATCAAGTCAGGGAGATTGGACGGGTTAACCAATAGTTCGACTTGGTGGGGGCCTGAGGATGCGCTTCGAAGGCTGTCGAGATGGGGGTTGGCCGCGCCGACGATCACCTTGAGCTTCAGCGGGCGAAGAGTGAAGCCCGAGAGCAATTTCAGGACCTTCAGGGTCACGTTGTCGGGATCACCACCGCCAAGTGTGATGATGATTTCCGAGGCCTCTCGAGGCTCGGCGGAGCGCGGTCTATCCGAAGCGACAAACTCTCTCCGCAGCAGCGCATGCCTGGCACCTGGGAGCAGACGTTTCACCCCTGGATACATGGCCTCAGAGGCGTAGGCGTTCTGATTCAGGACGATATCCGCAGCCGTGAGGTCAATGGTGGCGAGATCATCAAGCACCAGGAGTTTGACGCCGGATCCTTTGAGCGCAGCGAGGTAGTCAGGTGAAAAATGGTAGCCATCTGCCACCAGCCAGGGCAGGCCAGCATCAGCGGCCAGTGAGGCTACTTCCCGTGCCTCATCCAAACTGCCTGCCTCATGCCGGAGTTTGATGGTGGTCAGACCTTCCTGCTGAAGACGTTCCATGAGGGCTGGCGCTTCCGCGTGGGTGTAGATCACCACCTCACCCCCGCGTTTTTGCCAAGCCTGGGCGAGCGCCAGACAGCGCATGACATGACCGATTCCCATGCGCGCTCCGGCGTCAGCGCGGATGCCTAGAGCTGGAAAAGGTGCGCTCATGGCAGGCTTTTTAAATCCCGGTGGCTGTGATCAGGGCATCCTTGACGCGGACGACATCCTCATCCGTCATCAGCGGGAACATCGGGAGGGTGATGGCCTCTTCGTAGTAGCGTTCGGCCTCCAGGAACATGCCTTTCTGAAAGCCGAGCTTTTGATAGTCTGGCTGCAGGTGCACGGGGATGTAATGCACATTCACGCCGATGCCCTGCGCGCGCATGCTGTCGAAGACTTCGCGGCGTGTTTTGCGGATCTCACCCAGGTTCAGCCGAATCATGTACAAATGCCAGCCGCTGATGCCTCGAGGATCTCGGGCCAGGGGACGGAGCGGCAGGCCTGCGAGTTCGCGATCATACAGATCAGCGATCTCACGACGGCGCTTCGCGAATGATTCCAGCCGGGTCATCTGACTGGCTCCCAGCGCGGCCTGGAGGTCGGTCATGCGGTAGTTGAAGCCCAGCTCCAGCTGCTCGTAATACCAGGCGCCGTGGGATTCGTTGACCATGCGCTTTTCATCACGCGTGATGCCATGGGTGCGCAGCATGCTGATGCGCCAGGCCAGTTCATCATCATTGGCCGTGATCATGCCGCCTTCGCCGCTGGTGACAATCTTCACAGGGTGAAAACTATGTGAGGCTGCGTCCGACCAGCGGCAGCTGCCAATGCGCTCTCCTTCAAACTCACCCCCCATGCAGTGAGCGGCATCCTCCATGATCTTGAAGCCATATTTCTGGCCCAGGGCATGGATGCGGGGCATGTCACAAGACTGCCCGGTGAAGTGCACGGGCACCACGATCTTGGGCAAGGTGCCAGCCTTTTCTGCCTGAACCAACTTTGCTTCAAGACGCTCAGGGCACATCAGCACGGTTCCTGGATCCACATCCACAAAGTCGACCTTGGCTCCGCAGTAGCGTCCGGCATTCGCGGAGGCGACGAAGGTGATCGGCGACGTCCACAAGTAGTCACTCGGACCCAGGCCCATGGCCTGCGCTGCGCAGTGCATGGTGGCCGTGCCATTGGCGAAGGCGATGCCGTGCTTCGCCCCGCACCAGTCTGCCACTGACTTTTCGAAACGCGGGATGGCGGGCCCCTGGGTGAGATAGTCTGACTTCAGGACTTCAACGACGGCGGCAATGTCAGCCTCATTGATGTTCTGGCGCCCATAGGGGAGGAATGCTGCGGCGCTCATGCATCCACGGTGAAGCTCGCGTCACAATGCTGGTGGATCAGCGTGCGGATCTGCTCCACCGAGAGCCATTCAGAGTTTTTGCCGGAATTGTAGGAGAAGCCTTCCGGGACGGGCGTGCCGCCATGGGCCTCGGCGTAGCGCTTCATCAAGTCAGCTGCTGCGTGACCGTAGAGCATCGGCACGATGATGTAGTGCTTGTCTGTCTGGAGGGTCTGGAGCGCGTCCGTCTCCGTGATCATCTCCTCATGGATTTTTTCACCTGGGCGGATGCCGACAATCGGCTGCTCGCACTTGGGGCCGATGGCTGTGGCCACGTCTCCGATGCGGTAGGACGGAATGCGGGGAACGAAGATCTCACCACCCAGCGCATGATTCAGCGCATGGACGACGAGGTCCACACCCTCCTCAAGCGTGATGTTGAAGCGGGTCATCTGCATGTCGGTGATCGGCAGCACACCGGTCTTGCGACGCTCCAGGAAGAAGGGGATCACGGATCCGCGGGAACCCATGACGTTGCCATAACGCACGACGCTGAAGCGGATGTCCTGCCACCCGCGCACGTTGTTCGCGGCGACGAACAGCTTGTCAGAGCAGAGCTTGGTGGCGCCGTAAAGGTTGATGGGGGCGGCGGCCTTGTCTGTGGAGAGAGCCACGACATTCCGCACCTTGGCGTCCAGACAGGCCTGGATCACGTTTTCCGCTCCCAGCACGTTCGTTTTGATGCACTCAAAGGGGTTGTACTCCGCCGTCGGCACCTGCTTCAGCGCAGCCGCATGGATGACGGTGTCGATTCCCGACATCGCGTGCAGGAGGCGCTCGCGATCCCGCACATCACCGATGAAAAAGCGCAGGCGCTTGTCCGTGAAGCGCTGGGACATCTCGTACTGCTTCAACTCGTCGCGGGAATAAACGACCACGCGTTTGATCTCTGGCTGGCTGAGAAGGCGGGTGATACATTTGTGGCCGAAGGAGCCAGTACCACCGGTGACGAGGATGCTTTGGGCGTTAAACACGTGTTCTTTTGCGGGGTGAAATTGACCGGGCTACGTGCCTCGGGGTTGATTCGATTACTGAGCCACCCCCCCCTCCATTGCAAGAGCGAATTACTGCGGGCGGCGCTCAAACAAGGCATTCTTATACTTGCCTGCGGGACGCTCCATCACGAGCTGAAAGCCCGCCCGCTCAAGCACGGCCTGAAAATCAGCCCAGCTGCCCTGGAAACCATGCCATTCGATGAGCAACGCCCTGGCCTGGGCCAGCACGTCTCCCCATTCACGCACCAGGGACTCCTCACCACCCTCGATGTCACACTTGATCAGATCCAGACCGCCAGGGAAATGCTGCTGTACCAGGGCGGCGAGGTCCACACAAGGGACCTCGACCTGACGAGCATGCTTGGTCTGGTTCACCGCCGAGGATTCCGCCGAGGCGGTGGCGAGATAAAAAGAAGCCGACTTTTGGCCACGGGCACCGATCAAGCCATGCACCAGGGCCACTTCTGCCTGGGTGCCACAGCCGCTGACCACGGTTCGGGCACGCTCCACGGCGCCATTGTTGGCATCCACCAGCACAAGCTTCGGCAGCGGCTGGCCAGGAGTCACGACACGTGCCCGGTTCAGCATCTGCACGGCGAAGTAGCCGCTGTTGCAGCCCAGGTCCAAAACCGTGCGGGCAGGGGGCAGGCGATCCAGAAAGTCATCGTATTCCTGCTGGATGAAGATCTCCCTGAAGGTGGCCATCTCATGCCGGTCTGCCACCGGCACCTCCAGCCCCGAACGCAGGCGGAACCGCATGTCCGACCATGCGAAGCAACGCCACATCAGGGACTTGGCGAGCCGTTGGAGACTGAAATTGATCTTCATGAAGCGGGTGACTTCTGCGATTGAGAGGGCAAGTCAAGCTCCAGCCGCTGCACGCAGGCACGCAGATGTGCCTCCAGGGAGAAGAGGGCCCAGGCGCGCTCTTTCAGGGAGAGAGTTTCTGTCCTGAGCATTTCAGGGCGACGCAATAGGGAGTCGATTTTCTCCACCAGGAGTTCCGACTCGAAGCGCTCACTGACAAACAGCGGCTGGTGCGGGCCAAAGATGTCCTCAGCGCCCTCGCAGGGATACATGAAGCAGGGGCGGCCCGCGAGACAGGACTCCATGACCGAGCCAGGCAGTGCCTCACGCAGGCTGGTCAGCAGGCTGATGTCTGCGGTGGCGAAGAGAGTCTGAATGTCCGAGAAGTTCCCCAGCATGACCACCCGGTCCTCGACCTGACATTCGCGCATGGCCGCCTGCATCACGGGCAGGTAATCCGCATCACAGTCGCCGGCCACGATGAGCCCGAAGTCCGAATGACCACGCTCCAGAAGTCCTTTCAGCACCCGCACGGCATCCGCCTGGCGTTTGCGCTCCTGCACACGGCCGATGACGAGGAGCCAGCGTTTCACCGCCGGACTTGCCGCAGCCAGTTTACCTTGCAATTGCGCGGCTGACTCTGGCTTTGACGGCGGAAGCAGGACGGCGTCCAGAAAGACGTGGGTGCGCCGGCCTAACTCCAAGTCTTCCTCCAGCCCTCGCGCGATCTTTAACGAGGATGGCAGGATGAGGTCGTTGGCTTGCAGCTTATACTTCCGACCTTTCTCCGCATTGGCGATGCCGTCTCGCAGGATGGCGGCGGATCTGCCACCGAGATGTCGGGCCAGTGCCGAGGCGTGCGGAGCCCACCACATCTCATTGCTCACGACCCAGTCGGCATGGGCGAAAGGCAGTTTGCGGGCCAGGGCACGCATGGCCCCCGGAAAGCGCAGCCTCTCCAGAAATTTCCGCCACTCGGGCAGGGGATGCACAGTCACCGGAACTCCAAGGGCCGCACATTTCTCCGTGAATTCACCCTCCTCCGAGGTCACCACATGCAAGCGCGCATCCGTGCCCTTTTTGAGGGTGGTCAGCGTGTCCAAGAGACGGTTTTTGGCACCGCCACGGCCGGCGGTTTTCTGAATGAAGACAAGTGTTTGTGGTTCGGGCACGGGAAGGAAGGTCGGCGGCGAGGAAGGACTCATTCCCGAAAAAGCCCGGTGGTGGCAACTGCTGATTCTTTTCAAAGTAACTTAAGCCCTGGGTGCTGATCGCGCTTTGACATCGCTCTCTCTTTGGGACGACAAAACTACGTCTCATGCGAGCGTCATGCCTCAAGTGCCGCTTTCTCTTCCTCAGGTTGAAGCCGCTCTCCGCTGCGGCTTTTGATCTGCGCGATTATGCCTGTTTTTCCAGCACCTTGGGCCTGAGGGGTGGCCGGGCTTGCATGACGACTGGGATGGCTGTGCTCGTCCTGCCTCCGCGGCGGGACCATCTCTGGCGAAGATGATGCCAGCGACGCTCGAGCTTCATGGCCAGCCGGAGCAGGCCTGATCTGTTCTCGGCCTCCTTGAACTCCAGCAGTGCTTTCACCAGATTGACCGTCAGTGCCGTTTCGCTGGAGATGAGGGCAGGGGACTCTGGTTCATCGGGGCGGGGAAACAGTCCGCTATCATCGCCCGCTGGCATATAATCTCGTCGAACGCGGTCGTTGGAGTCCTCGTGAACAGACAAGATCTTCCGTCTGGCTTCGAGGTCGAGGTAAGAGTAGCTTTGGAAAACCGGTTTGGCGCTGGCCACCTGGAGCATCTGGCGCAGCTGCTTGCGACGAACGGGATCGAGGGAGGGATTGCACATCCTGGCCATCTCCACCGCCTCCATCGAGAAGCCCTGATTGCGCACGGTCTGCAGGCGGTGCTTCAAAACCTCCGGCCTCAATCCGATCATCTTGCAAAAGTCGACGATGATGTCCTGAGGTTTGGGATAACAATCTTTGTGGTAAACCCGGGTGATGATGTTTTCACGGCCGAACTGAAGGGCGTAGCTCTCCAGAAGCTTGTGCCAGTTCATTGTCTCAGGATCGATCCCGTCCAGGAAATCCCCGAAGGTCATGGAGTTCCCCTCATGGATCTTCTGGGTGTAGAGAGACTCGATGAAATCATCCTGCCGGCGTAGAAAGACGATGATTTTGACATCGAAATCGCGAGTCAGCTCTCTCAGGCGCGAGGCCAGCATCGGAGCGTTGTCGTAGCCGGTCATGGGGTCACCGCTGAGGCATTCGGAACTGATCAAAAAGCGGTGTGACGCACCGGAATGCCTCTCCCTGTTATGGCGTAACCAAAATTGCAATTCAGAATTGTCTTTCGGGCTCCATTCGCGCTTGGTCAGCAGTTCATGGCAGTTCAGACGCACCAGGCCTTCGCCCAGACATTCCTTCTCGCCCGCTTTTAAGGCCCGCTGAATGGCCGTGGATCCTGTCTTGTGAGTGCCGATGTGAATGAAAAGACGGGATTTCATCAAAGAGGGTGATTGAGGGGCTCCAAACCTGGAGTGGTATTGCGGCGATTATTTTCCGCCGTGGCAGTTCACGCAAAGAACTCAAGGCGTGGCGAGGAGCACCACAGCTGTGACAGCGCTCATTGATTCGGTTAGGAAGGTCGCGCGGGCCTCCTGATGCGCCAATCAGGCGTGTCTGGCATTCGGTGTTTGCCATGGCGGCGTTTCTGCTGGCAAAGTGAGTGCAATGTCCCGAAAGCTGTCGATCTCAATCTTTGTGGTGATGGCCGTGTTCTTCGGCTGCTTCTTCGCCTTCCCGATCTGGACGGCGGTGCGGGTCGCGTTTGAAACTCCGGACCACCAGTTCACACTGGAGTTCATCTGGGAAGTTTTTGAGAACCAGCTCTACCGCGAAGGACTGCTGAACTCTTTTTTGATCGCGATCTGGACCACCCTCGGGTGCCTCTTGATATCGCTGCCTTTGGCGCTGCTGTTTGTGCGTTACGACTATCCGGGCAAAACCATCCTTAACAGTCTGGTGCTCACGCCCATGGTACTGCCACCGTTTGTCGGTGCGATCGGCATCAAGGCCATTCTTGGTCAGCAAGGGGCTCTGAACAGCTTGCTGATGAATCTGGGCATGATGAGCCGGGAGCATCCGGTGGACTGGTTCGCGGAGGGGCAGATGCCAGGGATCGTCATCATGGAAGTGCTGCACCTCTACCCGATCCTCTATCTTAATGTGGCTGCGACTTTGGCGAATCTGGACCCGGCGATGGAGGAGGCTGCGGCCAGCCTGGGATGTCCTCCCTGGAAGAGGCTATGGCGCGTGACTCTCCCGCTGGTGATGCCGGGTATCTTTGCCGGCGGGACCATCGTCTTCATCTGGGCCTTTACGGAACTCGGCGTGCCGCTGGTGTTTGATTTTGAGCGAGTGACGGCCGTGCAGATCTTCCGCTCTCTGAACGACCTCAGTGGGAATCCCTTCCCGTACGCGCTGGTGGTCGTGATGCTCACCTTCAGCACTCTGATCTATCTCTTGAGCAAAGTCTTGTTTGGCCGTGCGACCGCTGCTGGCGGCGGCCGCGCCACCATGGCGCGTGAAACCGTGCGTTTGCCGCTGGGGTTGGGTTTGCTCTGCACAGGTTTCTTTGCGGGGATAACCTTTTTGGCCGTCATCCCGCATCTGGGTGTCGCCTTGCTGAGCTTTTCCAAGGATTGGTATGGCACGGTGCTGCCGCAGGAGTTCACGCTGGATCATTATCACTCGGCACTCGGGCATGAGCTCACGCTCAGTTCCATCGCAAACAGCCTGAAATACTCCGGGCTCGCGCTGGTCGTGGCCTTGGTCCTTGGCATCAGTGTGGCCTACATCAATGTCCGCACCAAGATCTGGGGAAGGCAGCTTTTGGACATGATGGCCATGCTACCGCTGGCGGTGCCAGGCATCGTGGTGGCCTTTGGCTATCTGGCCATGACCCGTCCAGGGCAGCCTTTTGACTGGCTGATCATCGGCGAGGATCCTTTGCTGCTGCTGGTCATCGCCTATGCGGTGCGCCGCCTGCCTTATGTGGTGCGTTCCGCGAGCGCGGGTTTCCAGCAGGTCAGTCCTGCGCTGGAGGAAGCCGCACAAAACCTCGGTGCCTCGCCGGAGCGGGCCATGTGGCGGGTCACCCTGCCGCTGGTGGCGCCGAACCTTGTCGCCGGCGGGCTTCTGGCCTTCGCTTTTGCCATGCTGGAGGTCAGCGACTCCATGATCCTGGCCCAGCAGGCCTCCTACTTCCCGATCACCAAGGCCATCTACTCCCTCATCCTTTCTCTTGGCAACGGGCCGCAGCTCGCCGCTGCGCTGGGTGTCTGGGCCATGATCTTCCTCACGGTCACCATCGTCGGGGCCAGCGTGCTCCTGGGCAAAAGGCTGGGCGCCCTTTTCCGCTGAAGCGCTGTGTTATCTGGCCCGAAAGCCGCTGTCTTCTGATGAAAGCGCCTGTGACCCGCGCTTGACGGCCCCCTCTTCGCCGCCGAAGAAACAGACCTCCTTTTTCTTTCCCCCAAGACCCGATGCCCCGCCGAATCACCTACCGCGACGCTGTCCGTGAAGCCCTCGATGAAGAAATCGCCCGCGACCCCATGGTTGTGGTCATGGGTGAGGAAGTGGCCCAATACAATGGCGCTTACAAAGTGACCCAGGGCCTTTGGGACAAATGGGGCGACAAACGCCTTGTGGACACACCGATCAGCGAAGCCGGTTTCATCGGCATGGGCATCGGTGCCTCCATGCTCGGCGTGCGTCCGGTGATGGAGCTCATGTTCTGGAGCTTCTACACGGTGGCCTGGGACCAGATCGTCAACAACGGCGCCATGGTACGCTACATGAGCGGCGGCAAGATCAACTGCCCCATCGTGATCCGCGGTCCTGCCAATGGCGGCACCAGCGTGGGTGCCACCCACTCTCACACTCCGGAGAACATCATGGCGAACTTCCCCGGCATGAAGTGCGTCTGCCCCAGCAACGCTTACGATGCCAAGGGCCTGATGAAGGCCGCCATTCGTGACAATGACCCGGTCATGTTCATGGAGAGCACAAAGCTCTATGGCGAAGAATGGGATGTGCCCTCCAACGACGAGCTTCCGAACGGTGAGCTCTTCATCCCGCTCGGCCTCGCTGATGTGAAGCGCGAAGGCACAGACATCTCCCTTATCGCTCACGGCAAGGCTGTCATCACCTGTCTGGAAGCCGCCCGCATCCTGGAAGAAGAGCACGGCATCAGCGCCGAGGTTGTCGACCTTCGCAGCATCCGCCCGCTGGATGAGGAAACCATCCTCAACTCCGTGGCCAAGACTCATCGCGCGGTCTACGTCGAGGAGAACAAACCCTTCTGTGGTATCGGCGCTCAAATCGCCTACATGATCCAGGAGCGCATCTTTGACGAGCTCGATGCTCCCGTGCAGCGCGTTTGCAGCCTCGATGCTCCAGCCATCTACAGCCCACCGCTCGAAGCCATCCAGCTTCCGACCGCTGAAGTGGTCGTGGCCAAGGCTCTCGGCATTTGCTGATTCGCAGGCTGAAAATCCGATCTCTCACGAAGCCTCTGCCATAAGCAGAGGCTTCGTTGTTTTTGGGGGAGAGGCGTCGCTAGACCGTCAGCTGGAGTTCAACCTGCTACCTTGAACCAGACATCCTAGGCGAGCGCATCTCGGGCCGCGGCAGAGTGGCTGCTGGATCGCGAACACTCAAAGGTGTTCTTCAAACATGTAACTAAATCGCATCGTTAAAATTGCGTTTATGTTCTGAATTAAAAGTTACTACTCATTCCATTGCGAATAACCGAACGTTTATGTAACGAATAAAGCGCAACCTTGACGTTCCAAAGTCCGTAGTTAGTCTAGTGCCATGAGACGCCCCTGGATCAAAGTTGAAGTCGCAACCCCTGACAAACCGGAAATCTGTGCCATCGCGAATCGATTGAAGATGGATGAGGACATGGTGGTGGGTAAGCTGGTGCGCTTTTGGGCTTGGGTAGCGCAAAACCAAGTACACGGAAGTAACTTAGGCGTTACTTTAGATTTCATTGATCGCTTGGTCGGACGAAAGGGTTTCGCGCTAGCAGTGTGCCAGGCTGGCTGGCTGATTGAAGATGACGGCGTCGTTTCCATCCCCAACTTTGACCGTCATAACAGTAACTTGGCCAGAACTCGTGCGCTTACTAAAACAAGAGTCGAACGTCACCGAAAAGTAACGTCTCAAAAGTTAAAGAAAAAAGTTTCTAAAGTTACTGTTGAAGAATCACCCCCAGAGCCAACGCCAGCTCAAGGTGATGAAGACGCAATGGAGGAGCTTCAAGAGGAGAGCATTGCTCCTTCTGAAGCAATCCCTCTTGAGCAGTCTGCTGAAGAGAGCGCTGAAGAGAGCGCTGAAGAGAGCGCTGAAGAGAGCGCTGAAGAGGTAGCGGAAGAGGAAAAAAATGACGAGCTTTCAATTAACGCTTTGCCAACGTTTGATTCGTTACAATCAGAATCGGTGGTTGAAAAAGTGATGGAGGGACCGGCTGCTGAGCTTGAGCCGGATGAACCTGAGGTGCCGGCCAAACCTGAAAAGGCTTCCAAGAAAAAGGAAGATCCTTTTAATGACCAGCCGATGCTTTTTTAACGTTATTCAAACGATCTAAGCGTTAGGTTTGAGAACTCGCTCGCTGATCAAAGGTCAGGTTGAACACAAGGTATCCACGCGATGATCGATCACCATGAGGGGAGACGCTGATGCTTTCCTGCTTTCATCACTTGCGGCCACGCCAGGGTGATCTTTGGTCTCTTGCGGTGTCCTTTGAAGCGCACTGCAAGAGAAAGAAATTATAGCGCAGGAGGTACAGGGATCTGGAGCGGTGGCTTTTGTCTCTCTCCATGCTCACCGTGAGTTCAAATCGGGACCTCGTTAGGAGGCGTTTGCTGCCCGACCCGTTAGATAGTCTTCAAAGATACGTCGATGCGTTGGATTCCAGTCCTACCGCAGATTCCGAATTTAAGCCGTCACAGCGTCGAGGAGGTGCCTGTGGGCTTCCTGACTTTCGGGAGACGTGCGACGGGGATGGAACGTCTTTTCGAAGCCCATGAGGTGGGTAGCCTGTGGACGGGTCACAGGTCAGAAAAAAGAGCGCCCCCGATCAACGGGGACGCTCTTGAACTTTCAGCTCTCGACTGGTAGCCGGATCACGAAGCCAGTGCTGGTTCGTCCTCGTTGCCAGCTTCAGTCTCGGCATCAGCTTCGATTTGCTCACTGATGTTCGTTTCAGTCTCACCTTCAGCCATTGCCCCGGCTTCCTCGTCAGGTGAGGCCTCCTCACTTTCAGCCGCAGCTTTGGCACCTCTTTTGGCCTTCTTGGCTGCCGCCTTGGTGGCTGCGGCAGCCTTCGCCTCGGTCCTGTCGGCAGCGGCCTCCTCGACCGCCTGTTCTGCGGCTGCCACATCATCCTCGGAAACGATCATCGTCGGCGGCGCAGTCGTCTCCCGGTGGTGGCCCTCATCAGCATCCACTTCGGCGGTGATCTGGAGTTCTTCCTGTTTCGGAGTTCTCTTCTGGCGCTCGTTGTTCTCGGTCATGCGCACGCCGACCGGCTTGCTGACGCCGAACTCCTGCATGGTCACGCCATAGATCACATCCGCGCGACCCATGGTGCGCTTGTTGTGCGTGACGATGATGAACTGGGAGTTGTCGATGAAATTGTCCAGCATCTTGAGGAAGCGGGAGATGTTCGACTCGTCGAGAGGGGCATCCAGCTCGTCCAGCACGCAGAAGGGGCTGGGCTTCACCTGGTAGATGGAGAAGAGCAGGGCCACGGCCGTCATGCTTCGCTCACCACCGGAAAGCAGGGTGATGGTCTGCAGCTTCTTGCCGGGCGGCTTGGCGATGATGTCAATGCCCGATTCGAGCGGATCTTCATCATCGATGAGCATGAGGTCGGCCTTGGCGGTGGGGCCGAAGAGCTCGCGGAAGTTGTTTTGGAAGTTCACACGGACCTGCGCGAAGGTTTCCGCAAACATGGTCTTGGTGGTGTCGTTGATCTTCGCGATCACCTCGAGCAGTTCTTCCTTCGAGCGGACGAGGTCGTTGTACTGGTTGTCGAGGAAGTTGTGACGCTCCTCGAGCTCCTCGAACTCCTGGATGGCGTCCAGGTTCACCGGGCCGATGCCTTCCAGCTTCTGGCGAAGCTCGCCCACGACAGCGGTGACGAAGTCCCAGTCTGGATGACCTTCTTCACCTGGAAGGGTGATGTCATCGATGTCCACTTCGTCCGAGTTGCTGGCAGAGGCGGCTTCCTCAGGTTGCGGTGCAGGTGGCTCGTCGGCGGATTCGGAGGTTTCAGGGGCGCTTGCCGCTTCCGTGTCAGCGGCTGCGCCTTTCTTGCCGCGGTTACGATTGCGCTTCTGCTCATCGATCGTGAGCATGAGCGCATGGTAGTCGGGCTCGAAGGCGCTGATGTGGAAGTTGTAGCGCTCCTGCACCTGGTTGATCAGGTTCTCAAGACGCAAGTCCACACGCGTGAGCTGAACCTCGATGCGGTTGCGGCTTTCGCTCAAACCCTGAGACTGCTGGCGAAGCTGGACGAGCTGGGACTCGAGTGCGTTCACGCGCTCAAAAGCGGCGGCGCGCTCCTCGGTGCGGCCTTGGAGGTGATCTTCAATGCTGGCGATGGCGCCACGCTGCGACTCGACCTGCTCGGAGAAGCGGGCGTTTTCTGACAGGGCCTGCTCGATGCGGCCACGCCATGCGGCGATCTCATTTTCGAAGCGATGAATGGTGCTCTCCAGCTCATGCAGGCGGCTGGCCATCGGAGCCTTCTGGCGCTCGATGGAGTGAAGCGAGTTCTGCTCCAGCGCGAGCGCACTGCGGAGCTCGTTCAGACGCTCGGAGGATTCGAGTTCGCGGCGCAAGAAGGATTCCATCTCGACTTCGAGCTGCTGCTCATGTTCGCGGGCACCTTCCAGCTGTTCGCGAGCCACCTTGGCCTCTTCCTGCTGCCATTGGATCTGTGCTTCGGCGCCTTGGATGCGAGTGGTGATCTGGTTCTGGTCCCACTCCACGCTTTCGAGTTTGGTCACGGCCTGCTGCAATGCGCGCTGCACCACGCTGATCTGGCCGGTGAGCTGGGAGAACTCCTCGCGGGTGCGCTGGGACTGCTCACGCAGAGTCACTTCCTCACGCTGCATGTCTTCCACCTGATGGCGCATCTGCTCGGCGGCTTCTTCCTTCTCGAGAAGCTGGTATTCCAAGCCTTCAAGCTCGGCCTTGAGGGCACGCACTTCGGCCTCGCGACGAAGCGTGGACGAGCCTTCCTCCTTCGTGGCACCACCGTGGATGATGCCATCCGCCGCGACGAACTCACCCTTCATGGTGGCGATGGCCACGTCACGCAGGGTGCGCTTCATGCGCAGGGCAGTGTGGAGGTCTTCGACGATCAGCACGTTGCCGAGAAGACGATCCGTGATGTCCTGCACGCCGGGTTTGGCGCGCACTTTGTCGATCGCCCAGGCGATGCAGCCTTCCGGCACAAACTGACGGTCCGGCTGCGGACGCATGGTGGCGAAGTCGGCCGGCAGCAGCGCGGCTTTGCCAAGCTTTTGGTTCGCCAGGCGGTCCAGGATCTGGCCGGCGAGTTCGCTGTCAGTCAGCAAGACGGCTTGCAGATGATCACGTAATGCGGCTTCGATCGGTGTGATGAACTGGGGCTCGACCTCGATGGAGGAGGCCAGGATGCCGCGCACGCCGACGGAGTAGACTTCCGGGTTGTCGATGCCCTTCAGCACCTGCTGGGTGCCTTCGGCCAGACCTTCGCCCTTTTGCAAAAGCTGCTCGATGATCTCGACGCGGCTACGACGCTGGGTCACGGCGCGCTGAAGCTCGTTCAACTGCTCCATCAAGGCATCGCGCTGACGGCGCTTCTCGATGATGTCGCGAGCGCAGGTCTTGGCGCGTTCGTCCAGATCGTTGCGGTTCTGCTCCAGTTCCGCAATCATCTGCTGAAGGTGATCAAACTCGACCTGGCTCGCGGCCTTCGCGTGCGCGGCGTTTTGCAGATCATGGGAGAGGGTCTCATGACGCTGACGATCTGTGGAGATCTGGCCGTTCAAGCTCTGCGCACGTGAATCAGCGGCGGCGATCTGGCCTTCAAACTGGCGGATCATCTCACGCACAGCACGACGGTCTTCGTCCAGGCGGGTGCGATCCGGCACGATGCTGTTGTGCACGGTGAGATGCTCGTTCAATGCTGCCTGCCGGTTTTCGATGGTCTCGCGGAGCAAGTCCATCTGCTCGTCGGCGGTCAGCAGGTCGCGGCGCTGCTGGTCCAGAGTCTGGCGCCCCATCTCAATCTGCTCATCGTTCTGGCGGATGCGCATGTGCAGCTCTTCATTGCGCTCATTATTGAAGCCGATGCGGCCTTCCGCGCTCTGCACCTGGCTGCGAAACTCCTGCATCTGACCACGCAATTGGTTAATCTGGGATTCGATGCCGTGGTAGGCCTCGCGGGTTTCCAGCGCCTCCATCTCGGCCGTCTGCAGGCGTGCCTGCACCTGGTCGATCTGCTCGGTCATCATGCGCACGTGATTGTCAGACTCCGCCTTTTCCGCGCTGAAGTCAGAGTAGTGCTTGTGCGCGAGGTGCGTGTCCAGCATGCGGGAGTCGTCCAGCAGCAGCTGGTAGCGCTTGGCCTTGGCTGCCTGACGCTGCAGGGATCCCATCTGGCGCTTCACTTCCGCGACCACGTCCTGAACGCGGAGAAGATTGGCTTCGGTGTACTCGAGCTTGCGCAGGGCCTCACGTTTCTGGCCTTTGAACTTGGTGATGCCGGCGGCTTCCTCGAAAACCGTGCGCCGGTCTTCCGGCTTCGAGCTGAGAAGCATGTCGATCTGGCCCTGGGCCATGATGGAGTAAGCAGCGCGGCCCACGCCCGTGCCGGCGAAGAGGTCGTGAATGTCCTTCAGACGGCAGATGGTGTTGTTCAGGCGGTACTCGCTGCGACCATCACGAAACACGCGGCGGCAGATGGCGACCTCGTTGTAGTCCACGTTGAGTGACTGCTCACAGTCCGCCATGGTCAGGATCACCTCAGCCATGCCCACCGGCTTGCGCTTGTCCGTGCCATTGAAAATGACGTCCGCCATTTCCACGCCACGAAGAGCTTTGGCTGAGGTTTCACCCAGCACCCAGCGGATAGCATCCACCACGTTGGACTTGCCGCAGCCATTGGGGCCGACAATACCGGTCACCCCTTTGTGAAACTCAAAGTTGGTTTTGTCCGCGAAGGACTTGAAACCGTGGATGGAAAGAGTCTTGAGATACATGGCGGCTGGAAAGGGAAAGAGACCCTCCAAGAACCCGATTTTCTCATATACGAGCAAGAGCTAACACTGATATTTCCCCTATCTTGGGGATGCTTAACCTATCTTAAACAAGATGTGGGATCGTTAAAGGCAGCTGAGCGTGTGAATAATGGTAGCTCCTGTGAACAAGAGCAAAACCCAACCCCGGTTCCTTGTCGAGTCTTCATCTGTCAGATGGCTCGCTGATGACGGGGTAGGGTTTAGCCGATTTGGCAGTGTCTGGAGACGTCACATCCTCACTTATCGATCTGGATGGTTGTGCCATTAATTTGCCATCGCAGATCGCTGAGATACGCCAAAACTTCAAACAACTCTCCATAGGACCAAATGCCCAATAGATTGGCGTTGGACATGCTTTTCTGCGCAGCATCGCTGCTTTTGACTCGGTAGGGACATGGACTGGATGGATGGCTAAGCTCCCACGTTTGCTGAAGTTTGGCATTGAGAAAGTCATCCAATCCTCCCTCTGGCTCGCGGATGATGATTGAACTGGCGATGAACGTGAACATTAGGCGGTCAAACTCTGCCGCATGATCATACTTTTTCCGCTTGTCGTTCTTCATGGGGGAACGAGTGGCTGCGGTGACCAACAGGTAATTGCCGCAGGTCGTGAGGCGTTCCTTGCGCTGCTCTGCAATCTTTTCCAGAGCTTTCAAAACGGTCGTGCCTTCGGGGACTGTCAGGGAAAATGCTTGCATGTCCGCCTCAAGATGACTTTCCCACGCCAACGTGAGATCATAGTAATTGTGGTCGCCCAAGCCGTGTTCGATGGTGCCCGCGGTATTGTAGTGATTGGCAAAGCTCTCGTAGATGTCTGGACCGTTGGTTAAAGTCAGCTCTTTCTTGATCTTAAATCTCGCCCAGGCTTCCGCTGGAGACATGGGGGATATTGCCTCGAGACGTGTTAGCCACAACGCGAGGAGGCAGACGATGAGTGACACGCGAGAGAAATGCATGGCATTGTAGATTTGACCGTAGATTACCAGTCACGCGCGCAAAGCCAGCGTGGGCATGCGAAGTGCTATCGGGAGCCTTTTACAGACCTTAAAACTCCCCGCGGAACACGCAGCGGGCGCTGGGGGTCTCGTGGATGGTGATCTCGGCCAGACCGGGGAGCTGGGGGGCGAGCTTTTTCCAGAGCCAGGCAGCCATGTATTCGATGGTCGGGTTCTCCAGGCCTTCGATCTCGTTCAGGTAGCTGTGGTCCAGGCGGTCCAGGATGGGCTTCATGGCGCGGCTGATCTCGGCATGATCGTAGACCCAGCCGATCTTCGGATCGACCTCACCCTCGACCGTGATCTCCACCTTGAAGCTGTGACCATGCATCTTCGTGCACTTGTGGTCGGAGGGCAGGGTGGGGAGGGTTTGGGCGGCTTCGAAGCGGAAGTCTTTGATGATGCGGGCGCGCATGAGTGGGGCACCATTCAAGAGTTCGCCCCGCAGGTCAAGAGATGGTCAAGGGTGTTGTTTCTTGACCCATTGGCCGATGGCGAGGCTCATCTGACCGGTCAGGGCACCACCAGAGACGGGTTTGGTGGCGGAGCCAGCCTGCATGATGGGGACCAGAATGAAGCAAGGACCGCCGTTCGCGCGGTCGTCCAGGCAGGCGACCTCCAGCGAGTAGTCGTTGATGATGCCGCATTTGTGGTAGAACCGTGCTTTCGGGAAGAGCGTCTCCAGCGCGCTTTTCCAGGCATTGGGCGCGGAATCAGCGTGTTGCGTTTCCAAGCCGGTGAAGCCAAGGCCGCCATGGACCAGGAAGTCCACCTCCTCCTGACTGAGCTTGAAACGCTCCGACTCCGGGATCTGCGCATGGAACATCAGCCGGCGCAGGCACTCCGCCAAATCGCGGGGCGTGGTCATGTTGCCCGTCTTCACATCAATCACCGTGCAGCCGCGCTCCTGCGACCAGGAGTGGCCTAACCAATGATGATCTAGAGTGTGTGTCCTGGTCCCATCCGCGCTGCTGAGCCGGAGGCGCTGCGGCTCCTCGCGCATGTAGACCCATGGACGCTCTTTGACGTAGCCACGCATGAGGGCTGACTTTTGAAAGCCCCGCCCGGGCGTGAGGAAGCTGCTGTTCAGCCAGTCCACACCGCACACCCGGAGAAGCAGCGTGTAGTCCTCATTGGACGAGCGCCGGAAGACCTCGCTCAGCATCTCGCGCATGGTGCGGGCGCAGTCGAGGTGCCACGTGCCGTCCTTGTCCTGGTGCTCAAACTGGATCGTGGTGTCGAGGGTGAAGCCATGTTCCTTGATCCGCTCCAGTGCGGCGATGGCCGTGTAGAGCTTGATCGTGCTGGCGGGCCAGAAGTCTGTGCGTGTGCCGGTCTCTTGATAGTCGTGCCACTGGAACTCCGGTTTGCCTTCCTTCTCGCTCACGATGCAGACGGTGGCCCACTTGGGAATTCTTGGAGCCACCGCATTCAGCAAGGCATCCAGTTCTGGATCTGCGTGCAGCATGGTGGTGAGAAGCAGGAAAAGAAAAACGCGTCCGGCACCGAGGTGCCGAACGCGTGTGAGAATGCTGATGCAGCGCTGAATCACATCAGGTGGGAACGCCGATCAAGCCGCCGGGCAGGCCATCTGACTCGTCCTCATCCTGGGTCACTGGACGTGCGTCCGGGGTCTTTGGAACGGGTGGTGGCTGTGGTGGGGATGGCTTGTTGTTCGGCGGATTGAGCATCCGGCCATGATTCATGATCTCCTTGATGTGGCTGCCGTCGAGGGTCTCATATTCGAGCAGGGCTGCGGCGATGGCATCAAGCTTGTCCTTATGAGCCAGAAGAACCTGTGTGGCCTTTTGATAGGCCTCATCAATGAGACGCTTCACTTCTTCATCAATCTTCTGTGCCGTGTCCGGACTGTAATTGCTGCTGCCACGACCCATGAAGGAGGTGCTCTCATTCTCACCGTATTCGATCATGCCCAGCTTCGTACTCATGCCCCAGGAGCAGACCATGCTGCGAGCTACACGCGAGGCCATGCGGATGTCCCCGCTGGCACCATTGGTCACGTCGCCAAACTGGATCTCCTCAGCCACGCGTCCCCCCATGGTCACGACGAGATTGTCGAGCAGTTCGCTCTTGCGATGGGTGAATTTGTCCTCTTCCGGTAGCATCATCGTGGAGCCCAGGGATGGGCCGCGGGGGATGATGGTCACTTTGTGCAGCGGATCGGTGTGCTCGAGCAACTCGTTGAGAATGGCATGACCAGCCTCGTGGTAGGCCGTGTTTTCCTTTTCTTTCTCGCTGAGCGCCATGCTGCGGCGCTCACGACCCCAGCGGACCTTATCGCGTGCTTCCTCAAGCTCGGCACTATTGATGGCCTTCAGATTACGTCGTGCCGCGAGGAGGGCGGCTTCATTGATCAGGTTTGCCAATTCCGCACCCGAGAAGCCAGGCGTGCCACGGGCGATCTTGTTTAGATCTGCGGTTTCGCTGAGTTTCACCTTTTTGGCGTGAACGCGCAGGATTTCCTCACGGCCTTTCACATCGGGCAGCGAGACACTGACCTGGCGATCAAAGCGGCCCGGGCGAAGCAGCGCGGGGTCAAGCACATCAGGGCGGTTTGTCGCTGCGATGATGATGATGCCTTCCTGCGTGTCGAAGCCGTCCATCTCCACCAGCAATGCGTTCAGCGTTTGCTCTCGTTCATCATGACCACCGCCCATACCATGGCCACGGTGACGGCCCACGGCGTCGATTTCATCGATGAAGATCAGGCAGGGAGCATTCTTCTTGCCTTGCTCGAACATATCACGCACACGGCTGGCACCGACGCCGACGAACATTTCGACGAAGTCAGAGCCGCTGATGCTGAAGAAAGGTACATCGGCCTCACCAGCGATGGCTTTCGCCAGCAAAGTCTTGCCCGTTCCAGGAGGGCCCGTCATGAGCACGCCTTTGGGGATCTTGCCACCGAGCTTCTGAAATCTCTTCGGGTCTTTGAGGAACTCGACCAGCTCCTGGACTTCGTCCTTGGCCTCTTCAACGCCAGCGACGTCCTTGAAGGTGACCTTGTTACGGTCCTGGGAGAGCATCTTGGCCCGGCTCTTACCGAAGTTCAGGGCTCCGCGTCCGGCTGTCTTGATCTGCTGGCGGACCAGGAAGAAGATCAGGACCAACACGAGCATGATGGGCAGCATGGAGATGAACAGGGCACCCATCTGATCATTGTCGTATCTCGGAATCAGCACAAGGTTGTGCTTCGTCATCAGGGCCTGGAGTTCCTCTTTCTGGAACTGGATGGAAACAGGAACGCTAAACTTCACGCTGCCTTTTTTGAGCGTTGGCGCTGTGCTGGAGGGGGCTGGCTTGGCCTCGGGATCCACAGGCTGGGGCGCCGAAAGCTTGTTCGTGCCTGTGCCGGTGGGAGCTGTGGCAAGCTTGTAACCTTCGATGGTTTCGGCGGAAGTTGTGTCCTTTTGAACCAGGACAAGATCTTTGTCCCGGTCAATCATGTTCTCTTCAACCAACTGTTTGAAGTACTTATAAGTGATGCCCTCAGCAACGGTTGCTTGCTTGCCCACCGTGATGGCTGCGCCGAAGAGCAGGACAACCACGGCCAGCAGCAAAAAGCCCTTCCAATTGAATTGAGGTTCCTGATTGCGCCGATTCGGGCCGTCGTTGCGTGGGGATGGGTCGTCTGACATGAGGGGGTGTTAAGATGGCTTGGAGAAATACGCCGCTCAATCTTACACACCACGATTTGTTTTGTAAAAGGGGTTTCCGAGTGAACAATGTTCAGAAGATCGAAAGATGGCCCCGTCTCTGCTTCGTTGAGCTTTTGGACCTTGGTCCGGCAGCAGGGTGTCAGCCCGGCGCTTCAAATCATGGATTTGGGGGTGATTCTGGCCCTGAGCACAGTTATTTGTGTGAAGGAAAATTGTCTTTACAGCCTCTAGCGTCTATGGTTCAAATCACTGAATTGCAAAGGACTATCCGCAAAGTCAAATTTTCCACTCCATAACGCCTGTATCGTCGCATCATGAAAAAAGCCCCCGTCTTCGTACTACTGACAACAGCCTCTCTGCTCACCATGTCAGTAGCCAAGTGGAGCCGTCTTCCTGGAAATGAGAGCAAGCAGGTCAATATGAGCTTGTCCTCCGCTGGCACTACGGTGTCCAGCTCGGATGGCGTCACTCCGATCGCCGCATTGACCGCAGGTGACCCTCTTCGTCCGATCAACCTGGCCGGTGGCCGCAGCAGCGCGGTCATCAAGTTCACGAAGCAGTCGGTCATTTCCAGGGCCACCTTCGTCAGTGATGGCATTGAAGGCAAGGTCAGCACCTCCGTCAGCTCGGATGGCAAGGCCTGGAATCCAGCAGTGGCCTCCGTGTTTGCTCCTGCAGATCGTTTTGTGTCCATGGATCTCGGTCGTGCCCAGGGGCGCTACCTTCGTCTGGAGTTTGAACTGATCCGCGGTGGTTCCATCCGGAGCTTCCAGGTGTTTGGCAGCCACACGGCCGCTGATTACGAAGTCACTCAGAACTCAGATGGCTCCGGTTCCATGATCAACTTTGCCTCTGGCATCGGTGGTGGCCGTCTGATCTATGTCAATCCTGAGCTCTATGGTGCCCGCAGCGACGCTCTGGAAGCGAATCAGATCGACTTTCCGGAGTCGGACGAAAAATATCGCACAGCCGTGTATGACCTCGGTCAGGTGCGTTCGCTGAGCGAATTTGGCTCAGTTCATTCCCCCCGTCCGGTCCGTCTGGCGGTGTATGCCTTTGAAACCCTGCCTGAGAAAGAAGACTGGCGCGGTCGTCTGGCTTTTGACCCCACCGTTTTCGAAAGCACGCAGCCAGTGGCTTCGGGTGAAGATGCCTCGGGTGCTGGTTCCCTGAAGGTGAAGACACGTGACACGGTCAAGGCTCGCTATGTCGCCTTGCGCTGGGAGCCCGACTTCAACCCGCCTAATTTTACCGCAAGCGCTCATATCGGTGGTGTTGGCACAGCTACCTTCAATGGTGGTGGCAGCGGCAATGGTAACGGCCAGGGCAATGGACAAGGTGGAGAGGGCAAGGAAGATGGCGGCAAGCAGAACGTTGACCCGATCAATACCTTCAATCCTCAGAATAGCGCCAATGGTGTCGGCCCGAACGGCACTTCCTCCAACGGTGTCTCAAACAACTAAGATTCGCCTGACCTGATTTCAAAGGGTGATGGATGACCTCCATCACCCTTTTTTGTGCCCCGATGACGATGCCTCATTTGAGGAGCCTCCCGGGTTGGCGCGGCTGGATATCAGGCAATCTAGTGTAAAACTGTAGTACGCTTCCGATGACGGGCAGTCAGAATGTTAGTTAGACGCTGGGGAAATAGATTTGCCTGCTGAAGTAGGAAGCTCGTGGAGATGCTTGCAGATAACGCCAGCATGCTAAGAAAGGGCCATTGACAGGATGGCAGGAGCCCTCCCCGCAGGAGGGAGAAGAGGCTAAAAGATTGAAAAAATCTTGCTTCGTGCGGGATCATGGTTGATAATTCAAATATATTAATTTCTCACGGATGAGAGTTGGGCAATTAGCATAAGGTTAATTTTACAGTTAATATGGTTTTTACCTTGATCTCATTTTCTGAACTCTGTATATTTCGGCACAATTCGATTATTTTAAAAAACCATAAGCTCCCGACATGCCCACTATGACACCTGCCTCATCCCAGAGCAAAGACCACGCTAAGCTGGCAGATTTCATTCTGTTCAGTCAGCGTGAGTTCCTGCTTAACCTGTCGCGGGAACTTAACCGCGATAACATCTCCTTCGCGCAGTTCTTCCTGCTGAGCTACCTGGCATCCTCCAAGGAGCTGACCATGACGGACATCGCCAAGAAGATGGGGCATTCCACGGCTGCCGCTACGGGGCTGGTGGACCGCCTTGAGAAGCTTGGCTATATGGAGCGCACCCACGCCATTGATGATCGCCGCAAGGTGATGGTCCGCGTGACCTCCAAAGGGCTTGATTTGGTCAACCGCCTTCGCGACGAGCTTCAGAGCCAGATTGCTGAGGCTATGAGCGAAAGCTCCGCCTCGGATGCCGTGAGCTTCCTGTCTTCCTACCGCAAGGCTGAGCCGGTGCTGACCCGCTGATTTTTTGTTGTTCGTGTTCGGTTGAAGGGCGCGCACGTTGATTCCGTGCGCGCCCTTTGATTTTCAGGCAGAGACATCATGAAGCTTTTTAAGTTAGGCCGTTAGCCTTTCAGGCCGGTAAGCGTCCGCTTTGATGCCTGAAGCTTCTTTCTTCTCGTTCATGCACAGGATCTGTGCCATCGCTGGGGCATGAACGATTCGCTTTGGATGACATTTCCGCTGCTGGAGAGGCTGCCCGCTTTCTCTCACCGGTTCACGCTGCGCCATCCGACCATTGCCGTGGACGCGGAGAGGTTCGAGGTCGTCGAGCGACTCTGGGGCTGGCATCGCGAGCAGGCTGAGGAGATGGGGTTTGCTCCGGGCAGTCTTTGCATCGCCCAGCAGGTGCATGGAAAAGGTGTGGCCGTGGTTCACGAGCCGCCTGCGGCTGCGATCCCTGACGTGGATGGAATCATTGCGGGAAGGGCAGGGGTGGTGATCGGCATCTATGTGGCCGACTGCGGAGCGATCTATCTGGCGGATCCCGTCAGCGGTGCGTTTGGAGTGCTGCACTCAGGGAAAAAGGGCTCTGAGATGGGGATCGCGGCTGAGGGCATCCGCCTCATGGGAGAGCATTTCGGTGCCCGTCCGGAGAATATCCGTGTGCAGCTAGGTCCATGCATCCGTCCGCCAGCCTACGAGGTCGATTTCGCGGGCCAGATCCGTCAGAGCTGCCTTGAGGCCGGAATTTTGCCGGAGCATTACGATGACTGCGGCATCTGCACCTCCTCAGATCCTGCCCGCTATTACTCGTATCGCCTGGAAAAGGGGCGCACCGGCCGCATGCTGGCCTTGCTTGGCAGGCGAGTTTGATGTGAAAGTGAACGTCTCTGTTTCGACCTCCCCATGCCCGCTCCCACCAGCCTCGATCTCCCGTCCTATGCCAAGATCAACCTCTGGCTTCGAGTGCTGGGAAAGCGTGAGGATGGCTTTCATGAGGTGGAGACCCGGCTGGTGAAGATCGATGTGGCAGACACCGTCAGCCTCACACTGACAGGTGGAAAGCCGGGCATCTCCCTGACCTGCAATGTCCCCGGTATCCCGACGGACGATTCCAATCTCGCCATCAAAGCGCTGAGAGCTTTCGAAGCCCGTGCTGGCATCTCGCAGGGATGGAGCATTCATCTGGAGAAGCGCATCCCTCATGGCGCGGGTCTCGGTGGGGGGAGTGGCAATGCGGCCACCATCTTGAAAGCGGCGAACCAACTTTTGTCCAATCCGCTGCCATTGGAGGCCTTGATCGAGATTGCGGCCGGAATCGGCTCGGATGTGCCTTGTTTCCTGCTGGATGCTCCCGCTGCCGATGGCTCGGGTCGTGGTGAGCGGGTGGTGCCTGCGGAGTTCCCCTGGCAGCTTCCCATGGTGCTGATCAAGCCTAATTTCCCCATCCCCACGCCATGGGCCTACAAGAACTGGGCGACCTCCAAGGAACTGCCGGGCGTGCTTTATGCGCCACAGCTGTGCCCCTGGGGAGCCATGGTGAATGATCTGGAGCGGCCAGTCTTTGAAAAGCACCGCCTGCTGCCCGCCTTGAAGACATGGCTGCTGGATCGTGGCGGTGTCCGTGCGGCGCTCATGTCCGGCTCGGGCTCCACCATGTTTGCCATCACGCAGACAGAGGTACAGGCGGCAGCGCTGGCTGAAGAAGCGCGCCACTACTGCGGTGACACAGCCTGGGTGCAGGTCACACGGACTTTGGCGAGCGAATGATCGCTATTGGCTCAGCCTCTTGGCAGGACCTCGACCACATCTGCCAGCACACGTCCAGAACCGTGACGGAGTTCATTGCAGCGGCCAAAGAGGACCTGTCCGCTGGTGGCACCTAGAAGATCAGCCAGGCGCTGATCCACCGCGATGCGAAAGTAACCCCGCGGATGGCTGCTGTGAGGCACTTGATAGCGCTCCAGGATAGCGCCAAACGGGACAAGTCCTTCCAGGACGAGATGCTGCGCTTCTTCAGGGAGCAGATCCAGATGAATGCCGATGGCACCGAACTCGACCGGCATGCCGTCTCTACGGCGATGCAGCACGGAGGCGCGCACCAGATAGTTGCCGATGCGGGCCCGTGCCGCGACATCGAGATCGATCTCGCAGCCATGGAAATCCCGAAGATGGGGCGTCATGTCACGATCATGCACCAGCAGGCCGCGTTCGCGCTCAGCCAGAGCCTCAGGCTCGGCAAAGGTCACGCGCGGCCGCGTGCTACCGATCCCGTAAAAGAAGATCAGCGGAGCCAGAATGTCCTCATCCTGCCGGACCTGGGACTGCGTGCTTGCGCCTGCCCGGGTGCTTTCGACCGTCGAGGGAGCGGCGAAGATGGCATCAGGTGTATCGAGCATACTGGCGGTGCTGGGGCAGGAAGAAATCATGCAGAAGGCGGTCCACCTGGAGCAGTCCTTCACGATCCAGGGTGACGTCCTTGTCTGTGAGACGGGCAAAACCCTCCGCAGCCAGATACTCGAGCTGCGGTGCAAAGAACTCGCGCGGGTTCACACCGAACTTCTCCTGGTAGTAACCGAACTCGCTGTGCCCGAGCTTCATCTTGAGGATGAACTCGCGGACGAAGCGCTCTTCGTGGCTGGTTTCATAGGCGCGGAAGATCGGCAGCTTGCCGGCATCCACCGCCTGCATGTAGGGGCCGACCTCGGCCTGGTTCTGATAGTGAATGCCGCCCAGGTGACCGAAGGAGGCCACGCCATTGCTCAGAAGGTCAGCGCCTTCCCAAAGCGCGTCACGATAGACGAACTTGATGCGCTGCGGATCCTTCACCACGGTGTAGGCGCTGGTCACGGTATAACCAGCTTTGACAAATTCATCGAACGCGTAGCTGACCCAGCGGCGCTTCGTCGGCCAGTCAGCCACGGGCGCGGTGACCTTGCCCTCAGCCTTCATCTGCTGGTACATGGTGGTGTTGTAGGGCACCTCCATCTGGTAGATGGTCACGGCATCAGGTCCCATCTGCACCGCCTTCTCCACGGTGACCTTCCAGTTCTCCTCGGTCTCATTCATCATGCCGGCGATGAGGTCGATGTTGATGTGCTCAAAGCCGAGCGTGCGGGCAAAGCGGTAGGCTTTGTCGATCTCGCCGCTGCGATGGGCACGTCCGTTGGACTCGAGAATGTGATCGTCAAAGTTCTCCACGCCCAGGCTGAGACGGGTCACGCCGATCTCGCGGATGCCCGTGAGCTTGGTTTCATTCAGCGTGCCTGGCTCTGCTTCAAAGGCCACCTCCGCGGCTCCTTCCCAGCTCACGCAATCCTTCATGCGTGTGGTCAGCTCGCGGAGCTGAGGCACGCTGAGGTAGCTCGGTGTGCCGCCGCCGAAGTAGACGAAGTGGGCCTTTCGGCCTGCGATGTAAGGCGTCTTGGCGTAGCGCTCCATCTCGCGCATTCCGGCATCGATGTAAGCGCGGATCTCCTGGGCGTTCTTGTCGGTGTAGACCTTGAAGTAGCAGAAGTGGCAGCGCTTTCGGCAGAAGGGGATGTGAAAGTAAATGCCGAGGGGGATGTCATGCGCGGCGGGGCGCTGCATCACGGCTTCAACGGAAGGCACCTGCTCAGGTTTCCAGAAGGAGAAGGGCGGGTAGTTCGAGACAAAGTAATTGCCTACCTCGGTTTTTTCTTCGGGTTTGACCGTGGCAGGGGGGGATGAATCCAGGGTGGTGGACATTGGGGGGCAAAGGAAGGAACGCTTGTCAGAAGATAGTTCTGCCGGAAAAAACTGCCAGCCTGGAATTGTCGCCTGTACAGGGGATAGCTTCAGGCGTCGGGGCGAGCCTTTTACTTCCGGCCTGGGGTCTCAGTGCTGGCGCCGGAGCCGAGCAGTTCTTCGTCAGCGAGATCATAGCCCACCACCTCCACCTCACCCCGGCGGATCTTCTTCTGCGCCATGGCCACAGAGATCCAGCGGAATTCCTCGCTGTTATCCAGCAGCACTTTGATCACCATGGTCAGGGGCACCGCCATGAACATGCCCAGCGGACCCCACAGCCACCCCCAGAAGATGACCGAGAGCACCACCACGATCGCCGAGATGCCGAAGCGATTCCCGAGGAGTTGGGGCTGCACGAAGTTATCCAGACAGAAATTCACCAGCCCATAGCCCAGCGCCACACCCACTGCGGCTCCGGTCCCATGCTGAACAAGAGCCTCGACGATGGCCGGGATGCTGGCGGCGCTGGAACCCACGGCGGGGATGAAATTGAACACGAAGGCCAGGATGGCCCAGAGCAGGGGATACTGTAGATCGAAGAACCAGCACCACACACCGGCCAGCGCACCTGTGAGGGCGCTGATGAGGGTCTTCACTCCGAGATATTTCTGGATGTCTGTGGCGCTGCGCAGCAGGCCGCTGAAGTCAGGACCTCCAGCCTGGCGCACCGCCACCAGACGGCGCTCGGTGCCCTGCGCTTCCATGAGCATGAACATCATGACGATCAGCACCATGATCAGGCTCGCCAGAAAGGTGGCCACCGTGCCAAAGGTGCTGCCCAGCATGGAGCCGATGCGCGTCACCACATCCTGCTGGGTGGCATAGCCAATCAACTGGTTCCAGTCGAACATGCTGTCGATGGTGGACTTGGCATCATTCACGCCGTTGTCCTGCAACCACACGGCGAACTCGTTCATGGAACTCTGCAGCCCGCGCAGATAGCGAGGAATATCCTTGTTGAAGCTCATCAACAGCCGCACCGCCAGGAAGATGATCCCGGCCACCACGCCAAGGTTCATCAGCAGGGTGGTGCCGAGTGCGACCACAAACGGAAGACGTTTCCTAACCAAAAAGCGCAGCAAGGGAAAGCTGAGCACTGCCAGGAAGAATGCATACACGATCGGCACCAGCACACCTGCCGCAGCCTTCAGTCCTGCGAGGACGATGAAAAGGCTCGCAAGCGTGAGCAGCATCCGGGAACCTTTCTTCTGGCTTCCGGGAGTGCTTTTTTCAGGATGTTCATAGTCGGGTGACATCAGGTGGCTGCTTCTTCAAAGGTCATAGACGATACATGGACATACAAGGGAAAAGCCCTTCATTTGTTTCATTAGACGGATGAAAAGTCATCGTGACAGGCTTCTTGAGGGTTGGCGGCATTGTGAGTGCCTTTGAATTCAGAGCGGGAAGTCAGCTTCCTGTTCAATCAGCGGGCAAAATGCCCGGCGGAGAAAATAGATGTTTACAAGTGTAGTCGTTTTTGGCTACGCTTGTAGACATGAGCAAAAAATCAGCGAAAAAGAGCCGTGATTCCAAACCAGCGGTGACGATCACCGAAGCTGAGTGGTCCGTGATGGAGCTCCTTTGGGATCATGCACCGCGCACCTCCCAGGAGATCGTGGCACATCTGGAGAAGGAGCGGGGCTGGAAGCGCCCGACGGTGCTGACCTTGCTGACCAGGCTCGCGGGCAAAGGTGCCGTGGACACAGAGCCGCAAGGGAACCGGTTTCTTTATACTCCAGCAGTCCAGCGATCCGCCTGTGTGGCGGAGGAGACGCGCGGCTTTCTCGAACGTTTGTTCGGCGGGGCATTGCAGCCGCTGGTGGCTCACATGGCAGAGCATCATTCGCTGACCAAGAAGGACATCACGGAACTGAAAGCCCTGCTTGATGAGATCCAGCCCAAGCCCTGAAATCTATGAACACACTGCCTGTTATGTCTGATCCCTGGCTGCAGAATCTTTTCCTGCTTTCCTGCAAAGGCGGACTGCTGGCCCTGTGTCTGGGCATCGTGCTTCTGCTGCTGCGCCGGCATGTGTCACCCGCCTGGCGTCATGGCCTTTGGCTGCTCGTCTTGCTGCGCTTTGCGCTTCCTGATATTGGCACCTCCAGTCTTTCGCTGAACCAGGTGACTGAACTGCCCGCTGTGCAACTCAGCTTCGAGCCTGCGGCGGTCATGGCTCCGATCGAGCCGGTGCAGGAGTTGCAGGTGTCTGATGCGTCCGTCAAGCCGGCGCGGTTGCCGCCTGCGCCGGCTCCAGTAGTGATGGAGATCCAGCCCGCTTCGCCTCCCGTCATCACAGCGCCTGAGGCAGGCAGAGCTGCTTTGATGCCTGCTCAATGGCTGCTTGGAATCTGGGTGCTGGGAATGCTTGCTGTGCTCGGGGTGATGTTGACGCTGCATCTTCGGTTGGTCGCCCGGCTGCGCCTGGATGCCTCACCAGCACCAGAAGCAGTGGCGGAGATCTTGAGCGAAGCCTGTGCACTGGCGGGCATTTCACACCGTCCGCGATTGATCATCACGGAGGCTGTGCACTCGCCGGCGTTGTTTGGCGTGGTGAGTCCTGCGATCCTGCTGCCGCGTGAACTGGCGCATGAGAATGATCCTGCGGCACTGAAGCTCGTGTTTCTGCACGAGCTCGCGCACCTGCAGCGCCGGGACCTTTGGGCGCAGATGGCGACGTCCCTCATCCTCGCTCTGCATTGGTTCAATCCCGTGGTCTGGTGGGCCGCACGACGCATGCGTGCGGAGGCTGAGATGGCGGCGGATGCCCGCGCTCTGGCCTGCACAGATGTCGCGGAGGCGCATCGTTTTGGCACCGTGCTGCTCGGCTTCGCCAGCCGCGCGACGGCCAGTTGGATGCTCTGGCTCGCCGCAGCCACCGTCCTTGGCATCTCGGAAAACAAGCATGACCTTCGTCGCCGCATTGAGGCACTGAAGGACATCGCCCGTGGTCGTCGCACGCGCTGGATCATCGGGCTTTCCGCCTTCCTGCTGCTCGCCATCACCGGCCTGACCAAGGCACCCGCCGAAGATGCGAAGAAGGACGCCGTCGTCGCCAAAGTATCCACAGCTGTGGTGGAGGAGTCTCTGATCACCGTCTCCGGCATCATCGTCGACGAATCCGGTAAACCTGTCTCCGAGGCGGAATGTTCGCTGAACTCCCTGGGCACCTCGTTCAAGAGCCAGCAGCGAACGACGGGTGCGGACGGGCGATTCCGTTTTGATGAGATCCCTCCTTTCTCCACCCTCACGCTGACCGCTCGCCATGCGGACTATACCAATGCCACCGCCGTGAATTTTAACGGTCACACCCAGGTGGCGGAGCACCGTCTGGTGCTGCCGAAAGCCACCTGGATCGTTGGCCGGATCACGGACAAGCGGGATGGTAAGCCCATCCGTGACGCCCGTGTCTTCTATGGGCGTGAGCAACCCGAAGGCATCGGGGCTTATCGCTGGACGCTGCCATCGGTTCACACTTCGGAGACTGGTCACTACCGCCTCCAGGTGAAATCTCCGGACAAGGCCGGAATCATCGTGCGTGCCTGGGCTCAGGACATGATGTCAAAGGCCGCCGTGATCACCCTCAACGGTGCTGAGACCACTTATGATGCGGCCTTGGAACCCGTGCAGCGCATCCCTGGCAAGGTGGTGAATGCTGAGGGCCAGCCAGTGAAGGATGCCTTTGTCTGGGTGGTGGAGGACTCACCCGTCCTGGATGAGCGGAAGGAACCGATCACCCTCGAGTGGCTGAAGGACAAAACGAAAAGAGCCCGCCTGGCGGACGGTCGAATGTTTTTCAGCCTCGGTACCTCTGTCGAGGGCGGTGCATTCCGGCTGCATGAGGTGGATCCCTTGCTGCGTGACAAGCTCTGGGTGGCGGCCCTTCATCCTGAGGAGGGCATCGGCTTCATGCGTGCCCGGGACTTGCGTCCTGGTGCCCTCATCAAGTTGAAGCGCTGGGCTTCTTTTGGCGGCCGTGTCATGAAGGCGGACGGCACTGCTTTAGTGAATCAGAAAATCGATCTCATCGCTGGCTTTAACTTCAGGCAGCCAGGAGCAACTGAGATGCCACCGGGCATCAGCCACCGTCAGAGCATCACGACAGACGCCGACGGAAACTACGAGGTAGAGCGAATCCTGCCGCATGCGTGGATGACCGGGGTGGCGGTGAATGACAAGTTTGAGCGGATAGAACTCGTCGCGATCGGCTCGGGATCCTCTTCGGCAAAAGTGATCCGGCTGCTGCCTCCGCTCACCCCAGCGGTGGATGCACAAATGCGCACGGTGCGGGGCAGGATCGTCACACCCGCCGGGCATCCCGTGATCAGTGATGCGCACTCTATCAGCATCAGCCTGAGATCAGACGCAGGCACCTACCACTTTGTCGATCCCGACAAAGACGGGCGTTTCATCACCAATCCGCTCAGGCCGGACATTTACACCCTCACCGTCATGCCTTCGCCGAGGAAAAGCGGCATGATGAATCCATTGAAAGCCGGTCGCTCCCTCCGGTTCAAACTGGAGGCTGCTGGTGATGGAAAGTCGGTGGTCCTCAATGACATCGTTTTGGAGGATGCCGACTTCGCTTTCCAGTCTGCTGTGGATAGACAGGCCACCTCTGGCCCGAAACCCATCCCTCGGCTGGAAGGGGCTGAGGGGCATGTGGAGCTGCTGGTGGTGGATGCGGATAAAAATCCAGTTCCCGGAATCAAGATCGAGGCCCTGGACTTCGTGAACCAGGCGCGCTTGCGCCTTGATCTCAAGGACGTGGCGCAGCGAATTCCGGCGGCGACGACGGATGCCAGGGGGATCGCATCATTGGCCTTTCCGCGTGCACCGGCGGCAGGCGTGAGCGCCTCAGGCTTGTTGCTGCGTGGCACCGGCCTGAACGGTTCAGCCACACCCAAAATAGCCCTCACGGACGCGATGCGCACCCAGGTTCAGATCTATGAAGCGTTTCCCCTGGATGCCTCAGTGGCCCTGCCTTTGGCCAGCTGGACCCTCAGCAGCATCTCCGAAATCCAGAGCGGAAAATCAGTGGTCAATGACACACAATTGGTTGGGGAAGTCCGCTCGATCCCCGGGTATGGTTTCCTGATCCAGGGCACGCAGCAGGATGGCTCGGCGCTTTTTTCGCCGCTGCAACTGGCACCCTTGACCAAGGGACAGCCCTTCAAAGGCACCATCCCAATGTCTCCAGGCCTGTCCTTGAAAGGCAAGATCAACGACCTGCCTGCAGGGGAGGTCGGCGAGGGCTGGGTCATCGCCACGGTGATGGTGCGTGGAGGTCTTGAGCTCAATGAATGGGTCAAAGGCTTTCCTCCGACCGTCTTTTGGCGTGCCTGGACCCGTGTTCACCCAGACGGCAGCTTTGGTTTTGCCGCATTGCCTCGCGGCGGGATCACGCTCTCTGCAGCCGGCAGCACATGGGCTTGTCAGGATGCCGGTGTCACGGATCCCGCGGCGGATACCAGAGACCCCCAATCACCGCTTGTCCTGCGCACGAACCTCACCGCCGTGCCCGTCACCAAGCAGAGGGCGGTCCAGGTGCTGCACCCTGACGGGAAGGCCATTTCGGGGGCGACCATCGTGGTCTTCTCCATGGGTTCTTTCCGGTTCACTGCCTCTCAGTTTGATATCGATCACGTCGTCAGTCCTGCGGACGCTGCTGCTTACGAGCGCTATAAGGCGCGACGCATTCCCGGACATCAGGTCACCACGGACTCGGAAGGCAAGGCCACCGTTGGAGGTCTGGTGGACGGCAAGGCTGCTTGCTTCGTCCATTGGACGGATCCCAAGACCTTCAAGATTCATCGGGAGAAGGTGGAGGTCCTGGTCAGTCCTGGCGTGGATGAGCCACAGGTTTTCAAATTGACCGGCGAGGAACTCTGAACAAGGAGACAACCGCTCAAATGAACTGTGTCGAAGGGTTGCGAAGCGCACCAGACTTCGTATGATGAGCCATCATGTCCGCCCCTCGTCGTTCTCTTGCACTCCTTTGGCTCCCGCTGGTCTTCATCGCTGCTGCCCTTGTGTTCCGATGGTTTAAAATGACCTCTACTGGCATGACGTTGATGCCAAATTTCTCGCCCTGGATGGCCCTTGCCTTCACGGGCACGCTGGTCATGTCCCGTGCCCTCCCTTGGTGGGTGTGGCCGACTGCCATGCTGGGCATTAACTGGGCTGCCCTGGGCACTGCGTCTGCGTTTGCGAGTGAGAGCCTGGCCATCTATGGCATGTATGCCGGGGCCGCCTTTGTGGCCTCCCGCCTTCGCGGGAACCTCAGCGTGCTTCAGTCGCTGATCGGCGTCACTCTTTGCAGCGTCATCTTCTACTGCGTGACGAACACGGCTGCATGGATGGTGGAGCCGGGCTATGCCAAGACACTGGCAGGCTGGTGGCAGGCGCAGACCATTGGGCTTCCAGCCTTCGCGCCCAGCTGGGTGTTTCTGAAGAACGCGCTGCTGAGTGATCTCGGCTTCAGTGGCCTCCTCCTTGTGGCTTACAATGCTGAGTCTCGTGTCCGCGCCACGGCTCCCATGCCCTGGCTGGCACGTGCTGCGGCCTGATCTCCGGAGCCATCCTCATGAAGACTCCGCCGCGGCCGGGAGTCCGACCTCACGGCCGGGGTGCTGCGGTGAACACGGAGCAGCGCTTTTCCCAACTGCATGTGCAGTATGATGAGGGCGAGGAACCGGCGAAGATCGCCACGAAGCTGTTTAAGGATCACTCCAGCTCCGTCATCACCCGGCACAACAGCCCGGATCTGCCTTTCAGCGCCAGCCTGAATCCCTACCGCGGTTGCGAACACGGTTGCGCTTATTGTTACGCCAGACCTACGCATGAGTGGCTGGGCTTTTCAGCGGGTGTGGACTTCGAGAGCCGCATCGTCATCAAGGAGAATGCTCCTGCTTTACTCCGCGCAGAACTGGCGAACGAAAAGTATGTTCCGGAGAATCTCTCGCTCAGTGGCGTGACGGATCCTTATCAGCCGCTCGAGAAGAAGCTGGAGATCACCCGCGGGTGTCTTGCGGTTCTCGCGGAGTGCCGGCATCCTGTGGTCCTCATCACGAAGAACCATCTCATCACAAGAGATGTGGATCACCTTGCCACACTCGCAGGCTTTCAAGCCACTGCTGCCTACATCTCCATCACCACGCTGGATGCCGACCTTGCCCGGAAGATGGAGCCGCGTGCTTCATCCCCGAAGATGCGGCTGCAGGCCATTCGCACTCTCGCTGAGGCTGGCATTCCTGTGGGGGTGTCCATCGCGCCCATCATCCCAGGCCTCAATGATAGTGAGATTCCCGCGATCATGGCGGCTGCGAAAGAAGCTGGTGCTCAGTTCGCCGGATACACCGTGGTCCGGCTGCCTTTCAGCGTGAAGGAAGTCTTCTCTCTCTGGCTTGAAGAGCACTTTCCCGGCATGAAGGACAAGGTGTTAGGCCGCATCGAGGAAACTCAAGGCCGCACCCTGTCTCATGGCGACTTCGGCAAGCGTCTCAAAGGTGTCGGTGTCTGGTCCGAGCAAGTGGCCCAGCTCTTCAAAGTCTCCCTCAAGCGTGCCGGCATGCTGCACCGTCGCCCCGAAGTCACCCCCATTCACTTCCGCCGACCTCAACTCGGCGGGCAGATGGAATTAGGGCTATAAAATGACGAATGCCGAAGCCCGAATGACGAAAGAGTGTGTGGCCCTTGACTCTTTCGAGCTGCCTCCCGGTTCGTCATTCGGATTTCGTCATTCCTCTAGAGGCTCTTCCGCACCATCTCCACACCGGCTACCATGTTTGCCAGCTTTTGCTTGGCGGCCCAGCGTGCGGTCTGGCTCAGACCACAGTCCGGCGCGAACACCAGCCGGTTCGCCGGGGCATGCGTGAGGCAGGCCTTCACGACATCCGCGATGTTCTGCGGTGTCTCGACATAGTAGCTCTTCACATCAATGATGCCCACGGCCACATCCATTCGCTTGGCGATGTGGCTGATGATCTCAAGTTCCGCATACTCGCGGTTCGCCATCTCCACGTGAAGCTCATCACAGTGCAGATCCAGGAAGGCGGGGAACAGTGGTGCGTATTTGCGGTAGCCCACCGGGTGGCCTTTGAAATTGCCAAAGCATAGGTGAGTGCAGATGCGCGACTTACCATGGTAGCCGCTTTCCACGGTGCGATTGAAAATGTCCACGAAGCGCTTGGTGTCCTCGCGGAAGCCGTAGCAGCTCATGCTCGGCTCATCCACGCAGATCTCCTCCGCGCCTGCGGCCACGAGATCCGCGATCTCCTGGCGCACGATGGGCAGCAGGGCCTCGGTGATGGCGTAACGATCGGGATACTGTTTGTTAGGGGCCAGCCGGCCGCTCAGCGTGTAGGGACCTGGCACACTGACCTTCAGCCGCTTGCCTGAACTGCCTGCGAGACGCTTCAAGCGCTTGAACTCCTCGACTGCACCGAGACCGCGCGGTGCCTTCAACTCGCCGATGATCTCATGCTTGCCGCGCTGGTCATGAGCAGGGGGGCCAAACCGACGCGGGCTCGCCGGCTCCAGCGCGATGCCTTCGATGAAGCCATAGAAGGACAGATTGAAATCAAAGCGCGTCTGTTCGCCATCCGTGATCACATCCAAGCCTGCGGCAATCTGGTCCTGGATGGCCACCATGGCCGCATCGTCCTGCATTTCCGCCAGATCAGCGCTGCCGAACTGGTCCAGATGCCGAGCAGAAAATTCCAGCCAGCCAGGGAAGGGGTAACTGCCAATGACCGAGGTGCGGAGAGGTTGGGAATCCATGCAAGCACGGTAGGACGAGGAGCGGTAAAACACAAATCCATGTCGCAAAGTGCAATCAATCGGGCTGAAAAGCGCATGACGGCTCGTCAAAAGTACTCATGCGCTTTAGCGCGTGAAAACCTGGCAAACCAGCCAAGTCAGCCTCTGTGATGGATACTGAGCTGCCAATGGTTTCGACATCGGTGCGGGCTAAAGCCCAGCACTACTTTGGTTGGCGCTATAGTCCAAACAGCGTCCGGGCATTGCCGCCGAGGATCTTCGCTTCGGTCGCCGCCGGAAGCTTGAGGGAGCGAAGCGGATCCAAAATGGCCTTGGGCTCGACCCATGGATGATCGCTGGAAAAGAGGAGCCTGTCCTCGCTGCTGAAGTCGAGCGCAAAGCTCATCGCTTCGGGCAGCGGCGAGACGATGTCCATGTAGATGGAGCGCAGGTATTCACTGGGCTTGCGCTGCAAGGTCTGTGTGCTGCGCTTCAGCACGGTGATCTGGTGATCCATGCGCCCGCAGATGTAGGGCAGGGTGCCTCCGAGGTGTGGACAGACCAGTTTGAGTTTCGGATGCTTGTCCAGCAGACCACTCGCGATGATGCGTGCCATGGCAATGGTGTTCTCAAACATGTTTCCCAGCGTGCTGGTGAGTTCATAACCCTTCGTCTGTTCCGTTGTCATCGGCTTCGCCGGATGCAGAAGGATGGGCACGCCCAATTCCTCAGCCCGAGCAAACAGCCAGCGGAACTGCGGTTCATCGCACCACTGATCGGCGAGGTTGGTGTAAAGCAGGATGCCTTTGAATCCCAGTTTGTTCACGCACCGGTCCAACTCTTCCGAAGCCGCTTTCTCATCCTGCATGGGCAGCACGCAGAGTCCGCGGAAACGCGTGGGGTGTTTGGCGATGACTCCGGCCAGGGAATCATGAATCAATCTCGCCACAGCCGCGCCATCCTTGCCGAACCACTCGGGTCCTGGGTCGTTCGTACTCAGCATCGTAATATTGATGCCGTTCGCATCCATCGCGGCGAGCTTGGCATCCACGTCCAGGTAGAAGGGCGGCACCTTGCGCAGCCAGTCGCCCATCTTCAGATAGGTCGTGCCGTCCTTGTCATAGACCAGCGGGTCGGAGGTGCGCTTGCGCATCATGTCAAGCACCTCGGGAAAGAAGAGGTGACTCTGGCAGTCGATGATCAACGCCTTGTCTGCCGGTTGTGCGGGGTGGGCACTCGATTTCAAAGCTGCGGTAATCCCGGCGACCTTGAAGAATGCTCGGCGTTGGATGCCGGCAGGTTGAGTGGAATGAGCCATACGCAGGTATCTCCAACGGCGTCCTCGGCAGCATCATTTCCGAAAAGACCCACGAATGCCGTTGCTCGCAAAGTTAGCAGTCAATAGGAGAAACAAGAGCTTCGGGAACCCAATGCATTGAGTCAATCAAAAGTCCGTTCTAGTCGGTTTGCTCCCGTTTCTCGAGTTCAGCTCGATCCAGTCAATCTCCACGGATTGCTCCTGCATCGGGAGGTAAACACGCACGATCCCGAGTGGCCCGACGGCAGGAAGTTCGACCATAACTTCTTCCCAAGTGCCTCCTTGAAGTGTGAAATCAACACGCTCCTGCCGACTGCCGACACCGCCGGGAAGCCAGTCGAAGTGACTCAAACTGGGTTTGGCCTTGATGCGGAATTTTGCAGTCGTGGGACCGCTGTGTTTCCCTGCCGCAAACCCGAGAAAGCACTCAGAGCCAATGTTTGTGATGTGCAGGATGCCGTCCTTGACCGCTCCGCGGCAATCGCGGGCCTTCCAGCCTTGCAGGGCGGGATCACCATCATCCTTGTCCTTGGCGGAGGGCTTCTCGGCCGCTTTGGCCTTGCCCTTCGCCTGCTGCTTTCCTTCGAGTTCGGGGCGATACTTCGCCGGATCAAACGCTGGGTTAGGTATTGGAACGACGGCCTTCATCTCCTTGAGGAAGCTTTCGATCAAAGAATCCATTTCGGCCACCAGCTCAGGCTTGTGCGTAGCGAGGTTGTTCTTTTCGCCAAGATCATCACGCAGGTTGAAGAGTAAGTGACGATGGGCGCCTTTTTCTCCACCATGGAAGATGCGGATGAGTTTCCAGTCATCGCGATGCACCGAAACACTCGGCGGCAGCCAGTCCGGTACACCCGGATTGTGCGGGAAGTATTGGAAGACGGCTTTGCCAGCCAGCGCATCGCCTTTCAGGGCGGGGAGAATGCTGTGGCCATCAAGCGGTTGTCCCTCTTCAGGCTTGAGTGCCAGAACCTCCAGCAGGGTTGGGTAATAGTCCTCGCTCTGGATGATCGCATCGCTGCGGCTGCCTGGGGCAGCGATGCCCGGCCACACGATGACACCGGGCACGTGGGTGCCGCCTTCAAACATCGTCGCCTTGCCGCCCCGCAAAGGGCGGTTGCTGGTGGGTGTGGTTCCGTCCACTTCGTTATACATGTTGCCACCATTGTCGGCGGTGAAGATGATGATCGTATCATTCGCAAGCTTGAGCCGGTCGAGACCATCCAGCAGCGTGCCGATGGCGTCGTCCATGCTCTGGATCATCGCGGCGTACGTGGGGCTGCGCTGAGCGTCCTTGGGATCGATTCGGCCGCGATGCTTCTCGATGTTCGCCTTCTTGGCGTCAAAGGGCGCATGCACGCTGAACATCCAGTAGTTCAGGTAAAACGGCTTCTCCTTGTGCTGCTCCATCCACGCCACAGCCTCCGCCGCCATGCGGTCCTCAATGTGCTCTCCTGGCGCCTTCTCCTTAAATCTCGTGAACTTCCACGGCGCGACAAAGCTGCCCGCAGGCCCGGGTCCCGGATGGTGCGGCAGATCGAGATCAAAACCCTGCTGCAGTGGTGAATACGGCTCCGGCCCAAGATGCCACTTTCCAAAGTGCGCCGTGGCATAGCCCGCGTCCTTCAGCGTCTCCGCGAGTGTGCGGTAGTCCGTCTTTAGCCGCGTCGGTGGATCAGGCATGATTGCCTTTTGATCGGGCGGAGCCTTCTTCCCTATCGTTGCCTGCACAACCACTCGCGGCTCGTGGCAGTTCGGTACGGTGATGCCCGTGCGCGCCGGACTCAGCCCCGTGAGAAGCGCCGACCGCGTTGGTGAGCAGAGCGGACTCGCCGAATACGCCCGCGTGAAGGTCATGCCGCGCTTCGCCAACCGTTCGACGTTCGGCGTTTGGTAATACGCGGTGTTGCCATAAAGCGTCGTGTCACTCCAGCCAAGATCGTCGGCGAGGATAATGATGATGTTCGGAGAATCAGCGCCTAGCAGCCAGGGGCCAAAAGCGAGAAATAAAAGAGTGTAGAGCTTACTCATCGGTGGATGGACTTGAAGTCGAGGGAGCGAAATTCCGCACCGCCTGCGGGCAGATGCACGCGCACATGGATGACTTGGCCGGATGTCGGGATTTCGAGGGTGTGGGTTTGCCAATCAGATGTGCTTTGAAGGGGGAAGGCGAGGCGATTGGCGGGGAAGAAATCTTTGTCGCCCTCAAGACGCCAGGCGATGGCACCCTGGCCGGTGGCGGCGGTTTTGAGGGTGAGTTGGGCGGTAACGGGACCGGAGAGCTTGAGCTTGGACTTGGTGATGAAGGTGGGTTTGTCGGCCTTTTCAGGCGTGAGGATGATAAGGCCGTTATTGGTCGTAAGCTTGCCGTTGCGTGCTTCCCAGCCTTGGGTTTCCGAGGCATTGGCGGCGGGGGGCTTGATGCGTGGGGAGATGGTTTTGCCTTCGAGATAGTGATCGAAGTAGTCGTTCCATGTCGCGGCCATGGGACCAAGGGCCATGCCGGGTGGTGTGAGTCCGTCGGCCCAGGTTTTGAGCTTCGTGCGCAGTCGCGTGGCAACCTCCGGGTGCTTCACGGCGAGGTTGTGCTTCTCCTCGCGATCAGTGGTTAGGTCATAGAGGTATTCGCGCTCACCGCCGCGGAGGAGTTTCCATTTTCCTTCGCGAATAGCGCTTTGGGCCATCCAGCGCCAATAGAGTGCGTCGTGAGGCGGCGTTTTATTCTCGCCAGTCAGGTAGGGGAGGATGTTGACGCCATCGAGGTCGCCGGGCTTCACGGGCAGATTTGTGATGGAAGCCGCCGTCGCCGCGACGTCGAGCGCGCTCACCGGATGCTCATACACCTGCCCGCCGGGGATTGTGCCTGGCCAAGCAATCAGGAAGGGCGTGGACATGCCGCCCTCGGCCAGCATGCCTTTCTCGCCATTCAGCGGCGTGTTCAGGCTGCCGTCCCAGCCGCCGGGATCACCTTTCAGCGGTGAATCAACTTTGTGGATCTTCAGCGGAGCGCCATTGTCTCCAATGAAGAAAATGAGCGTCTTTTCGGTTAGGTCATACTTCTTGAGGGTGCTCGTGATGAGTCCCACTCCGTCATCGATGGCGGAAAGCATGGCCAACGCGGCGCGGCGTCGCTCCGGCATATCGCCAGGAAAACGGTCCATGTATCTCTTCGGCGCATCCAGCGGCGTGTGCGGGCCGCGATAGGCGAGGTAGAGGAAAAAGGGCTGGTCTTTGTAGCGCTCGATGATCGCCGCAGCGGCCTTGGAGCAGCCATCAAGGTGATACTCTCCCGGCGGCAGATCGCTCATCGGGCGGTCCCGGCCATCGAGCGTGATGTTCGCTGAGAACGGCCGCTGGGCGTTTTGCGAGAACACATGCTTGAAGCCATGCTTTGTGATCGCGTCCGTGGGGCCGAGGTGCCACTTGCCGAACTGCGCCGTGGTGTAGCCCGCATTTTGCAGCCGCGTGGCGATGGTGGTCTGCTTGTTGAATCCGTCGAGCGCGGAGCCGTTGTTGTCGAGATCGAAACGCCCTTGAAAGCGTCCTGTCATCAGGCCACCGCGTGAAGGCACACACTGCGGAGCGGTGCTGTAACCATGAGTCGCCACCAGGCCGCTGCGGGCCAGCGCATCGAGATGAGGTGTCTTGATATCACTGACCACGCCATGAATGCCCAGATCAGCATGACCGTGATCATCCGTGTAGATTAAAATAATGTTAGGCTTGGCGGCGGCCAGGGTGAAACTGCAGAGCGTGCAGAGGAGCACGAGGAGGAGGGAACGCATGGGCCGGGAAACGCCAGATCTTGCGGGACATCTCAGCAAATTCTGTGTCGGATCCGGTAATCCATGCCTGACCTTCCTCACCATGAGGAATGCGCGACTAGATCGCAGCCATCCTTACGGTGAGGGAATTATAACCAAGGGTGCGATCAAATTTGGCCTCATGCTCCACTCGTTCCTCGGCCGAAAGGAGCGTGATGCTCTTCACGTGTTCGCAAAGCAAGCGCAGCAGTGTGCGCAAGATCAGCCTCGCATGCGGTGCCCCAAGACAGAGATGTGTGCCGAAGCCGAAGGAGAGATGCGGATTCGGTTTGCGGTCCAGCCGCACTTCGTCCGGAGCAGGGAAGGCATTCGCGTCAAAGTTGGCCGATGACCAGCAGAGCGAGATGCGATCGCCAGCCTTCACCATCGTTCCATTCACGTCCGTGTCCGCAGGACAAACACGACCGATGTGCGTGAGCGGCATGAAGACGCGGAAGAACTCCTCGCTGGCCAGGGTGATGCGCTTCGTGTCCTCGCGGAGAAACTCCAATGCCTCTGGATGTTCTGCCAGATAGCCGATGGCACAGGCGATGGTGAGGATGATGGTGTCACGACCACCGGCAAAGGCCAGGTTGGCAAAGCCCATGCACTCTTCGCGTGTCAGCTTACTACCCCGAAACTCTGCTTGAGTCAGAGCGCTGAAAAAGTCCTCGCCCGGATTTGCTTCTGCTTTGTCGAAGCGCTGCTGCAGGTAGTCCTCAAGCACCGTGCCCTTTTTAAACTCACCGCCGGTCACCTTGAAGACATGAATGCCCCAGCCGATCCAGATGTCTGCTTCGGCCTCGTCGGTATTGAGCAGGTAAGTCAGTGCTCGTGACTGGATGGGCAGAGCGAACTCATTGACGATCTCGATGGAATCACCTTTTAGCGCGCTGTTGAGCATGCCGCTCATCAGCGTCTCCACCTGCTCGATCATCGCCGGATCCTTGGCCCGTGCAAAGAAGGGCTCCACGATCTCGCGGTAGTCACCATGCTCAGGCGGATTCGTTTCGATGGGAAGCTGGCGCATGGTGCGCACGTCTTCTTCCGAAGGAATGGGAACGCGGAAGGGCACATCCGAACTGAATGTCTGCCAGTCCTTCGCGGCTTTCCGCACGTCCTCGTGACGCAGGATCATGGCGATGTCCTCGCCATGAAACGGGCATTTCAGCACACCGGTGTCGGTGCGAGCTTCGCGGAAGGGATCAGAGAAGGCGGGCATGAGAATTTATGCCTGGACGAAAGCAGGTCGCGCTGCTGTTTCAAAGCGGATTGCACGCATGATCGAATCCGCCATGCCGTTGGTGAGGAGGTTGAAGCGGATCACTTCTGCAGCCACTCCACAGAGCTGCCTTCAGGCTCCTTGCCTTCGCCTTGAAGCCAGAGGGGGTGGGAGCCATTCAGCTTCACAAAGCCAGGAAGGTCCAGATACTTGGAACCACCAGGGATGAACATCGGATCACGATAATCCAGGATCTTGCCAAAGCGGAAGCCATGCGTGTTCACGGCTGCGCGATCCACCGCCTCTCCAGCCAGGGCACGGGCTGCGAGAGCGATTGGGCCTGTCTGCTTGCCAAAACCTGCAAGGCACACCGTCTTTGGACTTTCGTGGGAGCCGACCTTCGCGCGGCGCAGGAAGCTGACGATGCTCAGCACATCATGCACACGCTGGGCAAAGAGCGCGTGATTGTAACCATGTGTGTAACCGGCAAACTCACGCGGATTCTTCACCATGCGGGTTTGTGTGACCGGCTCGCCACCCTGGAACAGCAGATCCACACCGATGACGGTCGTTCCACCTTGGACGAGTTTGGTCACCTCATCATTCTTCAGGCCGGACTGGCCCTTGTCGTCCAGCCAGATCACGGCGCGACCATTCCACTGCTTGGGATACAGCCAGGTGACGTTGAGCTCTTCGCCATAGGTTTTGTTCGTCAGCGTGCCTGTCATCTCCAGGTGACCAGCGCGACCCTGCTTGTCCTTGAGATCCCACTCGACCTCGCCCGCCTTGTCATAGCTGCGGCCAATGGTGACCTCGATGCCTTGTTTGAGCACAGTTGGTTCGGCGCTGGCGAGCTGCTTATTGGCGTCTTCCGTCAGCCATTTCAACAGTGCGCGCTCAAACTCAGGCCCTTTGGCTTTCGGAGCTGGATGCTTGTCATCCCAGACCGTGAGTTGCTCCCGCGTGAGGGGTTCATAGTCCTGCTCAATGACCGGCGATGGGAAGCCGAGTTTGAAATGCTTGTTGAGGAAGGTGTAGAAGGCGCTGCGAGTGACCGCATTGTAGTTGTGCGGGAAGTGCTCGCCACGCAGGAGGAAGACGTTGTCCTTCTTGCCGAAGGTCGTGTAGAGCTTCTGAAGATCAGGATAACCTTTGGTGGCGAACTCCTTGGTCCAGTCGTTCGCGGTGTTCATGCCCTGAGGCTTCGGCGCGAAGAGTCCGGCGAACTCCACATTGCCGGTGTTGATGCGCAGCAGGCTGGCATTTTCACAGGTGCAGCCGCCTTGCATGGACGTGCTCACCATCACGCAGGGAAAGGAGAGCTTGATGCGGTCATCGATGGCAGCGAGCAGCATGGTCTGTGTGCCGCCGCCGCTCGCTCCGGTGATGGCGGTGCGCTCTGGATCGACCTCCGGCAGGCTGAGCAGGAAGTCCAGTCCGCGCTCCGCATTCAGAGTCTGCAGGCCCATGATGGATTGAAGGTTAGACTCGGCTTGAGGACTGAAGAGCCCCCAGTTCTCTGTCGTGTTCATTTCGGGCCTCTGCTTGGCAAAGGTATGCACGACTTCGCGTGGAATCTGGATGGAGTCTGAATCGCTCAGCATGTCCCACTGCCAGACCACACAACCCATGCGGGCGAGCTGCACGCAGAGTGATTGAAACATGCTCTGGCCGCCTTTTTCAAAGCGCTCGCCACCCGTGGAGATCTCGGCGCGCACCTTGTCCGGCGGTGTCAGCGAGAGCCGGGCATCCTGCCAATGACCATGCGCAAACATGACGCCCGGGACTTTGCCTTTGGGGTTCTTGGGGCGGTAGAGGCTGCCGGTGACATAGAACCCGGGAACGCTCTCAAAGTAGACTTTTTCGACGGTGTACTCTCCGCAGTCGACCTTGCCATGGATGACAGCGTTCAGCGGAGTCTTGGTCGGCATGGGCCACAGACCCTCGGCCACCAGAATCTGCCGCTTCACATAGTCCTTGCGAGCATCCCACTCACTCAGCGATGACGGTGGCGAGAAAGGGAAATAGCCGTTCAAATCCTTCGGTGGTTCGAGGCGGACATCGGCAGCTTGAGAGAGCGAGAGGCCGGCGGCGGCGAGGAGGAGCGGCGGGAGTTTCATGGTGGTTGAGGCAGCGGGAAACAGTACGCATACAGGAAGCGGGGTTGTTCAGCCAAGCCTGATCCGCGCACAGGACGATGCATTTTCGATCTTGGCAGCTGCATCCACCCTGTCTTTGCTAGGCACGCCTCATGCCGACCCGCCGAAAATACCTGAACTACACCACGCCCTGGGGCGTGAGCTTGTCACCGGTGGCCAAGGCGGGGTGGTCGGCGTTCCTGATTCATGAGTCCGGTTACCAGCCTGCCTTGAATGACTGGAACCACCAGGATGTGGACAGCCCGTTCTGGCGTCTTTATCACAATCCGAAGGCTGGCTGTCACATTCGCTTTCATGGCGAGGACATCGCTCTCGGTCCGGACAGCTTTGTGCTCATCCCGGCGAACACCATCTTTGATTGCTGCGGGCCCGTGCTGGCCTGTCACTTCTGGCTGCACTTCACGGTGACCCGGCTGGCTGGGGAGGTCACAGAAGCCCCAGTGGTCTTGAAAGCGACGCCTTTGCTGAAAGCACTCGTGGAGGCCACTATTGAGACTCACCAGCGTCCTCCCGATGACCTGCGGGAGCAGCGGCTGCATCATCAAGGCGCTGCCTTGCTTCATGCGGTCTTTGCCGAGTGGGAGATGCCACCGAGCCCGGCCATGCCGGAGCGCTTGCTGGAGGTGCTGTCTCTGATCCAGCGTGCGCCGCATTCCATTCTTTCCAATGGCTTCCTGGCTGAGCGTGCGGGCATGAGCGTAGAGCGGTTTATCCGGGCCTTTCGTGAGCACACGGGTGCCACGCCTGCGGCCTATGTGCTGAATACCCGCCTGCGTCTGGCAGGCGAGGCTCTGGCGCTGACGGACAAGACCATTGATGAGATCGCTGTGGAGAATGGTTTTCCGAACCGGCACTATTTTACCCGCATGTTTGCCCGCCAGCTCGGCTGTGGCCCGGCGGAGTTCCGTGCGCGGCAGCATCGGCGGCGGGGCAGGTAAGGCTCGTTGAACATTTCTGCGGAGCGGAGCATCTTCATATCATGGCCCACATCGCACTTCTTCCCTTTGGCAGCGCCGGGGATGTCTTTCCGTTTCTTTGGTTAGGTCGGCTGCTGAAGAAGCGGGGACATCGCGTGACCATGATCGTGGCCTGCATCTTTGAGGAGGTGGCGCGCAAGGCCGGGATGGAGGTCATTCCTCTGGGGGATGCCAAGGTGTTTGAGCAACTGATCGCCGATCCGCGCATCTGGAAGCTCTACGAGGGCACGAAGATGGTCTTCGAGTTTGCCGGGCAGAGCACGGAGACTTTCTTGGAGCCCATCGAGCAGCGGCAAGGCACGGCGGATGCCTTTGATCTGATGCTGGCACCTTGCACCGCCTTTGGCGCGAGACTCGCGAGGGAGTCGCTCGGCATTCCGCTGATCAATGTGCATCTGCAGCCAGCGATCATGATCAGCGCGCATGACATGCCGGTGCTGCTTCCGGGCATGCAGCATTTCAACAAGCTGCCGCTCTGGCTGCGGCAATGGCTGGTGAAGCTGCCGAACCCGGCGGACCGCTTCGCCGCGCCCATGGTGGCGAAAGCTTGCGCGAAGCGAGATGTGAAACCGCCGAAAAGCCTGTGGTGGGACTGGGCGCACTCGCCAGACGGCACGCTGTGTGTATTTCCTGAGTGGTTCGCGAAACCGCAGCCGGACTGGCCGGAAGGTGTGAAGCAGTGGGATTTTCCGCTGGAGGATCTGGCCACCGAGCAGCCTTTGAGCGAGGAACTGCGCCGCTTTCTGGCCGCTGGAGAGAAGCCCATCATCTTCACGCCGGGCAGTGCGAACGTGCATGCAAAGCGCTTCTTTGAAGTGGCCTATGCGGCCGTGACCCGCTTGCAGAAGCGAGCACTCTTTGTGACTCGAAAGCTGGATCAACTGCCACCGAACCTGCCCAATAGCATCTTGCCTGTCGAGTATGTGCCGTTTTCCAATGTGCTGCCGCAATCGGCGGTCTTTGTGCATCATGGTGGCATTGGCACGCTCTCCCAAGGGTTCGCCGCTGGCGTGCCGCAGCTCATCATGGCCATGGCGCACGATCAGCCGGACAATGCCTGGAGGCTGACGGGTCTCGGAGCGGGATTAGGCCTCACACCTCGGTCCTTCACGCCTGATCGTGTCAGCAGCGCACTCGAGCGGTTGTTGAATGAGCCCGCCTTTTCCGAGGCTGCACGGGCCTGTCAAAAGCTCACTCTCGCGCGGCGTGATCAGGCTGGACTGGCGGGGTGGATTGAATCGAGGGTTTCCTGAGGGAAAGGCTGTCACAGGTCTGAGGCGGCTGGCTAATCCCCTCCAATATGCGGCCTTTTAGGCCATTCCACTCAGACTCCCACCTTCTACACCCATGCCTGACATTCCCGGAACTGATGCTGTCCTGAGCGGCGCGACCAAGCTGGCTGGAGACAAAGGCGGTGACATCCTCGGAGGAGGTGGCGACCTTCTCAAAGGCGGTGGTGGCGATCTTCTGAAAGGTGGGGGTGGAGACCTTCTCAAGGGAGGTGGCGGCGACATGCTCAATGGCCTCGGCGGTGGTGGTGAAGGGGGCGGTGCTGGCGGCCTGCTCAAAGGTCTTGGCGGCGGAGGAGGTGGTGGCGGCGGCAAGGGGAAGGGCGAAGAGAAAGGTGAGGAGAAGGGCATGGGCCAGAGCATTGGCGAAGGCATCGGCGGCACGGTCGGCAAGGGCGTTGGCAAAGGTGTCGGCACAGCCGCTGGCAAGGCGGTGGGCGCTGCCGTGGGCTCCGCGATTCCAGTGGTCGGCACGGCCATTGGCCAGCAGGTCGGTGGACAGATTGGCGGCCAAGTCGGTGGGCAGATCGGCCAGAAAGTCGGCTCTGAAGTGGGCGGCTCCGTCGGCAAAGGCGTGGATGATGGCATCAAAACCGTGCGCATGTCCCTGAAGGAAGAAGGCTACAAACTGGGCGGTGAGGGCGGCCTCGGGCTCGGCATGGGCAAAGGCAAGGGCATGAAAGCCTGAATCTAAACACTCACTCACGTCCATGGCACAACTCGATCCATCTCAGGAACAAAAGACTGACGGGCCTCAGGCAGCCCCAGCCCCAGAACCTCAGCAGCCAGCCCCAGCCCAACCAAATTTGCAACAGGGTGAGGGTCAGCAGCAGGACGGCGCCAAGCTTCCCAATGTGGTCGACCTGGCCTCCAAGGGACCTGCGGCGATGCAGCCGGGTGGCTCGGGCTTGCCTGGGCTGAATTCCCAAGGCCTGGGTGGATCTCCCGCTCCGGAAGTCGAAAAGCCTGAGAACAAGCAAGATCAAGGCGTCGGAGTGGGAGCCAATGCAGAGATCAAGGGGGAGACCCAGGGAAAGAACGAGATCGCCAAACCCTTTGAGCAGGATGTCCCACCTCCGGCGAATTCTGCAGACTATCAGCCATACACGCCTAAACAAGGCACTCAGGAGCCGCAACAGGGCCCGGGAGCTCAGCAAAGCCAGGAAGGTCCAGGTGAAGAAGCCGCCCCGGTCAAGCCGAGCGTCTCCCATATCCTGGGCAAAGGGAAGGTGGGCAAGGACACGGGTTCCAAGATCGGGCAGGCGCTTGCAGGGAATACCGGTGCGAAAGTGGGAGGCATTCTAGGCCAGGCCGCGACGAGTGTCGGCACCAAGGTGGCCGATGCAGCCATCGACCATGCCCGCGGCATCGGCGGTGGGATTGGTGGCGGCATCGGCGGAGCCATTGGCGAGGCGGTCGGTGGCAAGAACGGCGCGAAAGCTGGCCAGGAGATCGGCAAGATCATCGGCAAAGGCGTCGGCTCTGCGATCACCAGTGTGCGCGATGCCCTGGCTCAGAAGGGCATCGAGACGCAGAAGCAGGGACCGGGACAGGGAACTGGCGGAGGAGGCAAGATGAAGGCGGGCTAAAAATCAGCCATTGATCAAGCCATGCCTACACCTCCGAAGAAACAAGCCTCCTCCTCGCGTGATCTGGATCACGATGGAGATGTGGATCTTGCGGATGATGCCTCGAATGACCTGAACCGTGATGGCCGCATCGATGCCAATGATCGTGAGGAGTTTGATCTCGACAACGACAACGACATCGACGCTGCGGATCGCGAACTGAAGCAGAAGCAGGACTCGAACGGGCAGTCCGTGGGAGCCTCACTGGGCTGGCGCAAGGGGGCTCAATCATGGAACAAGGAAGGCCAAGGGCAGGGGAATCAGCCACCGCCAGCAGGGCCGAAGCTCGGTAAAACTTGAATCCGCTTTTCGGCGCAATTCAGCCGCTTGGAGCGCGTTCTCAGCGCCGTCATGATTCGCCTCGCGCTGCTTCTCTCACTCCTTGCTCTTCTTCACCCGTCCCACGCGGCACAGCCGAATGTGGTCCTGTTTCTCGTCGATGACATGGGGTGGATGGACAGCGGTGTTTATGGCTCGAAGTATTACGAGACGCCAAACATGGATCGCTTCGCGAAGCGGGCGATGCGTTTTACCAATGCCTACTCGCAGCCGCTATGCTCCCCCACTCGTGCCTCGATCTTGAGCGGGCAGTACACCGCGCGTCATGGCATCACGACGGCCAGTGGGCATCAGCCACCGCAGCCTGCCGGGCATGTGTTTTTGAAGAAGGATGCCGCTGCGAATGCGCCCATGCTGCTGCCGGAGAGCAAGAACTACCTGGAGCCTTCCCAGATCACTCTGGCGGAGACACTCAAAGGTGCAGGCTATCGCACCGCGCACATCGGCAAGTGGCACCTCGGCCTGACGCAACCACACTGGCCGGAGCAGCAGGGCTTTGATGTGGCCTTCCATTGCCATCCCGATCCTGGTCCACCTGGAGAATATTTCTCACCTTATGGCGTGGTGGCAGAGGGCAGGCCGGGTGGCAAGGTCAAGGTCGGCGCGATCACGGATGGACCTGCGGGCGAATACATTGTCGACCGTCAGGCGCAGGAAGCGGTGAAATTCATCCAGGCCAGCAAGGGCGGGCCCTTCTTTCTCAATCTCTGGTGCTATGGCGTGCACGGTCCCTGGGGACATAAAGAGGAGTACACGAAGGCTTTCGCGAGCAAGAAAGATCCCACGGGCCGCCAGGGCAATCCGATCATGGCTTCCATGCTGAAGAGTGTGGATGAATGCTTCGGCCGAATTTTGGATGAGCTGGATCAAAATGGCCTAACTGAGAATACGATTATTATTTTCACCTCTGACAACGGTGGGAACGTGCACAGCAACACCATCGAGGAAGGTAAGAAGTCCGCGAACGAGGCCTGGCAGAAGTGGGCAGGCCTGCAACCACCGACGATGAACACACCGCTGCGCGATGGCAAAGGCACGCTCTATGAGGGCGGCACCCGTGTGCCCATGATGTGGTCCTGGGCTGGCAAGATCGCCCCTGGTGGCACGAGCGAGACGGTAGTAGGACCGATCGACATCTATCCCACAGTGATTGATCTGGCAGGCATCGCAAAGCCAGCGGAGCAGGTGTTTGATGGAGTCAGCTATGCCAAGGTGCTGAAGGGGCAGGGGAACCTGGAGCGCCAGGCCTACTTCAACTATCATCCGCACGCAGGAGCACATCGTGCCGGAGGTGTGTGGGTGCGCAGCGGGGATTTCAAGTTGCTTCGTTGGTTCGGCAATCCGGGCTCAAGCGAGCTCTACAACCTTCGTGAAGACCTCAGTGAGGCGAATGATCTGACCGCCAAGATGCCGGAGAAGGTGAAAGAACTTGAGGCCTTGATTGATGGTTTCTTAAAGGACACAGGAGCCACCTATCCGCGGCCCAATCCAGCGTATGTGCCCGTCGCTGCGAAGGCCCCGGCCAGACCGGGCAAGGGCGTTGCCGCCGATCCTCTGGATGGCTGGAAGGAGCGCGGCTGCAAGGCCACGCCTGCGGATGGTATTCTGACGATGAAAAGCACCGGCAAGGCTGGTGCTGGCTTCCTCGGTCACGGCATGGCCAAGATGCAGGGACCCGCCACCGTGAAAGTGCGCGTCCGCAGCGCCAGCGGGGGTGCTGGCAAGGTGGACTGTTTCCCCAAAGGCGCAGGCGATCCCGAGGGCATGCACAGCACACCTTTTGAGGTGAAGGCAGGTGATTGGCAGGAACTGAGCGTCTCTATCAAGAGTGCTGGTCTGCTCGGCACTCTGCGTCTGTATCTGCCAGACTCGGAGATCGACGTCATCGAAGTCGCTCCGGAGAAAGGAAAGCCTCAAAAGTGGGACTTTTAAGCGCGTATCCACTTCTCCATGATCCGTCACACTGTCGTTTTTCGTCTCAAGCACCTGTCAGGCTCCTCTGAAGAGCGCTCCTTTTTGCAAGCTGCCTGCGCACTCACTAGCATCGAAGGCGTGCAGAAGTTCGAATGCCTGCGCCAGATCAGTCCGAAGAACAACTACACTTTTGGTTTGTCCATGGAGTTTGCGGATGAGGCGGCCTATGCCTTTTACTGCAAGCATCCGGATCATGAGGGTTTCGTCCAGCAGCGCTGGATTCCCGAGGTGGCGGAGTTCATGGAGATCGACTACGTGCCGCATGTGCCGTGATCGAGTTCCGCGAAGTATCGCTCTAGCAGTGCAGGGTGCCATTCATCTTCAGGATCCATGAGGTCAGTCCATGAATCCAAAAGGCCGAGGTGTAGCAGAGCAAAGCGTAGATAGCCCAGCCTGGGCCATTCTCGTTTCGCGTGTATGCGACAGCAATTCGTAATGCGATCAGAGCATCGAACCAAAAACCCACGCCCATGCGCCAATTGCCAATCGCGCACATGCACGGTAGGAAGGTGACCTTAAAGAGCAGCCCCACGCTCCAGGCTATGCCCAGGTGTGTATAGTTCCAGGGCTTGTTCCACTCTGAGGAAGGCGTGGATGCACTGGGATCTGGGACTGTATCAGGCATGGATCCTGTGACAACCAGGCGCTTGGAAGGATCAAAGGCAGATCACTTCACCCAGCCCATCGCCTTCATCCATTCACCCACGCGCACGAGCCACTGGGCGGTGGGAAGGCCGCTGTCCTTCATGCCGAAGCCGTGGCCGCCTTTGGCATAGATGTGGAGCTCGGCGGGGAGGTTGAGCTTCTTGTATTCCAGATAGAGCAGGGCACTGGAGCTGGCGCTGGTCACGCCTTTGTCATCATGGGCATGCACCAGGCACATGGGAGGCGATTTCTCAGTCACTTTGATCTCGGGCAGGAGCTTGAAGGTGTCGTCCTTGTCGACGAGGTAGGCGGGGTAGACCGGGATGGAGAAATTTGGCGTGGCATCTGGAACATCGAGCGCAGGATCCTGGGTGTAGGTGCGCTCGTTCGCGTGCAGCGTGGCCATGACCGTCAGGTGACCACCGGCGGAGAAGCCGAGGATACCGATGCGATCTGGGGCGATGCCAAACTCCGCCGCGCGATGGCGCAGGATGCCGATGGAGCGCTGCGCATCTTGCAGAGGCTCCACACTCGGGTTCGCCGGATCGCGGCGAGGCACGCGATATTTCAGCAGGGCGGTGGTCACGCCGAGTTTGTTCAGGTAGTCGCAGACCTGGGTGCCTTCGTGCTCGATGGCGAGGATGTTATAACCGCCGCCGGGGCAGACGATGACACAGGTGCCGTTGGCATTGTCCGGCTTCTGAACGGTGAGGGTCGGATCGCTGACATTCGACATGCGCTTGATGCCGTCGCCCTTGTCATTCAGTTCTTCGGCGCCGATCTTGAAACCGGGCTTCTCGGGGGCTCCGGAAGGCCAGAGTTTGATGGTGACGGGTTCGGCAGCTTGGACAGAGAGGGCGACAAGAAAGGCGAGGGAGGCGATTTTCATAAATCCAGAGAGCGGAGGATGGCTCAAACCAACGGCCGAGCGCACGTCTTTTCGCACGATTCTTTACAAGCAGGTCCCACTCAGAGAGAATCAAAGTATCTCGAGTGAAATCTGCGGGCAGAAATGCTCGTTCTCTGGCATCGCTTCTGCATCCTTCGTTCTCATGAAACGCTCCAAGATCCTCTCCGTCATGGCAGTCGTGGCCATTTCCGGAGGTCTTTGGTCGGCGGATGACAAACCGGCTTCACCGACGAACTTCGGCGTCAAGGATGGCAGTGTGGCGGAGGATCCCCGGGAAGTGGGACGCGGCCAGTTCTCGGACTTTCCGACCTGGCCGGTTTCCAAAGAGCTGCCTAACGATCTTTTTGTCTTTTGCCGTCTGCGCTATAATTCGGAAGGTGGCCGAGGCAGAAGCTGGGGCCGTGGCGGAGGCTGGGGGAAATGGACCACGGACTACCCGGACGCAGACCTGAACTTCTCCTACCGTCTCCAGCAGCTCACGGCCCTCCAGGTCAGCCCGAAGGGGGCCATTGTGGACATCGTGGCGGAGCAGATGCGGCACTACCCCTTCATCTACATGATCGAGCCGGGGCACATCACCCTCAGTGATGAGGAAGCCAAGACCATGCGGGACTACATGATGAACGGCGGCTTCATCATGGTGGATGATTTCTGGGGGGAGGAGGAGTGGGATACCTTCCACATCGCGCTGAAGCAGATCTTTCCAGACCGGGATGCGGTGGAACTGCCAGTGGAGCACGAGATCTTTCACATGGTTTTCCCGCTGAAGGTGAAGCCGCAGATCCCGAGCGTGGGGCATGCCATGGCGGGCCGCAGCCAAGGCATCACCTATGAGCGCTGGGATGCCCAGACGCCTCATTACCGGGCTGTCTTTGATGACAAGAAGCGCATGGTCATGCTGATCTGCCACAATACCGACCTGGGCGATGGCTGGGAGGAGGAGGGGACGGACCCCTGGTATTTCCGGGAGTTCTCCGAGAAGTATGCCTACCCGCTGGGCATCAACATCCTCTTCTACGCGCTGACACATTGAAAAAGCGTCTCACTTTTCTGTCTAAGATTCAGGGGGACGTGTCGTATAAAGAACCAAGTAGCGCGCTTTTTGTGGGAATATATGTCCTGCTTGGGCGTCTGACTCCCGCCCGGCACGCCGGGCAACCCTGCAACGAACCAAACCCAACGAACCAAACCTTATGAAGAAACTGCTCGCACTTGCCCTCGCTCTCGTCGCCTCCGCTGGCTTCGCCGCTGAGTATCCTGATATCAGCATCGCTGACCTGAAAACCGCCATCGCTGAGAAGAAGGTCGTCGTCATCGACGTCAACGGTTCCGATTCCTATGCCGCCGGCCACGTCCCAGGCGCCATCGACTTCGCCGCCAAAGGCGACAGCCTCGCCAGCGCTCTTCCTGCTGACAAGGGTGCCCTCGTGGTGGCCTATTGCGGTGGCCCAAGCTGCTCCGCCTACAAGAAGGCTGCTGCCAAGGCTTCCGAGCTCGGCTACACCAATGTGAAGCACCTGTCCGCAGGCATCTCCGGCTGGAAGAAGGCCGGTGAGTCCCTCGACAAGTAATTCACCCCTGTGAATCTAGACGCCGGGATGCTGGACAAGTGCCGCATCCCGGCGTTTTTTGTACCTCGATAGCGAACACGGTCGTGTGCCCTCCGGCCTCTTTTGACGGGCTTGACCTCTGGACGATCTGACTACCCTTTCCCCCACCATGAAAAAGCTGCTCCTCACCCTCTCCCTCCTGGCCACAGCCGCCCTCCAGGCTGGCGATGAAAAGAAAGCCGTCACCTATGAAGGCAAGATCACCGGTGTGGTCTGTGTCTCCTGCAAAGAACACGTGGCTGGCGCTCTGAAGCAGAAGCTTCCTGGCGTGGTCAGCGTGGACGTGAAGCCTGGGGCCGACCCTGCCTCTGAAGAGAAGAAGCTGATCATCGTGGCGGACAGCCAGGAGATCACCAAGGACACCGCGATGGCTGCTCTGGGCACCTACGCGAAGAACTACACCATCGTGAGCCTCGAGAAGAAGCAGTAATCCGGCATGCTTCTTCCTGAACTCCGTGAGCAGATCTGCGAGGCCAACAAGGCGCTCGTGCCCTCTGGCCTCGTCCGTCTGACCTGGGGAAACGTTTCCGGCATCGACCGCGCCAGCGGTCTCTGGGGCATCAAGCCCAGCGGTGTGGACTATGCCGAGCTCACGCCGGAGGACATCGTGCTCGTGGATCTCGAAGGCGAGGTCGTAGAGGGCACGCTGCGGCCGTCCTCCGACACTAAGACCCATCTGCATCTCTACCGCGAGTTTGCAGAGATCGGTGGCATCACGCACACGCACAGCCTGCATGCCACCATGTTCTCCCAAGCAGGTCGTGAACTGCCCTGCTATGGCACCACGCATGCGGATCACTTTCACGGCACGGTGCCCGTCGTGCGCGCACTGACTCCGAAAGAGGTGGAGTCAGACTATGAGCACTACACAGGCGTGGCCATTGTGGAGCGTCTGCGCGAGTTGAAGCTCAGCCCTCTGGAGATGCCGGCGGTGCTGCAACTGCACCACGCGCCCTTCACCTTTGGCAAGCATGCCATGGATTCCGTGAACAACAGCATCGCGCTCGAGATGTGCGCGAGCATGGCGCTCGGAAGCCTAACATTGAATGCAGGAATGCAGCCCATCCCGGCGCACATCCTGCAAAAGCACCATCTGCGCAAACACGGCCCGAATGCGTATTACGGGCAGGGGAAGCATTGACCCTTCTGGAATGACGAATTCCGAAGCTCGAATGACGAAGGAATTCAACTCGATCGGTTACGCCCACTCCTTGAGACGCTCAGGGAACGGGCAGTCTGCGCAGGCGCTGTCGTCCTCGAGGCAGAAGTCCTCATAGATCTGCAGCAGGCCTTGTTGATGATGCAGCTTCTTTTGAAACAAGGTTCCGCGCGGGCTTTCGCCAAAGAGCCGGAGCACGGCCCGGCTGACTTTTTGATTCTCCAGCAGGGCTGGTAGTTCCAGATATTCCGCCCACAGTCGTGTTCGTTCCGGCATGAGAAGCGGATAGGCCACGTTCGCGAGCATTTCCTGAACTCTCGACTCACCCACCAGTGCCATGGGTTTGGCAGCCGGTGCGGCTAACAAAGTATAGTGTCGGCTCCAGAACTCATGGGCGAGAGCCGCCAGTGTTTCCTTCCATGCCATCTGGCTCCAGCGTGTGGCATCCATGAGAGGTGCGGACACTTTGTCCCAGGACTCGAGCATGATGGTGAGAGCACCCAGGCGGCGCTGCGGGTGATTCCCCGGCCGTGTGGCCGCCAGCTTCCAGTGAGGGCGCTGGGCAGGCTCCAGCCAGCGGGCACACTCCTCACGCATGCGCCACCACTCCTGCCAGAGCTGGCGCAGATAGCCGCGGGTCTCCGGCTCGGTGTCTTCAAACTTCACGCCTTCCAGAAAGCCGCTGACGCCGAAGATCAGGGCTTCACGCTGTTCCGCTGACAGACCCTTGAGACGCCGGATCGGCAGCCTCTGACTCAGCAGCATGAAAGCTTGCTGATTCTGTCGATAGCCAAGCGCTTGAGAGATGGCTTGATAGATCGTTTGTTCGCGGCCCTGGGCGGAGATGCTGCGATGAAGACGGAGGGATTTCTTTTCCAGCCGATGCTGTGCTGCTGACTCAATGATGGAGTGCACCCGCGCATCGTCCATCTCGCGGAGCGGTGTGGAGCAGCGCCCGATGCGCACGGCGGCGAGTCCGCGATTGGGCCGTACATCCGTGTGCAGCATGGCGAGATCCAGCCGAACCTGCGGCACCTCCTGATGGTCGAGGGTGCGCGTGTAGAATGTCTCCGCGGGAGCATTCATGAAGAGATGCAGCACCACTCTGGCATATTCTGGGTTCGCGCCATGGGCATGGCGTTCCCAGTCACGCGCATCGGGATCGAGCTCGATATCTCCACGCTTGGTCTGCCCGTCGATCTCGATCACGCAGTGGTTGAAGTCGGGTCCTGCGCCGGAGTTCCAGACGCCGAAGTCGACGATACGCACCCGTTTGCCGTCCGTGCTGGTGAACTCATTTCCAAAGGCTCCGGCGAACCAGAGACTTTGCAAATCCAGCTCCGCCAGGGGTTCGTCCAGCCCAGGCAGCTTGGTCGAAGTCTCGGCGACCCCGGCGAAAACGAAGTCCCGGAAGCGGGTGTAGCGGTCAGCGAGGGGCAGGGGAGTCATGGGATAGGCCTGCAAACGCTACAAAACTGCCTCCGGGGTGAGAAGCGGAATTTTTCGGTGAACACTATCGTTAGACCGGTTCTCAAAAAAATTCTGTCACTTTGCTTGGACGGCGGAGCGGCCTCACTGGCTGCGTCAGGCGCTTGCC
>NZ_BKAG01000009.1 GCF_007992435.1 Prosthecobacter gellanilyticus | reverse complement strand
GGCGTGGGCGTGCTGTGCGCACACAGCGGTGTCGCGCTTGAGCGCTTCCCACCGCACTCCACGACGCTTCGCGACTTCGGCGCTTAGTAGCCTAGCGCGGTGCCGATCTGGAAGATGGCGAGGGAGAGGACGTAGGCGGTGCCGCTCATGTAGAAGAGCTGGAACCACATCCAGTACCAGGAGTTGGTCTCGCGCTTCACAATGGCCATGGTGCTGACACACTGCATGGCGAAGACGTAGAAGACGAGCAGGCTGATGCAGACGAGCGGGGTGTAGACCGGGGAACCATCGGCTCGCTTCTCGGCGTGCAGGCGCTCGCGGAGCGGCGTCATGTCCTCGTCGTCGGACTCGACGGCATAGACGACGGACATGGTGTTCACGAAGACCTCGCGTGCGGCGAAGCTACCGATGAGGCCGATGCCGATCTTCCAGTCGTAACCCAGAGGTTTGATGACAGGCTCGATGAGGTGGCCGGCACGTCCGGCGAAGCTTTGCGCTAGGTGCCGGGACTTGATGTCTGCGAGCTGGACTTTGGCGGCTTCGAGCTCGGGGCTGTCCTCGGACTTGGAGGAGAGGACTTCGATCTGATCCGCGAGAGCGCGCTCCTGCATGCGCAGGCCTGAATCTACGGGATAGTTTGCCGCGGCCCAGATGAGGATGGAGATGCCAAAGATGATGGTGCCGGCACGGACGAGGAAGGCTTTGGCACGCTGCCAGACGAGGAGGAAGATGCCTTTGAGGGAGGGCCGTTTGTAGCTCGGCATCTCGAGGATCATCGGCGCATTCGCACCGCGCATGACGCCTTTGTTAAAGAGCCAGGCGAAGGCAAAAGCGCCAAAAGTGCCGAGTGCATAGAGGCCGACCATGACGCTGGCTTTGGCCAGGAGCGAGACGGTATCCGGCATGAAGGCACTGATGAGCAGCAGATACACGGGCAGACGCGCGGAGCAGCTCGCGAGCGGTGCGATGAGAACGGTGATGAGGCGGTCTTTGGGGCTATCGATCGTGCGCGCGGCCATGACACCGGGCACGGCACAGGCATATGAACTGAGGAATGGCAGGAAGGCTTTGCCATTCAACCCTACGACACTCATCAGGCGGTCCATGATGAAGGCGAGACGGGCCATGTAGCCCGTATCCTCCATGAGGCCGATGAAGAAGAAGAGGATCAGGATCTGCGGCAGGAAGACCACGACACCGGCGACTCCGCTGATGGCACCATCAACGATGAGGTCTCGTAAATCACCGGGGGCCATCATGTTTGTCACCCAAGTGCCCAGGGCACCGAAGCCTTCCTCGATCCAGCCCATGGGGCCCTCGGCCACTTTGAAGATGAGGTAGAAAAGGAAGACAAGGAAGGCGAGCAGAGTCACTCCGCCAAAGACGGGATGAAGGAACCATGCATCGAGCTTCTGCGTGATGGTGGGCGGCTCAATTTCCGGGCGGTGAAGCACGTCCTTGCACAGCTTTTCGATGGCGGTGTAGCGATCATGGACGAGCTGGTCTTCCCAGCCTGGGTGGGCTTGTTCGAGAGCCTCGCGACCTTTCAAGATTTGACCGAGCTGCTCGTCACGAATGCCTGCATGAAGCGGATCGTGGTCCGAAAGGAGATAGAGAGGCTCCAGCAAAGACGTGCGCTCATGGGCGGCCCCTGTGAGCAGTAGCTGCGCACGTGTGCTCATAAGGGATGCACGGATCTCATCCGGCAACGGAGCAGAATGCCAGCGAGACGGCGGGAGATCCTCGCGGCTCATGGCGGCCTTGAGCTCGATCAGCCCCTTCCCGGTCGTGGCCTGCATGGGGATCACTGGCACGCCGAGTTCCTCGGCGAGCTTCTTCACATCAATGCGCCACTGTTTGGATTCGGCGATGTCGACCATGTTCAGGGCGACCACTGTCGGAAGGCCGAGCTCGAGGATCTGGGAAGCGAGGTAGAGATTGCGCTCCAGGTTCGCGGCATCCAGCACGAGCACGACCTTGTCAGGCTTCGGGGTATCGGAGCGGCGGCCGAGCAGCACGTCTCGCAACACTGCCTCATCAGGGCTGCGGGCGTTCAGGCTGTAGGCGCCGGGGAGGTCGATGAGACGGAGCTTTTTACCGTGCTGGCTCCAGCATTCGCCGATCTTCTTTTCCACCGTGACGCCCGGGTAGTTTGCCACCTTCTGGCGCAGGCCGGTGAGGAGATTGAAGAGGGTGGTCTTGCCCGAGTTCGGATTACCGACGATGGCGAGCAACGGGGATTCAGGGGCGCTCATGCTTCAACCGGGGTGATGACAATGTCCGCCGCCTCGTGATTGCGCATGGCGATGTTTGACCCGCGCACGCGGATCTCCAGCGGCTCCCCCAGCGGGGCGCGGCGCACGACCAAGACCTTCACCCCCGGTGTCAGCCCCAGCTCACGAAGCCGGGTCAGGCCAACCCTGCCGGTGGGCAGGCTCTGAATCAGGGCGCTGCTCCCGACGGGAAGCTGCGCCAAAGTGGAAGGGGGGGGCATGGCTGGGTGCAATTGAGACGCTTTTGCAGTCCAACGGGTAGCCGGGGGTGTTTTCCTTTGCAAGGGTTGTCTGGCAGCCTTCCTAGCTTTGGCGATCACCGCCACCAACCGAAGGTTGGCCGATGGCTTGCCTTCCCTTCTCTGCGCCCTCTACTAAAAACGACACCTGATCATTTCAGTGGCCAATTGACCGACTCGGGAGGCATCAGCCCCCGCTCTATTTGCCCCTGCCGGTAGCTCGCCTGCCGACGTTTTATCTCCCAATTGACCGCGCAGCCAATAGCCACCAGCGAGCCTATAAAGATGACCCGTTTGGCCCAGTCTTTGGCTCTCTCGCTGAGTCCACCCTTCTGCTCACTGGGGTCGTTTTGAGCGTCTTTCATGGTGAGGTCTCAATTTCTCGGAAGCTCGCCTGACGATTCGCTTTACTCGTCCCCGTCTTCCGCATCGCTGTCTGCGTCTTCACTGGCACCATCATCCTCTTCGGGGCGTTTGGTGAAGCGGAGCTGCTGGATGCGGCGGGTGTCGGCTTTGAGGGTGACGACTTCGTAGTCGCCGATGCGGACCTTTTCGCCGACTTTGGGGAGGTGGCCGATCAGGTGGGTGACGTGTCCACCGATGGTGGTGACTTCGTCGTTTTCGATCTCGATGCCGGCGTGATCGGCGAGTTCGTAGAGATTGAGGGTGCCGTCGACGTCGAAGCTGTTTTCGTCGATGCGGCGGAACTCGCTGACCTCGTGGTCGAACTCGTCCTGGATGTCGCCCACGATCTCCTCGAGGACGTTATCAAGCGTGACGATGCCGACGGCGCCGCCGTACTCGTCCACGGCGAGGGCCACGTGGGCGTGCTTGTCGAGGAAATGACGCAGCAGTTTGTCGATCGGCATGTGCTCGGGCACCATGGTGAGATCTCGCTTGATCTTGCGGAGGTCCGCCTGCGGCTGGCCGACGAGGCCTAACAAATCTTTGATATGGATCATGCCGATGCTGTGATCCAGGTGGCCTTCAACAAGAGGATAGCGCGTGTGCTTGTGATCGACGGCGCGTTTGAGGTTGGTGGCGAAATCGTCCTCGACATCCAGGGAGATGACCGCGTTACGCGGAGTCATGACATCACGCACGCAGCGATCATTGAGGCCGAGGGCATTGAGAAGGATGTCCTTCTCGGTCTCAGTCACTTCCTTGGACTTCTGGCTCTCGGCCACGATGTGGCGGAGCTCTTCCTCACTGTGGGCGATTTCGTGCCCGGAGACGGCCTCGATGCGGAAGAGGAACTTCAGCACGAAGTTCGTACTGGCATTGAGGATGTAGATGGCGGGCTTCAGCAGCACGTAAAAGACGTGCAGCGGCTTGGCGATGAGCAGCGTGGTCTTCAGCGACTTGCGGATGGCAAAGACTTTTGGGGTCTGCTCACCCAGCACCACGTGAAGATAGGTGACGAAGGCGTAGGCGATGACGATGGAGACGCCGTGCACCCAGGCATCACTGGTGATGCCGACTTTAAACAGGAGCGGCTGGACGATCTCGGCCACATAAGGCTCGCCGAAGATACCCAGAGCAATACTGGTTAGGGTGATGCCGAGCTGTCCGGCGGAGAGATAAGCATCGAGATTCCGGGTGACCTGGCGGGCGAACTTGGCGCCCTGCACGCCGTCTTCCTGGGCGGCCTGGAGCTGGCTGTCACGCACCTTCACGATGGCGAACTCAGCCGCGACGAAGAAAGCGTTCAGCAGGATGATGACGAAAACGATCAGACCGTGCCAAGCCAGGTTACCACCCGTGAAATGCCATTCACGCACAAGCTCCCCGGAGGAGTTGGCTAAGAGAAGAGTGAAGGCAGCAAGAGAGGAGCCCGGCATCGGCGTGGGAGAAATCAGGGATGCGCTGGCTACAGCTTCTCGTAGTTCCCATCACAACGTTTTTCGAGGATGGTGAAGCCGGCCTTCTTGGCGTCCGAAACTGAGACGGGCTTGGTGTATTTGGGGGTGGAAAAACCCGTGACCATCTTCTTCACCGGTTTCCGGCAAAGCGGGCAGTGGGTCAGCGGTTCCCGATCCATAGGGCGCCGCAAGTCAAACCCGCGACGGCAGCGCAGGCAGCCTTCCTCAGGGTTTTCAGCAATGTAACTGTAAGTGGGCACAGTAGAGTGGGTGGAACTGGGTTATTGAATCAGTTCCAGCCCAAATTTCTTCATCAGCGGTAGAATGTTGTCCATCAAACAGGATCATACACCCTTTTCCCCACAACACCAAAGCCCAGGGAGGACATCCCTGGGCTTGGAAGGGGAAATGCTGTGAAGCAGCAGCGGGGCTTACCAGCTGGACTTCGTCACTCCCGGAATGAGACCGGCGTTTGCCATCTCGCGGAAGGTCAGACGGGACATCTGGAAGCGACGGATGTAAGCGCGACGACGACCAGACACGCGGCAGCGGTTCTGCAGACGGGTTGGGCTTGCGTCACGTGGCAGCAGTGTGATGCCCACATAATCGTTGTTCGCCTTCAACTCCGCACGGAGTTTGGCGTACTTGTTCACAGTTTTTTGTTTGCGCTTTTCGCGTTCGAGCCAGCAGGTTTTTGCCATAGGGGCGGCGAAAGTGGAGGATTCCGGCTGCTTTGCAACGTAAATTTTCACTGGCGCGTGTCTAGTTATGCATTAAACACCTTTCACTATGATATCCGGAATGGTCATCGCCGTCGCTTTTCTTCTGCTTGGGGTTGTTGTTTTCGCCTTTCTGCAGAAAGCCTGATCGGCATCAGTTATTCACAATCAAGGGCGTCTGAAGACGTCTGGTGAATTTTGCCTTCGTGGGAAGTCCACGGCTGAGACGCATGGTGAGGATCAAGACTTGGAGGTGCTTCTTTTTTCAACTTCGAGGTTTCCTAGCCTTCGCTTTAGCAAGCGAGCCTGCGGCCAGCAGCCGAGCCTTTCGTTCTGGTCCCGCAGCGCGGGAAGCGTACAGCCAGATCAGTCTTCGCCGTCAGCGCGGGAGATGCCGGCGTAGAGCTCTGGGAAGCGGCGCTCGAGGGCCCTGGGGGTGATATGGCCGATGAGCTGGGCCATGCCCCACTCCGCCAAGCCCCAGAATTCGGTCGGGATGGCCATGATGACCGTGCTGCAGGTGGGCATTTTAGCCACGTGGGCACGAGCGAGGATGCGCTCAGCAAACTCATGCATGCCGGGATTGTGCCCGTAGAGCACCACGTGCTGCCAGCTTTCATCCAGATGGCGCACCACCTCAATGATGCTGCTGGCCTCCGCCAGATAAAGACGTGAGTCGAGCAGAAGCTGCTCTGGAGGAAGGCTGATGACCTCCCGCATCATCTGAGCGGTGCTCAGGGCGCGAAGGGCCGTGCTGCTGACCAGACGATCTGGCTTTGGCAGGAGGGCTTGGGCATCACCCCCGCCAAAGTAAGTCTTGTTCAGAAAGGCTGCCACAGCGGGCGCGGCCTTGCGCCCGCGTTCGTTCAGGGCGCGGTCATGATCCGCCAGACCGGGCTGGTCCCAGCTCGATTTGGCGTGACGAATGACGGTCAGGTACTTCATTCCAAGAAAGGAAGCGCGCTCTGTGACATCACGCAGGCTGGGTGTCAACGAATGTGGATACGTTCAGAAAAACCACTTCGCGGGTATGAGAAGCCCGCATTGCCCTTGCCGGAAGTTTCATCTCACTATAAATTTTATATCAATCACGAATGATCCTCTGTCTCGAATCCTCCATCCTTGGCGGCTACCTCTCCAACGAAGTCCCCGGCCTTGTCACCGGCCAGCTTCACCTTGCAGGCCTTGGGAAGCCGGTCCGGGTCGAGCTGGTGGGGAACTTTATGAGAGACATCGCCGGCTGCCGGGTGGACTTTCACAATCCTCTGCCGAATGGGGACCTGGATGATGTGGCCTGGCTGAGTCCGACACAGGTCGGCTTTACCGGGGTGATGACGGCTTCCAACCGTGTGTCCAAGCTGCCGCGCCGCCGGCGTGCCGGTGACACCGTGCTCCCTGATCCCGCGGGCCTGAAGAACCTGCTCTTTTTTGAATGGTTCAATGAGCAGTCCCAGCGGATCCTGATCCAGTCCTGGCATCTGCATCTGCGTGTCAGCGCCCCGCGCTGGCAGCTCAGCGCCGAGGAGGACGCGCTGCAGTTCCGCCAAGCCCGTGCCCGCCGGAAGCATTTTCTTCTGGCCTCCAGCAATGCCAACGACGGGACCTCCCCTGCCCTGCATGCGCCTGGAATGGCGGACCCCTTTGAGCCGAAGGCACCGGGTGGAGATCCCTTTGCTGATTTCGGGGCGCTAGAGTCGCGCTCCGCGCTGGCGAGTTCAGATGACAAATTACCGCCTGATCCGACGAAGCGGGCGATGGCCCTGGCGCAGGAGCTGCGCCGCTTTGAGCGCCTGCTTTCCCAGACACACGAAGTGCGGAACCGCCCCGCAGTCGTGCAATTGCTTTCCACGGTGGCGGATCTCGCCGCGCATCTCGTGCATGTGCTGCGTCAGTTCTCCGCCGCGGATAAATCTGGCTGGCACTATCTCGTCATCGATCTGGAGCAGTCGCTGCCGCTTTTCAGCGCGGCGCTGAATGCCACGGACCGTCTGGTACAGCAATCCACGCCGGGGACGGACAAGACCTGGTTAGGCCATGTACAGGCGAGCTTGCTGAACATCGAGCTGAGGATGCGCGAGTTGCTGGGGCTGCTGAGGTAGGAGGCAGAAAGTTTAACCGCAGATAACACAGAGGCCGCAGATGGTCTTTGCAGGAGAGCTAATGAAGTCTTGACGGGTAAACAACGTACTCGTGGGCACGAAACTCTTTTGCAAAAAGCGATGGAAGCGGCGTTACGAGTCTGGATGCGTTTTGCTTTTGTTTGGCTCTGCCTGTTTCTTGCCTGCCCCCTCTTGAGTGGAAGTGAGGTCCCTTTGACCTGGGGGCCGCATAAGGATCTGAAGGCGAAGCCTGCGGAGGGTGGGGCCATTGAGATCACGCTGGAGGCGGGTGATCCGCATTTTTGGACGGGCGTGGTGCCGAAGCAGTTTGATCCGGTGAAGCATCGTGTCTTTGAGATGGAGTACTTCGCGCCCTCGGGGATGGAGTCAGCCATCTTGAGATTTCGCATCGCGAATGGAGACATGGTCATCGCTGGCTCAGAAGCGATGCCGCTGAGCGAGACCTGGCAGCCGTGGACTTTTGATCTGAGTCGTGTGCCGGAGAAGCCAGCGGCGAATCATCCGGAGATGAGGTTTCACATCGCGCTGAATGGCAAGGCTGGTTCGGTGATGCGCATCCGCAACTTACGGGTACGGGAGATGAATGCCGCGGAACTCCAGCAAGTGGCGAATCGTGAGCAGATCAAGGCAGCACGGCTGGCTGATGACGAGCGCATTCGTGAGTATCTGGATCACCAGTGGCCCGCGCGCATTGAATCCGTGGAGATCAGTGTACAGGAGATCACGGTGCAAGGCATGTGCAGCTCAGTGGCGCGATTGCGCTTGATCGGCATCGCGCCGGAAACGGCCTCACATCTGGCGAAGGCGAGTGGTGGCGAGGAAGTGAAGCCTGATGCGGCGGGACACTTTAAGCTGTCTCTGCCCCGCCAAGATCCCACCACTCAGCGTGATCGCGCTCTCTGGCGCTGGCGGCTGGCTGAGGCCGGAAGCGAGACGTGGGTTTCCAGTGCTGAGTGGCCCACGAAGCTGGGTGAAGGGCTGGGTGGCAAACTGCCACGCATGATGGTGAAGCATCAAAAAGGACTGGGTGGTGTGCCGCCGATCCATGATGCGAACCATGAGATCTTTCAGCTCGGCATCGGCCATGTGACGCTAAACATGGTGGTGAATGCGCTGCTGCGCGACAAGGCTGCCCCCGGGCATGCGGAGTGGAAGTGCGATGGCCGAACCTATTATTACAATGAGAGCATGATCCGCGGGACGGACGTGACACTACGGAATCTTCATGACAAAGGCATCATCGTCTCCTGCATCCTGCTGGTGGGGAATCATCGCCACGCGGATGGCACACCGCACAGTGTGATGACACATCCAGAGGCTGAGGCACGAGGCATCTACGCGATGCCAAATCTGACCCAGGAAGAGGCAGCGAGGCTTTATGCGGCAGCCATTCGCCTGCTGGCAGAGCGCTATGACGGTGGCGCTGATCATCCGGGGCGCATCAACCAGTGGATCCTGCACAATGAGATCGACCAGGCAGGCACATGGACGAACATGGGGGATCAACCGCTGGCAAGGCATCTGGAGGCTTACATGAGATCGGCACGCGTGGTCCATCACACGGCGCAGTTGTTTGATCGGCAGTCACGCGTGTTCATGTCCCTCACGCATCATTGGACGAAGCAAAGCTCCGGCACGGGCACCTATGTCGTGAGAGACATGATCGAGCTTTTTGCCCGCATGGCCCGTGCTGAAGGCGACTTCGAGTGGGGTGTGGCCTATCATCCGTATCCCCGTGATCTGCGGAATCCAGACACATGGAAGGACACGGAGCTGACGACGGATTTCGACACCCATTACATCACGCCGAAGAACATCGAGGTTCTGCCGGCCTTCATGAAGCAGGAGCGCTTTTTGTATCAAGGGAAGCCACGCGGCATCCTGCTGAGCGAGCAGGGGTTTAACTCACCCACACTCAGCGAACCAGATCAAAAGCGGCAGGCGGCAGGGCTGGTGTATGTCTTTCGCAAGCTGAAGTCCCTGCCAGAGATCGAGGCCTATCATCTGCATCGCTATCAGGATGCACCTGCAGGTGAAGGTGGGCTGAGGCTGGGCATCATCACGGAAACGGGAGAGCACAAGGTGGGCTGGGATGTTTATCGTGAGATCGGGACGGGATCGGAGGCGGAGAAGAAGTTTGAGGAGATGGCGGAGGGGGTCATGACGAAGCCCGAATGACGAATGACGAAATAAGGCACACTGAATGACACACCCAGTCATTCGTCATTCGTCACCCAATAAAAAAGCCCGGCATTGCTGCCGGGCTTCTCTGGATGATTGATGAGGCGAGCCTCAGGCGAATTAGGCCTTGGCGATCGTGGTGATCTTGCCGTGGGTGCTGTCCACCTTCACGTCTTTGCCGACCAGCTTCTCAGCTTCGTCAGCGCCTTTGGAGTCAGGGGTGAGGGTCAGGGTGGCGGCTTTGCCGTCCTTGCCTTCGACCACGACTTTCTTGGTAGCGGCGTCAAAGGACTTCAGTTTGCCTTCGTTGGTGACGATCTTGCCGCAGCCAGCATAAGCGGAGCCGAGAGCGAGGGTGGAGACGGCGAGAAGCGCGAGTGCTTTTTTCATGGATTTGTTGGGTTGAATGACTGGCAACTTGTTAGCGTTGCTTATTCAGAAACGAGTATTCATAACCGTACTTAGCAAGGCAAGTCTCTTTTTTTACCCTTATGCGCGTCCTTTTTCCCCTCCTGGCCCTCTGTCTGCTGCCCTTTTTGGCCCGCGCCCACCCTGTACCAGACATTCCCGTGCGGACCTGGTTTTCCCAGGACGGCACCTGTACGGTGACCGTGGAGGTGGATCCCCGCTGCTTCGCCGCTGATCCGAACAGCGAGCCTTCCCTGCTGAATGCAGTCTTCCCCGGCATGACTGAGGAGGCCCGAACCAAGCTGAAAAACAAGGCGGCGGACCTGGTGCGCCGGTATGTGGAGTTCATCTTTGAGCCCACCGGCCCGGTGCAGCCGGACTTTCAGTTCGAGTTCACCAGCTATGCCCAGGCCCCCCTGGCCATCGAGGAGGACGTGGTGGTGATGACGGGGACCTGGAAGACGAAGATTCCCGCAGGTGGCAAGACCTGGCGCATCCGGGCCACGAAGGAGACGCCGCTGGCGGTGGTCTTCCGCAACTACCTGGAGGGTCTGGAGAACCCGAAGTTCTCGGTGTTGTTCCCCGGCGAAACGAGCTTTCCCTTTGATTTCAACCAGGCTCCTGAGCCTCTGGAGGACGTCGTTTTCGGCTCCTGCATCAACGCGGTGGAGCACCCGATGCTGGATCGTGCGGCTTCCCTGCCGATGGATCTCTTTCTTTTGATGGGAGACAATATCTACGCGGACACCACGGACATGCTGGTGATGCGGGAGAAGTATCAGGCGCTGGCCGCGAGCAGCTTTTTCCAGGCAGTGAAATCCCAGGCCCCCATCCTGGCGACTTGGGATGATCATGATCTGGGTCAGAATGATGGCGGCGCGGACTATAAGATGAAGCGTGAGTCGCAGACGGAGTTCTGGAACTGGCTCGGCGAGCCCGCGACATCGCCGAAGCGCAAGCAGGAGGGTGTATATCAGGCCCGTGTCTTTGGCCCGGAAGGCAAGCGGGTGCAGGTGATCATGATGGACGCGCGCTACTTTCGCAGCCCGCTGAAGCGTGTGCCGAAGGAGCAGGCGACACCTGGCGGCAGTGCAGTTCCGCACACCGATACTAGTACTACCATCCTGGGCCCAGCGCAGTGGGAATGGCTGGAGGGCGTGCTGAAGCAGCCTGCGGAGGTCCGGCTGCTGGTTTCCAGCATTCAGTTTGCCGCGCAGGCTCATGGCGGTGAAAGCTGGGCAAACTTCCCGCATGAGCAGAAGCGTCTGGTGGACCTGATCCGCAGCACGAAGGCGAATGGAGTCGTGGTGCTCAGCGGTGACCGGCATTGGTGTGAGTTCTCCACGCTGACTGAAGGAGCGCCGTATCCGCTGCATGACATCACCGCCAGCTCCCTGACGCAGAAGCATGAGCGCGGCACGCCCACACCTAACCAAAACCGTAGTCTACCGCAGACCTACCATCTGCCGAATGTGGGCACGCTGCACATCGACTGGCAGCAGGCGGATCCGGCGCTGGCTCTGCGCATCCTGGATGTGGACGGGAAGACGCAGATCGAGAAGGTGGTGAAGTTGAGTGAGTTGAAGCCCCGGTAACAGCAAGCCGCTCATTTGCAGGCGTTGGAGTGCAGGCTTTAGCCGATGCTTGGACTCCACGTCTCCCAGATGCGGCTAAAGCCTGCACTCCAACGTGAGGTTTCGCACCACCGAGAGCGTCCGACACCTCTTCAATCTCTCGCTTTCAGCACACCGACCATGTCGAGCTTCCGGAGCATGCGGCCAACGAGCAGGAAGCAGGCGACGGCGGCGCCGCTGACGACGATCACAGCGATGGCATAGGTCTGGTCACTGATGATCAGCGGGAGGCGCACGGTTTCGGTGCGGACTTTGGTGATGATCCAGGTGACGAGACCTTTGCCAAAGACCAAGCCCAAGGGCAGTGCTGTGACGAGAAGCAAGGTTAGTTCTCCCAGCAGCACGCCGGCGACCTCGCGCTGGGTGAAACCCACGACACGAAGGGTGGCGAGGTCGCGGCTACGTTCGCTCAGGGCAATGCGCGCGCTGTTGTACACGACGCCGAAGGCGACGATGACGGCGAGCGTGAGGTAGAGCTTGCGCAGGATGCCGATGCTCTCGCCCGTGGTGGTGCGGAAGGCGCGAAGCTGGTCCTTTTTCACCAAGGTGGCGGCCAGACGAGGCGTGTCCTTCACCTTCTTCATGAAGTCTTCCCAGCGTGTTTCATCAATAGTTAGGTAGGCGCCGCTCACGGAAGCGCCTTCCTTCATCACACGACGGAGTGCGTCGATGTCCATGAAGGCGGACACGCCGGAGAAGTCCTCGATCACGCCGCGCAGAGGGATGTGCAACGTGGGCCGCTGACCTTCCAGCACGGCCACCTGGACACTCTCCCCCACACGCAGGCCGAGCTTTTCCGCCAAGGCCTGGGACATGACGATGCCCTCCTCAGGAAGCGACACACTGCGCTGCTGCGCATCCAGGAGACGGAAGAGATCACTGCCCTTCGGCAGACCTGTGATGGCGAGCTTCTTCTCACGCTGCGCATGACGCAGGCGCACCTGCACAGAGCGGATGGGCTCGGCATAGATCACGCCGGGGAGGTGCTCGAGATCATGCAAGGCCTCGCCCGAACCAGGTTCGATGAGGATGGCGACGACATCCTGCCGCTGCGAGTCATTCCACTGGTAGGTGAGAAGGTAGTCAATACTGTCCGCCATGCTCCCCGGCAGCACCATGAGGCCGGTGGCCAGCGCCAAGCCGAGCACGGTGAAGGCGGACTGCCAGGGACGGCGCTCGATATTGCGCAATGCCATGCGCATGGAGGGTGACATCCAGTTGGTGAGGCCTGCGCGCTCCAGCAGACTGGGCTTGAAGCTGGCCGGAGGTTCCGGGCGCATGGCCTCGGCTGGCGGCAGGTTCACCGCCATCCAAACCACGCTGAGCACACCGATCATGGAGGCTACGGTGCTGACCAAAAGCGCCAGTCCGACAGCGGAGTAGTCCAGGGTGAACTCCAGCCGGGGGAAGCGGAAGAACAGCCGATACATCGCCAGCAATCCCCCGCCCATAAAGCGGCCCGCCAAGCCGCCCAGAATGGATCCGATCACCACAATCACGAAAGCGAAGCCTAGATAATGACGCCCCACCTGCCACGATGAATACCCCAGCGCCTTGAGCTGGGCGATCTGCTCCCGCTGCAAACGCACGAGACGAGCGAGCACAGCATTTACCATGAAGGCGGCGACACTCAGAAACACCACGGGATAGGCCACGGAGAGCGCATTCAGTACTTCCAGTTCATCATCCAGACGCTGGGCGCTGGCATGGTCAGAGCGTGTGTAGGCCCCGGTCGCACCGTAGACGGCCAGCAGGCGGTCCATTTCCTCCAGCACCGGGCCTGGCTCGGCCCCGGGAGAGAGATCGACGGCAAAGTCGTTGAACGCACCATCCATGTTATAGGCCACGGCAAGGGCGCGGTAGTTCATCCAGAAGACGCCGAAGCGTTTGTTGTCAGGCAGGGTCTCCCCTGGTCGGGCTTCAAAAACGAATTCGGGAGAGAGGCCGATGCCGCAGATGAGCAGCTGGTCCCGACGGCCATTGATGATGGCGGTCACGGAGTCGCCGAGCTGCAGTTTGTTGGCTTCCGCAAAGGCTTCGCTGACAACAGCCTCACGTCTGGAGTCCACCTGAGGCATGCGACCGCGCCGAAGGTAAATCTGGTTCAGCAGCGGCGTGCCTCCGTCTTCCGGCAAGGAAACGAGATGCCCGGTGCAGGGCTCCAGCACTCCCGGCAGATCCAGCACGGCATCACGAACCACTCGGGTTTCCAGCTCCGCCACCCCTGGGATAGCTGCCAGGCGAGGCTTTAGAGAAAGTGGCGCGCGCTTCATCATCCCAAACACGTCCGCCATGCGGTAGGTCTGGTAGTAGGCATCCCGCGTGCCCTCGAGCGTCAGGATCAGGCTGCGGGTCATGATCATCATCGCCAGACCGCAGGCCATGACCAATGACACAGCCACCACCTGCCCCTTCATACGCCCGAGATCACGCAGCAATTTGAGATCAAGGGGGGTGAGCATCGAGTGGCATACGCTGGCGAGCATTGGCAGGCGCTCAAGAGGCTGGTTTTTCCACGTTCGGGTGATGAGGCGCGCGATGGCGGCTCTTTCCCACACGCAGCCCGGGACGAGCATCCGCTCACTTCCGTCCGTTCCACTCTTGGAGGCCCTGGGGAGAGCGTCCGGGCCAAGCCCAAACATTCAAATATTCTAAAAATTTCAGGTTTGTGAAATTTATTCTTGCTATATTAACTATAATTTATAAAATATTCGTGAAATTCGAAATAAATTCGAACCACGATTATGAAGAAGCTCATCCTCCTCCTGAATGACTACCCTTCAACGGGCAAGAGCACTCTTGCCCGCTGCTTCAGCCATTACCTCAATCGCTTTGGCGTCCACCACCAGCTCAAGACCCTGGTGGAGGAAACCGACTGCGAAGACGTCGAGACCCTCCTCGATGCCAGCCGTCTTACCCCGCGCTCCTTCTTGGAAATGCTGGATGAGAGTCCGATCACTGTCCTCGAGGTAACTACTGGCCAGGGGGACTTCTTCGGCAAATTTTACTCCAACCACGGCCTCGACGTGGTGCTCGAGGAAGCAGGCGTGAGCCTCTCCGTCGTGCTGCCCGTCACGAGTGAAAGCGAGAGCTTTGACTCCGTGATCGAGTCCGCCGAAATCTACTCCGACCACGCCGAGTACCTCATCGCCCACCTCATCACGAGCAGCTATGAGGACGACGACAAGGTCTGGGACAGCAGCTACGCCGCGCGTGTCATGGACATGTTCGAAGCCGTGGAGCTCCACATTCCCGAAGTGGGGTTCCAGGTCGAGCACGAACTGCACGCCCGCCATCTCGAGCTCTCCGATGTCCTCCTGGATGCCGAACTCCAGGAATCTCTCGGCAAAGACTTCACCAAGTGGCACGCCCGCGTGCTCGGCCAGGTGGAAAGCGCCCGCCAGTATCTCTTTGGCGAAGCCTTCCGCCCAACCCTGCAGCCGAAGCCGCTGGAAGTCGCCAAAAAGACTCGTGGCAAAGCCCGCGCGGCCTAACCAACGGCAATACAAACAAGCAAACAATTTCTCGGGCTGATGGTTCCTTCAGTCGAGTTGTGTGGTTAAAGACAGTCACATCCCCGCAGTGCCTTCAATGGTGCGCGGGGATGTTTGCGCTTGGCAGCACACACACCAAGCAAACATTCCAATTCTTCTCCTTCTCGTCCCGCGAGCGGGAAACCTTCATCAAATCACTGCTCTGACTCCGCCACCGTCACGCTGATGACTTCATCAATGGAGGTGAGGCCCGCCAGGATCTTGCGCACCCCATATTCTCGCATGGGGCGGTAGCCATCTTTATACGCTTGCTGATAAAGCTGCGCGCTGCTGGCTTTATGCGTGATGAGCTCGCCCATCGGCGGAGTGAGGCGCACCAATTCATAGATGGACATACGTCCGCGATAACCTGTGTGACGGCAGGCTTCGCAGCCGCCTTCCTTGGCACGGTAGACGATGTGCAGCCCCAGCGGCTGGGTGTATTGCAGCTCGCGCAGACGTGTTTCAGCATCGGTATCACGCTCACGGCATTCATTGCAAAGCACACGCACGAGGCGCTGGGCGATGAAGGCACGCACGGAGCTGGAAACCAGGAAAGGCTCCACGCCCATGTCGATCAGACGCATAATGCCGCCGAGCGCATCATTCGTGTGCAGCGTGCTGAACACCAAGTGACCGGTCAGCGCGGCTCGAATGGCGATTTCCGCCGTCTCCAGATCTCGCATTTCCCCGATCATCACGACGTTCGGGTCACCACGGAGAATGGAGCGCAAACCCGTGGCGAAACTCAGATTGATCTCCGGCCTAACTGCGATTTGAACCACGCCCGGCAGCTTGTTTTCCACCGGATCCTCGATGGTCACAATGCGCCGGTGCTCGGTATTCAGCTGGCTGAGGAAAGTATAAAGCGTCGTCGATTTACCGGAACCCGTGGGACCGGTGACGAGGATGATGCCGTTCGGCTTCTTCAGCAGGGCCTCCACCTCGCTGCGCAGATCTGGCTCAATGCGGAGCTTGTCGAGATTGAACTTCTCCTGGCCGAGCAAACGAAGGCTCACGCTCTCACCTTCCACACTCGGGATCGTCGCGACACGGACGTCGATGAACTGCCCCGCGATCTGCAGGTTGATACGACCATCTTGAGGAAGCCGGCGCTCGGCGATGTCGAGCTTCGCCATCACCTTCAGACGAGCGATCACGGACTGCTGGAGCTGCTTGATGTTCTCCGGCACAGGCACCTCACGCAGACGACCGTCGATGCGGTAGCGCATGCGCAGTTTGTCCTCCATCGGCTCCACGTGAATATCCGTCGCGTGCTGTTCCAGCGCCTCACGAATCACCGTGTTCACAAACTTCACCACGGAGGCTTCTTCGTCATCGGCATCGATGATGTTCGCCTCATCTCGCTGCTCCAGGTCGGCACCATCGACATCACGACCTTTTAACAGCTCTTCAAAGGTGTCCGCGCCAACACCATAAAAGTCACGCATGGCATTCAGCAGACGCTTGCGCGGAGCGATCTCCATGCGCACGGGCGCATCCACCTCGCGGGCGATCGCCTGATGGGCGATGAGATCAAAAGGATCATACCCGGCCACCAGCAGCTTCTTCGTCTCTGAGCCCTCTTCTTGAAGGATCTTGAGCGGCAACAAACGATGCCGCAAAGCCACTCGCGGTGGCAGCAGGCGCTTCATCTCCGGGGCATCAGCGGAATCCGGGATCGGATTGGACACAAAGCCCATGCCCATGCGCACGGCGAGCTGCGAAAGAAAGCTCTCCTCATCAATGCTGCCCAGGTCCAGCAACTGGCTCACCACGGATGAGCTCGGCGTGGCTGAGGGCAGCGGAATACCTGCGCCGCCGGAGGATTCCAGACACTGGACAATAGCTTGGCGGATGTTTTTCATCGCGGGTTCACGGAGCCTTCGGCAGTGCCTCAGGCGGGAAAAGACTGGCGTCGATGATCGACCCATCTTCCTGGATGGTCTCGACCTCGAGCTTCATGGGCGCGGAACCTTCATCCGGCGCATAACCATACTTTTCCAGAAGCTCCACCACATAGGACACAGCCAGAGTCTGCGAGGTAAAATGCCGCGTCGCGATGCTTGTCAGATCCTCACGCAGCGTGCCTTTGATCACCGCGCTGCCGATCATGCCGATCGATCCATCACTGGCAGGTCCTTTGTCAGATTCATCATCTGCGGCCATCAGGCGACCATGCAGCGTCTCGGCCACACGCAGCACCTTTTGCCCACCGGTCTCTGCCACATCCAGCAGCAGCGAGCGGTTCAGATTTCCAGAGGCTGTGTAAAGAGCCTGCGCATTGCCAGAAATCGCCAGCGCGGAGAAAGCTGCCTTCCTCTGCGTGGCATTCGCCGCCAGGAAAAACTTCGCACCACTGTCCGCCACGGCGAAATAGCGACCGCCATCATCCGTGGTCAGCACCATCGTCGCCGCACCACCATTGGCCGGAGCCACAAGGTAGGCGCTCTTATAACTGCTGAAGTTCACCGAATCCTTCTCCGGCGTGAAGGTCAGCTCATAAATCAGCCACTGCGCCTGTGCCCCCACCATGGCAGTCAGCCAGAGCGCGGCAGCAAGGAAAAGGGGATGAAAGCGTGAATTCAGAACCATGAAGGCGCGGTTTGTAGCCGACACAGACCCCGTTGTCTATAGGAGCGTTGAATGAGGCTGACACATTCCTTGAAAGCCTGCCCTAATGTCTCGCCGGATTGAGAAAGCAGCCCCTTTCTCAGATGTATTCTCAGCACTTGCCAAACCACCCCAGCTTGTCCCAATCTCGCGCCCTCCCATGAGCAGCCCTGCCCCGACCCCAGACATCACACGCCTGCGCGATCTCTCGCCCCACCAAGTCCGCTCCGGCATCGCCGCCTGGCTCGGCTGGCTGTTTGATGGCCTGGACATGCATCTCTACACCCTGGTGGCCACCGCCTTCGTGGCCCAGCTCATGGCCCTGCCGGAGAGCGATCCCGCCGTCGGCCAGCACGGCTCCATCATCCAGGCCGCCTTCCTCGTCGGCTGGGCACTCGGCGGCGCCTTCTTCGGCCGTGTGGGAGATCTCCTGGGCCGCAGCCGCACGCTCACCCTCACCATCCTCACCTACGCCTGCTTCACCGGCCTCTCTTTCTTTGCGCAGACCTGGTGGCACCTCATGATCTTCCGCTTCCTCGCCGCCCTCGGCATCGGTGGCGAGTGGGCCGTCGGCGCTTCCCTGCTCTCAGAAACCTGGCCTAAAAAGTGGCGCCCATGGATCGCCGCCACCCTCCAGTCCGCCGTGAACTGCGGCGTGCTGCTCGCCTGCTTCGCGGGCTTCATGCTCGCCGGCCGCGAGCCGCGCTACATCTTCCTCATCGGCGTGCTGCCAGCCTTCATCACCCTCTGGATCCGCAAGGCCGTCCCTGAAACCGATGAGTGGGAAAAAGCCCGCGAAGGCCAGCCCGTGCCCCGCATCAGTGATCTCTTCGGCCCCGAAGTCCGCAGCACCACGTGGCGAGTGCTCATCATCTGCGCCGTCTCCCTCACCGCCCACTGGACCTTCCTCTTCTGGCAGCAAAAGCACGTCCTCAGCCTGCCCGAGATCTCCTCGCTCTCCAAAGAGGGCAAAGACAGCGCCATCGTCACCGCCCTCTTGTGGATCATGCTCGGCAGCCTCATCGGCAACTACATCGCCGGCGCCCTCGCGAAGCTCATGGGCTATCGCAAAGCCATCGTGCTCATGATGCTCGCCTACTTCGGCATCATGTACATCTCCTTCTCACGCCCTTGGGATTGGGAGACCACCAAGCTTCAATTCGCCGTCATCGGCGCCTGCCAGGGCGTGTTTGGCCTCTTCACCATGTGCCTGCCGCCCCTCTTCCCCGTGCTCCTGCGCACCACCGGCTCCGGCTTCTGCTATAATATCGGCCGCATCGTCGCCGCCGCCGGCACCGTCTACTTCGGCATCTACGTGAAGGTCGACAAGGAAGTCGGCGACTTCCGCACCGCCCTCCTCTACGCCGGCTTCCTCTTCATCCCCGCCGCCCTAGTGTCCATGTTGCTCCCCCTCGAAAAAGACGAGCCCGGCAAAGTCGACCAGCCTGCGGAGTGAAATCCGTTTGCGGTTGTTGGCAGTAGTTGACGATGGTTGGCGGTTGTTTGGCCAAACCATGCCAAGCAACCAGATCGGCTAACCACTGATAGTCACTGATGTCCATGCCCCGCTAACGGCTTATCAAAGCATGTGGTACACTCATCTCCCTGAGGTTGTTTGATAGCCTCGGTCCCTCCTGTCTTGAAGCCCAAAGGGCTTCCGGAATATAGCCCAGGGTTGGTGAGCTTTAGCGAACCTACCCTGGGACCACCGGTCCACGATACCCATTTGTCCGGACCCCAACGGGGTCCCGTATCTCAAGCCAGCCACATCATCTCATTCAACCACGCGCCTCATGCCTTGGAACCCTTTGTACCGCTTCGTGGTTAAAGAACCCCACAAAAAAAAGCGGCGCATGACATCCATCACGCGCCGCCTCCATTAAAAACATTTCGTTAGGCCCACCGATCACCGATCACCGATCACCGATCACCGATCACCGATCACCGATCACCGATCACCGATCACCGATCAAGGCCCCGTCGGAATTGGATCCACCGAAGCAGCAGAAGCCGCCGCCGGAGCCGCGTCCTCCTTCTTCTTTTCCTTCCACGTGCTCTGCACATACAGCTCGCGGAGCTGCTTGAACTCCACGTTCGTCGGCGAGTCCGTCATCAGGTCACAGGCTTTGTTATTCTTCGGGAAGGCGATGACCTCGCGGATGCTGTTCTCACCAGCCACCAGCATCGCGATGCGGTCCAGGCCCAGCGCCAGACCACCGTGCGGAGGCGCGCCAAACTTGAAGGCTTCCAGGATGTGGCGGAACTTGATCTGCTGCTCTTCAGGAGACACGCCCAGCACGCCAAACATCTTCGCCTGCAGGTCGCTCTCATGGATTCGGATGGATCCACCACCCAGCTCATAGCCGTTCAGCACCACGTCATACGCCTCAGCGCGCACCTTGCCGTACTCACCGGCATCCAGCAGCGGCACGTCTTCCGCTTTCGGACGCGTGAACGGATGATGCACCGCCACCCAGCTCTGGTCTTCAGGGCTATACGCCAGCAGCGGGAAATCCACCACCCACAGGAAGTTCAGCGCCGTGCTGTCCTTCGTCAGATCCATCATCGTGGCGATCTCCGTGCGCACCTTGCCCAGGATGTTGCACGCATCATCCCACGAGCCTGCATAGAAGAAGACAATGTCGTTCTCCTCCACACCCAGCTTCGCGATCAGCGCCTTCTGCTCCTCTTCGCCAAAGAACTTCCACAGCGGGCTCTTGTACTCCAGCACACCTTCCGCGTTGCGCTCCACCTTGATGAAAGCCAGCTGCTTCACCTTCATGCCAGCTTGGATCGCCAGCTCATTCAGGCGGATCATCTGACCCGTCGTAATGCCGGCAAAACCCTTCGCATTGATCGCGCGCACCACACCGCCGTTCTCCAGCGTCGTGCGGAAAATCTTGAAGCCGCTGGCAGCAAACACATCCGCCATGTCCACGATCTCGTTGCCATAGCGCGTGTCAGGCTTGTCCACACCATAGCGGTCCATCGCCTCCTGATAGGTCATGCGCTGGAAAGGCAGCGGAATGTCCACGCCCTGTCCGGCCTTGAACATGCTTTTGAGTAGGCCTTCCACCAGGTTGATGATGTCATTCTGCTGGATGAAGCTCGCCTCGATGTCGATCTGCGTGAACTCCGGCTGGCGGTCCGCGCGCAGGTCCTCGTCACGGAAGCAGCGGGCGATCTGGAAGTAGCGCTCCAGACCCGCCACCATCAGCAGCTGCTTGTACTGCTGCGGCGCCTGCGGCAGCGCAAAGAACTTGCTCGGGCTCAGACGCGCCGGCACCAGGAAGTCACGCGCCCCTTCCGGCGTCGGGTTCGAGAGGATCGGCGTCTCCACCTCGATGAAGCCCTCTCCATCCAGATAGTTGCGCGCCGCCGTCGTGATTTTGTGACGCTGGCGGATGTTCTTGTTCATGCGCTCGCGGCGCAGATCAAGGTAGCGATACTTCATCCGCATGTCCTCGTTGGAAAGCTCGCGGTCCAGGTGGAAAGGCAGCACGTCAGACTTGTTCAGCACCTTCAGCACCGTGCACACCACCTCCACCTCGCCCGTGCCGAGCTTGGTGTTTTCCGTACCCGTCAGGCGCTTCTCCACGCGGCCCGTGACCTGGATCACATCCTCATCACGCAGCTCATGACTCGCCGTCGCCACATCCGCATTCTCTTCCGGGCGGAAAACCACCTGCGTCAGGCCCTCGCGGTCGCGCAGGTCCACAAAGATCACCCCCCCGTGGTCACGGGCCGAATTCACCCAGCCACTCAGCGTGACGTTCTGGCCGATGTGTTCGGCGCGGATGGCGTTGCAGTGCAGGGAGCGATAATCGTTAGGAATCATGGCAAAAACAAAAGTGCTAAAAGGGGCGCGGATCATCGGGGGAAAACCCCGAAGTGCAAGCTCTCGCTAGGCGCATTCACCAGAATGCCCACCCCGCGGAGCGCGAGTGTCCCCACTCGCAGCCCTCCCCAGAATGAAAACCCAACCCCGATCAGGTCGGATCCATTCGGATAGCTTCGGAGCACGGGCTTTAGCCCGTTCTGCCCTGCCGAGCCTCGGCAAAGGCGACACCGCCCCCAACCACATCCCTCACCCTCGATCCAGCCCCCTCACCTCCCCTCCGTCCTAGTCGGATCAGGTCGGATCCACTCGGATAGGTTCGGAGCACGGGCTTTAGCCCGTTCTGGTAACGGCTGGCGTAAGCCCGCCATCCCCATCGCCCCCCGGTAGGGGCCTGCTCCGCTCTCCGTAGCAAGACTGCGAAGGACGAATGCGTCGGGCCCCACTTGTCTGCGGGCGAAGGCGGCGCGGAGCCCCTCCGCAAACTCCCCCGGCCATCCCCCCAACCCCGAGCAGGTCGGATCCACTCGGATAGCTTCGGAGCACGGGCTTTAGCCCGTTCTGGCCCACCGAGCCTCGGCAGATCCACCCGGATCTCCCCGTGGAGCGCGAGTGTCCCCACTCGCAGCGCCCCTCAAGACTAAAATCCAACGCGATCCACCTTGATCAGCCTGGATCGGCCAGCGTGGCCAACTTTCTCCGAAAGTTGAGTCCAAGCCCCGCCTCCACAAATCCACCACGATCCGCCTTGATCCACCTGGATCTAGCCCCTCTCCATCGACCTCCCCAGCGCCAAAGGCGCGCCCCATACCAGCCTAGGGCGTCAAGCCCTAGATTCCCGGCCCCCACCCAGCGCCAAGCGCTGAAAGCGCGTCCCATGCGCCCCCCGTTCCTTTCGTCTCCACCACCCCGATCAGGTCGGATCCACTCCGATCGCCCCCGGCTCAGCCTCCCTCTCAAACCACCGTAAACACCTGTCCTCCGAAGCGTTCCGCGAAGGAGGAACCGCAAACGGCTCCCGGGTTCCCGTCTCCGTCGGCCATCCCTCCCCAGTCCCCAGCACTCAAAACCTCCAATTCTCCTGTAAAAAAATCATCTTCATAATCCCCTCAATCTCCACCACCCCATCCCCCAAATCAACGGACCCAAGCGGCCCCTTTGGACACCGCCAAAAACCTCCTCAGTTCCCCCTCTGTGCTCCTCCGTGTCCTCTGTGGTCAAACTCATTGCTCCCATTAGCGTCCCATCAGCGTCCCATCAGCGGTTAAAAAATCCCCGCTCCAACCTCCCAACCTCCTGTGAAAAAACCTCAGGAGAACAGGAAACCGAGAACAGAGAACCGCCAACCGCCAACCGCCAACCGCCAACCGCTCACCGCCCACCGCCTACCGCGAACCAACCCTCCAAAGATGCCCCTCCGTCCGAATAAGCAGATCCTTCCCCACCACCGCATAGGACGCCAGGCTCTTCTCCGCCAGATCATTCTTCGCCAGCACCTCAAAGGTCTTCCCCGCCTTCACCACCACCCCCACGCCCTTCTCATCCTGCAGATACAGCTTCCCGTCCGCAGACAGGATCGACGCACTGATCGGCCCCGTGCACCGCTCCTGGTAGTGCACCGTCCCGCTCTTCGCATCCACACAGGAAAGCACCCCGTTGTCCGCCACCATAAACAAGTCATCGCCCGCCACCACCATGCTCGGGTTATGCGGGGCGAACTTGTCCAGCGTCCACACCACGTGCGTGTCCGTCACATCGCCGGCGCTCTTCTCATCCACCTTGATGCCCAGCACCGTCGGCTTGTCATACCCCGTCGCGATGAACACCATCCCGTGCGCAAACACCGGCCGCGGCACCACTGAGTAGCCCTCGCCATAGCGCACCTTCCACACCTCCTGGCCCGTCACCGGGTCCAGCGCATTCACCACCCCGCTCCCCGGCGTGATCACCTGCTTCTTCCCGCCCACCTCGATCACCAGCGGCGTGCAAAACGAAAACTTCTTCTTCGCCTCGCTCACCCGGTCAAACTTCCACCGCACCTTCCCCGTCGCCTTCTCCAGCGCGATCACCACCGGATCCGCCTGCCCGTCAGAGCTATAGATCAAGAGGTCACCCACCAGCACCGGACTTCCGCCAGCCCCATGCACCGGCGCATAGCTCAGCTCGCGATTCGTCCACACCTGGCTCCCATCCTCCGCCTTCAGGCAAGCCGTCCCCTGGTGGCCAAAGTGAACGTAGAGCTTCCCATCTTCAAAGATCGGCGTCGGGCTCGCATGACTGTTCTTCCGGTGGATGTTCGGCGCCTTCGCGGCCGACTGTGGAAACACCTCCTTGTCCCAGATCACCTTCCCGTCCGTCGCGCTCACGCACATCGCCCGCAAACTCCGGTCCACCACCGCCTGCTCCTGCCCCCCCACCGGCACCGCACTGGTCAGGTAGATCTTGTCACCCACCACCACCGGCGACGACCACCCCACCCCCGGCAACGCCGCCTTCCAGAGAATGTTCCGATTCACATTCGGATTCCACTCCACCGGCAAACCCGCCGCATCAGTCGCATGCCCCTGCCCATCCGCCCCCCGAAACTCCGGCCAGTCAGCGGCGTGGGTGAGGGATAAGACTGACAATGAGAGGGCGGCGAAAAAGACTGAGGTGGGCATGGATGAATCTTCTCAAAGAGACTGCGAATACGATTCTTTCTTTGATCCCCAACAGAATTTTCGCTTAGTTGATTGGAATGGACACTGCTCAGCTATGGTTCGACGTCGAATCCCCTCCGGTTCCCCCACCAACCATAACCCGGGAGCAAACACTTCCCTTTGGAAGTCTTTCTTGGGAAAACTTCGAGCGTCTTTGCTTTCGACTCGCACATCGGGATGGCGATGTAGAAGCCGCGAGAGTCTATGGGGAGCCTGGCCAAGCACAGGAAGGAATTGATCTATATGTTCGTGATTCGGCTGGCGGGTATGGCACTTGGCAATGCAAACGATACAGGGAAATTACAGCAACTAACATCAAGGATGCCGTCACAAAGTTTTTAGATGGAGATTGGGCAAGCAGGAGCAAGAGCTTCCGGCTTGCGGTAGCTCCAAGCTTAAACGCAACGGAGCTAGCCGAGGAGATAGAAAGACAGCACAAACGATGCAAAGATAGAGGCATCGTTTTTGAGCCTTTAGACAGGGACCGTCTTTCATTGATGTTGAAAGACCATCCTGATCTGGTTGACGATTTCTTCGACCGACCTTGGGTTCATGCATTTAATGGGCCACAAGCGGCAAACAACTTGTCAGGGCGTAAGCTCAATCGGGAAAATCGGATCAGCGCACGTCGTTTCATTTTAACTTTATATGCTACTCTTTTTCAAAGCGTTGATGGTGGTATTCCTGCGGCGTATCCTCATTTCGGCGGGGCGGTAAGGCCAGTGGCAGTCTTTGATCGCTATGTTGAGCCATCTATCGAGCTTGTTGAATCTGTGGTTGAACAAGACCGCAGACCTCGATCACAAGACAGCACTGAAGAAAGCGCTCGATCATCTATACACACGCGATTCCAAAGAAGAGAAATAAGAACCACAGTCTCATTATCCGTAGGCTTAGCTGCGAGTGATCGATTTCTATTAATTGGTGGTGCAGGCTTCGGGAAAAGCGCTGCTTTACGGGTCGTGATCTACGCACTACTGAGCGACAGCACTCGTTTCCCCACACTTGCGAAATCTTGGGCGCATCGGCTACCGCTGTTACTTCCTTTCGCATACTTAACTCATCATTTCGCCGAGAACGCAGCCCCTTCCATTGAGGGCGCACTCCATTCATGGCTAAGTGTTCTTGGAGCGAAGAGTGAAGTGCTATCGCTCCTTGAAGAAATGTTAGCAGACGAACGCCTTATTCTTCTAGTTGATGGTCTCGACGAGTGGCAGAATCAAGAAGCAGCAGCGTCGGCATTTACTGCTTTGACTGCCTATGTTCAAACTAGACACCTTCCAATTATCGCAACGAGTCGCCCGCTTGGATTTGAGCGCATCAGTGATTTTGGTCCTGATTGGAAGAGAGCGAGCCTTCTCCCCCTCACGGTCCCACAGCAACGAGAATTTGCCACCTACTGGTTCAGGCATTTTCATCAAGCTGAAGGATCTCTTGCCATGGTGGCATTGGAGTCGGCAGTAACGCGTGACGCGTCAGAGTTTACGGACGACTTATACACTGATCCTGCTTTATCCGAGTTAGGAGGCGTTCCGTTACTGCTCTCAGCAATGATCTATTTGCGCCTTATGGGACGGGTGCTTCCTAATAGCAGGCTGGCTGCTATCGAGGAACTTGTAAAAGCACTGTTGGATGATCAGCCGCATCGCCGAGCAAGAGCAGCAATGCAACGAGCCGATCTGTCCATTTTGCGCTCCAATCGAGTTCGACGTGGGATCGAGTATCTGGCATATCGCATTCATCACGAGCCTAACTCACTGGTCGTGTCGAATGAACGGGCAATTGAACTCCTTCGCGCCTATTTCCACTCTGAAATCGATTTACCTACGGGCGAAGCAGAAGAATGGTCGAATCGTGTTCTCGAATTAGGCCAACATGAGTTCGGGATATTGGTAGCGCCGCAAGAACAACATGTTGGGCTGGTTCACCGGATCTTTCAAGAGTACTTAGCTGCCAAGTATCTGTCTAGATTGCCTCTTGATCGAGTAAGAGAATACTGCGCAGAATCAGGTAGGAGGACACCATGGCATGAAGTGACGCTATCTCTCATGCAGTTGTTAGACCGTCCGGATGACGTCGACGGGCTAATTGAAGAGATTCTAAAACCACCGTTAGATCAAATCGACGAACCTACTCAACAAATTTTACTAACGCGCCTTGCCGTAGCAGAAATTAATTGTTCCCGCAGAAAAGCGCGCGAGCTCGTCAACCAAGCGTTCTCATGGATTGAATGTGGCCGTTGGATGCCTTTGCGTCTTGTACTGATAAGGGAGATGGCAAGAGGCCTGCTTTCGGAGCATGTAAGTGATCTTGTCGCGGCACGGATGAGCAGGTGGTTTCCTGGCCGTGTCGAGTGGATGAATGAGGCCCCGGCAAGTGCCGCAGAGAATCCCATGCCTGACACGGTTTCAAATTTGCGCATCGCATTGCACAACTGCACCAGTAGGTATGAGTATCGTAGGATTGCCGAAGCTCTGGCTTGTTGCGCTTCAAATGCGCCACAATTAGCCGACGAATTGCTCACAATCCTCAAAGAAGGAGCCGAGGCAACTTTGCTTGCATCCGCCTTGCACGCCTTTGCTAGAGGGTGGCCCGAACATCCAGCACTCCCCTCGGTTTTGGAATCAGCAAGTAAAGCTAAAGCACTAGAAATCCGATACGTCGCAGTGCTAGCTCAGTTTCACCGTGGCGAACGTTCTTCGGAAGTGCGTTCGGCGTTGATAGGTTTCTGTCGCCAAGAAAGCATGCTTTGGCCTTGGGGCAGGGATATAGTAAGTGCGCTGTCGGCAGGGTGGCCACACGATCTCGAACTAAAACGTGAAGCATTAGGACAGGTTGGACGTGTTGGGTTCCCGGACTCGATTCCTTCTCGGCTGGCAATACAATATCTTGTTAGCGGATGTCCAGGCGATGACGAGGTAGCCCAGATGCTAGCAACCCAGATGTCGATGCATCGCAGAAACGACCTCGATCTTGTTCTCAGCGATATACATGAATCGTTACTCGCGGGCTTCACCCGACACAGATTGCTAATTTCTCCCGCAGAGGAATGGCTCGAGAGGAATCGCACGGGCCATAACCCAATGGAGACTGCTATAATTGCAAAACTTGGAGGCACGCTAAAGTGTCGTCAAGCCTTGCTCGACTGGCTACGTCAAGGTCACTCTATGCCCGCATGGATTATCTCTACCCTATTCGATATGTATGGGTCGGAAGACGTGGAAATACATGCCGTCTTGGCCGAATACATACGCGATGAAAAGAGACGCGCAGAAGCTGCAAAGTGGCTTCCCACTATCATTCAAGAAAAGAGCAATCTGAGCGACGCGCTGCGACAAATTGCCCGGCAATCACATACTTCCGAGTCTTGTCGGGCTTTGGAGGCTCTAGTAGAGACAGAGGGGCGCGACACACCGGATATCTGGCTAATAGCTGAAACTAGGCTTATAAATGACAGTGAGGGTCATTACTGGCGCCTCGGGCATAAAACCCTTTTGGGAATTTGGCCCGAAAAACCTTTGATTCGCCAATTGGCAAAATCCAACATGTATTCGAGCGACATAATGTTGTCGTCGCTCTATGAAGTATATGCGACCGATGCCGAGATACGTCCCATGTTGGATAAGACTATGCAAGCCGTTCATGAGGATCTCAGGCTGGAGCTAGTGCGTGCTATTGATCCCTTGGCTCGAAGGGGTATAGCAAGCGCCATCACGATTCTAAGTGAATATCGACATGAGCCGAGGGGAGAAACAAGAACCGTGGCAGCTCGCGCCTATGCCCGCTCATGTATCCGCACAGGATATCCTACACACGACTTTATAGCAGAGCTTGAGTCAGACCTTAAATGTTTTGGACTGGAAGAAGCACGGCAACAAGCGGCCATAGCCGCCTTACTGGAACTCGGACGTGTTGATGTGATAGCAAAAGAGCCAAAAAATGGACGCCCGCTCGAACTGAGCACCTTTGCCAACTCTCAGAACAATTGGGAGTTCGTATCATCACTTGTAGAGCATTGGGACTCTTTGGTTACAAACATACCTGACATCTGGGCCAAATTTCGTCATGTAGCAGTTCTTGTCAGCGAGTTGGCCAAAGCTGGAAAAGGAAAGCATGCCATTGAGCAAACAAGCGCCCTTGAGGAAACCGTTAGGAATACCACCCATCTGGACCTTGAAGATGTGCAAGCTCTGATCATTCTGCATGGACGTAGCACAAATCTCCGAGATCTGTTCCTAACTAGACTCCAGCACTTTCAGTCAGGAAGGGGGCAATCGATGATGATGTTGGAAACTCGTGCATATAATGCAATGGCTTCCTATTTGGTCGATCATTTCCCTGGAGATGCGACAGCAGGCCAAGTGTTAGCATTGGTGGCAGAGGATGGACTTATACAAGAAGTTGGTTTGGTGGCATTGTGCAGGGGTTGGCCTGACTCAAATCGAATTGCTGACGCAATCGAAAATTTGCCTCGTTATATTGATGGGCCCGAACCAGTAACCGCATGGTTATTTGCTTTAAAGGCAAACGCATCCCTGATGGCAGACTATATCGAACGTTATCCGGCCAAACTAAAAAAATCATATTTCGGCGAGGCTAGGGATGGCCTCCAGGCTATAAATTCAAGACTACAGACAGATCGAGACTGCAGAGATTTGACTCTGGGTAAGTTGCAAGTTGTTGCCGATCTCGACACTCAGATCACACTAGCGGGATTGATAGCGCCAGCAGTACAGACTGATCACGTATTTCGCGAATGGATTTCTAATCAACTCTTATACCTCCGTGAGGATGCCGGACCACTTTGTCAACTCGCTCGGGATACCGCAACCAATGAGGTGAGACCTGTCAAGTTTGCACTCCTCGAGGCAGCCCTAACAACATAGTCGAGTAACTGGAGAATAGGTTTACAAACTCCACCCCTTCCTCGGCTCCCGTGACAAGAACCGGTTCGCAGCCTCATTGTTCGTGATCTTCATCGCCTTCGCATCCCACAGGATCTTGCCACCGGCACGGAACGCGACATTCCCCAAATGGTTCGCCTCACTGAGCGGCCCGGCATAACTGAACGGGCTCGCCGTCGGCGTGCCATTCTTGATCGCGTTGATCCACTCGGCGTGCTGGCCGGGGCTGTCGGCGATGAAGGGCTTGGGCGGTTGGAAATCCTTGAACTGGGCTTCGGGCAGCAGGACGTGCTTGCTGTAGTCGGAGAGCAGCATGCCTTGGTCACCGATGAAGAGCACACCGCTGCCCCACTGGCTGATGAGGGGATCGTTCTTCCACACGTCCGGTTTGCTGCTGCCCTGGTGCCAGTGCAGCGTGCAGGCGGGCATCTCCCCGCGCGGACCGTATTCATACACCGCATGCATGTTCGCCGGGGCGATCTCCGGGTGCGGCTCGGGCCCAAAGGCCTCGATGCTCAGCGGCGCGTCCAGCTTCAGCGCCCAGAACGGCAGGTCGTTCCAGTGGCTGCCCAGATCAGACATCGTGCCATTGCCGAAATCCCACCAGCGATACCATTTCGGCCCCGGGAAATAAACCTCGTTGTACGGGCGATACGGCGCCGGGCCTAACCAAAGATCCCAATCCAGATACGGCGGCGGAGTCTGCTCCTCCTTCGGCCGTTCCGTCACAAAGACAATGTCCTTGTTCTTCTCCGCCTCCTCCTGGCTCTGCAAACCCCAGGAGCGCGACACACACACATGCGCCTCCCTGACCTTGCCGATGGCCCCGCTCTGGATCAGCTCCACCACCCGGCGATAGTTCGGCATGCCATGGATCTGCGTGCCCATCTGCGTCACCACACCCGCGTCCGCCGCCGCCTTCGTGATCAGCCGCGCCTCCGCCACATCCCGCGTCAGCGGCTTCTCGCAATACACCGGCTTCTTCATCTTCAGCGCCGGCATGGTGGCATACGCATGCGTGTGCTCCGTCGTGCTCACCACCACCCCGTCTATCTCGCTCTCCTTGATCGTCTCATACAGCTTGCGGAAATCCCGGAACGCCCTCGCCCCTTTGAAAGCCGCCGCCGCCCGGTCCAGGTTCTCCCCGTTCACATCACAGATCGCCACCACATTCTCGCTCGGCTCCGGAATCGGCGCGCTGCTCGTCTTCTCATTCGCACCCTTCCCCCTCAAAAGCGGCACCCCCACCAAACTCTGCACATTCGAAGCCCCCCGTCCCCCCACCCCGATGAACACCAAGTTCAACTTCGAGTTCGGCGACCGCGCACGAGTGATCGCCGGAAACCCCAGCGTCCCGGCAGCAGCGGCCAATGAACTCTGAGCAAGAAAACAACGACGGGAAGAAGTCTGGCTGGGCATGCAGACCAAACGGTTCCTCAATTCGGTGTCTTGCGTGCACTCCAGCTCCGGGGTTATTCGCGGGTGATTTTGACAGGATTAACAGGATGATAAGATGAACAAGATTCGAACCCCTTTCTTGTTTGGGTTCCCGTGATGGTCACGGCCTTGGACAGGAGCGTGGACACTCTTGTCCACGGCTTGGATGGTGACCGAACGAGCGTCCGCTAGACACCGCTCACAAATTCCGTCTCCGATCCCCCAAAAGCCCAAAACCTAACCAAAAGACCTTCCGGAATCCTGTTAATCCTGAATCCTGTAAATCCTGTCAAAAAAAGCCCCGTTACATTCACGAGCCAAGCCCTGCCTTCTCACCACTCCAACCACAACCGTCTCTGCCTGAAATCAAACGTCACGCGGTAATCCTTCAGAAAGAACGACCCCACCCGCGGCAGCCCCGGCGAGATATCAATCTCCGCCTGCTTGTACTTCCCGCCGAGCAGCGAGATCTCCGGCAGAGTCACCGTGCGCAGCCGCGCCTTGTCAGACGTCACCGTGCCACCCACCGCCACCAGCACCAGCCCCTCCACAATCTTCCCCTGATCCTGCACCCCCAGCTTCGTCGCGATCGTCTCATCGATCTCGATGCCATTAAAAGAACCCGTATCCAAGAGGCACGACCACTTCACCCCCTTCGACTCCAGATTGATAAACGCCACGCCTTGCTGAACGCGAAACGGCGCCGTCGAACGCCTCAGCATCGAATTCGGCCGGAACGCCTCACGAAACCCAAACGTCGCCTTCTTCGTCCGGTAATCGATCGTCAGATACGAGCAGTACCGCGTCGGCAGATCAAAGCCCAGAATGTTCGCCGGGTAATGCACACCCTGGCCAAAATTCTCAAACGTCCGCACAAAACACGGATACGCCGGCAAGCTCCACGCCCCGATCTGCAGCGGCGAAAGCAGCCCCACCAGCCCCTGCTCCTTCCCCACCACACCCAGCATCGTCGCCTGCACCTGCCGTGAGTCGATCGTCGCCACACCGGCCTTCACCGCATCCTGCGCGCCCATCACCAGACGCGCCGCGCCGCTGTCCAGCAGCATCTCCATCGGCTCATCCTTCGGTCCCGTCGCCTGGATCACCGGCGTGCCCGAGCGCAGCACAAACGGCACCGTCACAGGATGCGACGGCAAGTCAGCGCGGATGGCCTTGTCCAGCCCCGTCAGACGGCTCTGAAACTCCGCCTTCGAAATCGTCCCCGCCTGCAGCTTCCGCATCGTCCCCGCGCTCACCGGACCATGTCCGGAATTCACACACCCCGTGCCCAACAGCGCCAGAAGCGCGACACTGAGAGGAACAAGACAGCGAAGCATAGAGAGATAGAAACAAAGACAGAGCGAGAGCAAAACCGCGACCGCAATCTAGCGAAGACTTCCCCGCCGACAAGACTTCAACGCACGCGGGCATCTCGCGGATGCCCGGCGCTCATCAAGCCGCATCACAAGAAGCGCTTCATACGATCCGCCACATCCTTTTCCAGACGGCGCACATAGTTCAGCGTGTACTCTTCCACGTCGATCTTGTCATCCTCGGCCAGCGGCGTCAGATCCATCGCATACGTCAGCAGGCTGGTCTTGTCCGTCGTGTGGGAGTCAAAATACGTCGCGTTCGCATGACGCAGACCTTCTTCAGCGAGGTCATAGCGCTTGCCACCGCTGATCTGGCTGTCAAACACGCCTAACAAAGGACGCAACAAATGCGGATACTTGTCCACCCAGAGCATCACCTTGTCATCCGTCAGCATCCAGTCCAGCTTGCGCCAGACCTCGCAGCCATAGACCTTCTTCGGGCGCATCTCCGGCGGCAGCTCGCGGATGGCCTCGATACAGCGCAGAAAGGTCGCCACATGCGTGTCATGACGGTCGCAGGGATTGTGCACATACAGGATCTGCGGCTGCGCATGCTCCAAAATGAACTTCAGGTCCGCGACGACACCCGGGCGGTTCTCGCGCTTCACCTCATCACTCGGATAGCCAAGCTGGATCATGACGCTGTACTCACCCACATAGGCCGCCTTGCGCTGCTCCGTGAGACGCACCTTCTGCATCTCCTCGTCCGTGTAGTTTTCATACGGCCCCTTGCGCGGGCTGCCAGCGCCGTCCGTCACCACCACACCACCGAACCATTTGTCCGCCGTGTGAAAGCACTCCGTGATGCCGTGGTAGGCCGCGATCTCCAGGTCATCCTGGTGAGAAACGATGCCCAGGTGCGTCACGCGATGCAGCGCAGTCCAGGGGTCGGTGTTATCAGGGATGAAGACGTCGTTTTTGGGGTGTCGAAAAGTCACTGGACCCCCAATAAGCGCAGCGGTCCCCCCGGTGCAAGATGCGATCCCGGTGCATTTGGACCGCCTCTCGGCCCTTCTGTTACCCTCCTCCCGAGGGAAGCCCCGCCTCACCCTCGCCCCGCTTCCCTTGCTCATTGTTCTCCGCCTAATGACCACCACCCCACCCTTCCCCCGGCAAACGCGCTCCCCATTTCACGACCGGCCATCCCTCATCCCTCCAATTCAAACTTTCCCCGCAACCGTCTTCTACGACCGATGTTGAAGGCCTGCATGATTGCCGCTAGCGTCGCCGGTCTCCTGCCCACCACACCCGTCATGCCGGAACCGGAATGGCCCTCCTCCGTCACACCCTCCGTGTCCGCTGACACGGAGGATTCGTCATGCGATCTGGAGAGCGTCCGCCTCATGCTGCGAGTCAAAGAGGGCGATGTGAAGGCCTTTGAGATGCTCGTGGAGCTTCATCAGGGTGTCATGATCGGCACAGCCGCGCGCATGCTCGGGAACATTGATGACGCGCATGACATCGCCCAGCAGGTGTTTCTGCGCGTGTGGAAGAGCGCCCCGCGCTATGAGCCGACGGCCAAGTTCACGACCTGGCTCTTCACCATCATGCGGAACCTCGTCTTCAACGAGACCCGCCGCCGCAGCCGCCGGAAAGAAACCTCCCTCGAAGGTGACAGCGAGCAGGATGATGGCCTCCAGCGCCAGTTTGCCGATCACACCTCCCCTGCCCCCGACCACATCACCCAGCAGGACGAGCTCGAAAAAGCTCTCGATAAAGCCATCGCCGCTCTTCCTGAAAAACAGCGTCTCGCCGTGGTCCTGCGTCGTCACGAAGAGATGCCCTATGAGCAGATCTGCGAGATCCTGAAGATGTCACTCCCCGCCGTGAAAAGCCTCCTCTTCCGCGCCCGCACCGAGCTGCGCAAACACCTCGTCAGTTACCTCGGCGAAGATCCGATGGAGTAGGCAAGGGCTAAATCATCGCTCAATGACAGGAGCAGCTGCCGCAGCCCTTCTTGAGGCCTGCGAGCCGCTTCTCGATCGCCAACGAGGTCGGCGTCACCGCCAGACCGCCCAGTGAGGTGCAGCGATGCTCACGCGGCATCCGCTCGGCCACCGCTTTCGCGGCATCGATGACTTCATCCAGCGGGATGAGAGGGTCAAAACCCGCGAGCGCCATGTTCGCGCAAGAAAGGGCATTGCTGGCAGCCATGACGTTCTTGCCCAAGCAAGGAGCTTCGACACGGTTCGCGATGGGATCACAGATCAAGCCCAGCATGGATTGAAACGCCATCGAAGCCGCGGCAATGGCCTGATCACGCGTGCCACCTGCCAGCGTCACGAGAGCCGCCGCTGCCATGGATGATGCCGCCCCGCCCTCGGCCTGACAGCCGCCCACCTCCGCCGCAAAAGTCCAGCGCGTGGCAATGAAGACGCCGATCAAGCCAGCGGCGAGCATCGCCTTCGCCATCTCATCCTCTCCGCGATTCATGGATTCTGCCATGCCGATCACCGCCCCGGGAAGCGCGGCACATGCACCCGCCGTGGGCGCGGCCACGATCACGCCCATGCTGCTCTTCACCTCCATCAGAGCCGTGACGTAGAGCACCATGCGGTTCAGCGCACCACCATCGAGCAACAGGCCCGCATTCAGCATGTCCTGAAAGCGCCCGCTTTGATGCCCCAGAACACGATCCTCATAACTCGTCCCCGCAATCCCTTGCGTGATCGACTTTCGCAAAATGCGCACAATCTCGACCATCTTGGCGATCACTTCCTTCTCAGTAAAACTGCCTCGCGCGCATTCATACTCCACCGCGAGCTGCCACAGCGGCGTGTGCTTCGCGGCATCATGCGCTAGCATCTCCGCACAACTCGCAAACGGCACGCGCACATCCTTGCGTGACGGCACAGGCAGCACCGGCGCGAGCCTCTTGACTGAGGCCGGCTTCAATCCCTCCGTGGAAACAAAGCCAGCCGCCTCGATCTGCACGATCACCCCCTTTTCTACCGGGTGGATGATGATCTCATCAGTTTCAAAGCGTCCTGAGATTCCATTGGGCAGCCAGATCAGTGTCTCATGATAGCCGCCGTCCATGTGCATCGGCACACCATCAATGCTGAGCACCTCCATCATGCCACCACCGGTGGAGACAGCGATGAGCGAGTGCTGCTCCCGCCTGTTCTTGAGCGTGAGCCGATACGTGTTCGGGTGCGCGTCACCGACATCGATCGTTTCGATGCGCATCTTGATCCCCGCATCGGCCAGTGCTTGCGCAGAGTCCGGCAGGCGTTCATCATCAGCCTCCCAGCCAAGCAAGCCACCAAAGAGCCCCATGTCACTCCCCTGGCTCTCATGCGTCGTTGGCAGCGAGCCTGAGACGTCAAACTCCACGAGCACCTCCGTGATCTCACCGTCCATCAGATCCCTCGCCAGTCGTCCGATGCGCAGCGCCGCCGCGCAGTGAGAGCTTGATGGCCCTCTCATCACAGGACCGATCACGTCGTTGAAAATGGAGACAGGTGTCATGGCGTTTCCAGTTCCTGTTGGGTTGCGATGGGCACGTAGCCGATTTCTAAACCCTTCGGCGGCGTGAGGATAAGAGCTGGGTCGATCTCGGCGAGCTTCCCAAAATCAGGCGGTGGCAGATAGTCACGGTCCTTCGTCCAGGCACGATGCAGTTTCTCGGCACGTTTCTGCACCTGTTCGCGCTCTTCGTCGGTGAGGTCAGCATTCAGCATCGCCGGCTGGTCGGCGAAGCGATACCAATAATACGTCACCACACTGCCATCACCCAGGCGCGCCTTGAATGGACCAGCCGCAGGCCCGGGTTTCTTCCAGCAGCTCGCGGCATCATCCGGTGTCGTGCGTGGCTCCTGCGGCTTCTCCTTCGGCGTTTCAAAGCGGTGCTGGGTGAGGCCTAGATGGGCAGGCACATCCTTGGACGAGATCACCTGCCACTGCGGCTTTTTGCCATTCGAATCCAGACGAAAATATTCCGGCAGCGTGACGAGCGGACCGTGGGCAGATGTCGTCTGCTCATTCCATTGGTAGCCAAACGTGATTGCGTCTGGAGAAAAGGACGTGGCAAAGGAATTCCACGCTAGCGAGATCTTGTCTTCGCGCTTCGTGCCCGGCGGATAGATGCTCCAGTTCGAGCCACCGCCCTGACGAAACTTGTGCACGGCGGCAGCCTCTGATTGGATGCGCCCCTCAGACGCGGCACCACCCTCAAACCAGCGCTGCACATCATCCCACAGCGCCGCTTTTTGATACGCGGTGATGCGGTGCAGCACCCTCGAATGTCCATCCGCCCCCCGGGGAAACGAGGTCGGGGCCACACGTGCATACTGAGTGCCATCGTTGTCGGTCGCCAGCATGGCGGGCACATGCTGGGTCTCCATCTGGATCGCCTTGTTAGGCCCGGCTGGGCATGAGTCGAGCATCAATCCAGCCCACTCAGGATGCTCCACCGTTGCCTGCGACCAGAAGAACGGCGTGAAGAAAGCCACCGGGCCTTTGAAGTTTCCGGTGCTCAGAAACAACGTCCAGCAATGGTTGCCCGTGGGCACATCCTTGCCTGCGGTGGTCCTTTTCGGATTCGTCAGCGGCAGCGGCAGGTAGCCATAGCCGAAGAGCTCGCCGCACGTCCCTTGCTTCAGGTTCAGACCATCGAGCGGAAACAGCACCCACGGACTGAGCTGTGCCACGCCATATTGCCCACGCGGCTTTTCCCACGTGCCTGCGCCATAACCCGGACCATTCGCGATCACGGAGAAGTTCGGCCCCACACCACCCATGATGAACTTCGGCGTGATCGTCGGGAAGTGTGTGTCCCTCCACCAGCCGAGTCCGCCCTCGATGTCGGTGTAGCATTTTTCCTTCGGCTTCTGCGCCTCCGTCCACTGCGGATGCATCCATGTGCCGCAGAGTCCGGTTTGAAACTTGTGTCCAGGATAAGTGCCGACCAGCGGCCATGCCGCAGCATACAGGGAAAAGCCGCCATTGAACTCCTCCGGCACCTTTTCTGCCGGACCAAAAAGATAGCCCGCCATCTCACCCTCTTTTGGTGCGTTCACCGCAGCAGTGGGTTGGCGCAGCAGAGTCTCCGCAAACGCCTTGCCCATGAGCGCGAAGGTCTTCGCGCAGCCGAGATAATGATAGCCTGCATTCGAGGCCCCGCGCTTCCACAGAGCCTCTTCAGCGGGCGAGATCAGCTTGGCTTCATAGTCTTGGAGATATTCGCGCTTCTGCTCCTCGCTCATGTGACCGTCCGCGTTCGCATGATCCTTGTGCTTGTTGTTCAGGTAAGAGCCCATCTGGCGGACCTGGGCGCGCTTGTCATCGATCACGCCGAGTTCCTCGGACCAAAACGGCGCGGTGGGCACCGCGAAGACATTTCCGTTGAACTCAGGCATCTGCGAGGGAGCCGTCATCGCCTCACGGAAGACCAGCGTTTCTGGATTGGCATTCAAGCCACCGACTCCCATGACACCGATGACGAAAGGCATCTTCGGCGCTCCGAAATCCTTGCGCACATCACGGATGAAGTGGGCAAGCGCATCACTGTAAGCCGCGAAACGGTTCGGCTTGCCGCGATCGGGATAGGTGTGGCCGTCCACCATGTCATTCCAGCCTTGCAGCCACACGAATCCAGCAATCTCATAGCCCTGCGCAGCATCATAGGCAGGACACACGCGCTTGGGATCAGCCAGCACCCTTTTCACATGGTCCACCATGAACCGGTAAAAGACACCCGTCTCCTTCACCTTGTCGGCCTTCCACTTCTCCAAGTTCTTCGGGATGCCATGGCCCTCCTGTTTAGGGTAGTTCTCCTTTTGCCACTCACTCATCTCGTAGGGCCCGGCGCTCGGCGGGCGGAAGTCGGTGTGAAGACTCCTTCCACCCCACGCTGTCTTGATGATGAGCACCGGCTCCTTCAGCGCTGCATCCATTGTTAGGCCGAAGGTAAACTCCGGACCGATCTTGCCGCCATCCTTCGTGGGATCACCTCCGCGAGCACCGAAACCCGCCGTAAGCTTCCCGGTGCCCTCACCATTCGCGCTGCCATCGAACTTGCCGGTCAAATAGGAAATCCATGTGTGGTCGCACACCTTGGGTTTACCATCCGCACCCCGCATCTGCTGCAGCAGCGGAGCTGTGGCCGGGTCATCGCCGATGTAGTCAAACGTCTCGATCTTCGCATGGCCTTCCATGTTCGACTGTCCGGCGAGGATGAAGACCTTCAGCGGTTTAGCATGCGAATGGCCGCCAAGGAATGCCGCGAACGCAGCGAGGGTGAGAATGAGCTTCATGGTTTCGATGGGTAGGTGGGCGCGATATGTTTGGGCGCGAGCAAACGCATTTCAGCGAGCCTGGCAGTGTGATCGGGCTTGGTGGCGAGGTTGTTCCATTCGTGCGGATCAGTCTCGATGTCGTAGAGCTCTTCCTCGCTGCCGGCATAGTGAATGTAGCGCCAGCGCTGCGTGCTGAGCGCGTAGTTCTCCGGCTTGTCGAGATGGGTGATGGCTGCGTGAGGCCATTCGATTCTGGGGTTGCGCAAAAGCGGCGCGAGGCTGCGACTGGCGATGCCCGGCTTCGCTGGAAGGCCGCAAAGCTCGGTGAGAGTGCTGAACAAATCGACAAGGCTCACCGGGCGATCACAGATGCCGCCTGGCGCAGTGCCTTCGGGCAAACCGGGTGCGCCTTTGGGCACCCGGATCATGAGCGGAACGCGGGCGCACACACGCCAGCCAGTGAATTTTTGCCAGTGCTCCTTTTCGCCAAGATGCCAGCCGTGATCGCTCCAGAGTACCACGATGGTGTTGTCGCGCCCCGGGCTGCTTTCCAGCGCATCGAGCACACGGCCGAGCATCGCATCCGCGAAATGAATGGACGCAAGGTAAGCCTGGATGGCATTCTTCCACTGCTCGTTCTTCTGAATGTGTTCAAAGTAGCGATTCCGCGCCAGGCGCTGCCCTGCGGGCGGCACATCCACGAGATCTCCCTCTTTATATCCAGGCGGCAGCTGGATGCTTTCGAGCGGGAATGGTTCGAAATACTTCTTCGGCACAAACCACGGCTCGTGCGGCCGGTAGATGCCGCAGGCGAGAAAGAATGGGTTCTTGTGCTCGCGCTGAAGTTGCTCGCCAATCCACTTCGTCACGGTCCAATCACCGCCAAACTGCTCATCGGTCACGTCCAGCTCGGCCCAGTCGGTCTCAATGTATTGCCAGTCACCAACCCTTGGCAGACTCACCGGGCGCTCCTTGGGATAAAACGTGCGCGGGAAGGGATCATCCTTCGCTTTGTCCGGGAAGTAGTCATCCCAACTCTGCGGATCAATGATGTAGTGGAGCATCTTCCCGGAACCTGCGGACCAGTAGCCGTGGCGTGAGAAATAGCGCGGCAGGAGTTCCGCCTCCGGCAGCACCTCACGCATCTTTTGCACGTTGTTGTATAGCCCTGAGCGATGCGGCGGCAGGCCGCTGAAGATCGCACTGCGCGAGGGGTTGCACGATGCCGCTGCCGTGTAGGCATTGCGAAACAGCATCCCGCTCGCCGCCAGACGATCAAGATTTGGCGTCTTCGCCTGCGGATGTCCACCGAGGCAGCCGATCCAATCATTGAGATCATCCAACGCGATGAAGAGGACGTTAGGCCTTGGCTCTGCGCCAGACAGCGGCACACTGCCGAGGACACTGAGAACACAAAGAATGGTGAGCAGAGTTCTCATGGACGGCTGCGGCCCGCAGTTTTGGAAAGGTCCAGCAGGGCTTTGAGTTCCCTCACGATCTCAGGCTTCCTTGAGTAAAGATTGGTCGTCTCGCCGGGGTCAGTGGCGAGGTCGTAAAGTTGGGCGGGGACTTCCGGCGTGGCTTCAGCCAGGGCATAGGAGGCCATCTCGCCTCTCTCGTAGTTGTTTCCGCCGGATCCGCGGTGGTGGATGTATTTCCACTGACCGCGACGAATGGAAAGCGTGCGAGAGCCGCTGAAGGCTTGAGTGATCAAATAGGGGCGGATAGGAGCAGTGGCTTTGCCTTCGAGGGCGGCAAGGAGATTGAAACTGTCCTCCGCAGCATCGCGCGGCAACTCGCAGCCAGTGATGGCGGCGACGGTGGCCATGATGTCAGTGAGGCACGTCAGTTGATCACTCGTCGTGCCCCCTTTGACGCGGGCAGGCCAGCGCACGATGAACGGCACGCGGTGCCCGCCCTCCCAGGAGTCGCGCTTCACCCCGCGCCAGGGTTTGGCACCGTCATGGGCGTGATCGGCGCGCATGTGGACGACGGCCGTGGTTTCAGGGCCGTTGTCACTACTCAGGATGACCAGCGTGTTGTCGGCGAGGCCGCTTTTCTCAAGCTCGCGCATCAACTCGCCAACGACGTGATCGAACTCGGCGATGAAGTCACCATGCGGCCCGGCCTGCGTTTTTCCACGGAAGTCCTTTCCAGGGAAGGACGGCAGATGCACGGCCTGCGTGGCGTGGTAGAGAAAGAAAGGCTGCTTCGGTGACTTGCTCGCGTGCTGCGTGATGAACTCACGGCTCTTTTGCAGAAACAGCATGTCCACCTCTTCCATCGGGTAATCCGGCGCGATCAGACCTCCGCGGCAGTCATTCGCATACGGATGCTTCGGCAGCGTGGAGCGATCGATCGGTCCCATTGGCGGCGCGGGAATACGATCACCGTCGATAAATGCATAGAGCCAGTCGGTGGTGGGACAGCACGCAGTGCCAAAGAAGTGATCAAAACCATGATCAAGCGGCCCGCCTTCGATTCGACGTGAAAAGTCGGTGCGGCGGACGGCTTCGATGCCGTCCTTGTGGATGGGTTTGCCTTCGGAATCACGAAACGTTAGGCCGATATGCCATTTGCCGATCGCGGCAGTCGCGTAGCCCTGCTGCTTCAGCATCGCCGGCAGCGTCAGCCTCCCCGGAGAGATCAATGACGGCCCGCCCGCTCCCGTGAAGACCGTTCCACCTCGTGGCACACGGAAAGCCATCTGCCCTGTCATCAGACTGTAACGTGACGGCGTACAGACGGTGGCCGGACTGTGTGCATCCGTGAAACGCATGCCCTCGCTCGCAAGCTTGTCGATGTTCGGCGTCGACACCTTCGAGTCGGTATTGTAGCAACGCACATCGCCATAACCTAGATCATCGGCAAGGATGATGACGATGTTTGGCTTGTCCGCCGCCAAGGTGCCGCAGAGCAAAGCCAGCGAGATGATGAAGGTGAGCAGGCAGTTCATGCAGTCGTCATTTCCTTGATCGCTTGAGCCCTCACAGATGTCAGGGGCGGGTCACCATGCTGGCCTGGTCCCTTGCCAGCAGATCGGCGAGGTGTTGGCCTTCGGCGGATCGTCCGGGTAGCAAGTTCTGGGTTTCGCCGGAGTCTTTGGCGAGGTCGTAGAGGCCGGGGAGATTGCGGGCTGTGGCGCTTTTCTTTTTGTTCGCATACCAGCCATCAGCAAGGGAGAGGTCGGGGACATATTTCAAATGGCCACTCCGGATGGCAAGGTCGCCGTTGCCGCTCATGAGGATGAGGTGATCGCGTTTGGGCGCGTCTTTTTCGCCAAGCATCGCGGGCAGCAGATTGTAGCTGTCGGGCAGTGAGCCTTTCGGCAGCGTGATCCCGGCGGCAGCGCAGATGGTCGCAGGCATGTCGAGCGTGGAGACGAGGTCCGCAGACACACCAGGCTGGATGCGCGCGGGCCAGCGGACGACGAAAGGCACGCGGTGCCCGCCCTCCCAGAGCTGGGATTTTTTGCCGCGAAAAGGACCGCCGGGCTTGTGGCCTTTTTCGTCGATCACGTAGGCACCATTATCACTGCTGTAAAGTATGAGCGTATTTTTCGTTAGGCCGAGACGGTCGAGTGTCTGGAGCAGCTCGCCGATGCATGCATCCAGTTCCTGCAGCATGTCAGCACGCGGAGTGAGGCCGCTGCTTCCGGCAAATCGGGGGCCGGGAATGGCGGGCGCGTGCACATTGTGCGGGGCGTAGAGCAGGAAAAACGGCTTCTCCTTGCTGCGCTCGATGAACTGCACACTCTCGCGGACGAGCGTCTCGGCAATCTCGGTGTCCTTCCACCACGCGGCCTTCCCGCCCGTGCCCCACCCGATGCGGTTGCGCCCGGCGGCCCAGGGACTCATGCCCTGAGCCTTGGCCTCGGCAGCATCGTAGCTGTAGCGGATGGGATCAGCGGGATCGAGCCCCACCACACGATGATCTCGCACAAACACGACGGGGATGCGGTCGTTCGTCGCGGGCAGGCCGAAGTATTCATCAAAGCCAGTCTCGAGCGGCCCGGGACGCAGCTCTTGATTGAAATCCGGCTTCGTCAGACCAAACCCGAGATGCCATTTGCCAATGAGCGCTGTGCGGTAGCCCGCCTGCTTCAGCAGTCCAGGCGCGGTCGTCATCGTGGTTGGGATGAGAAGCGGCGCATCCCCTTTGGCCACCCCTTTGTTCAATCCCTCCGCCTGATGCCGCCACGAATACTGCCCGGTGATTAGCGAGTAGCGCGTGGGCGTGCAGACAGCCGCCGAGGCATGACCATTGACAAAGCGCTGCCCCTCACGGGCGAGGCGGTCGATGTTAGGCGTCTTCACCAGAGTGGCCCCGTAGCACCCAGCATCCCCCCAGCCCACATCATCAGCGAAGATCAAAAGTATGTTAGGCTTCGCGCTGTCAGCGGCGTCGGCTTGCCCGCCAAAGAACGCAAGGAGCGCAAGGAAGGTGGAGGCGATCGGTTTCATGAGCGATCAATGACAAACGCGGGACGGGAGAGCACGCCTTTGGACAGCGCGCCATAGTGGTCGGAGCGCCAGAAATCCTTCAAATCCGCGGCGGTGATGAGCTGCAGCCCAGGTGTGGCCACGGCGGGATTGCAGAGGATGTAGAGGTCCTCCTCCGCGATGTAGCCGCAAACACTCAGCGTGTGCCCCGCACTGCCGTTCGGGTATTGCGGGCCGATGTATTTGAAATCGACCACGACCGGGCGGCCATCATCCAGCTCGCTTCGCAGCATGGCGGTGGCCTTTTCGAAACCTTCCTCATCAGGCGTGAAGGTCGTGAGCTTCCACTTCTGGCCGATCTTCGCCGAGGCATCCAGCAGATGTCCCCAGTCCGTGCCGGTGCCGAGAGGTGAGGGGCAGAGTTTCTTAAAATCCCAGCCGCAGATCTCGCTGCCTTGGAAGCGCGCAAACGTCGCGCACGCGGTGGAGCCGCAGTTGTTATAGCCCTGAAGGATGTGTGGCATCGGCACATGGGCGAACTTGCCCGGCTCGCCCTTGCGCTGGCGGTAGTTCATGATCCTCAAAAGGTCCGCGGCCTGCTGCGCGGAAGCATTGTCAGAAGGCTGCGAAGGATGACCGGTCGCTTGCGTGGGAAGGAGTTTGGAAGCCCGAATCCAGCTCGCCTTCGCGGCCTCGAATTCACCCGCCTGGAATTGCAGCTCCCCCAGAAAAACGAGGCCGGCCGGATTGTTCAGCTCTGCGGCACGTTCAGCCAGGCGGCGGGCCTTCACCGCATCGCGTGGGATGCCTTCGCCCGCATGGTAAGCCATCGCTGCCGTGGCGGCCGCGCGGCCGTGACCTTGATCCGCGGCCTTCACCCACCATTCCAGCGCCCTCGTGCAATCCTGGGCCGTGCCTTGCGCGCCGAAATAGCACTGACCGAGGTTGAAGGCGGCCTGCGAGGATTCATCCGCCGCTGCTTTGAAGTAGCCAAACGCGACCTCGGGATTCCGTTTCACCACCGCACCGCGCAGATAGGCGAAGCCGATGAAATCCATCGCGCCCGCATGTCCCTGATCCGCCGCCTTGTGAGCCCACTGCATGGCCTCGGCATCGTTTTTCTCGGCGCCTTTGCCATCACGCAGCGCCATGGCGAGCGAGAGCTGCGCGGCGGCGTCTCCACTCGCCGCCTTGGCCCGCAGAGATGAAGGTGCATTGAGTTCAGCGGCAGCCGCCAGGGAAGCAGAAGAGTGCATCAGCATGGCAGCAACGGTCAGGATGAGTGATGGCGGAAAAGTTCTCACAGCAACGCCGACCATGACTGAGTTTGCCGCCAGCGTCTTGACTCGAATGGCCGCCACAGGCAGTGAAAGCCGCACAAATGCGTGTGTGGATGCAAAGGCGTTCACCCCAGGGCCGTTGCTCAACCTCGCATCGCATGAAAAAACCGAACACGGGTCTCCCAGGACTGTTCTCTGACAAGGGAGCCTTGCTCATCGACACGACTCACATCGAGCAGATCGCCGATCTCATGCACGACACGGCGTTTTTCATCAAGGATGCCGCAGGGCGCTACGTCGTCGTCAACCACTCCCTCGTCGAGCGGCACGGACTCAGCGAAAAAGCCCAGATGATCGGTAGACGTCCCTGTGATGTCTGCCCAGGCGACTTCGGCCGCATCCCCACCGAGCAAGACGCGCAGGTCCTGCGCACCGGGCGGCCCATCATCGAGCGCCTGGAGATGTTCTGGCGGAAGCCTCACAAGCCTGTGTGGGGTCTCACCAGCAAGATCCCCATCCGCGACGAGCACGGCCGCGTCACCGGACTCATCGGCATCTCCAAAGATCTCACCGCGCTGGTAAGCCGCGACGACGTGCCACCCGCGATCGCCGTGGCCCTGCGCCATCTCGAAAGCTCGTTTGACCAGCCCCTGAGTCCTTCGTCACTCGCCAAAAAATCCGGCATGAGCTCCGCGCGCTTTGCCCGCGTGATCAAGCGCATCCACGGCATCAGCCCCATGCAGTTGATCACCAAAACCCGCATCACCGCAGGCTCGCGTCTATTACGGGAAACAGATGCTTCCATCGCCGAGATCGCGCTGGAGTGCGGGTTCTCAGATCACAGCGCATTTACCCGTGCCTTCCGCGCCGTCACCGGCATGTCGCCAAGCGAATGCCGGAAAAGCGCCACGACCGCCGGTACCTGAGCCAAGCCAAGCAGCGTCTGCTTGGCTCTGCACGAAGGCGTCAGCTCACTTGAACAGCTTTGCTGCTGCCTTGAGATGCGGACCGTATTCTTCCATGCGCACTTCCACACGCTCGCGGATGGTCCGCTCGCCGATGCCATCATGCTTCGTGGCTACGAGAGCCTTCAGCAGATCGATCAAGGAACGCACGTCATTCATCATCACGTACTCAGGAGCGATCTCCTTGTTCGCGTCCAGATTGTGGTAGTTGCCCAAAGGCACCGAGACACCGACAGCGCGATAGCCAGCAGCCTGCACCGCCGTGGCTTCACAAGCACCGGCATCCAGCAGACAACGCTGCACGCGGATGCCCTGCTCCTTCGCAGTCGTCATCAGCACCGCCACGCCTTCACTATCAAAGACCGACATGCGATCTCCCACGCGCACCACCGGGCCGCTGCCCATCACCGCGCCATTCACCGGACGGCTCGTCTCGATGGAAAGGAAAACGTCATTCTTCCCGAAAGGCCACTTCTGCGCCAGATGCCAGGCTCCGAGGAAGCCCACCTCCTCCGCACGCGTGAAGACCGCATGACAGGTGGTGCTCAGGTTCAGGGAGGCCAGCTCCCAGAAAGTGGCCACGATCACCGCGCAACCGATGAGGTCGTCACAGGCGGTCGCCTCGATCTTTTCAAAACTGATCTGCGTGGGGAAATTCCATGTAGCGATAGCTCCCGTGGGCTTGCTGCGCAGGCCGCGCTTCACACCGGCATCCACCAGATCCTGCGGCACACCGCCCAGGAAATCCCACTCGCTCTTCTTGCTGTTCGGCTTCTTCACAAAGGCCGGGTGATCCATGTGCGCGCCCAGCACCCAGGTCGGGCTGCTCTTGCTCTTGCCGCTCTTGTAGGTCGCCATCAAGTTGCCGAACTTGTCGCGCTTCAGCTTCACATTGGGGCAGTCTTTCAGCAGTGCCTCGATCTCCGCCCGGACATGATATTCATGAAAAGGAGCGGTAGGCGCTTTGAGAATTCTCTTGAGAATGGATGTGAGGTTGGGCACTGCCATACCTGCACCTGTAACGCCTTTTTCCATTCGTCCAACTGCCAAGGTGAAGAAGCTCCGATATTTCTTTGAAACCGCCCTGGTGGCATTCGCCGCCTGGCTGCTGCCGCGCCTGCCGCGCTGGTTCATCATGGCCTTGGCCCGTGGCGTGGGCCGGATCGCCTATCTGGCGGACTCCCGCGGCCGCCGCACCGCGCGGCAAAACCTCCGCGCCGCCTTTCGCGGCACCTTGAGTCATGCTGACGTCCGCCGCATCACGATCGGCTCCTATCAAAACTTCGCCCGCACCTTCCTCGATCTCTTCTGGGCCCAGGCCCTGACCCAGGAAAACTGGCAGAAGCATGTCAGCATCCGCATGGATGATCCCGAAGCCGAGACGAAGGCGCGCGAAACCGGCGCCGTCTGGGTCACGCCGCACTTCGGAAACTTCGAGTTCGTCAGCCTCATCTGGGGATTTCGCAAAGTGCCCTTCACCGTGGTGGCGCAGGATTTTAAAAATCCGGAACTCACCCTTATCTTCAAGCGCCTGCGCGAGCACAGCGGCCACACCGTCATCTCACAGGAGAGCGCCATGCTGAAGCTCATGAAGGCGCTGAAGCGCCAGGGCCACGCCGGCCTGCTCACCGACCTCAACATCAAACCCGGCAGAGCCGCCACCGTCATCGAATGCTTTGGCATGAAGACCTGTGTGCCCACGCTGCATGTGGAGCTCGCGAGGCGCCTCGGCCTTTCCATCATCACCGGCGTCTGCCAGCCCGCAAGCGATGGCACCTACCAGGTGCAGATTTTCGAGGCCATCCGCCCCCAGCCCGATGACGATACTCAAGCCCTCACCCAGCGCGTGTGGGATCACTTTGAAAAAGCCATCCGCGCCTACCCCGAAGGCTGGCTCTGGATGTACAAGCACTGGCGCTACCTCCCCGGCACCGAACGCGATCCCGCGTATCCCGACTATGCGAACCGCTACGAGCCTTTCAGGAAGCTGGTGGAAGGGGAAGGAAAGTAGCAATCGCAGATCGCCTTCAATGCTATTGACTCCACCGGGTAGATCGCGCTCACATAGTGTGGATTCAGAAAGACCCGGCACCTCATGTCACTGTTCTTCCGGCTCAGACTCGCTTTACTTCGCAAGCCCAAGATGATCGAGGCGCCTCTGGGCGAAGACTTTGCATCCCTGCAAAACCGGCTTCCAGAGCTATCGCCCAGCGATTCGCCGAGTGAATGGATGGACAGCACTGACTACAGACTCGAGCTGCCCGACTACCTCCTCCACGTCACAGCCAAAGAGGGAAAGGTCGTGGCGGTCATCCACAATACCGACCGGTATCGGAACACGGGGGCACAACGCATCAAAAAGCTGATCTATTTTCTGGAGGCCTACGCAGGCGAATCTTCATTCGACCAGGTGCTCGATAATGGTTTCGGCCTCAGCTACAAGACCGAGGACGACGAGAGATGGGCAACTTATAGTTATGCTTGCGACATCTTCTCCACCTACTTCAAGGATTTGGAGAAGACCCCAATGTAGCCATGGCTCCATGAGTGCTGATCTCGATGAGCATATCGTGGGGGCACACCTTTGTTTCCTCGAACGGGCTGGACGAAACCGACACTGCGTAGATTCAACGGCGCTCAACATTGCCTGTCCCACTCACCCCATGAGCGCGATCCAACCGCCAGACTTAGAACAGAGTGAGCAGCCACAGTCATCGCCGAAGCAGAGGTATCCATTCGTGTCCGTGGCGCTGGCATTGATGATCGGATTTGGATTGTGCACGGTCGGGTTTCTTCGTCTCGCGGAGATGGCAGACTCCATGGTCTACGTCGATGAAACATACGCCATCCCGCCATTCGCTGCCGGGCTCTACTTCCTCCTTCTGGCAGTTGTGTCTTCGGCCATGCATCCCCGCCCTCCAGCCCCGAGGCTGCCCCTGCCTCGGATCTTGCTCTTAGCCGGGGTGCCCGCATGCACATGCATCGCGATCGCGTTCGTCTACATTTCTACTCGCTCACATGACCATGTCGTCCTTGGATTCTGGGACTCGCTCGGTGCAGACGGAATGTATGCCTGGAACATGCTCGCTCTCCATTCAGTCTGGCTCATTTCCTTATGCATTTTTGCCTGGAGCTTGCCAGTCACCCGTCATCGACTGGAGTCACGTCGGTCAACTCTATGCAGCACAAACCGCGGCGTCTGAAAGCGCGCCAGAAGCCGACTCGTCGTGATTTCAGTCACTGTTGGACCAAGTCAAAATCGCAGGCCGTGGATAGGGGCCAAAACCCGCGAACACTCCCAAGCTTGGATCATTCCACTCGTCTTGAATCAGAGTCACATGAACCCAAGCCTCATTGGAGTCTCGAAGCCGACCTCGATCCACCATGACGGCACGGCTTAGATTCGCTCGCTGAAGCACTCCATCAATGAAATCAGCATCTATGACGTCCAGGCCTGAGACGGCACCAGATCCGCGATGCTTCGGTCCACGGAAATAGGCGCTCAGCTCAATCTCGGGTGACTCGAAGACGAGACCCTCGATCCGATAGTCATTCCGCAAAGGAACATAGATCCCCTCCATCTCAGGCTGCAGGCAGGAGAATCCTCCCGTCTGATTTGAAATAATGACACCACTCTTCCAGCCGATGATCAGGCCAGTTCCTACCGTGTCATAAAGTCGAATCGTTGGCTTCGGCATGCCCACCCAGAGTAAAGCCAAAGCGGATCGTGGCCAGAACATCCTTTCGAAGGCACAGCTTCCGCATCAAATCCCAAGCTCCTTCCTCACCATCTCCGCCGTCCACCCCTGCTCTCGCAGGGTACGCAGCGACCTCGCATCATCCCTCTTCGCGAGTCGTCGTCCCTGATCATCCAAAATCAGCCGATGATGCTCCCACTCAGGCACAGGAAGACCTAACAAATCAATCAACAAGCGATGCAGATGCGTGGCAGGAAGCAAATCCTCGCCGCGAGTAACCCGCGTCACTCCCTGCCTTGCATCATCGAGCACGACCGCCAGATGATAACTCGCCGGCGTGTCTTTACGGGCCAGCACCACATCACCAAAAATGGCCGGAGTCGCCGTGAAGGCGCCATGAGCACGATCAATCCATGACAGCTCCTTGCCCGCCAGAGCCATGGCCTTGACCACATCCAGGCGCAGGGCATAAGCCTCACCACTGGCGATGCGCTCCTCTCCCTCAGCCGCACTTTTGCCGCGACAGGTGCCGGGGTACAGCGGACCATCGGGACCATGCGGCGCATTCCCCGCCTGCGCGATCTCATGCTGGATCTCCTTGCGTGTGCAGAAGCAGGGATAGAGCAGCCCCAGGGCTCGCAGCTTTTCCAAACCCGCGCGATACACCGCCACATGCTCCGACTGCCGGATCACCGGCTGCTCCCACTTCAGGCCTAACCAAGAAAGATCCTCAAAGATGCCCGCCTCATACTCAGGCCGCGCACGTGTGGCATCAATATCCTCGAGGCGCACCAGAAACCGTCCATCCCCTGCCCTGTCAGCCGCAAACAGCGCCGCATACGCATGCCCCAGATGCAGCCACCCCGTGGGGCTGGGAGCGAAGCGGGTGGTGTGGGTGGGCATGGAGTGTGATTGAGCGATTCAATCGTCATCACGTCAAGCGTAGGAGTCGCGACTTACTCACCCTCCGCCAAACAACCGGTTGAAGAATCCTCCACGACTCGACGAAGGCCTCGAAGACGCGGCCACCAATCCCGGAATGCGCCCATAGCCATAGATTGCAGCCTTGGCACCCGGCTTCGGCATCACAAAATCAAACAGACTGACCCCCGTGCGCTTCTGGCCTTCATAGCGGCGGCCATCACTCGCACCGAAGACCACCGGCTTGCCGGTGCTGCGGCTTCGGCCCAGGTAAATCATGACATGCGTCACCGGCAGGACGCGGCGTCCCGCGCTGTAGGTGCCGGACCAGAAGACAAGATCTCCCGGCTGAAGATTCGCGAACTCGGGATGACTCAGCGAGGTGGCGGTACGCGTGCGGTAAAAACGCGACTTTGCCTGCACCCACGCACACATCTCATCCGACTGGCGGGGCAGCTCGTTAAATCTCACACCTCCTTGACCTAACAAATAATAGATCGTCCCGGAGCAGTCCATGCCACCGCGCGCCGGATTGGATGAGCCAAAGATATAGGTCAGCTTCCGTCGTGTCAGGGCGAGCGCATCTCGGATGAGCCGCTTCACACCCTCGGGCTGGCGCTCGAAGTCCACCAGATCCGTCTCGGACATGGTGCTGACGGCAGCCTGACGCGCCTGGGCCGCACTGGACCCGGCAACCAAAAGCATCGCAGAGAGAACACGCCGCCGGTTCATCCTTGCGCGGCGAGGGCTGCCTCGGCTCTGGCTTTCGCCTGCGCGGCCTTGCGGAGGATTTCATCGGGGCTGGGCAGACTGGCCAGCACATCTGCGGGAATGAAGCCGTCACCCACAAGCTTGGTGAGGCACTTTTTACGCTCATCCAGTGCCTTGTCCGGACTGCGTTCCTTGCTGAAGCGGGACTTCGCAGCAGCACTGCGATCCTTTAGAGCGGAGTAGATGTCGCCACCGAGCAGGGAGGAAATGTCCACCTTGATCTTTTCACGTCCGGCCTCAGTCGCATTGACCTCGTCACCATTGATGGGCCCCTGCTGATACTTGGGGAACATGATCGCCACTTCCGGACAGACACGGGAGCAGGCAGGGCAGTTCGTTTTGCAATTGTCGTTATTCTGCACCTGGATCTTGTTGTCCGAGCTCACGCCATAGACATCAAAGAGGCAGAAGCTCAGGCACTGCATGCAGTTCGTGCAGCGGGTGTAGTCGATCACCGGGAACCAGGGCTTCCATTTGCCCGGCTCGTTCATCGTCGTGGTGCCGCGGTTCTTTTCCACCAGCGCCAGGATGCCTTCCACATCCAGCCCGCTGATGTCACGCGTCTCGATCTTCACCTGGCCGGTGGCGTCCTCGATCTGCGGAGCGGTCTGGTCAGGGAACAGGCCGAGCACGAGCAGGCTGCGGTCATCATGCGGCATGGCCGGCGTGCCCCCATTGCTTGCACGGGTGACAGCATAGCCCTTGTCCAAAAGCGCCATCATCACCTTCGTGCGGGCTTCCGCCGGCAGAGCGATGGCCCCCTGCCCTTCATAAAGGACAACCCGGAGCGGACGATGAGTGTGGGTGATCATGAATGGAAAACGTTTAAGCCGTCAGGGCCGTTGCAGAATCGGAGGAGAGAAGCGCCTCGGTGATCTCCACCGCCGTTTGCGTGCGCATGTTCAGTACCTCCGTGTCTTCAGGAAGCGGTGCCCCTGCCTGCTGGAAGAGCCCCTTCACCGCACGCGGATAGCAGGCGGCGATGCGCAGCTTGCCACAGGAGGCCAGCGCCGTCAGACGCGGATCACGGTGCGCAGCCATCTCACAGAGGTCAGACACACTCTCAAAGCTGGCTCCGGAATCACAGAGGCGCTGCAGCACCTCGTTCTTCACTCCACTGGGCACGACCTGCGCATACGCACAGCGGCAGTAAAGGAGGGTGGATGGGGATTCTGGCATGTTGGGGGTTGAGGATGGAAAATGGAGCCACCCAGCGCATCTGCAAGCGCGGGCATGCCCCTTCCGGGATAAAACAAAAAACAAGCGAGGCGGGCCAGAACGGCCCGCCTCGCGGAAAATAAGAATCCTTAGTCAGATGCTATTAGCGCACTGGGATGTGGGAGCGCTCAGGATGCGTTGGCTGGTAGAGCCAATGGATCACATTGCCGTGCTGCACCAGGGCGCGGGCCTTGGAGATGTGCACTGCATTGGAGCCGGGCTTGCCAGCATAGGTGTTCGGGCCGGTGAAGCCGTCAGCCAGGGTCACAGTGATCGCCCAGTAGTACTGGTCACCGAACTTCTCGAGGGTGGCATCTTCATAATAGACGATGCGGTCACGGGTGACGGAGGTCTCGCCGCGGTTGATGCTGCGATTGATGGAGGTGTAACCACCGAAGATGCTTTTGCTAGGGCGTTGACCGCAGTATGGGGTCGCGTCCGGGGAAGGAAGCGGCACATAAGCGATGTTGGAGTTCATCGGAGCGGCGAAGCTGCTCGTGACCACGGTGAGAGCAATGAGGGAGAGGATGTGTTTCATGAGGGATTGAGGCAGGTGACGCTAATTTAAGGAGTTTAAACCGCTTTCGGCAAGTGTGAATTTCATACAGACCGTGACATTTTCTATTACACTTTGGGACTATATGCGGACGGGTCCAATTTCCGGTACACCCCAAAATCATGGTAAAAGAAGCGTTTGGCGACTTTATACATCCAATGCTTCTCGGGAATTTCCTCTTCTTCCCGCCATTGACTGGTGCGGGATTTCATGGACTCGATCTCGGCCATGGCCGTCTGGCGGATCGTCGTGTCCTTGGCGGAGTGCTTGATGGCCAGGGCCTTCACAAGATCCGGGCGCTCCAGCACCACGCACCCTCGCGTGTGCTGCGCCGCCGTCTCGCGGAAGTCCTTTAAAAAGGCGGACTGGGTGAAGACATCAAAAAGATCCCGGTCCGTGCGCACATTCTCCGTGGCAAACTGGATGATCGGGCACGGCTCCAGCCCCCCGGTAGGCCCGATGTGATGGCTGATCCCCGTGGCCATGGGACACAGCGCCTTGCCATTGTGATCATAGTAGGCATCCACAATGGCGATCGGCATCTCCGCGCGCATGTCGGTGACAAAGCGCCGCGTCTGCGTGATCTGGTCCGGCGTCAGGGCGAGCTGCTCATTGATCTTCGGCCCCACGGGCCGGTAGGTATGATACCAGGTGTAGTGCACACCCATGTCGATCAGCTTCTGCAGCCATTCACGGGTGAGCAGATCATTGATGTTCGTTTGGCACAGGCTCGTGGCCACACCGGTCAGCAGCTTGGCATCCAGGCAGTTCTGCAGGCCGCGCAGCGTGCGGTTCAGCACATCTTTTTTGCCGCGACGCTCATCACTCACCGTGCTGTTCCCTTCCACGCTGACCAGCGGCGTGGCATTCCCCAGCTTGCGCAGCGCGGTGGCCACCTTCTCCGTGATGAGCTGGCCGTTCGTGAAGATCTGAAAGTAGCAGTCCGGATGCATCGCCAGCAGGTCCAGCAGCTCCGGATGCATGAAGGGCTCCCCGCCCAGCAGGCCAAAGAAGGAGTTTCCATGCTTCTTCGCATCATTCACGATCTTGTTCAGCTCATCGAGGTTGATGGCCTCTCGCGGCTTGTCCACATCCACCCAGCAGCCCTGGCAGCGCAGGTTGCAGGAGTTCAGGATGGAGATGTAGAGGAAGGGCGGGAAGAACTCCCCCTTCTCCATCCGCTGCTTGAAGAGCATCACCGAGCGGGCACCTTTAAAGCCAAAGTTCCAGCCAACCTTGGCCAGGCAGACAGGATCAACGGTGCGCAGGATGCGTGATGTGAGGGAAAAGATCATCAACGGGGGAAATTCAGAATACGAGGCAAAACGGCACCAAGGAGAAGAGAACGGTCATGGAGCGGCTTTCTTCACAGTCGTGCTCCATGAGGTAAACTCGGGTGACTTCTTGAAGTCATCATACACCGATTCCGTCAGCCTGTCAGGCGTGATCGTGGCCCCTGTAAAGGCCTTGAAAGCATGGATGGCCTCAATCACACCCGCGTAATCTTTTTCCGCCGCACGGATCTGCATCTTCAGATCCACCAGATCAAACAGGTCCGGCTCGAGGCTTTCGGCACGTTTGAGCGCGTCCCTGGCGGTTGGCAGGTCGTTCGTTCGCACACACATCAAGCCCTGCAGATGAAGAAGGTAGGAATCGTCCCCGATGGTCTTGAGAGAGGCCTCCACCGCCTTCCGTGCGGCCGTGTAGTCCTCCTTCAACAAATGGCGGTCCATCAAGAGCAGGTCGATGGTGACCTCCTCGCCTAGGATCCCTCGTGCCTTTTCCAGCGCCGCCACATATTCTGCCTCCCCCACTTCCCCCAGCCGCTGGAGTGCCGTCACATACTGAAGAAAGATCGTGGACTGGTTTTTCATCTCGGGAGAGAGCTTGTGAAAAAGGGTGATCAGGTCTTGAAAACGACCCTCGCGGCTCGCCTGGGCAATCTCTGCCAAGGCATCCATGTCATTCTTTCTCGCCACCCGTCCCATGATCTGCTCCAGCACACCCGCATCCGCTCGAGTGATGAAGGCCATCGTCTGCCGGAGTTGCTTGCTGAACTGCACGCCGAAAAGGTAGCTGTAAAAGTCGCCGACTTTGAAGCCTCCCGCCTTCTGCCGGATCAGCAGGATGTCGAAATAGGAGGCTCCGCCATCGTCCGGCAGGAAGCGCAGCGTGATCGTCGGGATGCCGCCTCGCTTCCAGTGGCGCACGATGCGTCCAGATTGCCCCACCACCTCCCGGAAAATCCCCCCCTCATTGTTGGTCGCCGAATCCATGAAACCCTTCTTTGCCTGGGTGAAGTCCCTGAAACCATGGAAGATCTCCTCAGCAAGGAAATCATAATCCATGCTGGCATGGATCTTTGCATTGTCGCTCTTCTCCACCGCCTGGATCAACTCTTTCACAAAGGCCTCGGCCTGCACTTTCTCCGCTTCAGTTAAGGGCACCATGAGTTCCTTCACACGAGTTTCCGCCCTCAGTTTCTCAGCCTGTTCCTGGATCTTGTTGAAGGTCGGAACCGCCAGCGCGGCAAGGATTGTCACCCCGACAATGGCCGCGATGGCGCCTCCAGACAGGCCTTGCTTCGGCGCTTGGGGAAGCGGAGGCGGTTGGGAGAACAGCGGCGGAGGTGTGGAAGCTGGGGGCGAGTCCATAAGCCGTCCATGTAGCTCTCTCACCAGACGGCAGCAATGCATTCCCGGGTCGCGCCGACCGCCACGATTCGAATTTCACCCCCATTTTCCACTCAACATTCCTCCTGACTCCGCTTTCTCTTTTCCCTCGTAGAACCTTATATAATCCCCCCCGATTCCATGACATTCCTGTTCATCATTGCCGCCATGCTCCTCGCCTTCTACGCCCAATGGAAGGTCAGCTCCAATTACAAACGTTACTCCCAGGTCCGCGCCAGCTCCGGTTACACCGGCGCGGAGATCGCCCAGCGCATCCTGGATCTGAACGACATCCGTGACGTGTCCATCCAGGCCGCGCCAGGGCACTTGATTGACCATTATGACCCCAGCAACCGACGTCTGGTACTGTCCGAGGAGAACTACTATGGCCAGTCCGTCGCCGCCCTCGGCATCTCCGCTCATGAGTGCGGTCACGCCATCCAGCACGCCAAAGCCTATGCTCCCCTCCAGTGGCGCATGGCCGCCGTGGGCATCACCACGGCTGCCGGTTACATCATCGGCATCTTCGGCCTTGCCGCCATGTTCGCACCGAAGATCTTCCTGCCCATCCTGGTGGTCGCTTTCGGCATCATCACCCTCTTCCAGCTGGTCACTCTGCCCGTGGAGTTTGATGCCACCGCCCGCGCCAAGAAGATCCTCGCCAGCACCGGTGCCGTCACCCAGGGCGCCGAGTTCAGCGCCATGAGCAAGGTGCTGGATGCCGCAGCTCTCACCTACGTCGCAGCCTTCCTCAGCGCCCTCGCGAACCTTCTTTACTACCTGCTGCCCCTGATCATGGGCCGTAGTGATGATGAACGATGAGCATTTAATGCTCATTCAGGCAGCTTGAGCAGGTCAAAACTTGCTCAAGTCGTCATTGCAGTGGGGAAATCCTGGAATGAGTTTCGTGCATGAACTCTCATCCACGTTCTCCCCTGCCCTTGCGTTTGCTGACTGCCATCACCGCCCTTGGACTGCTGAGCGCTCACGCCCAGCAGCCGGCTGCGCCTGCGGCTCCCGCTCCAGCTCCATCCTCATCCGCCACACCTGCGGTCGATGGCGCCAAACAGCTCGCTGAAGCCCAGCAACGGCTGAAGAAGATCTCCGCCACCGAATATGATCTTGATGGCATCCGCATCAATGCCTCCACCCGCGAGGTGCGCTTCCCTGCCCAGGTCTGCCTGAAAAAGGCCCCGATCGAGTACATGCTCACGACGGACACGGGCAAGACCCACGAGACCGTCCTCACCACCACGGTGCAGCCCACTTCCATCCAGGTCGCGTTGCTGCTCGCAAACTACCAGGCCGCCACAGAAGGCCTGCTCAAACATGTGCCGCAGGACGAGCGCCCCACCGTTTGGAAGGAAGAGCCTCCAAAGGACAAGGGCGGCAACCTGGTGAAGATCAGCGTCGAATGGAAAGTCGGTGAGGAGATCAAGAAGGAGCCGCTGAACGCCATGGTGCAGAACATTGACACCCGGAAGTCGCCGCCCGATCTCGATACCTGGATCTTCAACGGCTCCTACATCGATGAGCGCGGTTTCATCGCCCAGCACGAAGGCAGCATTGTCGCCGTCTGGCTCGACCGCGGTGCCATCCTCAACTCCGGCGCCAAAGGCAACCACCGCGACGAGCTCTGGATTGCCCTCCCCGACAACATCCCCGACGAAGGCACCCCTGTGACCGTCGTCATCTCACCAGCCACATAAGCCGTTTACGATAGTTTACTGTTGTTGACGGTGGTTGACGATTGTTTCCCAAGCCTCCGATTCCATTCCTTCCGACCTTCATCTTTTCCCCGCCAACCACTGTAAACAATCGTCAACAACCGTAAACCACCGTCAACTTTCTTCCCATGAAAACCACCGCCCTCGCGCTGCTTCTCGCAGTGCCCCAGATCGTCTTCTCCCAGGCTGCCACCCAGCCTGCGCGCCAGGAGTCCTTGAAGCAGGAAATCCGCCTCGGTTATGACCGCGGCCTCGCCTTTCTCAAGTCGAAGCAGAACGCCGAAACCGGCCAGTGGGGAGATGCCGAGCCCGTCGCCTTCACCGCTCTCGCCATCACCAGCATCCTGCTGGCTCCCGAGCGCAAGCCCACCGATCCCATCCCCGCTGAAGTGGAAAAGGGCATCGCCTTCATCCTGAAAAACGTGCAGCCTGATGGTGGCATCTACGTGAAGGCCCGCGCGAACTACAACACCTCCCTGGCCCTCACCGCCCTCATGCTCGCCCCCAGCAAGGAGCGCGAGCCCATCCTCATCGCCGCGCGCCGTTTCATCATCGGCCAGCAGAACGACCATGATGAAAAGGGCAAGCTCGACAACCCGAACGATGGCGGCATCGGCTACGGCACTCCAAAGCCTAACAATCCGGCTCACGCTGACCTTTCCAACACCCATTTCGCCCTTGAGGCCCTGTACTACGCGCAGGCACTGCTGGCTGACAAAGGTGATGCCGCCAAGGACGAGCCACAGCTCAACTACTCCGCCGCCATCCAGTTCGTGAAGAACTGCCAGAACCTGCCAGAGAGCAACAAAGCCGCCTGGGTCAGCACAGATGCAAAAGACAAGGGTGGTTTCATCTACAGCCCCGGTGAAACCCGTGGCGAGGAAGCCAAAGGTCCGGACGGCAAAGTGGCCCTGCGCAGCTACGGCAGCATCAGCTACGCCGGTCTCCTCAGCTTCATCTACGCCGGTCTCGGCAAGGATGACGCCAACGTGAAAGCCGTGCTTCAGTGGCTCAACGAAAACTACAGCCTCAATGAAAACCCCGGCATGGGCGCCAAAGGCCTGTACTACTATTACCACACCATGGCCAAGGCCCTGAGCATCGCCGGCACCGACTTCCTCAAGACCAAGGATGGCAAGGTCATCGACTGGCGCGCCGACCTCGCCGGCAAGCTTCTCAGCCTGCAGACTGGCGACGGCTCCTGGACCAACGCCGAAGGCCGCTGGATGGAGAGTGACTCCACTCTCGCCACCACCTACATGCTCATGGCCCTGGCCCGCATCCACGCCACGATGTAATCTCTTTTTAGTTAGGCCTGTTGAAGGTCGTTGTTGATGAAGCCCCGGATGCCGTGAGTATCCGGGGCTTTTTCGTGGATGGATGAAGGTTGCGTGCGGTGCTTTACCCTCAATCTTCCTGCCAAACTCTGACTCCGTTCACTGCGGCGTCGCACCAGACTCGAGCTTCTTCAGCAGTTCCTCGGCTACGTGATGTTCTGCCTCATCGTGGCAGTACTTCACATAAACACGCAGCGGTTCCTTGGCCTCCTCGGTCCGCTTCAGTTCCACCAGAGCCTTGGCCTTGAACCAGGAGTGGGCGTAAAAGGTCGGATACTTTTCCATGACCTCCGTCGCCGCTTTGAGCATCCCTTCCCAGTCCTTGTTCATGCGCGCGATGAAGATGGCCAGCGTCAGTTGATCCTGCCGCTCTGGATAAGCCTTCTCACAGAAAGCGACCCATTCTTTCGGCAAGGCATCAGGCTTTCCGAGCAGCTCCGCCAGGGTCACGGCACGGCGCACAGCATAGACATCATTGCCGCCCCAGCTGTCCAGGATGGCTTCCTTCATCGCAGCCGGGGCCTCCTCCAGCGCCAGCGTCAGCTCATCTTTGCGCCCGGCTTTCTTCAGCGCCGGGATGATGATCGGCAGTTCCTCATGCTCCAGCAGCGCATCAGCCCCCATCTCATCCAGCGCACGCTTGATGCTTGGCACATCACCACGGCTCATCGCGCGTGAGAGCGCCAGACTTTGCAGGAAGCTGCTCATGCCCGCATCCTTGAGCTGCTCCTGAATGGCCTTGAAATCAAAGTCTCCACCGGTGCGCAAGGCCCACTGTGCCTCCTCAGAACGGATCTCGGCATAGGTCTCGGGCAGTTTCGGATCACGCCACGGCTTCACCAGGGACAGCGCAAACTCACGCTCCTCCGCATTATCAAAGTCGATGGCAGACAGAATGAGATTGGCGGCCAAGCGGCGGGTTTCATCCTCCACATCATCAGCCGCAGCTGCGCCAAACACAGCCTTGGCCAGGGCCAGCCGCAGCGGCCTCATGCCATTGGTATCCACTTCCGCACAAGCCTGTCCGAGGAGGTTCCAGACGTGCAGCCCTCCGCGGTCATATTCACCCTTACGCACCGCCTCGCGCATCCAGGCCATGTAGGCAGCCGAGCCCACGTTGGACGGATTCACAGCACCGAGCACATCCGGGACTTTCACCTTCGGCACAGCAGCATCATGTTCCACCAGCACTTTCTCCAGCGCCTCATGCATCGCCATGGAGCGCCTCACCTCGCTGATGCTTTTCATCAGCGTGAGGCGCAGGCTCTGCAGCTCTTTCGTCGGGATTCCTTCGCTGTTGCGCAGTTGCGTGAGGGCCACCGTCACAGCTTCCGCACGATCGACCTTGCCCTTCGCCAGCGCGCGATCCACCAGCGTGGTGGCAAACAGCTCCACCAGCACCATGGCGTTGTTGTCCTTCACCTGTGCCAGCAAAGATTCGGCGATGGAGGTGTTCGAGCCAAGGTCCGTGGCATGCACACGGTCCAGGCAGAGCATGTAGGCCCGGGTGTCATCCAGCCAGTCCTTGTCAGCCATGCGCTTCCGCAAAGTTGGGTAGTCTTCCGCCGTCCCCACCTCCGTGGCAAAGAGCACCGCCATGCGCAGCGTGGAGTCTTTCAATGAGACGGGAGCCTCCGGATCATCCAGGATGGAGAAGATGCACGCCTCATAGGCTGCGCGGCTCCATTGCTGCGCCTTCAGGTAACGGATCAATCCCTGCCGCCACCATTCAAGGCGCAGATCGATCGAGCCCTGACGCTCCGCTGCCGCCAGGATGTAGACCTTCGCCTGCTCCTGGAACGGCAGGTTCTCCACCGCGCTGGAGATGTCTTCTTCATCTGCCTTCAATCCGGCATCCGCCAGCGTCTTCGGTCCCGCATACGCCCACCATGGCGGCGCATGCTTGGTGATCCAGTTTTGGAGAGTGCTGCCGAGAGCCTCCGTCTCGCCCGCTCCCCTGAGCATGCCCTTCAATTCCGCCAGCGCGCTTTCATCCACGCTGAAGACCGGGCTCTTCAATTCCGCCGTCAGGAGTGACTTGAGGTCCGCCGTGCGCTTCTGCACGCGCAGCAGGTCCACCATGGCTTTCACGCTCGCCATCCGGTCATCCCGCAGTTCAGGAGATGCCAGGTGCTCCCGCAGGCTGGCCTCGGCGGCAGGGCGCTCCGCTTCCTTCTCCATGGCGATGAGCGCCCACAGACGCGCCATGACGAAGCTGATCACATGTACATCTTTTGGATAGGCCTTGAAGTAGTCATGCACGTCCACCAGCGCCTGCGTTTTCAGGTTGGAGTCGATGCCGCACATGGCCAGGTACATGAAGCGTGAGCGCTTGTCGTTGTCCAGCATCACCGGTGCATCTCGCAGGATGGTCAGGATGAACTTCCGGCATTCCGTCCGCAGATTCGGCCGCACCTGGGCGATGCGGTACAAACTCAGCCACGAAACAGACACCGTGTTTCCTGGCACCCAGCGCGCCTGATGCGCTAGGCGCTGCATGATCTGGCCGCAGCGCACACCGTCCTTCGCTTCCATGGCCTCGCTCAGTTCCGTTCCCAGGGTTCCAGGATCCGTGACCATCGGCTCCACCTCAGTCTCCATGACACCGAGCTGTTTCGCCAGGTCCTGCCAGGCCGGCCACCAGGCGGGTTTCGCCTGCCATATGGCAAGGGCGTGCTTCTCATCCTTGGCCAGGTCTAACAACTGGGTCAGCACTTCCTCCATCGTCGTGTTCTTGAGATGAAACTCACGGCTTGTCTCCACCACACGCAGCAGACGCAGCGCTTTTTGCGGCTCTCCCATCTCCAGATGCAGATGTGCCGCACGGGCAAGGCCGTCTCCGGCGCTGGCATAGGTCTTCCAGCGTTCCAGGCGGGCCAGCATCTCCAGCGCCTTCTTCCACTCCTTCAGCTTTTCATAGTTGCTCGCGGCGCGGATGATGATGGTGGAGCGGAAGCCGTCGGGCAGTCCCGCATCAGCATCCATGGCGGCAAAGTGTTCCGCCGCTCCGCGCCAGTCCTGGCCGCGATACTCAAACACGGTTCCTTCGAGAAAGCGTATTTCCCAATGATGATCCTCCGTCTCAGGCAGCTTCTTGCCGAGCTTGATGAGCAGCCGCAGCAGCGTTGAGGCGGTCTTCGCTTCCGGACCGCGCTCATAGTGCTCCAGATGCGAGGCGGCGCGCCAGAGCACGCGGGGAAAGTCCGCATCAGGTGGATACTCCGTGAGCAGACGCAGGGCCAGCCGGTGCCCCGCATCTGAATTGCTGCTTTCGTCCGCGGCCTTGAAGGCGGCGGCACAGGCCTCCCGATTCTCCGGCCAGCCCGCCGTGGGCGGCTGCAGCGCTGTCGGGCTCAGCCTCAAATAAGCCTTTAGCTCCTTCTGCAGCTCACCAGAGACTTCCTGCCCCGCCAACGCCCCACGCGCGCTGTCCATGAACTTCTGATAGTCGGCGTCTGCGGACTTGAAGTTCAGCGCTTCGAGAGCTTTCAGCGTGCCTTGCGCATGCTGTGGCTTGTCATTCTTGGCCCAGGCATCCGCGAGCTTTGCCAAATGCACAAGCAAGGGCGTGGCCTTGTCAGCCTGCGCATCTGCCAGCTTTTTAAGTTCGGTCTCAAGCTCCTTCTCCTGCTTCAGCTCGATCAAAAGGAAGGTGATCTGGGCGATCAGCCCCTCCGCCACTTCCTCATGATTCAGCGCCATCCCCTTGCGGGCCTCCGTCAGCGCACGGGCGAAATCCTTCTCCTTCTCATACACATAGGAGAGCTGCAGGAAGGCCCACGCGCGGCGGTATTCCGAAAGACTCGCCTTCTGGGTCAATGCCTCAAAGATCGCCGCGGCTTCCTTGGGCTTCTCCATGTCCGCCAGCACCAGCCCCTGCATGTAGCGGCCCCACGCGGCGGTCTCCTCATCCACCTTGCTGTGAGGCTTTTGGTTAGTCTCACGCAGGGCCTTTTCCGCCTCGGCATCCTTGTCATCGCTCCAGTCCGCCAGTGCCAGCCGCACCTTCGCCATGAAGACCGTCAGCGGATCATCCGCGAAATGCTCCAGCACCTTCCGCAGGGCCATGCGGCGCATGTCGCGGTTGCCCTGGCTTGGAAACTTCTCCTCCACAAAGGCCAGCTGCCCCTCGCCGGTGGGCATGAGCGGGAACTTGCCCAGGGTGAGCGCAGGCTCGGCAGGTGCAGGGCTGGCGGCGCCTTCACCACGCTTCAGCCAGAGCGGCTTCTGCAACCAGCCCATGAGCGTCTTCGTGCCACGCCAGGCCGTGCCATGCTCCGTCGCCGACATGGAATTCCGGATCACCTTCGCCTCAAAATGCGGCAGGCAGGCACCGTCCTTCATCTCCCAGCGGGCAGACACCTCATAAGCTTCCGTGCTGAAATCAAAAGAGGCGGGCACATCCGCCGCCACCCAGCCCTCCGGCAGTCGGATGCTGCCGCTGACACGCCAGTCGACCGGCCAGAGAAACCTTGTGGTCTGCCGCTTCTCATCATCACCCATCCTCAGCATGACAGCTCCACCAGCTGGAAAGGTGATCGGCAGACGCTCGTCGTTCCCGCTGACCTGCGTCGTCAGGGTGAAAAAGACACGCCAGGCCACATCGCCCTCCAGCTTGCCTTTCTCCACATCGATCAAGCGCGCACCAGGCAGCAGAGAGTTGAGGCTGCTCTGCACATCACGCTTCAGCTCATCCTGCCCCATGCTTTCATAATAGCTGCGCTCAGAAGCCAGATAGTACCCGCTGTTCCGCAGTTCCAGCCAGCCCTCGATGGAACCGTCCACCTCAAAGTCCGCATCCAGCCGGTAGTGCACCTCGCCCCCAGGAGACACGGGCGTGCGTGTCCACTCGATGCCGTCCGGCTTCATCAGCAGCACATCACGATCACAGCTCGAAGGTGCCAGCATGCCCGGCGTGACATAGCGGATGGTCGGATCCGTGAACTGCCAGCCATTCGCCGATTTCACCGCCAGGATGGCATGATTGAAATGCCGTGTGTCAGGACTGCGCCGCTCGATGCGGCCCAGGTGATCCGTTTGAATCAGGGCCAGACTCGCCTCCACACCCACAGACCGCAGCAGTAGAGCAGAGAGGTTGGACTTGTCCTTGCAGTCGCCATAGGCCGTCTTCCACACCTGCTCTGGAGACCTGGGCTGCAGGGCGCCAAGCCCAAACTCCAGCCCCGTGTAGCGCACATCACGCGCCACATGGGTCACGATGGCCTGCACCTTCTCCTGATCGGTCTTCGCATCCTTCGTCCACTCACGCGCCAGATCCAGCAGCGGCTGGGGCACTTCAGACCGCTCTTTCAGCAGCTTCCGGTACCACTCGCCAAAGGTCTCCCAGTCCGCCAGCGTGCTGAGAAACAGCACCGGGCCCATCTGGTCCATCGGCGGACGTCCGCCCTCCGCATAGTCAGGCATGATGCGCTCCTTCTCATACTTCCAAAGGTGAGTGCCGTCTGGCTGCGTGGATTTCACGGCCTCGGGATATCCCGTGCCAAGCCGCGTCTCCTTCACCCGGCTCACCACGGAGTCCGGCATGAGCAGCACAAACCGGGACTGCCGCACCGGCCAGTAGGCTGACATGTATTCCTGCGCTGTGAAATGCCCGTCAATGCGCACCTGCGTCTCCTCATAGCAGGTGATCACCTCCCGCACGATGCCAGGCTTCATGGCGGAGAAGATGAGCCGCATCTGGCCGCGGTCCCCGTACACACTGGCGCCAGAGTCGTTCTGCGCGGACTCCATGATCACACCCCGGTCGTCCACCGGCACCTCCTTGCCATCCTTGAGGATGGAACGTGCCAGCACCAGATGCAGTTTCTGGTCATCCGTGCGGAAATCATGCGTGTCCTCCGCCAGGGTCTCGGCTCCTGACTCGTTCACAGCCTCCTCAATCATATGGTGGGCCCAGACACGTCGCCCCGAGGCATCCGTGTACATCAGAGTTTCATCCAGCAGGATGACGCCGTCCTTGCCCTGCGAATCGAAATCACCACGCCGTGCCAGGACCTCCTTCAGAGGCGTCAGCAGCGGCTTGAGACGTTTCTCATAATCCGCAGGTGGCTTTCTGGACAAGGTCAGGGAAACCGAGGAGAGCCCCTTGCCCTCCATTCCCCCCTTGGGGGAAGCCTCCTGGGCCAGCCCAGAAGCAGAGAAAACCAGCAACCCGAGGGAAAGTGAGGAAAAACAGCGCCAAAGCATGCACCCCCATGGAAACGAAACCTTGGGAAAGGCGCAAGATCAAAGCGGCCAGACCTCGGAGAAACACCTATCAAATTTGCTTCAAGCCAGGTGACGAAAGCGTCAGCAAGCCGCTTCCCGGAAATGCGCCTCCCCCGGCTGAGATTCCATCTTGCCACCGCCCCCACAGCCTGCTAAATCCCGAAACGCTATGGCAAAAATCCAATTCACGACCCCTGAAGGCCAGTCTGGCGAAGTCGAACTCACCTCTGAGCGTCTTTCGCTCGGACGCGCTGAGGACAACTCCATCCAAATCGCTCACGACTCGGTCTCCAGCAATCATGGCGAATTTATCTTCGACGGTAACAACTGGGTCTTCACCGATCTCGGTTCCACCAACGGCACCTCCGTCAGCGGCCAGCGTGTCGAAAGCCTGGAAATGGCGAACGGCGGCACCTTCAACATCGGCCACGTGGAAGTCACCTTCTACGGCGACTATGCGGAGGAAGCTCCGTCCTACGCTGCCCCTGCTCAGACCGTGACTCGTGGCGGCTACAGCGCCACGGCCATCGACAAAGGCCGCCGCAGCGGTTTCGGCCCCAAGGCCAAGCCCAAAAGCAGCGGCTACGGCCCGCTCTATGCCGTCGGCCTGCTGGCGCTCGGAGCTGTCGGTTACGCAGTCTTCACTTTCCAGAACCTCTCCGCCTGATGCGGTAACTTAGAGGCCCGGTTTTACGCTGTCGGCCAAGTGGCCGGCAGCGTTTTTTTCTCCCCCCAACTCAACCAGCGGCAGTGAGCCGCGCACTCTCCAGAAATGTCCAATACCATTGTTGTCGGCGCCCAGTGGGGCGATGAAGGAAAAGGCAAGATCGTCGATTTCCTCACTGAAAAAACAGATGTCGTCGTGCGTGCAGCAGGCGGCAGCAACGCCGGCCACACCGTCATCAACAACGGCCAGAAGTACATCCTGCATCTCATCCCCAGCGGCATCCTTTGGGAAGAGAAGCTCTGTGTCATCGGCAACGGCGTCGTGCTCGACCCCATCGGTCTCCTTGAGGAGATGGCCAAGCTCCGCGGCCAGGGTGTGAAGATCACCGCGCAGAACCTGCGCATCAGCGAGACCTGCCATCTCGTCATGCCTTACCACAAGGCTCTCGACCGCGCCCGTGAGGCCCGTCGCGGCAAGAACGCCATCGGCACCACCGGTCGCGGCATCGGCCCGGCTTACGCGGACAAGGTGGAGCGCAACGGCCTCCGTGCCATCCTGCTCACCCAGCCTGAGAAACTCGCCGAGGCTCTTCGTGAGCGTATCGCAGTGAACAATGAGTTCATCGTTGCCTCCGGCATCGAAGCCGTGCCGGTCGAGGAGACCATCGAGAAGATCCTCGCCGCTGCCAAGGATCTGGCTCCGCACATCACCAACACCACCGTCGTCTGCCACGAAGCCATCCAGGCCGGCAAGAGCCTCCTCTTTGAAGGCGCCCAGGGCACTTACCTCGACATTGACCACGGCACTTATCCTTTCGTCACCAGCTCCAACACCACCTCCGGCGGTGCCTGCACCGGTTCCGGCGTGCCTCCGCGCATGATCGACAAAGTGGTGGCCGTCTGCAAAGCCTACACCACCCGTGTCGGCAGCGGTCCGTTTGTCACCGAGAACGATGACATCGGCGACATGCTCCACAACATGGGTCGTGAGTTCGGCGCCACCACCGGCCGTGCCCGCCGCTGCGGCTGGCTGGATGCCGTGCTCCTGCGCTACGCCGTCATGGTCAATGGTGCCGACGAGCTCGCCATCACCAACCTCGACGGTCTCGACGGCCTCGATGAAGTGCAGATCTGCACCGCTTACAAACTGCGTGGTGAAACGATCAAGTATCCGCCGAGCACGGTGGAGGACATCGAAGCTTGCGAGCCGATCTATGAAACCCACCAGGGCTGGAAGGTCGACCTCAGCAACACCAAGAACTTCGCCGACCTGCCTCCGCTGGCCAAGGCCTACCTGAAGCGCGTGGAAGAACTCACCGGCGCCAAGATCAGCCTCCTCGGCATCGGACCTGCCCGCGAGCAGACCCTCGTCGCCTAAAGAATCACGAAGCTCGAATGACGAATGACGAACCTTGAGGCCTGCCAGCCAGGTCTTGGAGTTCGTCATTCGTCATTTATAGTTCGGCCTTCCTTCGTCATTCAGTTTTCGTCATTCGTCATTTCCATTCATGTCTCCTGAACTCACCTGGCTCTACTCCACCCAGCTCTTCGGCATCAAGCTCGGCCTGGAGAACGTGCACAAGCTGCTCGCAGCGCTCGAACTGCCCGGAGCAGGCATGAAGTTCATCCACGTCGCCGGCACGAACGGCAAGGGCAGCACCTGCGCCTTCATGCACGCCATGATGCAGGCTGCGGGCATCAATGCAGGCATCTTCACCTCCCCGCATCTCATCCGCTTCAACGAGCGCATCCGCGATGCCGAGCGCGAGATCACCAATGACGAGATCGAGTCCGGCCTGAAGAAGATCCGCGAGCTCGTCGCGAACTGGGAAACTCATCCCACCTTCTTTGAGATTGCCTTCGCTCTCGCTCTCGACTGGTTCCGGCAGCGTGGTCATGAGTGGATCATCCTGGAAACCGGTCTCGGTGGCCGTCTCGATGCCACGAACGCGATCACGCCCGAGGTCAGCGTCATCACCCGCATCGGTTATGACCACATGGAACAGCTGGGGGATAGCCTAACCAAAATCGCTTCTGAGAAGGCAGGCATCATCAAGCCCGGCGTCCCCGTCGTCACCGGCATGCAGGACCCCGCTGCGCTCGCTGTCATCGAAAGGACCGCCAAGGCTCAAAAGAGTCCGCTCCTCCTCGTCGATGCACCTCTGACCGAATCCAAGCTCGGCCTCGCCGGCCCGCATCAAGCCTGGAACGCCTCCATTGCCCTCGAAGCCGTCCGCGAGGCTGGCATCCGCCTTCCCTCCGTCATCCTCGAGCAAGCCTTGCTGGATGTCCGCTGGCCCGGCCGTTTCCAAAGCCTCTGCGATGGCGAAGTCATCCTCGATGGCGCGCACAACGTCGAAGCCGCCATGGTCCTCGCCGGCACCTGGGAGCAGCAGTTCGAGCGCGAGAAGGCCGAGATCATTTTTGCTTCTGCCAAGGACAAAGACACCCCCGGCGTCATGGAAGCCCTCAGCCCCATCGCCGCCTCCTGGAACTTCACCGCCTTCCAGTCCCCCCGTGCGAGCACGCCCGAGCAGCTCCGCCAATACCTCACGCACTTTGATGCCCCCAAAGTGCCCGTGACCCTCCACGAGAACCTGGCAGCAGCCCTGAAACCCCGCGCCAGACACCGCCGCCTCATCTGCGGCTCGCTGTATCTGGTGGGAGAGGCTCTGGCATTGCTCGAAGGCGAGGCGAAGGCATTCCAGTCCAGTTTGCAGTAGATAATCCCTCCAGGGCTCCCAAAAAGGAGGCGTGCCACTGCACGCTAAAGAAAACCTGCCGCGGGCGAAAGGTGGCCTGGATCAAGGGGGAATCTGGACATCTGACCAACAAAAAAAATCAAATTTTTTTGTTCTTCATTCTGTTATACAGCCTTGACCATTTTTGTGCTGCCGCACTAAAACACAGGTCCTGTTAGGCAAGTATAACCATCAACTCATACTCCCGATGATGTCCATGAAGATGCTTCGTTACAGCGTGACTGCCCTGTCCGCGCTCCTGCTCGCCGCCTGCTCCTCCGGCGTTGGCGGTAAGAAAGACCCAGTCCAGCTCGGCGTGACCTCTCCGGTCACTGAGGCGCCGACCATCGTGGTCCTGCCCTTTGAGACGGCCGACCTGGCGTCTCTTCCTGAGGATGAGCAGGGCATGCGCGGCTTTGAGCGCCTCTACCTCGCGAGCCGCCTGGTTCGGCAGCTTCGCGTGACTCCGGGTGTGGCCGGGGCCTATTTTTCCCCGGTGACCACCCCTGCGGCCGATCTTGTGGTGCAGCCCCGCATCGTGAAGTCGGACGGCAAGACCACGAGTGTCTCCTTCACCGTGCTGCGTTCGGACGGCAGTCGCGCCTTCCGCTCCACGAAGCCTTTTGTGGTGACGGCAAGCTCCTCGGAGTTTGCCGACAATGGAGACCCCTCCTCGGCTCTCTGGGGCCAGATTGCCAGTTCAGTGGTCCACACCAAGCAAAAGCCCGGCGAATTCATTGTTAGGCGCGTGAAAGGCTTCATTGGTAATGAGACCCAGCTTCTCGTCACCGATGACAAGGCCCGCCTCGCTCAGGAGGGCGTGGCCGTGGAACGGGAGAAGGTCCTCGCCGCCTACACGGACAATCTCCTGACCAAGGCCGTGATCCCTGAGGTGGATGCGAAGTATCTGGCCTGGCAGCGCGAGTCGACCCCTCTCATCGAGGAGAAGCAGCGTGCCCAGACCCAGCAGACAGTGAACATTCTCATGGGAGCAGCCTCTGCTTTTGCAGCAGGCTACGGCGCAGGCATGGCCACGCAGTACGGCAATACCTCGCTCATGCAGAGCAGCACCCAGATGATGGGTGCCTCCATGCAGTTCATGCAAAACTCCGAAGTCGCCGCCACGAAGGTTCAGGAGATCAAGCAGACGCTCAGCCAGCTTCGTCTCGACAGCAGCCTGGTTGCCGGCCTGCCCATCTCCGTGGCCCTCTATGACCGCACCTACAAGCTCGAAGGATCTCCCGAGACCCAGCTGAGCGCGCTGCATCAAATTGTGGCCGAAAAACTGCGTGAGCAGACAACTCCCGTCACAGCACCTGCCTCCACGCCTCCGGGTTCAGCCCCTGCCTCCACCAGCCCTGCAAACGCTCCCGCAGCAAGCCCCGAAACGACTCCCGTCCCGACACCCATCCCCGCACCAACCGCGCCCTCCCGGGTGCGCACGCCAGCGCCTCGTGTGACGGCATCTCTTTAACCTCCAATGCGCCAGTTTTGGAACCGCCTGATGAAACCGGCTGCCACTGCGGCAGCCGGCCTGCTTCTTGTCAGCACAGCGCCTCTGACGCTCGTGCTGACGATCGGCGTCTCGGGGGAGGCAAAAGCGGACTACTCCCAGGTTCAGGCCATCCAGAAGCGGGCCTATAACCTCCGCTCCAAAAAGCAGCGGCTGATCGAGGAGCATAAGATCAAGGTCGTGGAGCTACGCGCCGGGCTTTATTGCAGTGAATGCCGCCGGTCAAAATCTGAAATCGAGAAAGGTGGACAGCCGTTTGGCAAACATCTGAAAGACGTGAAGGGGCATGCCATCCCCATGTCCGAGGAAGAAATACGGGAAATCACCAAGCGGCTCGAACGAGAGCTTGCCGAGATTGACCGTGAACTCGCCAGTCTGGAGCAGGAGGCGAGGCAGGCGGTGTATGACGAGCAGAAGCGTGAATTCGAAAACTGGCAGCGCCAGCAGCAGGCCAACCGGGACAAATTGAAGGCTGAGAACGACAGGCGGCAGCAGGACTTCAAGGACCGGCAGGAAGCCATGCGTGAGCAGGCCGAGCAACGCCAGGAGCAAATGCAGCGTGATCAGGAGGCACTCAGATCCACGCTCGATGATGTGATGCAGAAGGTGCAGGAAGGCGCCGCCCGCGCACGTCAGCAGATCGCCGAGATCCGTGATTACTACAACAATGAGCGGCAGCGCCTCTCGGATCAGAGCCGGCAGCTCGACAATGATATTTTGAAGGGTTGGGCGAGAGTCGATGCCCAGAGCAAAGCCAGCAGTTCCCCAGGCTCCGGCAAGATCGCCCAGGCCCAGCAGAAAGCTGATGATGAAAGCTTCATCGCCAAGGTGAGCAATGTTTTTGCCGACAGCTACAACTCGCTCTCGACGCTCGTCCGGGACAACTACAGCGAGATCAAGGAGTACGCAGTCGACAAGATCACTGATGCGCTGCCCATCCTGGGGCTGGTCCAGGGAGACAGCACGCTGTCCATGTCCGAATCCCTCAAAAACATCGGCGGCAAGGTCATGGATGTCATCAACCCCTTGAGTGAGACGTCGTTGATGGACGAGCTGCGGAACTTTGACGGCAACTTCTTCGCCGATGGCAAGTCACTCAGCCAGCGCCTGGAGAAAACGGCCGAGACGCTGACAGAGTGGGCGGGAATCAAGTCGGGCAAGGAGCTTTACGAATACAGCAAGGAAGCCATCAAGGGTGAGATCAAATCCCAGGTGATCGAGAAGGCCACGCAGTGGTATGATGACCTCACCTGGAAATACGCGCCTGAGGCGAAGATGACCTCGGAGTATATCTCAGGCATTCTCGATGCGCGTGCCGGAAACTTTAAAGGCGGCGTGGAGCGTGCTGCCAACGGACTGACTCGCGGGTTTGATGAAATGGTGGCCAAGCCCATGAACAAGTTCATGGATGAAATGGGCAGTCAGGGATCCAGCAGGGCCCCATCATCACTGTCATCTTCCTACAGTCCTTCCGGAGGCAGCATGAGGCAATCAGGCGGCGGCACCTTCATCCCCTATCGCCCGCAGGTGGATCCTGTCCCTGATACGGCCGCTACCACGCAACCACCAGCCAGCACCCAGGCCATGATCCCTTACCGGAGCGGCCCCTCACGGTCAGGCACCGCCCCCCCTGCTGCCGCCAGCAGTACCACGGGCGGCTACAGCACCACGAACTATCACGTCTACCAAGATGTGTATGAGGAGTTCAACGATCATGCATCACCCCAGCCCGGCGCCAGCCAGCCGACTTCGAAGGGCACCGTCTCCACCCAGCAGGCCGTTCAAGTGATCCATCAATACCGCGAGACACAGGGACAGATCACGAACCTCATCAAGGAAGAGGAATCCCTGAAAGCCGCGCTGGAAGAGCCTGGAGTGACCAGGAGCCGCCGCACCGAGCTGCAGAAATCCCTAAAGAGCACCACTGATCAGCGCGTGAAACTGGAAGCGTATGGGAAGGCCAGACGGGCCGAGGTCAGGCTGGCTGGCCAGCATCTGGCGCTTGCAGGCATGGATCAGGAACGTTCACGCTGCAGCCGCGTGCTGACCCAGGTGCGCTACAAGGTCTCCATGGTCGAGCAGGAAATCGAGCTGACGAATCGGCGTCTGCTCGTTCTCGGCAACAGCAGGCTTAGAATGACCTGGGAGCTGAGGCTCACTGAAAAGATGCGCGAGCTCGCCACTCTTCAGACTGAGGAAATGCAATGTTTGAATGCCATGAAAGACATGGGAGTTTCCGTCTCCGACCCCTGATCCCAAATGCGCCGGCTCTGCCAGATTCTTTTCATCCCATACCTGATCATGGCCTGGCTGGCCGCGGACCTCGCAGGCCAGCAGCCAGCAACCGCTCAGGAGCAGGCATCGCCATCATCAGCCAGGGAGACACCGATCTCCGCCGAACAAGCTTTGGAACAATATCAGGTCCACGAGAGCCCGAAACGTTTCTATGAGGACATGATCACCCTTCTGGAAAAGGAACCTGAGAATGCCCGCCTCTGCCAATGGCTGTACCAATTTTGCATCTCGCTCGGTGATGCCAGGCAGGCCCACATCTGGCTGACGGATTACCTCGCCCTGCAACCGGAGCTCGCCCAGGAACCCAAGTTTGAACAGCTCAAACAACAGCTGGCTGAGGCATCACCGCGCCAGGCCATCACGGGCCCCGTCCTGCTGGAATATCATGACCTGATCAGCCAGGGCAAACGCTCCCTTGAAAAGGGTGAAGCCGGTGTGGCCTTGGATCTCAGCACCCAGGCGTGCTTGTTGTATCGCGAGGGATGGGAAGCTCTGGCGCTTATGTCCGCAGCGCACCTGAAACAGGGTTTCTTCCCCGAGGCGCTGGCGGAGATCGAAGCAGCTGCTCAAAGCGCCCCCGACGCCGTGAAGGAGAAACTGGCTGCGCTGGTCAGCGAGGTCACCCTCGTCGAATCTGGCCTGCGCTTGAACCCCGAGGCCGTGCAGATGGCCTCGGCAGGCAAGGTGGAAGAAGCCGCCAAACTCTGCGAGGCAGAATGGCGTGCCGACAAAACCCAGACTCAAAACGGCTTTGGCGCTGTGGGATACTGGTTCCAATGCAAGAAGTACACCAAAGCGCTCGAGCTCGCCAAAGAGGTGGGAACTGAGGCCGGGCGAGTCGCCAAAATCTCGCCAGAGAAGCTCGAGTCCGTGTACAAACCGCTCTCCCAACTGGCTGGTGGAGGAGCATCCTCCTCTCAGACAGCGAGCCGCTCCACCACCACCAAATCATCATCGTCATCCAGGTCGAAGTCGTCAGGATCCTCCACCAAACCTTCGGCTCCCAAGAAGAGCGGTCTCGTGGGTGACTTTCTCAACCGGATCAAGTGAGAGCGCACATTTTGCGGCACTCAGATAAAAGCCGTCTCAAGGCTCCAATTCGCGAACTGTGTTATCTTGTCTTCAGTCTATACGACCACGCATGGCCCAGAACGATCGGAGGCACAAAGATCGCAGCCACGATGGCCCAGAGATTCATGCCCGAAGAGTCCGCATGAGGGATATGAAGTGCTCGCACAACCAACGTCGTCACGATCACTCCCAGGCAAAGCCCAAGCCCTAGATGGGCGGGGCGGCTCTTAGACTTCCGCAGCAGCCACTGGCTCAGAAATCCCAGGAGAAGCTGAAACAGGAGAGCCGCCAGAGGAGCCATGAACACGGCACCCATATACATCATGTTTGAATTGGATGGCCCCGTTCCCGAAGTTGGGGCAGACCAGTTGAGACAACCATCCAAAATGACGCCCAACCACATCCAAATCGTCAATGGCAGGAAGATGGGATGCAGGAACCTCATGCGCCACTTTTGATCTAAGTCCGATGCCTCAGCGCTCCCAGAAAAACAAAACCCTCCGCCAGAGAGGGGGCTCAAAGCAGATTCCACCCATGATCTGCTTGCCCCCCAGTTTCGCGGGAGCGGAGACCTCGGAAGTCGGCGGCGACGGCGGTGTGGGTGGCGGAAGATTCTTCGAGGAAGGAGAACTGCAACTTGCCAACAAGGCCGCGACGATAGCTGACAACGAAAAGGCCACACGCCGAAACGGCCTGAACAATCTGTGCACCGCCACCCAGGTGTTCGTGCACACACGCATCTCGTTCCCCTTCTCCAAGTACGTGATGCAGCTCTTCTCATCGCGATGGGAGAAAACCGCCAATTGCTCATCCGGCGTCATGGCCGAGAGATTGTGCACATGCAGCTGGCAATGGCTGCAAAATCTCTTCTTCTCATCTCCTGTCATAGCATCCCAGTTCTGCTGACAAGGCTTGGTGATTTGGGGAAGGATTTTCATGGGTGTTGAAATACGTAATCCGGCGTGAGGCTGCCTACTCATACTGAGACAGCTCATCTCTCAACTCCTGCTCGAAACGATCAAGTTCAGGAGACACACCTTTCTCAGAAGGACTTGGAAAAATGCCAATCCTTGTTCCCCGCTCCATCAAGCTCGGGAGAAGTTCCTCCAGCAGCTCATCGACATCGATGTCGCTCGGCTCATACCCAGCCCACTCACCCACTGCACACAGAGCGGCATACTCCTTCGCAGGCCACAGTGGAAAAACTGGATTGCCATCATCATCCGCTGCCAACGCCCATCCATCTTCATAAAGCCCCCAAGCACTCTCCTTGTCCGCCACCACCTTCAGAAAATGACGATAGCGATCATGCCCCGACAGCTTCAGCACCGCTTCAATTTGCTTGGGGTTCATTGAATCAAGTTGGTTATAGAGTCTCGCCTACAAGCCCGCTCAACCTCTGTCGAAACTCAGCAGCAGATGCATTCATCGTCTCCATCGGATCTTGATACCACAATCTTAACGCAGGACGCAGTTCAGGAGAGGTTAGTTTTTGAATGATATCCCGCACCTTGTCCGAGTCCTCTCCTTCAAGATGTTTGAAAAGGTCATATGCATCCATCAACGCAAACACTGGCCAGAGTTCTTCCGGCAACCCCATCAAAATGGACAGCGTCGAAACAGTCCGCTCATATCGTCGCTGCAGTTCTGGATCGGAGAACTTGATGTCACTCATGGGGAACCAGAATTTAGAACCGCTAATCAGACGCTAACAGAACGCTAATAATGAAAGGATCCCATTAGCGTTTAATTAGCGTCCTATTAGCGGTTAAAAACTGCTGACTAACCAGGATCAATGCGCCACAGCCTTCTCCGCCCCAAGCCCCGTATGCGCACGCACGGTCAGCTCGGCGAACTTCGCCTCAGCCTCAGGATCACGCTTGGTCAGGATGGTGCCGAGGTAGGCGGCCAGGAAGCCCAGCGGGATACTGACGATGCCAGGATTCTCCAGCGGGAACGGATGTCCCAGGAAAGCCGGACCATTCTTGCTCAGCAGAATCAGAATGATCGCCGAGGCCAAGCCCACGCTGAGACCGGCAGTAGCACCGGTAGTGTTGAAGCGCTTCCAGAACACGCTCAGCACGATGACCGGCAGGTTCGCGCTCGCCGCCACGGCAAAGGCGAGTCCAACAAGGAACGCCGCATTCACGCTAGGCCCGAGGTAGATCGCAATGCTGATGCTGACCGCACCGACCACGAAGGCGGTGATGCGGGCGACTTTCACTTCCTGACCTGGGCGGTTCTCTTTGCCGTGATGAATCACGTTGGAATAGAAGTCATGCGCGAACGAGGCCGAAGCACTCATGGTTAGGCCGGCCACCACCGCAAGGATTGTCGCGAAGGCCACGGCGCTGATGAAGGCGAAGAAGAGCTCGCCACCCAGGAACTGCGCCAGCACAGGCGCCACCATGTTCGGGTTCGGTTTGCCGTCGGAAAGGATCTGCGCCTTCTGCAGGATCGTGGCTGCACCGAAGCCGAAGAAGGTCGTGAGGATATAGAAGATGCCGATGATGGCCATGGCCCACACCACGCTGGAGCGGGCGGTCTTGGCATCAGGCACGGTGTAGAAACGGACCAGGATGTGCGGCAGACCGGCGGTGCCGAGCACCAGAGCGAGACTCAAGGAAAGGAAATCCGTCGGACCCCACGGCCCTTTGACCGCCTTGCCGTATTGCAGACCCGGCTCCAGCAGGTTCTTCGCGGCTTCCGTGCCGGCATAGGTGGCAGCGCTGATGGAATCAAAGAAGTTAACGATGCTGTATCCATGATGCTTCAGCACCAGGAAGCTCAGCATGAAGGCACCGATCATGAGCAAGATGGCCTTGATGATCTGCACCCAGGTGGTGGCCAGCATGCCGCCAAACACCACATACACGAGCATCAGCACACCCACGCCAATCACAGCGACGTGGAAAGAAGCACCGATGAGCTTCTCAATGATCACACCGGCGCCCACCATCTGGGCGATCATGTAAAACGTGGACACCGTCAGCGTGCTCAGCGAGGCCATGGCGCGCACTGGCCGCGGCTTCAGACGATAGGCGAGAAGATCCGCCATGGTGTACTTGCCCGCATTGCGCAGCGGTTCAGCCACCACCAGAAGCACCGTGATGTAAGCGACGAGGAACCCGACGCTGTACATAAAGCCATCATAACCATTTAGACAGATGGCTCCGGAGATGCCGAGGAAGCTGGCGGCGCTCATGTAGTCACCGGCGACCGCGAGACCGTTCTGCCAGCCAGTGATGCTGCGGCCAGCGGCAAAGTAAGCGCTGGCGCCGGTGTTCTTTTTCGCGGCCCAGAAAGTGATGAGCAGTGTCAGCCCCACAAAGCCGAAGAACATGGTGAGGGCGATAGGGGAACCCGCCTTGGGCTGGGCTGCTACCTGAGCGGCGGCTTCGGCGAGCATCGAGAGAGTAATGGACATGAGGAGAGAGAGTGACGAATGACGAAATCCGGATGACGAACGAACCCGCGAATCAATGGTGATCCTTGATCACCGCAGCGGCTTCCTTGTCCCAGGCAGAGGCCTTGCGGACGTACATGAAGGCGATGATCCAGGCCATGAGGAACTGTGACAGCGCGAAGATGTAGGCGATGTTCACCTTGCCCAGCACTTGTGTCTTCATGAGCTCTGGGAACCAGCCGACCAGCACCGGCAGCGCGAGATAGTAGGCCATGAAAAAGATCGTGGCGCTGACGATGAAGCGCGTCTTGCGGCTCACTAAGCTGCGAAATTCGGGCTTCGCTTCGAGTGCGTCCCAGTTCACGGGGGATTTTTGATCGGACATGGGCGCGGAGGCTAGGGAGTACCTGCCGATGTGGCAAGAGGGGAAATTGTCTCATTCATCAATCCAGACCGGCGTCCCCACCGGCACCAGATCGAAAAGCTCGATCACCTCGCGATTGCGCATGCGGATGCAGCCATGACTGGCGATCCGGCCGATGCTGGCCTCGTCATTCGTGCCGTGGATGTAGATGTAGCGCTGGTAGGTGTTCGCATTCCGCGGCTCCAGCCCGCCCAGCCACAGGATGCGGCTCAGCACCAGATCACTCTGCGTCTCCATGCCCGGAGTCCATTTCCCCACCGGCTGGCGGGATTTGAAAATGGTGCCCATCTCGGCCCCGTCACCATGCTTCTCCTGCACCACAAAGCTGCCCAGCGGCGTCTTGTTGCTGCCCTCGGTGAAACCGAGACCATACTTCGAGGTGCTGCACGCCCAGTCACGCACGATACGGTGCCCGTCATACAGGCGCACCTGCTGCATGCCAGCGCTGATCTCAAGGCGTGGTGAGGCGAGGCTCATGGGTTGGATCAATCAAACGGTGGCACTCTTGTTCTGCGGCACATACGCATCCTCATGAAGGATGGCCACCTTCTTGCCGCTGAGGAGCTTGATCCACTCACGCAGGCAGCCCAGGAAGATGATCGCCACCGCGAGCAGGAAGAAGGCCGTGACCACCGTGTCCACATTGAAGTTAAACTGCTGCGCGCCCCACTCCGCCAGTTCCTTCTCCGTGCCACCCGCGACAATCTTGTCGCCATAGAACTTGGCCCCGGCGATGAAGCCCATCTTCGGATTCGCGTCGAAGAGCTTGATGTAGCCCGCGCTGAAAGTGGCGCTCATCAGAAACACCAGCGGGATCACCGTCACCGCCATGTAGCGTGCCTTGCCCATCTTGATCAGAATGGTCGTACCCAGGCAGAAGGCGATTACCGCCAGGAGCTGGTTGGCGATGCCAAACAATGGCCACAGCGTGTTGATACCACCGAGCGGATCCACCACCCCTTGATAAAGGAAGTACCCCCAAGCTCCCACCAGTAGCGCGCTGGACAGCACATTGGAGGGCAGGCTGCGGGTATTGCCCAGAGGCTTCCAGATGCCGCCGAGGAAGTCCTGCAAAATGAAGCGTCCCACTCGCGTGCCGGCATCGATCGTGGTCAGGATGAAGAGCGCCTCAAACATGATGGCGAAGTGGTACCAGAAGGCCATCCAGCCAGGACCAAAGGCGCGTGCAAACATCTGCGCCATGCCCACCGCAAAGGTCGGGGCACCACCCACGCGACCAAACATGGTCTTTTCACCGATGTCCGTCGCCAGCTTTTCCATCCCCGCCACCGTCACCGGGAAACCGGCCTCGGTGATCATCTTGGTCACAGCCGCAGCCTGGGAAGGATCCGTCTGCACCACCTTGGCAGCGCCCGCATTGATGGCGAAGTATTCACCCGGCATCAGCGCACAAGCCGCCACGAGCGCCATCAGCGCCACCAGCATTTCAGTGACCATGGCACCATACGCCACGCTGCGGATGGACTCTTCACGGTCCAGCAGTTTCGGCGTGGTGCCGGAGGAGATCAGCGCATGGAAGCCCGAGATGGCACCACAGGCGATGGTGATGAACACAAACGGAAACACACTGCCTAGGAACACCAGTCCGGTGCCATCGATGAACTTCGTCACCTTCGGCATCTGCAGATCAGGCGCCACCCAGATCACCACCACGGCCAGCACCGCCACGGTGCCAATCTTCATGAAAGTGCTCAGATAGTCACGCGGCGCGAGTAGCATCCACACCGGCAGCACGGAAGCCGCGAAGCCATAGATCATGATCGACCACGCGATGGTCTCGCCCTTGTAGTCAAAGAAGTGCTCGATGCCCCAGTCCTTCAGATGGCTGCCTGCCCACACACTCACCAGCAGGCCCACGATGCCAAAGATGGTGATGTTCCGCACGCTCACCTTGAAGATCGTGTGCCCGAAACCCATGATGAAGGCCAGCGGAATGGTCATCGCAATCGTGAAGAGGCCCCAAGGGCTCTCTGCCAGCGCCTTCACCACCACCAAGCCGAGCACGGCGAGCAGGATGGTCATGATCGTCAGCACGGAGATCATGGCCACGAAGCCGACCACCGGATTCACCTCTTCCTTCAGCATCTGGCCCACGGATTTACCACCACGGCGGATGCTGGCAAACATCACGATCGCATCATGCACACCACCGCCCAGCGTGGCACCGATCAAAATCCAAAGCGTGCCCGGCAGATAACCAAACTGGGAAGCCAGCACGGGGCCAACGAGTGGCCCAGGTCCCGCGATGGCTGCGAAGTGATGGCCGAAGACCACCCACTTGTTCGTCGGCACAAAGTCCTTCCCGTCCTGCTTGGTGTGGGCAGGCGTGGCACGCGAGTCATCCAGCACCAGCACCTTCGTCATCAGCCACTTGCTGTAGAAGCGATACGCCACCGCGAAGGAGCATACCCCGGCCACCACCAGCCACAGCGCATTGATCGTCTCCCCTTTGTGGAAAGCAGTGAAGGCGACAGAGCCCGCGCCGAGCGCGGAAATGGCGAGCCAGAGGAGAATGCTGAGAGGTTTGGGCATACGGGGCGCGGATGGTATAGAGGGGCAATCAGGGCTTCAAGGTGGATTCACGGACTTCCAGGCTTCGAAACCAAAACAAAACAGGGCCGGATAAGACGTCCGTACAGCCGTCATCTCTGTCAGTTCGGACATCTTTTTGCACACTCTCTGCAGTTGAGCCCTCAAGTCGTTTCTACAGGTAACGCCTGACCGAGGGCACATCCGCTGCCTAAGGGCATCAGGCGAGGCCGCCAGAGGCGTATGTGTGCGTGGCTGTAAAGTTTCCTCGCTTTTAAATCCAGGATTCACGTTTAGTACAGGCCGCCCACCCCCCCATGCGTCTTTTTCTCCAGATTATCCGCACACTTTTGCCCATCGTCATCGTCGGGGCGTGTGTTTGGGTGGTGTGGTGGCTGGTCAAAAACCCGCCCAAGCCTGAGGAGAAAAGCCTGCCGCCGACACAAGTGCGGGTGGAAGGCACCCTCTTAAAGAAGACAAGCTACGACCTGCATGTGCGCTCCCAGGGAACCGTGCAGCCGCGCACCCGCAGCACCCTGCTGCCAGAGGTGAGCGGCAAGATCGTGGAAATGAGCCCGTCCTTCCGCCCAGGCGGTTTTTTTGCCAAGGACGAGGTGCTGCTGAAACTCGACACCACGGACTATGAGACGGCCATCGTCATCGCCAAAGCCGAGGTCGCGCAGGGTGAGGTGGTGCTGGCCGAGGAAAAAGCCCGCGCCGACCAGGCTCGCGAAAACTGGAAGGCCATGGGACGTGGCGGTCAGCCATCCTCCCTGGTGGTGCGCGCGCCTCAACTGGCCCAGGCGGAGGCCAGCCTGGCGGCCACGCGAGCCCGGGTGCTTAAAGCCGAGCGTGACCTGGAGCGCACCGTGATCCGCGCGCCCTACGCTGGTCAGGTGATGGAGCAGAGTGTGGATGTAGGGCAGTTCGTCTCCCAGGGCACGGTGCTGGGCCGCGTCTTCGCGGTGGATTATGTGGAGATCCGCCTGCCGCTGCCGGAGCGCGAGAGCCAGTTTTTAAAGCTGCCCCAGCCTTTCCGCGATCAAGCGAGCACGGATAACCCGAAGGTCTTTCTCAAAGCCACCGTGGCCGGTAAGCAAGTGGCCTGGGAGGGCAAGGTGGTGCGCGTGGAAAGCAGTCTGGATGAGCAGACCCGTCAGGCTACCGCAGTGGCCCAGGTGACGGATCCCTATGCGAAGAAGGCCGATGGCACGCCACCCCTGACGATCGGCGCCTTTGTGGAGGCAGACATCGCCGGAGACGCTCTGCAGAATGTGTATGTGATCCCCCGCCAGGCCGTCCGTGCAGGCAACGAGATCATCCTGATCGAGCGCCCGCAAAACACCCTGCGCCGCATGACCGTGGATCCGCTGGTCAGCACGGAGAAGCACATCGTGGTCTCCGCGAACGCTGAGAAGGCCCCGAAGGATGGTTCCGTGCTCTGTCTGACTCCCATCCCCTTCCCTGCAGATGGTGCGCGAGTCACCCCGACCATCGACGGTGTGGCACCGCCCCCACCGGCTGACAAAGAGCCAAAAGCCGCAGACAAATCCAAGGACGGCAAGCGGCCCTTCGTGAGCCAGAAAGCGGACACGTGAATGTGAACCACTGAATTCAACCGCAGAGGGCACAGATGTATGAAGAAAAGCTCTGAGCCCCGCCTTGAGACCCCGGCAGCGTAAACCAGGCTTAACCACGTTTTCTACTCCCGTGTCTTCACCAGCCTCTCCCGACCGCTCCCAAGGCATCTCGCTCATCACAGCCACGGCGATCGTGATCGCGAACATGATCGGCACGGGCATCTTTACCAGCCTGGGTTTCCAGGTCGGTGACCTGCCTTCAGGCTTTGTCATCGTGGCGCTGTGGGCTGTCGGTGGCATCTGCGCCTTCTGCGGGGCCCTGGCCTATGGTGAACTGGCCGCTGCCATGCCACGCTCAGGTGGTGAGTACCACTTCCTCTCTCGCGCCTTCCATCCCTGCGTGGGCTTCATCGCCGGATGGCTCTCCGCCACCGTGGGTTTTGCGGCGCCCATCGCGCTCGCGGCAATGGCACTGGGCAAGTATTTCGGCGGCATCACAACCAGCGTCCCGCCCCTGGCTGTGTCCATGACCGTGGTGATTCTGGTGACACTCGTCCACACGCGCGGGATCAATGTGGGGGCGAAGTTTCAAAACACCGCGACATGGCTGAAGGTGGCGCTGATTTTGGTCTTCATCGCCACGGGATGGATGATCGGCGAGGTGCAGCCAGTGTCGTTCCTGCCGAAGCAAGGCGACTGGAAGCTCATCACCAGCCCGCCCTTTGCCATCAGCCTGGTGTTTGTGATGTACTCCTACGCCGGATGGAACGCGGCCACCTACATCGTGGACGAGGTGCGGCAGCCGCAGCGCAATGTGCCGCTCGCCGTGGCCATTGGCACATTCTTTGTTAGTCTTCTCTACATCGCGCTGAACTCCATCTTCCTCCGTGTGGCTCCCATGAGCGAGCTGGCGGGCAAGGTGGATGTGGGGCATGTGGCTGCGGATCACATCTTCGGCACCACAGGCGGAAGCATCATGTCCGGCCTCATCTGCCTGGGGCTGGTGTCCAGCATCAGCGCCATGACCTGGGTCGGCCCACGGGTGACGATGGTTCTCGGGCAGGACATCCGCCTGCTGGCCCCCTTTGCGAAGCGTACGGCAAACGGCGTCCCCCTTCGTGCCCTGCTGGCCCAGCTTGCCATCGTCATCGTGCTGCTGCTCACGGCCAGCTTTGAAAAGGTGCTGGGCTACGTGCAGTTCAGCATCCAGCTGTGCTCCTTCCTCACGGTCTTCGGCCTGATCCGCCTGCGCCAGACACACCCAGACATGCCACGACCCGTGCGCTGCTGGGGCTACCCGGTGACACCGCTGCTGTTCCTGGGCATCAGCATGTGGATGATGGCCTACCAGATGAAGGAACACCCGTCCGAGTCCCTGGCAGGCCTCTTCACCATCCTGGCCGGCCTGGTGATCTGGAAGATCTCACCCAAGCAGGCGGATCCGGAGAAGTATTGATACTGATACCGATCAATCACTCCGGGCATCTGTGCCCTCTGCGCTATCTGCGGTTAAATCAGAGTTCTGTTCAAGGATTCACCTTCGGAGCCTGCGGCGGCACTTCTGGGTCGAAGTCCAGGATGTCCTGATGAGTGCGCAGGGCTTGGCGAGCCTTGTTAAAGTAGGAGGAGAGGTCCTCAGCATTCGCATCCTGCTTGCCCTGGATCAGGTCATCCAGCTTCTTGAGGAGTGCATTGGTGTCCAGGTTCACCGCGCGCATGGACTGCTGGGCGGAGGCGTACACGGCGTCAAATTTGACCTGGGCCTCCTCAAAGGCACGGCGGGCGCCTTCCTCACGAAGGTACTCCTTCTCAGCCTCACGGAAGTTTTTGCTGAAGATGCGTTTGAAGAAACCGAATTGCGAGGTGGGCTTGTCATTCGGGCGCTTCGCCACCTCCTCAAAGTAGTCCTGGAGGGCGGTGAACTCCTGGAGCGGCTTTTGATACTGTTTTTGCAGGAAACCCACGCCGCTGGCGATGACGGTCATCTTCTCCAGCTCAATCTTGGAGAGAGCCTGACCGGCCTTCACCTTGTTTTCCAGGGCGGTGATGTAGTCCAGCGTCTGCTTGTTGCCGCTGAAGATGTTCTCGAACTCCTTGTACGCCTTGGCCATCTGCTGGCGCTGCTCGCTGCGCAGGTCGGTCAGCTTTTTGTCATGGTCGTCATTCAGGGATTGCAGGGCTTTTTGATGCTGGTCGTTTTGGGCGTTCAGCGCACGCTGCATTTCCTCATCCTTCGCCTGCAGGGCCAGTTCGTAGGAGTCCTTCATCTGATCCATCTCCTGCCGGAGACGGCCAGCGTCCGAATGGAAGTGCCAGTTGCCATAGCCAAGGGCCAAAACGACGAGGATCAGGGGGATGAGGCGGGGGTTCATGACGGGGAGGGGGAGGCGTACAGTCCACGCTCCAGGAAAATGCGCAAGACACAGGACGGCGCCTCCCTGGCTTTCCTTGCGCCTGATCCTTGCCCCTCAGACTGGGAAAAAGGCCGCTTTCGTGACCTGCGCTCCCTCCCATAACAAGCCCTGCGCGTTACCCCTGTTAGAAAGCCCAGAATTGAATATTCCGAGGGGCCAAAAATTGGTGTTGTCGAAAAAGCGTGGATTCGGTAGAACAACGCTCTAATTCCCATTTAACTCACACAATCATGGTCTGGAAGATCCTCTCTATTCTCGCCGCCGGCTGCCTCGGCGCCTCCTGCTATTTCGCCTGGTCCAATCAGAAAGACCTTGCCACAGAGCGTGATCGTGAAAGCAGCGCCAAGGCCAACCTGAAGTCCTCCCAGGAACGCAAGAAAGAGGGAGATGAAGCTCTTGTGGTCAAGAAAACAGCCTTGGAAACCGTGCAGAAAGACCTCGCGACCGCGAAGGACGAAACGGTGAAATTTGCCGCTCAGGTGCAGGAAAAAGAGGTCTCCCATGGTGTGATCAAGGGAAACCTGGACCAAGTGCAGCAGCAGGTCACCGCGGTGGAAAAACAGATCGATGACGCCGGTGATATCGAGAAGCTCATCGCCCAGATCGAGAAGCTGAAAAAGGATCAGGCCGAGGCTGAATCCGCAGTCGCCAATCAGGCCCAGCGCTTTGCCGCCGCCCAGGAAGCCTTCACCAGCCTCACCGCCCAGACCGCCAAGCTTCGTGAAGACGAGACTCGTGGCCGTCGCGGCATCGTGGCTCCTGAGTTCACGGCTCGCGTCTCCCAGTACTTCCCTGAGTGGGATGTCGCCATCCTCAACAAGGGCAATACCGGTGGTGTTTTCGCCAACGCCGACCTCGAAGTGAAGCGCGGCAAAAACGTCATCGCCAAACTCAAGGTCAAGAACGTCGAGCAGTTTGGTTCCGTCGCTGAAGTCGTTCCTGGCAGCATCGCCTCTGGTCAGGCCATCCAGGCAGGTGACACCGTCGTCGCCGCCGCCACCCAGTCCGCCTCCACGCCTCCGCCGCCACCCGCTCCTACAGGTGGTTCCGCTCCGGCTCCTGGCGCAGCCCCGGCTGCTCCTGCCGCTCCCGCTGCTAGTGATCCATTCGGCGCTGCCCCAGCCGCCGCCCCTGCTGCTCCCGCCATGAGTGATCCATTCGGCGCGGCTCCTGCGCCAGCCCCGGCCCCTGCCGCTCCTGCGGCTGATCCGTTTGGCGCAGCCCCCGCGCCAGCTCCGGCTCCTGCCGCCCCTGCTGCTGATCCGTTTGGTGCCGCCCCGGCCCCGGCTCCTGGCACGGCTGCAAAACCTAACACGGCTGATCCTTTCGCCCCTGCCCCAAAGCCCTGATCACCGCCTGACGCCCTCCGGATCTTCAAATTTCTGTCTTCCCCTCCATGACTAAAGTACTTTTCATCCTCAGCGCTGTCATCATCCTGGTCTCCGCTTTCTTCGCCTACCAGAATGGCCGTGAGTTCACTCGCGTGCGCACGTCCGTCATCGCCCTTAACAACGACGTCAAAAAGGCTCTCGATGATGCCAACAAGATCGTGAACGACGTGAATGGCGTCGTCACCAACATCGGCACCGTCCAGGGTGAACTGGACGTGGAAGGTGAGAAGGTGAAGAGCCAGAAGCTGAAACTCGCCCAGATCGAAAACGACCTGAAGCGTGACCAGGATCTCCTGGAGTCCAACAACAAGAAGCTCGCTGATCTGCGCCAGAAGCTCGACAAGCTTCCGAAAGGCATGAAGCCTGAGACCATGGTGGAGGAAATCAACTCCATGAAGAAGTCCACCGCTGAACTCCAGGCCCAGGCCGAGCTGAAGAAGAAGGACGTCGTGGCCGAGGAAGAGAAGATGGGCCAGGCTCGCAAGGATTATGAGGAAGTCGTCCGCAAGATCGAAGACCGGAAAAAGTCCTTTGATCGCAACAGCCTCGTCGCCCGTGTGGTGGCCGTGAATGACGCCTGGGGTTTTGTGGTGATCGACGCCGGTCAGAGCAGTGGCATCAATGAAGCCACCAAACTGCTGGTTACCCGCGGCACCCACACCGTCGGCAAGCTCAGCATCATCTCCGTTCAGGGCAATCGCACGGTGGCAAACATCCTTCCGGAAACCGTCGCCAGCGGCATGAGCATCGCCCCAGGAGACCGCGTCATCCTGGAAAACCTGTATCATTGATCCACGAGGAAGCGTATCAGGAGCCATCGCCCAAAGCCATGATTGCCCCCCGCACTGTCTTTTCCCTGCTCTTTCTGCTCGCCGCCGCTTCCTCGATGACTTCCTGTGCATCGAACGAACCCAAACGACGTGAGCGTGTTCCCCCGCCTGTGGCTGATAGCACCATGCCATGGAACCGCCCCGCCAAATGGGAAGGAACCGGCAAATACGGATCCATGATGCAGGGCAGCCGCTGAGCTTCCTGACTCGGACTCCAACAAACCTTCAAACCAAGAACCCGCTGAAAACAGCGGGTTCTTTGCGTTCGGGAGTTCGCTGAAAGCTGCGGAGATCGTCAGTCCACAAACATGAACTCGTTCGCGACCATCAGCACCTGGACGAACTGCTCCCAGACATCGAGCTGGGACTTGGGCTGGGCAGAGAAATCCTTTTCAGCATCCCAGACCTCGGCGGAGGCATCGCCACCCGCGCCAATGGTCGCCGCCTGCTGGATCCGCATGGACCAGAGGAATTGATCGCTGTTCAGCACATCGCCAATATCGACAATGAAGTCCAGCGTCTCCCCTTTCTGAAAAGCCAGGGTGGCAAAGTTCAGATCTGCCGTACCCTGATGCAGCTTGCCTGCGTGCAGCCTTCCCTGCTCGCTATGACTGATAAAAGAGCGGATGCCATCGCCCGAGGCCGGCTCATGCAGCAGGGTGGACTTCACCGCATAGACACCGTCCGCAGGCGCGATCCAGCGCCGCACCACCGCATGCTTGCGGTCATTGCCCGGGTGGCCTCCCGCAGCCGTGATCTGCGCCCAGCCCAGCTCCTTGTTAGGCCATGCTTCCTCCCCCTGCCAGGCACTGCCCGTGAAATGCGGCAGGCGTTTGAACTCCTTCACCCGGCCCTCCGCTTCATCCCACTCGCCGTAGCCATACTGCCAGGACCTGGAATGATCCGCCTCCGCCAGGACCGGCGGCTGTCTCTCCCCCACAAAGCTCAGCGCGGAACCTAGTTCATCCACACTCGGACTGCGTTGGAAAAGGATCTCATAGATCCGCCGGATGCGCGCAGAGGGATCCGCTGACTTCATCTCCGGGCGAATCAGCAGCGCCCTGACCTGCTGCACAATGAAGGGGTGGTTCATCCCAAACAGTGCCTGCTGCGGCACCGTCGTTTCGGTGCGCTTCGGGATGGAAAGATCTGGATTCGCGAAATCAAAGGTGCTCATCGCCGCAGGCAGACTTTCCCGGTCCACCAGAGTGTAGAGCGTCCGGCGCTTGTTGTTCGCTGAAAACAGCGGCTGCGGGTTTCCACCCATGCTCAGATCCAGCTGCCCCGCGGCTGCCAGCCAGGCATCTCGTGCTTCCTCAAAGCTCAGCCGATGCGTGTTCATCCGCCACAGCAGGACGTTGTCAGGATCCACCTGCGCAGCGCCTCCGTCCACCACCCCACCATCACTCCTCTGCTGATAGGTTTGCGAGAGCATGATGAGCCGGTGCATCGCCTTGAGGCTCCAGCCTGAATCGACGAAGCGCTGCGCCAGCCAGTCCAGCAACGCCGGATGACTGGGCGGCGTGCCCTGCTTGCCGAAATCACTCGGCGTGCTCACCAGACCGCGCCCGAAGTGATGCTGCCAGAGGCGGTTCACCATCACCCTCGCCGTCAGTGGATTCAGCGGATCCGCAATGGCCTGCGCAAGCTCCAGCCGCCCACTGCCTTGAGCGAACGGCTTCTGGTCGCCAAAGAGGCTCAGAAACTGCCTCGGCACAGCATCACCCTTCGTCAGCGGATTGCCGCGCGTGAAGATTCGCGGAGTGCTGGGTTTCGCACGATCAGCCAAGATCGTCGCATGAGGTGTCCCGCCTGCGCTATTGATCACATGACGATCCACATCGCCTTGAGCTTTCCAGAGCGCCACAATGGTGCCAGTCGGGAAATACATCTCATTGTTGGAGATATGCTCGTCCGGCACATGGCAGGGTGAGTCAGTGCCATAAAGCACAAAACGCAGTCTCTCCTTCGGGGCATCCGGCAGCGACCTTGCCTTCGGCTCAGTCTTCAACAGCGCCTGCCACTGCTGCTCGATCTCCGTGAAGAGCTTGTCATACCGCTCCGCACACGCCTTCAGCTCCTCCACACTTCCCCTCTCGCGCAGCGCATGCCATTCGGAAAAGACAGGCTCCGCGCGCTTCGCATCTTCCGCCAGCCAGGCCTGCCAGCGCCGCACGATCACAGGGTTCAGATCGTCCGCATCCAGGATCTGGCTGAAGACCTCCTCCGGATACTGCTCCAGATGGAGCTGGGCTTCCAAATGCTCCTTCACCTGTGATCTCGTCATCGCCATGCGCTCCTCACGAGACTTCGTCATGAGGTCTCGATTCTTCTTCTGCAACTCGGCCAGTTTCTGACTGCTCTCGCCTTTGCCACAAGGAACGACAGCCTCCGCGCAGCTTTGGAACACACCATAAAGTGCATAGTAATCACGCGTCGGGATCGGATCGAACTTGTGATCATGGCAGCGCGCACAGGCCACCGTAAGCCCCAGCGTGCCGCGTGTGACCACATCAATGCGATCATCGATGATATCATGCGTCACACCAAGGAAACGCCGCCCCAGGGTCAAAAAGCCCATCGCGGCCAAGTCTGGCGAACCAGCTGGCACCATCTGATCCGCCGCGATCTGTAGGCGCAGAAAGCGGTCATAAGGCATGTCATCATTCAGCGCCTCCACCACCCAGTCGCGATACGGCGAGGCATGCACCCAGCGCTTTTCCTCTCGCGCATAGACATAGCCCTTCGTGTCCGAATAGCGCGCCACATCCAGCCAGTGCCGCGACCACTGCTCACCATAGTGAGGAGATGCCAGCAACTCATCCACCAGCCGAGCATAGGCTTGATCCGAAAGCTCCGTCATTCCCTCAGAAGGCGGCAAACCCGTGAGGTCCATGGTGGCGCGCCGAACCAAAGTGCGAGCATCCGCCCGAGGTGATGGTTTCAAACCTTGTTCGGCAAGCCTCCGCTGGATGAACTCATCGATGCTGCTGCCCTGCACCTTCTTCAACGGCTGAAATGCCCAATGCTCCGCCGCGAAGAGACTCGCGGAGGCCCACAGCGCACCCAGATGGATCATGGAACGGAGCATGACAGGACTACTACGCTGCCCAGTCCCAAACCTTTACCACCACCCCGCAGTCCGAAACCTTGGCGAAAGACTCTCCATCGCCCTGAGCTCCGTAGCCTTGGTGAAGGATCCTCCGATCAAAACAACCTGGATCAGGTTGGATTCACCTGGATTCCCTCAATCCACCTCGAACACCAACACCGCTAACACTCAGGCGCGGCAGCGCCCCCAAAACCCCGGTAGGGATGAGCTGTGCTCGTCCCTAACTCAAACTCACCGTACCCCGCCATCTTCCCGAGGCCCTACTTTTTCCAACCCCGCCCTCGCCCCCTGGAACAACACCCTCGCCCCTGCCTCCACCGACATTAAAATCAGCCGCAGCAGCAGCATCAGTTTCAGCATCAAGAAGACCATCAGATGAGTTCATAAAGGTAAGCGCCCACATGGGCTCCCCACCCTCCACGAACTCCCTCCAACCCCAAGTGACCCAAGCGGACCCTTTGGACACCGCGCCAATCGTACAACCCCATTCCAATGGGGTTGCCCCCTGATCCTCCCCGATTCACCTAACAAACAATAAATCACGAACACACCGCCCCTAGTTCCCGTCCCCCTTTCCGTGTCTTCCGCGCGTTCCGTAGGCCGTCCCCAAAATCTCTCTCCCAAATCATAAATCCCACGCCCCTCACTCCGACCTCACCGCCACCGGCGAACGCCCGCTCCACGCCTTGAAAGCTCGGGAGAAATGCGCCGCGCTCTTATAACCCAACTCCGCCGCCACCGCCTTCACCTGCGCTTCCGGCTGGCGCAGCTTGATCATCGCCTGAGACATCTTCAGCCGCGTCAAACAAGCCAGCGGCGTCTCCGTGTCATAACGTTTAAATAGACGGGTCATGTAAGCCGCCGAGACATGACAGTGCTTCGCGGCCTGCTCGATGCTGCCCAGCACTGGATAGTTCCGCAGTAAATGACCTCGACACCTCAGATACGTCGCATAAGCCGGATCAAATTTCATGGCCGCATGCTGCCGCGAATCCGAGCAAAGTGCCAGTGCATGCTCCAAAGCCGCGCCGGCCACACGCAGCGCCGTCTTGCCACCACGCAGCGCATGATCGATCACCTCTTCTAGCAGTGCTGTGACACGTCCCGCATCCAGCACACGAATCAGCGTTCCCGCCTTCAGTTCCAGATCTTCCAGCAGTGCGGCGGCACGGTTGCCAGAGAGATTGAAAAAGTACTTCACCATCGGTTCGGCATTGTCCGACTGAATGACATGCGGCGTCGCCGGATCATAGAAGAAGGCATGCCCCGCGCTCAGCTCATGCCGGCGTCCCGCCATCGTCACATGCCCGCCACCACGCGCCACAAACTCAAACGCCACAAAGGGGAACTGCCGGCGATCAATCACAAAGTCCGGCGCGCACCATTCGCAGCCCCCCGCCACCAGCATCGCAGCCTCAGCACCAGCCCGCTGTTTCTGGGATTCCTCCACAAAGAACCTCCGCGTGCGCAGCACCTGCTTGGAGAAGTATTCGGCCGTGTCGGAGATTTTCATCGCCCTAGCATCGTCAAAAGGTCAAGAATCGTCAAGAGGCTGCCAAAGATGGGAGCGGGGCATTTTTTGAGAAAGCCCTCCAGCCTCCGTTAACATCAGGCTCATCCATCCGACCATGAAGACCATCCACCTCGTCGCCAGTGGCGACCTCCGCATCGCCGCCAACCAAACTTGCTGGGCTGCCCAAAAAGCCATGGAGGACGGCCTCGCTGTCGCGCTGAAGGCGGAAGGTTCCACGCTGAAGCGCGCCCACCCTTATGACCGCGTGAAGAAGCACGGCTTCATCGACTCCCAGAAGATGGGCATTGAGGTCTTTCGTGGCATTGATCCCGACGCGCCCCTCATCGTCGCCGAAGCCGTGTGGCAGTATTCGCATCACGTGCTGGCCGGACTGACCACGCATCGCGGCCCGATCCTGACCGTGGCCAACTGGAGCGGCCAGTGGCCCGGCCTCGTCGGTCTGTTGAACCTCAATGCATCCCTCACCAAAGCAGGCGTAAACTACTCCACACTCTGGAGCGAGGACTTCACAGATGCCTTCTTCAAAAACGGTCTGCGTGAGTGGCTGCAAACTGGCACGGTCAAACATGATCAAAGCCATGTCCGCGACCTCAACCTGCTGCGCCTGCCCGCCGATGATGACCAAACCGGTCGCGATTTCGCCCGCCGTTTCCGTCATGAGAAAGCCATCCTCGGCGTCTTCGATGAAGGCTGCATGGGCATGTTCAACGCCATCGTGCCTGATCATCTTTTGCATCCCACAGGCTGTTTCAAAGAGCGCCTGAGCCAGTCCACACTTTACGCCGCCATGCGCGAGGTCAGTGATGAAGATGCCGCAGGTGTGCTCGCCTGGCTGCGTCGCAAAGGCCTGCATCTCGATCTCGGCACCGATGAAGCGACACAGCTCACCGAGCCGCAGGTGCTGCTGCAGTGCAAAATGTACATCGCCGCCGTGCGCATCGCGGATGAGTTCGGCTGCGCCGCCATCGGTATCCAGTATCAGCAGGGTCTCAAGGATCTCACGCCTGCCAGCGACCTCGTCGAAGGCATGCTCAACAACGTCGACCGCCCGCCCGTGCGCAGTGCCGATGGCAAACGCGTGCTCTTTGAAGGCGAAGCCGTCCCTCATTTCAATGAAGTCGATGAATGCGCCGGCCTCGACGGCCTCGTGACCTATCGCCTCTGGCGCGAACTCGGCTTCGCTCCCGAAAACACCCTGCACGACCTCCGCTGGGGCGCGACCTTCAAAGGCGACTACGTCTGGGTCCTCCTCATCAGCGGTGCAGCACCACCTGCGCACTTCATCGGTGGTTGGAAGGGCGCCAGCAGCGAGCGCCAGCCCGCCATGTACTTCCGTCTCGGGGGTGGCACAATGAAGGGCGTGAGCAAACCCGGCCACATCGTCTGGAGCCGCGTCTTCGTCATGGATGGCAAGCTCCACGCTGATGTCGGCGTCGCCGAAGTCGTGAAGCTTCCAGACGCCGAGACCGATCGCCGCTGGAAGGAAACCACCCCGCAGTGGCCCATCATGCACACCGTGCTGAAAGGTGTGTCCCGTGACCAGATGATGGCCCGCCACAAGTCCAATCACATCCAGGTCGTCTACTGCCCGAACGAAAAACAAGCCCACCGCGCCGCCCGCATCAAAGCCGCCGCCCTCGCCGAACTCGGCCTCGAAGTCTCCCTTTGCGGCGACGTGAAGCTCTCCTGATCTCAACCCTTGCTTACCACTAATATTCACTAATGGACACTTATGTCAGAGACTCTGAGGCTTGGTCACTAGTGCCCATCAGTGTCCATTAGTGGTTAAAAAAACCTGCTCTATATGTCTGAACCTCTCCGCGGCATCATCCCGCCACTCATCACTCCGCTCAAAGACCGCGACACCCTTGATCGCGAAGGCCTCGAGCGTCTCGTCGAGCATCTCATCAAAGGCGGTGTCTCCGGCCTCTTTGTTCTCGGCACCACCGGCGAAGGCCCCAGCCTCAGCTATCGCCTCCGTCGCGAGTTGATCGAGCATACCTGCAAGCTCACCAAGGGCCGCGTGCCCGTGCTTGTCGGCATTACCGACACCTCTTTCACCGAAAGCGTAAATCTCGCGCGTTACTCAGCGGAAGCTGGCGCCACACATGTCGTGCTCGCTCCGCCCTACTACTTCCCTGCCGCACCGCCGGAGATGCTCGAGTATGTGCAGGATCTCGTCACCGAGATGCCGCTGCCGCTCTTCCTCTACAACATGCCCGGCCTCACCAAAGTAAGCTTCGAGACCGACCTCGTCCGCCGCGCTCTCGACATGCCCGGTGTCTGCGGCGTGAAAGACAGCTCCTGTGACATGATCTACTTCCATCGCTTGATCGAAGTGGCGAAGCAACGCCCCGACTGGAGCGTGCTCGTGGGTCCGGAAGAACTCACCGCCGAAGCCGTGCTTCTCGGTGGTCATGGTGGCATCAATGGCGGAGCCAACCTGCATCCCGAACTCTACGTGAAGATGTATCAAGCCGCCGCCACGCAGGACCTGCAGCGCACCCGCGAACTCCACGCGGAAGTCATGCGCCTCGCCGGTAGCATCTACACCGTCGGCCGACACAAGTCCGCCATCATCAAAGGCATCAAGTGCGCCCTCTCCATCCTCGGCATCTGTGAAGACCACATGGCCGAGCCCTTCCATCGCTTCCGTGATGCCGAGCGTGGCATCATTCGTGAAAGACTCGTGAATCTCGGTTTGATCTCCTAAAAATCCTCTCCCCCCATCCAGCCATGAAATCCCTTTTGTTCGGCCTTCTTGCCACCGCAGCTCCATTGCTCGCTGCTGATCCTGCCATCCTTAAAACCGAGTACATCTACGATACTGGCCCTTATCCGCAGATCCATGCGACGACCATTGTCGAAACACCCACCGGCATGGTGTCCGCATGGTTTGGTGGCACGCACGAAAAGCACCCCGATGTCTGCATCTGGGTCTCACGCCTCGTCGATGGCAAGTGGACCGAAAGCGTGGAAACCGCGAATGGCGTGCAACCCGATGGCACCCGTCATCCAACGTGGAACCCCGTGCTCTTCCAGCCCAAAGATGCCCCCTTGATGCTCTTCTATAAGGTGGGTCCATCGCCCAGCACCTGGTGGGGCGAACTCAAAACCAGCACCGATGGCGGCAAAACCTGGTCCGCCGCCACGAAGCTGCCGAAAGGCATCTTCGGCCCCATCAAGAACAAGCCCGTGCAGCTTGCCAATGGCGACATCCTTTGCCCAACCAGCAATGAGACAGACACCAAGCCCAGCGCCTGGGCCATCTACTTCGAGCGCACCTCTGATCTCGGCAAAACATGGACACGCACCGAGCTTCTACACGATGGTATCAAGGTTGGCGCCATCCAGCCGAGCGTTCTCTTCCTCGGTGGTGACAAACTCGAAGCCGTCGGCCGCAGCAAGCAGGGCAAGGTCTTCCAGATCACGTCTGATGATGCCGGCAAAACCTGGGGCGAAATCTCCCTCACCAACCTGCCGAACCCCAACTCCGGCACGGACGCTGTGACACTCGCCGATGGCCGCCATCTGCTGATCTACAATCACACCGCCAAAGGCCGCAGCCCGCTGAACCTCGCCGTCAGCAAGGATGGCAAGACCTGGGAAGCCGCATTGGTCTTTGAGAATGAGCCGAAGAAGGAGTTCAGCTATCCAGCCATCATGCAGACCAAAGACGGCCTCGTGCACATCACCTACACCTGGCTGCGCCAGAAAGTGAAGCATGTCGTCCTCGATCCCACCAAGCTCACCACCAAGCCCTTCGTGGATGGCGCCTGGCCTCAGTAACAACTGAGATATCAGAGTCTGGGCAGCGAATTCACATAGAGGGATGATTTCATCCACGTAAGAAGGCACTCCACCATGCATCTCCGCCATCTTTTCGCCTCCCTCCTGCTTTCGCTGCCTGTCTTCGCCGAGACACAGCTTCCGCCGAATTCCCGCGTCGCCATCATCGGTGACTCGATCACGGAGCAGAAGCTGTACTCGCGTTTCATCGAGACCTACCTGCTCGCCTGCACCGGCCGCCAAGACATCAAATGCTTCCAGTTCGGCTGGAGCGGCGAGACCGCACAAGGATTCAGCCAGCGACTTGAAAACGACCTCGACGTCTTCAAGCCCACCGTAGCCACCACCTGCTACGGCATGAATGATGGTCGCTATGTGCCCTATGATCCCAGCATCGGCGCGAACTACGAGAAGTGGATGCGCCTCGTGCTGACCAAGCTCAAGGAAGTCGGCGTGAAGAACATCGTGGCAGGCTCACCCGGTGCTGTGGACACGCGCTGGTTCGTGAAGCAGAGCGCCACAGCGGATCAGTACAACGACAACCTCGCCCACCTTCGCGACGTCGACCGCAAGCTCGCCACCGAGTTTCAAACGGCCTTTGCCGATGTGCATGCCGAGATGATCAACGCCATGGGCCCTGCCAAGGCCAAGCTCGGTGCCGATTACGACGTTGGCGGTCGCGATGGTGTGCATCCCGGTGCGAATGGCCATCTGCTCATGGCAGCCGCTTTCCTCAAAGGCCTAGGCCTCGATGGCAACATCGGCGAAATCACCGTCGACATGACCGGCGCCAGCACAGGCAGTGAAGGCCACACCGTCAGCGGCAGCAAAGGCACCGCTGAGATCGAAAGCAGCAAGTGGCCCTTCTATCTCGAGCCAGAAACCCGCAAGATCACCGAGTTCTGCAAATTCAATGAAGAGCTGAACCGCTACACCCTGCGCGTGAAGAACCTCGAAGCTGCCAAAGCCAAAGTGACTTGGGGCACTGAAACAAAAGAGTTCACCAAGGAGCAACTCACCACCGGCATCAACCTCGCCGCCGAGTTCACCAAGTCTCCATTTGATGCACCCTTCATCAAACTCGCGACCGCCGTGAGTGCCAAGCAGGCCTACGAGACCCCAATGATCAAAGCCATGATCACCAACTTCCGTAACTTCGCCAATGATGCAAAGGATGACCCTGAGTTCGCCACCGCACTGAACACGCTGAAGCAGAAGATGATGGCCAAGCAGGAGAAGCTGGATGTGGATGCCCACGCCAAGCTCGTGCCAGTGAAGCACACGATCAAAGTCGAATCCCTCAAGTAATCCCATGAGATTCCTCGCGCTGCTTTTGCTCGTCACCACGGCCTGCCAGGCAGCGCCAGATGCAGAATCACCAGTCATGCTCTCCGGAGCATGGCTGCCATCAGATCCGCATCAACTCGACTTCACCAAGCTTCCCCGCGTGCCAAGCGAGCACGCTGTGGTCAATGATGTGCGTGCCAAAGGCAGCCCGACCGACAAGCTCAACAAAAAGGGCGGCGGCGTGAACCAGCACAACTACCTCGTGCATCACAACGGCCAGTTCTGGGCCATGTGGAGTGATGGCCCCGGCATCGAGGATCGCGTGGGCCAGCGAGTGAAGTATGCCACCAGCCCCGATGGCCTGAAGTGGAGCGAGTCCAAGTATCTCACCCCCATTCCACCGAACTCAGGCCCCGAATCGCCCTACTACGGTACTCGCAAGGACAACGGCATGCGCTACATCTCGCGCGGCTTCTGGAAGCGCGAGGGCGAGCTTCTGGCCCTCGCTTCTCTGGACGAAGCCGCCGGCTTCTTCGGAAAGAGCCTCGAACTTCGCGCCTTCCGCCTAACCAAAGACAACACCTGGGAAGACGCAGGCGTGGTGTATAAAAACGCCATCAACAACTTCCCTCCCCTCAAGCTGCGCACCGGCAACTGGATGATGTCCCGCCGCATGCATGACTACAAGGACACCGGCGTGCACTTCATCGTTGGCGGTGTGAAGTCACTTGATGATTGGCAGTCCTTCCCCGTGCTCGGCACCGCTTCCGAACTGAAAGCCGAGGAGCCTGATTGGTGGATCCTGCCAGACAACAACCTCGCCGCCGTCTTCCGCGACAACCGCCGCAGCGGTTTCCTTTATCGCGCCTTCTCCACCGATGATGGCCGCACCTGGAGCAAGCCCGTGAAGACCAACTTCCCTGACGCGACCTCCAAGATCAGCGGCCTGCATCTCAGTGATGGCCGCTACGTGCTTGTCTCCAACCCCAACCCGAAGAAGCGCGATCCCCTCACCCTTTCCGTCAGTCCCGATGGCCTCGTCTTCACCAAGATGCTCTACCTGGTCGGCGACCGTCACATCGACTACCCGCACGTCATCGAGCACGAAGGCTCCCTCTACATCGCCTTTGCCGGTGGCAAGCAGTCCGTCGAGGTGCTGAAGGTGAAGCTGAGCGATGTAGATGCCACACAGATGCCTTCCGCGCCCTTGCTCAAGTAGCTTCCATGGGCAATCGAGGCTCCATCATTCATCTGCATGAAGCCTCAACTCATCCTTCTCATCCTCGCAGCAGCCCTCATCGGTTCTGCTTCAAGGGCCGACGATGCATCCACGAACATCGAGCAAGCCTGGAATGTCACCTGGAACCGTTTCTATCTTCCCAAGGTCCAGACCTTTGGCGACTACCTCAGCAGCTATGAAAAGGGCAAGGAGCAGTCTCATCTGCCCACCGCCGAAGAGGTGAAGCGCCAGTATCCCAATCCCTGTGGCTACAGCACCGGAATGGAAGACGGCGCCATCCTCGGTGGTGCCATGCTAAGCCTTCTCTGTGATCGCTTCGCAGTCACGAAAGACGAATCACTGCGCGAGAAAGCCGCTGCTGTGTTCCAGGGCTTGCAGCGATGCGTGACCGTCCACGGCGTGCGCGGCTTTGTGGCCCGCAATGTGTGCCCAGAAGATGCCAGGAGCACTTATATCAACTCATCCCGAGATCAGGTCACACACCTCGCCCACGGCCTCTGGCAATACTATCACAGCCCGCTGCCCGATGAGGCCGCGAAGAAGCAGATCCAAAGCGTCCTCGCCGATGTGGCCGAGCGCATGATCGAGTTCGTCACACCAGAGAACGACTATGACTTCTGCCGCGCCGATGGCCAGCGCTGCCCGCTCGGCATCTGCCGCATGTGGAACGTGCAGCCCCACGAAGCCGCGCGACTCCCCATGATCTACGCCGCAGCCTGGGACGTGACCCGCAACGAACGCTACCGCGAGCAGTGGAGAAAGTATGCCGCTGATGCCATCGCCCAATCCGCCAACCCCGGCGAGCAAAAGCCCGCCTATGCCCTCTTGCAGATGCAGTGCTCATTGGAAGTGCTGCATGCCTTAGAACCTGATGCTGCATTGAAGGCCACTATCCTCGAACGCATGAAGTATGTGCGTCAACTGGCCGCCAAGCGCTTCAAGAGCGTGCTCTCAAGCCTGGCCAAGAAGACTCCTGAAGAGATGCTGATGCTCGGCCCCGACTGGCGGAAAGTCCCGGTGTGGAAGAACCAAAAAGGTTACCCCAATCCACAGTGGGGACCTTATCGCGAAATCTGGCATCTCACACGCGAGGCCGGTGAGTCCAGCCTCATCCTGCTCATGGGCGAGGCCGGCACTCTCTCGAGTGAAGAGCAGACAGCGTTGAAAGACCTCATCGCCCACTTCGATTACCAGCATAACTCCAGTTGCGGCATCATCTACCACCTTGCCGCTTACTGGAAAGCACGCCGCCATCAGATGCTCACTCCGTGAGATTTGTCCCCAACCTGAACACGAATGAAAATCACACCTCTCCTGATCGCGATTCTTGCTCAAATTATCCCGGCATTCGCAGACACGCCTGCACCTCCAGCCACCCTGATCTGCCAGCCAGATCAGCTGATCGCCGTCGAGAAGTTCGACCGCCCAGAATCCTTCGCCAAAGAAAAGCAACCCGGCACAGACGGGTGGCGCGCAGGCATTGGCACCTGGAGCATCAAGGGTGGTGCTGCCTATGCCCTTCAAGAAGCCCCGAGCGAGAAACGTCCCAATGGTCATGAAGCCGTCTGTGAGCATCTGGTGGATCTCGGCGACCTTGTCCTCACCGGCGAGTTCAAGCTTGGCGCCTCACCACAGATTGGTTTCGTCTTCCGTGACAATCACCAGCCTAACCATCACCAGGGTCGCGTGGTCATCACGCCCACCGCCATCTGGATTCAAAAGATGAGCGGCATCGCCAAGGAGACAAGGCGCGAGGAACTGAAGAAGATCGAGGTGAAGCTCGATCCCAACACCTGGCACTGCATCATCCTCGAAGTCTGCGGTGACAAGTTCATGGCCCGCATTGACGACCACGTGCTCGAAGCCACCCACGAGCGTTTCAAGGATCGCAAAGGCCGTGTCGGCATGGTCGCGAAGGCCGAAGGCGCACAGTTCCGCAATCTCACCCTCTGGAGCGCGAGACCAAAGTCTTGATCCTTGGCGCCCGCCTTATCTTCTGGCGTTTTTTCTGCCAGAAACCTACCCTGATTCTCTTTTCCTCTTTCTCACTGAACCATGAAAACCCCTGAAGCAGCCCCAAGCTCATCCCGTCGCCGTTTCGTCAAGCAATCCGTCGCCGCAGGCCTCGGCTTTAATTTCATCCCCGCCTATCTCACCAGCGCACGCGCGGCGGACAATCCCAAGCTGCCACCAAGCCGCCGCATCAATCTCGGCTGCGTCGGCATCGGTGGCCGTGCCGGCAGTGTGATTCCTGGACTCACCGCAGCAGGTTTCGCGGTGCCAGTGGCCTTCACAGATGTGGACTTTGCCATGGGCAAAGGCATCGAGAAAAACCTGGGCGCCTTCCCCGACGTGAAGCGCTTCGGCGACTTCCGCGAGATGCTGGACAAGATGGGCAAGGACATCGATGCCGTCAGCGTGGTCACCCCCGACCACACCCACTTCACCGCCGCCATCAGCGCCATGGCCCTGGGCAAGCATGTGTATGTGGAGAAGCCTCTGACGCACACCTTTGAAGAGGCGGAGATCCTCATGCGCGCCGAGAAGAAATTCAAGGTGGTCACTCAGATGGGCAATCAAGGCCACACCTCCGCTGGAGCCGAGCAGTTTAAGCAGATGCTCGCCGCAGGCCTCGTGGATGACATTGTGAAGATCGATGCGTGGAAGTCCCCTTCCCTCTGGTTCATGAACGCGGAGGAGCGCGCCAAGGTGAAAGGCTATCCGACCGAAGAACCGAAGCCCCAATCGCTCAACTGGGACCTCTGGTGCGGCCCGCAAGAAGTAAAACCCTTCAGCAAAATGTACCACCCCTTCAACTGGCGCGGCTTCCATCTGTATGGCGGCGGCATGTTTGGCGACTGGGGCGCGCACATCATCGATTTCGCCCATCATCATCTGAAGCTCGGCCTGCCCACTCGCATCACGCCTCTCGCGCTCGGAGACTACAATCAGATCGCCTATCCGCTGTACTCCGACATCCGTTTCGAGTTCCCTGAGCGCGGCGAAAAGATGCCCGCCGTGGAACTGCACTGGAAAGCCGGTGGCGATACCAAGATCGAGATCCCGGAAAAGTTCGGCGACCCCGGTGCGGACGGCAAAGTCTTCATCCCGAATCCCGGCAACACCGGCTCCCTCCTGCATCGCAAGCAGGGTGACTACCTCGTCCAGCGCGGCTCGCACGACCGTCATTCACAGATCTATCCGCGAGCCAAGATGGTAGAGAACAAGGACACCATGGCTCTCCATCCGCCGAAGTACAGCCACTACGAAAGCTTCATCCAGGCCTGCCTGGGGAATGGCACCACCGAATCACCTTTCAGTGTCTCCGGCCTGCTCACTCAAGTGCTGAACCTGGGCACCATCGCCGAGTATCTGAATGTCGATCTGAAGTTCGATCCTGCCACCAAGCGCTTCATCGGCAACGAGGAAGCCAATGCTCGTCTCTCCGGCCCTGCTCCACGCGCCGAGTGGGCAGATTGCTACAAGCTTGCCTAACCACCCGTGTATCATTGCGAGCCGCGAAGGACCGTTCCTTCGCGGCTTCTCTATCTCTAAAGTGATGCGAACGATCGTCTCTCTTTTCACCATCCTTGTTCTCATGGTCGGCCGATCATCCGCTCAGGATGTTGTCATCTATGGCGGCACGCCAGGAGGCATCGCGGCAGCGATTTCCGCAGCACGCCTCGGGCACGAGGTCACGCTGGTGGAGCATCATCAGCACCTCGGTGGCATGACCACGAGCGGCCTCGGCAAAAGTGACATCGAGAACCGCGCCATGATCGGTGGCATCTTCAAAGATTTCGTCGCAGGTGTCCTGGGGCACTACGTGAAGACCTACGGTGCCGAGCATGAGAACACGAAGCTCTGCCAGGACGGCTACTATGCTGAGCCACATGTCGCGGAGAAGGTCTTTGAGGCGATGATCGCCAAGGAGCCCAAGATCAATGTCATGAAGGGCTGGCTGCTCAAATCAGCACAAGTCCATGAGAACAAGCTGCGTGGCATCACCATCGTAAATCGCAAAGACGGAACCGAAAAACAACTCGAAGCCAGAGTCTTCATGGATGCCACCTATGAAGGTGATCTTTATGCCGCTGCTGGCGCCAAGTATCGCCTGGGTCGTGAATCAAAACAGGAGTTCGATGAGCCGCATGGCGGTGTCGTTTACTTCGACTACCAAGCTCATGAGTTTCTTCCTGGCAGCACTGGCGAGGCCGATGACCGCCTGCCCGCCTACACCTATCGTCTCTGCCTGACCAAAGATGCCGCCAACTCCGCGCGCATGACCGAGCCGCCAGCAGGTTATGACCGCAAAGACTACCTCGGTTACTTTGATGATCTCAAAGCAGGCCGTCTTGCGGGACCGAGAGTCTTCAAGGCCGGTCGTGGCTACAATCCCAAGCATTTCGACACACTGGTGCGCGCTTTGTCAGTCGCGGACATACCCAACAATAAGTGTGACGTGAACATCAATCCCCGTCCCCTGGCCTTCCCCTTCTGTGAGGAGAACCGCGGCTACATCGAAGGTGATGAAGCCACGCGAGAGCGCATCCGCCAGCGTCATCGCAGCCTCGTGCTGGGTTTGCTCTGGTTCCTGCAAAACGATCCCGAAGTGCCGGAAGCGCATCGCGCGCTCGCGAACGAGATGCACCTGCCCAATGATGAGTTCACGGACAACGCTCACTTTCCCTGGCAGCTCTATGTGCGCGAAGGCCGCCGACTCATCGGCGAATACACACTCACCGAGCACGACATCACCGGTAAAGGCCAGGAGCCGAAGCATCATGAGGACAGCATCGCCGTCGGCGAGTTCCCCATCGACAGCTTCCCTGCCCGCAAGCGCCAGCCCACCGACACCATCGTGCTGGAAGGCTATCTCGGCATGCTCGACTACATCACACGTCCCTACGAGATCCCGTATCGCATCATGATCCCGGAGAAGATCGATGGCCTCATTGTTCCCGTCGCCGCCAGCACCACGCATGTGGCCTTCTCCAGCATCCGCATGGAGCCAACCTGGATGGCTCTGGGACAAGCGGCAGGAGTCGCGGCTCATCTGGCCATTCAAAACAAAGTCGAGCCGCGCAAAGTGCCTGTTGATGAATTGCAGACCAAGCTCGTCAGCCAAGGTCAGGTTCTCCGCCACAGTCATTGAGTGGCTTTGAATGAGGTCGTTGAACAAAGCAGATAAGATTTTTGTTCTGTATCGTTTCGCTCGGACCAACCCTATGAAAAGCTGCCTCCCCCTGCTGCTGGTGATCTTTGCTGCTCAGCTTCATGCCGCTGAATTCGTGCTCGTTTCCAAGGAGGTGGCACCGCCCCCCATCATCGTCTTCAAGGATGCTCCACCACGAACACGCGAGGTCGCGAACGTGCTGGCAGGTTACATCAACAAGATCAGTGGTCAGAAGCCAGCCGTCCAGGAAGGCGAGCCCTCACCTCTTCCAGAGAGAGCCATCTGGATTGGCTTTCAACCCGCCATCAAACCTCTATTTCCCAATACGGACTTTGAGTTCAAGCATCCTGAGGAGATACTGATCACGGCCAATGAAAAACATGTGGTCATCGCCGGTCGTGACCGCTGGGATCCGACCAAACTGGACATCGAGACTCGCGAAGGAGTGATCAAAGGCAAGCAGCAGGAGTACGGCACCATCAATGCCGTGTATACATTTCTTCAAGATCAGCTCGGTGTGCGCTGGTTTTGGCCTGGCGAGCTCGGCGAAGATGTGCCGAAGAACGAGCGCATCGTGATCAGCACACCTCTGGAGCATCGTCATCACCCGCAGATCCGCTCTCGCGGTGGCGTGTTTAATTTTTCAAGCCTTGGCAATCGAGGCTATGGCGCATCCCACGAATGGACGATGCTCCAGCGTCTGCAACTCGACTCCTTCGCAATCGAAGGTGGTCATGGCTTTGCTGACTGGTGGGACAAGTATCATGACAAGCATCCCGAGATCTTCGCGCTGCAGCCAGACGGCACGCGCAGCGGCTTCCCGACACCACGCACGGCGAAGCTCTGCATGAGTAATCCCAAGGTATGGGAGCTATGGCTGGAGAGCGTGGCAGAGGATCTCAAAAGCGATCCACACCTCACGATCTTCAATGCCTCACCCAACGACAGTTGGTCCAGCGGCCATTGCGTCTGCGCCAACTGCTCAGCCTGGGATCATCCGGATGGCGAGTCACGTGTGTTCAATTGGTTTAAGCACAACGAAAAGCGTCCCGCCACCAGTGATCGTGATTTGACCTTTGCCAACAAGCTCGGCGAGCTTCTAAAACAAAAGTATCCAGGTAAAGATTACCGCGTGCTAATGCTCAGCTACGGGCATTCGCGTCCCGCACCAGTCAAGGCACGGCCTGCGGACAATGTGATCATGTCCATCGTCGCCAACTTTTTCGGTCGCGCTGGTCTGGTGGATCGTGGCTCGACACGTGGGGACACTTATCGCCAGCAGTTTGAGGCTTGGTCAGGCATCGTGCCAGCCATGCTCTGGCGGCCCAATACCGGCAGCCCGGCAGGCTGGCAGCAGGGACTGCCAGATATTCACATCGCGCAAACCGTGCGTGACTTGAAAGATGTGGCTGCCGCCCACTGCGAGGGCATCTACATTGATGGTGTGTGGGAGCATTGGGCCACTCAGGGACCGCTTTATTATGTGATGGCACAGCTCGTCTGGAATCCGGGGGCTGATGCGGATGTGATCCTGAAGGACTACTACCAGCGCGCATTCGGCCCCGCCGCAGATTCCGTGCGCGAGTATTTTGAAGCACTCGAAAGAGAACGCATGGCCTTCACGGCGAAGAACCTTGAGCCGGAAGTGTTCGAGTTTCCGAAACTCTACACCGCCGACGTCTTGAGCGCTGCCCAGTCCAGGCTTGATCGCGCCGCAGCAGCCGCGCCAGCAGATTCCATCTATGCCAGACGCGTCGCCTTCATTCAGACCGGCCTCACCTACACGCGCATGATGGTGGAGACCATTACCCTCATGGATCGCTACTGGCAGAAGAAGGATGAAAGCATTGCCGCACAGGTAAAGGCGAACTGGCAGGCCATCGAGAAGCTCACCGCAGTTCATCCTGCTGCCATCAATTGGAAGGCCGTGCGCCCCATCACGCCACGCATGGCGGGCCTGCATCCAGACAGCGCGAAGCCGAAGCCCAAAAAGAAGGCCAAGGCCAATGATCTCGACTTGTGACCGGGCCCTGCGAGAATTTTGACGTCCAATCTTCTGCGCCGCGCGACTCTCTCCCTAACAACCTGCCATGAACCGACGTCACTTTCTCCACACCTCCCTTGCCGCCAGCCTCGCCCCCATCACCACCATGGCGGCGGCTAAGGGCCGCAAGCCGCGCATCCTCCTGCGCAATGGCTGGCAGAGCCAGAACATTGGCGATATCGCCCATTACATGGGCATGATGGAGCTGCTGAAGCTCCACGGCATCGACGCCGAGGTGCGCTTCTGGGCGAACAACATGGAGAACGGCGCTTCGGAACTCTTCAAGAAGCACTACCCCGACGTGCCCGTCTTTATCAAGGATCAGGAGAGCATCGACAAAGCCTTCAAGGAGTGTGATTTCTTCATTCATGGTTCGGCTTCCGGCTTCGGTGCATGGAAAGACGCCAAGCGCTGGCATGAGGAAACCGGCAAACCTTTTGGCGTCATGGGCATCTCTATCACCGACTCTGGAGAGCAACTGATGGCCACGCTGAAGAAGGCGAGCTTTGTCTACTTCCGCGACGGCATCTCAGCCAAACGCGCGACCGAAGAGTTCGGCTTCACTTCACCTCCCGCGATGGGCTGGGGACCTGACACCGCCTTTGGCATCACGAAGCTTCGCAACGAAGAGAAGGCCACCGCCTATCTCAAGGAGCACGGCCTGGAGGAAGGCAAGTTCCTCTGCTGCATCCCACGCTACCGCTGGACCCCATTCTGGACGCTGCACAAGGATCGCCCTGTCGACAAAAAGAAACTCGCCCGCAGTGAAGAAATGAAGGAGCACGATCACGCTCCCTATCGTGAGGCAATCATCCGTCTCGTGCGCGAGGCCGGTGTGAAGGTGCTCGTCACCCATGAGGATCAGACGCAGATTCCCCTCGGCAAGGAAGTGCTCTACGATCCACTTCCTGAGGACGTGAAAAAGAACGTCGTCTGGCGTGAGACCTACTGGCTCACGGATGAGGCTCTCAGCATCTACGTGCGCAGCCTTGGCCTCTTTGGTAATGAAATGCACAGCCCCATCATGTGCATTGCCAATGGCATCCCTGCCATCGTCGGCCGTTGGGATGAGCAGACGAACAAAGGCTTCATGTGGCATGACATCGGCCTGAACGAATGGCTCTTCACCATGGATGACGAGGCGCGCATCGCCCAGATTCCAGAAACGATCCTAGCCCTCGCCAAAGATCCCGCTGCGGCGAAAGCAAAGGCTGAGAAGGCCAGGCAGGTCGTGCTGGCGAAGCAGAAGGAACAGTTCGCGACGCTGAAGAAGGCGATGGCCTAACCATTCATGCTTTTACTTCCCTTCGTCTGGCAGCCACACGCGGCTCTTTTGAGCGTCGCGGAAGCCTTCATTCGTCGGCTTGATCTTCCAGATCTCCACCTTCTTGAGATCGGTGGCCTCGCCGATGACGAAGGCATCCAGGCCGCGTTTGTTGCCGTGCTCAAGATGCGCGGCAACCGCTGACTGGCGGCCATTGGCAAAGACCTCGACGAGGTAGTTGTCGATGAAAATGCGCAGTTCCACGTCTTCACCAGCAGGCAGATCCGCGACCGCAAACGGAGCTTCGGTGGAGCCGACACGCAGCGTGCCGGTCTCAGGGCGCAGCAGCACTGGCAGGCCACCACCTTTGCCATCCGAGAACAAGGTGAAGCCCAGTAGCTTCCGAGCCGCCTGCTCGCGTGCGATGGTGATACGAACCTCTGCCGAATTTCCGGGGAGCTCGGCAAGGCGTTGCAATTGCGGCGCTGCGCTGGGCGGCAGTTTGCCGCGGAAGCCGGTGACGGGGCTCGCCAGTTTCACGTCATTGATCGTCACCAGATCACTGCGCTGTCCTTCCAGCTCTCGCAGCGGCTGGATGCGCAGGATGCCATCCGCCGGCAGCGTCAGCTCACGCGGCAGGGATTGAATGGTCCTGTTCAGCAGCTTCTGCTGCGGTGCCAGCGAGGTGAGCCAGGACCACATCACGCGACGACCATCCGGCGTCAGCACACTCTCAGGCGCAAAGAAATCCGTGCGGCTGAAAAGGCCCCACACGGGCTGCTGATCGCTCCGCCAGTTCATGCGTACGTGCTTCTCCGGCACGAACTGCTCCTTCTTCGCATCCCAATCACCGATGTAATAGCGGCAGCCCAGCGGATGGCTGATGCAGAGCAGCACCCACTTGTTCCCCAGCTTGAAAAAGTTCGGGCAAGACACGTCCTCGCCGATCGTGACATCCGGCATATCGTGATGGAGGAAGTCACCGATCAGCGTCCAGGTCTTGAGATCCTTCGACTTGAACACCGGAGGTTTCACACCGCCGGAGATCGCATAGTAGGTATCGCCGATCACGAAGCAGTCAGGATCCCAGTGGGTGACATTGGCCTCACTGCCATCGGCATTCTTGATCTGCAGTGGAAAAGGCTTCTCCCAAGCCGAGAGCGCATTGTCCTTGGCAATAGCGATCTGGTTGCGGTCCGAGCCTCGACCATGATAGATCGCTGCGGGCCTGCCATCCAGCGTCATGAATCCCGTGCCGCTGAACATGCCATGCCCCGTGAAGGCAGGCTGTAGTTTCGTCGTTTGCCAGCGCCAGTGCAGCATGTCATCACTGGTCACGTGAACGAAGGAAAAAGACTCCTCATTCTTCCAGGGATGGCGCAGGATGTAGTGCAGATGACAGACACCATCGAGATAGAAGGCCGGATTCGGATCCCCCGGACTGCTGGGGCCACCTGGATGCATCAGATGGTAGTTCAGCACCCACTCCTCCTCCGGTTGAATTCCCGGAGCCGCCGGTTGCGCTAGCAAGGGCGCGGCAGTGAAGATGAACCATGCGGAGGCGATCCTGGTGAACGAGTTCTTCATGGGAGTGAGAGGCACCTGGTTGCTGGCACCATCGCCTAAACGCGGCCTTCTTCCTAACCTATCGTGTCACGGAAAAGACCACCAGAAACGCCGCAACGGCGAGTTCCCGAATGTTGACCTTGGACAAATCGATTCGATGTGTCGCGACGCTTGTCTTCCGATCATGAACCGCCCTTTCCTAGCCGTCCTAGCGCTTTTCTCATTCAGCGGAGCTCCCTCATTCTCCGCTGACCCGCTCCAGGCCGACGTTTGCGTCTATGGCGCCACGCCTTCCGGCATCCTGGCTGCCGTGACCGCGAAGCAAGAAGGCAAGACGGTGGTGCTCATTGAACCGAGTCGTTGGTTAGGCGGCATCCTGGGCGCAGGCATCAAACCCAAGCAGGACTGCCCGGAACCCAAAGCCGTCGGTGGACTCACGCAGAGCAAGGTCTTCGTCGCGGGAAAGAGCCCGCCAGAGATCCGCGAGTTCTTCAAGAAGTGGCTCGAAGAAGAAAAGGTGCCGGTGATCTATGAGCACCGTGTCTCCCAGGTTACGAAAGAGGGCACGCGCATCACCGAAGTTCAGCTCGAGCTGGCTCCACCAGATGAGTATGGCATTCCCGTGGCCGAAGCCAAGGCTGGTCCGGGCAAAAGCGTCTCTGCCAAAGTCTTCATCGATGCCAGCTACGAGGGTGACGTGATGGCCAAGGCCGCCGTGACGTATGCCGTGGGTCGTGATGCCCGTGATCTCTACAACGAAGAACCTGCCGGTGTGCGTGAACCGACACTGTGGCGGCCCGTGGATCCCTATGTGGAGAAGGGCAAGCCGGAGAGCGGCCTGCTGCCACTTGTGGATGCAGACCATGGCAAACCTTTGGGCGCAGGTGATGACTACACCCAAGCCTACAACTACCGCTTCTACGTCACCAAAGAACCCCCGAAGCGAGTGGAGATCGCACCGCCATCGAACTATGATCCGAAGCAGTTTGAAGCTGTGGGTCGCTATGTGAAATACATCATGCAGTGGGCGGGTGGTGATATGAAGAAGGCCAAGCCACGGCTCGCGAGCATCTTTCCAGGCTGGAAGAATGCAGGCGAGTATAACTACCAGCGCGACTCGCTCATCACCATCGCTCCGCTGGGCGTGAGCCGCTACTATCAGGATGGTGACTGGGCTGCGCGCAGCCGTGTCTGGCACCAGCACAAGGATCATCTCAGCGGTCTGCATCACTTCCTGAGCACGGATCCACGTGTGCCAGAGTCATTCCGCCAGGAAACCGCCGCGCTGGGTCTGGACCGCACCATGCATGAGGACACCGGCGGCTGGCCGAACCAGCTTTATGTTCGCATCTCCCGCCGCATGATGGGCAGCTATGTGCTCACGCATGCGGACGTGTTGAACAAGACAGAAGCGGATGATGCCGTGGGCCTGGCGTTGTATGGCGTGGACATCTATCCAGTACGCCGTTATGCGGCCAAGGATCCCAAGACTGGCGAGATGGGTGTGGCCGTGGAAGGAAACATGTTCATCGGCGGAGCCAAGGGCACCGGGCAGCCCTACCCGATCCCGTATCGCTCCATCGTTCCGAAGGCTGAGGAGTGCACGAACCTCATCGTGCCGATCTGTTTCTCCTCCAGCTACATCGCCTATGCCTCCGCACGCATGGAGCCGGTCTTTTGTGTGCTCGGCGAGTCCGCTGGTGTCGCCGCTGTGCAGGCCATAAATGCGGGTACCAGCGTGCAGCAGATCGATACAGCCGCACTGCGCAAGCGTCTGCTAGATAGAGGTCAAGTTTTGTCATGGAAACCTGAGTGATCTTGGCACGCAGGCGGGTAGTACCCGCACATGCCTAGACGCTACTTTCCGACCGCATTTGCGACCTTCGCAGCCCTGACCACCCTGATCACCGCCCAGGACACCGTTCGCCTGGACCCCGGTGATCCTGCGACCAAAGCAAGCGCGACAAGCGCCGCGACGCTGAAGCCAGCCACTCAAGAAAACGTCATCATCTACAAGGAGCCAGGACGCTACGGCGGCTGGCCTGCGAACCAGGGCCTCTGGCAATGGGGAGATGAACTCGTCGCGGGCTTCACGGCCACCTATTACAAGGAGACAACGACCGATCACCGCATCGACCGCACCAAGCCGAGTCATCGTGTACAGGCACGCAGCCTCGATGGCGGCAAGACCTGGAAGGTGGAGCCAGACCAGCCTTACTCAGACCGCAAAAATGAACCGAAGGCAGTGCCCTTGAAGGAGCCTCTCGACTTCACCGCGCCTGATTTCGCGCTGATGTTCCGCTTCGGCAGCTTGCACACCGGACCCTCATGGATCTACACCACGCATGACCGCTGCAAGACATGGCAGGGGCCGTTTACATTCGCCGTCGAAGGCGTGGACAAGATCTGCACGCGCACGGATTTGATTGTGCTTGGAAAGCAGGATTGCCTGATGTTTGGCAGTTGCGGCAAGGCCTCCGACAACAAGGAAGGCCGCGTCTTCTGTGCCCGCACCACCGATGGCGGGCTGACCTGGAAGCTGCAGAACTACATCGGCGAAGAACCACCACCGGGCGGCTTCGCCATCATGCCGAGCTCAGTGAGAACCAAAGGCGGAGCACTGCTTACGACGATCCGTCGCGGCAAACCTGAGTATTGCATTGAACTCTGGCGCAGTGATGACCTCGGCAAGACCTGGACGAAGGTGAATGATGTGACCAGCAACATCGGAGGCAATCCACCGGCCACCGTGCTGCTACCAGACGGCCGCCTGTGCGTGACCTATGGCTTCCGTCGCAAACCGAGCGGCATGCGTGCCCGCATCAGCAGTGATGAAGGCAAGACCTGGACGCCGGAAGTGATTCTGCGCGATGACGGCTTCGATGGCGACCTCGGCTATCCACGCAGCCTTGTGCGCCCAGATGGCCGCATACTCACCGTCTATTACTTCAACGGGCCGCGTGGTGAGGACCGGGCCATCGAAGGCACTTTCTGGACACCGCCTGTTGCCACGGATCGCTGAACCTCGTTGACTGTCATTGAAGACCATGAAGCCTTTTCTCATCGTTTGTTTGGCCTCAGCCGCTTATTCCGCCGAGCCGATCACCAACTCCATCGGCATGAAGCTGGTGCCCATTGAGCCCGGAAGCTTCCTCATGGGGCAGGATGGTCCGGCGGCGGACCACCGGATGGTGAAGCATCCGGAGAAATTTGACGATGCAGACTGGGATGAGAAGCCTGCGCATCGCGTGACCATCACTCAGCTTTTTTACATGGGTGCCACCGAGGTCACAGTAGGGCAGTATCGCCAAAGCGATCCCGACTTTCGCAAAAACACTCCAGATGATGAGGCAGTGAACTCCATCTCCTGGGAGCAGGCGGTAAAGTACTGCGAATGGCTCTCGAAGAAGGAAGCACGTCCCTATCGCCTGCCGACCGAGGCCGAGTGGGAGTATGCCTGCCGCGCCGGAGCCACGACGCTCTTTCATACAGGTGATGCTCTGCCAGATGGCTTTCAACCTTGGTGGAGTGACAAAGGTTATGCGGAGCGATATTTTGGAAGTGGTGCCTTTCCGAAACCTTACCGCAAAGAAGAAACTGGCAGCCTGCGAGTGGCACAGACACCTGCCAATGCCTGGGGGCTGCATGACATGCATGGCAATGTAGCCGAGTGGTGCCAGGATTGGTATGGCCCCTATGAAGCCGGCGAACAAACAGATCCGTTAGGCCGCAGCGAGGGAGACTTCCGAGTCTTTCGCGGCGGACACCATTCGGCATTCGCTCGTTTGCTGCGCTCAGCGAACCGCGGTGCCTGGCTGCCCAACACCCGGAACAACAAAACAGGCTTTCGCGTGGTGCTTGGGGAGCTGCCTCCAGGAAAGACGTTGCCACCTCCCGCAGCACCTTTGAATGCGCAGAATGTGAAGCAGGAAGCGATCAAGATCGAGAAAGGTCCGCAGGACGTGCCTGTGTTCATCTCGGCCAAGCCTTACGTGAAGATTGCCAAGGACGCCTTGGGCCCACTTTACTTCACGCACAATCACAGCCCGGGCATCACCGAATGTCCAAACGGGGATCTGCTCGCGATCTGGTATTCCTGCGCGGATGAAGGTGGTGCCGAGCTCAGCAATGTCGCGAGCCGTTTGCGCCATGGCAGCACGGAGTGGGAGCCTGCTTCATCCTTCTGGGATGGAGCGGATGTCAATGATCACGGTCCGAAGATCTGGTGGGACGGCAAGAGTACGCTGTATCATCATGTGCGCGGTCGTGATGAGAACCTTATCCGCACCTCCACGGACAATGGCGTCACCTGGTCACGGCCAACGATCGCAGCGCCTGTGGGTGAGTTCGGCAACCAGCTCATCCGCCTCGCGGATGGCGCGCTCGTCATCACCAATGACATGCGGCAGTGCAGCCTGGTGTTCAGCAAGGATGGAGGCAAAAGCTGGGACTGGAATGACACCGAGAAGAAGCCGAGCGACTTCCGCCCTGGTGGCAAAGGTTTGCGCTATCCAGGTATTCATGCGCCCATCGTGCAGCTCAAGGATGGCCGCATCATGGCCATCAGCCGCAATGATCCAGAGCCCGACCAAGCCAAGTTTGATTTCAAAACACCGATCAGCTACAGCGCTGACCTCGGCAAAAGCTGGACCTACACGGCTAGCGAATTCCCGGCCATCAGCTCCGTGCAGCGTGCCACCATGATCCGCCTGAGTGAAGGTGGCATCCTCGTGTGCAGCTTCACGGATCAATGGAGCAACTGGAAGAACAGGAAGGGCATGACCTTCAAGTCGATGAAGGGTGAGTTCACCGGCTACGGCATGTTCGCCGCCGTGTCCTTTGATGAGGGCAAGACCTGGCCCGTGCGCAAGCTCATCACACCCGGCGGCAAAGACCACTCCATCAACATGATCGACCGCAACATGTGCGTGCTGAATGACACGATGGCCGAGCCCTGCGGCTATCTCTCCTCAACCCAAACACGCGACGGCAACATCCAGCTCATCACCAGCAAGAACCATTACGTCTTCAATCTCGCGTGGCTGAAAGAACTGCCAGAGGGACCCTAAATTTCTTGGAGATTTCAGATGATGGGCGGCGGTATCGTATAACCTTCATCCTATGAAACCTGACCACGACAAGATTGACGATGCCGTCCTGGCCCTGCTCCACCTTGGCTCGTCTCAAAGCAATATGGAGGAACAGTATGGCACGGCGACCGCCTGGAAATCTCATGACTGGGACGCGCTTTCAAGGCTGCACGAGAAGGGTTTGATCAGTGATCCTGTGAACAAAAACAAGTCCATAGCACTCACGGAAGAAGGGTTAAGGAGATCACGCGAGCTCTTCGAGCAGCTGTTCTGCAAGTCATAAGACACCGAACGAAACCAGGGGGACAATTTCGGGTCAAGAATCAGCATTCACAGTTCAAGCATGCGCACTCATTCAGCCGGATAGCCGATAGAAGACGAGCAAGGATGAGCGTCCGCCTCTTTTCCGACGTGAAATCCATCCTTCAGCTTTCTCTCTTCTTGATCGTCTCCGTGACATCAGGTCAGATCCGTCCACTAGCTCAGGATCATGTGGCCATCTGGACTTCGCCTGATCCTGCGCGCATCTATTGTTATACTCCAGCCATCTGCCGGTTGCCATCGGGTAGGCTGGTGGTGACACATGAGATATCTTCGGCCGGCAAACCCGTTCCGCCCGACAACAAGCCGTTTCATGAGGCGCGTGTCATGACGAGCGATGATGGCGGCAAGATCTGGACACAGCGCCATACCTTTAATCTCACCTTCGCGCGGCCCTTCGTGGCCGGAAAGTCACTCTACATTGTCGGGATGAAGTCGCAGGTCGGCGTGCTGCGTTCGGATGACGATGGTATCACCTGGAGTGAGCAGGTGTCTCTCAATGACAAGGGCATCTGGCATCAGTCCGCATGCAATGTCCTCTTCACCAAAGGCAATGTGTATCTGGTCATGGAAAAACATGCGCCACTGCGTGGCATCCAGGGATGGCAGGTGGGAGATCTGGCACCGGTGCTGATGCGGGCGAAAGCAGACAGCGATCTGCTCGATCGGAAGAGCTGGACCTTTGCCAGCGAGCTGGTGTTTGAGGATCTGCCAGAATCCCGGATGCCGAATGCATTCGGGTTTCCCTTTCACCCCATGGACCGGAAGAAGGTGACCTTTCTGGTGCCACCGAAAGGCCGCAGCATTGCTCCAGCAGGCTGGCTGGAGACAAATGTGGTGCAGTTCACGGATCCACAGCATCTGTGGCATGATCCTGCGGGAAAGACTTTTTATCTCTGGATGCGCGCCAACACGGGCATGACCAACTATGCCGCCATCGCCCAGGTGAAGGAGAACGAGGATGGCAGCATGACCACCTCCGTGGTGAAGTCACCGGCAGGCACGCCCATGCTCTTCGTCCCCTGCCCTGGCGGCCAGATGCGCTTTCATGTTGAGTGGGATGAGAAGACGAAGCTTTACTGGCTGCTCGGATCACAGACCACGGACTCCATGATCCGGCCTGATGCCATGCCGAAGGATCGCTGGGGAACACCGGACAATGAACGGCACCGCCTCGTGCTGCACTTCTCCAAAAACATGATCGACTGGTGTTTCGCGGGTGTCGTCAGCATCGGTGCCACGCCGAAGGAAAGCCGGCACTATGCCAGCATGTGCATCGATGGTGAGGACCTCGTCATCGTGAGCCGCAGCGGCGATGAAAAGGCTCATTCCGCGCATAACGGTAATTTGATCACCTTTCATCGCGTTCAGAGGTTCCGCAGCCTCGTCTACTGAACTGAACCATGAAACGCTTCCTTCTTCTCCTGATCGCCTGTTTCACCCTGCCCCTGGCAGCTCAAGACAACTTTCCCAGGAAAGCCGAGACCTTTGATCTGGCAGGAGGAAAGGGATTCATCTATGCCGCGCCGAAGCCCGGTGAAGGCAAACCCTGGCTCTGGTATGCGCCAACGCTGAAGGGTGTCTCGATCGTGGGCAAGAAGATGTATTTCGAGGCCTTCATGAACGCAGGCATCAGCATCGCCGGCTTTGACATCGGCGAAGTGCGCGGAGCCCCCGGCAGCACGGCGAAGTTTCATCAGTTCTATGAGGAGATGGTGAAGCGTGGCTACTCATCGAAACCCATCCTGTTAGGCCAGAGCCGCGGCGGCATGATGACGCTGGCCTGGGCCTTCCGGCACCCGGACAAGGTGAAGGCCTGGATCGGCATCTATCCTGTCTGCAACCTCGCCAGCTGGTCCCTGAAGAACTCGAAGCCGCAGACGCTGGCCGACTTTGGCATGACCGAGGAAGAACTCACCACCAAGCTCACGGAGTTCAATCCCATCGACAATCTGAAGGGCCTGCTGGAAAACAAAGTGCCGATGTTTGCCGTGCATGGCGACTCGGATCTCTCGGTGCCCTATGTGGACAACACGAAGATCCTCAAAGAGCGCTACGAGGCCGGTGGCGGGAAGTTCAGCGTGAAAGTCATCCCTGGAGAAGGTCACAAGGTCGGACCTTCGTTCTTCGAGTGCCAGGAGCTGGTGGACTTTGTGCTGGCAAACGCGAAGTGAAGTGATCTTGACGGCAGCGTCCACTCAGCTCGCAAAAAACATGCCGGGGATTGATGCGCACGGTCGGCAGTTCCTCAGGGAAACGGCAAGGGTGTCAGCTCACTTCGGGCCTTTTGCCACCATCCAGAAGACTTTCCGTAGTAGATGTTATTGGCCCAATATGCTTCATCCTCATGGAAAAAGATATGGTGGTCTCCGATATGGCCCCATCCTGCAAAAGAACGGTTGAGCCTTGCCAAAGCTTCACTGGGACTGATCCCAAACTCATTGACCATGTAGTCAATGATATCATGACAGTCAGCGATAGCTCTGACAGATGCAGTAAAGCTGAAAACATGACCGGACTCTTCCATATATCTGATTAAACGTTAGGCATCACACCCCCTTCGTCATTCGAAATTCGGAATTCGTCATTTCATTCCCATCTCTTCCCACCGCGCCAGCAGCCAGAGCACATCTGCAAGACGGTTCAGGAAGCGCATGATCACCACGTTCGGCACTTCCTGGTCCGTGCCCATGAGGTCGACAACATTCCTTTCCGCACGCCGGCAGGCCACGCGGGCGAGATCGGCATAGGCGCCGGTCATCACACCGGCCTCGCCGGGCAGGGCCCAGCCTTTGATCTGGAGGGCGCCACCCGCTTCCAGTTTTGCTACCCACTCGTCCAGCCAGGTGACCTTGCCTTCATCAAAGGGACCATGCTTCGCGGCATAGCGCTGCTCCTCACCGGGAGGTGTGGCCAGCTCTCCCATGAGGGTGATGAGCCAGGGCTGCACGGTGCTCACCACTTCGCGAGTCTCTGTGCGCAAAGCGGCCACGCGCAGGGGGCCGAGGGCGGCATTGAGTTCATCCACCGCACCGAGGGCGTGGACACGAGGATGGGACTTGGCAAGCCGGCAGCCGAAGAGGAGATCTGTCTCCCCCTGGTCACCGCGACGGGTGGCGATGGACATCCTCATCTATATGCATTTCTGAGAAAGCACCGCCAGTCGAGTGTGATCTTTTTGCTTCCCAAAGCAATCACTTGGACTCTAACATGCGTACTATCAGAGGCTTACAGCATATGAAACCCCTCTCCGCCCTTTGCCACCTGTGCATGCTCGCCTTGAGCATAAGTGTCAGCTTCGCGGATGCTCCGGAGACGGTGTCGCTCGCAGAACGGCCCCGCATGGCGCTCTATGCGGAAGAGGTCACGATCGATGGCAAGCCACGACCTGATCTTGCCAGAGCTCTGGCGGATACGCTAGGCACGTCTTTGCTGAAGCGCGGCCAGGTGCGTCTCTTCAGCCTGGAAAGCGCGGCCACGCAGGATGCCACTGGCATGATCGCCAGTTCCAACCAGATCGGCAGCGCACAGCGCCTCCAGCGTCTGATGGACGAGGGCCTGGACTACATTCTGACCTTCAATGTCGTCGGCATCGGCGGGCATCATCTCCTGAGCGTGAAGAAGACTCGCGCACGCACCAGCGAGGTGGTGGAGTCTCACCAATACACCAGCATCGGGCGGGAGACAGGCTTGTTCAAACTCATCGCCCAGGTGATGGAGGCGGTGGATCCCCTGCCCTATGGCAAGTCTGGTGTCTTTCCGCGTTCGCAGTCTCCAGCGGAATACTGGCCAGCGCCAAAGCCTGAGACACCGGAGTATGTCATCGCCCGGGCTCTACCAGCCGGACCTGCCGTGGTCACGGACGATGAAACGGAGTATGATCCATGGCAGGAAAATCTGGCACCTGCGCCCAGCTATGATCTCAGCCGGGTGCCCAAGGCGCTCGTCTACCGACATCTCGGTACGGTGAACTACATCAATCCCACCTGGAAGTTTTGCATCATCGATCCCGTGCGCGGATATCGCTTTCAGGAGCAGGATCCGATGCACATCCTCTGGGATGAGGGAGACGTGTATGCGCACCTGCGGGTGAGCGCGGTGGAGCGTGAGGGTGTCGTGCTGGACATGGGCCGCACGCCTGACCACCACCCCATTTTCAAAGGAGACAAAGTGTATGGCTGGGCACCGCTGCAGCCGCGCTGAGCAGAGCGCTTGAAAGCATTAATGATTAGGCGCTAGAGAACCTCAGCCGCGCCGGTTTTACAAATTTGTGACTTTCTCGCTCGCCGGGCTGATTTGGCATACGCCATGCTTTCGGAGGTGGTGTGGAAGAACCGACCCGAATCATTCCGCTCAGTCCTGAGCGGACCGCGCAGCAGCCTTCGAACATCGTTCGGATGCCGCCGGATCCTGGCTTGATCAAGCTCGACACAGCTTCGGGGCGCGAAACGATCTCAGGCGGCGAGGCGGACTCCGCGCAGCGCTTTACCAGCGAGGTGAAGTATGTGAGCTACTTCGCGCAGAAGCTGGCAGACACGCTGGGCATGCGCCAGCTCACGCTGGGCATCGTGGAAGATCGCGAAGGCCAGACGGCTTTCCGCGCCTCCTCCTCCGGCTGGCATGGAGCTGTCTCGAGCAACCGGCGCAGCCTCTGGCAGGTGCGTGAAACCCTGCAGCGCGGCTAATCGCGACACACCATGACTGCCAACTCGCTCATCGCTGCCGCAGCCTCCCTCCAGCGCCTCGAAGGCGTGGCCGGAGTCATTCTTTTCAAAGGCAGGAACACCGTGCACAAGCAGATGCCGTTCTCTGACGGGCGTGCGCTTGATCTGCAGGAAACTATCTCGCAGATGGTGGATGGATATCGGCAGGTGCGGAGGAAGATGCGACAACTCTACCTGGAGTTTGATGGCGGCACGCTGCTCATCATCATCCAGGACGAAAGCGTGCTGGTCATGCTGCTCACCGCGCGCGCGGACGCGGACCTCGTCGCCAGCGCGGCCAGTGTTTTGATGAGCGATCATGCGCTGATGCTGACACAACTTCCCAGTGATACGCCCACCACCCCTGCCAAGACTTCAGACGGCATCGAGGAACTTGTGGTCACAAGCCCGCTGCGCATTCAGGAGATGAATGAGAAAGCGGAGCCTCTGGTGAACAACTGGGGGCAGGTGCGCAAAGTGGTGGAATCACTGCTAGGCAAGGTCATGGGCCGCGCGCAGGTGGGCAACTTGATCGACCGCACTTTGGAAAAACGCAGCACGCCAGATCCCTACCGCCTGCCGGTCTCCGAGGTGCGCAAGCTCGCCATCTCGCTCATCGAGTATGTGCCCAACACGGCCAAGCGCCAGGCCCTGCTGAGCGAGCTGGAGCCGCAGCTTTCCGAACTTCTCCCCTGAGTCATCCTTTCATGAGATCCTACCTGCTCACCGCCCTCCTTTTTGTTTGCGCCTCTCTACCCGCCCAAACTCCAGCTCCCACTCCGGATGTGGCACCGCTGGAGCAGAAGCTGGACGGCATCCTTGGTAAGATTGACGCCAGCCAACGATTGGAAAAGCGCCTGGACAGCATCGCCACGAAACTGGATGCCACGGAGAGCGTGGCGGGAAAGCTGGACATCATCTTGGAGAAGCTGAGCGCCCATGAGAAGACGCTGGAAAAGATCTCCACACCGGCGGCGGCGCCTGTCACTGCCAAGGCTGCAGAACCCACACCTGTCCCAGCCACAGCTGCCACGGTTCCGAACGAAGCGCTCACCACACTCCAGTCTAACATTAACTATGTCTGGATCATCGTCACGGCGGCCATGGTGTTCTTCATGCAGGCGGGCTTTGTGATGCTGGAGATCGGTGCCTGCCGCGCGAAGAACACGATCAACATCGTGATGAAGTCCTTCCTCGACTTTTGCATCTGCGCCATCGTCTTCCTCTTCATTGGTTTCCCGATCATGTTCGGCAGCACGTGGAACGGCCTCTTTGGCACAGATCATTTCTGGATTTCAGATCTGCCAGGAGACCATCCGGTCTGGGTCTTCTGGTTCTTCCAGATGGGCTTTGCCGGTGTGGCCTGCACCATCCTCTCCGGGGCTGTGGCTGAGCGCACAAAGTTCCTCGGTTATCTCTTCTACTGCGCGCTCTTCACAGCCTTCATCTATCCTGTCATCGGTCACTGGGCCTGGGGGAGCTTCGGCGGTGCCTTTGGCATGGGCACGGACAAGGGCTGGCTGGAGGCCATGGGCTTCGTGGACTACGCGGGTTCCACGGTGGTGCATGCTTGTGGTGGCGCCTGCTCGCTGGCCGGCATTCTGGCGGTCGGACCACGTCACGGACGCTTTGCCAAGGACGGCACGCCGCGTCTGATCGCCGGTCACAACGTGCCCCTCGTCATTCTTGGCGTGCTGCTGCTGTGGTTTGGCTGGTTCGGCTTCAACGCGGGCTCCTCGCTGTCTGCCACATCGGTCATTGGAAGGCTCGTGGTCAATACCACCATCAGCCCGGCGGCGGCGGGCATTGCGGCCATGGCGGCCATGTGGTTCATCCAGGGCAAGCCGGATGTGAACATCGCCATGAACGGCGCGCTCGGCGGTGCGGTAGCCATCACGGCTTGCTGCAGTAATGTCACTCCAGCTTCAGCCGTGGTCATCGGCACCATCGGCGGCATCATCACCACCGTGGCGACAATCGCGCTGGAGCGCTGGCAGATTGATGACGCCGTCGGTGCGGTGCCGGTGCATCTTTGCTGTGGCTGGTGGGGCACTCTCAGTGTGGCGTTGTTTGATGAGAAAGGCTTCTCGATCGAGCGGCTCGGCGTGCAGGCACTGGGCACGGTGTCCGCCAGCGTCTATGCATTTGTCACCTGCTTCCTGATCTTCAAAATCATCAACTTCGCCGTCCGCACTCGTGCGACCGAGGAAGAACAGGTCAATGGTCTGGACTTCACGGAGCACGCAGCGAATGCGTATCCGGACTTCCACACGACGGAGCAGGCTTGATACATGCTTCAGTGTAAAGGATCGTGGTTCGCGAGCCTCCAGACTTGCAAGCGCCGCTTGAGATCCGCCTTGCGTTCCTGCTGCTTCGCATCGCCACTCAGATCCTTCAACTCATGCGGATCGCTTTGAAGATCGAAAAGCTGTTCACGGCCAAGCTTGGGATAGATGACCAGCTTCCAGCGTGAATCACAGATCATGCGCTGCGTGTCCGTGAACATGCCCGTGATAAAGTCATGCACGTGATCCGTCTTGTGCATGAGCATGGGCACGAGACTATCTGACTTCACGGTGTCTGGAATAGCGACGCCAGTGAGCTCGCAGAGCGTGGGGAACAGATCGCTCAATTGAACGAGTGCCGCACTGTGCTCGTTCTTCGGCAAACCTGGCCCGCAAATGATCAAGGGACTGCGGATGCTGTGCTCGTATTGGTTTTGTTTTCCAAGCAGGCCATGGCTGCCGAGGGCGAGGCCTTGGTCACTGGTGAAGATGATGATCGTTTCATCCAGCGATGGTAGTGCCGCGAGGATGCGGCCGAGATGTGCATCGAGATCCGTGACCATGGCATAGTAGAGAGCGAGCTCTTCCCGGACGGCGGCTTCTTCGCGCGGCGTTGGCAGAAGCAGTTCGTCGCGACCATCGATGTTGCCATGATCAAAGGGATGCTTCGTCGCGAAGTTGGGCGGCAGCGGAATCTTGGCAGGATCATAGCGCTCCTTCATGCCTTCGGGCCACTGGCGCGGATCATGAGGAAAGGCGAAGTTCACATGCACGAACCACGGTTTGTCTTTTGGCGCGGATCGAATCGCTTCGATGGCACCATCGGCAACGTGGCGACTGTTGCTCGGCTGTAGACCGATGCCTTTATCGAGCTCGGGTTTGTTTTGCGCATCTTTAAAAGTCCAGCCGCGGTAGCCGGTGAGCGGGCGGCCGCGCTCATCATTGTCCGGCTGCGCAGTGCCTTTGCCGCCGCCACTTGAGTAGAGGCCGCTGGTGGTCGTGTAGCCGCGCTGCTGGGGATGGCCGTCATTGTGCCATTTGCCGGTGTAGCTGGTGTGATAGCCGGCCTTTTGAAGAGTGCCGGCCAGCGTGGCCAGTTTGGGATCGATGGCGCCTTCCGGATACTTCGGCAGCGCCACAAAGGCGGGTGTGCCGGTGAGGATCTGCGCGCGGCTGACATGGCAGATCGGGTAGCCCGCATAGGCCCGGGTGAAGGAAGTGCCGAGCGTTGTCAGGCGGTCCAGGTTCGGCGTCTCGACCACCGCATTTCCCAGAGCATGGATGGTATCCGGGCGCTGGTCATCGGACACCACCAGGAGAATGTTTGGCGCGGCGGAGGCCGTCTGGGCCATGAACAGGGCGGCAAGGAGCAGTCGCATGGACCTGTGAACGCAGGGATTGGGGGCCAGCCTTCAGGGGAGGTGGCGATTACAAACCAAGTTTAAACTTTTCATCGCCCCGGGCTCCGCCTAGCCTACAAACACGCCTCGGAAAAACCAAACTTCTACACACATACGACCATGGGCCTGATGGATTACCTCAAAGGACAGTTCCTCGAAATCATTCAGTGGCAGGACGACTCGCGTGACACGCTGGTCTGGCGCTTCCCGGACGAGGACAAGGAAATCAAGCGCGGCGCGCAGCTCATCGTGCGCGAGTCACAGGTGGTGCAGTTTGTCTACCTGGGCCAGTTCGGCGATACCTTCCAGCCCGGCAAGCATGACCTCGTCACGGACAACATCCCCATCCTCTCCACGCTGAAGGGCTGGAAGTATGGTTTTGAGTCTCCTTTCAAGGCGGACGTGTACTACGTCACCACGCGCCTCTTCGCGGGCAACAAGTGGGGCACGAGCAATCCCATCATGATGCGCGACCAGGACTTTGGCATCGTGCGTGTGCGTGCCTTTGGCACCTTTGATTTCAAGATCAGTGATCCCAAACTCTTCCTGAAGGAAGTCAGCGGTTCGGATCATCATTTCCGTCTCGATGAATTTGCCGACACGATGCGCAGCCGCATTGTCAGTGTGTTCACGGATGCTCTGGCCTCCGCCAAAGTGCCGGTGCTGGATCTCGCCACGCGCTACAGCGAGCTCGGCGAGGCGCTGCTGCCGATCATCAATCCACAGACCCAGTCCAAATATGGCATCGAGATCACCAGCTTCATTCTGGAGAACGCCAGCGTGCCGCCTGAAGTCGAGGCCGCGATCGACAAGCGCAGCAGCATGGGCGCGATCGGCAATCTGAACGACTACGTGAAATTCCAGATGGCCGAGGGCATGGCGAACGGAGGCGGCGGCATGGCCGGCTCTGCTGCGGAAATCGCCATGGGCTTTGGCATGGCTAACCAAATGATGGGTCAAGGCGCCTTCAACATGAACCAGCCCCCGCCGCTGCCCGGCGCCGCACCTGCAGCCGCTGCTGCTCCGGCCGCAGCAGCCGCACCGGGAGGAGACATCCTCACGCCAGCCCAGGTCGCTCAGATCCTCGGTGTGACGGAACTGGATGTCATCGCCAGCATCGAGTCCGGGGACCTCAAAGGCAAAAGGATCGGCACTCAGTTCCGCATTACCAAGGCGGCTTTGGACGAGTTCTTGGCGCACTGAGTTTAACTTTGCATGAAGCGGGGAGATGGAGAGTCAGGTTATCTACAGGATAACAAAATATGACTTCCCAATCTCCCCGTTTTTTGTTGTCATGAACAGATGAATAGCCAGCCTCTGTCCATGGAAGAAGGACCGGATACCTACTGGCATCCCTGCTCACCACGCATACGCTGGCTCCTGCTCTTCTTCGGCCTGTTCAGCATTGGCTACGAGGCACGGGAATGGATGCTGGGACATGACGTCAAGGTCTTGATGGTGATCATCGGACTCTGGATGGTTTGGAACGGCAGGAAGCCCCCCGTGCTAAAGCGCAAATCCTGGACGGAAAGGCATATCGTCAGACTGCTCGTCGGATTGATCCTGGCGGTGGCGCTATCTCTTGCGGTATTCGCAGCCTACACGTGGATCAGATCTTGATCGCAGGACAGACTTTGTGCCTAATCGCGTTGTTTTTTCATCTCATGTTCTCCCGCCGCTCTCTTCTCGCCCTCACACTTGCATCCTCCTCTGTTTTCGCGCAGCAGCCGGCTGCCAAAGCACCAGCACTGACGCTCAAGGTCGTCACGGATCGCGCGGATGCCATTTATCATGCGGGTGACACGGCCACGTTTCAGATTGAGTCGAGTGATGCGTCATTGACGACGGTGAGCGCAAACGTGTCCGAAGACGGATGGAAGCCGCAGCCTGCGCAGAATGTTTCGCTGACCCAAGGCAAAGGCACACTGTCTGTGAAGCTCACCAAGCCGGGTTTCACACTGGTGCGCATCACCGCACCGAAGACCACTGTGTCCGCCATGGCTTCAGCGGCTTGTGATCCTGCGGAGATCAAGCCCAGCCTGCCGGTGCCAGATGATTTCGACAGCTTCTGGAGCGCACAAAAGGCAGCGCTGGCCAAGGTGCCCGTGAAATTCGCCCTCACCCAGGTGGCCACGCAGGCCAAGACAGCGGATGCTTTTGATGCGCAGATTGATTGCCTCGGCGCGCCGGTGTCCGGCTACTATGGCCGCCCGAAGGATGCGAAGGCGAAGTCCCATCCAGCGATCCTCTTCGTGCATGGTGCTGGTGTGGGTGGATCCAATCTCGGCAGCACCTACTGGGCGGAGAAGGAAGGCGGCATGCTGGCGCTGGATATCAACGCGCACGGTCTGCCGAACGGCAAACCTGCCGAGTTCTACAAGGAGCAGGAGAAGGGTGCGCTCAAAGACTACCGCTACGTGGGCCGCTCAGATCGTGAGACGAACTATTTTAAAGGCATGTTCCTTCGCCTTGTGCGTGCCATCGACTTCCTCACGGCGCAGCCGGAGTGGGATGGCAAGACGGTCATCGTCTATGGCAGCAGTCAGGGTGGCTTCCAGGCTTTCGCGGCAGGTGCGCTGGATGAACGTGTGACCTACATCTGTGCAGGGGTTCCGGCTGGTTGTGACCACACGGGCATCTCTGTGGACCGCATCAATGGCTGGCCCAAGCTGGTTACCATCACGGATGGCAAGCCAAACGAAGCCGAGCTGCAAACCGCGCGCTATTTTGACAATGTGAACTTCGCCCAGCGCTGCCATGCCAAAGGCGCGGCTGTCACGGTGGGCTTCATCGACACCGTCTGCCCGCCTACCAGCGTGTATGCCGCCTACAATGCGCTGACCGTCCCGAAGCAGATCCACATCGATACCCTCAGCGGTCACACCAGCACCCCGGGTGCCTCGAAGTTCATGCAGGAAGCGGCCTTTGCCCACGTGCGCGAGATGAAGGCTGGAAGGTAGTCTGCTCCAGCCGACATCCGGGGTTACGGCTCCATGAAAGGAAGGCCACTGCCCTCCTAAGCCCGACCGTGCAATCTACAGGGAACCTCCCAATCTCCAGTACTGATCAGGTCTCCTAGACACGCCCTGACCATCCCCTCAAAGCCACTGCTTTAGCCACGGCCACGCAGGGGCATCGGAGCGTTTTGGCCCTGAGGCGCGGCCAAAACAAGGCGGCAGGAGGGTGCGTAGCTGGACCGCTCTCGACCCCAAAAACACCCCCTCGTTACATAATACTGACTATAATTTTTATTGTTTATTATTATCTCAGCAAATACAGTGAATCATCCCATTTGGTGGGAGTTTAACCAAAAACACCGTGATGAAATTACCTTCGCTCCACATTGGTCTTGGGGTCATGCTGATGATCTCCCCCGCTCAGGCAGACATCCTGCTCGGTGCACCGGGCGTGGCCGCAGGGACCAAGATCGCCACCAAGGTCCCTTTCATGATCAATCATGCCCTGCCGGGATCATACAAATTCATCTTTTCGGGCATTGAGGCCCGGGGAGATACGCTGGGTGCCCCAGGTGCCTCTGGCACGAATGGCAATGGCGGGCAGTTCCACCTTCAAGCCACGGTCTCAGGAGGAAGCGGAGGTGAGAGATTGGGCAAGATCGAGTTCAGGGATGTTCAGGATTACAATACAGCTCCCCTGAAGACGATACCGCTGGCTCCCGTGGCGGTCTTCAGGGCCACGACAACCCCGATCACGATCAACCTCCAGTGGAAGGGGAACGGGAACGCTCACAAGCCTAACGGCATTTTCAACATCCTGGGTGAGTATCAAAAGGATCCTCCGATCCCCACGGGCTCGCTCAAATTTGGGGTGGGACGCTGGATTCTGGAAGACAACCCGAACCCGGCAGGCGTGGCCACCATTGTGCGCGAGTAGTTGTTGATCGCCACAGCTCATGAAGCTCCCCTCACTCATCTCTCCCGATGCTGGTGTGTTTTTCGCGGCCTGCCTGATGGCAGTCTGCGTGAGCCACATCCATGCGCAGCAAGCACGTGACGTGATGTCTGAGGATGAGCTGAAAAGACAGGCTGGCGCCGCCCCCTCTCTGAAAACACAACTGACCGCCAAGGCCAAGCCGCTGACGACAAAAGCACCGGCGATCCAAAGCTCGTTGTGGGCTCGTTCGATCATCCTTGGAGACGGGGAGAAGTACACGCTCATCCCGGTCGGTTCCATCTTGCATCTGCCAGAGGCACTCAGGTCCCGCGTGCTGAGCAAGCCGCAGGGAGAGTTCACCTTCTGGCCCAATTTTTTGAAGCGCAATGAAGCCTGGCTCGCTGCCAGGGAGGTTTCACTCACGATGTCTCGTGGCAATGCACAGGAGGCGAATGTCCTGCTGAAAAACATCTCCAGAGATCCACGGCTTCTGGTGGCCACCTACAAAGGCGGACCGATCACGATCCTGGAGGCCGCGCCTCCGAATCATGGGAGCAAGACATCCAAGCCATGAAATCCAAGATTCTCCTTTTCAGTCTGATCAGCTCCGCAGCCATGGCCCAGCAGCCCGAGGCGTGGGTGCGCCAGACCGATCTGGCAAACGGCCAGATCTATGACACTCCCATCACAGGAACAGGCGGTGCCTACACCGCCCCGGTGCGTGTGAATGAGACGGGGTCTTTGTATGAGCTCTTCGCACGCGGCACTGCCTGGGACAATAACATCTACCTGCTGGACACGAAACTCATCGGCACCTACAACCCGGAGGCCAAGATCAACATTGTCACGGAAGACGGCTACCTGCGCGGAGATGCCGCCAGCGGCACGTTCGTGAGGCGCACACGTGCAGACCGTCCCTTCAGCGTGAACATCGAGGTCACTGGTCTGATCGCTGACAGCACCAGCACCGCCGAGAGATCCGTGTACCTGGCAATCCAGGGGAAGAACTACGACGCGACGAATTATTCCTCCCTGAACCAGGCGCAGTATTTGATCGGGGAGGCGAACCTCGAAAACGGCACCTACAACTTCAGCCCTCTCTACCACCACCTGACCTCTCCGACATTCAGCTCCGGAAACGGCGAGCAGACTTTCACCATCGTTCGTTACGCCGCTTACCAGGTGCCTGACACGATCCTGGTGCAGCCGAAAGTGGAGATCTGGCCAGTGGCCTCCACAACGGTGAGCAACGTCACGGAAAACCAGGTCTTCATTGACCGCATCCCTCCGCTGGTGGTTGACCTGAATCATCTGTATCCCGACTCACGAACCTACGTGCAGATCTACAAAGGCGGGCAGGTGCTGGGGACCACGGGAACTCTGGTGACAGGGACTGAGCTGCTTTTCGGCTCGCATTACAATCCAGCCACCACGGGAGACTCTACGAATGTGCCTCAGAGCCTGTCCCTCTCGATCACGGACCTTTCGAACTACGCCGCTGCTGACGGGATCTACACCCTGGAAGTCATCACGCACACGCCGTTCTTCGGACGTGCCGCGGAGCGCCTCTACCACGTCACCTTTGAAGTGGACCGCGTGATCACTTCCCGCGGCCAGATCAGCACCACCGAGGTGTCCAGCGCGCCACCGCCATGAAGCATAGAAACAGCCAGAGGAGCCGCCCGCGCGGCAGCTTGCTGATCGAGGTATCAGCAGCCCTGGCACTGACTCTGGCGCTGGCACTGTTGATCATGCGTGCCTCCCTGCTCTCCATTTCTGGCAATCAGTGGACGATCATGCAGACGCTGACGGATGCCTACCTGTCACGTGAAAGCGCGCTGGCCAACCGGCTGCCCTTTGCCGATCTGACAGATGAGCAGTCTTCCTGGCCGGATCTGGCCGTGGACCCGGTGCCCGAGCAAACAGTCACGCTGGGGCGCACCGCCGGCGGTCAGGCGGTCAATGGCACGCTGAAACGCTTTCGCACCGCAGAAGTCAGCACGGTGGCCGAAGCTCAACTCTCCGTATGGCGGCTGCATTCCATCCTGACTTATAGAATCGGCAGCCAGGAATACATGAAGAGCCGGTCAACCCTCCGTCTGCAATGAAACAGCTTCTTCATCGCACACGCTTTCGCAGACAGGGCTTCACGCTGATGGAGGTCTCCACGGCGATGGGGCTGATGGTCATGCTGAGCGGTGCCCTGGTGGTGATGCTGCAGCAGCACCTGACTTTCATGCAGATGGCGCAGCGGCAGTCCTTTCTGGCCAAGGAGGCACCGCAGATCGGCAACATCCTGGGCCGCATCTTTCAGCAGGCGGACCACTATTTCATCTATCCAGACGGCGCAGGCGCCCGTGGTGGAGTAACTCCCGTGATCCAGAATGGCGCGGCCGTGCGCCTCTTTTTCAAGACCTCCTCCCAGACAACTCAGGAACGCCTGATCACGGCGGAGACTGACACGAGCGGCACCTCGCTACGCTTCTACACGCCGCTGGCGGATGGCAGGGAAACTTCCTGGCTCATCTGCAAGGGGCTGCAGGCGGCGGCCTTCAATGCCAACGAGGGCATCCTGACGGCCACGCTGACCGGACCGAATGGCGAGGTGATCACCTACTGCGGAGGTGCACGATGAAACACGGCTCAAAATATTGCACTTCTGGTTATGTCTCCCTGCCCATCGTGACCGGGCTGGCCATCATGTTCTCCCTGAGCCTGACGATGCTCTTCAAGAGCACGCTGATGAACCGTGACCAGGCCTCCAAGACACAGCTGCGTGTGGATTACCGTCAGCGCGAGGAGGCGCTGATGCGGGCGCTGATCGCCACCTTTCCGAGCAAAGCGATCGCCAGCATGAAGGCCAACCATGGGGATGGACCTGAGCATTCCTGGAGCACGATCTTTGCGGAGGCAGTGAGGCTTTCCTCATCTTCACAAAGGCTCTCGCCTCAAATCCTCCAAAGCCTGAACCTGCGCAACAAGCTCAGCGGTGACGTGGGTGACCACAGCAGCACGGAGGTGCGGAGCTGGATCACTTCACTCACAGGTGAACCTGGACGGGTCACCCCGGGCACCATGGCGTATGCGGAGGTCTTTGCCCAGCCGGCCTTTGCTGGAAAGGTGCCGCCGCTGCTGAGCGCCAGCTCCGATTTGCAGACAGCAGATGCGCTGCGCCCTGTTGTCAGTCCGCTGAAACGCTATGCCTCACAGGTTCCCGGTCTGATGGCGGATGTGACGCTGCACAGGGTCTATAACTTGATTGCCTACCCAAACATTCGCTTTGGTTATGCCGCTCCGGGAGAGCTCTTTGTGGCCAAACGCAACTGGTGGGCTTTCACGATCAACTACGGCAGCAGCCAGAGCACGGTGGCGCGTCACTACGTGCTGTCGTTGTATGAGGTTCCGTCCCAGATGCCCATCGAGGCCTCGGCCTTTGCCGCCATCGGCACCCACCAGGACGGCACGGCTTGGAATTCAGACACAGTGACCATCGATGGCGCCGTCTATGCGGGTTCCATGAGCGTGGCGGGAACGTATGGTGCTGCGCGGCTCGCAGGCCGCAGCCGTATCGACATGACAGACGAGGTCACTCTCGGCGGCTTGTCCGTGGGCGCAGACTTTGATGCCATGGGCGAGCGGGAACGCCTGCAGGCTGAACGAGGCACGGACGCACTGCCGGTGGCCTTGTCCGCCAACTCGGGCCGTCTGACCTTTCTACCACTGCCCACGGGCAACGGCTACCTTCGCCGCAGTGCTCCTGACACGACGTTAAATGCCTTTGAAGAGTACACAGCCGGCGGACAGAAGTGCCGCATCACGGTGGAGGCGACTGACATGGTGAGCATTGAAGATCAGACGCCGACCGCCCTGCGCATCCGCTTCCCCGACACCGCTGGCGCCATGCGCGAGGTGGTGCTGAAGCGCGGCAGCAACTGGCCGACTGCCTTTGAGCCAGGCGGCCCGGGAATCCCCTTCCAGACAGAGCTGACGAACAACAACCGTTCCTGCCTCACCTTCTACCCTTCCCTGCTGGATCCCTGGCTGCAGACGAATGGCGCGGCCAGTGTGGCCTCCAACAACAGCCTCCATTTCGGCGTGAATCCTTCACTCAACCCGCTCAACGTGCGTGTCTCCAGTGATCCTCCGGCCATCGAGGACATGTGCGTCATCATCCGGCGCGGGAAGAACCTAACGAACTATACCAAGGGCCTCAGCATCGTGGCGCCCCTGCGGGTTTACGTGGGAGATGACCTGAATGCAATTCCTGCGGCGGCTGTGCCTGCTGGTTCGGGCCTGGCAACCGGCTCCACCTTCTACCCGCCCCTCTCGATCTTCTCGGCAGAACTGCGCGTGGGCACGACAGCCTTCAACCGCCCCATCGAGCACCATGGCCAGCTGGGCAGCCTGGCCACGGGCACCACGAATGCCTGGCAGCCGCTGGACATGAAGTCAGGCAGTGATGATGCCGTGCATTCTGACAGCATCTCAGCCAACCTGAAGCCTCTCCGTAGTCCCGCCGAGCTGCCTCCGGTTCATCCGATGAACTGGCTGGTGGTCATCGAGGAGATCTCCCAAAACTGAACTGCTGCATGTGCTCCGCTCCCACGCCTAACAACATTCTCGGTGACCTTGCCACGGCCTATGCCGGGCGTGAGATATCCGACGTCCAGGTGCGCACCGGCGGACTGATCTATGTGCACACGAACCGCGGTCTGGAGATCGCCGAGTCCTTCGGCATCCAGGATGCGCAGGCGGTGGCAAGGCTGGCCGAGGCGCTCTTTTTACGGCAGTCCGTGGAAATCTGGACGGACACGAACGCGATCGGGAGTGTGGAGCGCATGTGGGAGATGGTGCGCAACCGGCGTGTGATCGACTTCAGTTGTGAGGAAGGAGCGCTGGGCTCTCCGGTGCGCATGCGTGTGCAGGTACACCTGAGCGAGCACGGCATGGGAGTCACCTGCCGCTGGCTGAGGGCGAAGATCAATCAACTCGAGACGCTGGGCATCGACCCGCTGATCTCGGACAGCCTGCGTGAGCTGATGCAGCGGCGCTTTGGCCTCGGCCTGATCACCGGTCCCACAGGCTCCGGTAAATCCACCACCCTGGCCGCCATTCTCGACTGGGTGCGGCGTAATTTCCAAAAGCACATCGTCACGATCGAAGACCCGATCGAGTATCGCTATGACACGATGATGGAAGATCCCAACCAGCCTCAGGTGCGGATCCCTTCCCCCTCACTCGTCACGCAGCAGGAGGTGGGCAGGCACACGATCTCGTATCAGAGCGGTTTGAAGGAAGTGCTGCGTAAAACGCCGAACATCATTCTGATCGGGGAAATTCGTGATCGCGAGACGATGGAGACCTGCATCGAGGCAGCGCAAACGGGTCACTTTGTGCTGTCCACACTGCACACGCGTGGCGCGGTGAAGACGGTGGACCGTATCCTGGAGTTCTTCCCGAAAGACCAGCAGCCGGGGATCCTCCACCGGTTGAGTGAGACACTGACCTTCGTGCTGTCCCAGGGACTGCTGACTGGTTTCAGCGGCCGTGTGCTGGTGACTGAGTATCTGCAAAACACCAGTGAAGCGGTGGCGGCCGGCATGCGCGCCTATGATGGCAGTGCCACGTCCCTGGCAGATGCGCTGCGCTACAAGGGGAACCTGCGCTGGGACCAGAGCCTGATCAATCTCTACCGCGCCGGACACATCTCAGAAGATGTCTTCAACGCGAACCTGCTGGGGTAGGCGCGGGAGTGCCTCCACCAGAACCCGTCCCGTTGGCAAGCGTGCGCTGGATCATGTCGCGGATGCGCATAAGCAGGCTGGCATGTTCCTCGAGGTCTTTGCGGCGCAGCGTGGGAATGCCCTCCCACCAGCCTTCGGCCTGAGCCTGGACTTTCAGGCTTTGATAACGCTGCAGACAACGTTCGAGGACCTGCCAGTGCCTCGCCACGGCCTGGTTGTCACGCTTTTGGTTGCCGGGCTGAAGCTGGTCGTTGAGCAGATTGATGGCCGCGCCTGCACCGGTGAGTGCATCTGACAAGCTGCCACCTTCACGGACAGCGTAGTCCATGGCACTGCGGGCCAGGGCATCCAGCGCGGGCCGCGCGGCTTCAGGCGGCTGGGTGCGGGAGGCGATGTGGAAATGCAGGATCTCATAAAGGACCGCGTCCCCTGGATCCAGTTGATAGGCGAGACGCAGACGCATGTCCGCAGCCACACGGAGGTAGTTTTGATGAGCGGCGGACAGCGGCACTGAGCTAGTGCGCTTGGTGCGGCTTTTCTCCAATCGCGTGAGATCATCCACCCTGCCCTGCAGCCATGAGATATCGGTATTGCTCACGCTCGGCGTCGGTGGCGCAGGCTGAGGCATGCCCTTTCTGGCAAAGCGGCCAGGAGGCGGTGGTGGTGGCGGAGCATTGGGCGCAGCCTTGTTTTCCGGTGCAGGTGCCGCGCTCTCTCCGCCATGCCAATAGCTGTAAAGAGAGTCACGGATCAGACGTGCCGTGAGACTGCCATAGGCACTGCCAGGCAAAGCAAAGGCGGGTGCCACCCCGGTGGCTCTCAAGGCCTGGTTCGAGCAGGACAAGGCATGCCCGGCCCACCAGAGCCCGGCAGTGATGCCGAGAGCTAGGAGCGAACGCGGAAGAGACATAGTCCAAGGATAGAAAGAGCCGCGCCCTGCAGCCCGAGAATGCCGGCGATGCCAAGAAAGTCCGCGGATGAAAGCGGCCCCATTTTGAAGACGAGACGAGGAGTCAGGTCCGCGAGATGATAGTGCGGCAAGGCCAGCCAGAGAGACTGCAGAGGACTCGAATCCGCACCACCCAGGATGGGTGCCAGCCAGGCAAAGCCAAACAGGCCCACCGCAAGCAGTGCAGTCGGCACCATGAAGGCGATGACCTCCGCGGTGCGTGTACCTAGAGCCACCGCCAGCAAGAGCAAGGGCACGGCACACAGGCTGAAGACAGCCGCATACTGAAGAGTGAGCGTGATCCACATCTGCGCTTCCTCGGGCCGCTTTGGCAGAGTCCAGGTCACACAGAAGATCACCGCGATGAGGACGATGGCCAGCATCCAGACCATGACGGCGGCCGTGAGCTGCAGACACTGGCTGACACGTCCAGTGCCACCGGCGCGAAGATGCTCGAGCATGCCTTCACGGCGCATGCGATGCCCCAGCGCGGAGGCTTGAAAAGGCAGCCAGGTGAAAAGGGCGAGCCAGGCATACACCCACGCGGCCTGGGCGCGGGCGGGTTGGAGAATCTGCGGGTTCTCTTCCCAAGGTGTGAGCAGCGGCGCGATCCAGATGAAGAGACTCGCGCCGAGTAGCAGGAGCCAGCAACTGCCGCGCCCCATGAGCCCGGAGTGACTGAGACGAAACAAAGGCCAAGAGCGCAGAGATCTCATGATTGCAGGGAGCGATAGGTTTCCATCCAGGTGGAGCCGGCACGTGTCGTGGCATGACGCAACCGACCGTGAGCGATGGTGAGCAGCGAGTCCGCCTGACGCACACATTCCAGTTCATGCATGATCACGAGGCGCATGGTGGGAGTCTTTGCCTCTGCCCAGAGCTGGGTCACCTGCTCACGCGTTTCTGCATCGAGTCCTGTGAGCGGCTCATCCATGAGCAGCAGGCTGGTGTCACTCTGCGCGGCCTTCACCTCCGCCATGATGAGGAGCACTTTCTGACGGTTGCCGCGTGAGAGCTTGCCGATGGGTGTGGTCAAACTCAGCCGCAAGGTTTCAGCAAGTTTCTCGGCAGCAGCGAGGGATTCACCAGAGAACCAGGCACGAAAAAAAGTCCGCGGCTTCATCTCAGGATCGACGCGCAGCTCATCCGCAAAATAATGCACCTGGGCTTCTGCTTTCACCGTGCCTTGCAAGGCAGGTGAGAGGCCTGCGAGTGTTCTGAGCAGGGTCGTCTTGCCGGAACCATTCGGGGCCACGAGCAGATGCAGGCCGGCACCGGCGCTCACCTCCTCTGCCACTTCAACCAGGCACCGGTCCACGCGCTTCCAGGGGAGGCGGGTGCGGTAGCCGAAGCGCGTGCCGCTGGTGATGTGTAAAAGACTGTCTTTGGCCATACAAAGGTGGCCAAAGATCACTGTCCTGCGTCCCAAAGTCCATCACTTCCCTTTCCAGAGGGGTCATAAATCGTCGTGCCCAGCATGAGTCGGGGAGGCATCACAGTGTGGTCGACGGTGAGCGTGTCGTTGTCCAGACTGGTGACGACAGGCATGACACTCCAGCCCTGTGGCAGATAAGGCACAATGTCCGCGGCGGTGACGGTGGCGATATCCGCCGTGGGATGGTCCGAAAGATAGGAACGCTGGGCCGCAAACACAGCCTGGAGTGACAGCGCAGCATCCTTCCCCTTCTGCCAGTTACGCACGGCGCCGATGTTCATGCCCGCAAAGGTGGCGAGCCCGAGCAACAAACCGATGACGAGACTGATCTCGATGAGCGTGAAACCCGCCCTGCGTCCGGCCTTGTGAATCTGGGTGGCTTTCATGCTTCAGGGTTTGGACGTGAGGATCTGGGCCACCTGCGCTTTCGGAATGATCTTCACCGCGCCCGGACGCATGTTCAGCATCGTGGCAGGCGCGGAGGCCGTGGCTTTGTTGACCGGCAGATCCTTCGTCAGTTCGGCGGGCAGCGTGGCGCGGCGGTGGATGTAAACCACACGGGCGCGATCAGGGTTGGTCATGAGCGCAGAGGCCTGTGGCACCACAGGCGCGAGCGGGGCTGGAGCCGCGGAGGTGGTCGTGGCTGTTTCAGCACCTTCAGCGGGTGCTGGCAGGCCAGGAATGGGACGCGGGACTAGCTGGGGCGCATCCGCCGCGAGGAGGGCGTTTGCAGAAACAACGAGGGCCAGGAGCAGTGATGATGTTTTCATATCTGTGATGTCCTTTTACATGTTACCTGACTGCATCATGCGCGGCCCCATCAGGAAGATGGGCAGCATGGAACCGGTGAAGACGAAGCCTATGAGCACCACGGCCATGGCCAGGGTGATGAAGTTGATGACCTGAGTGAAGTCCGCCATGACGGCGGCGGTGTCCTCCTCATAGATGTCACGAAGAAGCTCGAGCTGCTGCGGCAGGGATGCGGAGCGCTCACCGATGCCGATCATGTGGACGACCTGGGGGTCCAGGGAGGTGTTTCGCTTCAAGGCCTCGGCAAAAGGCACGCCGGAAGACTCATAGACCTGCGAGGCCTTGATGAAGTCTGGATACATGGGAGTGCCCTGCACCACACGCGCTGACAAGGCGGAGGCACGGGCGAGATTGATGCCGTTCGCATACAGCATCTGCAGGGTGCCGATGTAAGCACTCTGACGCAGGCCCATGACGAGCTTCGAGAGCAGACGCCAGTGCTTCATGAAGAAGACCAGCAGCTTCTGCCTGAAGTTTGCGGAGCGGAACAAGGCAGTGATGAACGAGACAAGCCCGATGATGAAGAAGGGCCAGGTGTTCTGCACCACGTGACTGAAGGCAAAAATGGCGACCGAGATGGGATCAGGCTCCTGGCGGACACTCTTCAGCGTGTCCTCCACCTGGGAGACCACAAATATCTGCGAATAGATGAAGAGGCCGATCTGGAAAAGGATAACCAATGATGGAACCAGAAGCGCGTTGCGCAGCTTGCTGGCAAACAGGAGCTCGATCTTGATGCGGCGTGCGAGGGAGGCAAAGGCCTCGCCAAGCTGGCCGGCATCCGCGCCCGCCTCGATGATGGTGATGATGGTGCCGTCAAACTTCTGCTCCTTGGCAAAGGCGATGTGAACAGGCAGACCGGCCTCAAGGCGGTTGCGGATGTTCATCAAAGAGGACTGAAGCTGGGGATCTGGAAGCCCCTGGGCATAATAGAGCAGGGCATCAGCAGTGCTGATGTTGGCCTTCAGCATGGAGGCAAGACCACGGAAGAGCTTGATGAGCTCCTTGCGGGAGACGGGCTTGTTCGTCTTCTCTTTTTTAGGCGTGCCTGCGAGGGACTTCACCAGCGCCACGCGGAACCCGGGCTTGGTGGCCAGCAGCACGGCCTGCTCACGGTTCGGCGCCTCGAACTCGAGGACCTTTGAAATCTCAGGTCGGTCGATGTTGCGGAGAGTGACTTGGAAGGCGTTCATGGCTCAAGATTCATAGGTGAGGTCGAGCACTTTCTTCAGCGCATCGAGGTCCGTCTTGCCCTCGGCCATGAGCTTCAATCCGTTGTCCCGCAGAGATGGCAGGCCGGACTCCCGGCGCACCTCCTGCTCCAACTCAAAGGGGGTGATCTCGCCTTTGGCCAGCTTGTCACCGACCTTGGGAGAGATGGGCAGGATCTCCAGGATGGCCGTACGTCCGGCATAACCACGACCACGACATTCAGCACAGCCTTCTTTGTGATGAACGAACACGGGACGCTTGCTCCACGCTGGATCGAGATGGAAGAGGCGGATGTCGCGGTCGGAGATGCCGTCAGTGCGTTCTTTGCAGGCGGGGCAGAGCAGCTTCACCAAGCGCTGGGCACAGGCGGCCTTCAGCGTCTGCGCGATCTTCCAGCGCTCCATGCCGAGCTGCTGGAACCGCTCAATGATCTGGGAGGCACGCGGGGTATGAATGGTAGTAAGCACCTTGTGACCCGTGATCGCTGCCTCGATGGCAAGCTCGGCGGACTCGCGGTCACGCACCTCCCCCATCAAGATGATATCCGGGTCAGAGCGCATGAAGCTGGCGATCATGGGCTTGAACTCGGTGGAGTCACGAAGGTCACAGTGAGTGACGCCGGGGATCTCATCCTCGACCGGGTTCTCTAGAGTGAGGATGTTGTCCTCGGGGTGGTTCAGCTCACGCAGCATGGCGTTAAGCGTGGTAGACTTCCCTGAACCAGTCGGGCCGGACATGACGATGATGCCGGAGGGCACAGCCATGGCCTTGTCCAGCTCAAACAAAGTCTCTTCATCAAAGGCCAGCGTGCCCATGCCAAGACGCGCCTCGAGGTGCGTCTTGTCCAGCAGACGCATGGTGACGTGATAACCGCGGTAAGTGCGGTGCCGCTCATAGCGCACGCCGACAGCACGACCGTAGTAATTGGCTGTGAAACGGCCCGAGATGCCAGGGCGCTTGCTACGCTCCTCTGGCGCGAGACGCATGAGGTTCAACAAGAAGGCATCCACACGATCCCGCAGTTTCACGGGCATCTCGACACGCTGGCCGAGATCTCCATCCACGCGGAAGCAGTATTGGAAGCTGGTCTTCTCCGTCTTGATATGGATGTCCGAGGCGTGCTGCTTGATGGCGTCACTCACCATGCTGGCGACAAGCTGGGCGATGGGCTCGTCATACTGGTTCGTGACGTTGAAGTCAGGAGTCTCATTGGAGAACTCCTCCACCTCCACGGCTTCAAGCTGGGCACGGCTGGGGCCGGAGGTGCTGGAGGAACCTTCGATGACCGCGGAGATCTCCGAGGCGAGCGTGACCACCTTCAGCACTTCGTCTTCCGGAAAACGAACCGCGCAGTAATCATCCGCGCGGTAGTCCCACGGATTGGCCACGGCCAGGAGCACCTGCTGGGAAGAGCGGCGCAGCGGCACGAACATGCCGCGAGACATGACGGCGGGATCACAGTAACCGACGAACTCCGCATCCGCCATCTCACGCACCTGGGGAAAGGCAGGCAGGCCTGAGGCATGACCCACAGCGCCAAGCATGCGTGTCTTCGAGGAACGACGCACAAGCGCCTCGTCTGACTGCATTTCCTGCCCGGCCGTGGCAGCCCGCAACTGGCTGATGATCAGCCGTTGGATGGTGTCATTAAACTCAATGCCGAGGTTTAGATTCATCAGGCAAAATGACGCTGCATGAGAGTCTGCCAGGAAGGCAGGTCTGTGAGAAAGGTGAAGATGAAGGGCGACTCGCCTTCCGAGGCGCGGCCCAGTTCCTGACCGATCAAGAAGGAGGCCACCAGCGCGGTGACAGGATTGATCGAGGCCACGTGCACAATGCTGGTCTCACCCGCCAGCGTGGCCGGGCAGCGCAGCACCGTGCAGATCCTGCGAAGGTCCGGACAGTGGTCGTAGAGGGACGAGGGCTTTCCGGAAAGAGGACCAAAGGTCCAGTAATGCACGCGATCATTCAGGCTGCTGCGCAGCACCTTCTGCATGCGCGCGACTTCACCATCCACGGTGAGAGTGTGCTTCTGAGCCTGGGTCTCGGCGATGAAGTGGAGAAAATCAGGAGCAGGTGAAGTGTTGCTGCCCAGCTTGCTGCGATAGGTCGTGAGCAGGGCCTCACCCTCATCCTCAGAAACGTAACCACCCTGCCGCAGATGCTTCAGCGTGGTGGCAGCAATGTTCTCCAACACCGAAGACAGACCAAAGCGGTCTGTCTGGGGAGGAGTGGACATGGCGGGCAGAGGTGTCGTCATGAGTTGGCAGTGCCAGTCGGGCGAGGTTCACGGCGCTCAGCCGTTTCCTGGAGTCTTTTTGCCGAACCATTTTTTCACCCAGGACTGCTTGGGTTCGGGTGTGATGCGGGTGGAGGGGACCATGGGTGGAGGTCCGGCGGCTTTCGCATCATCGAATTCGGCGGGCAGAAGGAGGTTGGTGTCCTGAATGTCGTCTGGCTGCATGCCGGAGAACTCACGGGTATGCCAGTTGACCTCAGGGATCTCCTCGGAGGAGGAGGCATCATAGATGCGCGGGGTGATGATGAAGACGAGGCTGACCTGCTCCAGCTTCTTTTTCTCCGAGCTGAAAAGCTTTCCGAACAGCGGGATGGTGCCGAGGATGGGCACCTTGTTGTTGCCATCACTGTTGTTGTAGTCGTAGAAGCCGCCCAGGAAGAGGGACTGGCCCGCAGGGATGCGGCTGATGGCCTCGACAGTGGACTCGCTCACACGCGGAAACACATTATTGGTTCGGCCAGGGATGAGCTCGACGATCTTGGCCACGCGCGGACGCAGCTTCATGCGCACGGTGCCGTCCGGCAGGATGGTGGGGGTGACGGAAAGGGTGACGCCGATCTCGCGGTTCTTCTCAGGCTCCTCAGTGGCGCTGGGATCCTCGCTGTCGATCTTGTAACGCACCTTGTCCGTGATGTTCTGGCCCGCAGCGGTATTGGTGATGTCCGAGGTGATGACGGGGAAACGATCGACGATGGAGATGATGCCCTGCTCGTTGTCTTCCGTGATGATGGTGGGGCAGGCCTCCTGAGTCACAAGATCTCCGTCCTCCAGCGCGCGGAGGATGGCCTGCACCTGCATGTTGTCGAAGACCAGTCCGGCCCCCTCGGCGTTCACCTTGTTCATGGCGACCGTCGGGTTGGCGGGATTTCCCGTTTTGGTCAGGGTGCTGACATCAGGCAGATTGAAGAGCGCATTCAGGCTCTGACGCACGGTGATGCTCGTGCCATTTTCACCAAGTGAGCGGCTCCAGTCCACTCCGACCTGGCGGCCTTGGTTGCGCTTGATGCGCAGGACCCTGACATTGACCATGATCTGCTTCTTGGCCTTGTCGATGTCCACCAGCAGCTTGCGCACGCGCTCCAGCTTCAGCGTGTTGTCAGTGACGAGCAGGGTGTTGGTCTTCTCCTCGAACTCGATCTGCCCGATCTCACGTGTGAGCATGGGGCGGATGATGGACTTGAGCTTTTCGAAGTCAGACTGACCTGCGGTGGAAGTCCCGGTGGACTGTTCACCGCTTTGAGTCGTAGCACCGCCACCGGCGGGAGCCGAGGCACTGCCGTAACTGCGGTTCAACGGAGCGCCGCGGAGGTACTTGAGCGGATAACTCATGACTTCCAGGGGCAGACGGGCCAGCTGCAGCTCAGTCATCAAACTCACCGTGGAGCGCTGCTGATACACAGTCAGGCCGTAAGCGATGGCGAGGTCCTCCATCTGCTCACGTGGATTGTCGAGCTTCAGATGACCGGTGACAGTGTACTGAGGGCCATTGAGCTCGTTGTTATAAAAATACTGCAGGCCGGCGCTGCGTGCGAGATACTGAAAGACCTCGTTGATGGGAGCATTGTCGATCCAGTAACCGTCTTCCGGCTGCGAGGGCAGATTCTCGAGGCCACCCGAGCGTGCGGCGACATCCATCGCCGCCGGGGAGGAGGTCTGCGGGAGCTGTGTCTGGACAAGCGGGGCGGCTACCTGACCTGAAGCGGTGAGGACCATGCCAAAGCTCAGCAGAGCCACGGATTTGGGGAGAAAAGTGATCATGGCTTGGTCGGAGGATTGGGCTCCACAGGGGTCATCCGGCTCTCAAACTGGGAGGCAATTTTCTGCAGCGGCTCGATGGCGAGCTGCGGGAGGATGTCGTGCCGCAGCACACCGGTTTCGTTTCTCTGCAGATCTCGAAACAAGAGCTGGGCTGCACCGACTTCGACGACCTGTGCCATGAACACCTCGCCTTTGAAAACCAGCTCCACCACGTCACCCTCGGCCGCCTGTCGGCCACCGATGAGGATCTCTTTCTTTTGCAGGTTCACGCCGTTGATCTTCAAGGTCTGCAAGGCCTGGTTGAGCGTGATCTTCGGTGTGGCCCGGTAGACGTCCTCGGTGACCACGGGAGCATCATCCTCACGTGGAAAAGTGGACAGGCCAAAGGGGTCCATGTTGCGCTTGCGCACGCCGAGCTTTTTGGCCTCGGCCTCGATGGCATCAGCATTAGGCAGCAGCTCCGTGCGTGGCAGCCAGCTCGCAGTGCCATTGCCGACAAACAAAGGAGCGCGCTTTGGTGCGGCGGCCTTGGGCCTGGCGGGAGCGGTCTGCGCCTGCACAGCGGCTGCGGAGAAACAACTGACGATGAGAATGAGAAGGAGCCGGCTCATTTTTTCTCCTCCTCGGCCTTCCAGCAGGTGTGAGTCATTTCCATCACGAGAAATTCGCGCTGGTTCAAAAGGAGGTCTGCCTTGCGGGTAACCTTAAGTTCTTCAAGCACGGCCTGGGGCATGAGTGACTCGACCTGCAGGAGCGCCTCCTGCATGGGGCCGAGCCCGCCCTGGAAGCTGCTCTTCACGCGGGCCATGTCCGTCTTGACCTGACGTCCGAGACGTCCGCGATCCAAAGGAAAGACGAGACCGCTGCGCTCAAGCTCGATCTCCTTGTACTTCGGCAGCAGAGAGTCCAGGATGCGGGTGAAGAGCTGGCCGGGATCTCCTTTGAGCAGTGTCTTTTGATCCAGGAAAGTCTGGCGCTTGGGGGCCAGCTCCGCCTCCAGCTTCTTCATGAGGGCGAGACGCTGGGTCTGCTCCTTGTAGCGCTCCTCCTTCTCAGCCCGCACGGAGCCCAGCTTGCTTGCACCAGCGATCACACCGCCTAACAACAAGCAGTTAAACATCGCAGGCATGATCAGCCCGTAGCGCAGAATGGGGCGTGTGTAGGTGCTCATGGCAGCGGGTTAAAAGGGTTTCTCCAGCGGCAGGGAGAGAGTGTCTTTTTCAGTCAGGGTCTGAGTGATGGTGGCCTCAAAAGTGAAGGGGAAGGCCAGGGCGGGGTCGCGTGCGAGATCACCTGCGGAGGCCTGCGGACTGAAGCGTGAGCTGCGGCCCTGGGTGAGAGTGACAGTCATCTGGCGGCTGGACTCCGGCTTGTAGGCAGCATCTCCCGTGGCCTCGGCCACGCGGTCAAAGAAGGCGCTCAAACCGCGCTGGCTGTTCAGGGTGCTGAGCAGTTCCAGCGCCTTGGGCTTGACCAGACCCTTCAGGGTCCAGGTGCGTGTCATGCCGGTGGATTCAGGCTTGGCCTCCTTGGGGCCAGAGACAGGCGGGCGGGAGGCTTCGACATTGTAAAGGAAGCTGTCCAGGCGCACCCCGGAGTCTTCCGGGAAGAGCTGCAGCAGAAACTCCAGGGTGACCCATCCCCGTGAGCGCGGCTGCAACAGACGCGTGGTGACATCGATCTGCCGCTTCTCCTCCAGCAGCTTCTTATGCTTGTCCTGCGTCAGCTTCATCTGATAAGGAGTCAGCTCCCAGGAAGGATGATTCATGGCCGCAAAGAGCGACCAGGTGCCGTAACCGCCGGTGACGACGAGGGAAAAAACGAGCACGTAGATGAACCAGGAAGAAAAGCGCAGCACCTGGAGATCCCGGCGTGTGGGATACAGGTGGTCCAGCCGCGCGGTGTCCATGAAGCTCTGGCGTGCCCAGCCGCTCCAGAGGGCGCGGAAGGTCTCCGTTTTCGCCAGCGGTGTGTAGCCGCTGCGGATCTGCTCCACCGCGGTCGCATCGTAAATCAAGAACTCCGGCCGGTGTCCAGGCATGCCCGTGAGCACCGTCCGCTCCGTAAGGTCCATCGTTTCAAACTGGATCGGCTGGCGTGTCAGGGAGTAGAGCTCCAGCTCCTGCACCGCAGACTGCAGTGCGTTTGAATTGGAAGAGATGAGCAGCACCTTCGGAGTGGCCAGCTCAGCCCCGAGGGCCATGTTCCAAAGGATGTCTCCCAGACCCGAGGGGACCAGAGACCCGCCGCGATGGGTCAGGCTGCGCGCGGTGCGGAGCTCTCCCGTGGGACTGATGGCGAAGACAGCCGTGAATTTATAAAAGCCGATGGCGACAAGGCCGCCACCTTCCAGGTTCGGCAGCAGCAGCGGCAACGCTGCCAGAGACTCCACCGCAGCACTAGAGACGGCGACGCGCACAGGAATCCGCAGTTCCTCCGCACAGGCCAGCAGCTTCTGCAAAAAGGCTTCCCTGGAGCGGGAAAGCGTGACGGCGGTGCAGCGTGCCTGGCCAGGAGAAGCGCCCCAGAAAGGCAGAAGCCGCCAGACATTGGATTCCACGGACACATCGCGGTCTGCGAGCACCTCACGTGGATCATCCACCAAATTATAACGGAGGATCTGGAAGTCGTCCCCCATTTCGCCCACGACCTCGCCCGCTTGGGCGATCTCAGCCAGGCCGAACTCATCCGCGACATGCAGGATGACCCCCAGAGCCTTGGGCTTGTCCGAAAAGTAGGTGGTGGACATCAGCTCCCCGAGGATCTCGCTGACGCCCTCGCCCGTGGTCAGGTTTGCCAGCGGCAGCGTGGGGCCTGACTGCCAGCGCTGATGGGTCTTTGAAAAAGTGGCCGAGCAGACTTCACGTCCGCCATCAAACCACAGATGCCACTGCCAAGGCAGTTCCTCCGGCATCCGATACCAGTGACTGTCCGTGCCACGACTCGTCTTTGACGACACTGTGCACGCCTGACGATAGATGTCAGCCGCTTTGAGTTCACAGGGGTCAGTGATGGTAAACATGACCGGACAGGCTGGTGATCAGATGGGGAGGTGACTGCTCAGCAAAGGGTGGAATTGAGGGTTGGAAGGGAATTACCAGTCCGTGGTGTCAGCGGCGACCAGGATGTGGGTGGACGTAGGTCCAGTGCCGGCGAAGTCACAGTTGCCATAAGGTGTGCCAGTGGCTGGGACGTTGCCGGTCCAGGTGTAGGCACCGCCGGAGGGGCAGGTAGGCTCATTTTCCAGCAGCAGGCCGGCTCCGAAGACGGCGGTGTCAGGGAGGGTGGCCGCGATGGAGAGGTTCTGCATGTTGGCTCCCGAGCGAACAGCCTTCTGCACGGCAGCGAGCTGCATCTTGCACTTGGCTTTGTCAGCCCCCGAGCGGTAGCTGCCGATCCCGAGGAAGACGACGGCAATAAGCCCCAGGAGAAGGGCGATCACCAGACTGATCTCAATGAGAGTCATACCGGCGCGAAGGTTACGTGGAAGAAACGAGGTCTTGAGGGTGGGTGTATTGATTTTCATGGTGTTTATATTTTCCAACCAGAACTATAATTTTCACAAAACTAGCAAGTTCGCAACCGAAAAAATGTGCTTTTCCCTAAATTCGTTCGCGACATTCCTGTAACAATTATTGTCAGATAATTGTAATTTTTATTTCATACATTTATAATTCGGGATGTTTTATCATATTTAAGGTTTACATGTTTCTGCGCTAATCATGCTCTTTTGGACAGATTTTGACAGAGCGTGGCTAACCCCATGGTGCATTGGTCAGTTTTTGATCCGCTCCTGTCGGGCTCAGGGTTTACAAAGCCATGACGACGTCACGCCCTGATGCCAGCTTGAAGAAATTTGGCTCTCTAAATTAGAGAGTCTCAAAGGTGAGTGTTCGGCTCAAGCACGGGCTTAGCATGCCGTCGCGCCCCGCATGATGCCTTGTAGCGCATTTCATTACACTCACATCAGGCGGCAGCCTGAAGGGAAGAACCTGAGCGGGCAGGCCCCGCGCTACCTCCAGCGCCCCCCTTTTCCCAGGCGCAAGCTCACAGCCCCAGGGAGACGCATGCGGTGCCATGAGATGCTAAGCGGCAACAAGGGAGGCTCCAGCCCCCCATGAACCACGCCTGGTCCTGGCGGCGGCTCCAGCTCCCGTCACAAGGTGTTGGACAGTGCGTGCTGTGGCTTTTGAGCCCCGGGTTTGGCGGAGCCAAGAATGAACTCAACGAATGCCGGCAGGCGCCAGCCAAATAGCTCGAAGAAAAGGACTCATCATGCCTCGATCAGGGATGGCGCGCGCTATCTACAAACCATGCAGCATGCGCCAAGCAAACCGCCTAACTTACTATTAATAAGGCGCCTCTTTTAGATTGTCAGAATCTAAAAGTGGCTCGGGACGGAATCGAACCGCCGACACGGGGATTTTCAATCCCCTGCTCTACCGACTGAGCTACCGAGCCATTTCCTTCACTTGGAAGGGCCGCGATAGTGCCAAGTGGTGACGAACACGCAACGTGTTTTTCATGCTACGTCACACATTTTTCCAATCAGGCATTGTTCGAAGGATGTTTGGCGGGCTGGCGTATGGATAAGCCCACCATGTTTTGCCGCCCCACCGCACTCCTTTTTCTCCTGCTTGCCTCCATCTCCCAGGCTCAAACCAGTGTGCTCACGGAGGGCGCGAAGGGTGATGGAACCACGGACGACACGGCGGCCATTGAGAAAGCCATCCTCGCCCACGGCAGCGTGCAGTTTCCGCGTGGCACGTATCGCCTGACACGGACGATCACCATTCCGCTCGGTGAGACTGGCTTTGCAGCGCTTTCCGGTGATGGCACGGCGCGCATCGTGATGGCGGGTGCAGGCCCTGCTTTCCTCTTCAAAGGCAGTCATGAAGGATCCGCTGCACCGAGCTCCTTCAAACCACTGGCATGGGAAAAGGAGCGCACGCCGATGGTCAGCGGCATTGAGATCGTGGGCGAGCATGCAGAAGCCGATGCCATCGAAGCCACGGGCACGATGCAGATCACGATTGCACGAGTGGTGGTGCGCGAGTGCCGTCATGCCGTGCATCTCACCACGCGTAATCGCAATGTGCTGATCGCCGACTGCCACTTTTATCACAACAAGGGCATCGGTGTGTTTCTGGACAATCAGAACCTGCACCAGATCAATATCGTGGGCAGTCACATCAGCTACAATGGCGGCGGCGGCGTGGTCTCGCGCGGAGGCAATGTGCGCAACCTGCACATCGGCACCTGTGACATCGAAGGCAATCATAGCACAGAAGGACCACCTTCAGCGAATGTGGAGCTGAACTCCACGGGTGGCTCCATCGGTGAAGTGGCGATCACGGGCTGCACGATGCAGCACACCAGCAAAGCCCCTGGATCTGCGAACATCCGCATCCTCGGCGCGGGCACAGATCCGAGCCTGGAGCGCAAGCTCGGCCGCACGCACACGCGTGAAGGCAATGTGACGATCAGCGCGAACATTTTCAGTGATGTGCGGACCAACATCGAGGTGCGTGATTCACGTGGCGTGGTGATCAATGGCAACACCTTCTGGGAAGGTTTTGAGCAGGACATTCTGGCGGAGAACTGCGACCATCTGGTGATCAGCAACAACAACTTTGATCGCAATCCTCGTTATGCCGTGAATGGCTTTGAGAATGCGGAGAACAATGGTTTGAAACTCACGCGTTGCTCGGACACCAGCCTCACCGGAAATGTGATCTCCGGTGTGTGGCGCCAGCGTGCGGCGGTGGATGTGGTGGAGGGCAGCCGCCTGATCATCTCCAACAATCACATCCTGGATTCGGATGGCGTGGGATTGCGCTTGGAAAAGGTGAAGAACAGCCTGGTGAGCGGGAATCTGATTCGCGATGACCGTGAGGATGAAAAGAAGAGCAAGGAGGCATCCCTGATGGAGATCGAGGGCGAGGGGAATCAGATCTCGGGCAATTTGGTGGATCGGAAGTGAATCTCGTTGGAGGTGGATTCAGGAGTACGTTGTTCACGCTTTTAGCGTGTGCTTCGATGGTCATTGAACACGCTAAAGAGTGAACAACGTACTTGTGGGCTCGCCCGCAGGGATATTCAGGGTTCAAGGAACCATAGGTCCGCCGCGCCTTAAAATCACATACAGTGTTCATTTAAACTGTATTAGAGCGACTTCGTGTCACGAAAAAACACGAACTCTATGATTGATATAAACTTCGCGACTATGTATTACACATGTCCAAAATATCAAAATTTTGGAATTATCAATGCTATACGACTTCTCGCCTTAACCTTCACTCCCTTCAAGCCATGTCTCCCGCCTGTGCCTTTCATGCCCCGACTTCCGCGGCGGCTCCCGGGTTGGGGACACTTTTGAGAGACGGTTGGAAAGAGGTCTGCGAGCTGTTCCATGTCGGCATCTGGCCCTGGTTTGGAGCCCATGATGCGATGGATGACCTGATGCCCTGGGGGCGTGGATCGCTCAAACAGAGGCACACACCGCCAGGCGGTGGTAAGGAACCCGATATGTCCGAAGAACCCTCCACGCCTCAGCGCGACCTGCCCTTTTACCATCTGCCTGTGCTCATGCAGGAGGTGCTGGACTTCCTCCAGCCCGCTCCTGGGAAGCTCATCTTTGATGGTACTCTGGGTGGTGGAGGCCATACCGAGGCGCTGCTTCAGCAGGGTGCCCGCATCGTGGCCATGGACCAGGATGACGAGGCTCTGGCCTATGCGCGCGAGCGGCTGAAAGGCTATGCCGACCGCTTCTGCGCGCTGAAAGGCAACTTCCGTGACTTCCCCACCGTGCTGACTGAGGCGGGTGTGGGCGGGCTTGATGGCATGCTGATCGATATCGGTGTGAGCAGCCGGCATCTCGATGCGGCTGAGCGTGGCTTCTCCTTCGCCAAGGACGGTCCGCTGGACATGCGCATGGACAACAGCGCACCTCTCACCGCTGCGGACATCGTGAACACCTGGGCGCAGGAGGACATCGAGCGCATCCTGCGTGAAAATGCCGAAGAGCAGAATGCCCGCCGCATTGCGCGCGCCATCTGCCAGGACCGGGTGAAGGCACCCTTCACCACCACTCTGCAACTGGCGGAGATGATCGGCCGCGTGTGCCCGAAGCATAGCAAGAAAAATCCGGCCACACTCACCTTCCAGGCTCTGAGGTGTGAGGTGAACTCAGAACTACCTGCGCTGCGAGAGTTCCTAGCCGCAGCGCCGAAGTGGCTGAAACCCGGAGGGCGGCTGGTGATCATTGACTTCCACTCCATCGAAGACCGCATCGTCAAACAAGCCTTCCAGAATTACGCAGCCCCTTTCATTGACCGCCCCGAATGGCCAGCCCCGAAAACGAATCCGAATCACTGCCTGAAGTTGCTCACGAAGAAGCCCGTGGAAGCAAGCGAACAAGAGCTGGAGCTCAATCCCCGCGCCCGCAGCGCGCGGCTTCGCGCCGCCGAGCGGCTCCCATGATGAAACGTAACCAGTATCGCAACACCATCGGCCTGCCGGTCATCACGGCGGTGCTGATCGTGTGTGCTGCGGTGCTGCTGGCCGCGCTGAGCGTGGTGGTGAACAAGAACCGTGTGGCAGCGCTGGCGGAGCAGCAGCGCCAGGTGGAGCAGGAGATGCGCCTGCTAAACATCGAGATCACGAACCTGGAACGGAAGATCGACCAGATGCTCGATGGAGCCAAGGTGCAGCCCATCCTCCAGGCGAAGGGCACCTGGCTTCAGAAGCTGAATCCGCAGACCCGATCCATCATTCATCTGAAGCCCATCCCAGCCGCCAAGGCTGTGGCTAATAACGACAGCGCGCCTGCCAACAACCTTTCCAAGCCATGATGCCTGCTCCCGCCCCCACTCAGCGCCAGATCCGTCGTGATCGTCCGCTCGTGCAGCGGATGCTTGTCGTCACCTGCGGCCTCACCCTGGGTTTCTCCGCGGTCGTGTGGCGCCTCTACGATCTGCATTTGAAGCGCGGCCCTGCCCTCGCGGAGCTGGCCTCCGGCAAGTTTCGTGAAATCCGTCCCCTGCCCGCGCAGCGTGGCTCCATCAAGGACCACGGCGGCCGCTACCTGGCCTATGATGAGGAAATCTTCCATCTCAGCACGAACCGCGTGCACCTGCATGAGCCACCGACGGTGAAGATGGCGCTGGCGAAGGTGCGCAAGGTCGGTGTGCGTGATCTCACGCGCAGCATGAGTGATGCGCAGATCATCGCCGCGTATCATGAACACATCGCCACCATCATCGCGCCAAAGCTTGGCGTGACCAAGGAAGCGGTGCTGGCCAAGCTCAGCTCCACCGAGCAGGTGGAAATGCTGGCTGAGAAGATGAGCGAGGATCAGGCGAAGGAGTGGAAGAAGCTCTTTGCCGATAACTACATCAAGGGTGTCTACGTAAACTCCACGGTGTGCCGCCGCTATCCGACCGAAAACCGCCTGGCGCTGATCGTGGGCGGTGTGGAAGATGGCAAAGGCGGTGTGCGTGGCGTGGAAAAGACCCGTGAGGACATCCTGCATGGCATTCCCGGCAGCGTGGAAGTGGAGCATGACAAGGCGGGCCGCGAGCTGCCGCTGTACCGTGGCGATGTGCAGGAGCCTGTGCATGGCCGTGATGTGCATCTCACGATCGACATGCCTTTGCAGGATGCCGTGGACCGCATCGTGGAACAGGCGAACCTGGCCTGGAAGCCTAACAAGATCATGGCTGTGGTCACCGAAGTGGCCACCGGCTCCGTGCTGGCGATGAGCTTCCGCCCCGATCACGACCGCAACACACCTGCCTCCACGAACTGGAAGAATCTGGCCATCTATGAACCTTATGAGCCAGGCTCCACCTTCAAGATCGTGACCTTCACCGGCGCGCTCGACTCTGGCAGGATCACCACCAACTCCACCTTTGACTGCGAGCTCGGTGACTACACTGACCCCGTCTTCAAAGTACCTCTGCACGACTTGAAACGCCAGGGCGTGGTGCCTGTGCCGGATGTCTTCAAGCACTCCAGCAACATCGGCACCTTCAAGATCTTCAAGAAACTGGGCCAGGAGAAGTTCCTGAGCTACGTGAAGTCCTTCGGTTTCGGCCGCCTGACGGGCATTGACCTGAATGGCGAGAGCAGGGGCTATGTGAACGAGACCTCCTGGTCAAACGCCACCTACTCCCGCTTCCCGATCGGTTACGAGATGAGTTGCACGCCCATCCAGATGGCCATGGCCTATGGAGCCATTGCCAATGGCGGCATCCTCATGAAGCCGCGCCTCGTGGACCGCATTGTCAGCGACGGGGGCCGCAAGGTGGACGTCATGCCTCCAGAAGTGGTGGGTCAGGTCTGCAAGGGCAAGACCGCTGAAACCATGCGGGAGCTGTTGCAACTCGTTGTCGACGAGGGCACCGGCAGCCGGGCCAAGTTCGAGGGCCTGGAAGTGGCCGGCAAGACCGGCACCAGCCGCCGCTACGACCCTGAATTTAACCCGATCTATGACAAAAAAGGCGAGCTGATCCGCAAGGGCGGCTACCCTGAGGGCCAGTGGATTACATCCTTTGCGGGGTTCGCGCCGGCCAAGGATCCCAAAATCGTTTGTGTGGTTGTGCTTGATTATCCCAAATGTGAGGACAAATCAGCCATCGGCGGCGGCAAGGTGGCAGCACCGATCTTCGGTGAAATTGCCTCGGAGGTCTTGAAACAGCTTTCCATCCGGCCCAACCGCCCTCTTGCCCTCGAAGGAGGGGCTCAAGAATGACACTGCGCGACCTTATTTCCCATTTCGACAAACCTGTGACCAGCGGCAGCCTGGACACGGAGATCACAGCGCTTGCCTACGATTCGCGAAAAATCGCGCCCAAGACCGCCTTTGTGGCCCTCAGAGGGAGCAAGTCGGACGGTCATGACTTCATCCCAAAGGCCATCGAGTCCGGTGCGGCGGCCATCATTTCCGAACAGGCACCGCCGAATGACTGCACCATCCCCTGGGTGCATGTGAAGGAAACGCGCATCGCGCTCGCCCAAGGTGCAGCGGCGCTGAATAACTTCCCAGCCAAGGATTTAATCGCGCTGGCTGTGACCGGCACGAACGGCAAGACGACCACGGCCTTCCTCATGCATCATCTGATGAATGCAGGTCAGAAGCGTTGCGGACTGCTGAGCACCGTGTTTTATGATGTAGGTGGCAAGCAGGTTCCCGCCACGCATACCACGCCTGAGTCCCTGGAGATCCAGGGCCTGTTTTCCCAGATGCTGGGCAATGGCTGCAAGGCGGTGGCCATGGAAGCCAGCTCCCATGCCCTGGACCAGCATCGTGTGCACGGACTTACCTTCGCCGCGGGCATCTTCACGAATCTCACGCAGGATCATCTGGACTATCACGGCACCATGGAGGCCTACTTTGTGGCCAAGGTGCGGTTGTTTGAGATGATCGCCTCTCAGCCGAAAGGCAGCATGGTCATCAACATGGATGACATGTGGGGCCGCAAGCTGATCACCCGCTATGAAAGCACCGGCCGCGTGCTGAAGTTCGGCTTCGGTGTCGGCGCTGACTACCGCGCAGTGAACCCGCGCTATGACCTGACGGGCTGCACCTTTGAGCTGGAGATCAAAGGCCGCTCCTTCCTGGTGCGCCTGCCACTCATTGGCGATTTCAATGTCTACAATGCCCTCGGCGCTCTCGCGGCGGCACACTCCGCAGGTCTCAATCTGCGCGAGACCATCACCCATCTGAAAGCCTCGCCGCAGGTTCCCGGCCGACTGGAGCGTGTAACGAGTGACTCGAGCCGCTTCCAGGTCTTCGTGGACTATGCGCACACGCCCGATGCGCTGGTGAATGTGTTGAAGACCATCCGTGCGCTGCGCCCGCGCCGCATCATCACGGTGTTTGGCTGTGGTGGTGATCGTGACCGCAGCAAACGTCCGCGCATGGCCGCCGCTGCCGAAGCGAACAGCGACATCTGCGTGGTGACCAGTGACAATCCGCGCAGCGAGGCTCCCGAGTCGATCGTCGAAGATGCGGTCAAAGGTTTTGCGAGGCCGAAGAGTCATGCAGCCATCGTGGACCGTCGTGAAGCCATCAAGACGGCTCTCGAGAATGCACGCGAGGGTGACATCGTGCTCATCGCTGGCAAGGGCCATGAGGACTATCAGGAGATCCAGGGTGTGAAGCATCCGTTTGATGACCGTCGTGTGGTGCGCCAGTTGCTGGTGAAGATCACCGGTGATCGTGATGCCGAGCGAGTCGAACGCGAGGCCGTGTGGGCAGCAGAGCGTGAAGCACGTGATGCCGAGCGCGCCGCGCGTGAAGGTGGCATGCCTGGTGGCACGGGTGACCAGCGTCCGCCGATGCGTCCCCGTTTTGATGGACCGCCACCACGCCGTCCCCGTTTTGAAGACCGTCCAGGAGGCCCTCCAGGCGGACGCCGCCCGCCCCCCAGCCGATGAAGTCTCTCGATCTCCAGACTCTTGCCAGCTTCGCGGACGGCACTTTGTCCGGAATGAGCAGCGTGCCTGTGTCACGCGTGATCACGGATTCACGCAAGGTGCAGCCCGGTGATCTCTTCGTGGCCCTGAAGGGTGGCAAATTCGATGCTCATGATTTCCTGCCGCAGGTCATCTCTGCGGGAGCGAGTGCCGTTCTGATCGAAAGAGGCCGTGGCACTGGCAGCGACGGCTGCGCGCTGATCGAGGTCGATGACACACTCGTGGGCCTGCAGAATCTCTCCCGGGGATATCGCTCCCTGCTGCAGCCGCTGATCATTGGCCTAACAGGAAGCAACGGCAAGACTTCCACCAAGGATCTCACGGCCATCGTCATGGCCAGCAAGTATCAGACCCGCGCCACGCTGGGGAATCTGAACAACCACATTGGCGTGCCTTTGACGCTGCTGGCACTCGAAGAAGCGGATGAGTGCGGTGTGGTGGAGATGGGCATGAACCATCCAGGCGAGATCAAGACGCTGGTGGACATCGCTCTGCCGGATGCGGCCATCGTCACGAACGTCGGCATGGCGCACATCGAATACATGGGCTCGCAGGATGCGATCGCCTGGGAAAAAGGCACCCTGCCTGCGAATGTCCATGGCGAGGGTGTGGTGGTGCTGAATGCGAATGACAAGTATAGCGACCTCATCGCCCGTCATTGCCAGGCCACGGTTTACCGCGCAGGCACGAATGCCGGTGATGTGCGTGCCTTTGACCTCCGCGCCGATGCTGCGGGCACGGCTTTCAAGCTCGATTTCGCGGGCGAGGTCGTGGAGACCTTCCTGCCGATCATCGGGGATCACATGGTGGGCAATGCCGCTCTCGCCGCCTGCATGGGCTGGGCGCATGACATCGCTCCCACAGACATCGCCGAGGCACTGCGCTATGCGAAGCTGACGGGTGGACGCATGGAGACCAAGGCGGTGCAGGGCATCCAGTTCATCGATGACTCCTACAATGCGAATCCTGACTCGATGAAAGCCGGGCTCGCTGCTCTCGCCGCGCTGCAAACACGCGGGCAAAAGATCGCCGTGCTTGGCCGCATGGGCGAGCTTGGCACCCATGCCGTGGAAGGACATCGCGGAGTCGGCACTCATGCCGCCGGGCTCGGTCTCACAGCCATCTACACGGTCGGTGATGAAGCCGCGCTGATCAGCGAGGCCGCGAAGGCCGCCGGCCAGGCAGAAACACGTAACTTTACCACGCATGAAGCCTGTGCGGCTCATCTGAAATCCGTTCTCCAGCCCGGAGATGCCGTGCTGCTCAAAGGCAGCCGATCCGCCGGCATGGAGAAGGTGCTCACCCATTTCTCCCACTCATGATTTACTGGCTCTACGAACTCCGCAACTGGCTCGAGTCCACGGGCGTGATCAGCGACGACGCGTTCGTCTACAAGCTGCTGAACATCTTCAAGTATCACACCTTCCGCGCAGGTGGCGCGGCCATCACGGCGTTCTTTTTGTCCCTGATGTTTGGGGACCGCCTGATCCGCAAGCTCATCTCTCTGAAGATCGGCCAGCCCATCCGCACGGCTGAAGAGGTGCACAAGCTTTTCGAACTGCATGGCAAGAAGGCAGGCACCCCCACCATGGGTGGTATTCTGATTCTAGGCACCATCGTGGTCTCCACGCTGATCTGGGCCAAATGGGACAACATCATGATGTGGAACATCCTCTTCTGCACCATCGGCCTCGGCGCCCTCGGGTTCAGGGATGATTACCTGAAGATCAGCAAGAAGAACTCCAAAGGTGTCAGCGCCCGCACCAAGCTGGTGTGGCAGACAAGCGTGGCCGTGATCACGGCGCTCGTGTTCTGCTACCTCGTGCCCACGGATGCGACGATCGACGCCGCGAGCAAGGCCAACACCTCAGCCTTTGTCCAGTTCGGCGGTGATTCGACACTGCGTGCGCTGTTCATGCCCTTCTACAAAGGCCCGATCATCGCAGACATGAGCTTCATCGCGGTGATCTTCTTCACGCTGATCATCGTGGGTGCCTCCAATGCCGTGAACCTCACGGACGGCCTGGATGGTCTCGCCACGGGCTGCTCCCTCACCACGGCCATGGCGTACACCGCTTTTGGTTATGTCTCAGGCAGCGCGCTCTATTCGAACTACCTCGGCGTGCCTCATCATGCCCTGGCGAATGAGATCCCGATCATTGCCATGGCACTCGCAGGCGCCTGCGCTGGTTTCCTGTGGTTCAATGCGCATCCGGCAAAGATGTTCATGGGTGACACGGGCTCCCTCGCGCTCGGCGGCTGCATTGCCAGCATCGCCATCGCCTGCCGCCAGGAGATCGTGCTTGCCCTCGTGGGCGGTGTCTTCGTCATGGAGGCAGCCAGCGTGATCATCCAGGTCATCAGCTTCAAGAAGCGTGGCAAGCGGGTCTTCCGCATGGCACCGATCCATCACCATTTCGAGCTCGGCGGCTGGCATGAAAACCAGGTCATCGTGCGATTCTGGATCCTGTCATTCTTCTTCGCCCTCATGGGCCTGGCGACCCTCAAGCTGCGCTGAGGTCTTTTTGAAATTTCCCTTATCTGCGCATCACTTCATCAAAAATTATTAACTTTAGCTAAATTTTAATAACCTTTAAGAGTTATCGTGCTATATTAGAGGCTGTAGCATTGCCTCACGGACAGCTCCCACTCCTCCCGATTCATGTTCACCCATCAACACTTCGCCATTCTTGGTGCTGGTCGCAGCGGCCTTGGCGCTGCGCGTCTGGCGCGGTTGAAAGGCGCTGAGGTGACGGTGTTTGACGAGGGAGATCCGGCAAAGATCCAGGGTGCCCTGGACAAGCTGCACGCGGAAAACTTCCACACCGTGGCCGGGCAGGCAGCGCGTGAGCTGGTGGTAAAGCCGGGTGAGTTTCAGCGTGTGATCATCAGCCCTGGGCTGGATGCTGGCTGGCCGCTGCCAAAGAAGTTCACCGATGCTGGTGTGCCTCTGGAAGGCGAGATGGAGTTTGCCTTCAACCTCACGGACATGCCGATGGTGGGCATCACCGGCACGAACGGCAAGAGCACCTGCACGGAGCTCATCGCGCATATTTTCACCGCCTGCGGCAAGCGCTCCGTCCCCTGCGGCAATCATGGAATGTCGCTGAGCGAGGTGGTTTCTTCTGGCGAGCCCTATGACGTGCTCTCGCTGGAGATCAGCAGCTTCCAGCTCGAGACGATCAAGCATTTCCGCGCCAAGGCCAGCCTGTGGCTGAACTTCGCCCCGGACCATCTGGACCGCTACCCGGGCATGGTGGAATACTATGCGGCCAAGGCGCGCATCTTTGAAAACGTCACCGCGAATGATGTCGCCATCGTGCGCGCAGGTGAAACGGTTTCCTCCGGTGCTGCGAAGCGCCTGACCTTCTCCGCCTATGGCATGGAAGCGAACGCCACCTACAGCCAGGGTGAGTTCTTCATCGATGGACAGCGCATTGGCGATGCCTCCGCGATCCCTCTGCGTGGCAAGCACAACATGGAAAACATCCTCGCCGCCATGATGGCCTGCCATGTCCATGGCGTGCCCTATGCGGACGCGCTGGCCGCTGTAGCGAGCTATGAGGTGCCAAAGCACCGCTGCGAGCTCGTGCGCGTCCTGAACGACCGCGAATACATCAACGACTCCAAGGCCACGAATCTGCATGCGCTGGAAGCCTGCATCGGTGCCATGGACCGCCCCATCGTGCTCATTGCCGGTGGCAAGCAGAAGGGTCTCGACTACACACCGCTGAGAGCGGAACTCAAAGGCCAGGTGCGTGCGATGGTGCTGATCGGCGAGATCAAGCAGCCGCTGCACGATCTCTTTTCGGATCTCCTGCCCTGCCGTCTGGCGGCAGACATGAACGAGGCGGTGCGGATCGCCACAGAGATCTCACAGCCTGGGGACAGCATCATCCTCAGCCCGGGCACCTCGTCCTTCGACATGTACACCGGCTATGGCCAGCGCGGCGAAGCTTTCCGCACGGCATCGAATGCGCTGGGCTGATTTGCGTCAGACCACGCCCTCCCCTTTTCACAGACAACAACGAACCCGAGCAACACCATGAAAAAGAACAAAAACAGACTGCTCTTGAACCTCGTCGAGGGGGAGAAACACAAGCACCGCGTCGCCATGGTCAATGAAGAGGCGGAGTGGAACCAGCATGAGCCGAACACCGGCATGGCCCGCATGTTCTTCGTCATGCTGCTCATCCACGTCGTCGTGATCGGCGGCATCATTGTCTATGACTGGCTGAACGGCGAGGACGCCGCGCCTGCCACCAGCGTGGTCAGCAGCACGACTTCCAGTAGTTCCTCCGCCAGCGCGCTGCCACCTCCGGCGGTGAACGCCGCGGATCTGGCCGCCCAGATCCCGATCGAAGACTGCGCGACCTATGAGTGGCGCTCCGGCGACAGCATCGCCAGCGTGGCGAAGAAGCTGAATGTCAGCGAGGACGTGCTCATCAAGATGAACATGCTCGACAAAGGCACTCAGCTTGAGGCGAACAGCATCATTCGTTATCCCAAAGAGCCGGTGGTGAGAGCCCAGGGTCTCGGTGTGGCTGGTGTGAATGGCGAGCTGCCTGTCGCTGCCCCTTCGATTCCGAAGACGAGCATCGCTGCCTCTGAGTCACCCATGTCCCTCACGGCTCCTGGCGAGCAGACCTTCTCCTTCCAGTCCACCATTGAGAATGAACTGGCTCCGACTCCTGGCGCCAGCACGACAGCCCTGGTGACACCTAGCGTGCAGGAAACTCCGCCGCCTGCTGTGACCAAGGAAGCCACGGGCGAGCCTGCGGTGAAAGCGCCTGCCAAGATGGAAGTGGCTGAAGCACCTCCTGCTCCTGTGGTGAAGAAAGATCTGCCGAAGATCGACGAAGCTCCTCCTGCCAAGCCCGCTCCAAAGCCTGTGATCGCCAAAGCTGAGGACGATGTGCCGAAAGCCATCCCGGTGAAGCGCTACACGCCTCCTGCCGTGGCTGAGAAGTCCGTGGCGAAGAAGTCCGCTCCCGCACCTGCCACCGCTCCGAAGTCCACGAAAGCTTACACCGTCAAGCCAGGCGAGACTCTTTACAGCATCGCCAGCCGCAATGGAATCAGCGTGAAGTCCCTGCAGGCTGCCAACAAGATCACCAAGCCTGAGGCTCTGCGTGATGGCATGAAGCTGGTGATCCCAGGCAAGTGATCCGCGATTCCCGTTCGCGTCACTTTTGTCTGCATCTGCCTTTCTCCCGACCCACTCTCATCTCCCAACTCCTGCTCTGACATGGCCAAACGTTCCATCGTCTTCCTCATCCTTGCGGTCGCGCTGCTCACAGGTCTGGGCATCACGATGCTGGCGAGCACAAGCTTCTTCACGAAAGAAGGCGGCGGTGAGGCCTATGTGACCGTGTGGAAGCAGGTCATGTGGGTGGGCTTGTCCCTCGTCGGTTGCTTGGTGATGGCCGTGGTGGACTACAACCGCTGGTACAAGTGGCGCTGGTGGCTGCTCGGCATCGCGGGAGTCGGCCTGCTCATCTGCTATGAGTGGCATCTCTCGCAGTTGCTTGGCTTCAAGCCGTTGCTGGCGAAGCGTGTGAACGGCGCGGCACGATGGATCGGCTTTGGCTCGATGACTTTGCAGCCTTCCGAACTGGCGAAGATCGCCCTCATCATCGCGATGGCGGGCTGGTTTGCCACGCATCAGGATCTGGAGCGCACCTTGAAGCATGGTCTTCTGCTTCCTGGTGTTCTGCTCGGTGGTGTGGTGCTCATGATCGGTGGCGAGGTGGATCTCGGAAATGCTGCCGTAGCTGCCGCGGTAGGCACGGGCATCATGTTTGTGGCCGGCACACGCTGGCAGTATCTTGCCGTTATTATTGGTTCGGGCATCGGAGCGCTGCTCACGGGCATCAAGTTTGCACCCAACCGCTTTGAGCGTGTGATCGCCGTGCTTGATCTGGAGAAGTACAAGGACGGCATCGGCCTTCAGCAGTGGGTGTCCTGGCTTGCCTTCGGTTCTGGCGGCATGGATGGTCGCGGTCTCGGCGAGGGGCGCATGAAGCTTTCCTATCTTCCTGAAGCGCACACGGACTTCATCTTCCCGATGGTCGGTGAAGAGCTGGGTCTCTGGGGCGTGCTTGGCACCGTGGCAGCCTTTGTGGTTCTGATCTTCGCCGGAATGTGCATCAGCGCCTATGCGCCGAACCGTTTCGGCAAGCTGCTCGGCTTTGGTTTGACCATGCTGCTGGGCCTGGAAGCCTTGCTCAACATGGGCGTGACCACCGCGCTGCTGCCGAACAAAGGTCTTCCCCTGCCCTTCGTCTCGTATGGCGGATCCAGCATTCTCGCCGCCATGATGGCCATCGGCATCCTGATCAACATTCATCGTCAGGGTGTGCACCTGACTTGGCAGGACCTCCCCGTCATTCGTCGCAATCGACGCTGGACGCCGCAGTTGTAGAGGCCGTGGTGCGTCGCTAAGAAAAACCAAGGGCGGCGGAGTTGCACGCTGGAAACGGTCACGTGATTCGGCACGTTGTCGGTCGATGAAAACCACCCCTGTCTCCCCTGCCCCGAAGCGCAAAGGCAGCCTGCGCATGGCTGACATCCCGCGCGATGTTATCGCCGGACTGAATGTCGGCGAACTCGAGGCAGTGACGCTGGTGGAAAGCCTTTCCGTCGACTATGGCAAACTTCTGCAGGCCGTGGCTCCGGATGCTGGAGATGAAACCATCCGCCTCATGCAGGAGGCACAACTGCTGAAAATCACCGGGCGCATGAAAGCCAGCGGGAACATCCTGCATGCGCGCTACGGACTGAAGGGCATCGAGAAGTTCGCCAAACATCGCAGTGATACTGTGCGTGGCTGGGCAGCGGCGATTGTGAGCGTGGCTCCGAAACTCACACTGAAGCAACGCCTGGCCCACATTGCAGATCTGGCGGATGATCCAAACGCAGGCCTGCGTGAATGGTCCTGGATGGCCTTGCGGCCACACATCATCGCGGAACTGGAGGTGGCTTTAAAGCACCTCGAAGACTGGTCTCACGATGCCTCGGCAAACATCCGCCGTTTCGCCTCTGAGGCCACTCGTCCCCGTGGTGTCTGGTGCGCGCATATCGAGGTGCTCAAACAAGATCCGAAACTGGCCCTGCATCTCCTCGAGCCATTGCACACCGATCCCTCCCGCTACGTGCAAAACAGCGTGGCCAACTGGCTGAATGATGCCGGCAAATCCAAGCCCGACTTCGTGCATCAAACCTGCGCCCGCTGGCAGAAGCAGTCGAAGTCCAAGGAGACTGCCTACATCCTCAAACGGGCGACGAGGAGTCTTTGATTTATCACCCAGGCTCGCCACATCTGCATCGACTCCATGCCCAAACCTCAGGAACAACCTCACCCGCTCGCTGATCTGCTGCTCACCGTCATTCTGCCCTCGGTGGTGCTGGAGTCTTTGAGCAAGCCGGAGCGGCTGGGGCCGGCCTGGGCGCTGGTGGCGGCGCTGATCATGCCCATCGGGTTTGGCATCTACTGCTTCGTGAAGAAGCGCGGGCTGAACTTCTTCTCCATTCTCGGCTTCGTGGCAGTGGTGGTCACGGGCGGACTCGGCCTGCTGAATCTGAGCTCGGGCTGGTTTGCCGCTAAGGAAGCCGCATTCCCGGTGTTCCTCGGACTGGCGTTTCCATTGAGCTTCTACTGGAAGAAGCCGCTCGTGAATGAACTGTTGCTGAATCCGCAGGTGATCGATCACACCATGCTGAATGCGGCGCTGGATTCCGAGCCGAAGCGCCAGCATTTCCGTCATTTGTTAGGCAAGGCCTCCTGGGCGCTGGCGGGGACGATGTTTCTCTCAGCCATCGCCAATGCGTGGATGATCCTCATTTTCCTGGATGGCAAGACGCCAGGCAGCGAGGAGTACATCAAGGCCATCGGCCGGCAGAATTGGGTAGGCTTCCTGGTGATCGGCATTCCGATGATGGCAGCGCTCATGCTGCTGCTCTTCTGGGTGCTGGGAAAAATTCAAAAGCTCACCGGACTGGATCGCGCGGACCTGATGAATCCCGGACAGACCGTGAGACGGACGGTGGAGTAGTGCAAAACTACTCTCCCCAGATAAAGATCGTGGCACCGCGAGCACCGTGAGCGCCGATGACGAGGCACTGCTCAATGTCCGCAGTCTTCGAAGGACCGGCGAGGAAGAGGCCGAAGCCGCTGCCGATCTTTCCGACACGTCCATAAGCCGCGTGCATGTCCGCGACGATCTGGTCCGCGCGCACGACAATGAAGAGATGCTCTGCGATCATGGGCAGCACGCGATGCCCGAGATCCGTCTCCTCGATCCACACCGCACCGTTTTCACAGACACCGAAGCGCGCTGGAAACACAGCGGTGTGAACGCCATCGAGATCATGAGGATCGCTGATGCCGCTCAGATCCACGGTTCCTGGAAGCTGCGGCACAGTGGAGGCGATGGCCTCATTCACGGGAATGTTCTCACGCAGCCAGGTGGTCGCATCCTCCAGCTTCGCGGCACGCACCACTCGCGCGCCGATGAAGTCGAGCATGGCGATGAAATTCACCAGCGTTCCCTCCATCCTGCCGCCGACGCCGAGCGCATCCAGATCCGGCAGTGACAACGCTTTTGGTTGGGCGCTCCGAATAGCACCGAGAATGGCTTCGCGACTGCTCATCGTGACCTCCCTTGCTTTTGCATCCACTCACGGAAGGACTCCTTCGGGGCATCTGGCAGCGTGCGCGCTTTCGTCCATGGATCCAGCTTCAGCGCATTCACCAGCGGTGTGAATCTGCGGGTCATGCGACCGGCGAAGGCATACAGCGCAGGCCGTTTCAAAACAAAGGCCGTGGCATGCATGGCCAGCGTCTTCCACCACGGTGAATGCCCGGCCGCCGTGATCTCCTGACGCCATTTGAGAAGCTGCGCGTGGATATCGATCTTCACCGGGCACACCGCGCTGCAGGAACCGCAGAGTGTGGAGGCAAAGGGCATGTCACCATGCGCGGCCTTGTCCACATTCGGTGCGAGGATGCTGCCGATGGGACCTGAAATGAAGAAGCTGTAGCTGTAGCCACCGCTGCGGCGATATACGGGACAGGTGTTGAAACAAGCCGCGCAGCGGATGCAGGCGAGACTCTTGCGGAAATCCTCGCGGCCTAACTGACGGCTGCGGCCATTGTCCACCAGCACGATGTGCATCTCCTGCCCGGGACGTGGCTTGAGGAAGTGCGAGCTGAAAACGGTGCTCGGCTGCCCCGTGGCACTACGGGCCAGCAGACGCAGAAAGACACCGAGATGCTCCTGCTTGGGGATGAGCTTTTCAATGCCCATGCAGGCGATGTGCACCGGAGCGAGATGCGCGCCCATGTCCGCATTGCCTTCATTCGTGCAGACCACAAAACCACCGGTCTCGGCGATGGCAAAGTTCACGCCGGTGAGTGCTGCATCAGCCGTGAGGAAATGCTGACGCAGATGCTGACGTGCGGCTTCAGTCAGCTGCTGCGCATCATCAAGCCCGCGCGGTGTGCCGAGATGCTCATGGAAAACCTCGCCTACTTCTGCGCGCTTCAGATGAATGGCCGGCATCACGATGTGGCTCGGCGGCATCTTCTGCAGTTGCACGATGCGCTCGCCCAGATCGGTGTCGATGACCTCGATGCCATGCTGCTCCAGATGATGATTGAGATGGCACTCCTCGGTGAGCATGGACTTGCTCTTCACCAGCTTCTTTGCACCTCGCCTGGCCAGGATGTCATGCACGATGCGGTTGTGCTCCTCGCCATCACGCGCCCAGTGAACCTGGACCCCATTGGCAATGGCATGCGCCTCAAACTGCTCCAGATACTCTGACAGGCGTGAGAGAGTGTGCTCCTTGATCTTCGAGGCTGCCTCCCGCAGAGCCTCCCAATCCGGGACCTTCACTGCCTGCCGGTCGCGCTTCGTCCGCACCATCCACAATGTCTGGTCATGCCATGAGGCACGCGCAGGATCGCGGAGAAACTCGTGAGCAGCAGCAGCGTGAGACATGACGCTCATTTTTCCTTCCGCCCAAACAAGCGCTTCAAAATGCCTACCTTCGCTTTCGGTGCTTCCCCGGTGGGTGCGACCGGGACTGGGAGACGGCGGGATGGCGTCCCGTCTTGGGAAGTCGGCGCCACCGTGATGCGCTTGAGCCTGGCCTTGGCGATGGGCTCCTCCGCCGGCTGCCACCAGACGGCCTGCAGCATCCCCGCCTCTTTCCACGCCGGCATGCCATCATGCCAGATGAGTGTTCTCGAGGTCAGCCTGCCGCTCTGGATGAAATCCAGCATCGCCGGCTCATCATGAGGGCCGTCGGCCATGCCATCGTTGTTATAAAACCAAGTCATCTGCTGGATTGATGCACGAATGAGAACGGATGTGAAGCCTCATTTCTCCACATCATGTGCGCAGAATGCGTCATCCAAGACCGAGTTCCTCCACCCGGTCCTCATCCATGCCGAGATAATGCCCCAGCTCATGCAACAAAGTTACCCGCACCTCCTCGCGGAACGTTTCCCGGTCCTGTTCCGCGTAGTCCCAAAGATTGTCCAGAAACAAGCGGATGCGCGGCAGGTCCCCTGGCCCAGAGGCAAACTCACCCGCCTCGTGAGACTGCCCCTCAAAGAGGCCGAGCGTGTCCTCCGCGAGATCTGGCTCATGCTTCACCGCCTCAGCCATCCACGCCGTCTCGATGAGACAGGCCTCCGCCGCTCTGCGGATGGCCTCTGGCAGACGCCTGAGGGTCTGCTCGATCACGGTGGAGGCGAGGTTTTCGAGATGCTCAGGACTCATGCGGGAGCGTGACTTGACTCACTGATCGTACACGGTCCCAGCACGGCGCTCGTTGAAGTTCGAACCACCCACGTCACGCATAAAGTTCCCCTGGATCTGATTGCCCAGGCCATTCATGCGCGAGGAGGAATAGAGCGACCCCTGCACTGAACCGACTCCCGGAGCATCCAGAAGCACCGGTCTGTCCGGCGTGGGGATGCCATTCGCCTTCATCTCGCTCTGCGCCAGTTCGTGGCGGGTCCACAGCATGGTGTCCACCTTGCTGTGCACCTGGTGGTCCAGCTTGGTCTTTTCCGTCTCATACTCCGCCTGTGTCAGCTGCCCTGCCGCACGGCGCTGGTTCAAATCATCGTAATAGACCTGATGATCTGCCCTGACCTTCTGCTCCAGGGCATCCAGCTGGTCAGGGGTGGGGGCAGTGGACTCACAGGACACCAACAAGGCGGCCAGAAGGCAAAAAAGAGGCAGGCGGGCGATCACAGTCTCTAAAATACCCCAAACCAGCCCCCCTGGCAAGAACCGCAGCGGCACCCGGGCCGGCATGAAATGGCAGGGCAGATCAAGATGCGGGTTGCATCAGCCGGTTCCATAGCCAATCTCGCTCTCCTACCTTTTTCCATGCCCCACGCTCTGCTGATCAAATTTCCCGGCACGAACTGCGATGTCGAAACCTCTCGCGCTCTCGAGGCGGCCGGGTTCACCGCCGAAGTCCTGCCTGTCTCCGAACTGGCTCCTGAGGTCCTGGGCAAGGCCCAGCTCGTGGTCTTTTCCGGCGGCTTCAGCTATGGCGACTACGTCATGAGCGGCCGCATCTCCCAGCTCATCACCAAGCACAAGCTGGGTGACCGCCTGAAGCAGTTCGTCGCGGATGGCGGCTACGTGCTCGGCATCTGCAATGGTTTCCAGATCCTCACGCAGCTGGATCTCCTGCCCCGCGGCAGCCTGATCCACAACACCACCGGCCGTTTCATCTGCCGCTGGGTGCCTTTGAAGAAGAACAGCAGCACCAGCCCTTACCTCAAGCTGCTGCCAGACAATTTCGAGCTTCCCGTGGCCCACGCTGAAGGCCGCTTCGTCGGTGAAACGGGCGATGCCGACAAATACGTCAAAGACGGTCACGGAGCCCTGCTCTATGGCAAGAACGTCAATGGCTCCAGCGCCCAGATCGCCGGCCTGCAGGATGACACCGGCCGCGTCTTCGGCCTCATGCCGCATCCCGAGCGCTTCATCGGCAAGGACACCCACTACGATCCAGATTGGAACGGTGCCGAGCGTGGCTGGGGCTACTACCTCTTCAAAGGCGTGGCCGAAGCCCTCGCCGCGTAAGCAGCGAGCTCAGTAAAAGCAGATGTCATTGTAATTCCACGTTGCGGATGTCCGTGCGTGATGCATGATTCGCGCCCGCTGAAAGGAACACCTCTCAGCGGCGACCAAGCCGGGATAGCTCAGTGGTAGAGCAGTTGATTTGTAATCATCAGGTCGTCGGTTCAAATCCGACTCTCGGCTCCATTGAAAATCAATGGATTGCAGCAGTGGCGAAGATGGTAAAAATCTTCAACCGCGCATTTTCGCGCGATACCCATTTTTCGATGAGCTATCCAGGGTCAAGGCACTGGCTGACTGTGAGGTCGAGAGCAATCGAGCAACGGACCAGATTCCCGCACGGGCGATCAAAAGTCTGCCGTTCCGTACTCCTCCACCCCCATGCAGGACGCAGCGAAACGGCGGAGGGCCTGGCGCACTTCCTGGATGGTGGCTGGCTTAACCAAATGTTCCACAAAACCCGCCTCCGCGGAATCACGGAGGTCTTCATCCGTGCCATAGCCGCTGAGCGCGATGCCGCGCAGGCCGTATCGGGAGCGCAGCTCGGCCATGAGATCAAAGCCGGTTCCGTCCGGCAGGCCGATGTCTGAGAGCACCACGTCAAAAGTGGCGCGCTCTGCCGCGGAGAGCGCGCTCCTCACGTCCGCTGCGGTGATGACATCATGCCCGGCACGGCGCAGCAGGCGCGCCAGCACATTCCGCGTGGTTTCATGGTCATCCACCAGCAGAATTCGCAAGGACTCCTCCGGCTCTGAGGCGGAGTCGTTTTCCCGTTGGGCGGGAACGCTGCCTGTGGCGCCATCCAAGGCCATGGGCAGCGCCACGGTGAAGGCAGCTCCTTTGCCAGGCCCTGCACTCCTGGCGGTGATGATGCCGTGATGCATCTCAATGATGGCACGCGCGATGGAGAGTCCGAGCCCGAGGCCAGGGTAGCGCTGATCCCCCGTGATATTCCCCTGCTCAAAGGGTTCGAACAGGCGGCTGGCGAACTCTGAGGAGAAGCCGATGCCAGTGTCACTGACCTCGATCAGCAGACTGGCTGGCTCGCTGCACCCCGCCAGCCGCTGGCCATGGCGGGAGGTGACACGCACATGACCGCCCGGCGGTGTGAACTTCACCGCATTTCGCAGCAGATTCCAGATGACCTGTTGCAGGCGCGCCGGGTCTCCGTGGATGGTTCGGTGTTTTGCCTGCAGATCGGCAGTGAGGTGAATGCGCTTCTGGCGAGCCTCGTCACGCACGATGTCCACGGCGAGCTCGATCATACGGTCAGCATCACAGGTTTCAGCATGGAGAGTGAGCTTTCCATGCGTGATGCGCGTGAGGTCCAGCAGGTCATCGATGAGCCGCGCTTCCAGCTCCACATTGCGCCGGATCATGGCCAGCTGTTCACGAGTGTCTTCAGGGAGAGAGGCATCCTCACTCAAGGCCGCCGCCGTCATGAGCACGGGAGTCAGCGGTGTGCGCAGCTCATGAGAAAGCTGCGCGAGGAATTTGTCCTTGGCTCTCGAGGCTGCCTCAGCCCGCTCTTTCGCGGCACGCAGCACTTCCTCGCTCTCCTTGAGCTTCGCCTCGGCGAGCTTGAGCTCGTTGATGTTCACACCAGTGCCGATGAACCCGGCAAACTGGCCGCCCACAAAGCGCGGAACGCCTTTGAAAAAGTTCCACTCATACTCGCCAGTGCGCAGGATGCGGTGACGGATCTCCAGCGTGTAGGGCTTCTGCTGGCGCACGGCCTCGCTGTAGACGCGGTGCACCACCGGAAGATCATCAGGATGCAACCGGCTTTCCCAGCCGCGCCCGGTGAACTCACTCACATCCTTCAATTCCAGAAACTCCAGGAAGGGACGGTTCGCATAGGTGATGTTGATGTCAGCATCCGCCTGCCAGATGAAGACAGGCGTGTCATCCGCGAGCGCACGGAAGCGGGCCTCGCTTTCACGCAGTTCATCCTCGACGCGTTTGCGCTCCGTGATGTCGCGTGAGATGGCCACCAGGCCGAGCACCTCTCCATCTTTTCCAAGCCAGCGCGTTTTCACCGAGTGAAAGACACGGGTGATCTTGTCTGGGCCGGTGAAGGTTTCCTCAAAGGTGCCCGTCTCCTCACCCGCGATCACGCGGCGATCATTTTCAAGGATCCTGCGCGCCTGCGGTGTGTCACCTGCGAGATCAATGGCGTTCTTGCCGAGAAAGTCTTCGGCTTCACCGCAGAGCATGCGGCAGGTGGCCGGGTTCAGATAGATCAGGCGGCTGTCAGAGTCCTTCACATAGACCAGGTCGGGACTGTTTTCCGCCACGGCGCGCATCACGGCGCTGGCGCTCGCGAGCTCAGCCTCCACACGTTTCATTTCCGTGATGTCCGCCACGGCATCCGTGGACTGCGCGAGCTTCTCGTCCTCTGATCGCTGGCGGCCACTGTCACGCAACCGGCCCACAGAACCGTCCGGTTGTGGGATGCACGAGCGTATGTCATCAGGCGAGGTCATGGAAGCATATGTCGCTCTAGGACCTTCGCATCTCAGTCTCCCGCTGGATGCCTCTGTGGCTATCCGCACCCTGCCTGCACCCGTCGAGAAGCGGCAAAGAAGGGCGCATTCTTGCACGAATTGGACTTGGAGTGGGGCGCACACTCCCGCAGACTATGTATCGATGAATCCCGTCCTGGCTGCGAGCATCTATCTCTTGGCGCTCACCCTTCACTGCGCGGCCTGGGCGGGAGAACCACCGGAGCCCTCATCAGAGACGGAAAGACTTGTCACACGTATCTATTCCATTCCGCCTGATTTCGGCGCCTATGGAGCCGGTGAAGGATTGATGGATCCATTTGTCGTTCCTGAGGTTTATCCGGCGGTCCCGGGGAGGTCCTTCACCCTGAGCCGTCACAGCACGAAGGGCTGGCCTGCGGGTGCGGGTGTGGTGATCAACCGCCAGACTCACCGGATCGTCATCCGTAACATCAAGGCGAACATGAAGGGGATCGAGTCCTTGATCGCCCAGTGGAATGCGGACTGGCAGAAGAGGCAAAAGACACAGGAGCCGCTCATTTACTATGATGAGGTGACCTTTATAGTAACTCCGCGCAAGCAGGCCGGACGCCTGCTGGAAGCAGTCTGCCTGCTGCCAACCAACTTTACTACCACCGATCTGGCGGAGGAGCTGAAACAGCAGGGGGTGCCCTTTCCGAAGGATGCTGCTGCACACTGGAACGCAGCGACCCGCCAGGCGACGATTCGCAGCACCAGCGCCAATCTGGATCTAATCATCCCCTGGTTCGCCAGCCTGTGGGAAGCCTCGAAGGAAACGCCGCCTTATCAGAATAAAGCTCCATCCCCGGTGCTGCTGGAACAAGGCCAGGTAGACCAAGCCATGCGTGACCTGGCTTCCCAAAAGCCATGAGCCCGCAAGTGAACGTGCGGAAGCGATGCCTCACACTCGCGCGCCCATCAGCACCTTCATCACGTCATCCATCGTGATCCAGCCGATCACGGAGCCATCGGGAGCATCCACCAGCGCTGCGACTTCACTTTTTTCAAGGAAGAGTGCCAGGAGCTGGGTCAGCGAGGCCTTGCCATCCACATGCAGCACAGGCCGGATGAGATCCTGCCAGGAGGCTGCGGCATCTTCCGTGATGTTCCGCACGAAGAGCTCACGAACACGAATGTAGCCACTGACAGACTCCAGCTTGCCGATTGGGCTCACGGGATAGCTGCGGTGAAGCTTCGGCCCCTGAATCTTCACGTTTTCCTTCAGGTCATGACCCGCATGGAAGACACGCACGGCCTCCAGAGGCACCATGGCACTGCGCACACGGCGCGCGCTCAACGTGGCGGCGTGGATCATGATGATCTCCTCCTGGTTGTGCAACAGCTGCTCCGCACGCGCTGACTCCACCAGCGTGATGATGTCCATGATGCGGTCACTCTGAGTCTGGCCGCCGACAGCCTTGCTCTTCAAGCGCTCGCAGAACTTCTCCATCACACGCACCAGCGGATGACAGATCCAGAGCATCCACGTGAGAGGATTGATGAGCTTTGGGGCCAGTGAGCTGGCGAAATGCACGCCGATGATCTTCGGCGTCATCTCACCTCCAAAGAGCATGGCCACCGTCATGAAGGCTGAAAAGGCCCAGAGCCAGTCCGGACCGTATAGATCCACAAACTGCGCCCCCGCCAATGTGGCAAGGCCGGTGTTCGCCAGCGTGTTGAAGACCAGGATGGCAGAGATCGGGCGCTCGATGCGCTGTTTCATCGCCAGCCAGCGCCCCGCTTTGGCGATGCCCTTTTTCTCCTGCACCTGAAGCTCCAATGGATTCAGGCTGAGCAGCACTGCTTCCGTGAGCGAGCAGAGCGATGAGACACCGATGACCGTGAGGGTCGTGAGGATGAACAGGAGAATCATAGACATGACCTCGCCATTGCCGGGATTGGCATCAGGCGAAGGTTTTCAGCAGCGTGCGGACGCTCAGACCGATCACCACCAGGCCCACCAGGATGAGGAAGGGACGATGTGGCACACGCTTGCAAACCCAGGCACCCAAGGGTGCCGCGACAACACCGCCGGCAGCCAGGCTGAGAATCACGTCCCAGTGATCGATGCCGATGCCTAACAAAAAGCCGATCGAAGCCGAGAGCGTGACGAAGAACTCCACCGCATTCACACTGCCGACCGTCTCGCGAAACGGACTGCCACGCGCCAGGAGCGTGGAGCCGACGATGGGTCCCCACCCACCGCCACCGACGGCATCGATGAAGGCACCAAAGAAGGCCAGCGGCCTGACGTGGGAGGTCACCGACTTCGGCGGGAAAGCACGGCCAGCCTTGATGATGAGCACCACGCCCATGAGCAGCAGATACACGGCGATCCAGGGCTTGATCGCATCTCCTGGAATCTGCGTGAGCAGGTAGGCACCCACGAAGGCACCGATGATTCCCGGCAGCAAAAGACGGAAGAAGAGACTCTTGTTGATGTTGCCAAAAGCGTGATGAGACACTGCCGATGCACCGGTGGTAAAGCACTCCGCCGCATGCACCGTGCTGCTGACGATGGCCGGGGGCAGACCGAGGCCGATCAGAAGGCTGGAGGCGGTGACGCCATAGGCCATGCCCAGCGCACCATCCACCAGCTGGGCTGCAAAACCAATGAGCGCGTAAAAAATCAGATCTTCGTTCACAATGTGACTGATTAGATGTTAGGCGCGTAGGCCTGGAGCAGGCGGTATCTGGCCAGGATGGCCTTCACAGCATCCACGGTGGCAGCCACCTGGCGGTGCATGGGAGCGAGGCCGGGAGTCTCAAAGACGATTTCCAGAGGCTTCACCTCCTGCTCAGGCGGTGCACTGAGGATGCCCAGGTAACCTTCCTTGATGATGCCGTCTTTGGCCAGAAAGCCATCGATCAGGTGCTCGGAGTTGCGTGGCAGATGAGCGTCCGCAGCTTCCAGCGCTGGCTTGAGCAGTTGCTCGCTCAAAAGCGCGCCGCTGACAAAGCCGTAGCAACCATCGGAGTCCGTGTCCGAATGAAGAGAGATGATACCGTCATAGCGCTCACGACGCAGCTCGCTCTCGAGATACATGACCTCGGGCTCGAGGGAGCCATACCAGAACTCGCGGTTCAGATCGAGGTCGCTCTGGTTGTGGCGTGTGCCGAGATTTCGGCCGGTCGGATTGCAAACAGGGAAGAAGTGCAGCTCGAAGTCACCGAGCTCTTCAGGCTTCTCCGAGGCCCAGCGGATGAGCTGCTGCGTGGCCAGGATGCCAGCTTCCTCATCTCCATGAATGCCGGCGAAGATGCCGAACTTGAAGCCAAAGCCTTTCTTGAGCGGCTTGCTGACGATCTTCGGGATATAGATGCCCTGGTCAGGCGGCACGCTTTCCAGGATGATGCGCGGCACCGGCCGTGTATAAGCTGGAAGCGTGGCAGGCGAGAGACGATCACTGACAAGTGAGGTGAGAAGCATAACCAACTAGATGCTAAAAACGTTGAAGAGACTCAGGCGGTGACTTTGCCGCGGGCTTCATCAGCCAGGGCGGTGGAGAGGTAGCGCTCACCAGTGCTACACCCCACGGTCACGATCAATTTGCCTGCGTTCTCGGCACGTCCGGCCACTTGCAGGGCCGCCCACACGTTCGCTCCAGTGGAGATGCCGGCGAGGATGCCTTCCTCGGCAGCAAGACGGCGCGCCGTGTTGATGGCATCTTCATTGGAGACCTGGATCACTTCATCCACGATGTCGAGATGCAGGTTCTTCGGAACAAAGCCAGCTCCCGTGCCCTGGATCTTGTGAGGGCCTGGCACCAGCGGCTCACCGCGAAGCGTCTGCGTGATCACCGGAGAATCCTTGGGCTCCACGGCGATGGACTTCACTTCTGGTTTGCGGCCTTTGATCACTTCACTGACACCTGTGATGGTGCCGCCCGTGCCCACTGCAGCCACAAAGACATCGATCTTGCCATCGGTGTCGTCCCAAATCTCCACGGCGGTGGTCTGGCGATGCACTTCAGGGTTGGCTGGATTCGCAAACTGCTGCGGCACCCAGGCACCTGGGTTCGCTTCGAGCAGTTCCTCGGCTCTGCGAATGGCACCCTTCATGCCTTCCTTCGCAGGAGTCAAAACCAGCTCCGCGCCGAGCAGCGCGAGCAAAGTGCGGCGCTCCACACTCATGCTTTCCGGCATGGTCAGTGTGAGCTTGTAACCCTTTGCCGCAGCCACAAAGGCCAGGGCGATGCCGGTATTGCCACTCGTAGGCTCAATGATATGACCGCCAGGTTTCAGCGAGCCATCCGCTTCCGCAGCTTCAATCATTGCACGACCGATGCGGTCCTTCACGCTGCCGAGCGGATTCTTGAACTCGCCTTTCAGAGCCACCGTCGCACCAGTGTTCGCGGAAAGGCGGTTCAACTTAACGAGCGGCGTCTTGCCGATGGAGTCAATGATGCTGGAAACGAGTGCCATGATGAGAATGTGAGATGAACAGTTTAAAAAACTAGTGACGCGTTTTCGCAGACTTGGGGCTGGTGCTCAGCCAGTGGGAAAACCAAGCCAGGATCTTTGACGTGATGAGGCCTTCAGGAGGCTGACGGTAGGCGATGACGGGCTTGGCATTCATGACGGTGAAAAGCAGATGAAACGGACAGACCAGGCTCACTTCGAGAGCGGGACCACCTCAGTCGGGATGCGGGTCTTCTCGAGGCTCTCGACCTGGGTCACACGGCCCTCGTGGACGATGAGCTGGATGGAGCCAAAACGCATGCCGGCCAGCTTCTGGCGGACGATTTCGACCCAGGGTTCGGCGGATTCAGAGGTGGGAGGGAGAACTGACTTGCTCATGTGATGGTGATTCAGACCTTGTCATTGTATGTATATCCGTCAAGTAGGAATTAAAGATTAAAAAGACACTGTTTCGAATGAGAAATAAGGGCTTGGCACAGCTTTGCTGAGCGCTGCCTAGATGCTGAACTCGCCGATCTCTTTCTTCGTCTTCTTAGCGTTCTTGTCCAGGATATGCAGACCGGCTTCCTTGGTCACCACAAGGGAGTTAGGCGGCACGCTGTGCATGAGGGTGACGTTCGCGCCGATGGTGCTGCCTTCGCCGATCTTGGTCTCGCCACCGAGGATGGTGGAGTTCGGATAAATGGTGACGTTGTCCTCCACATCGGGATGCCGCTTCGTACCGCGGATGAGCTGGCCTTCACCATCCTTGGCGAAGCTGCGTGCGCCGAGAGTCACACCATGATAAAGCTTCACGTTGTTGCCGATTTTGCAGGTCTCACCAATCACGACGCCGGTGCCGTGATCGATGAAAAAGTGTGTGCCGATGCTGGCTCCGGGATGGATGTCAATGCCCGTGCGGGAGTGCGCCCATTCGGTCATCATGCGCGGGATGATGGGCGCGCCTTCCTTGTAGAGACGGTGAGCGAGCCGCTGGATGGCGATGGCTTCCAGGAATGGGAACGAGAGAATGATTTCCTCCTGCATGTGCACGGAAGGGTCACCTTCAAGAGCTGCCTCGACATCGTGCTTTAGCAGTTCGCGCACGGCGGGGATGGCTTTCACGAATCTCTTCATGATGGGCACCGTCCTGCCAGTTGGCTTGTCGGGATTGCCAATGCGCACCGCTTTGCGGACCTGCTCCTGAAGGCGGCGAACCACGGAGAGCATGCGCTCCACCGTCAACTGCGCGAGCGTGCCATCCGGAATGGCATCGTGATCATGAAAGCCGGGAAAGAGAAGCTGCAGGAGATCGTGACAGATCTCATTGATGGCGCCTTTGGAAGGCAGGTTGCTGGAGCCATTCTCATTGAAGCCGCCGAAGCGCTCATAGGAGGCTAGCAATTCAGGGATGTGCCAGTCCGCGAGAGCGAGGGCTGGGTTCTGCGTTTGGCGCGAGGACATGAACTAGGCTTTTTGATTCCACGGGGCCTTTGCCAGCAGCAGGCCCATGCCGCACCAGTCAGTGATGCCGGCAAAGATGAGTCCCGCGCCGACAAAGCCCGAGAGCCAGATGAAGGCAGGATTCACGAAGTAGGAGAGCAGCACACCGCTAAGCACCAGAGTGCCTGCGGCGATGCGGACCTGGCGCTCAAGGCCGATGACCTTGGTCTTGCCACGATTCACCGGCAGACCTGCGGCGATCCATGCGAGCGTACCACCTTCAACGACGATGGAGTTCGGATAACCAGCTTTGGCGAGCTGATCCGCAGCCTTGGTGGCGCGCTGACCGCTGCGGCAGAGGATGTAGATGGGCTTCTCGATGCTAAGGCGATGGGTGTCGTGAAGCTCATCCGGCTTCAGCGAGTCCAGCGGCACGTTCTTCGCGGAGTCGACATGCACCTCGGCGAACTCCACAGGAGTGCGCACGTCGATGACGTTCTGGAAGGTCTTGTCCTGCAGAAGCTCGTGAAGCGCGACAGGTGAAATGGTGGCCATGATGGATCAGCGTTTGGGAAGTTGGTGCAGGGCGGCGACGAGGGCATCGACTTCGCCGAACGTATTATAGAACGCCAGCGAGGGCCGCACGGTTGTGTCCTGGCCAAAATGACGCTGCGCAGGAAGCGCGCAATGATGTCCTGCACGAACAGCAATCCCTTGCTTGTCGAGATGATGCGCAATGGCCTCATTCGAAACACCCGGGATCACGAACGACAGCACGCTGGCCTTGTTCGTGGCCGTGCCGATGGGACGAAGCCCGGGCACGGTGCTCAAGGCATGCGTGGCATACTCCAGCAAGGTGTGCTCATAAGCAGCGATGCCGGGAATGCCGACACGGAAGAGATAATCAATGGCAGCACCGAGACCGACGACTCCGGCGATGTCTGGAGTGCCTGCTTCAAACTTCTCCGGCGCTGGACGGTAGATCGTCTTCTCAAACGTCACGTCCTGGATCATGTGTCCCCCGCCCTGCCAGGGTGGCATGGCATCCAGCAGATGCTTCTTGCCATAAAGCGCACCGATGCCGGTGGGACCAAAAATCTTGTGACCACTGAAGACGTAGAAGTCGACATCGAGCGCCGAGACGTTCACCGGCAGATGCGGTGTGGACTGCGCGCCATCGACAAGAACCACCGCACCGACCGCATGAGCGAGAGGGATGATCTGTTCGACAGGATTGACGGTGCCCAGTGCATTGGACACATGCGTCACGCTCACAATCTTTGTTTTCTCGCTGAGCAGTTTGGCAAACTCCTCGAGGATCAGTTCACCGCGATCATTGATGGGCACCACACGGATGACAGCGCCAGTCTGTGCAGCGAGGAGCTGCCAGGGGACGATGTTCGCGTGATGCTCCAGCTGCGTGAGCAGGATCTCGTCACCAGGACCGACGTTGTGACGTCCGTAGCTGTTGGCGACGAGGTTGATGGCCTCTGTGGTGCCACGAAGGAAGACGATCTCTTTGGCATCACCCGCGCCGAGGAACTGGCGCACCTTTTCACGGCCTGCTTCAAAGAGCTTCGTGGAGCGTTCTGCCAGCGCATGCGCAGCGCGATGGATGTTGGAATTGTCGCGACCGTAAAACTGCGAGGTGGCATCCAGCACGGACTGCGGTTTGTGAGTCGTCGCCGCGTTGTCGAGATAGATCAGCGGATGTCCGTTCACGCGCTGATGCAGCGCGGGAAAGTCACGGCGCACACCTTCCACATCAAAGGCGGTCAAGGGAGCCGCCACCGGAGGCAGCGAGGCACCTTTGAGTCCCTTGAGGAAGTAGAAGTCAGGCTCGTCAATGACCTGCACACCTTGAGGAAACGAGGGCTCGCGATACAGCGTGTCCAACGGATGCTCCACCGGCGAGTCCTTCTGACGTGTGCCTATGAGGTCATTGTAGTAGCTGGGTTCGCCATACTCGAAGGAATGAGAGTCTCCGCGTGAATGACCTCCCGAACGAGGCTGCGATGATGATTTGGAGACAGGCTCCGGCTCGGATGAAACCACGGTGGGATGCACCGGTGGTGCGGAGGAAGTGGTGGTGGGGAAACCACCATTCAAACCTGCATCGCGTGAGTCCACGGAAGGAGGCGCAGCTTGCGGAGAGACCGGAAGCTGTGTCGGAAGACCGGCAAGGGTAGCGGGCACGGTGGCAGGCAGCTCAGGCACTTGTGGCTGACCACCATGAAACAGCTCACCCACAAGGCGGGTGATGAGTGAGGTATCCTCCCCGCCCAGGTCCACACCGGCCAGCGGTGATGGGAGATCAAGCCTTGGGGTAGACATACTCGTGGTAGTTGGTCACGGAAACATTCTCCAGCAGGCCAATCGCGTCCTCATCGAGGGCAGCGACGGAGAAGTATCGGGTCACGAGATGGGAGGCGATAGAATTCTCATTGGTGCCCATGTAGCGCACGGAGAGACCGGGTTCGATCTCGCCCGTAACGCCGGCTTTCTGCAAACCGACCACACCACGCTGGTTCTCGCCCACGCGAAGGAGCAGAATGCTGGTGAGACCCTTCTTGGAAAGCGGCAGCTTGTCACTCGGGATAAGCGGAATGCCGCGCCAGGTGATGAAGGGCGAACCAAAAAGAGAAACGGTAGGCGGCGGCACGCCACGACGGGTGGCCTCACGACCAAAGGCAGCGATGGCCTTCGGATGCGCAAGGAAGTAGGCGGGCTTCTTCCACACAAGGGAAAGCAGCTCATCAAAGTCATCCGGTGTCGGAGGGCCGTAGCGTGTCTGGATCTTCTGCTGGGGCGCCACGATGTTCAGAATGCCGAACTTGGGATGGTTGAGGATCTCACGCTCTTCCTTCTCTTTCAGAGCTTCGACGGTGAGGCGCACCTGCTCACGCAGCTGGTCAAAACGATTGCTGTAGAGATCCGTGATGCGGGTATGCGTGTGCAGGATCGTCTGGATCGTGCTGAGGTGATACTCACGCGGCGTCTCTTCATAATCGATGAAGGTATTCGGCAATTTGGGTTCGCCTTCATCGACGGTGAGGAGATCAACGGTAGGACCTGGAATCTTCGAGACCACACGGTTCACGCGGTACACGCCACCGTCGACATCGACGTAAGGCAGCAGCTTCAAAAGCCAGCGCGGGGAGATTTCATCCCACTGCGGGGCGGTGACGGTGGCGGTGGCCAGATTGCGCGCGGCCTTGGCGTTGAGAGCGGGAAAGGATTGGGGAGTGCTCATAGGGAGAGTTGAGGTTGATGCGTTGACGGAAAATGGCTGCCTCAGCCAGGGGACGGACTCTTGCTAATGCCCCTAGCGGGCAAGGACTGCTGCATGATGCGGGCCAGACTCTTGACGAGTTTTCGGCCGACACGAAGGCCTTGCAGAATCTGCGCGCATCAAAGCAAAGCCCTCGCGTGACGCGGCGGAAATGGTTGAAGACTTTCTCGCGCTAAGCTCGGGAAAGGCGAGCTGCACGCGCTCCGGGCTGGAAGGGCTCAGGTTCAGCCAGACCTTCTGCTCCTGGGTGGCATGAGGTCCCAGCAGGGCATGGCACAGGCCGCCTTCGCTAAAGCGGCGGATGAGATCCACCACACCTCGCCTGCTCAGAAGAGCCTTGTATGCAGCCTCGACCACCGTGGCCCCTTCATTCAGCAGGAGCAGGGCCCTGGCACGAGTGCGGGTGCGGGCATGGGTGGATGGATTCTGGCTCACCAGAGTGGCGAGCAAAGCCTGCTCACCGGAAAGACCAGTGAAACGCAGGGTCTCCAAAAGCGCAGCATGGGGAAGGTGAAGATTCATGACGATATAGATGGGTTTTGATGGAGAAGGCCGGGCCGGAACATTCGCTGCTTCAGCGGGCTTCCATCGTGGTGGATCACCCTTCATCATTCGCGGCCTCGGCTTATATTATACTCAAACAGTATGTATTACTTCGCCTTTAAATCCTATTCGTCAAATAGGTTTTAACTTCTCACGCGCTTTTTTTCTTCGAGTTCACTCAGGCCGGAAGCTGTTGATGTGACCGGTCACGGGATCGAGCTGCAGGGCGACGAAGTTCTTCGAAAGCACGGTGGGATCAGCCGTGGGCTGGCGAACCAGCGTCAGAGTCCAGGAAGTGGTCTCGGCCAGATCCGTGGAGCCATCCGGACGGAAACGAAAAGCAACGTAGGGGCGCTCGCCCTGGTCCGTCACCAGAGTGCGTTCTGGCAAGGTCCAGAGAGAGCTGAACTCATCACTGGTGCTGATGCCGACGGAGTTCGGCAGCGGATCCTCATCACCTTCAGGCACGAACTCAATGCTCAGCGGCTCCTCTGCATCTCCTTCCTCAGCAGCAGCATCGACCTCGCGGAGACGGAAGACCTGGATCCCCTGCCCTGAGCCGCCATCCACAGGGGGTGTGATGCTGTTGCGGAAAATGCGCACCTCCACATCCGAGGCAAAGGTCACGGCGATTCCGCGAGCTTCCGTGAGACGTCCCTGCACCAGATCCGCAGCCTGCGTCATGCGGTTCGCATCCAGCACATCCAGCAAGGTGGGGGTGGTGAGAGCCACCAGCAGGAGCACGGTGCCCACGCCCACGCAGAGTTCGATCAAGGTGAACGCAGCTTTGGAGAGACGGATTGGCAGATGGCGGAGGTTTTTCATGAGATCAGAAAGTCTGGGCGTCCCAGCGTGCATTGCGGAGGGTGATGACCTCGCTGAAGACGCGGTAGTTGATCTTGCGGGTCTGGAAGTAGTCCTTCACGCTCTGGAGGTCTGCGTTATACTGCTTCGAGGAGGGATCCGTGAACGCGGCTTTGGCATCCACCTGAAGGTCCACCGGTTCATCACCAGAAAGCTCCGCCCAGCGGGCCGCGCCTGCTTCATCCAGCGCCACGAGAGTCAGGCGCAGCTGCGGTGGCAGCAGATGCTGCGTGCCCTGGCGGATGTTGTTCAGGACATCCACACTCACAGGATCCACCTGCGGATCCTTGTTGAAGGCATCCCGGGAATTGTAGCGGTAAACCGGCGCGATCCACCAGGGATCCGGGAGTTGACCCGTCGGCCCCGGTGTCAAGGACTCCTCCGGCACGAGAGGCATGATCACGAGCAGGACGATGTTGTCCGCCACCACGCGTGAAGAGGTCGCGAGTCCTTCACGGAACCAGACGTCCGGCTTGGTGTAGACGGCATTTCCCGGTGCATTGGCAGTGGCGATCTCCGCCGGCGGACGATACTCCATCAAGCGATAGCGATGGTGCACACGGGTGACCGCTTCCGGCAGGAAGTCCGGACGCCGGGCCTCGTCACTGCCGAACTGAATGTAGTAACCACGCGCATTCAGCAGGGCTGCAAGCCCGCGATGCCGCTCACTCTGGCCGAGGGGGGCCTGGAAGAAGACCCCATGTCCCGGATAAGTCCTCTGGTCAGCCGTCGCCGCCACCGCTTCACGCGCAGGACCGCTCCAAAACTGCAGTTCTGACTGGCGGACGTAACCTGCGGGCGGCGTGGAGCCGTTCACCGGCGGCACGTTCGACTTGGTCTCCGTGTAGTAGTAGTCCCAGTAGGTGTTCAGCGTGGCCTGGCTGAGATTGCGTGAGAGCGTCTCAAAAGCGGTGCGCGCACCACGAAACTGCTCCACCCGCACGCGGGTGGACTTCCAGGACCGCTGCATGCTTTCCAGCGAGGTCAGCGAGATCAGCATGAGGATGGAAAGCACCACGGTGGAGACCAGGATCTCCACGAGAGTGAATCCATGCCTAACACGATGTGCGGTAAAACTGGAGATCGGAGTCTTCATCGGCCGGCTCGTGCGATGAGCGTGGTGTGGCTGCGAATGGCGAGACGCGGGCCGTTGTCGAAATCAAAGTCCGGATCACCGATGCTGGCGACCTTGACCGTGACACGGCGGAGGTAGGGATCATTCACCGGGCCTGCCTGGGCCGTGCTGCCGATGCCGGAGGAAGGCAGCACGACATCCTGCGGAGGCACCTTCACCTCGGCAACATAGGCCAGCCAGCCACTGGTGCGGGCCTCCGTGGCCCCCATCTCGATGCCCTGATCGTCAAAGTAGAAACGCTTGTTGTTAAACTTTGAGACCAGGTTGTCCTGGCCGGCGGCGAGCGACCAGGGAGACTGCGCCATGTTGCCTAACAAATGACGTGTGATGTGGCTCTCGGCGTGCAGGTTGCCAGCCTGGCGCACATTAGCCAGCCCCTGCGGCACCAGGCCGAGCACGGAGGTGATGGCGATGGCGGTGATGCCGGTGGCCAGTGTGACCTCGACCAGCGAGAAGCCGGAGCGAAGCTGGCGCATCATGCGCTGGCGCAGGGAGGAGCGGAGGTTTTTCATGAGGTTTTCGGGGGGGGGAGGTGAAAGGATCAGAAGCCGAAGCGGCGGGTCTCGAGCACGCGGAGCTGATGGAAGTGGTCGAGAGTCTGGCCGGCGGCGTTCGTGGCGAAGTCAGGCAGGTCAGACTGCGTGGGATCCAGATGACGCTCGATGAGCGAGGAGCCGCGATACTCACCCGTGACACGGTCTTCGATCTCCATCTTATCCGGCTTGGAGGCACGCGCCTTCTTCAGAGTCTGGGCGATGAAGTGAACACGGAAGGTGTTAGACCGGGTGGTGACACGCGGATAGATGCCGGCATAAGGGCGCTCGCGGGTGTTGTCGCCGGTGAGACGCCTCTCACTCCAGAAGGCTTCCATCTGATCCTTGCCATTCACGCCAAGCGCACCTTTGGGAACCAGATAGATATCGCAAATCTCGCTGGCGCTGATGAAGGCCTTCCCTTCCGCGAAGCGCTCCTCGAACTGGGCGAGCGTCTTGTCCGCATCGATCTTGTAGTGCCAGGTCTTGCTCTGACCTTCTCCCCAGAAGGCATTGGGGTTCTTGGAATCCGGGAAGCTCTTGTAAGCAGCGGCATCCACGGTGGGAACGGCATGAATGACCTCTCCCGCCAGCACGGCATGCATGCCGGTGGCCCGCTTGATGTGAGTGAAAGGAAAGATCTGATAGTTCAGGTTCACCTTTCCTGCGGTCGAAAACGGTTCGCTGATGGCATACGGCTCGACCACCGGCATCCAAAAGAACTCGAGGAGCAGATGATCCGGGGGATTGCTACCACCCAGCCTCGGCGGTCCACCTGGATGGCCTTGCTGAGGACGGAAGAGGAGCGTGCGCCAGGGATCATTGGCCAGCACACGAGACGGCAGCGAGCCGAGGACCGCAGGTGATGAGATGAGGCGGTTGGGCGAATAGAAGTCCTTCTCCGTGGAGCGGTGCTGGCCGGTCTCGGTGAAGTAGCCGAGGCCGTTGTTGTCAGTGATGATGTTCAGGTTTCCCTCATCCGGCTTGTTGATGTAGGGGCCGTCACGCGCAGGGCCGACACCATTGTCAAAGTCGCCATAGCGGTGAGCAGAAAGCACGGCCTCATCATTGTAAGGGAAGTCCGGCACACGATCGACTGGATAGGTGGCGCTGCTGGTGGTGCCCACCAGGGTGTTCTTCAAGTCGGTCTCATCACCATAGTCATAGCCAGGCAGATGATCGGAGACGCTCTTGGTGAAGTTATGAGCGAGACGACGCTGCCCGAAGTAGCGGTGTTTCTTCCACATGCTGGCAGGCACCACGGGCAGGGCTGCACTGAGGCGATAGTCCCCATGTGCGATCTGCGTGGTCTGCACGACATCGCAGCCCTCCGTCTCCTCGGCGATTTGCACCTCCTCCATGGAGTCCCCGTGAAGCTGGCGGGGGCGGAAGGTGCGCTTCGCCCCGCCCTGAGGATAGTCGAACCCGTAGAAGAATGAGCCCTTGCGCGGGACCGTGGGACGCTGTGCACCGGCATAGGGAGCGCCCTGGCTGTTATGGAATCTGCCACGCTGGTCCGCGACGCGTGCGGTGGTGTTCTGGGCGAGACTTTCCACATCAAAACCGAAGGCGCCCTTGGAATAGAAAGTCCAGTAGGCCACGGGCTCCACGTCCGGTGTGGACTGGTTCACCGCCACCGTGGGAAGTGTGTTGCGCACAAGCGTGGGCGCCTTGAGCTCTGCGGCAGGAAAGTCCAGGTTCAAGGTTTGCACGACTGCGGCAGCCCTCTCGTCGGCAGCCACGGAACGTCCATAGTGACCGCTCCAGAGTTCCAGAGTCAGGGGAGTGTCCGTGAGGGTGCCGGTGCCAGAAGAGAGTGCCATAGGCTGGCTGCCATCACGAGCCACGTTCACATCCACAAAGTTGCTGAGCAGGTCGTAGTTGATCACGCACAGGCGGTCGCCACCGGGGATGGTGGCGGGTTTGACCTCCCAGGCGTCCGAGCCCCAGTTGTTGTCCGCAGGCATGGGCTGGCGCGCAGGGGCGAAGCGGGAGGTCTGCATGCCCGTGACACCGATGCCATAACCACCGATGCGCTGGTTGCCATTATGAATGGCGCGGCGGCTGCTCCAGATGATCTCCTCATCATTTGGGAACAGGCGCTGGCCGTTCAGCAGGAACTTGCTCAGGCCGGTGACGCGCACGGTCAGCTCGGGCTCGAGGATGGTGTAACCTGCGGAAGGCACGAAGAACTCCAGCAGCAGGCGCGCCTGCACACGGCGGTAACCGGGCTGCAGCGGTGTGTTCGCCTCCAGCTGGTGATTCCAATTCTGCTTCTGGTAACCTGGATGCTGCTGATTCTTGCCGTAGGGGAAGCCGTCGGTGAGCGGATACTTCACATTATCCGCAGGATTCTTTCCTGGGAAGGGATTCGGACGCGGAGGGAAGTTCGAGTACCAGCGGTCTTCGGGAGCGTTGCCGCCTGCGATCTTCGGCGCGCTGCCACCACCAGGCTTGCCGAGGAAGCCGTATTTTTCCTCGAAGGGATTGTTCGGATCATCCGTGTTGTCCGCGGCGCAGATGAAGTGCAGGCCCACTTCCGTGATGGTGGGAAAGCGGCCGATGCCCTGCACGGTGACGCCACCCGTGGTCCAGCGCGAGGGAGTGACCTGACCATGGCCAGGAAAGCCCTGGCGCTCGGTCTGGCCGGACTCGTCCGCGTTCGCGTTATCCGGGTCCGGCGCGAAGAAGCGCGGGTCCGTGAATGTTTTAAAGTTGGTTGGGCGTGCCGAGCCCGGAGCGTAACCGAGCATGAAGTTCTGCGCCTTGCCCTCGCCGTTGAACTTGTCCGTGGGCTTCACCAGCGTGCCATCGTGAAGGTTGATGCCGCGGATGTAGTCAAAGATCTCCACGAGGATCTGCGGGGCATCATCACCATACTTTTTGGCGAAGGTGTCCGCAGCGCTGCTGGCGAAGCCCGGGTTGGGCTTGGCGAGCAGTTCCTTCAAATAGCCGAGGAGCTCCGAGTTCGCCGCATAACCCACGTCCTCCGTGGGCGAGTCCGCCCAGCCGCGCTGGAAGACATAACCACGACGGGCACCTGAGGCCGTCCTCAGCGTGGCGCAGTGCATGACCATCTGGTCAAACGGCGTGCGATACTGGTTCAGCGGCTCGCGATAGCTCACCGGCCAGACCGCGATCTTGGGCAGGCCGAAGGGATTCGACTCTGGCGCGCGGCTGCTCGCCGTGAGGAAGAAGGAGGAGCGCTGTACGGTGTCCGGGGTGATCTCAACACCACCCAGTTTGTTAGGCTGCCGGTTCTCTCCGAGCAGGAGCTCGTCCACACTGGCGAAGAGCCTTTCACGGCGGGCCTGGGTGAGCGGCACCGCAGCGGCATCAGGATCACTGAAGGCACGCGTGCCAGCCAGGCTGCCGCCAGTGGAGACCTTCGGAATGATCTGATAGATGGACTCCTTCTGGGCCACGGTCACGTTTTGGCCGGGAAACAGCACGGGGCTGAGAGCCGTCATGGCCGGGTGTCCTGGGTAGCGCTGAAACTCGCCGTTCAGCGGCTGATAGCGGGCATAACGTGCATCTTGGTCATAGAAGAAGGTTGGCTGCGCCCAGGCCGTGGGCTCAGAGGAGGTGTTGATGTTGATCTTGCTCGACTCATCATCCGTCCAGAAGGCGATGCGGCCCACGATGGGATTGGTGGCCGTGGCCTCGCTGGTCCCCTGGAAGACACCACCCTCGCTCAGCGAACCCAGACTGCCGTCCTTCAAGACATACAGCCATTCCACAGGCATCGGCACGCGCTGGCGGTCACCCCCCGTGACGCGGACGCCGTTGAGCTTGGTTCCGGCGAGATTGGTCTCCTGATAAGAAAAGCCGCCGACGGTGGTGATGGCAGAGCCTGTCTGCGCACGCGGATCGATGATGGGGAAGAGCAGCAGCGGTGTGCCATCAGAGGCAGCGCGCACGGCGGGCTTGTTCAGATCCACATAGCGGTTGGGCTGCAGGTCCCAGTTGGCCGATGGCACATCCGCGATGAGCTTCTGCTCGATCTGCCCGGCATCACGCAGCACGAGGTGCTTGCTGGAGTAGAGCTTGTAAGCTTCCTGCGTCACACCGGTCGTGGAGTAGCGGCGCACCAGGCCTGGCTGTGAGGTCCAGGCTTCCCAACCATTAGTGCCGACATTCTGCGAGGTGGCCTTGCGGATCTGGGACATGGCCAGATTCACCGCCACTTCAGAAAGCTGCCGGGCCTCCTGGCCATTGGAATGCGTGTGCGCCGCCTTCAGTTCCGACTCCGAGACCGAGAACATCGCGAGCATCAGCATCGTGATCAGGCCCACAAGGGCGAGAACGATGATGAGCGCGAGACCGCGGCGGCGTGAGCGTGGAGAATGAGACAACTTCATGGGAAATAAGGGAAAGGCGCGAAAACAGACCGCGCTGGTGCCTTCCCTGGCGCGGGATCGGCGAAGTGGCGGATGAACGACCTTCCTCTGTGAGGATCGGCCTGTGCCGTGGAGCACGTTAATTCATTCCGATATGGTATGCTTTAACCTGTTAATCCCACCTGTCTAGTGTGAATTTAAAATTCATTCACGAACGCCTTGGCACGGGGCAAGCTGTCAAGAGTGATCTAAGTGGTGATCAAATTTCTTCGCCTTTATCCATGAGCAGGCGCCTCCCTGACTGCCGTCAGCAGCTTCATGAGTATCGCCGTGCAGGAACAGGCCCCGTTCAGATCTTGCCAGTCTTCAACAGGGCCAGGAAGCCATCCGCCGGATCGGCATTGCGGGAACGCCCGACTTTCTTGGCGACTTTCTTCTTCGGCACATCCGCCTCCATCTCCTGCTTGCGGAGAGTGACCTCGACCACATCAAAGAGAGTGTACTTGTCCAGGATGTTGGCGATGGCGTTGCGCACATCGATCATCAGCATTCGCAGACCGCAATGCTCTTCATCCGGACAGGAGCACTTTTCATATTCCGTCTCGCTGGCGCAGCCGATGGGGGCCAGCTTGCCGTCAATGAGGCGGACGATGTCTCCCATCTTGATGGCCTTCATGGGCTTGGCGAGACGAGCACCGCCGTATTTGCCACGCACGCTCTCCACATAGCCGGCGGTGCGCAGCTCAAAAAGGATGGCCTCCAGGAACTTGAAGGGCAAGTGTTCCTGGTGGGCGATGTTCGAGACCGAAATGACTCCCTCATTGTTCCATTCGGCGACGCCGAGACGGATCATGGTTCTCAGGGCATACTCTCCTCGCTTGGTCAGTGTCATGGTGGCACTCTATGAATAACCGGCAACTCAGACCGTGTAAATAGGGATTCATCGTCTTCAAGAGAGACACCCGGACAAAGACCCGGAAGCCGTTTTGCCCCTCCCGCTCGAAACAAACCTGTCACCATCTGCCACGAGCCAGACCTGGATCTCCAGCTAGGGGGGTGGTGCTTTTCTCACGAAACCACACCCGAAGAACCTCCCGGAGACGTCTTCCGAGGGTGTGGTCACCATAATTCCCTTCCAAACTCCTTGCCACCCTCGAAGCCGCTGCTTAAAAAGGCACATTCGCCCCATTTTTTTGACGGCACGCCCTATGAAGTTCACGATCAGCAAGGAATCCCTCCAGCAGGCCCTCAACCAGGTCCAGCACGTGGTCAGCACGCGCACCACTCTGGCCATCCTCTCTAATGTCCTGCTCCGTGCCCGCGACGGTGTGCTGGAACTGACCACCACCGACCTCGATGTGGGGGTGACCTGCACGGTGCCGTGTGAAGTCACGGAAGACGGTGCCACCACTCTGCCCGCCCGCCGTCTGGCCACGATCATCCGCGAGCTGCCCGCTGCGGAGATCGACATCAGCGTGGACGAGAAGAACTACGCCTCCATCCGCAGCGGCCCCTCCTTCTTCAAGGTCGTGGGCCTGACGAGCGAGGAGTTCCCTGCCCTGCCGCGCTTTGATGAAGCCCGTGAGTTCAGTCTGCCACAGGCGGTGATGCGTGACTGCCTGCGCAAGACCTCCTACGCGATCTCCACGGATGAGACCCGCTATGTGCTCAACGGCATCCTTTTCTCCTTCAAGAACAACGCGCTGACCATGGTGGCCACAGACGGCCGCCGTCTGGCCATGGTGGAGCAGGAAGTGGAGTTCCCGCAGAGCCAGGAGATCGACATCATCGTGCCGACGAAAGCTGTGAACGAGCTGGCCCGCCTCTGCGGTGATACCGGTGAGGTGATCATCCGCGTGACCGGCAGCCAGGTCGGCTTTGATCTCGGTGACAGCCTCCTCATCAGCAAGCTGATCGATGGCAACTACCCGAACTACCGCCAGGTGATCCCAGGCGAGGCCAAGGAGCGCATCGTGCTGGAGCGCGAGACCTTCCAGCGTGCCATCGGCCGTGTGTCCCTCCTCGCCAGTGACAAGTCGAACTCCGTGAAGTTCCAGTTCACGGAAGGCCAGGTGGAGATCATCGCCAGCAGCCCCGACATCGGTGAGGCGCGCGAGACGATCGCCATCAACTACAAAGGCAAGGACATCACCATCGCCTTCAATCCTGAGTTCACCATGGCTCCGCTGAGGAACCTGAGCGCCGATGAGATCACTCTGCATCTGATCGACGAGATCAGTCCTGGCGTGATCCGTACCGGCACGAACTTCCTCTACGTGCTGATGCCGATGCGCGTGAACAGCTGATCCCCCTCTCTCTCAACCCCGACAAAAAACCGATGCCACGTCTCCTTCCCCTCCTTGTCGTCGCCACCGCTGCCCTGACCTCCTGCCAGTTTCCTCAAAGCGGAAATCAGCAACCGCGCCCCTTCGCAGGACGTGCCGGTCGAAACCTGGACAACCCGCCCCAGCGCTACGGCGAGGAAAACCGCTATGTCGCCCCTTCCTCCGATCCGAACGCGGGCGTGACGCTGGCCATCGACCCACGCACGGCCGCTGAGGCTGCTGCAGCTGGCATCGACCCGCGCACCATCCCGCCGACCGCCAACACCACGCCTCCTTCCAATGTTCCACCTCCCTCCGCAGGCTCCGGCCCTGTGGACCAGGGCCTGAGCGTGGCTCCTCCGAGCAACACGCCTCCGCCTGCAGGTGCCACCCCGCCTCCAGCCCCGGGTGATGTGCCCTTCGCCCGTGCCGTTCCTGGCAAGCCAGGTTACGTCTACAGCCCGAAGGATTCCCGCAAGGTGATCAGCGTCGAAGGTCTCCGCCCCGGCTCCAAAGCCAAGGATCCTGAGACCGGCGAGATCTTCCGCGTGCCTTATCAGTGATCAGCAGGCGAAAGCCGTGAATGTTTTCAAAGCTCCGGTTCTCACGAGCCGGAGCTTTTTTGCGCTTGGGCACCGAGTAGCAACAGCAGGTGTGGCCTCAAGTATGTTGTTCACGCTTCAGCGTGTGATTGGAAGCTCATTGCACACGCTGAAGCGTGAACAACGGACGAGTCACACGCGGTCCGCCATGGCCAGCACGGTCTGGAAGTGCGGGCTGCGGGATTCGCGGTGGACGATGCTGGTCTCGATGTGCTTGAACCCGGCATCTGAGAGCATCTCATGCAGCTCGGCCTCGGCGAAGCCTAACCAAAGATCCGCATAAAGATCGCGGGCCTTTTCAAACTGATGCTTCAGCAGCTCCAGCACCACGATACGGCCGCCGGGCTTGAGGAGAGTGAAGGCCGCACGGATGGCCTGCGCGGGTCTCTGCGCGTGATGCAGCGCCTGGCTCAAGATCACAAGGTCCACGCTTCCAGCATCGATGGGCGGATTTTCCAGGTCACCGAGACGAAACTCGAGATTGGTGAAGCCGTGCTGCTTCGCCAGACCTGAACCGTAGGTCACCATGTTCTCGCTGTTGTCGACGGCGATGACCTTCTTCGCTCGCTGGGCCAGCAACTGCGAGAGCGTGCCTTCACCAGCCCCCAGATCCGCAATCACAAGAGGCGGAAGCAGCTTCAGCAGCACCTCACCGAGACCTTTCCAGGAACGGCCCGGTATGTAATGACGGCCAAACTTGCCTGCCAGCGCATCAAAGTAAGCCTGGGCGGTGCGCTCGCGCTTCTGCAGCACCACTTTCAGCGCGTGGCTGTCCTGTTTGACCTCACGCAGTTCGTCGCCTGCGGATTCCAGCAAGGCCATGAAATGTTCCCAGGACTCGGCAGCACGCGCGGAGGGCTGCTCCAGCTGATACAGGCGGTTCTTGCCGGAGCGGCGGTCACTCACAAGACCCGCGGTCTTGAGCTTGCCAAGCTGGGCGGAGATGTTGGACTGCGGCAGGGAGAGAATCTCCTGAAGCTCGGCCACGCTGAGCTCCTCTCGTTTGAGGAGCAGCAGCAACCTCACCCGTGTGGGGTCGGCGATGAGGCTGAGGGACTTGAGGAGAGACTGCAAAGCATCGCCAACGTATCAACGCATCGTGATTCATCAATACGAAAAGGTTAGTCACGTAGCCAGCCTGAGCTTTGCATGATCTCCGTGAGCTGACGAGAGTCTTTGGACAGCGGCTTGATATGCAAGCCCACGTTCTCGCGAGTCCACCAGGCGCCCTCGGCATTGCCAGGCTCGGCAAAATGGTAGCGATAGACACTCACGCGGATCCAGCGCGGTGGCTCATCCGGGAATGGATTGCGCTCAATTAGACTGAGGGTGCCGGGATCATTGTGGAGGAGCTTCCAGAGGAAGTGGGGCACCCATTGATTGCGGCCCGGCAATCTGGACCACGGGAACCATGCGGCCCAGTCGAGCCGGTAATGATAAGGCGTGATGATCACCGGCCGCCGCATCGGATCCGTGGGCTTGGCCTTGAACTCATACTCCTTCCATTCCGAAAACATGCCGGGCACGTTGTCCGTGGTTCCTTCGAAAACGAGTTCGTAGCGCTCTCGATCAATGCTGCCAAAGGCACCGTAGGTGTTCACAAGGTGCAGCTTGTCAAAGGAGCTGTTCATCGCCTGCTGCTCGGCGAAGAAGAGATTCTTCACGGGCTCAGCGCTGAGCCACAGCACCACGCCTGCGTAGAGAAGCGTGATGGCGAGCTGCGTGCGTGAACGGCGTTTGCCCTCACGTGAAACTGCCTTGTCTGACCATGCAACTAGACGACGTGGCAGTACTTTCCTCCAGAAGCTGTCATCCAGACAAGCGAGTGCCGGGATGATGGTGAGCCAGTTGAGGAAGGAGAGATTGCCCGTGATGATGAGGGTCACCATGAAGCCGATCATGAGCACACCGGCGATGTGCCGCGCCCAGCGTCCGTAGAAGCTGAACCAGGGCACGACGAGCTCGACGAAGTGGTTCGAGAGCACACCCGCCTGATGAAACCACTTCGGTGCGAAGTGCAGCCAGCGGCTCAGCGGATTGGGTATGGGCTGCGTTTCGTAGTGATAGTAGAGGGCGGTGAGATCTCGCCAGCACGCGTCGCCACGGATCTTGATCAAACCCGCGCCGAGCATGATGCGGAAAATCAGCCATCGATAAAGCCAGATGATCACTACCGGTGGCGCACGGCGAGGAAAGGGCCGTGGATCGAGTATGGGACAGAGCAAGGCTCCGAGGAAGCCGGTTTCGAGAATCTGAATGTCCCAGCCATAACTGAACCACTCCTGGCCGATGGGCAGCAGGGACATGTAGAGTGCCCACAGAGCCAGCATCATGAGGCTGTTTGCAAAGCCGCACATGACCAGCGCTGAGATGACCACGCCGGTCCAGGTCACCGCCATGATCATGGCATCGTCACAGCGGAACCAGAAGAGTGAGGGCATCTCCCAGAACGCTGCGGAAGGAGAACCAAAGTGCTCGGCGACTTTCGTGATCCAGAGGTCGGCAGGCAGAAGACCCTCATGCCCCACCAGCGGGATGAACTGCTGCGCCGCTGACAGGAAAGCCGCAAACCACACCAGACCTGTGAAGCGCAGCAGCACGAAGCGGGTGAGGCGATAGTTCTCCCCTGCTCTTTCGAGCCAGGACTCGAATCTCCGCCAGCGCGATTCAATCGCCACGGGAGCGGCGAGGTCGGCGGTGAGCGGGATGGCTTCTTCGGACATGAAGAGGCAATGGTGAGAAATCTTTGAGAGAGCGTCAATGCTCAAGCGATGCTGAAGTCGCGGCAGCAAAGTAGCCATCTCACTCCATGAGATGTGCGGTGTACTCGCGAACTCAGAAACGACCTAGCGAACTTCGCGAATCTCTTCTGTCTTCCGACTCCCCCGTCCTCTCGACGGAGCGAGAGGACTACTTTGCCTCGCGCGAATGCTACCTCCCGCTTTCTGCCCAGATCTTGTAACAGCGTGTTGTCCCAGCCTCAAAACCATCCAATCAGTCACCATGAACGACACCTTGGCCATCAAAGAGATTTCCATCATCGAATGGTATGACGGGTTCGTTTCCGGGGTGCTGGAAACGAACAAGGGTGACTACATTGGAATCCTGCTGTCGTTTGAACCCGGAACAAACCACAGGCTGTTCGCCCTTATCCCGCTGGATGGAAGTGCTGATGTCCAACAAATTGTCGATGAGCTGTCGAGCCTACTAACTCAGGAAAAATCGCTCTCACAAAGCCCTTTCGGAAGTCGGTCCGGCGTCCTGCTAACACTTGGTTTGATTGAGAAAAACAAGACCTTCTTTATTTATCCCGCCAGCAAGTGTGAAACGGACAGAATCTTTGACCTCCAATGGCCTGTGATAGAGCAGTCGGTCGATCCCGAATCGAACTCAGCATGGAAAGAGGCTGGGGAGCGCTGTTTACGATACAACTAGTCTGGAGGAGCAGTGAAGGCAGAGCGAGAGGACCACTTTGCTGCGCGCGACTCCGGCCTTTGCGACCTCAGCGCTTACGCAGATTCTGAAAGCGACTGCCGCAAAGTCTGAATGACAGGCGGCTTTTCACCCCGTATTCCCATGCGCTGACACCCAACCCCACCTTACCCATGCCAGAAGCCAAAGTCCTCGTCGTCGTCGGAGATGCCACGGAAACCGTGGATACCCTCTACCCTTTCTTCCGCCTCATCGAAGGCGGTTACAAGCCTGTCGTGGCCGCGCCGGAAAAGCGGAAGTACCAGATGGTGCTGCATGAGGTGAAGCCCGGCTGGACCATCACCAAGGAGTGGGAAGGCTACAGCATCGACGCGGACATCGCCTTCAAGGACATCAATCCCGAGGAATACGTGGGCATCTTTTACAGCGGCGGCCGTGCTCCTGAATACATCCGCGAAGACCAGGACCTGATCCGCATCGCCAAGTGGTTCTGGGAAAACAAGAAGCCCTGCGCCAGCGTGTGCCACGGCGTGGAGATCCCGGCGCGTGCGGACATCGTGAAAGGCCTGCGCATGGCCACGGTGGCGAAGTGCAAGTTCGACCTCGAGATCTGCGGAGGCATCTATGTGAACGAGCCCTGCGTGATCGACCAGCACATGTACTCCGGCCGCACGTATCATGACAGCGGACACTTCATTGGACCGTGGATCAAGGCGCTGGACGCTGAACGCGCCAAAATGGGCCTTTGAGGCTCAACGTGCCCAATGACGAATGACTAAATCCGAATGACGAAAGAAATCCAAAGCCCGAAATCCGAATCCATCATGCCCTTCGCTCTTCGCGCTTCGTCATTTCTTCGTCATTCGTCATTCGTGCTTCGTCATTGCGCGCTGCCCTTTGCCTTGCTTTCACTCATCGCTCCGCCAGCGCACGCTCATCCGCTTCAGGCCGAGCCAATCAATCACGCCTACGTCTTCAACTTCGACCAGTTCAATCTGCCCGAAGATCCGGACGAGCATGTAACGGAAGGTGGCTATCTGCTGCTGGCAGAACTGAACTGCACGCAGTGTCATAAGGCGCCTGAAGCGTGGAGTGAAAGGCTCGCGCCGAAAGATGGGCCGATCCTCAGCGGTGTGGGTTCACGACTGGACGCCGACCAGCTCTGGCTCTTCATCCGCAGCCCGCAATTTTTGAAGAAGGGCACTCAGATGCCGGGGCTCTTCGCCGGTGAGGAAGGTGATGCAGAGAAGGTGGAGGCACTGACGGAATACCTGAGCTCCCTGAAGCAGGACAAGCCGCAGATGCCTGCGGGTGATGGCGCGCATGGCAAGGAGCTGTATCACAAGATCGGCTGCGTGGCCTGTCATGAACCTGGCACGGATTTCCGTCCGGAGAAAGTGCCCGCGAGCATGGAGGTCGAGAAGCCTGGCAACGCTTCGGTGCCCATTGCTTTCGCGGATGTGTATGATGTGAACTCGCTGGCGTATTTCCTAAAGGATCCATTGGCTCACCGCCCCTCCGGAAGGATGCCAGACCTGCATCTCACGGATCAGGAGGCGGCAGACATCGCCGCGTATCTGCACGTGGGCCGTCAGCAGGCTCCAGCCAGCGAGCGCAAGGCGCTGAAGATCAAATCGCAAGGTGTGGAAAAAGGTCGTGAGCTCTTTTTGAGCATGGGCTGCTCCAACTGCCACACAGCGGACCGGAAAGCGGTCTCGAAGGTGAGCAAAGAGCTGGCTTCACTTAACACCGCGAACGGATGTCTTTCCGCCAAGCAGAAGACCGGCACGCCACGCTTTGACCTGAATGATCTGCAGAAGCGTGCGCTGAAGCTGGCGATCGCAGCCATCAAGAAAGGCGAGGCACCTCAGTTCACCGCGCAGCAGAAGGTGGACTGGCAGATGACGAGGCTGAACTGCTACGCCTGCCATGATCGCGATGGCAAAGGCGGGCCTGAAGATCCACGCGCGCAGTATTTCACCAGCAATGACGGCAGCGCTGAATCCCTTGGCGAACTGGCGCATCTACCTCCACGGCTGGACAACACAGGCCGCAAGCTGACGCGTGGCTGGTTGGAGAAAATCTTGTTCGGCGAAGGTGGCAGCGTGCGTCCCTACATGAACACACGCATGCCGAACTTTGGCCGGAAGCAGACGGAGATGCTGGTGAGCTTGCTGCCCGAGGCTGACAAGCGTGAGAAGCCGATTGAGATCGATGTCAGCGGACTGGCGAAACATCATCGCGCGGAAGCCGGGCGCAAGCTGATCGGCATGACCGGGCTGGCCTGCGTGGGCTGCCATGGCTTGAAGGATCGCAAGTCCCTCGGGCCACCAGTGATCCGCCTAACCAATACCATCGACCGACTTCAGCCGGAGTACTTCAAAGAACTGCTGCTCAATCCGCAGGCCACCCAGCCGGGCACGATGATGCCGCCCATGTTCATGGGCCGGAAATCCGCAGACAAGGACGTGGAGTCCATCTGGACCTACCTCAAAGAAATCCAGGGACAGCCTCTGCCAGATGGTCTGATCTCGACCGAGGACTTCGAGTTGAAACCCGCGAAGGATGGCAAGCCGGTCATCTTCCGCAGTTTCATCGAAGGTGCCGGCACCCACGCCATCGCCGTGGGCTTCCCGGAAGGTGTGAATGCGGTGTTTGACTCCGTGCAGGCACGCTGGACCACCCTTTGGAAGGGCCGCTTCCTGGATGCGATGAGCAACTGGCAGAGCCGCGAGATGCTACCCATCAAGCCGCTCGGCAAAGACGTGAAGGAGATGCCTGCCAGCACCGGCAAGCGTGAGTTCAGCGGCTATCGCCTGAGCAAGGAAGGCGTGCCGACGATGCTTTACACCCTCGATGGCAAAAACGTGGAAGACACCCTGAAGCCCTCCGGCAAAGGCTTTGAGCATAGCGTGACCATCAACGGCAAGACGACGAAGGAGGAGATCCAATGGTAAAGACAGTTCTCAGTTCCCTGTTCACGGTTCTCAGTGCTTCCGCGCTCTTCGCGCAGGAGCAGGATCAAGGTGAATACTACCGCACAGTCACGCTTGAGACGCCTGCGGGCGTGAACATGGAGGCGAGTGGTCTGGCCGTGCTGCCCGGTGGCAAGCTGGCCGTTTCCATCCGCAAGGGTGAGGTGTGGATCATTGAGCATCCAACCGCCGAACCGCCCACCGCGGCTAACCTGGGTTACAAGCTCTTTGCCAGTGGCATGCATGAGATCCTCGGCCTCGCGTATCATGAAGGTGATATCTACGTGACGCAGCGTGGCGAGGTGACCCGTCTGCGCGATACCGACAAGGACGGCGTGGCTGATGAATACTTTGCCGCGAGCAAGGGCTGGGGCGTTTCAGGCGCCTATCATGAGTATGCGTATGGGCCCGTTTTTGATCGCGAGGGCAACATGCACAACACACTGAACTGCTCCATGGGCAAGAAGTGGGATGGTGCGGGTGATGAGGCCAAACATACTTTGTGGCGTGGCTGGAGTGTCATCACAAAAAAGGGCACCACGACCGCCACGGGTTTCGCGGCCGGTTTCCGCAGTCCTTGTGGCATCGGTTTGAATGCCGAGGGTGATATCTTTGGCACGGACCAGCAGGGCAACTGGACTCCGACGAGCCCGATCATGCACATCCGCCAGGGTGCTTACTTTGGTCATGCAGAAGCGCTGGAAGATGCGAAGCGTCCTGATTCACCCGTGAAGCCGCCGGCAAAGATTCTGGATGGCATCACCGTGGCAGAGGCCGTGACGAAAGTGCCGGGCTATTGCCTGCCTGCGGTGTGGCTGCCCTATGTGAAATTTGGCCAGAGCACCACAGGCCTGCGCTGTGATCTCACGGACGGCAAGTTCGGTCCGTTTGAGAAACAAATGTTTGTTGGGGAGTTCGTACTGTCCGGGGTGAACCGTGTGTTCCTGGAAAAGGTCGGTGGCGAGTATCAAGGGGCCTGCTTCCCGTTTGTGAGCGGGATGCAAAGCGCGGTGCTGACGCTGAACTTCCTGGATGATGGCTCCATGATCGTGGGTCAGAGCAACCGCGGATGGAACAGCTATGGCAGCAAGCCGTATGGCCTGCAGCGTCTTGTGCCCACGGGCAAGGTGCCGCTTGAGATCCAGAAGCTGGAGGCGCTTAAAGACGGCTTCCGCTTCACCTTCACGCATCCGGTGAAGGGTGCCGACTGGTCGCAGACGAAGGCGCAGAGCTATACGTATCTGCACACGGCAAAGTATGGCAGTCCGGAGATTGATCCGCAGCCGATCGAGTTGAGTGAGTGGACGCTTTCCGACGATGGTCTGAGCCTCACCGTGAAGGCAGACAAGCGCCGTGAAGGTTATGTGCACGAGTTTGAGCTGCCGGAGGTGAGCACGAAGGATGGCAAGCAGGCGCTGTGGCACCGTCTCTGTGCGTATACGCTGAACAAGCTGCCTTGATCACAGGATCTAAAGCCTCGGAGAGGCGGAAGGAAATAGCGCATGGCTTCAGCCATAATGCCGTAAAGCAATCACGAGTTTGGAGCCTCGAAGAGGCGGCACTCCTCAGCCCAGGCCAACGGCCTGGGAAACGCGCCAGACAACGTCGGGTTACCCGCCCCCGAGGCCTGTATGGCCGGCACTCGACGCCGGACATTGCAGCGGCAAATGGACGCGAGGAGGCGAGTGTCGCACCTTCGGCGCTCTGGTTCATTGGCGGGCGCGAAACGTCCTGAATCCCAGGCCGTTGGCCTGGGCTGAGGAGTCTCAGGCCCTTGGCCCTCAAAGCATAAGATTACTGCCATCCCATATTGCTTAGCGGCATTGGCTTTAGTCATGCGTTGGAGCAGCTCACGCTTCATGCGGATCAAAGTCCGAGAGGGACGGAAGAGGCGAGCTCCTCCTCCCTCCTTTTAGTTATCCACCGGCTTCTTCGTGGCGCGGGAGATCACAAGGTTCCGCACGATGAGCGAAGGCTTGTCGGCGGTGCCTGCGGTGAGGACGAGAGATGAACCGGAGGCGTCTTGATCCAGCTTGATCTGGCCGAGGCGGAGGAGGCGGAAGTTTTTGCCGTCCTTCGTGGCCTTGGCGGCATCCAGCGTCTGGGTGAGCTTCTGTCCGGCGAGTTCGACAGAGACAGGCACCTCGGCATCTGCAAGCACGCTGGCGTAGTGCAGCACCAGGTCATACTCGCCCGCAGGCAGGGCATCGAGCTTCCAGGTCAGTTGACCGATGGATGCGCCCACAGGACTGGCGCTGCTTTCCGGGACGGGCATGATGCTCTGCGCCAGCGAGGGTGTGAGCATGAGGGTCATGCGCCGGGGACGGTCAGGCATGGGCGGCAGGGCCGGAGCGGGAACGGCGGGATTCAGTTCACGTGCGGCGGCAGTGAGATCCACCACACCGCCCGCCGTGATCACTGACTGCACACGCACGATCTCCGCCTGCAAAGCCGGAGTGGGAGCCCCACGGCCCGCCTGCTGGAGTTCTGTGAGATGCTTGCCTAACAAAGGAATGTGACGCGAGCGGAGCTGCTGCTGGTAGATCGTCTCCAGCTGGCGCAGACGGGAATCAGGACTGCTGGCATCCACGGCTGGAGAGCCGGTGGAGACCGGCGCTGTTGAAACAGGAGCCGCAGCGGGAACCGGCGCCGGAGCAGGCACGGGAGTCTGGGCATGCACAAGGCAGGCGTTCGAAATTCCGAAGACGGTGAGAAGCAGCCGTGAGGTCTTCATTTCTTGTCCTCCTCAGAAAGAGCCCAGGCACCGTTTTTCAGACGCTTGGCACCAGCCTCATGCTCCAGCACGGTCGTGTAAAGGCCGCGCTCCATGAGGCCGGCGCGAGCATTCTTCGGGAAAGGCTCCACTGCGGCGAGGCCCTGGTCGACAAGCACGTTTTGATACAGCCCCACTTCCGGCAGGAAGACGAGCGCGGGCTGAAAGCCGTCCTTGTCCTTCATGGGCCGCAGCAGGAGGCGGAGCGACTTGCCATCCAGATAACCGAGCGTGAACTCGCGCGCGGTGCGGGAAAGACGCCCCACATTGTCCATCTCGATGTCGAAGTGGTCCGCAAAGTTTTTCCGGGCCATGCTCTTCTCATCTGGAGGAGCGCAGCTGACCCACATGAGCCGGATAGCGATCTGCCTGCCATCATGCTCCACGGTGAAACGATCACCCGTGGACGTGACGGTGGAAAGGTATCTCGCACCATCGATGTCCTCAAAGCCTGCCACGCCTCCGAGCTGGCGGATCATGCGTTCGAGGATGATGGAAGGTGTGCTGGCGTAGTTCTCGAGCTGGGTGAGGCGCTTCGTCTCCGCCTCCACGGCTTCCTTCATCTCCGGCGTGGTCGACGGCAGTGTCTTCAGAGACTCCTTGTAAGCGGTGAGCACCGGCTTTTGCACCTTCACCAGCTCACGCTGAAGCAGCTCACGCGTGGCCGCCAGGGCATCTCCTTCAGGCAAGGAAGCCGCTGTTTGCACCACGTCGACGACGGCTGGCACCAGACGGAACTGCCGCAGAGAGATGGCGTTTGCCGGATAGCCCATGGCAGGAGCCAGACGCAGCGTGACAGCATCACGGCTGAAGTTCAGCGGCCCGATGCGCAGCGGGGCATAGGTTTCGTCCTTCCCCGGCATGATGTCGAACGAGCGGCGGTTCTCCTGGGCGCCCGGCAGAAGCGAGACCTCATAAAAGGCAAAGGTGGCCTTCTCCTGGGGCACCATGCGTCCGGCAGTGGAAGGCAGCGCGCTCATGCTGGCCTCCAGCTCCAGGTAATAGGAGCCCGGTGTGACATGCACGGCAGCCCACTCCGCCTGGCTGGTGGCAGTGCGCCAGTTCGTCAGGGTGTCACCACGAGCTTCCGCTGTCCCGACAAGACGGGCACGCTCCGGTGCCAGTGGGATGGCGGGGCTGGTCAGAGTCGTGCCGCCGGGGTAGATGGCGCGCAGTTCCTCACGCCGCCGCTGCACCAGCTGGGCCTGCTCGTAGTCAGCATCTGCGGCGAGGTCACTCTCCAGCTTCGCTAGCGCACGCTCATACTGGTCCGTGAGCATCTGGGAGTCGGAGAGGATGAGCTTCAAAAAGTCCGCCCGCATTTTGGCCGCGTCCTGCGCCTGGATCAGCGGAGAGACGAGCATCAATGCCACCCAGCCTGCGGGGAGGCAGAAGAAACGATGGCGGATGGCTCGAGGAAGGGGCATCGGGACAGGAGGGCTCAATCAAACGCAGCTTGGGCCGTCTTGCAAAAGCCTTTCCACATCGCGCGCGCCCTTCCTTACTGGGCCGCAGGTGCCGGTGCCGATGCTTCCCGATGACGGGCAAGGTAGGCCTGGCACTTTTCCTCGCCCATGTATTTGGCGAGCAACTTTGGCTCTGTCTCCGTGAGGTCCACAAGGATGAGGCCATCGACGACCGAGGAGAACTCCTTGTCGACATTGAAGCTGAGGATGGTGCCGTTCAGACGCAGGTAATGCTTCAGCAGCACGGGAATGCCTTTGCCATCCGTCTCCAAGCTGGAGATGAGGGCGGAGCAGTCATCCACGTCCTGAAGCTCGGCACTGATGAACTCACGCATCAGCTTGCGACCGCGAAGGTAGCGGAAGGGATTCCGCGGTTTCACGAAACTGGCCAGGTTCTCATGCAGGCAGTTCTCCTGGAGGAACTCGACGATGAATTTGCGGCTCAGCTTGTCGTAGTCCTTGCTGATGCTGACAGGACCGAAAAGCTTCTTGTAACCCGGATTCCGGGCGATCCAATGGGCGATGCCCTTCCACAGGAGAGGCAGCGAGGAGAGATTCCTCTGGTAGTCTTTGGTGATGAAGCTGCGCCCCATCTCCACCGCCGTCTCAAGGTTGGCGAGGAAGGGTTTTTCGAAACGGAAGAGCGTGTTCGTGTAGAGCCCCTTGGGACCGTACTCACGCAGGATGATGTCCGCACGGCCTAGGCGATAGGCACCGGCGATGCAGAGCCTGGCCTCGTCCCAGAGGAAGAGGTGCTCGTAGTAGCGGTCGAACTTGTCGAGGTCGATGTCCTGTCCGGTACCTTCACCGACCTGACGGAAGGTTACTTCACGCAGGCGGCCGATCTCCTGAAGCGTGTCCGGAATCTCGTGGGAATGAGCTGTGAAGACGCTGAGTCCACCCTGACCGACGAGGCACTTGCCACGGGCGCGGAGGGCCTCCACCTCGCGGACGATGCGCTCTTTTTGACTGGCAGCACGCATCAGGGCCACGGTCTCCTCAGGGGTGGCATTTCCCTCGGCCTCCTGGGCGATGCGGTGGCGCTCTTCGAGAACAAGGGTGTGCAGGCGCAGATACTTCGTGAGAGCCTCGTCATCCTCGAACTTGCGCAGCTTGCCGAAGGGGATGGTGGAACCCACGATCATCTCCACATCGCTGCCATTCTGGCGGTTGAACTCACGTAAAAGCAGCCCGGTGCGCAAACGTGGATGCAAGACGCCCGCCGCCTGGAAGAGGGTGCTGTTCGAACCCGGGAAAAAGACAGGTAGCACGGAGGATTGAGTGCGGCGGACCAAGGAACCGACATGCGAAGTCCAGGGTGCCTCCTCGATCCCCTTCCCCGGCTTGTAGGCCGCGACCTCTCCCGAGGGGAAAATGAGCAGGGCACCGCCTTTTTTGAGATGGATGAGGGCCGCCTTCATCCCGGCCAGATTCTCCTTCACGGCTTCTTTGCCGCCGAAAGGGTTCACCAGGATGGCGTGCTCGCTGACCTCTGGCATGGCACCCAGGAGGGAATTGGTCATGACCTTCAGATCACGGCGGTGCTTGCCCACATACTGGGCCAGCAGGCAGGGATCCAGGATGCCAAAGGGATGATTGGCAATGATGACCAGGGGACCAGTCTTCGGGAACTCGAAGCCGCCGGGTTCATTCACCTCGCATCGGGCACCCACGGAACTGACCACGCCGTCAAAGAAGGCTCCACAGGTCTGCTCTTCAGGCGGCAGACTGTGGTAATGCCTTTGCCCGGCTTGATAGTGGTTGTCCAAATTTCGCAGCCCGAGCGCGCGCTCCACCAGCGGTCCAAAGGCACGATAAAGGGTGCGCTGGATCGGAGTGCGGAACTGCTCGCTGAGGTCGAAGATCATGGGTGGGGGATTACGGCTGTCGACGAGCCGGAGAGTTCCCAATTTTCCGGCCTGTGCAAGCCCGGAAAGGTTACACCGCAGTCATAAAAAGGGGGTGTTCCCGGCGGAAAAACCAGACAATCCCGCCGCTGGTTTGCTGAAAAGCAGACAGCCAGCGGAATGTTTTGCGTTGAAACAAGGCTTTCCGCTAAAAAAGCGGCCTCCCGACCATCATGATCTCCCTTTCCCGAGAAGCCACCGTCGCGCCCCCTGGATTCAACCGCTGGCTGGTCCCTCCCGCCGCCATCGCTGTGCATATGTGCATCGGTCAGGTGTATGGGTTCAGCGTCTTCAAGAAGCCCCTGGCCAAGGTCCTGGGCATCACGGCCCCCGTGGCGGGTGACTGGACGGAGGCGGATGTGGGTGTGGCATACTCCATCGCCCTGGCACTGCTGGGCCTCTCGGCGGCGGTGTTTGGGAAATGGGTGGAGAAGAGCGGCCCGCGGAAGACCATGCTGGCCAGCATGGTGTGCTTTTGCAGCGGTCTGATCCTGTCCTCCATCGCGGTGAAGACGCACAATCTCTACCTGCTCTATGCGGGCTACGGCTTGATCGGCGGCGTCGGGCTCGGGCTGGGCTACATCTCGCCCGTCTCCACCCTCATGAAGTGGTTTCCGGATCGTCCTGGCATGGCCACGGGGATGGCGATCATGGGTTTCGGCGGCGGCGCGCTGATTGGCGGCCCGTTGGCGGAAGAGCTGATGAAGCGTTTTGCCTCGTCGACCTCCGTGGGTGCCCATGAGGCGATGCTGGTCATGGCCGGGCTGTATGCGGTGTCGATGGTCTTCGGGGCCTTCATCATCCGTGTGCCTGCGGCGAACTGGAAGCCGGAGGGCTGGGTGCCGAAGGAAACAACGGCGAGGCTGGTGACCACGGCCAGTGTGTCAGTGGACACGGCGTGGAAGACCCCGCAGTTCTGGATGCTCTGGGTGGTGCTGTGCATGAACGTGAGCGCCGGCATCGGCATCCTCGGCCAGGCATCGCCCATGATTCAGGACATGTTCAAGGTCACGCCAGCAGCGGCCGCTGGCTATGTGGGGCTGCTTTCACTTTGCAATCTGGGCGGCCGTTTCTTCTGGTCCTCCATGTCCGATATCATCGGCAGAAAGGGCATCTACTGCATCTACTTCATCCTCGGCGCGGTGCTGTATGCCAGCGTGCCGTGGACCCAGGGACAGGGCAGCGTGACGCTCTTCGTCATCGCCACTGGGCTGATCCTGACGATGTATGGCGGCGGGTTTGCCACCATTCCGGCGTACCTGCGTGACCTATTCGGCAGTTATCAGGTGGGGGCGATTCATGGTCGTCTGATCACGGCGTGGTCCATGGCCGCAATCATCGGACCGCAGCTGGTGGACCGGCTCTCCGTGGCGAACAAGAAAACCATGGCGCCTGAGCAGGCCTACAACTCCATCTTCCATCTCATGGTCGGACTTCTGATCGTGGGCCTGATTGCCAACCTGCTGGTGCATCCGGTGAATGCGAAGCATCACCTGCCGGAGACCTCCAAAGCTTAACCTAACCAGATTTGCCATGAACAACATCCGTCTTTTCATCGCCTGGATCTGGGTCGCCCTGCCGCTGGGCTGGGGCGTGTATCAGTCCGTGAACAAATCCCTGCCGCTGTTTCGTGGCGGCGCGGCCCCCGCAGCGGCGGTGGCGCCCGCGCACTGACGTACTCGGGCGATTCTTCGTCCGTCTGAGGGGGCAGGAATGCCCCCACTACTTAAGCTATGCCGTGAGCGGGTAGATCCGCACATTTACGCCCGGCGAACCAATGATGTGATCAGGCGGACGCTGCGGATGTTTGAACCCCGCCAACGTCAGTGGTGTGGCCTCCCAGCTCTCCACCTTGGCTTTTGCCATGGGATACGGAGCGTGATGCACCTGGCCGCAAAGCAGCCCGCGTGGTGAGGAGGCGAAGAGCAGGTAGCGCTCCAGGAGAAAGAACTCCAGCGTCCCGGGTTCAGCATGACCATGGGGCGGCTCCAGGAGATAACGAAAAGTATCGGAAGCATCCGTGCCTTCCCGCTGAGAGGTGTAGTGCACACCATCATCCGTGTGGGTAGATGACATGCCCGCATGCTGATACGGCAGATGAAAGAAGGTGCGCGCCGTCCACACCGCCAGAGGCAGATTGCAGTCCAGGGAGTAGAACCACACACCGTGGCGGCCCTGCTCATCCCGCACATAAGTGCGCACATTCATCTCCAGGAAATTGCTGATGCGCGGCAGGGAGGGAAAGAACCTCGGCCGGATGCCCCGCATGAAGAACGGCACCACGGCCAGCCAGGCCGAGCCATCAAAGGTATCCACTTTCAAACCGGTGGGCAGCGTGCGCTGGATCTCCTCCGGATCCCAGCGCCAGTGCAGGAAGAGCAGTTGCTCCCACCTCTGATGCATCACATGCCAGCGATCCGGCTTCTCCCGTGCCGCGAGAAGCGCACGCGTGGCTGCAGCGATGGCATCGGGTTGATCCAGCATGGGTCAAATATGCATCATGGGTGGCCAGGCTGCCAGTGTGAAACATCGGGAGATGCTTGGGGAGGGAGTGCGGACACTATTGTCCGCTTCCCTTGTGCTCTCTCCAGATTCTGTG
>NZ_BKAG01000008.1 GCF_007992435.1 Prosthecobacter gellanilyticus | reverse complement strand
CAAGCAGCCCCCGAAGATTCGGGGGGAGGTGCAGAAGCCGTGGCAAAGGGCCGTAAGGAGAGGGTGCTGATACTCCGCCCTCTTTACGCAACCCTTCTCACACTCACCGCTTTCGGCTTTGCCGCGGATGCCCCGCCTGCCAAGCCCGTGCTCAAGATCACGCCGGGGAAGGTCATCGTGCCTTTTGACAAGATGCAGCGCCCCTGGGGAGAACTGATCAGCCTCGATCCCGTGACACGCACGGGGAAGTTCCGTCGCGAGAGCACTGACGAGATCGTGAGCTTCACGGTCATGCCTTATGCGGAGCTTCTGCATCACGCGACGTATGGCGATCTGCAGGACTTCCGAGTCGGCGAGCGTGCCATCTTCCGCCTGCATGAGAATGAGAAGGGCGAGTGGGTCTGGCTCACCTACATCCAGGACCAGATGAACATGATGAACGGCCACAAGGAGTACTTCTATGTGGATAGCATCGATCCCTCGAAAGGCGTGCTGACTTGCACGCAGGCAAACTTCGACAAGAGCTTCATCCGCGAGAAAGGCATCCTCATCTCCACGGATGCCGAGACACGCTACTGGAAGGATGGTCAGCCCGCGAAATTCAGCGACGTCCATGTCGGCGACAAGATCCGCACGAAGACCCACGGCATCGGCAAGGGCAAGGTGCAGATGTGCTGGGAGGTCTTTCTGGATGATGCCAGCCTGCAGAAATTCCAAGCCGAACAAAAAGCAGTGCATGAAGAGCGCATGCGCCAGGACGGAGCACCGGGTTACATCGATGAAGCCAAGGACGGCAAGGTGACCCTCACGCTCTTCCAGGAAGGTGAGATCGTGATCAAGCAGCTCAAGGCTGGCGGTAAGGCCTTCATCGCCCCGGCAGGTGTGGATCGCAAAGCCACCGCAGAGGTCATTGAAGCCAAAGTGAATGCCGTGAAGATGACCGGAAAGCTTTGTCAGGTCATCTTGAACACCAGCGCCTCCATCTCTGGATTCAAGCCGACGGGACTAGTCAGGCTTTGGGCGCATTATCCCTCTCATTCCGTTATCTCGACGAAGTGAGACAAAGGAGAGGCAGGCACCTCCCCCGAATCCTCGGGGGATCGATCCTGATAGGAAGAGGCGCGGCACGGCTTAGTCTGTGTTGTCCAATGCGTTTCCTTCCTGCCTATCTCAGCATCCCTGCCCTAGCTGCACTCACGCTCGGCACCTTTCACGGTGCTGTGGCTGCCGCGCCGGGATCAGCAGCGGACATGAACAAGCTGGTGAAACCCTTCTTTGCCGAGCACTGCACGAACTGCCATGGCGAGAAGAAGCAGAAGGGCGATCTGCGTGTGGATGATCTGGTGGTGAACTTCAAGTCGCCAAAGATCATGATGCACTGGGAGGAGATTATGAACCGCATCAACAGCGGCGACATGCCCCCGGATGACGAGCCGCGTCCGAAGCCCGAGGAGATCTCAAAGGTGGCGGATTGGATCGCGGACCAACTTCACGAAGCCGAAGCCGCGAAACAGTCCTCCGGCAGTGATCGTGTAAGCTTTCATAAACTCACGCGCGAAGAGTATGCAAACACCGTCCGCGATCTGCTCGGTGTAACCTTTGATGTCAGCTCACCTTCTGGCCTTCCCGAAGACCCGGATTGGAAAGGCTTTGAGCGCATCGGCTCCGTGCTCACGCTGTCACCCGCGCATGTGGAAAAGTATCTCGCCGCCGCAGATGCCATCCTCGATGAGGCCTTGTCCATCCGTCCCGAGCCAAAGCGTGAGGTGATTCACTGGGGTCCTTACGACATGCGCTGGAAAGGTTTCAAAGAGGAGTATGAGGCGCGTGGCATCGCCGATCAGGTGCGCATTGAGATCGTGCCTAACAACTACACAACCGACACCTGGAACGTCGATATCAAGACCACGGGTGACTACCTGCTGCGCGTGAAGCTCAGCGGGCTGCGCCCGGAAGGCGGCCGGCCTCCGCGCCTGAAGATGTACATGTCCAGCATCAACGAGACGCTGATCGAGCAGGATGTGGATGCACCCGAGGACCAACCCATCATCATCGAGAAGCGTGTGCATCTCATCGCGGGCAAGTATCCCATCCGAGTCATTAATTCCGTGCCTGGGCCGAATCCGGAAGGACGTCGATCACGTCACAGCGGCACACCGAACGCCTTCACCACCATGAAGAGCCGTGTGCCCTGGCAGATCAAGCTCACGGACGATGACTTCAAGCCCATCCAGCCCACGCTGATCATTGACTCCATCGACTGGGACGGCCCCATCGTGGACTCCTGGCCCACAGGTGCACACAAGCGCATCTTTGCCAGCAAGGATGCGAAAGAGATCGTGGCACAGTTTGCCGAGCGCGCCTGGCGTCGCCCGGTGCAGCCAGGCGAGCTGACAGCCTTGATGAAGCCTTTCGAGCAATCGCAGAAGCTCGGCGACAGCTTTGAACTCTCCGTCAAAAGCTCGCTGGTGGCCGTGATGTGCGCGAAGAGCTTTCTGTATCTTGAAGAAGGCAAGGCCAAGCAATCTGAGGCGCGACTCAGTGATTATGAGCTCGCTTCACGCCTCTCCTACTTCCTCTGGAGCAGCATGCCGGATCAGCGGCTAATGGATCTCGCACGCGATGGCAAGCTGCATGAAAGTGCCACGCTGCGAGCGGAGGTCAGTCGCATGCTGAAGGATGATAAGGCTGCTGCCTTTGCCGAAAGCTTCCCGCGTCAGTGGTTGCAACTGCGCAAGGTCGGCATGTTCCCACCAGACAAGGAATTGTATCCTGAATACGATGAGAACCTCGAGCAAAGCATGGTGGCGGAAACCGTGGGCTTCTTCCGCGAGGTCTTGAAGACCAACGGCAGCATCAGCGAGTTCCTGAACTCTGACTGGACCATGGTAAATGAGCGTCTGGCCATGCACTATGGCATGACAGGCATCATTGGCGATCATGTGCAGCGTGTGTCTTTGAAGCCGGAAGATCATCGTGGAGGTCTGCTCACCCAGGCATCCATCCTTTCCCTCACTTCCGATGGCACACGGCATCGCCCGGTGCATCGCGGTGTGTGGATGCTGGAGTCCATCATCGGCAAGCCGCCACCTCCGCCGCCGGCGAATGTGCCTGCGCTAAGCACCCCCGATGCCAAGGCGAAGAAGACCACCGTGCGCGAGAAGCTTGAGCAACATCGCTCCGATCCGAACTGCACCGCCTGCCACAACAAGATCGACCCCCTCGGCATCGCCTTTGACAACTACGATGCCATCGGCCGCTGGCGCCTCGTCGAAACCATCAAGGACGGCACGGGTGACAATCCCGCCCTCGATCCAAGTGGCAAGCTGCCCGATGGACGCGCCTTCAAAGACAGCCAGGAACTGCGCCACCTTCTGCAAGACGACACGGACAAATTCGCCACCGCCTTCACCGAAAAGCTCGCCACCTACGCGCTACGTCGTGGCATGACCTTCGTGGATCGTGAAGAACTGAAAATCATCACGGAGAACTCGAAGAAGGATCACTATCGCCTCCCTGCCTTGATCGAAGCCCTGGTCACATCACCGTTGTTTCAGAAACGCTAACTGCACTCATCATGTCCAACATCCAATCCCAACGCTGGCTTCTCAACCGCCGTCACTTCCTGCGGGGTCTCGGCACCACCATGGCGCTGCCGTTTCTGGATGCGATGATGCCGCTGCATGTGCGTGCGGCTGCCGCGGCAGCTTCCAAGCCACGACGCAGTGTGTTTGTCTACATCCCAAACGGGGTGAACGGCATGACCTGGCAGTGCAAGAACTCGGGGCGTGACTATGAGCTGTCCCCTTCCCTACAGCCGCTGGCAAAGCATCGCGATGATTTTACCGTTTTCAGCGGCCTGCATCATCCAAACGGACTCGGTCAGGCGCATGTGTGCGCGGACACCTGGCTCACGGGCGCGAAGATCGATGCGCAAAGCGGGCGCAAGTATGAGAACAGTGTGTCGTGTGATCAGTTGATGGCGGAGGTGGTGGGACAGCAGACACGCTTTTCCTCCCTGGAGCTGTCCATCTCGGCGGGCACAGGACATCCCTTCGGCGCGAGCACGCTGGCCTTCTCGCGCGATGGCGTGCCGCTGCCTGCGGAGGACAACCCGAAAACCATTTTCAATCGTTTGTTCGGCGAAGAGGCGGTTGGTGTCGCTGCGCAACGCGCACGCCTCACGAAGCGCCGCAGCGTGCTGGATGCGGTGTTTGATGATGCGAAGTCGCTCCGCCGTGATCTCGGCAATGATGACCGCACCAAGCTGGACGAGTATCTGCATGCCGTGCGGGATGTGGAGCAACGCGCGGAGCGTCTGGATGCCTGGCTGGATGTGCCGAAGCCTGAGGTGGATCCCAAGCTGGCCGCGCCCTTCCAGCGGGATGTGCCGAAGGCTCAGGCGGGTGAATACTGGCGAACCATGTTTGACATCATTGTGCTGGCACTGCGCACGGACATGACGCGCGTGGTGACCTACATGAACGGCAGCGAGGGCAATGGCCTGGCCATTCCGGAGATCGGCATCACCCAGGCACGGCATAATCTTTCTCATCACAATGGCGATCAACTCATCCTCGATCGTCTGGCGAAGAGCGATGAGTTTATCATGCAGCAGTTCGCGCATTTTCTGGATGAGCTTCGCGGCATCAAGGATGGCGAGGAAGCGCTGCTGGACCGCACGATGGTCATGTTTGGCAGCGGCATGAGCTACGGCCACAGCCACTGCAACAGCAACCTGCCCATCCTGCTCGCTGGGGGCAAGGGACTCGGCCTCAAGCACGGCCAGCACATCGACTACAACCGTCCGCATCTCAAAGAGGACTACACGCTGAGCTATGATGAGTGGCGCAGCCTCTGCGGCAAGCCGAAAGACGGCAACGCCCGCCTGAACAACGTGCTGCTGACCATGATGCAAAAGATGGAAGTGAATGCCGAAACCTTCGTGGACAGTCTTGGGCCTGTCAGTGAACTGATTTGAACGAGATGAATGCCACTATGATCACCAACTTGCTCTTCCGCCATATCCGAATTCTCCTGCCAATCTCGCTGAGCATAGGCAGCGCCACGGCTGCTGACATCGAGATCAGCGAGACATTGCAGCTTCCGGAGTGTCATAGCATCGGGTGGGTGCGGGCGAATGCGGGGGTGAAGGGGCAGCATCAGGGGACGGACATCATTCTCGATGAAGCGAAGTGGGGTACGCCGAAGGCGGGTCAGGCGGTGGAACAGCATTGGGACTGGAAGCTCACGGATGCGCAGTGGGCCGAGGCGGTGAAGCTGAAGGGCGAGGGCAAGAAGGAGGAGGTGAAGTTTGACCTGTGGATGCCGGATGGCATCGACACCGCGCGTGGCATTGTAGTGATGTCCGGTCATGGCAGTGGCGAGGGGCTGTACAAGCATGTGGAGCTGCGGAAGATCGCCCGGGAGCTGAAGCTGGCGCTCTTCAAGTTTGTCGGGAACCCGATGCAGCGAGGGTTCTGGCCGCGCAGTTTGCTGGATGAGCGGTTGAAAGCGTTTGCGCAAAGCTCGCAGCATCCGGAACTGGTGAATGCGCCGCTGTTTCTTTACGGGCACTCAAATGGCACGGGCTTCTCGGCGATCTATCCGGCAGTGGAGGGCTCGCGTGTGTGGGCCTGGATCTCGATGAGGCCGGGGACGACGTTTCAGGTGTATCAGCCTGCGGCAGCGCGCATTCCTGGCATGGTGATCTTTGGTGAGGCTGACGACTTTTTCGCGCGGCCTTCCAAGGAGGAGAACATGGGGGTCATCGAGGCCATGCGGAAGAAGCACAACGCGCTGTGGCACTATGCGGTGGAACCGAAGACGGGACATGGTCCGGGAGACAAGACCTGGCCGCTGGTGTTCTCCTTTCTGCGGCATAGCTTTGCCGCGCGTGTGCCTGCGGATGCTGATGCGAGCAAGGGTTCTGTGAAGCTCACGGAGGTGAATGCTGAGAGCGGATACCTCGGCAAGAACTGGGATGCAAAGGCGGGTGGCTATCAAACACTGCCGATCTCTCCCTCCGCTGCTTTCGCTGGTGACAAGGCCACTGCCTCCTGGCTGCTGAACTCCGCCTATGCCGCTGACTGGCAGACCTTCCAGCGGGATGGTCAGCTCAAGAAGTAAACCCATTTACCCCAACCAACTATGAAACTCGCACTCGCTGCCGCCTTCTCATCCCTTGTTGTCTCTGCTTTCGCGCTCGATCCGCATGTCGAGGCGGTCATCCGCGCCGTCGAGAGCGCCAAGGGGAAGGTGGAGAAGACGGAAGATGGGCAAAGTTTAAAGCTTGTGGATCTGTCAGTGCCAGGGGCCGGGCCGCATGATCATCGCAAGGAAGATCCGTATGACGCGGCGTTCTTTGAGCATCTCGGGCACATCAGCACGCTGGAGTCGCTGAATGTCATCTCCACGAAGGTAAACGACGAATGGATCGCACCGCTTGGGAAGCTCTCTAATCTCAAGTCACTGAAGTTTACCAACAACGGTCCGCTGACCGATGCGGGCATGGCACAGTTTGCCGGGCTCAAGAACCTTGAAGCCTTCTCCTTTGTCGGCACCAAGATCACCGGGCGTGCTTATGCGAAGTTCGACGGCTTCACCAAACTCATCAAGGTCAGCCATCGCGGCAGCAGCATTGATGATGAAGGTCTGAAGGAGCTTTGCGATCACCTGCCGAACCTCGAAGGCATCAGCCTGGCTCACGCGAAGTTCACGGATGCAGGCGCACCGCACCTCGCGAAGCTCACCAAGCTCAAGGGCCTTGAACTCGGCACCTCGAAGGCAACGCCACAAGCCCTGGTTCATCTCACGAAGCTCCCGCTGGAGTCATTGCAGCTCGGCGAGGGCTTTGAGTCCGTCGACTGCATTCCCTTGATCAAAGGCATCGCCACACTGCGCCGGCTCACCTTGACCAACGCGACAAAGCTGACCGATGCCGAACTGAAGACTGTCGCCAGCCTCACTCAGCTGGAACATCTCGAACTCGGCAAGGTGCCGTTCCCTGATGAGCGCCTTCCTGTCCTCAAAGACTTCGCTTTCCTCAAGTCCATGCGCCTCGTGCCAGCCAAGGAACCGTTCAGCGCGGAAGCACAAACGAAGATCCAAGCGCTGCTGCCCAAGACCACACTCACCTTTAAGTGAGCCAACCTGCATGCGTATTCGCTCCCTCGCTCTACTTACAACTCTAAGCCTGCTCATTCCGCGAACTAACTTTGCCATTGAAGCAGCGCTTCTCGACAAGGCGGCCTTTGCTCAATGGGTGGGAGGCAGCGAGACGCCCATGGCTGAAGAGCCCAAGTCCGTGGTGTGGACAGAGCAGGGCAAGCCCGACTGGCGCGGGGCCAAGTTTGGTGCGGGTCGTGAAGGCGGTGCGCGGCATCTGCGCATCGCTTTCAATCAGCCGGTCAAGGTGGGCAGCGTGCTTGTCAGTGGCGGTGGCACTTTGAGTGTGCTGAAAGCGGAGGCAACGTATCCAGGCGACCTGGCTGATGATTCACAATGGCTGCCCGCCGAACGATTGGTCGAGGGCGCGCCAACACGCGCCGAGGTGCTCGATGGAAACTATGGCCTCTGGGTGCTGCCATCTGGCACGCAGACTCGCGCACTGCGCTTCAGCCACCAGCCAGCGCCAGGCGATCGTGAGATGACAGGCGTGCTCAATGGCATGTGGCTGACGGATGAACGCATGGCCAATGTGGCCCCGCAGGCTCTGGTGCAGTCGCGAGCACGCGATGACGTCTCCGCGAAGGTCGTGGACGAGTCCAGCAACCGCCTGTGGCAGTCCTGGGACAATGGTGAGAACGGCGCTGCCTTGCCTGTCTCGGCCGAGCATCCGGAGATCGTAACGCTGACCTGGCCAAAAGTCGTGACGATGCGTGATGTCTGTCTGCTCTGGACCGGATTCCAATCTTGCGAGATCGATGCCTTTACGGGCGCAGACGATGCAAGCATCCGTGAGGCACCCGATGCAAGCTGGAAGCGTGTGGGCAAGGGCGAGCGATTGGAAGCCCTGTATCCCATGCCGCTCGGGCCACAGTGGATACCTTTGGACGGTGCGGTCACCACTCGTGCCCTTCGGCTGCGCATGACGAGCGGCGTCAAATCCACCCACCCGCATCTTGATTCCAAAGTCAAAGATGGGCGACGTGTTTGGTTAGGCGAGCTAATGGCGCTGGTGCCGCTCGGAGATACGGCGCTCACCAGCATCGTCCTGCCGAAGGCGAGTGAGGAACCACCGCCGATCCCGGTGAAGTTCACTTTGCCAGAGGCGGGACTGGTGACGCTGGTCATTGAAGACATGACGAATCATCGTGTGCGAAACCTGGTCAGCGAGGCGCCCTTCCCTGCGGGTGAGAACATCGCATGGTGGGATGGCAGTGATGATCTGCTCCGCGATCCCGAGGCCGCAAACCATGGCGTGTATCACATCCCCACGCGGCCCGTGGCACCTGGCAGCTACAAGGTGCGCGGCCTCTGGCACAAGCCCGTGAAGCTGCACTATGAGTTTAGCATCTACAGCGCCGGCAAACCTGCCTGGCCTACCGCTGACAACACGGGCTGCTGGATGACGACCCACACGCCACCCTCCAGCATGGCCTTCGTGTCAGGCAAGCGCACCGCTGATGGCCAGCCGCTCGTTTTCATGGGCGCGTATGTGGCAGAGGGCGGGCACGGCCTGCAGTGGCTGCGCGAAGATGGCACGAAGATCGGCGGACAGCATTGGGTGGGCGGCACATGGACTGGCGCGCCGACACTCGCCGTCGATTCAGGTGAGCAACACATCGCCGATCACCTTTGCTACGTCGGCTCTGTTTGGGATGGCGAACTGCGGCTCACTGCGAAGACGAAGAAGCTGGAAGACAAGCCCATCTTCAAAGTTCAGCTCGGGCCTGATCCACGCATCAAGAAGCCTAGTGATGGTGTGAAGCCTCCTGAGCTTGAAGGCTTTGATGGCGGCGACAAGGTCTATGTGCTCGCGGGCATCGCCGTGCGTGATGGCATCATCGTCTGCTCAATGATCCGCCAAAATGAACTCATCTTTGTCGATGCCAAAGCGGGCAGTATCACGGGCCGTTTGCCTGTGGAGAATCCACGTGGTGTGACCTTTGATGCCTCCGGCAGAATGCTTGTGCTCAGCGAAACAAACCTGCTCAGCCTGACAAGTTATGACTCTAAGCCTGAAACACTGATCACAGGCTTGGAAGATCCCCGGCATGTCACCACCGGTGCGAATGGCAACATCTTCATCACGGATCGCGGCACATCACATCAGGTGAAGGTCTTTGACCGAACCGGCAAGTCTTTGCGCAGCATCGGCAAGGCTGGCGCTCCGGCGATTGGCGACTACGACCCGCTGCACATCAACAATCCGAACGGGCTCGCGCAAGATTCACAAGGTCGGGTATGGGTCGTCGAGTCTGACAACTTCCCGCGTCGTGTGTCCGTGTGGAATGGACACGGTGAGCTGGTCCACACTTTCTACGGTCCCACCGAGTATGGCGGAGGTGGCGTGCTTGATCCGCAGGATGAGAAGAGGTTCTTCTACAAAGGCCTCGAATTCGCACTCGATTGGAAAACGGGCGCGGATCAACTGAAGCGCGTCTTTGCGCGTCCTGATCCTCTGCTCGAAGCCCACGGTGGTCACTTTTCACCGGACACGCCGCTGTATCCTTCCGCTCATAAGGGTGAGCGCTACTTCACCAGCTGCTACACGCACAATCCCACGGGCGGTGATAATGCGGCCTTCATCTGGCACGACGATGGCAAGGTCGTGCATCTTGTGGCCGGGCTCGGCAGTGCTCATGCCTGGGAATGGCTGCGCAGGCCGGAGTTTCGCTCCGCATGGCCGCAAGGCACGAAGCCTGAAGAGGATAATCCGCCACCCGACAAGCATGCGACCTTCGCGTGGTCTGACACGAGTGGTGATGGCAAGCCGCAGCCTGACGAAGTGCGCATGATCAAGGCGCCCTCGCGTGGCGTGACCGTGACACGTGACCTCGCGTTTCTCGTCGCTCGCTTTGAGGACATGACGGCCAGATTTGCACCGAAGGGCTTCGATACACATGGTGTGCCGCTCTATGAGCTGAAGGCCGAGAAGGTCGGTCCCGCAGGCGGCGCACCACCCTCGAGCGGCGGCAATCAAGCTCTGCAAACTCAAGAGTGGACACTCACCACGAATGCCACCGCTCCGTTCTCTCCTCATGGCATCGGCGGCATGTTCAAGGCTGAGCCGCGCTGGAGTTACCCCAGCGCCTGGCCGGGTCTGCATGCGAGTCATGAGGCTGCAGTGCCGGATCGTCCTGGCATGGTGGTGGGACACACTCGCTTGTTAGGCGACTTCATCCAAGGCAAGGCCGGACCGATGTTTTGCATCAATGGCAACATGGGGAACATGTATCTGTTCACGGCTGACGGATTGTTCGTCAGCACTTTCTTCAACGACATCCGTTTGCGGCCTAACTGGGGCGCACCTGTCGCCACGCGGAACATGGATGTGACGGAGGTCTCCCTGCACGACGAGAATTTCTGGCCCAGCATCACCCAGACACCGAACGGCAAGGTGTTCCTCATTGATGGTGGCCGCACCAGCCTTGTGCGGGTGGATGGGCTTGATTCCATTCAGCGGCTTCCCGATCAAACCATCACCGTGACTGCGGAGGATCTCGAAAAATCGCGTGACTGGTTTGCCCGTGCTGAGATCGCCCGGCAGAAGGCTCGCGGCACCGGCATCCTCAATGTGATGATGCGCCAGCAAGCTCCGAAGGTGGACGGCAAGCTCGATGACTGGCCCGCCACCACGGACTGGGCATCGATTGATCGCCGTGGCATCAAGGCCAACTTCAACAGCAACTCCAAGCCTTATGAGGTCAGCGCTGCGGTCACCCTCAGTGGAGATCGTTTGTTTGCTGCCTGGCGCACGAGTGAAAAGGAACTGCTGAACAACAGCGGAGAAACACCCAACGCGCTCTTCAAGACCGGAGGCTGCCTGGATCTCATGCTGCAGGCGGACACGGATCAGCGGCTTCTCGTCACGTTCATCAAGGGCAAACCACGCGCGATTCTCTATCGAGCCAAAGTGGCCGGCACGAAGGAACCTGTGAGCTTTGGCAGTCCATGGCGCAGCATCAGCATTGATGTGGTTGAGGATGTGACGGCCCAGTTGTCCTTCGCCGCTGATGGCGCTGGCAACTATGAGATCAGCATGCCTCTCGCTGCCTTGCATTGGCAGCCGAAGAGTGGCGATGAAGTGCGCGCTGATCTCGGCGTGCTGCGCGGCTCGAACTTCCAGACCACGCAACGCATCTACTGGTCTAACAAGGCCACCGCCATCACCGCCGATGTGCCCAGCGAGGCCGAACTGACGCCGAAGCTCTGGGGCAAGTGGCGCCTGACTTCTGAATGATTATTGTTTTATGAATTGCACGTCTGTCTCACGCCTCCTCGGCACTTTATTGCTACTGCTTTCTTCGTCACTCAGCGCCGTTGAGCAGACTTTTCCCAAGCTCACGGATGCCCAACGCATGCATGGGGAGCTGGTGAATGTGGATTTCATTCGTCGTGCGGGGCAGTTCCGCACGGACAAGGGGGAGTTGGTGGACTTCACGATGCCGCCCTATGCGATCATGAAGTATCGCGGCAGCGAGGCGGATTTGCGCGAGGTGCCGCTGGGAGCGAAGATGGACTTTCTGGTGCTGCCGGGTGAGACGGATCGGCCGGTGAAGCTGATCACGACGGATGATGGTGAGACGAAGCCGGATGCGGAGCTGCAGAAGAAGTTTCGTGAATTCACGGAGAAGCGTGGTGTGGCTGGATGGATCACGAAGACGGAGGGCAAAGCGGTCACGGTGGCTTTGTTCAGCGGTGATCCGGCTTTCTATGAAGCGGCTTATGGTCAGCTTCTCGTGAAGGGCAAGACCACGAAGACCTGTGTGGCGAATGATGAGCTGCGCACGTGGAATCCGGGGGTGGATGGTGAGAACGGGGCCGTGCTCGAGGTGCAGAAGCTGCCGGTGGATGGCTTTGGGTTCAGCGGGTATCAGGTCACGCTGAGTGTGTCCAACATGCTCGAGGGGTTTCGCAAAGGGCGTGTGGTGCGTGTGTTCCTGCAAGGGTGGAAGGCGCAGGACCAGTACTATGGTGAGAGTCTGATGGGCTATGGGTTTGGGCGCCTGCTGAATCAGGAGCTGGTGCAGAATGTGGCGAAGGAGTATCCGGAGCAGTTTCCCTTCCGTACGGACTACAGCAACGAGCATCTGCCGTGGTATCAGCTCAAGGAAGGGGTGAAGGCACCGCCTTTCTCCGAGCATCTGGTGTTTGGTGAGCTGGTGTCTGCGGATGCAAAGACAGGCACGGGCCAGTTTCTAGCGGAGAGGACGGGTGAGGCGGTGAATTTTACGTTGATCAAGAAGCACACGGTCAAGCATCTCGGAAAGGACACGCAGTTGGTTAAACTGCCAACAGGCCAGCGCTATCGTTTCCACTGCTATCAGGATGACAAGGGGGCCTTCACGCGTGTGACGATCATCAGTGACGAGGTCAGCCACTTGATGGCGAATGCCACGACGGGGCGTGTGGCGGCCATTCATCCGGACAGGCTGCACATCGCATGGCAGCTGCCGATGGTGAAGGACTACAATGGGGACATGCAGCGGCCGCAGGACATTGCGCAGCGGATTCTTCCGGTGAGTGAGGCGACGAAGGTTTGGAAGGGGGACAAGGCGATGACGCTGGGTGATCTGAAAGTTGGCGATGATGTGCGGGTGAATCTGACGGCAGAGCTGCCTAACAAGCGTTTGAGTTGTGCGGAGGTTTGGTTGGTGGAGGCGCCAGTGAAGTGAGTTCGGAAGGCGGAGGTCGGAGTTAGGAAGAGGGCGCCTTGTGGGGCGAAAGGCGACGCGCGTGGGCACACGCAACTGTGCGTCCTCGATGTTTTAGGCAACGGGATGTGCGGGGTGCGCACGAGAGCGGTGTCGACGATGCACGGTGGCCCGTACATCTCTGCCACCGCACTCCGGGACGCTTCGCGACTTCGCGGGCGCTTAGCCTGGGTAGCCGCCGGCGATGTAGGCTTCGAGCTGCTCGATGGTCATGCGCTGGGTGGCGATGGTCCAGCGGACGAGGTCGCCGATGGAAATGATGCCGACGAGCTGGGTGCCATCGACCACCGGGAGGTGGCGGACGCGGTTCTCGGTGATGATGGACATGCACTCGGAGACGCTTTGATCCGGGGAGACGGTGACGAGGTCACGAGACATGATGTCACCCACCGGCGTGTCCTTGGAGGAGCGGCCTTTAAGCATGACTTTGCGGGTGTAGTCGCGCTCGGAAATCATGCCGACGAGCTTGCCACCCTCCACCACGGGCAGGGCGCCGACGTTGTTCTCCGCCATGGTCTTGATGGCTTCCAGCACGGTGACGTTCGGGGAGATGGTCCAGACTTCCCGGTTCTTGTGCTCCAGCAGGGTTTTGGCAGCGGTTTTGATTTCCATATGGCTGGATTATCCAAAAATGCTGCAAGGATGGCAAGGTGGTTCTGGCCCTGATCCGGGAATCGGGGATGCCCTGACAGACAGTGAATCCTTTGGCGGAGCTGACTTTTGGGATGTCCGCGGGCTTTTTATTACAGGATTAACAAGATGGCAGGATTCACAGGATTTTATTTTTGGTTAATCCTGTGAAACATGTCTCCGGCGGTGCGGATGTTTTCTTTTAATGGTTAGGCCAGGTTGAGGAGGCCGCCTTCGCAGAGCTCGGCTTTGCCGAAGGTCTTGAGACCTTTGTGACCCATGGCGTGGGCGATGGTCATCCAGAGGCGGTTGTGGGCGGCTTTGTCGAACTTCAGGCTGCGGCCCATCTTGAAGCCGAAACCGCCGCCAAGCATCACGTAAGGAATGTTGTCGAGCGTGTGGTTGTTGCCTTTGCCGAGCTCGTTGGTCCAGACGAGGAGGGTGTTGTCCAGCATGCTGCCTTCGCCGCCAGGCTCGGGCGTTTCGCTGAGGCGCTTGGCCATGTAGGCGAACTCGCCGGCGAACCAAGTATTGATCTTCAGGAGCTTCTCGTAGCTCTCCTTCTTGTCGTCGGGATCGTGAGAGAGGCTGTGGTGGCCTTCCTCGACACCGAGCCAGCGCATCTGCGCCATGCCGACGCTGCGCATGAACTGCAGGGTGGCCACGCGGGCCATGTCGTTGGCGAGGGAGTTCACCAGCAGGTCGATCTGGATGCGGCTGATCTGCGGAGTGTTGTCGTTCACGAGCTCGATGCTCGGGTCGACCTTGGGCACGGGGTGAGCGAGCTTGCCCTGCTTGTCAGCATCGGCGAGGTCCTGCTCAAAGCCACGAACGAGGGTCATGTGCTGCTCGAGGAGGGCCTTGTCACGGGCGCTGAGCTTGGCGGAGATGCGCTTCAGGTCATCGCGCACGTCATCGAGAATGCTCACAAGGCTCTCCTTGTCCTTCATCTGACCGTAGAGCTTTTTCAGCATCTGGTGCGGGTCATCGATGGGAGCGATGGGCTGATTGCCGCCGGCATAGCTCATGCGGGTCCAGGGGTCGGCGCGCTCAGGGACGGCGACACCGAACTCGAGGGAGCCGAAGCGGGTCTTCGTGGCGACCTGGCTCTGGAGGAAGTTTTTGATCTCCTGGTCGATGGAGATGCTGCTGGCCCAGCCGGCGGGGTTGCCGCCACCGCCCATGATGTTGCCCTTCAGCAGCTCATCGCAGGTCAGGAGGCAGCTCATGCCGCGCATGTGGCTGTCTCCATCGCCACGCACCTTGTTGGCGATGCCGTGAAGGATGAGCATCTGCTTCTTGAAGGGCTCGAGAGGCTTCAGGATGCTTTTGAAGCTGAAATCCGCGCCTTCCTGGTCCGGCCAGAACTCATTCGGCAGGGTGCCATTGGGCGAGAACATGATGACCAGCCGCTGGCGCTTCTGAGGAGCAGGCGCGCCCGTGATGCTCGGCAGTCCGGAGAGGAACGGCAAGGTTCCGGCGGAGATGCCGAGGTCGCGGAGGAATTGGCGGCGGTGGAGGTGCTTCATGGGGGGGAAGGGCTACGCTCTTAGAAGGCCGCAATTTGCAGGGTCTGGACAAGAAATGTGGGCGCGCGGGAGGCAGAGGGCGCGCTCTGCGCCAGAAAACGAACTGGAAAGTTCGTTTTACGTTACGTCTTTGAGCAGTCCGGGCACTGGCCGTAGAAGGCGAGCTCGTGGTAGATGCCTTTGAAGCCGGAGGACTTGGCGATCGTTTCCTCCAAGGTCTGCACGGGACAGGCGATGTCCAGGCGCTCGATGCGGCCGCAGTCGTTGCAGATGAGGTAGTCGTGGTGCTCGCCGGGGAGATTGATGATGTAGTAGGCGGCGCGGTCGTGCAGGCCCAGGCGACGGATGAGGCCGTGCTGCTCCAGTTTGACGAGCAGGCGGTAGACGGTGGCGCGGTCGGCCTCGCTGACGAGGGCCTCGGACTCGGAGATGTCTGCCAGGGTGAGCGGCTGGCAGGCCTGGATGAGGATGGAGAGCACGTCACTCAGCGCCTTGGTGCGGCGCAGTCCCTTGCCACGGGCACGGGCCAGGGAGTCCTCCAGGAGCTTTTCAGGCTCCGGGCGGTGACAGCCGTCGTGGTGGTGATGGTGGTGCTTGCTCATGACTGGCCCTCCTTATTGCATACGCCATCGGCCCATGCACCCGGTCGGTTTTTCAGAGCCTGGATTTCGAGCGCCAAGTCACGCATACGCAGGGAGGCTGCGGCTGCGTATGCGCAGAAGATGACGAGGCTTGCGATGATGATCCAGACCACGCTAAGGGCGGACATGCTGCTTTCCAGCAGATCTGCTGCGACGCGGAAGGACGAACTCAACTGCTGCCTGGACGCTACATCGACGGAGAGGGCTCGAGCTTCCTCCCGAAGATAGGACACATGATCCCCCACTCCGGCGTTGAGTCTTACATTCACCATGTAATAAACACCGACCGCCGCGCTGAGAAAGAGCACGACACCCCCGAGACTCATCCAGAAGGACAGGTACCCGTTCCGGATCAGCTGATCCTCACGAAGCCCGAAAAGAGTCTGAATCCAGCGCGGCATGGATGAAGATCACTGCTCTACCCGGAAGATGTGCATGGAGGTGCCGGCGGGGTTGAGCTCGACGTAGTTTTCGGAGCCGCTCCACTCGTAGCTGTGGCCGTGCATGAGGTCGTTCACGCGGTAGGGCTTGCTGGCATCGAGGCCGAGCGCGCCGAGATCCAGATGGACGGTGCCGGCGGCATTGCCGATGCCATCGAGACTGATGATGCAGAGGATGCGGTTGCGCTTGTCCGGGGTGACCTTGCTGTAGCAGATGATCTGGCTATGCGAGGCGTGGTGGAACGTGAGGTTGTCGTAAAGATGCAGCGCGGCGTTGTCGCGACGGATGTTGTTCAGACGAGCGATGAAGCCTTTGATGTTGCCTGGGGCGTTGTGGTCGCGGTTGCGGAGCTGGAACTTTTCCGAATCGAGATACTCCTCCTTGCCGGGGAGCGGCTGGTTTTCGCAGAGCTCATAGCCGGAGTACATGCCCCAGGTGGGGGTGAGCGTGGAGGCAAGCGCGGCGCGCAGGCGGAAGATGCTGCTCGGGGCGTTCTGCAGGTAGAAAGGCAGGATGTCCGGTGTGTTCGGCCAGAAGTTAGCGCGGTAGTACCAGCGCATGTCGCCCTCGGTCAATTCTTTGGCATATTCGGTTAGGCCAGCCTTGTCCTCACGCCAGGTGAAGTAGGTGTAGCTCTGGGTGAAGCCGATCTTGCCCAGCACCTGCATCATCTTCGGCTTGGTGAAGGCCTCGGCGAGGAAGATGATGTCCGGGTGCTTGCGATGCACGCTGCTGATCAGCTCTTCCCAAAAGGAGACGGGCTTCGTGTGCGGATTGTCGACGCGGAAGATCTTCACGCCTTTGTCGACCCAGAAGAGGACGACGTCGATGAGCTCGCGCCAGAGGTTTTTCCAGTCGGCGCAATGGAAGTTCAGGGGGTAGATATCCTGATACTTCTTCGGCGGGTTTTCGGCATAACGAATACTGCCGTCAGGACGCTGGTAGAACCAATCCGGATGCGCTTTGACATAGGGATGGTCCGGGGAGCAGTTGATGGCGAAGTCGAGCGCGATCTCGAGGCCGCGTTTCTGTGCCTCGCCGACCAGCCAAACAAAATCTTCGACCGTGCCAAGCGCAGGCTCGACATCGCGGTGGCCGCCGGCAGGTCCGCCGATGGCCCAAGGGCTGCCGACATCACCGTCATAGGCGATGAGGGTGTTGTTCTTGCCCTTGCGCGCTGTGACGCCGATCGGATGGATGGGCGGGAAGTAGATGGTGTCAAAGCCCATGGCCTTCGCATCATCCAGGCGCGGGAGGCAGTCGCGGAAGGTGCTGTGCTTGTCGGCACGGCCCTCGGCATTGCGCGGGAAGAACTCATACCAGGCGGAGAAGCGGGCGCGCTCACGCTCGACGATGACCTTCAGCGGCTCGCTGGTGGTGGAGAGGGCGCGGTCAGCGTAGACATCCATGAGCTTCTGCAGCTCGGCGGAAAGGAGCACCTCCATGACTTCCTGAGGTGGCAAGGAGGTCAGCAGATCGGCGACGTCCTCAATCTGCGTGGCGCAGTCTGGCGCGCCGGCCGCGCGGGCGCGCTGGGCGGCCTCACGGAGGAGGCGGGCGCCGTCCAGGGCTTCCACGGGCACATCCGGGTCATGGGCCTGCACACGCACGGGGAAGGTCTTTTTCCAGCCCTTGAAGGTGTCTGACCAGGCCTCGACGGCATACTCCCAGCGGCCAGGGGATTCAAAGCTGCACTGGCCGTGCCAGCGGTCGTTTTCCACAAGCTGCATGGGGGCCTCAAACCAGCGCTTGGTGCCGATGAGGCGCCATTTGAGCACGGCGGACATGACGACGTGGCCGTCCGTGAAGATATCGCACCAGAGCTCGAGAGGCTCGCCGACGATGCGCTTGATGGCGTGGCGGCCACCCTCGATGCAAGGGTAGAAGTTCTCGATGACGACAGTGGGGGCGTAGACGGCGGCTGCGGGCATGGCGTGAAGGTATTGTATACAGCGGAGGGAGGGCCGTGAGGCAAGAGCGGATGTTGGGGCCAAGCCGTTTACGGTTCTCAGTTCACGGTTCGCGGTTTTCCGTTGTCGGGAGCTTTGGGCGGCCCTGCCCCTGCGCAGAATTGAACTGGCGGAGGCCAGAAAGCCCATGGTACGAAGGTGCAGCCTCGTCTCCCTATTCTTCCAGTCCCAATAGGTAATGTATCACACCAGCGATGAAGGGTAAGAAGACCAAAAAGGACATGCTGAACCACATCGCCGTGACGCCCCAGAACAGCATGTAGCTTTCCTCCCTTTGAAAACGATAGCCTTTGATGGCGGCTACACCGGTGCGCAATGCGCGAAGGCCCATGTAAGCGAACAGCGAACCAACGCTTAAGATGGCGATCACTTCAAGCACGGCAGGTCAGAGCGAGGTTTTGAATTAGAAGGCTGGTCAGTTCCATGCTGGTGACCAAGGTCAGAGCCTCCATAACACCAGGCTAACCTGCCTGTGATTTACTGGCAACTACGCAGCCGTGCCCGCCTGCGTCAGCGCGGCGATGGTGCGGAGGAGGGACTGAAAGACGATGGGTTTGGTCAGGTGGGCTTCGAAACCGGCGTCGGTGCTCTTTTGGACGTCACTCTCCATGCCGTAGCCGCTGAGGGCGATGGCCGGGGTGGTGCGGGACTTGCGGATCTCGCGGATCAGGTCGAGGCCGGAGCCATCAGGCAGGCCGAGGTCGCTGATGATGAGATCAAAGACAGTCTGGCCGGAATGCTCCAGGGCTTCGGCACAGTTGGAAGCGGTGGTGACGGTGTGGCCGTGGCGCTTGAGCAGGCGGCTCAGGCTCCAGAGCGTGTCCGTGTGGTCATCAATCAACAGGATGCTCAGGGAGGACGGCTGCTGCACGGATGACTGGGGCGCTGCGGGAGCGCGAGCCACCTCAGGAGCTTCCGTTTCGGCGAGCGGGAGATGGATGTTAATTGAGGTGCCGTGCCCGCGACCTAGGCTGTGGGCCATGACACTGCCCTCATGCTTATCAATGAAAGCCTTAGTGATGGCGAGGCCGAGACCGAGACCGCCAAACTGCGTGATGCCTTCCACGCTGCCCTGCTCAAAGGCACCGAAGATGCCCTGAAGCAGCTCGGGCTCGATGCCGCGACCATTGTCCGTGACGGAGATGTGCAGCGTGGCGGGTTCCTGAATCCCTGTCCTGACGATGATGCGTCCGCCGCGAGGGGTGAACTTGATGGCGTTCTTCAGCACATTCCACAGCACCTGCTGAAGACGGGCAGGATCTCCAAGCACCGTATGCCGGGATGATTCCAGGTGAAGCTGCAGATCATGGGAGAAGCTGGTCGCATCCGAGGTGCAGATCTCCATGACGTTGTGAATCATGGCGTGCACATCCACGAGCTCACGGGCAAAACTGAGATTCCCCTTGATGATGCGGTGGAAGTCTAACAAATCATCAATCAAGCGGGCCTCGAGCTGCACGTTGCGCAGGACGACGGCCATGTCCTCGCGAACAGTCGGTGGCAGGCTGGCATCCTGATGCAGGCTGGAAACAATGTTCAGCACGGGAGTCAGCGGCGTACGGAGCTCATGGCTGATCATGGCCAGGAACTTGTCCTTGGCCTCGCTCGCGGCCTTCACGCTGTCATAGAGGCGAGCCTTGTCGATGGCCACCGCAGCCTGGACGGCGATGCTGGCGACGATGCGCTCACTACGCTCGGAAAAGATGCAGGGCTCCGCGCTGCCAAACACCAGCGCGCCGATAACGGCAAGGTCACTGTCCACCAAGGGGACGGTGAGACAGCTCCGCAGTGTGACGCCGGGGAACAGGGCCTTTGCAAACCTGGAACAGCAGCACGGCTCCGCATGGATGCTGTGGTCTGGAATGTGCTCGAGGGCACCGGAGCCAAAATCAGGGCCGAAGAAATCTGGATGCTCGATCTCCGGCAGGCATTGAAGCAAAGCCTGCTGCGGCCCCGCACTGGCATAACGTGTCCAGTCTTCCTGAACACCGCCGCGCAGATAGCACGTACCAAACTCTGCGCCCGTCAGATCCGTCGTGGCTTCGATCAGCGCCTGAATGACGGCCCGCTGATCAATCTTGGATGCGAGCAGCAAGCCGACACGGTGGAGTGTCTCCAGTTCATCATACAAAGCCAGGACGCCGGAGTTGGTCTGTTCCAGCTCCTTGTTCAATTGAGTGAGTTCTTCCTGACGCGCACGCACTTCCTCCATCACACCCAGCAGCTCCTGGTTTTGAAGCTGCACCTCGGTGATGATATGGTCATTGGACGGCGGCTTGGGCGCTTGCTCGACGACCAGCTTCTTCAGTTCATCGGAAGTTTTGCGGGAGGCCTTGGCCGGCAGATTTTTCCGCAAGGTGATGACGGTGCCTGCGGAAGAGCTATCGATCTCCACGGCATCCATGAGGCGGCGTGCACCGATGAGGCCCACGCCCATGCCGGTGGTGGAGCGGTAGTTTCCAGACAGGACGGTGGCCAGATCCTTGATGCCCGGGCCTTGATCACGAAGGATGATGACCAGGGCCTGACGGCGCTGATCGAAACGGTGGAGGCCATCATACTCAGACTCGACCTGAAACTCGGCATCACCGCCGCCTGCATATTGATAGGCATTGCGGGCGACCTCGGAAACAGCGGTGGAGATGCGAGTCTGAGATTGCAGATCAAAACCGAGTCCTGCGGCGAACTGACGCGCGTGCTGCCTGCAGGTCACGATGTCCGGCTCAGTGCGGAGATCGAGCTTCAGCAGGGGAACGATTTCGAGATCGCTGCTCATGTCAGGTCAGGTGCAGATACGGAAAACGGCGGCGGTGGTGTCATCCGTCTTTCGTGAGTGATCACGAAATAGGACGCCTGCAATCAAGCTTGGATGCCGATTCATCAGACCCGCATACTTGTCGAGCCGCCAATGGTTTTTGACGCCATCAGAGGTCATGACGAGCAGCGTTTCCGCTGACCACGTATAGCTAAAGGGCTGCAATCTCGGCAGCACGACACCCACGGTGCCATTGCTTGAGACCAGATGCGATGCGCTCCCGTCATGCCGGACCAGCGAACTGGCGATGTTTCCCACCCCGAGATAAGAAACCGTGCCAGCACTGGAGTCCACCTCCACAAGCGCGACGGCGGCGCCGCGAGTGGCGCGCAGAGCGCCGTGGATGTTTTGCATGAGAGTTGGAAGGTCCGCCTTGGGATGCTCTTTAAAGACCTTGAGAGCTGCCTGCGAAGCATCTGCGGCGCATGGGCCGTGACCCAGGCCGTCCGCGACAATGAAACGGAAACGACCGCCACCGAGATCGAGATAACCACCAGCATCTCCACAGACCACTTCTCCTTTGATGGGAACATTCGTCAGGCCAAACTGATGGCGCCTGATGCCCATAGGTTTGTTAGGGCAGAGCTGGCTGAGGATGACCGTGCCGGTGCCAAGCTGGGAGAAGGTCTCAAAATACTCTGAAGCGCGCTGGACAGCTCCCAAGCCCGTGCCGGCCGTGCCCGCAGTGGAGTAGCCATCCCGCATGCAGGCTCCAAAATTCGCGCTACCGGGACCTTGGTCCAGGGAAAGGATCTCGACCGCATCCGGCCCGCCATCGTCCAGCATGCGGAGCAGGAGATGCCCGCCGTCTGTCGTGTGCAGGGCGAGATTGTTTGCGAGCTCAGAGATCACGAGAGCTACCTTGGCCTGCTGATCCGGTGAGCAGCCATTGTCAGCAGCCCACGAAAGGGCGAGACGCCTGGCTTCTCCGGCCTGGGACCGTTCGCGGACGGTGAGGTGAAGGGAGTCAGGCATGAGTGACAGGAAGTGTGTCACCGCCATTTGGTGATGGTGATTCGCGTGCCCTTGTTCACCTCAGACTCGATATCGAATTCATTGACCAGTCGTTTGGCACCGCCCAGGCCAAGGCCCATGCCTTTGCCACTGGTGAAGCCATCTTTGAGAGCCTGCTCGATGTCCGGGATGCCCGGCCCCTGGTCGGCAAAGATGACGCGGAGACCATTTCGGATGCCTTCCTGCAGATGCACCAGTGTCACTTCACCACCACCGCCGTAGATCAGCAGATTGCGGGCAAGCTCACTGGCGGCTGTGACGACCTTGGTCTGGTCTACAAGAGAGCACTTGATCTCGATGGCCCACTTGCGCACGGCCTGCCGCACATAGACGATGTCGTTTTCAGAAACGACCGGCAGGACTTCGCTTTTAAGAGTGGGCATAAAAGACCGGTCAGGCGTTGGCGAGCAGTTTCATACCCTTCTCCACATTCAGCGCCGTGGAGACGCCGACGAGGGAGAGGCCCAGTTCCACCAAAGTGATGGCGACCGCCGGCTGCATGCCGACGACGACAGTTTTGGCATCCAGAACGCGGGCCATGGAAGAGATGTTTCCGAGCACACGGCCGATGAAGGAGTCCACCATTTCCAGGCTGGAAATGTCAATGAGGACTCCCTTGGCGCCCGTGCTGCTGATCCTTTCGGTAAGGTCATCTTGCAACTGCAAGGCCAGACGGTCGTGCATGTCCACCTGGATGGTCACGAGCAAGCAACTGCCCATATGCAAAATTGGAATGCGGTCCTGCATGATCTGTAGAAAATTTTTCCGCTACCTTACTTAACGTCAACGTCGCGAACCACACGATGGCCCGTGCGCTGCAGAGCCACCTTAAGGGCCTCCGCGAGGCTTGCCTTCGTCGTCACAGCGCTCAGGTCAATGGCCAGATGCACCATGGTCTGGGCGATCTGCGGACGGATGCCGCTGATGATGCAGTCCGCGCCCATGAGACGGGCGGCGGCGACGGTCTTCAGCAAATGCTGGGCCACCAGGGTGTCCACGGTAGGCACGCCAGTGATATCGATGATGGCGATCTCAGAGCCTGTCTCGACAATTCGCTGGAGCAGGGACTCCATGACGACACTGGTGCGTGCGCTGTCCAGCGTGCCGATCAGCGGCAGGGCCACGATGCCATCCCACATCTTCACGACTGGGGTGGAGAGTTCCAGCATCTCCTCCTGCTGGCGCTTGATCACATCTTCACGGGCCGACTGGAAGACCTCGGTGACGTAGAGGCCGAGCTTGTCCAGGAGAGCCGTGGCGCTGTTCATCTCCTCGATCAGTTCGTCGGGAGAGCCTTTCAAATCCGTGCGCAACTGGGCGAAAAGAGGTTCCTTGAGGGAAAATACGAACTGGGCGGTTTCCGAAGGCGAAAAGCCCATGCGCTCACGCTGACGGGAAATGGTGTTCAGGAACTCCAGGGCAGGTGCCCAGGCAGGGGATTTGATATCAACCATGTTACCGCTTTCGACCCCGGCGAGAAATTGATTCAAAAAGTCACCGGACTGTTTGGTGAGCTCATCGGTCTTGATGAGGTCACGGCGCATGCCTACCGCGTCGAATTGCTGCTGCACCCAATTCGCCTGGAGCTTGTCCTTGGCTTTCTTGATGATTCCGGGAAGTTGGGTCTTGCTCATAAAATGTTAAGGATGAAGGCTGAAATCAGCATCGGGACAGTTCGTAACACAGCTTTAGATCCAGGAGATGTAAAGACTCATTTTGAAAGATCAGGTTTTCCCTGATGAGGAGACTGTGCCTGGCTGCTAATACCTCATTTCTTGTGCTTTGTTCAGCGTTTTTTGTTATGTGGTGGGGAGATTGAGGCAACGAAAAGATCCCAAATGTCCGAGCCAATGATGAGAGCGCGCCCATCGTGACCTAGCTCATTTTGCTTCACGGCGGGCTGATAGGCTCGGCAGGGGCAGGCACAAGTACGTTGTTCACGCTTCAGCGTGTGGCTCGGAGGTTCATTGAACACGCTGAAGCGTGAACGACGTACGGGCAGAGCACGGGCACAAAAAAAGCGCGGATGCCTTTGGGGGCATCCGCGCTGGGGAATCAGGAGACTAGCTCCAGATGATTATTCCTCGGTCTTGGCCTTGGCCTTCTTCGTGGCGCGCTTCTTGGGAGCGGCTGCTTCAGCAGCAGGAGCCTCAGGCTCGGCGGTCGCGACTTCGACTTCGGCTTCTTCAGCGGCCTTGGCAGCCTTCTTCTTCGGCACGTAGGCGTCGACCCACTCGATGAAAGCCATCGGGGCGGAGTCGCTGCGGCGCTGGCCGAGCTTGGTGATGCGGGTATAACCACCTTTGCGCTCCTTGGAGGCGACGGCGATCTCTTCAAACAGCTTCTTCACAGCGGTCTTGCTGTGGATGGAGCCGATGGCGAGACGGCGGGCGTGCAGGTCGCCGCGCTTGCCGAGGGTGACGAGCTTCTCAGCGACGGGGCGGAGAGCCTTGGCCTTGGCCAGGGTGGTGCGGATGCGGGTGTGCTCGATCAGGGAGCAAACGAGGTTGGCCAGGAGCGCTTTACGATGGGAGGCGTCACGCTGGAGCTTTGGAACTTTTCTACCGTGGTTCATGTCTTCTTCTCTTTCTCAATCAATATGGGTTTAAAAAATGCGGGAACGGATCGGGACGGACGAATGACTACTCGTCGTCTTCGTCACCGAGGTTGCTGTCGATCAGCTTGGTGAAGTCCATGGCGTCAGCCTCATCGTCGTCAGCGAGCAGGGCGCTGCGGGCGAGGAGGGAGACACCGCCTGGGTTGGCTTCAAGCAGCGCGGCGTCGAACTTCATGCCGAGAGAGAGGCCCAGCTCGGCGAGCTTTTCCTTGATCTCGGTGAGGGACTTCTTGCCGAAGTTGCGGTAACGCAGCATCTCGGCCTCGGTCTTCATGGCCAGCTGGCCGACAGAGGTGATGTTGGCGTTGTTCAGGCAGTTCGCGGCGCGGACGGAAAGCTCGATCTCGTTGACGCTCATGTTGAGCAGCTTGCGGAGTTCGGCGTTTTCCTCGCTCTGGGCTTCTGGTGCGGCTTCGAATTCCACGGCCTTGTCGTCGTAGTTCACGAAGACGTCCAGGTGGTGGCGAAGGATGGCAGCGGACTGGAGAAGGGCATCATGCGGGCTGATGCGGCCGTCTGTCCAGATGTCGAGCACGAGCTTGTCGTAGTCGGTGTTCTGGCCGACGCGGGTGTTTTCCACACCATACTTCACGCGGGTGACGGGGCTGTAGATGGAGTCGATCGGGATGACGCCGATAGGCATGTCCGGACGCTTGTTTTCCTCCCAGGAGGCGAAACCACGACCGACGCGCACTTCGAACTCGCAATCAAATTTGATCTTGCGGTCGAGGTGACAGATCACGAGGTCCTTGTTGATGACTTCGTAATGGTTGTCTTCCTTGATGTCACCAGCGGTGATGGTGCCGTCTTTTTCCACCGCGATGGAAAGGAGACGTGGCTCCTTGCTTTCGCTGTGGTGAAGGAAGCGGACTTTCTTCAGGTTCAGGATGATCTGCACCACGTCTTCGACGACGCCGGGGATGGTGGAGAACTCATGCTCAACTCCGCGGATTTTCACGGAGGTGATGGCGGCTCCCTCAAGAGAGGAGAGCAGGACGCGGCGGAGGCTGTTGCCAATGGTGTGACCGTAGCCCTTATCAAAGGGTTCGGCGACAAACTGCGCGTAGGTATCGGTGGCCGTGGCCTCGTTTTTGACGAGACGGCTAGGCATTTCGAATCGGGCGAGACGAGCTGACATGTGTGGGGTATGTAGTGCCGGGTTACCTCCAGACGAGCCATCCATACCCCACGAGTGGGGTGGATCTGGAAACCAACGGCGAGTTGTAACAGGGGGTCTGGCTCGCGAGGGGCGGGAGTATGGGGGCGACTGCCCAGTGTGCAAGCGGGTTTTTGACCTGCCTTTGGTTAGCAGGGCTTAACTATTGCCGCGGAAACAGGCTATTTTTGACAGGATTCACAAGATTTCAGGATTCCAGGATTGGGAAACAGAGGTTCCAATCTTGTGAATCCTGTGACCTTGGCCCCGAACGCAGATCAAAGGCGGCGCAGGTAGCCGTCGCAGCGGTTGTGCCAGCCGGAGAGCCAGCGCTGCTCTTTGCGGGCAGGCGGGGCATTTTGCACTCGGCGGCTGAGGACGGCCTTGGCAGAGGATCCGAAGGCCGCAGGGGTGGGAGAGGCCATGCCCTCCAGGACCTGGAGGAGGCCCCAGCCCTGCCCGGCGTAGCGCTCGGTCTTGGCGGTGCCTTCACCTTTGAAATTCACGTAGTCGATGAGGCAGAAGGCGCCCTCGGGGGTGGCGGAGAGGCCGTCGAAGTTTGCCTGCACGCGCTTTTTCAGCTTGGTCTCGGCGAGCATCTTCGGGAGAGCGCGCTGGAGACGCACCATGATGAACTCGGTCTGCAAGGAGACGGTCTGGGAGAGGAGGGTGCGCAGTTCTTTCTGGCGGGCACCACCTTTGTCAGCCTCGAAAGCGGACTTGGTGTTCCAGGGGCATGGGCCTTTGGTGTAGGCCGGGACTTTGACACCACGGGACTCGAGGAAGGCGGCCAGGGGTGGAAAGCTCTCTTCAAAAGGGCCGCGCTTTCCGGCGGGATACCAGATGAAGTGACCGATGCCGAGAGAGGCGAAATCTTCACCGGAATTCCAGCTGGTGAGGCCGGAGATGGTGCCGGCACATTCGTTTTGCCAGATGCGCTGGCCCACCCGTGAGAGCTGGGCCTGGCTGAGGGAGACAGCCGCGCTGGCCGTGACGGCGGAAAGGAGCAGGAGGCAGAGAAGGCGTGAAATCATCATTGCTCGCAGGATAGCGGGAGCCTCTTGTTTGCAAAGGCTCTTCCCAAAACAAACAAGACCGCCTCCCCTGCTACCTCACGGCGTAGCAAAGGGAGGCGGCTGTGGTTCCTGAAATGCATCAGGGAACCAAATCGACGCTGCCGGACAGGATCGGCGAATTAGCCGCTGTCTCAGCGCCCACCGGGATCTGCGGCAGGAGGAAGTAACCGTTGGCCGTGGTACTGCCATCCGCTCGGCGGATGATCATGCCCTGGAATTTATAGATGGCGTTACGACCGGCATCACTGAGCTTGAACGTGCCAGTCACACTTCCCGTGGCAGCATTGATGGTTAGGGCCACACGACCTGGATTCTGCAGGCTGCCCGCGACCGGCACGCCCACCTTCAACGATGGAATGGCCAGGGTGACGGAATCCACCAGATCAGGATTGATGGCAGCGAGGGAGATGCCGCCATCATAGAAGTCCAGCGTGGAGGGATCTTCCGTGGAGGGCAGGCCGAGCACGATGGCGCCCTTGGCAGCATAGGCCAGATATTTCCCTGCCGTCTCCAGTTCGAGCACGTTCAGCGCGGCAGGGTAGGTGCGTCCCGTGGTCGCAGGTTTGGTTAGGTAGAGGCTGCCAGTGATGGTGTTCTCTGCGTAGTTGTCACCGGGGTCGTTCGTTTGGCCAAGGATGCCGAGGACAGCGCCGAGCTTCGTATACGTCTGCGCATGGACGAGGATCTCGCCATTGGGTCCCATGAATCCGCCGCTGGTCAGCGGCATGCCATCCGCTGACTGGCCGGCGAAGGTGGCGCTGCCATCCTCTCCGATGAGGACGGAAGCAAAGCCGCTGCCCTGAGGCACGATCACATTCCCCGCATTCACCGGCGTGCGCTTCATGCTGACGGAGTAGTAGCCCATCTCCGGATTCGCCGGATAGAAAACCTTGTCGTAAATTTTGCGCCAGCCTGAGATGGCGACAGAGTCAGCTCCCACCGTCAGGGTGCCCGTCACGGTGTCATTGGGGAAGAGAGTGAGGTTCACCGTGATGCCGCCGGTAAAGGTGACTGTGAGGGTGGGATTGGCACCCACAGAAGTCGTCAGGAAGCTGTTAGCAGGTGAGCTGTAGCTTTTCGTGCGCTGGGTCAGCTTGAGGGTGTAGCTGCCTTTGTTCGTAGTGGTGAGATCGATGCGGCCGCCGGCATTGCCATTCAGATTCACATCAGGAAGAACAAGGCCGATGAAGGCACCCACGGCGCTGCGCGGCAGAGCCTGCACGATGAGGGTGTTTGAATACGTGATGGTCGCACCGCCAGCCCCCTTCGCCGTGATGGTGAACACATAGGAGCCTGGCGTGGCAGGACGGCCTTTGATGACACCGGTCTTGGCATCCAGCTTCAGGCCCGCAGGCAGGAGGCTGGAGGTGAAGGTGGTGCCAGGGGCAAAGTTCAAAGTGACCATGTAGTCCTGGCTGACGATGGTGGTCGGGAAGACAGGCTGGGCCAGGATGGGCGGCGTGAAGGTGCGCACGGCCGAGTAGGTCGTGCCCAGCGCATTGGTGACATAGGCACGGAAGCTGTAGCTGGCGCTGGTGGTGAGGCCTGGGGCTCCCACGGTGAACGTGCTGGCGGTGCCTCCAGCCGGAAGATTCGTCACTCCCGTGCCGCCGAGCGAAGGTGTCGGACTGGCACTCGTCAGTGCGAGCACGATGCCACGCTGAGTGACGGCGCTGCCGCCATCATCTGACACAGTGCCGCCCAGGACGGCCGAGGTGGGGGTCAGATTGGCCACCGTCGGTGTGGTCACTGTGGCAACGGTGGGCATAGAGATGATGCTGAAACTGGAAAGGTTCACACCAGGGGTGCCGAGGAGTGTCGCGGCACCGGTGGCCAGATTGATGCGATAGACACCACCTGTCGCACCCACGCTGGTGACGAAGAAGCCATCGCCCGTGGCGGCAATATTGCTGGTGGCCACGGTCACGGAGCCGAGGATGTCAAACCCGACCGGCGATGCGAAATCAAGAGTGGAACCAGCCAGGGTCACCGGCAGGCCATTGGTCTGAGTGCCATTGTTAGGCGGGTTCTGGATGTAGAGAGAGTTTGTGACGGCATCCAGAGTGTACTGAGTGGTGGCCGTGGCTCCACCAAAGCTGTTGGTGTAGGCCGTGCCGTTCACGCCTGTGGTCGGGCCATTGATGGAGCCATCCGTGTTTGTGCCTCCGGTGACTGCATTGCCATCCACAGCGGCCCCTGTATCAGGACGGACGCGGAAGTTCAGCCCACTGCCAGAGACGACACGCACACGATCCACCGTGGGATTGAAATCAATGTCATAACCCACGCTGGCGGGCGGCAGAGGCACGGCCATGCCCATGGCATCGACAAATGCGACCTGGCCCGCAACACCCACCGTGGCCAGAGCACCTGTCTGAGGGTCCAGCAGGTAGAGCGAACCTGTGTTCAGCGTGGTATCAATGCCGAGGGCGTAAAACTGACCGGTGGCCGGGCGCATGTCGACACCCACGATGACCTCGCCCGAGGTGATGCCGCTGAGAGCCACGCTAGTGGTGGTGCTGGGGTTCAGCGGAGAAAAGCGCACGAGAGAAGTGCCGGTGTCATTCAGAGCGATGCTCACGGGCAGGCGATGGCGGATGGTAAAACTGCGCGGGGCGAAGTTCGCGATCACGGTGGCCGCGCCGGTGGTGAGATCGATCTGATACAGATTCGAGGTGGAGGCCGCTGTCAGCACCGCATAGCCCACTCCCGAGCTGACGGCCATGGCAGACCCTGCTGCATTCACACCGGGTTCGATGTCAAAACCGCTGACCGAGGTGAAGTCCAGGGGCGAGCCAGCCACTGTGATGATCAGTTGATTGGTCAGAGTGCCATTGTTAGGCGGATTCTGAATGTAGAGGGCATTGGTGGCGGCATCCAGCGTGTACTGCGTGGTGATGTTGCCATTGTTAGGCTGGTTGTTCGTGTAAGCCGTGGCACTGGCCACGGTGGAGAAGCCATTGAAAGAGCCGTCCGCATTATTACCGGGCATCCCCGCGTTGCCGTCGACAGGGGTGCCATTGTTGGGGTTGGCACGCAGATTCAAAGATCCCGCCACCAGGCGCAGGCGGTCCACGGCTGGATTGAAGTCAATGTCCCAGCCTGCAGGCGGAAGATCCACCTTCGTGACACCATCCACGAGGGTGTAGAAAAACGGCGTGCCGACAGCGACAGCAGCACCTGTCTGAGGAGTGATGTGGTAGATCTGCACGGTCTCCGCGACCGGGTCCACACCGACACCATACAGCGCTGAGTTTTGCGGACGAACATCAATGCCCACCAAGGTCTCTCCGGCGGCGATGCCAGTGATGGCGATAGGTGTGCTGGTGGTTCCTGGCGCGCTCAGAGTGGCGGTGGCGAGAGCGCCGGTATCCGTCAAAACATAGATCGGTGTCGGCGCAACCTGCGCGATGGTGATCTGTGTGAGCGCCAGCAAAAGCAATGCTGCGGCATGCCAGGACCAGGAAGAGGACGCTCGCCACTTCCGTGCTGAGGATGATCTTCCGGCAGGACTAACAAAGAGGTGTTGGTGAATGTTCATGGCAGATAGGGTCGGGGTTCCAATGAGAAAGCCGACCTCTGCGGGAGCATCCGAACCCAGCCTTCTGCATGCGGGGTGTTATCCGCAGCGGGATGGAAACTGGATTCATCCTTTTTTCTAAAGCGCCGTTTTATCGCTTCATCATCGCCTCACCAATGCGGGTGGAGCAGTTGCCAAGGATGAAGTTATGGTCCTGGCCTAACTCCTCATGCAGCGTGACGGACTCAGGATGCGCGGCTGCCAGTTCACGGCTCATTGAGACAGGAATGATCTCATCTGCGGTGCCGTGGAAGATCACCACTTTGGCGCCTTGTTTTACCACGGCAGCGAGGTGCTTGCGGTTGTCAAACCGATGAATGTTTAAATAGCACAGCGGCCAGCCGAGAACGCGCCGGCCCATCTCCGTCATGGTGGTGAAGGGAGCCACGAGCACAATGCGCTTCACCTGCTGATCCTCCGCTGCCATGAGCCCCGCGGCACAGCCGATGGAGTGAGCGAGAACGGCGAGCCGAGGCTGCAGATCCTGCGGAGTGAGCTTTAAATGCGCGGCGAGGGCCGTGACAGCCGCTTTGGACGATTCACGAATCGTGGCAGGACTGGGCTTGCCCTGGCAGTCGCCATAACCGGGGTAGTCCACGAGGAGGTAGCCGAAGGAAGGATCCCACTCGCGCAGCAGGCTCAGCCAGTGCAGCGCAAGAGAGCCATTGCCCGCGAAGCATAACCAGATGGTGTCTGGCGTGCCCGGAGCGCCGCTGCGAGGCGGGATGTAGAAGGCCACCTGCCTGCCCTGCGGTGTCTGATACTCCACGGGCTGGCCCTTCTGCTTTGCCAGGGTCTTGTGCAAGCCTTCGTGGTTAGGCTGCGGATAGTAGATGAGACGGGACTGGCATCCGAGCAGCAGGAGCACCGGGATGAGAAGCAGGAGGAAGATCACTCGGAGAATGCGGCGGAGGGACATCAAGGCGGGTGTGACAGAGACCGGGAGGCAGGTGCTCAATGCGGCTGCCTCTGAAATCCATGATTGCAGATAACGGACGATCATGAGCCGTCACAAGACTGGAGCGACAATCTTTTTTACACCCCTTGTCATAGGTCTTGCAGACAGGGCCGCAGATTGAGTAGCTTGGTTTCCAGCGGTCTGCCAAATTCATGCAGTCATGCTCTGACACCCTTTATGTTTGCGCGGCTTTTGAGATCTTGGTTCTGCACACTGGCCATCCTGCCTTCGCTGAACTCCATGGCAACAGAGGTGACTCTCGATTCAGCACATTTTGTGACAACCGTCGGCCAGCCAATCATGCTGACGGTGAATGATCCGTCTGACGACGGAACTCTCCGCTACGAGTGGTGGAAGGATGGCAAGGTTATCCCAAGCCAGCGCGGGTCCAGTCTGGAGATTCGTGTGGGCCGCCCGCTGCATGCAGGGAACTATCAAGCCCGTGTCATCGGACCGAATGGAGTTTCAGGATTCAGCCCAAAGACTCCGGTGGTGATCCTGGAGAGCCAGGACGCCAAACAGATCACCATCTCCAGTCCATCCCTGACGATGGAGCCTGCGTTCTGGGGCCCGGTGGACCGCATTTATTGGACGAGCCAGTCACCACCGTTCCAACGAGAGGTGTTAAAAGATTGCTGGTGGGCGAGAGGGACGCAGACATCCCGTCTGCGCATTCTCTCTTACTTCATGCTTCGTGGAAACGTCGACTGCATAGGCATCGTGGGTGGTGAGGAAATCCTGCTGGGAAGCTTTGTGTTTGAGTATGATTTCTCAAGGCCCTTCGCGCGGGCGAGCTTCCACTATGCGCCTTGGGACATTGAGGCCAACGTGGGTGAGGAAATCGGGCAAGCTACCTTGCAAACGGACGGTGGGATGCTGGAGGTCTCAGGGATGCCTCCAGGCGTGACGGCGTCTGATGGAATGCTCTCCGGCACGCCCACCAAGGCTGGCAACTATCAACTACAGTGGAAGCTGCTGGATATGGACGGACGAGTCATGGACACCTCTCAAAGCAGGATCTTTGTCAAAGATCCTGAGAAGCCTGCAGTCGCCGTCATTCCCGGTCTGTGGGCCGGCCAGGTGACGGGCTTTACCAACGACATTCCTGTGCGCGGAGTTTCTGCGGGCATGATTGAGCTTCAGGCCTCCGCCCAAGGCACTTTCTCAGGCTTGCTGCGGCTGGGACATCGACGCTGGCCGCTAGCAGGCACCCTGCGCTGGGATGGCGAGGCTTTTCGCTGCCGAATGGCGTTAGCGCCGCCGGCAGGGCTCAAGCGTCTGGTCTGCATCGTGAATTGCTTCGCAGGCGGTCCCTATCTCGATGTCACCTTTGAAGTTGAATTCACCCATCCTGAGATTTTGGGAGAGCATGCTGAAGACTGGAATCTGGTCGGCGGCCTGGAGGTTCCCCGTGCACCTGATTCAGCAGATGTGCTCAGACCTAGCGGCATGGGACGCATCACCGCCCTCATGCCGGTTGATCCGACCGAGGATGGTTATGCGGTTGGCACTGGATATATGAGCGCAGTTCCCGTGCAAAAGCTGCAAAGAGTGGATGTTGCTGGCATGCTTCCAGATGGCAGCGGAATAACGGGCTCCATGCCAGTGGTGTCCGGCCAGCCTTTCTCAGTCGTCTTTTACAGTCCACTCAGGCAGGACGGTGAGAATCTGCTGGGACAACTGGAAATGGTCGGCGTTCCCTGGTACAGTGAAGATCGGCCCGTTTTGAGTGGAATCCTGAACTGGCTGCGAATCCCTGTCCCAGGCAAAGGATGGCTGGCCGGAACGCTGAAGGAATGGGTGGTGAACGTCAGCGGTGAGTTGTACTTCCGACCGGAAACAGGCCCGTTGCTGCCATCGACCTTGCCGGGGACGGAGGCCTTCATCCAGTTAAATGGGGGCAGCGCCTTTGCGGATCTCATCGTTGCTGATCACCTTCCTTTTGACCTCCTGCCTAACGACCGGGCGGTGTTTCCGAAGCCGGATCCTCGCAGCTTCAAAATCGATATCTATGCCGCCACAGGCTTTTTCACGGGAAGCTTCAAGCTTTTCGATGGGGGGGAGGACACAAGCACAAAATCCCAGACGGTGAGCTTTCGCGGCATGATGGCGCCGGGGCTGAGTCGTGGAGGGGGTTACTTTCATTTCAAGGCACCTGCTTCATTTCCTGGAGGAAGCTCTGCTTTCTACTCGGGAGCCTTGGATATCTTCAGGCCGGATGACAAGCTCATCTTCGGCCCGCCAGCGCCTGCGCAGCCTCACAAGCGGTGATCAACGCGATGGCGAATGCTAGAGAGCGAGGATTTCCGCCGGTTGAAGCGCGGCTCTTCCAGGACTACAGGCGTTTATACTACCTCCTATGAGTCAGACTGCCAATCTCCACATCGCCTCGAATGTCGCGCTGCCTTCACCGCGCTCGATGGTGGCCGAAATCGCTCCCACTGAGGCGCAGACCGCCTTCATGGCGCAATCCCGCCGCGAGATCCGCGAGATCATCTTTGGCAGTGATTCACGCTTCCTGGTGGTGCTGGGGCCGTGCTCGATCCACGATCCGGAAGCGGGCCTGGAGTATGCGAGGAAGCTGGCCGCGCTTTCCAAAGAGCTCAGCGACCGGCTGTGCATCGTGATGCGTGTGTATTTTGAAAAGCCGCGCACCACAGTGGGCTGGAAGGGTTTGATCATGGATCCTCGGCTGGATGGTAGCTGTGACATTCCGGCGGGCCTGAAACTCGCGAGGAAGATCCTGCGTGATGTGCTGGACCTTGGTTTGCCGACGGCGACGGAGCTGCTGGATCCGATCACGCCGCAGTACATTGCGGATCTCATTAGCTGGAGCGCCATTGGCGCGCGCACGACGGAATCACAAACGCACCGGCAAATGGCTTCCGGCCTTTCCATGCCGCTGGGTTTCAAGAACGGCACCTTTGGGCATATCTCACCTGCGGTGAACGCCATCAAGGCGGGGATGCAGCCGCAGACCTTCCTCGGTGTGAGTGAGGATGGCGTGGCCTCTGCGGTGACGACGAGCGGCAATCCGGACTGCCATATCATCCTGCGCGGTGGTGAGGACGGCCCGAACTTTGGCGCGGATGATGTGCAGGAAACCATCGATGCGCTGGAAGCCGCGAAGCTGAAGCCCGCGATCATGATCGACGCCAGCCATGGCAACTGCGCGAAGGATCACCGCCGCATGCCGGATGTGTTTCGTGAGATCGTGCGCCAGCGCGTGGCCGGCCAGAAGGCGATCATCGGCGCGATGCTGGAGAGCAATCTCGTGGCCGGGAACCAGAAATTCCCGCAGCCGCTGGACCAGCTCACACGCGGCCAGTCGATCACCGATGCTTGTATTGATTGGGAGACGACGGAGAGTTTGCTGAGGGAGACGCACCGGGTTTTGGGGTGAGTGCCTAACTAAAGAAAAGGTTACATTCTGGAATAGAGCATCGATTAGCGAATCGGGGCACCACCCCATTGGAATGGGGTGGTACGATGCGGGCCAGACGTAGAACCCCATTCCAATGGGGTTCCATTCGCGATTCACGGATGAGTTTGAAGGCTGTTCAAAATCCTGCTCCAGATGGTCGCCCTCCTATCGCTGACTAGATCTTCACCCAGCCTTGGCTCTTGCTGCTCTGGAGGATGGCTTCGCAGAGTTTGACTTCGTGGTGGCCGTCTTCGGCGGTGGCGAACAAGGCAGGCGTCTTCTTGCCGCTGGCGATGTGCTCGTAGACGGCGCGGTAGTGCATCTTGTGCGCGTCGCTGAAGCCTTCGGGGTGGCCGCCGGGGTAGTCGGTGAAGTTGGCCACGTCCTCCATGAAACCGGGAGTGCCGCGCTGGAGGATTTGGTTAGGCTCATCGCGACGACCGACCTGGATTTCGTTCGGCTGCTGGAGGTCCCAGCGCACGCTGCCTTTCGTGCCGTAGATGCCGAGTGCGAGGCTGCATTTCCAACCGGCGGCGACCTGGGAGATGCTGGCATTGGCATGCACGGCATCGGCATTGCCATGCTTGGCCTTGCCGAACTTCAGGAGCACGCTGCCGAAGTCTTCCGTGTCCACTTTATAGGGCACCATGGTCTTGGGATCGACCTTGGCGAAGGTCTGGACCTCGCCTTTCGGGCGCAGGCGCTGTTTGTGGAAGGTTTCGATGTGGGCAAAGACGTTCGTGGCCTTGGCGCCGAGGATGAAGCTGACGGCATCAATCCAATGGGTGCCGATATCACCGACGGCGCGGAGCTTGCCGCCCTCGCTGGCAAGGACGCGCCAGTTGTAGTCGGTCTGATGCAGGAGCCAGTCCTGGAAGAAATGGCCCTGCACGTGGATGATCTTGCCGAGGTCTCCGCGCTCCACCATGGCACGCATCTGCAGCACGGCGGGGAAGAAGCGGCACATGTAGTTCACCGCGAAGACGGGGCCTTTTTTTCCACCCTTCTTCACCGCATCCACCACGAGCGCGGTTTCATCGGTGGTCATGCCGAGCGGCTTTTCACAGATGACGTGCTTGCCCACCTCCAGCGCCTTCAGGCACTGCTCAACATGCGCTTTGTTAGGCGAGGTGATGTGCACCACGTCCACGTTCGGGCTGGCATACATGGCCTCGAAGTCGTAGTCGCCATACACCTCGGGGATGCCCCACATCTCGGCGGTCTTCCTGGCGCTCTTGCTGGAACCGCAGATGGCGGTGACCTGGATGCCGAGGCGCTTCAGCGCCTCAATGTGGACGGGACCGATGAAGCCTGTGCCGATGATGCCTGCGCGGAGATGGTGGAGTGGGGTCATGTGAGTATGCTGAAGGAAGCTCAAGAAGAGCGCTGCATGCCAGCACATTCTTCAAAAAGAACCTGCGCGCAGCAAAAGCTCACGCAGCAGCACCATGTCTGGATCATTCATCTCCAGTACCGTGACTGTGGTGCGTCCGATGTCTGTCAGCCCATGAAGCCACGCTCCCTGCCAGCGAAAATGATCCGTCCAAATATCCTGATGGGGACGAAATAGTCTGACGACCTCATCTGTCACGGGATCAATCCCGGCGATATTTGATCCCTTATGCATGTTGCAGGAAAAACATGCCCAAACCAGATTCTCAAGCACCGTCAAACCGCGATGTTTCTCGGCGATGACTGGTCAACGTGGAATGGCAGATCCGAGACTTTTTCAGGCAGCTGGCAGTATTCACAGCGGCCTGCTGCTCGAGCGATGACTGCACGTTCAAGCTCGCGTGAAGGTCTGGGCATGACTCAGGCGGCGGACTGCTGGAGAGAAATGCGCGCACGAGCTTTCATGAGCTCGAGCATGCGTCCGGCTTTGTGGAAGCTGGCCAGCTCCTGACGTCCATCGGCATCCAAGGCGTCCGTCTTGGCCATTTCCAACAGTGTATTCATGCGCTCACGATCAGCATCCGAGAAGGCAAAGCCCAAGATCGCATTAGCGACACCTTTGTCCCAGCCACCCTTATCAGGCTGGATGACACGGCTGAGAATGCCTGCCTCGGTGATGGTGCTCATGATAAGCAGTTTAGACTCTGAAGGTGGGGTTTCAAGGCCCATTCGATACCCGCCTCACCGTCTCATCAAGAACTCATCCAGGTTCATGACGACATTCGCGACGGTGGTCCAGGCGGCGAGTTCGGCAATGTCGGAGCCTTCGGGAGCGGGGCCGATGGGGTCGGTGGCCATCTGGGTGGCGGCTTCCTTGTCCTGCTGATAGGCGGCGAGGCTCTCATCATGCAGACGAGTGAGGGTGGCGATCTCGGGGGCGGTGGGTTCGCGGGAGACGCAGAGCTTGAACATGCGGACGAGCTTGTCCTTCACACTGGGGAGGGCTTTGGCATCACCGAGCACCATGCGGCGGGCCATGGCTTGATTCGTTTCGATGAAGACGGGATCGTTCAGGGTGACGAAGGCCTGCAGCGGGGTGTTGGTGCGGTTGCGGCGGACCATGCAGACCTCGCGGTTGCCGGCATCAAAGGTGGTGAAGCTGGCATAGGGCGAGTTGCGGCGGATCTCGGTGTAGACGCTGCGGCGATGCTTGTCTTCACCCTCACTCGTGACCCAGTCGTTGCTGCGGCCGAAGGCGGTGGTGAGGCCCATGTTTGGTGCGACGGGGCGCACGCTGGGGCCATACATTTTGGCGCTGAGCAAGCCGCTGACGGCGAGGGCTTGATCGCGAAGCATCTCGCCAGTGGGGCGGAAGCGCGGGCCGCGGGCGATGAGGCGGTTGTCGGGGTCGCGTTCGACAAGTGAACTTCCAAGTTCACTCTCTGAACTGGCTGCTGAACGAACTGGAAAGTTCGTTCTACGGTCCTGAACTGGAAAGTTCGTTGTACTGTTCTGACGATAGGCCTGGGTCATGAGCATGAGCTTGAGCATGTGCTTCACGTCCCAGCCGCTGTCCATGAACTCGGCGGCGAGCCAGTCGAGCAACTCAGGATGATATGGGAGATCGCCCTGGCTGCCGAACTCCTCGCTGGTGCGGACGATGCCGGTGCCGAAGAGGGTTTCCCACAGGCGGTTTACTTGCACGCGGGCGGTGAGTGGATTGTCACGACTAACGAGCCACTGGGCCAACGTGAGGCGGTTCATCGGCGCATCCTTGGGCAGAGGCGGGAAGATGGCGGGGGTGCCTTCAGCCACTTGATCACCGAGGTCCTGCCAATTACCGCGAAGCTGGATCTTGGTGACGCGGCGATCTTTGCCGCTAAGATCCTTCATGATGGGCACGGTGACAGGCTTCAAGGCGGTGAGCTGCTTCTGCAAGGCGGCCAGTTTCTTGCGCTCAGGCGCGGCTTCCTTGGCGACGGTGCGGATGTAGTGATCCTGAATCACGGACTGCTGCGCAGGCGTGCGCTTGTCAGGCGCGATGGTGACGGCAGCGAGGATGTTTGAGGGCAGTGCGGTGACACTCTGCACGCGTGGATCATCGGTGAGGCTGAGCTTGAACTTGCCTAACGTATGTTGCTTATGACTCGACTGGTGCTCCAGGGTCACGCGGAGAGTGGAGCCTGCGGGCGCCATGACGGGCGAGGCACAGAGAAGAGTGAGGGTGTGAGGCTTGTCGATTTGTGGAGCGACGGCCCAGCCTTGGTTGTTTTTGTCTTTTGGCAGGATGACGGAGGCGGCGGTGAAGCCGTTTTGCTCATGATCGGCCAGCGCAGCGGAGAAGGTGACGCTGACAGGGCCGCCGATGGCGAAGGTTTTGTCCTTGGCGGGAGCGGCGGTGGACTCGCTCTTCCACACGGTCTGGCGCTTGGCATCGAGCAGCACGACGCGGAAGCCTTCGAGACGCTTGCCGACATCACCATCCGTGCGGTTCCAAACCACGACGCGCTCAATGGAGGAGTCGTCTTTGAGCTCCACTTCCCACCAAGGATCAGTGTCCTGGCCGCTGGTGTGGGCGACGCTGCCTTTGGCGTAGTCTCCCTCGGTGGTGCCATCGACGGCGCGACGTGCATCAGCATCCGCATAGTTGCTGCTCTGCTTCGCCGGACGGCGGAAGGCGAGGTTATCACCCGCGCCAAAGACCTGCACCTCGGCGAGTTGGAGTGGCTGGTCTTTGCCGGGGAGTTCCACACGTACAAAGCGGGCTTTCGGAGCTGGCAGATTTGCGGGCGGGATGATCAGCGCTTTGAGGCTGGTGAGGACGAAGTTGCCGAAGCCCGGCGTGGGCATGGTTTCCAAGCGCAGCGCGGTGATCCTTTCTGATTTCACGGGCAGCTCCAGGGTATAACCATCTGTGTCGCGACGCTCTGGGACGGAAACGATGGCATCTGTGCCGACCACGGCCTTCTGCTCGCTTTGGGTGGTGACTTTTGTTGGTGGCTCCGCTTTCCAGGGAAGCTCCTGGCGGAACTGCTTTTCCCAGCCTTCGAGGCCTGCAAGCCATTTGGCGTCAGGCTTGGCGAAGCGGGACTCGAGTGCGGCGATCTCGGTTTCGAGATTTTCGCGCTGCTTCTTGAGCTCGGGGGTGACGAAGGAGTGCAGCGGTGACTCGTCTTTCTTGTCGGCATCCGCGCTTTGATTCAGGAAGGCATAGATCTGGAAGTACTCTTTGTGGGTCAGCGGATCATACTTGTGCGTGTGACACTGCGCGCATGCCATGGTGGTGCCCATCCACACGGCGAAGGTCGTGTTCACGCGGTCGATCACGGCCGCATTACGGAACTCTTCATCGCTCGTGCCACCTTCGTTTTGCGTCATCGTGTTGCGATGAAAAGCGGTGGCGATGAGACGGTCATCGTTCGGGTTCGGCAGGAGATCGCCGGCAAGCTGCTCGAGGGTGAACTGGTCGAACGGCATGTTCGCATTCAGCGCGCGGATGACCCAATCACGATAGGCCCAGATCTCGCGGGGTTGATCGCTGGGATAACCGGAGCTGTCGGCATAGCGCGCGAGGTCGAGCCATTGCGAGGCCCAGTGTTCGCCGAAGGTGGTCTTGGCGAGGTAGTGATCGACCATGCTTTCATAGGATGCCGATGGGGCCGCAAACTTCTCCAGTTCCTCCAAGGTTGGCGGCAGGCCCGTGAGGTCGAGGGACACGCGACGGACGAGAGTAGCAGCATCGGCTTCGGGGGAGAAGGCGAGGCCTTCCTTTTTCAAACGCTGAACCAAAAAGGCGTCAATGGGCTGCTTTGCTTCACCGGGGACTTCGGAGCGCTTGACCTTCTCATAGCTCCAGTGCTTGCCCCAGGTGGCGCCTTGCTTGATCCATTCTTTGATCAGGGCGATCTGGGCAGCGGGGATGATTTTGTGCTGCTTCGGCGGAGGCATGACCTCATCCGGATCGGTGGAAAGGATGCGCTGGAGGAGGGCGCTCTTTTCGGGATTCCCAGGCACCACGGCGATGACGCCGTCGTTGTCTTTTTTGGCGGAGAGTTCTTCATCGAGGCGCAGGCCGGCCTCGCGCTTCTTTTCATCGGGGCCGTGGCAGAAGAAGCAGTTCTCCGAGAGGATGGGCCGGATCTCGCGCGAAAAATCCACGGCGCTGGCAGCGACGGGCAAAGAGATCAAGATGGCGAACAGCGAACGCATGAGTGGGGGTGGGAGAGGGGAATACGCGCATCCCCTGCCCTTCCTCGCCATGGGAGCGGAATCTGACATGGAATGGCGGAGTCTTTGGACTGCGGCAGCCTTGCTGCCGCTTTCTCCAGGCCAGCCTTGCTGGCCGTCTCGAACTCAAACAACCTCAGGGGTCTATGCTAGGCTCTCCTCCCGGCAGCAAGGCTGCCAAACCTCAAAGCGGCAGCAGGGCTGCCGCAGTCCAAGGGAAGAGTGCTTCGTCACTTCGCCAGACAGCGGGCGAAGAAGCGGAGGGAGTCGGCAAGGTGGGTATGCCAGTAGTCCCAGGTGTGGGCGCCGGGGAATTCCTCATACGTGTGGGGGATGCCGGCGAGGTCGAGCTCGCGGTGGAGGGTGCGGTTGTGCTCGATGAGGATGTCATCGCTGCCGCAGTCAAAGCGCACGGGAGGCAGGCGGTGGGCGTTCAGCTTCATGCAGTCGAGCACGTGGGAAGGGTGATCATCCGCAAGATCAAACTGGGCGGTGGTTTCCTCAATGAAGCCCTGCATCTGGGCGGCATCTGAGATGCTGCTGTGGGCGCTGATGCCGGCGAACTGCTCAGGATGCAAGGCACCGAGGCGGAGGGCGCCGTAACCGCCCATGGAAAGGCCGGCGATGAAGCGGGGCGAGTGCACGCAGCGGGAGTCGATCTCGGCGGCAGCGGCGGGGACTTCGTCGATGATCCAGCGCGTGTAGTCGGCGGTGGCGTGGCGGAGGTAGCCGCTGCCGTCTCCCCAAAGGCCATCCGAAGGCATGGCGAGCATTATGGGTGGGAGGTTTTCCTCACGGATGAGGCGGTCGAGCACGTGATGTGCGGCACCTTTGAAAAGCCAGGCCCAATGGCTGCCATAGACGCCGTGAAGGAGGGTGACGAGGGGGAGGCTCTCGGTCTCCGGCTTCGTGCCCGGTGGAAGATAGACGGTGATGTCTGCCCGACGACGGAGCGCGGCGGATTTCACCGTGATGAAATGCACGCCTGCCGGTGTTAGGGCGGGATCGGAGAGCTCGATGGTGCGGAAAGCTGTGGGATTCATGATTTTAGATTCATGACTCCTGATTCAGGGTTTGTGAAGCGAATCAGGAAGGAGGAGTGTCCGCGCTGTCCAAAGGGGCCGCTTGGGTCACTTGGAGGGTTGGGGGACGTGGTGGAGCGTGAGGAGCTATGAATGGCTTTTTCACAGGAGAGTTGGAGGCAGAGAGGGAGAAGATTTGCCGACGGAACACGCGGAAGACGCGGAAAAGGGATGGGAGCCGGGGATGTTTACGGTGGTTTACAGTGGTTGACGGCTGTTTACGATAGTTTCAGAAAGGGGAGGCCGATCCGGGTCAATCCGACTGGATCCGACCTTGTTAAAGGCGGGTGGTGGCCAGAGCACTCCTTGGGAAGGCAGGGCTGGCGCGAGCTTTCGAGGCTGGCTCACCTTTCGGAGAAAGGTGGCCACTTTAGCCGATCCTGGTGGATCAAGGTTCATCAAGGTAGGTTGCGGAGAGCACGGAATGGATTGGGTGGCTCAGGGACCTCGAAAGTGCCAGCAAAGTGCCAAGTGCCAGGGTCTAAAATGACCAATTGTGCCATAAATGGCACTTTTAAGGCGGATTGAGCGGGGGATTAAAAATATTAAATCCCTCACAATCAACGGTTTACAACTCCAAATCGTGTCCTGGCACGCTGCGTGCCCTATAGAGAGCACATTTTAGATTCGTCCCCATCCCTTTTTCCCAACCCACACAACATGAGCAAAATCCTCGGTATTGACCTCGGCACCACGAACTCCTGCATGGCCGTCCTTGAAGGCGGAAAGGCCACGGTGCTGGAAAACAGCGAAGGCGCACGCACGACCCCTTCGGTCGTGGCCTTTACGAAGAGCGGTGAGCGTGTCGTCGGCCAGGCTGCAAAGCGTCAGGCAGTGACGAATCCCCGCAACACGGTGTTCTCCGTGAAGCGTCTCATGGGCCGCAAGTTTGCTGAGCTCACAGATGCTGACAAACGCATGCCTTACAAGATCGTGGCCGCCGCGAACGGCGATGCCCACGTGCAGGTGGAAGTCGGCGGCGAAACCAAGACCTACAGCCCGCAGGAAGTCAGCGCGATGATCCTGGGCAAGCTGAAGGCTGACGCGGAAGCCAAGCTCGGCGAAAGCATCACGGAAGCCGTGATCACGGTGCCTGCCTATTTCAATGACAGCCAGCGCAATGCCACGAAGGCCGCCGGTGAGATCGCCGGCCTGAATGTGCGCCGCATCATCAACGAGCCGACCGCAGCCGCCCTGGCCTATGGTCTGGACAGCAAATCTGACGAGAAGGTGGCCGTGTATGACCTCGGTGGTGGTACCTTTGACATCAGCGTGCTGGAGATCGGCGACGGTGTGTTTGAAGTGCTCGCGACCGATGGCGACACACACCTGGGCGGTGATGACTGGGACAACACCCTGATCTCCTGGATCGTGAGTGAATTCAAAACGGACAGCGGCATCGATCTCAGCCAGCAGGCTGACGCTCTGCAGCGCATCAAGGAAGAGGCTGAAAAGGCGAAGATCGCCCTCAGCTCCACGCAGAGCTTTGACATCAGCCTGCCATTCATCACCATGGATGCCACGGGTCCGAAGCACATCATGAAGACGCTGACGCGTGCGAAGATGGAGCAGCTCACGGACAGCCTCTTTGAGCGCACCATCAAGCCGGTGAAGGACTGCCTTGCTGCCGCGAAGCTGGATGCCTCCAAGATCGACGAGCTCGTGCTCGTCGGTGGCATGACCCGCATGCCCAAGGTGGTGGAAACCGCCCGCAAGCTGGCCGGCAAAGATCCGCATCAGGGCGTGAACCCGGATGAAGTGGTGGCCATCGGCGCTGCGATCCAGGGTGGTGTTTTGAAGGGTGATGTGAAGGACGTGCTCCTCCTGGATGTGACTCCGCTCACGCTCGCCATCGAAACCGCAGGCGGTGTCGCCACGCCGATGATCGCGCGTAACACGACGATTCCGAAGAAGCACAGCCAGATCTTCTCCACCTATGCTGACCAGCAGCCTGGCGTTGAGATTGTGGTGCTCCAGGGCGAACGCCCGATGAGCCGCGATAACAAGACGCTCGGCACCTTCAAGCTCGATGGCATCCCGCCGATGCCACGTGGCGTGCCACAGATCGAGGTGACCTTTGACATCGATGCGAACGGCATCCTGCACGTCTCCGCGAAGGAGAAGACCACGGGCAAGGAGCAGCGCATCTCCATCCAGGGCAGCTCCGGCCTCAGCAATGAGGAGATCGAGAAAGCCAAGCGCGATGCTGAAGAGCACGCCGAGGAAGACCGCAAGCGCAAGGAAGGCGTGGAAGTGAAGAACAAGGCCGACAGCCTGACCTATGAGATCGAGAAGACGCTGAAGGAGTGGGGCGACAAAGTCCCTGCTGACCAGACGGCTCCGATCACGGACAAGCTGGCCTCTCTGAAGTCCGCCATCGAAGCGAACGACATCGACAAGATGAAGGCGCAGACGGAGGAGATCGAGAAGCTGTTCGCTGCTGCTTACCAGACCGCTGCAGCCGCAGGAGCCGGTGCTCCAGGCGCAGGTGGCATGCCCGACATGGGAGGTGCCGCTGGTGATCCAGACGTGGCCGCTGCCGAGCCGAAGTCCCAGGACAAGGGCAAGGTCGTGGACGCTGACTTCGAAGTCGTGGACAAGGACAAGTAAAACGGACTGACGACGGACTCCTCCCGAACCGCGATCGATCATGCTTAAAGCGATCATCCAGAACATTCATCATGGAATGTCGGCCAAACGGCCGGCATTCCTGATGCTGTCTGCGTGCCTGCTGCTTTCCGCCTGTGGCAAGAAGGAGGCTGTGAAGACGGCGGCTGAAGCGCCGAAGCCCGCTGCGGTTTCGGATGCGAAGATTGATGCGGAGATCACGGATGCGCTGAATGCGCCCACGCCTAACCAAACGGATGTCCAGGCTGAGCTGGAAGGTGAAGCCGAGGACATCCTTGCCAAATATCCGAACAAGACGGCCAATGAGCTGCTGAATGTGCCAGAGGTGAATGCCGCGCTGAAAGTGGGACTGACGAAGCTGGGCCAGGAAAAGCGGCTGCAGGACCAGATCAACAACAGCGCTCAGATGGTGGCCAAGATGAAAGGCCTCTCTGGCGATCCCGGCACGGTGGGGATCGACATGGACATCAAGAACTACAACCATGACCAGAAGTCCCGCATGCTGCAGGCGGTGCTGTCTGAAGACCCGAAACAGATCGTGAGCTTCATCACCGGTGAAGTCGGCGAGGCCGTGCCTGAGCTGACGCTCGAAGGCGCCGCACGCGCGAGCAATGGCGTGGCGATCCGAGAGAACCCGGCCCCTGCCAAATAACCTTTCCCCAAACCGAGACCTCTGAACTGAGACCCTCCCATAAATTTCCGCCCGACCACCGTCCCTGCATTCCCCGCAGGGCGGCGGTCGGGCAGACAAACCAAACCAGAACCACAACCCGATAAGCAATAACCAGACCAATATGGCTACCGCAATCACCCCGCTCGGACGTCGTGTCCTCGTGAAGCGCTCCCTCAGCGAAGAAAAAACCGCTGGAGGCATCTTCCTCCCTGACACCGCCAAAGAAAAACCCCAGGAAGCTGAAGTGATCGCGCTCGGCACCGGCAAGGACGACGAAGGCAAGGACGTGTCCACTCTCTTCACTGTGAAGAAGGGCGACAAGGTCCTCATCTCCAAGTACGGCGGCACCGAAGTCAAAGTGAATGGCGAGGACCACCTCATCATCAACGAGACCGACATCCTGGGCATCATTGCCTAATTGAAAGTGAAGGTGGTTCCACCTTCTCCAAACCATTCCCCACTCTAATACCACACATCTAGTTATGGCTAAACAACTCCACTTCGACGAATCCGCCCGTCAGGCCCTCCTCCGCGGCGTCACCAAACTGGCTCGCGCCGTGAAGGCCACCCTTGGCCCTTCCGGTCGCAACGTCATCCTCGAGAAGAAATTCGGCTCCCCCACGATCACCAAGGACGGTGTCACCGTGGCCAAGGAAATCGAGCTTCCAGACCCCTATGAAAACATGGGCGCCCAGCTGATCAAGGAAGTGTCCTCCAAGACCTCCGACATCGCAGGTGACGGCACCACCACCGCCACCGTGCTGGCCGAAGCCATCTACTCCGAAGGTCTCCGCAACGTGACCGCCGGCGCCAACCCAACCTCCCTGCAGCGCGGCATCCTCAAGGCTACTGAAGCCATCGTGGCCAAGCTGAAGGAAATCTCCACTCCGGTGAAGGACAGCAAGGAAGTGGCCCAGGTCGCCACCGTGTCCGCCAACTGGGACGCCAGCATCGGCGAGATCATCGCTGAAGCCATGGACAAAGTGGGCAAGGAAGGCACGATCACTGTCGAAGAAGCCAAGAGCATCGAAACGACTCTGGAAGTCGTGGAAGGCATGCAGTTCGACAAGGGCTACCTCTCCCCTTACTTCGTCACCAATCCTGAGACGATGGAAGCCAACCTCGAGAACGCCTTCATCCTCATCAACGAGAAGAAGGTCAGCTCCCTGAAGGACATGCTGCCTCTGCTTGAGAAGGTCGCTCGCTCCGGCAAGCCCCTCCTCATCATCGCTGAAGACGTGGAAGGTGAAGCCCTGGCCACCCTCGTGGTGAACAAGCTTCGCGGCACTCTGAACATCGTGGCCGTCAAGGCTCCTGGCTTCGGCGACCGCCGCAAGGCCATGCTGGAAGACATCGCCATCCTCACCGGCGGCCGCTGCATCACCGAAGACCTCGGCATCAAGCTTGAGAACATCGAGCTTTCCGACCTCGGCCGTGCCAAGCGCATCACCATCGGCAAGGAAAACACCGTCATCGTTGAAGGTGAAGGCTCCTCCGACGCCATCGCCGGACGCGTGCAGCAGATCAAGAACCAGATCGCCGAGACCACCAGCGACTACGATCGTGAGAAGCTCCAGGAGCGCCTTGCGAAGCTGGCTGGCGGCGTGGCCGTCATCAACGTCGGTGCTGCCACTGAAACCGAGATGAAAGAGAAGAAGGCCCGCGTGGAAGACGCCCTGCACGCCACCCGCGCTGCAGTGGAAGAAGGCATCGTCCCTGGCGGTGGTGTGGCTCTCATCCGTGCCCAGGCCGCCGTTGGCGACCTTGGCCTGACGGGTGACGAGAAGACCGGTGCTGAAATCATCGCCCGTGCGATCGAAGCTCCTCTCCGTCAGCTGGCTGCCAACGCCGGTGTCGAAGGCGCGCTGATCGTGGCCGAAGTCAAGAAGGGCAAAGGCAACCACGGTTACAACGTGGCCACTGGCGAATACACCGACCTGATCAAGGCAGGTGTCGTTGACCCAGCCAAGGTGACCCGCAGCGCTCTCCAAAACGCCGCTTCCATCTCCGGCCTGCTCCTGACGACTGAGTGCCTCATCGCCGACATCCCGAAAGAGGAAAAGGCAGACGGCGGTCACAGCCACGACCACGGCGGCATGATGTAATTTGAATAAAGGACGCTTTCGGGCGTCCAATGACGGCGGTCTGTGCGATTCAAAGTTGCCAGGCCGCTTTCCCAGCGAACCTTTTTTGACCCGAGGCCTCCCCACTTGCCGGGAGCCTGTGTGAAGGCCGAGGACAAAAAACCCGCAAAGGAACCCCAAAAAAGACCGGGCTGGAGAGCAATCTCCAGCCCGGTTTTACTTTATATAGTTAGGCCCATGAGGATGATCGGGGTGTACGTTGTTCACGCTTTAGCGTGTCTTCGAACGTCATTGAACACGCTGAAGCGTGAACAACGTACTCGAGGCAACGAGTCACAAATCAGCTGATGATTGTCACGTGGCATCTCACAAAGGATTGGCGCAGGAGGCCTGGCCTTCTCATCGTATGTCTCCCTCATCACCATGAAACTTGGATTCGTCTCCGCCGTCCTTCCTGAGCTGCCGTTTGAGAACGTGCTCGCCTTTGCCCAGCATGAGGGCTTTCCCACCATCGAGGTCATGTGCTGGCCGGTGGGCAAGGCGGAGCGCAAGTATGCGGGTGTGACGCATATTGATGTCACCTCCCTGACGAAGACGAGGGCGGAGGACATCCTGGCGCAGTGTCAGGATCATGGCACGGAGATCACGGCGCTGGGTTATTACCCGAACATGCTGGACCCGAATCCGGAGACCTCTCGTGTGGCCGTGGCGCACTTCAAGAAGGTCATCGCGGCCGCGCCGAAGCTGGGCTTGAAGCTGGCCACGGGCTTCGTGGGCCGTGACTGGACAAAAACCGTGGATGACAACTGGCCACGCTTTCTAAAGATCTGGAAGCCCATCATCGCCTTTGCAGAAGATCATGGCGTGAGAGTCGGCATCGAGAACTGCCCCATGTCCTTCACGAAGGATGAATGGCCCGCGGGCAAGAACCTGCTCACGACTCCCGCGATCTGGCGCAGGGCCTTTAACGACATCGATTCACCTAACTTTGGATTGAACTACGACCCGAGTCATTTCATCCTTCAGGACATGGATCCGCTGAGCCCGCTGCAGGAGTTCAAGAGCAAGCTCTTCCACGTGCATGCGAAGGATGTGAAGATCGACCGCAAGGCACTGAACGAGGTGGGCCGCTTTGACTTCCCGCTGAAATGGCACCAGCCGCGCCTGCCTGGCTATGGCGAGATCAACTGGGGGCAGTTCATGGGCGAGCTCATGCGCATCGGCTATGACGGCCCCTTCTGCATCGAGGTGGAGGACGGCACTTTTGGCAACACGCTTGATGGCCGCATGAAGGCGCTCAAAGTCGCGCGCAATGTGCTGGCACCTTATTTTGGCTGATCACTATGATGCGGCTCATCACCCTCTTCTGTCTCATGCTGGGCGTGGCTTCGGCCCAGCCTGCGCATGAGGTAGTGGCTGACTGGCTGAAGCTGCCGGAAGGGCATGTGCTGGGACTCTGCGCGGGTGTGGGTGTGGATGCGCAGAACCGCGTGTTTGTGTTTCACCGCAGCGGCAGGAAGTGGTCGAACCCGTTTCCGAAGGAGCCCATCGCCGAACCAACGATCAGTGTGATCGATGGTGCGACGGGCAAGCTGCTCTATTCATGGGGTGCTGGGCTTTTCATCATGCCGCATGGGCTGACAGCGGATCATGAGGGCAACCTCTGGCTCACCGATGTGGGGCTGCATCAGGTCTTCAAGTTCAAGCCGGAGGGCAAGCAACTGCTGGTGCTGGGTGAGGCTGGCAAGCCGGGCGCAGATCAGGGGCACTTCAATCTGCCGACGGATGTGGCGGTGCTGAAGGATGGCTCCTTTTACGTGAGCGATGGGTATAAGAACACGCGCGTGATGAAGTTTAACGCGGAGGGCAAGTTTGAGTTCGAATGGGGCGCGAAGGGTGAGGGGCCGGGGCAGTTCAATCTGCCGCATGGGATCGCGATGGATGCCCAAGGGCGAGTGATCGTTTGTGATCGTGAGAATGAGCGGCTGCAGGTGTTTGATGCCAGAGGCGTGTTTATCGAAGAGTGGAAAGGGTCGCAGATTGGCAAGCCGTATGGCGTGGATGTGTCTGCGAATAACAGTGTCTTTATCATTGATGGCGGGTCACCATCCGTGAAGGCTGCGAACCGGGGCAAGGCGGTGGAGCTGGATACGAAAGGGAATGTTATTGATACCTTTGGTTCGGCCGGAAGTGAGCCGGGGCAGTTTCGTCTGGGGCATGACATCGCTATCGGTCCAGATGGTGCGGTGTATGTGGCGGAGGGGACGGGTGCCCGGGTGCAGAAGTTTGTACGGAAGGGTGTGGGAAGGTGAAAGTGCTTCCAGCGTCCCTCCGGGACACGTGATCGAGAGATGTGTGGGATGGGATGGACCGGCGGTTCTCGTTCGCTGCGCTCACTTCACCACCGGCTACAGGCCGCCGAGCCTCCGGCTCGGAGAAGCGGTGCTAGACACAAGCTTTTCGTTAGGTCTACTGTGCCATTCGGGGCATGCCGGAGCATCGGGACTCAACCCCATTGGAATGGGGTTGTACGTTTGTAGCCTGTGACTACAAGAAGTCTTCCCAAGGCAGGAGGCGGAGAATCCAGCATTGGAGGCGGCGGCCGAAGGTGACGCCAGGATCTGAATGATGAACGGCGGGCGGCTTTCCCGGCTTCTGGCCGGTCCAGATGATGACCCCGTCTTGATCACGGGTGACGTGCCAGCTGTTCTCCTTCTTGAAGTCCTCCTCCAGAGAGGCTTTCAAGCGAGCGGCGAAGGCTGGGCTGCGGACGATGACACCGGTCTCCGTGTTGATGTACTTGGAGCGCGGATCCATGTTGTAGGAGCCGATGAAGGAGACGGTATTGTCCGCAACAAAGCCCTTCGTGTGCATGCCCATGCGGGTGGGCTTCGGAGCCATGACATAAGTCTTCCGGCTTGGTGCTTTGGCATTCAGCTCATAAAGGCTGACACCGCTGTCCACGATGCCCTCTCGACGATTGGCGATGCCTGACATGGCGGTGATGCCATCGATGGAAGCGAGCGAGTTCGTCAGCACGCGGACCTCGACATCGCGATCGGTGATGCCTTTGAACAAGGTGAGCATCTCATCACCCGGGATAAAGTAGGCGGCATGCATCACCACTTCAGAGTCGGCTTCCTTCATGGCTTTCTCGACGCTGTGAGAGGTCGGTGAGGCTGTCCTCGTCTGCCGCAGCATGCGCTCGGGTGGATCGGCCACAAACTCATACGGAGCCCAGACCATGCGGCCAGCCAGCTGGCGCAGTGTCTGCAGGGCCTCTCCGCGACTCATGGAGTGGGGGAGATGGGTGCCGTTCTTCTTCGCCAGCGAGCGCATCTTGCGTCCCACTTTTCCGCGCAGTTCACGAAGCTCCTCGTGATCATGCTTCGTGAGCTTTTGGGGATCGCCCACCTGCGTGAGTGGTGAACGCCAGAAGAGCTCATAAGACTTTGCCGAGTCCTCCACCACGGATCCTGAGGCGATGAAGTCGAGATCCCGCATGTTGTAGTGACGGTGGGCGCCAAAATAGCCATCCGCCAGATTGCGCCCGCCACCAATGACGATGGAACCATCTGCGATCATGACCTTGTTATGCATGCGGCATTGCATGCGGTCGATCTCGCCGATGACAGGCACTGGATTGCCGGCAAAGATGCCCTTCATATCCGTCATGGGATTGAAAAAGGCGACGGTGATGTTCGGGTGCGCGGCGAGCACGGCAGAGCGCACTTCCGACTGCGCGCCCAGGGTCACGTCCAGCATCAGGCGCACCTTCACACCGCGATCCGCGGCGGCCAGCAGACGGTCCACCATGAGGGTGCCGATCAGGTCATCCCTCCAGATGAAGTACTGAAGATCCAGCGTCTTCTGCGCGGCCTCGATCACGGCCAGGCGGGCGAGATAGGCATCACGTCCCTCATACAAGACTTCAAAGCCGGAGGTGCCGCGCCGGCGCACCGTGCGCACCTGGCAGGCATGGTCGATGGTCTCCTCACTGACAAAGCCGGTTGTGGGCAAAGCTGCGGGTGACGCCTTGTGAGTGACGCATGAGACAAGCGTCACCGACAGCAGTCCACCAAACACAAAGCAGAGCCGGGCATTCATTGAGCGGATCATTCTTATGGGGCCGTGGTCTTGAAAGCCGGTCTGCCCAACAAGAAAGACGGAGTCCCTCCTCCTCTACGTGACAGTGGGATCAACCGGCCGTGAGCTTTTGCAGGACCAGACGCAGGTTAGCCGCATCCATCCAGGGCTCGGCTTCGATGACCTTGCCGTCCTTGCCAATGATGTAGGCGCAGTTCGGCGCGCTGCCGTAGGCTTTCCAAACCGTGTTTGCCATGCTGTCCACGACGACCGGCACGGTCATTTTCTCACGCTCGGAACAGGCCTTCGCACGCTCCATGCGCTCTGCATCCGTGGTGGGCTGGCGGAAGAGGATGCCTTCCTTCTCGTTCTTCGGCGTGACCCACTCCTCACCACTGTAGGGGCTGGGATCTCCCTGCGGATGGGCTTCGAGGGTGTAGACGACGATGAAGTTCGCGCGATCACCAAAGTCCTTCCGCAAGGACTCGATGGCGAGCGCCTTGCCACGGAAAACGGGACAGGTGTGGCTGGCCGTGATGATGACGGTGGGCTTCTCCTTCCACAGCGCTGAAGCCTGGATGCTCTTCCCCTCTACGCTGGTGAGCGTGAAGTCAGGTGCCTCAGTGCCTGGCTTGGGGCCACTCACACCGATGTCACCACGCTTCGGCCGGCCCTGCGCCCCGGCACTGGTGACAGCGCCGAGCAAACAGGCCAGGCAGAGAAGATGGATGAGATGTTTCATGCTCTTCAATTTCACCTAACTAGTAATAACTACTCCAGGCGTGACAGCTCGCCGACGCGGAAGGCGCCGTTGAGGAGCTGCATGTTGTCACGCTCCACGCGGAGGGCATCAAGGTAGAGGAGGTAGGGGAACTCGCGCAGCTTGATGGTGTGCACGCCATCCTTCGGCTCCTTCAGGGCTGCCGCCACGTCCTTGAGCTCGGTGATCTTGTGGCTGTTCACCTCCAGCACCATCTGGCCGCTCATGCGCTCATAACCCTGCGTGCTCTGAGTCGGCAGCACGGCACCGATGAAGACGATCTTCTTGCGGCCGTCCTTCTCAAACTCCTCAGGATTCGAGGCGATGCGCTGAAGGCGAAGAAGAGCTCCGCTGCGGCTTTCGCCACCGAAGGAGTTCAGGTAGGAACTGGTCAGCTCCTGGAAGAGCACACCACCGCTCAGCACATACTTTGGACCGTGATCAAAGAGGTACGGACGCACAAGATAGTCGTCCGGCTGCTTGCGGGTGAGCTTGCCTTTGAGCAGCACTTCCTTGCCATCACGCAGCACTTTGATCTCCACCTCGTCACCCACAAAGCCGCGGCCGCGGATGAGGTGGCTGGCGCTCACGGCGCCGAACTGCTTGTCCTGATAGTCACCGCGGGCGTCGACATCGTTGCCATTGATGGAGAGCATGATGTCCCCCTTCTGCATGCGCGCCTCGTCAGCCGTGCCGCCCTTCATCACCTTGCTGATAAAGACGCCCGGGGTGCCGCTCTTCATGCCGAGATACTCGCGGAACTGCTCGTCCTGCGTGACCTGAAGCTCGATGCCCAAGGAGGGGAAGCCATCGTATTTGCCATCTCCCACATCCTTGAGGAAGTGCTCGATGATCGGGGCCGGGAGCAGCGTGGCGACCTGGTTCTTCGAGTCATAGCGAAGCAGCAATCCGGCGAGCTTGCCGCCTTTCACGACGGGCAGCGTGAAGCTGTTCGACTCACTGCGGATGATGCCGGTGGCCTCATAGACGAGGAAGGCGGCATTCTCGACGAAGTAACCCTGAGTCATCACCTTGCTGATGCGCATGGGAGTGACAATCAGGTCACCCACGCGACCAGACTGCCAGACGGAGAGCGCATCACCGATGCGCGCGGAGGGGTCCAGCTCCACACCGGTGAGACCGAGGAAGAAGTCCTTCTCCTTGTTAGGCGAGTTTGGCGCCAGCAGGGCGAGGTTGGCCTCATAGTCGACGGCCTCGACCTTCGCAGGCAGCTTCTGGCCGCTGTCCGGCAGCTCAAATTCGATGTAGGTGGAGTCCGCCACCATCTGCGCGGTGACGAGCACACGGTTCTTCGCGAGCACGATGCCGAGACCACGACGGCCACCGGCGCTTTCCTTCTGCCAGGGGATCTGCAGGTTAAAGCTCTGGTAGGTCACGTTGACCTTCAGCAGCGAGCTGGTGTTGATCACCGGCTGCATCATCTGCGGAGGCGGGATGATGGTGCCGATGGGTTTGCGGACGATGCCCGGAGGCTGGCCCGGAGCCATGGGCGGCGGACGCAGCGGGGCATCCCCCGGAGGCAGGTCGGCAATCGGCGGCTTGGCAGCAGCGCTGCCGCCTTTTTGATTAGGCGCTTCAGGCGGCTGCTCCTGGGCCAGGGCAAGGCCGGCGGCGAGAACGAGGCTGAGAGTGAGGAAAGGCTTCATGTCAGATTCAAAAAATGGAGTTTCAGTCTCAGCGGGATCATTCGTTGCCCAGGTAGGAATCCGCAGGGATGCCATAGGTCTGCATGATGTGGGGATGCGCAGCGTCAGCGAGGTCGCGCTTTAGCACCACCGGGCGGCCTTTCTCCAGCAGCGTGATGACGACAAAGTCCTTCTTTTTGTCCTGCTTCTTCAGCGCCTCGGCCACATCATTGAGCTCGCGGATCTTCACGCCGTTGATCTCGTCCACCACGCTCTGCGCATAGACGGTGAGATGCGCGTTCACCTCATCAGAAAGCACGGTGGTGAGCATCACGGGCTCAGGACGCTCCACGTAGAGCTTGTCCGTGAGGTAGTTGTCAAACACATAGCTGGCCACCGGATCACGCACGCCGTGCGCATCGATGAGGTTGCGATCCATGGGCTGGAAGACAAGGCCGGCATACACAAGGTAGCGCGGACGCATGTTATACTGGCTGCCAAGCTTCACGTAAGGTGCGAAGCGCTTCAGCTCGACCTCCTTCTCAAACTTCTTGCCCTGGCGCATGAAGGCGACCTTCAGCTTGTCACCGGCGAACTTGCGCTCCACCACCTCGCTCATGTCCATGAGCTCGCCTTCGAAGCGGATGAGGCCGTTGTTGAGCACGGGATTATCATCGAGCGCGAGGAGTACATCACCACGCTGCAAGGTGCCGCCGGCGCTGCCCGCAGGCTCCACCTCTGCCACCATCACGCCCACGCCATCGTCACTGATGTTGAGCGCCTTCTTTTGCGCGCTGTTTTCCACCGGGAAGTCAGTGATGGCGAGGTCCACGTAGTAGTCATACTTGCCGTCTTCCACATCCTTGAGGAAGCGCTGGATCACCGGCACCGGAATCATGTAGCCCACATTCTGCGCCACGCGGCCGCTGTATCCCTGGAAGGCCACCCCCACGACCTTGCCATTCTGCAGCACAGGACCGCCGGAGTTGCCGGGATTGATGGCCGCATCCACCTGGATGGAGAGGTGGGAGTCAACCTCGCTATGGCTGTAGGTGTTGAAGTCGATACGAGAAACCACGCCGCGTGTCACCGAAATGCGCTCACCACCGATGGGGTAACCCACGGCGATGACTTCTGTGTTCAGCTTTGGAATGCCGCCGAAGGTCAGCTGCTTCATCTTCTCAAAAGGGGCTCCATCCTCCGCCTCGATGATGGCCAGGTCACAATCATGCGCCACAAACACGACACGCGCCGGGTGCGGACGCGGATCATTCGTGGTTCGGATGACCAGCTTCGTGGCATTGCTGACGACGTGCGCATTCGTCAGGAAGCGGTTTTTGCCGATCATGAAGCCGGTGCCGCTGCCGCTGGAGGGCGCTCCGGCATTCCAGGGCTCGCGGAAATCCGGGAAGAGTACGGACACGTCGATGTTCACCACACCCTCCCAGTCACCGGAGCTGAGATCGATCGCCTGGCTGGCACCAGAGTTTTCTTGGGCGGGGGCCGGGGTGAGACCAGCCCCGCAGAGCAGGGCCAGGACTGGCAGGAGGAGACGTGGCTTCATGATTAAATTGGCTCGTGACGGGAAAGATACGCAGCGGCGCGGGACTATGACAAGGGGTTCGTCGAAACGTTGGGGTTTACTGCCGGGAGGCTTGCATTCAACGTCGCCTGCCCGACTATTCGCGCCCGCAATCTCTCCCCCTGCCCTTTTTCCGCCCTCATGCCCGACTGGCTCGCCGTCATCATCCTTGGAATCATTGAAGGGGTCACTGAGTTCCTGCCCATCTCCTCCACGGGGCATTTGCTGATCCCGCAGAACCTGGGCTGGCTGCCGAAGCAGGGGGACCTCTTTGACGTGGTGATCCAGAGCGGTGCTGTGCTGGCGGTGCTGGCCGTTTTCATGCAGCGGGTGAAGCAGTTGGCCACCACTCTGAGAGATCCGGCCACACGGGACTACCTGCTGAAGCTTGCCGTCTCTTTTGGCATCACCGCCGCAGGTGGTCTGGTGATCAAGAAACTGGGTGTCGAGCTGCCGGAGACCATCCAGCCGGTGGCCTGGGCCACGCTGATCGGCGGCATCATCATCCTGATTTTGGAGAGGCAGTATCGCGGCAAGGAAGGGCTTTCAGAGATCACCTGGGCCGTGGTGGTGGCCGTGGCAGCGGCGCAGTTGCTCGCGGCCGTCTGTCCTGGCACCTCCCGCTCCGGAGCCAGCATCCTCATGGCCATGGCCTTCGGCATCGCCCGGCCTGCGGCCACGGAGTTTTCCTTCCTGCTCGGCATCCCCACGCTGATGGCGGCGGGAGGCCTGAAGATCGTCTCTTCCATTTTGGAAGGGGAGGCCGCGAAGGAGCACTGGGGTCTCATTGCCCTCGGCACCCTGGTCTCCGCCATCTCCGCCTTTGTCGTGGTAAAGTGGCTGATCCGTTTTGTGCAAAGCCATACCTTCAATGGCTTTGCCTGGTATCGTATTGTACTCGGTGTGATCCTGCTCATCATGGCAGCGACCCTCCACACCCACTGATTTCCACGCGCTCATGCTCGATCACGTCAGAGGCTATTTCCGCCGCACCGTCTTTAAAACGATCCGCTTTCTCAAGCATCCGAGAAAGCTGAAGCGGAGCGGGGTCATGCGCTGGTTCGCGCTGCACTTTCTGAACAAGCGGGTGTGGAAGCCCACGCAGCACACCTTTTCCGGCGGTCTGGCCATCGGCATGTTCATCACGCTGCAGCTGCTGCCCATCCAGATGCCTGCGGCCACCATCGTGGCGGCCATCTTCCGGGTGAACATCCCCATCGCGCTAGTCATGTGCTGGCTGAGCAATCCGGTGACCATGGCCGCGCTCGTGCCGCTGGAGTATGCGGTGGGAAAATGGGCGCTGGCCTTTTTCACCCAGGTGCCCAGCACTCCCTTTCCGGACAAACTGCCGGAAGATGTGGCCGGCATGTGGATGGCACTGAGGGAGCATGCGCCCGTCATGCTCTTTGGCGGCGTGGTGCTCGGCGCTGTGCTCACCCCCATCTCCTATGCTGTGTCCTACGTCACCTGGGGCTGGCTGGAGCACTGGCGCGACCGGCGCAAGGAGCCCGAGCTGCCGCTGAAAAGCGGGGATGATCCGCTTTAAGTGGTCTAGGTGTTTGCCGGGCGATTAGCTTTCATCCGAATATCTCGTCCGGCGCTCTCGTCACAGACCGGCCATGAAGCTCTCTCTCCCTGTTCTTCTGCTCGCCAGTTTGCTACTCATGACCAGTGGTATCCTCCCTGGTTTTTCCCAAGCGCCTTCAGCACCGGTCGTGCCTCCCGTTAAAAGGCGTGCCTTGATCGCAGCCCCGGGTTCACAGGCTCCAGCGAAGCCCGACACGCTGAGCAAAAACTACCTCATCACCTTCTCCACCACGACGAATGGCAAGCCGGTCGGCGAACTGACCATGCTGACCTGCTCCCCTCAAGTCTCCGTCTCGGGCCCGCTGGACAGCGGTCCTTCGCCCACAAGCTTCGGAGTCGCGGGAGAACTGGCGGAAGACGAAGGCCTCCTGCTCTTCACCTACAACATCGACTTCAGCTACCCGGTGGTTACGGCTGTGGCAACGGGAGCAGTGGCTCCCCCGCAAGCCGTGCCAGCACCGGGCTTTGCCCAGCCCATGTCCGCAAGCGTGCAGTATCAACAGCACCGTTCCCAGGGCATGCTGCGCATGAAGATCGGCACACCCTATGAAGTGCTGAAAGCTGCGGGTGTCACTTACACCGTCGTCATTTCTGCACCTGTCGAGAAGTAGCGCTTACTTCGCCCGTGTCTGGAAGGTTCGCGTGTGTTTTTGGGAAGGCACCTCGAGGGTGTAGCTCTTCGCATCCGTGCTGACCGTGCAGTGGATGTGATTCGCCGCACAACCTTCCGCGAGATCACCGTGATTCGCGATCATGCTCTTGTCCGCGGTGTTCTCGTGATCGTCGCGCACGTTTTCATGCACCTGATACATGGCCTGAAGGGTCGGTGTGGACTTCAGCGCATCCATGGCGGATTTGCTGGTGCCTTTCTTCGGGCCGTTGTTCATCACGGAAACCGTCGGCTGCAGGCTACGGATGAGGATGGGGTTGTTGCTCACTTCCAGACCGTGATGGTTGGCCTGATACAGGTCCACGGTGCCGACGAGGTTGAAGGGTGACACCAGCTTGTCCTCCACATTCCAGCTCAGGTCACCGCCATCGAAGAAACGGAAGCCGCCGTATTCGAGCACGAGCACCACGCTGTTCGCATTGTCGGTCGGATCGACCTCCTTCGGAGGCACGGAACCTTTGAGCGGGTTCTCCGGCTGGTCGGGATACGGTGGAATAAACTTTTGGTTAGCCCCCAGGCAGCGGAGGACGAGCTTCGGACTGCCTTCCGCCTGCTTCAGCGGCACTTCTACACCGGCGCCAATCGTCGCGCGCTTCTCCACCTTCGCATCGAGATAAGGACGACGCATCAGCGCCCAGCGTGCATCCTGCGGCTTGCCATCGGGACTGCCTTCCGGCACACCTTTGTCATGCAGCGTGCCAATGGGCATCAAGGCCGCGAGCTCGGCCAGACCGCCGAAGTGATCCGCATGAAAATGCGTGATGATGACGTGGTCAATGCGTTCCAGGCCTGCGACCTCCTTCGCAATCTTCTGGATGCGCTGCGGATCACGTCCGCCAGGGTTGCCGGTGTCCACCAGCACGGATTCACCCGCAGGTGTGACGATGAGCGTGGAGCCTCCGCCTTCGGAGTCGATCCAGTAGATGTCCAGCGTCTTGTCCCGGGCTGAAGCAGCGAGTGTGAGGGCGAAAAAGGCGGCGAGGAGGGGTTTCATGCAGAGGTTGGAAACGAGGAAAAGCATAACGCGCGCATTTGCCCGCACCATGCTGGAATTTCCCAGCGCGGAAAAATCTGGCGGCGGACTGCAACGTCGGGCCGGGAGTTGTTCATCGGAGGGAAGAGCCCCATGAAAACTCCCCCCGTTTTATTTCTCATCCTGCCGCTGGCTCTGATGCTGGGCCGTGGCACCTCATCAGCCGGTGAACCGGGTGACTATTGGCTGAAACGCTACAACCTGCACACCTATGAGTGGGACTGGGATCATGATGCGGATGGCTTCACCACGTGGGAGGAATATTTGTTCGGCACGCATCCACGTCAGGCCACGTCCATCCCGCCCTCGCTCATCTCAGCAGGAGCCCCAGGTTCCATCACGATCTCCTGGCCCTCCAGTCTGGGCGCGCGCTATGAGATCGAACAAACAGTGTCGCTGGTGTCGTGGACTTCCCTCAGCCCGACGCTGAACGGCACGGGAGCACTCATGTCGCAAAACTTCACCCTGAGTGGTGGGCGAGGCTTCTACCGCCTCGGAGCCCTGGAACCGCTGGATGTGGATGGCGATGGCCTCTCATCGTTGGAAGAAGGCATTCTCGGCACCAATGTGCTGCTCGCGGATACGGATGGCGACACCCTGAGTGATGGCGCGGAGATCTACCAGACCTTCACCAATCCTCTCGTGGCGAATCCGCAGGGCGGCACCATCCGCGGCGTGGTGAAGACCGATCCCAATGGCGATGGCAACACGGCGGACGGGCAGGCCTTGCAAGGCACCTCCGTCTATCTCGACACTAACTTCAATGGCGAGTTCGACAGCGATGAACCCGTGACTGAAACAAATGTCTCCGGCCAGTATGAGTTCACGCATCTCCTGCCTGGTGTGTATCCCGTGCGGCAGGTTCTGGCAGCGGGACAACTGCAGACACTGCCAGCACCCGGCGCTTCACCGGTGCTGAATCGTCTGCCTGATGAAGTGGTGAACTACACGCATGGTGTGGGGGGTGATTTTGCCGTGCCTTACGGCATTCCGGAAGACACCTCCGTGGTGGTGCCGCAGATCGCCTTTCGTGCCAATCAACCTCTCGATCCCGCGATCACGCTCAAGCCCATCGGTCGGCGTGGCAACCTGCCGCCGACGGCGGTGTGGAGCTACAATGAGTACCTCTCGATTCCCGAGACCGGCTCCATCACCTGGCGGTTTGATGAGCGCATCATCGACAGGCCGGGCACGGATCTGATCATCCACGTCATCACCCAGGGAGTGAATGAAGAAGCGACGATCCAGCTCGGCCTAACCAACGGCACGCTGCAAAACGCAGGCACGATCATCGAGCAGCTAGGCGCGAGCTCCACCGCCATCCCGATCGATCTCGGTACGCGCGGTGTGACCGGCGTGGTGCAGTATGTGAAGATCACCTCCACGAGCAGCCAGGGTGCTTCACAGGGCTTTGATCTGGTCGGCGCGGAAGCGGTGAACTTCGCTCGGCCGAGGGCGGGCTCCATCGAGCTCGTGATCGCGGGCAATGAAGTGTATGAGAACCAGAACTTCGGCAGGCATTTCCGTGATGATCCGCCGGATGTGTTTCTGTTTGTGGATGGCGCGGAGTTCCGGGCCGGACAAAGCGCGCCCGTGCAGGTGCTGACAGCGGATGACATCGGCATCGCATCGAGAGGCCTCACCGCCAATGGCGCGGCGATCTCCCTCAATGCTGAAGGTGAGGGCACAGTGCCGCTGCCCACCGCAGGCGCCGTGCAGTTAGTGGCGACCGTGACGGACACCGGCGGGCATACGACGACCGAGGAAGCCACTGTCTATGTGCTCAACGCGGACGGCTCGTCTCCCTTCAATCTCAACCTCACGGGCGCTGGTGTGGAAGGAACCTTGGATGCGCGTGTCATCACGCCTTACTCGGGAGCGATCCTAACCAACAACACACCCGTGGTGGTCACCATCGAAGGCCTGGCCACACCACACTGGGTGCTCGACTATGCACCCGTCGCGCTGATTGATCCCTACAACATGCCTGCCGCGGATCCAGACTGGGTCAGCATTGCCAGCGGCACGGGTTATCTGGCGAATCAAAGCGCGGGCACGTTGCCTATCGCGACCTTGCCTAACGGCATTTACTTTCTCCGGCTGCGTGCCACGCCCACGGGTGGTGGTGCCACGGTGTATCGCGGGCAGGTCTTCGCCAAAGGCGTGAATGCGGAGGACATCCAGCCACGTGTGACCATCACCTCGCCTGCGCAAGGCAGCACGGCCGGACTTGTCACACCCATCATGGGCAGTATCACCAGCACAAGGCCGCTGGTGGAATGGTTCGCGGAGTATGCGCCTGCAAACATGGTGGATCTGAATGACCTCGGATCTAGTGAGCCGCCGTGGAAGCGCATTGCCCAAGGCACGACCACCATCACGAACAATGTCATCGCCCGCCTGGACACTTCGTTGATCCCGGATGGCTCCTACATCGTGCGCATCACGGCCTGGAATGACATCCGTCTCGGCTGGGCAGAGCCGCTGCCTATTGAAGTCGCGGGCACGGTGAAGCTAGGACGTCTGCGCCGTGAGTTCACGGACCTCTCGCTGCCTGTGGGTGGCATCCCGTTTGTGATCCGGCGTGTCTATGATTCACTCGATGCGGAGAGAGACCAGGGGCTCGGGCATGGCTGGAGCCTCGCCTTCCTCAATCCGGATGTGAAGGAGACTGTGGCGGACACCGGCAGCGGCATGTTTGGCAACACGCCCTTCCGTGAAGGCACCCGCGTGTATGTGAACACACCCGGCGGCAAGCGCGCAGGCTTCACCTTTCACGCGGAGTTCGGTGTCGGCGGCCTGTTTGGTGCCGTGTATAAAGCGGAGTTCATCGCCGATCCCGGCGTGTATGAAACCCTGGAGGTGCCGGAAGGAAACAATCCCTTTCTCGCCATCGACAGCAACGGTGATGTCTTCCTCTCCTTCCTCGGCACGGCCTGGAATCCCTCCGTCTACATCCTCACCACGCCGGATGGCACGCGCTACACTTATGATGAAGACAGCGGCTTCCGCGAGGCACGCGACCGCAATGGCAACGTGCTTTCCGCCACGGCCAGCGGTCTTCGTCACAGCACCGGAGCCGCCATCACCTTCACGCGTGATGGCAACAACCGCATCACGCAGATCCAGGCTCCGGATGGTGTGATCATTAGTTATGGCTATGATGCCGCAGGAGATCTCGTGACTGTGACGGATGATGACAACCGCGTGACCGAGATGAGTTATCATGCGAATCCCGCGCACTTCCTGAAGGATGTGAGTGATCCTCTGGGCCGCGTGGGTGTGACCTATGAATATGACGCCGGAGGCAAGCTTGTGGCGATCATTGATGCCAATGGCGAGCGCTCCGAGCTGGATCTGGATCCAGGAGCCTTCACCGGCACGCTCACGGATCGTCGCGGCAACGTGACGAGCCTGGTCTATGACGAACGCGGCAATGTGACGAGCGAGACTAATGCGCTGAACCAGACCACCACCTTTGAGTTCAATGACCCGGCCAATCCTGACAGGCAAACCAAGCGCACCGATGCACGCGGGAATGTGCAGACCTGGCAGTACAATGCCCATGGTCATGTGACTCAGATGATCCGGCCCAGCTCACACTTCAACGCGACTTACAATGCGGATGGCAAGATGCTCACACGGCGCACCTTCAACGGCGAGACCGCGACTTACACCTACGATGCGAAGGGCAATCTGGCCACGGCCTCTGAACCCGGCAAACCGGCGGGAACCTACAGCTACACGCCGGAGGGAAAGCTGGCCACCTTGGCGAGTCCGAATCCCGCGGGAGGGCCGGATCTGGTGACCACCTATGAGCACAATGCGCAGGGCCGTCTCAGCGCCGTGAGAAGTCCCTTCGGATTCGCCGCGCAGACCATTTTTACGGGCGACGGAAACATGACAAACGCCACGCTGGCAGGTGGCCGCACCTTCAGCTTCGCCTATGATGCGCAGGGCGTACCGACCCAGCAGACGGATCCGTATAACCACAGCAAGAGCAGCACCCTGCTGCCAAATGGCACACGCCGTGACACCGACCGCCTCGGCCGCACCACGGACTATCTCACCACTGAAGACGGCAGGATCGACAAGATCACGCTGCCCGGCGGATCCAGCACCTCCGTCCTACGTGATGAGGAACGCAATGTGACCAGCATCACCGATGCCGCGAACAACACCACCAGCTGGCAGTATGATGCGCTGAACCGCCTCACAAGATTCACGGATCCCACGGGAGCCTTTGCCACCATCGCCTACGACACGGCAGGCAACGTGACGGAGATCATCAACCGCAACGGCAAGCGCCGTACCTTTACCTATGACAGCAGCAACCGTGTCACGCATGAGCGCTGGCATGATGGAACGGGCGCGGTGATCCGCGACATCACGGTGACGTATCAATTCGATGACTCCATCTCCGTGATCACGGACAGCGGCGGCACCTGGGATTTTGCCGGTCCTTTGCCAAGACCTGGTGCGATCGGAGTGACCTATCCTGGACAGGTGCGGAAGCAGATCGCCTACTCCTGGGGTGCGAATGATGCCGGCGGATCCGGTGGCTGCTGCGGGGCTGAGACCGTGTCAGACAACCCCGCTCCAACGCAGATGCTGGTCACCGGAGGCGCGGACTTCTTCCGCATCATCGCGGAGTACAAGGGCCCGAACCTGCAGCGCCTGCTTTGGTCACCGCCTAACAATTTCTTTGGACCGACGCTGGACTTCTATCGCAATGCGAACAACGCGCTCACCGAGATCCGCCGCTATCACAATGGCGGGCCGATGAAGTCACGAACAAGCTACACCTGGGATCTGCTGGGCCGGCTGACGAACATCACTCACACGGATGGCGCGGGCGTGCCGCTGAATCCGGAAGCCCCGGCGGTGCTCACACGCGATGCGGAAAGCCGGATCACGAGCATCGCCCGAGCCAGCGATACCGCGACGCATACCTTTGATCCGCTGGACCAGCTCACCGCAGTGACCCATACCGGTGGAGTTGCGGAGAGCTACACCTACAACACCATGGGCGTGCGCACGTCTTCGCATCTCATTCCAGGTCCCTCGACAGTCGGCACTGGCAACCGCCTGCTCACCACGGGCACGCTTTCCTTCACGCATGATGCCGAGGGCAATGTCACCGAGAAGACGGACAGCGCCAGCGGGCAGGTCACACGCTACAGTTATGACCACCGGAGCCAGCTCGTGCAGGCCACGCTACATGCCAACGCCGTCGCACCTGCCAGCACCACGGTCGAGTTTGCCTATGACTATGCGGGCCGCATGATCAGCCGCAGCCTGAACGGCGCGAAGACCTGGATTCTCTATGATCGCGAGATGCCGCTGGCTGAGTTTGCAGATGGTGCGAACGCGGTGAATGCCGCCTTCCTCTATGATCCGAGCAAGCTCGACACCTTTTACGGAGTATGGCGTCAGGGCTCCAGTGAGCGCCTCCTGTTCACCGACCACATCGGCACCGTGCAGGGAGCCATGTCCGCCGAGGGCAGCATGGTCTTCTGGGCTTCGTATGATGCGTTTGGCAATCTCATCGGTGCCGCGCCTCCGGGCATCGACACCCTGCGTTTCGCAGGTCGTTTCTACAACGAGGCCCTCGGACTCTATGAGATGCGCTCGCGCTACTATGATCCGCGTCTGGGCCGCTTCACCCAGGAGGATCCGCTCGGCCTCAAGGGCGGTGACATGAACCTCTACCGCTATGCGGGAAACAATCCGGTGATGTTCCGGGATCCCACCGGCCAGAATGCCGCGCTGGAGTACATCGAGCTGATCGTCGGCATCGTGCGGCCTGGTGCGCTCTGCTCTTATGCGAGCTGTGTTTCCAATCTCTGGGCTGGTGTGGCCAATGCGGTGATCTTCCAGGTCGGGAGCACCGGCAAGCCGAAGAACTGCGCCCTTGAGCTCTTCGGCATTCCCACCAGCCTTCCACGGCCTCTTGGCGCAGCCACCCTGGGCTTTGGCTATGGGTCTAACTTCGGAGTCTCCGCACCACCCGGCACGGGGCTGGCCGTGGAGGCGCTTTCGGTGATGGACTGTCTTCTCATGTTTGGCCAATGACAGGCCGTGCGTCACATACCGCTGCTTGCCCGCAGGCCGGAGATGACGTTTGGTGCCGCGTGTCATCCGCCCGTCCCATCACCGCGAATCCTGATGACCGGGGCTTTCCACCCACGGCATGGACGGTGCTGCTGGCGGCATGTGATCCGGCCGCGCCGGAGACCATCGCCGCGCGTGAGGAGCTGTGCCGCGCCTACTGGCGGCCGGTGGTGAACTACCTGCGCGCGCTTGGCCTGAACATCCCGGATGCGGAAGATGGTGCGCAGGAGATCATGTCGCAATTGTTAGGCAAGGACGGGCTGCGGCAGTTTGACCGTGCGCGCGGGCGGCTGCGGCATTACCTGAAATCCAGCGCGCGGCATCACTGCTACAATCTGTATCGGGATGCGCAGGCACAGAAGCGCGGAGGCGGGGCCGCCACGCTGTCTTTGGATGAAGTGCCGGAGTCTGCCCAGGGCACTCACGAAGCCGAGCCGGAGTCCGTCTTCGACCGTGAATGGGCGCTGACGCTGTGTGGCCGTGCGATGCGGCAACTGGAAGAGAGCTATGCGCGACGCAACAAGTCCGCGCTGCTCAACCAACTGAAGCCGGTGCTCATTTCCAATGAGGGCGTGCAACCTTATGCTGACATTGGTTTAATGTTCGGCGTGAGTGAAGCCCAAATCCGCATTGAAGTGCATCGCATGAGAAAGCGCTTGGCCGAGTTTCTGCGCGCGGAAGCAGCGGGCACGCTCGGGCCGGAGGCTTCGCAGCAGGAGATCGAGGAGGAGACACGTTATCTCGTGAAGGCACTCGCCCATGAAAGCCGCGCCTGAACCAGCTCAAGAAGCCAGCACCGAGCATTCCTGCCCGCGCTGTGGTTCGTCGACGGTCTCGATCGATCTCGGCGGACTGTGCGCGCCGTGCTTTTCCCGCAGCGCGCTGGATGCGGACACCGGATGGCTGGTGACCTCAGGCCATGAATCTGAAGCGGATGACTCATTACCCACGGTGCCCGGATGGACCATCACGGGCATTCTAGGTGCTGGCGGCATGGGGCGTGTGTTCCGTGCCGAATCTGCAAGAGATGGCAGTCCGGGAGCCGTGAAGGTGCTGGAGTCCAGATGGTCTCGTGATCCGCTGATGGCGGCGCGCTTTGAAGCCGAGGCTCATGCGCTGATGAAACTGCATCATCCGCACATCGTGCGCGTGCTGGAAACCAATGAGACGGATGACGGCCGCTTCTGCCTGGTGATGGAACTGGTCGAAGGCTGCGATCTCGAGCGGTTGCTGCGCGCGGAGAAACTGGCAAGTGAACGTGCGGTCGACATTTTTGGCAAAGTATGTTCGGCGGTGGCTCATGCGCATGAGCAGGGCTTCGCGCATCGTGACATCAAGCCCGCGAACATCCTCACCGCGCATGATGGGATGGTGAAGCTGGCAGACTTCGGACTCGCGAAGGACATCGGTCCTGGCTCGGGTTCCACCATCGGCGCCTTCACGGGCACCACGGAGAACTTTGGTACCGCCTACTACCTCGCGCCGGAGCGCATCCTCTCGCCGAAGAGCGCGGGACCACCTGCGGACATCTATGCGCTCGGCGTGCTGCTTTATCATCTGCTGGCCGGTCAGATGCCGCTGGGAAACTACACGCCTGTTTCACGGATCACCGGGCTGCCCGCAGCTTTTGATCGGAGCATCGCGAATGCGTTGGAGGCGGATCCCGTGAAGCGCACGGCGAGCGCCAACACGCTGGCCCATGAGGTGAGGGCGGCCTGGCAGCAACACCTGCATGGCGCGCATCGCACGCAGAAGTGGCGGCGCATCCGGATTGTGGCCGCAGGCATCGTGCTCGCTGCCATCACGGCCACGGCAGGGGCGATCTGGCAGAAGCAGCACATGGCTCCGCCACCACCGCCCGTGTTTGCCAAGCCCATGAATGCCACGAGGGAGCAGCCCTGGGAGAACAGTCTCGGCATGAGGTTTGTGCCCGTGCCAGGAACGCGTGTGCTTTTCTCCATCTGGGAGGCGCGACGTCGTGACGTGGAGCCTTTCATCATGGCGGAAAGGAGCCTGCTGAACTCGGCCTGGCGCGCGGCGAGCGCGAAACGCGCCAAGGAAACGGTGCTGAGTAATTTCTACATCCTCGATGTCGGCGGCAAGCTGGCTCCCGTCGGTGGTTGGAACAATCTTGGTTATGCCGTGAGTCCGGATCATCCGGCCTGCTTCTTCACCGTGTTTGAAGCGAGGCGTTTCTGCGACTGGCTGACCTGGAAGGAAGTGACGGAGGGCCGGCTCAAACCCTGGCAGCGCTATCGCCTGCCGGAGAATGCCGAATGGCAGACCGCTGCCGGAGGTCCGGGCGCGCAGCCCCGCGCAGGAAACGTGGCCGGACCCGAGGCCCGGGATGATCGATGGCCACAGGCATGGCGGACCTTTGAAGAGCGTGACCCCTTCCCACGCTCCGCGCCGGTGGGCTCTTTTCCGGCAGAGCCGTTTGGTCTGTATGACATCTCCGGAAACATGGCCGAATGGGTTTCCGATGACGCGGAAAACGACAACGAGGCCAAGGTGCGCCTGCGTGGCGCGGCCTACCACGATGGCACGCCGGCGGCCGTGAACTTTGGCTTTCCTCGTGCCCTGCCTAACAAGATGCGTCTTCCGGTCATTGGCTTTCGCATCGTGCTGGACTGGCAGGAGGATGAGGAGGAGAAGGATGAGTAGAGCGCGCCAGACTCGTACGTTGTTCACGCTTTAGCGTGTCAATGACGATCGAAGAACACGCTCAAGCGTGAACAACGTACATCTGCAATCACGCCACGGTGTTCGCCTTCAGCACGCGGAGCATGTTGCCGCCGATGACCTGACGGATGGTGTCATCACTGTGACCGCGCATGATCATGCCGAGAGTGAAGAGCGGCCAGTTGGACCAGGCCACGCTTTGCTCGGCTTCGAGCGTGGTCACATACTCATCCTTCGGCCAGAGATGCTCCCATCGGCCCGAGCTTCCAGCAGGCGCTTTCATCAGCTTCGCGCGCTCTTCTTTGTCGTAGCGCGAGATGTAGGCGGTGTCACAACCGATGGCGGCATGCTTGGCGCCGAACTTTTTGATGACGTGATCCAGATGATCCATCAAGGCGGTGATATCGCCTTTGCCGCCGAGGAAACGTGGGATGCAGCACATGCCCACAAGGCCGTCGGTATCACAGATGGCCTTGATGGTGTCATCGGGCTTGCCACGGAAGTGCTCATACACACCGCAGCAGGTGGTGTGACTGGCGACCATGGGTTTCTTTGAAGCCTTCGCCGCATCAAAGGCCGTCTTCCAACCACTGTGCGCGACATCGATAATGACGCCGAGCTTGTTCATCTCCGCCACGGCGGCATGACCGAAGTCACTCAGGCCACCGTCATGTGGCTCGCCTGCGCCATCGCCGATCGGGTTCCGACGATTGTAGGTGAGATGCATCATGCGCGTGCCGAGCTCATGGAAGATGCGCACGAAGCGCAACTCATCCGACACGCTTTCCCAGTCCTGCATCAAAGGCACGCCATTGATGGTGAAGCAGAGGCCCACATGACCGGCTTTCTTCAAGCCTTCGATCTCTTCCGCGGTCGTCACCTTGGTAAGCGCAGGCTTCAAGAGATCCGTCGCCTTGGTGAAATGTGCGAGACGTTTGATGAGGCGCATGGGATCACTGCCCTCCTCACCGGTGTTTTGGAAGATGCAGGTCACGCCAGCGGCATGGAAAGCATCCAGGAACTCTTTTCGCTCGCGCTCGTTCGTGGCGTTGCGATTCATGGACATGGACTCGCGCAGGTCGGTGATCTCAGCAGCCGAGGCACCTGACTTGATGGCCTCGTTCATGGCTTCTGCATCGATGGCGCAGCGCGGGGCAAAGCCATAGCTCTCAAACACCACGGAATTGAAATGCAGCTCCCAGGCATGCTCGATCTGCGCCTGCGTGGGCTTCAGGAGGTTCACCGCGATCTCGCGGGCTTTGTCCATGTTCGGATTCCCGGTGACCCAGAGCTGCTTCGACTCCTGCGAGCGCGCATGAATGTGAAAACCACCGGCGAGTGCGGCGAGCGGGAGCTGGCGGAGAAGATGGCGGCGGGAGAGAGCGGAACTCATGCGAGAGAACAAACGCATCTCGCGGCGCATTTCATCGCAGTGATGATGCCGCCTTCTCTGCGGCATCGGCAAATTCAGCCGTGGCGGCATCGATGAGCATCACACCCTGACCACCATGGGTGCTGAGGATCCTCACGTGACGGTCATCGGCTTTCAAAGTGACCTTGCCCGGCTCATCGACCTCCGGCTTGGCATCATAGCGCTGAGTGACGCAGGAGCGCATGGCTTTGAAAAAGGCGGTGCTGTTTTCAAAGGTCATGAAGAGGCTCTGCCAAACGGCATGGTCACGCTTATGGTTCGGCGCGGCATAGGCCAGCAGGCGGTCGCCCTTCTGGCCGCGGGTCGCGAGTCCGGCTTCCTCATCGCTATTGTAGGTGCGGAGCGCGGTGAAGGTGGCGAAACGGCCGAGACGGTCATCCCAGTAGGGTGTCTCGCCACCAATCTCAATGTTAGGCAAGTCCACGCGGGCCGGCGGCAGGCGCTCCGGATCGAGAAAGCGCTCAGGCTCGATGATCTCGCCACACGAGGTGGGCGGACGCGAGTAGGAGGCATTCAACTGCGGATACAGTCCTGCGCTGTGCAGTGCCTGCGCGAACTCCAGACCTTTCGCGAAGGGAAACAGCGACAGTTCCTTCAGATACATCGGCATGGGGATCTGGTTCAGCGGATGATCCGGATCTTCAGCGGGCAGGTCCGTGGGACTCTGCGGGATGGGATTCTGAATGCTGTAGAGGAAGCGGGTGAGCGCTGCATCTCCCGTGATCAGCGCTAGACGCGCGAGGCGCTCGTCCGTGGTCAACGGTGGCCTGCCCGGCGCCGGATACAGCGTGCTGCCATACTCACGGAGCAACTGGCCGAAGGCCACGGCCATGGGTCGATCAGGCGCGGGTTTGCCAGGCACGGCTTTTTCATCCACGACCAGCAGTGTGCCGGAGGCAGTGTCATACCAGCCGCCGAGGTTCAGGGCCAGCACGGAGGCCTGGAGAGGCAGGGGGTCGACAGGCTTCGGAATCCAGCCCAAGGCAGCGAGGGCGAGGGCAAAGCGCGGACCTTCATCCTCCGGCTGCTGCTGGCGCAACCAGGCGAGGATGGCCTTTTCCACCTCGGCCTGGCTCACACCCGTGGTGGGGATGGGCAGGGCCTGGATTTGGCGGAACTTCATGAGCTCGATGCCGAGGCCGACGAAGTCCGGCGGCTCGTCCATGGGCAGAGGCGGCAAGGGATCCAGCTTCGCCACTCCCTTCATACCGAGGGTGCCGAGCTTTTGCAGGAGCTGGGCATTTTCATCCTGGAGAGCGCCGACCTGGCCCTGAAGATACTCCACCTGCCCCTCCAGCAGGGCTATCTGCTGACGAAGACCCTCCATCGTTGCCGGTTTGGGCGGGGCGGATGGCTTCGGCTCCACCAAAATGTTGATCTGAGGAGCCGTGTCCGGCTGATCCGTGGGCAGGGTTGCCTCCAGGAGAGGGCTCGGCTCCACCGGGGCCACCGGAGCGGTTTTGACCTCTACCGGCGCGCCGTTCTTCGGCGACATCCACACCGCCGCGCCAGCCCCTGCCAAGACAAGGAGGGTAAGCAGGAGCGCAGGGGAGGATTTTGGCATCAGGAAGAAGAGGCTAGGCTACGATTGGGAACTGGCAAGGATGTGTCGAAACTGCGAATAACTTCATCCCGGCCATAGGGGCTAATTTTTCCAGAAAAAGCGTGGCGTTTTGGAACGAAATTGTTTATTAAGGGATATTAACGATCTGCCGGGAAGTCTCGGCTGTGTTGCACGCCTTCGACTTTGTCATGCCCGCGCGTTTAACCATTCCTGCCAAAACCCTCAAGGCCTCTCCCGTGCCAAGAGCCCCCTCCGAGGTGGCTCCTGCGTCTGCGGGCAAGAAGCGCCGCAAGGTGGGTGGCATGACGCTGGACGTGAACCTGAAGGTGGACTCCCCGAAGATCCGCGAGATGGAGCGCGCCGCCTTCAAGCGCCGTGGCTTCAAGTGGGCCATGGGCCTGATCCTCTTCATCTGCCTGGGTGCCCTGCTGAAGATCACGGTGCGTGAGGCTTTTCTAAAGAACCCGCAGTTCAGCCTGAAGCAGGTGGTGGTGCGCACGGAAGGTCCGGTAACGGCTGAGCGCATCGTCCGCACCAGCGCCCTGACGCATGGCATGAACCTGCTGACCGTGAACATGCGGGAAATCCAGGGCCGCATCATGACGCTGCCCGCCGTGCGCTCCGTGAAGATCAACCGCGACTACGAGGGCCGCCTGACCATCGTGGTCAAGCAGCGCCAGCCAGTGGCCTGGATCGAGCTGCCAAAGCTCGGCATGAAGTCACGCCAGCCTGAGATCGGCCACTTCATTGATGCCGAAGGGGTGACCTTCCCCTGCGAGGTGGTGACAGAGGCTTATGACGCTTTGCCCGTGATCCGTCATGAGACACTGGCGCACAACACCTCTGGCGAAGCGATGACCGACCTTTCCATCAAGTCCGCGCTCCACCTCCTGGGCGAGCTGCAGCAGCGCGAGGAGAAGCAAGGCCTGCTGAAGCTCTACCAGATCGACATCCAGAAGCCCTGGTCCCTCACCGCCAGCATGGGTGCCGTGGATCCGAAGCTTCGCAGCCAGTTCATTTTCGGCGTGGATGATCTGGACGATCAACTCGCCCGCCTGGACCGTATCTGGCTTGAAGCCCTTCATCGCGAGTGGAAGATCGAGACGCTGAACCTGCTGGTGCAGAAGAACCTGCCCATCATTTTCCGCGAGCCGCCGAATCTCGAAGGCCTCCAGGATCCCGTCACTGCCTCCCTTTCTCCACACCCCAGCTCTCCAGCAGCCCCAACATCCGTTCGTTAATAGAATAGAATAGCGCCATGGCCAAAAGCACCATCTACGCAGGACTCGAAATCGGCACGAGCAAGATTTGCGTCGTCGTCGGCGAGGCCAAGCGTGACGGCACCATCAAGATTCTCGGTGTCGGCACCGCACCCTCTCGCGGCGTGCGCAAAGGGGAGATCGTGGACTTTCAAAAGGTGCAGACCGTCCTCAATGACGCTCTCGTGCGTGCCGAGGAACCGAGTGATGTCATGATCCGCACCGTCTTCCTCGGCGTCACCGGCGGCCACATCAAAAGCCTGAACAGCCGCGGCGCCTGGCGCCTCCAGGAGGACCAGGGCGAGATCACCGAGGACGATGTCGAGGAGGCGAAGGAGATCGCCCGCAATGTCGAGATCCCTCAGGATCATGTGTTTCTGCACAGCATCACCCGCCAGTACATCGTGGATGGCCAGGAAGGTGTGCGCCAGCCCATCGGCCGTGAAGGCCGCGTGCTGGAGGCGGATTACCACATCATCCACGGCGTGCGTGGTCGTATTCAAAACGCTGTGAAGTGCGTGCGCGAAGTGCCGCTGGAGGTGGAGGACGTGGTCTTCACCGCCATCGCCGCGGCCCAGGTGGTGCTGAACCGCGAGGCCAAAGCCCAGGGCGCCCTGATGATCGATATCGGCGGTGGCACGGCGGATTACGTTCTCTATGAAGACGGTATGATCGCCGCCTCCGGCTGCGTGCCGCTCGGGGGTGACCACATCACCCAGGACATCGCCATGGCAGTGCAGATCCCGGACCGCCGCGCCGAGGAGCTGAAAGTCACCGAAGGCTCCTGCATCTTTGACGATCTCTCACCGGAGGACATCGTCCGCGTGGAGGACGACAACGGCTTCATGATCGCCGAGTGCGAGCGCAGTTTCCTCAACGAAGTCATCCACCTCCGTGTGCGTGAAATCTTCGAGCAGGTCAAAACTCGCTGCGAGGGACACATCGGTCATCTGGCCGCCGGGATCTACCTAACAGGTGGCACGAGCCTGCTGAAAGGAATTGACGTGGTGGCACAAGATGTGTTTGAAAGGAAAGTGACGCGCGCAGGCTCGGCTCCCGTCAGTGGCGTGACCGCCACTTTCGAGAAACCGCAGTTCTCAGCGCCCATCGGCCTGATACGTTATGCTCAGATCCTGGATCAAGAGAAACCGTTCATGTCACCGCTCCGCAAGCTGGGGCGGAAGATGGCCGACCTCCTCTCGGTCGTGCCATAAAGCCATTTCATCCTTTTAGTTAGTTCCGCCCGTCCATCCTCAACACCCCCACCGACATGGTCGAATATGATCGCAAAGCCCTGAAGGAAACCATCGAGCCCGGCTCGCTGAAAACCTGCATCGTCGGCGTCGGCGGAGCCGGTGGCAATGTGCTGGACCGCATCACGCTGGACCGCACCGTGGAGGCCAAGCTGGTCACCGTGCACACGGACATCCGCGTGCTCAGCCACTCGATGTCTCCGCACAAGGTGCAGCTCGGGGTGGAGCTCATGCGCGGCATCGGCGCCGGTGGTGATCCGGAGCTCGGCCGCGAGGCCGCCGTCTTCTCCCGCGAGCAGATCCGCGAGGCCGTGGACGGCCATGACATCGTCTTCATCTGCACCGGTCTCGGTGGCGGCACTGGTTCCGGCGCTGCTCCCGTCATCGCAGAGATTGCCAAAGGCACCGGCGCCCTCGTCTTTCTCACCGCCACCATGCCCTTCAGCTTTGAAGGCAAGCGCCGCCTCAAGCAGGCCGAGGAATCTCTGGACCAGCTCCAGAAGCGCGCAGATGCGCTGATCCTCTTTGAAAACAACCGCATGGGCGAGCTCACGCTGCCCAAGGACGGTATCCAGAAGGCATTCACGCAGGCGGACCAGCTCATTGCCCAGTCCCTGCGTGCGGTGTCCACCATCCTTTCTACGCCAGGCCTGGTGAAGCTGGGCCTCGATGACCTCACCGCCGCTCTCAACACCTCCAACGGACGCTGCCTCTTCGGCTTCGGCGAAGCCCGCGGCCAGAACCGCGGCAGCGAGGCCGTGAAGCGCGCACTGAAGTCTCCGCTTATCGATCAAGGTCGTCTTCTTCACCAGACGAAGACCCTGCTCGTCCACATCGCCGGCGGTGAGTCCCTCACCCTGCTCGAGGTGGATGCCATCATGAAGCTGCTCGGCAAGAACGTGCCGGACCAGACGCACATCTTGTTCGGCGTCGCCGTGGATGCAAAGCTCGGAGACTCCGTCTGCGTCACGCTGCTCAGCTCGCTCGGTCTCGCTCAACTGAATACCGTCGCGGCTGCCGCACCTCCGGTGGACATGCTGCCGGTCAAGGATCGCCCGATGCCCTCCATCATGGACAATCTGGGCGCGCCTGCCGCACACGCCCCAGCTCCAGCATCAGCACCATCACCTACTCTCATCCCTGCCACAGCGGCCGCCCCTGCGCCCCGCGCCTCCAAATCATCCCTGAGAGCTGAGCTCGCCAAGTCTGCACCTGCCACAGAGCCGATGGACTTGCTTTTCAGGAGCGAGGAGATCGCCGCTCCTGCGGCTCCGACCTCCATCACCTCCGCACCGCTTCCGCTTTCCGTGGAGGAAGTCAGCGCGCCAGAGTTTGAACCCGAGCCCGAGCCTGAGTCCTTCCTGGAGGAAGAGCCGCAAGCTGAGGCTGAGGCCGTGGCTGAGGCGACCTTCGAAGAAGAGCCTTCTCCGTTCGCGGATGAGATCATCATCGAGCAGCCGATGGCCGCCGCTCACATCCCAGAGCCAGAGCCCGAGCCGGAACCCGTGCAGCCAGTGCGCCCTCCACGGCCGCGCATTGAGGACTTCATCACCCAGCCTGCTCCGCGCCCCGCACCTCTGCCCACCACCTCGCTCGCCGCTGTGGTCGGCCGCGCACCCGCGCCTGCGGCGGAAGACGCCCCTTACATGCCCGGTTCCCGTCTCGCCTCCAAGGTGAGCGAGGACGACGAGCAGATCGCCTTCCGCTTCGGTTCTGAAGAAGACCGCGGCCGCTTTCAGAAGACCGAGCCCGTCCTTGCCGATGGCGGCGAAGACCTCGATGTCCCCACCTGGATGCGTCTCAAGCGCAAGCTGAAGAGGTAATCCATCGCCATAAGCAGGTGCGAAGTTCGTTAGACTTCGCGCCCTCATGCCTTGCCGCTGTCGCGAAGCGTCCTGGAGTGCTCCAGTCCTCTGGAGCTTTCCGACGGAGCGGGTGGCTTGCGGATTTCACAACGCGTAAAGCCCCGCATGACCTTCGCATTCACCATGCGCGAAGATTCTCGCCAGGACTTCCAGAGCGCCAGAGGCCAGGCGCAGTCCAGGACGCTATCGCGACACTCAAGATGCTGCGTGGTGAAGTCCGTTGATGGCTAAGCCGCCCGCTTCCTCCTCCAAAGCCCCAACAACCCCGCCACGCCTAACAACAAGCATGACCCTGGCTCCGGCACGGCCGCGAGCTGCAGCCAGGCCGCACCACCGCCGGGATTGCCGATCGGTGTGTAGTCACCAGGGCCCATGACGCCGTTCACCATGCCGAGGATGGCCTGGTTCGCCTGCAGCAGGTCCCAATCCGTGGAGTCGACAGCGTTGTCATCGGCGGTCGGCATCAGCCAGCTCCCGCTGCCGGGGCCATTGGTCGAGTCACGCACCAGAGCCCACTGCGAGGTCGGCACAAGGTCGAGCGCATTGTACACCCAGAGGTAGGCCACCTCCCCTGACTGAAAGGTTTCCGCACTGAACGAGCTCTGGCCAAGGCCCGGCGTTCCCGTCTCGCTCAACTGGGCAAAGCTTGTGAAGTAACCCTCGGCCGGATTCCAGCCGTCACCGATCACCGCACGGTCAAACACCTTCCAGTTGGCGGCCCATTGGTCGAGATTGTTGTCCGTGGGCACAAAGCTTCCAAACGTGCCGATCTCAAAGATGAAGGATGAATCCAGCGCTGTGCCGGTGGGATTGACGATGACGTCCCCGCTGCCATCAAACCAGGAGATGGACGTGCCCAGCGCCGGCTGCAGCAGCAGGAGCGAGGCAGCGAGGATGCGTAGTGAATGCTTCATTGGTTAGGCTCAGGAGGTTCTTGATCCCACAGGAACGGGGTCGTTTGATGAATGATGAAGATGCCTTCAAAGGCAGGCACCAGGGGGGTGTCGTTCACGTTCCCGAGATTCTGGTCGCCCTCGAGCACCCACTTCTCGGGGTTCGATCCGCTGCGCTGGAGATAGTAGGCCGTGTAAGGCGCCGCCGGTGGCAGGGCCGTGTTGTTCCAGACACGCAGGCGGTCCGCCTGGGTGAGACGATTGCTCGCCACAAAGCCGCGCGCGACTTTCATGCTCAGCGCGTTCGGGCTGGTGATGGTGGTGAGGCCGGAGCTGACAAAGTTGTTCCCCACAGCCAGTGTCACCCGCAGATCCGTCTCACGCACAAGCCCAACCAAAGGTATGTTCGCGTTCGTTGTCCTCGGATTCACAAACAGGCCTTCACCGGGGGTGATCACACGCCCGGCACGATCGAGAGAGTTCTCATCGCCCGCGAGCACCCAGCGGCGCTCATTGCCACTGCGCAGAGACAGCCAGTGCTCATGGTAGTTGTTGCCCGCGCGATTGAAAAACAGCACGCGATCCGCGCTCGACTGCCGGTTCGAGGGATGCAGGGCCGTGGTGCCGATGACACTGCCCAGCGTCTGATGCTGGCGCACCACGATGGTCGATCCTGTCAGGTCTGGCAGCGTGTCCGTGGTGGAAAGCAGCGACCCGAGATCCAGCGTCACCGTTGCCGCTGCGGTCGCCACTTCCTCGATCTCAAAACGATTGCCGGAGTGGCCGCCGCTGATGACCTCGACATAATAACTTTCTCCCGGCACCAGCGCCGCGGCGAGATTGCCTCCAGGACCCACCGCATCGCTCAGATCCAAAGCAGCGCCAATGACACCCGTCACCACACCTCGCAGCACTTCCTGCCGAACCAAAGGCATGGCAAAAGCGCGTGAGGCGCCAGCAGCCACCGCATGACGGCGCCAGCACCAGGTCGGTGTGTGAGCAGTGACTTCGGGCTCAGGTGAGGCATCCAGGCTCAGCTCAGAGCGAAGACGCACATAACCTTGTGTCTTGCCGTTGAAGGCCGGATCACTTTCCACGTCAGGATAGGTCACGGTTTCAAAACCATTGCCCGCGGACACCACGGCAGGAACCAGGCTCGAAAGCGTTTCCAAGCCCTGGCCATCCGAAAGCATCAGTGAAACACTCGTTCCCTCAGTGCCGCCGGCGCGCCGCTGGAATTCGAAGTCAAACTTGCCGGTCACGCTGTTCAGCTTCAGGCGTGGTGGGAAGGTCACGCTGCTCAGGAGACCTGTGCTGGCATCCTGCCCCAGTGTGAACTCGAGCGCGTTGTTCAGCGCATCGCCCTCTGGGTTGTCCTCGGCACCATTCAGTCCGTTGAGCGGATTCTCCACCTGCCATTGCGCAAAATTGCGCGGCAGCACATTCGTGAAACCGAAGTCCAGGGTGAGATCCGTGAAGGCATCACGCACATCATCCAGGGCTGATCCAAGACCAGTCTCGCCATTCTCGGAAGTCGGCGCGCTTCCAAGCTCCAGCGTAAAATCAGCCGTGCGCACGCCTGTGATGGAAGCATTCGGCACATCGATGCCGTCTTCACTGATGTCATCATCACTCAGGGCCGTGCCGGGCATCGACTTCATGCCCGCGAGAGGTGCTGAGGCAGCAAACATGTCCGCGGAGATCTGCAGGAAGTAAGTGCCATCCTCCACATTGACGAACTCATAGAGGCCGCCATTGGCCGTCACTGTCTGAGCGACCTGTCCGCCAGCATTCATCAGCTTCACCGTCACACCGTTCACGCCTTCGCCATTCTGCGCTTTGCCGTCTCCGTTCTCATCGATGAAGATCAGGTTCCCCACGCTCGTGCCTGGAGGCGCGGCGTTCGTGGTGAAGGTGATGGGAGCGCTCAGCGTGCATCCCAGGGAATCCACTGCACGCAGGGTGAAGCTGATCTCGCCCGGCGTTGTAGGCTTGCCAGAGAGCACACCTTCCGCACTCAAAGTTAGGCCACCTGGCAGCGTGCCGATGGCGCTAAAGACATACGGCGCCACACCACCGGAGACGCTAAAGCTCTGCGTGAAGTTCAGCGCCTGCATGGCCGTGTAGCTGTCACCGTTCGGCGTGAGCATGAGGTCCGGACACTGAACGCGGAAGCCCAGGTCGATGGTCATGTTGCCATTCGCATCATCACTGTCATCCATGTCTGTGCCCGCGCCTGTTTCACCGTTGAGACTGGTCGGCCCGCCGTAATAGTCCAGGGTGATGAGAGTCGTTGAGATGCCCGTGCTGATCGGATTCGGCGAGTCCACACCGTTTTCATCCGCATCATCGTCCACCGGCATGTCATAACCATGACCGGTGAGGCTGAGACTATGGTAGAGCGGCGCGCCTGCCTGGAACTGCGACGCCGGCACATGCACAAAGTACCCTCCAGGCTCCAGGCCGGCGAACAGATAGTGCCCGCCATCGGCGGTCACCACGTTGCGCGTGGGTTCAGCAAAGGCAGGATTGTCACCTTCGCGGTAGAGCAGCACGGTCACACCATCCACGCCTTCATTCGCATCCGGGCGGTCATCAAGATCACGATCGATGTAGATCAGATTGCCCATGCGCAGACCGGCCGGTGGCAGCGGCAGGAAGCCGAGGTCGATGGTCATGTCACCATCGTTGTCAGAATAATTCTCCTCATCGGGATCCTCATCATCAGCATCTGCGCCCAGGCCGGTCTCTGTGTAGTCGTTCATCGGCTCCGTGTTTTCAGCCAGCTCAAACTCCGTGCTGGAGATGCCAAAACTGGCCGGCAGCGCATTGTCCACGCCGTTCTCGCCGGCGTCGTCATCTTCACCATCATCGATGCCGGCTCCAAGCATGGAGACGTATTGATGCAAGGGCGCGCCATTGGCAAACTGGCTCGCTGGCACATGCACAAAGTAGCGGCCAGCCCCCAGCCCGGTGAAGCGATAGTGACCATTCGCGTCCGTGGTCACCGGAGTCACCAGAGGACTGGTGTTGGCCGGATTCGCTCCTTGATTGAAAAGCTGCACCACCACATTTGGCACACCTTCACCAGCGTCCGCATGACCATCGCGGTCCTGGTCGATGAAGATGAGATTTCCGACCGAGAGCGGCTGCGGGGCTTTGACGACCAGCGTGAAAGTGCTCGTCCCAGCGCACAGTTGGGTATCCGTCGCTTTCACGTGGATCACGTATTCGCCTGGGAGTGTGACCGAACCCGTGAGCTCGCCAGCCGCGCTCAGGCTCAGGCCGGAAGGCAGAGGCTGTGCGGCACTCCAGGTGTGGGGTTCCACGCCTCCTGAGGCCATGAAGATGAGATTCACGGCACTCCCGGCCACCACGGGACGCAGGCGCTCGCGCATGATATCGATCTCAGGACACACCTGGGTGAAGCCGAAGTCGATCGTCAGGTCATAGTGTGCATCCACCAGTGCATCCTGCTCAGCACCGCGGCCAAACTCACCGGACTGCGTTCCTTCCTGAGAGTCATCCGTCGGCTCATTGCCCACGGAAAGCTCGAACACATTCGATGCCACACCGGTGCTATCAGGCTCAGGGGCATCCTCACCGTTCTCATCCAGATGATCATCCAGGCCATCGTCATCACCTCCGCCCAGGATGGAGGTCTTGGCATAAAGATGCCCACCCAGTTGAAACTCCTCCTTCGGAATATGCGCGAAGTAGCGGCCCGGCTCCAGCGCGCTGAAGAGATAGTAACCACCGTTTGCCGTCAGCGTGCTCGCCACCGGTGTGGCCGTCTCTGGATCCGCGCCTTCGTTGAAGAGCCTAACCATCACTTCGTTCACGCCTTCACCGGCATCCGCCGTGTTGTCGTTGTCCGCATCCAGGAAGACCAGGTTGCCCACGCCGAGACCCGGCTGCGCATTCACCGTCAGCGTCACACGTGTGACGCACTCGTTCGCACCTGTCACATCCACCTGGAAGCTCGCACTACCGGCAAAGGCAGGCGTGCCGGAAAGCAGACCAGACGAGCTCAGGAGCAGGCCCGCGGGCAACTCGCCTACGGAGGTATACACATAAGGGCCCATGGCGCCTGATGCCTCGAGCTGGACTGAGTATTCCTTCAGATACATCGCATCTGGCAGAGGCCCTGGCGTGACCACGATGGTGGAGCAGGCAGCCACGAAACCGAAGTCGCGGGTCAGGTCTCCGTTGCTGTCATCACCACTGTCCAAGTTGCTGCCCAGACCGGTCTCGCTGCTGGTCGGCGCATCATCGGTCGTCAGTGTGAAGTCACTGCTGCGCACACCATTCAGGTGAGGGGTCAGCAAGTCTTCGCCATTCTCATCCGCATCATCATCGGAATCATCCACGCCCTGGCCAGAGATGGAAAGCGTGCCCAGAAGCTGTCCACCTGCCTGAAACTCCTCCGCAGGAATGTAGAGGTAGTAGCTGCCGGGATCGAGATTGGAGAAAAGGAAGAAGCCACCGTCCTGCGTCTGCGTCGTGGCCAGCGGTGTGCTGAGCTCCGGATCACCACCGGCGAGGTAAAGCTTCACCGTCACGCCATCCCTGCCTTCATCCGCATCGGCATGGTCATCGCCATCCTCATCCACATACACGAGGTTCCCCACCTTCATCACGCCCAGCGGACTGAAGATCTGCAAGGTCAGCGTGGTCTCGGTGAAGCAGCCTTCGGCATCCGTGGCGCGGATCTTGAGCGAATGCGTCGCCGAGTTCACGGGCGTGCCGGAGATGAGGCCGGCGTTATCCAAGGTTAGGCCGCTTGGCAGTCCTGACAGGTTCGTGGCGCTCCAACTCCACACATAGGGTCCGGTGCCGCCCGTCGCATTGAGCTGAAGCTCATAGGGCTCTCCCACGCGGGCAGTCGGCACAAGGATTGCCTGGAAAGTGATCGCAGGACAACCGCCGCTAAAGCCAAAGTCGACCGTGAGATCCACGTTGTCGTCATCACCCACGTCATCCGCAGCGCGGAAGCCTGTCTCACCAGAGAGACCCGTGGGCTCGCTGTCCGCCGCGAGTTGAATCACCCGTGAACCAATGCCTTCCAGCGCGAGCGAGGTGCCGTCCTCACCGTTTTCATCCGCATTGTCATCCAGCCCATTGTCCAGGCCATAACCTGGAAGCGAGGTCACATTTTGCAGCGGTCCCCCGGGATTGAATTCAGATGCGGGGATGTGAATGAAGTAGCTGCCAGGAAGCAAACCATCGAAAAGGTAGCTGCCGTTTTCATCCGTGAGCCGTGAACCCAGCGGCGTATCCGTCATGGGATCATTCCCCTCAGCAAAGAGCATCACCATCACATCCGGCACGCCTTCGCTGGCCTCCATGTGCAGGCTGCCATTGCTATCTTTGAAGACCGCATTGCCGATGCCTACCGGCTCATACGACGGTACGAAGAATCCCAGGTCGCGCGTGAGATCCACATCCGCGTCACGGAAGCTGTCACTACCTGCATGCAGACCGGATTCGCCAGTGGCCGAGGTCGGAGCACTGCCCACCGCCAGCGTGAAGACCGCCGTGCGCACACCCGTGCTGAGAGGCGAGCCTGCATCCAGGCCATCCTGACCCAGCTGATCATCACCTGCGATATTTCCGGAGATGGACTGCGCCGCATAGAGCTGCTTGAAGAGCCTGAATTCGCTCGGCGGGATGTGCAGAAAATAGTCACCCGGAGCCAGATCCTCGAAGAAGTAGAAACCACCATCGCTGGTTAGGCGCTGCGCCACTGGAGAATCCGTCAACGGATCATCACCCGCGGCAAAAAGACGCACCACGATGTCGTCACGGCCTTCGCCTTCATCGGCGATGCCATCGCCATCTTGATCAACGAAGACCAGATTTCCCACCGCCACGCGGCCTGCGGGGAAGGCGAAGCCGATGTCGTGGGTGAGATCGCTGCTGACATCATTCACACCATCATCCGCATCACTGAAGAGACCGGTTTCATAGGTCGCCGCTGTGGGTGCAAAACCAGCAGACAGGACAAAATTGTCAGTCCGAACGCCGATGCCCGGCGCCACGAAGGCAGAGTCGGCATCACCACCCGTGTCATCATCACCCATGGGTGTAGAAGGAGTCAGCGGCACGGCGGTGGAAAGCACTTTGCCTGGCTCAAACTCGGTTGCAGGAATCTGTAGATGGTAGCTGCCATCGACCAAATTAGTGAAGAGAAAACGGCCCGAGGCATCCGTCGTGGTCGTGCGCAGCGGCTCCGGTCCCATGCCAAAGAGATAAAGATTCACCCGCACGCCAGGGATGCCCTCGCCGGCATCTGCCATGCCATCGCCATCCATGTCAGCAAACACCAAGTCGCCCAGGCTCACGGGGCGATAGAAGCCAAAGTCGATCGTCAGGTTGCCGTTCCCGTCATCCGCATCGTCGGAGTTTTGTCGGAACCCCGTTTCGAAGGTCGCTGAGGTCGGCGCCTCTCCCTGCTGCAGTCCGAAGACAGGCGACTGGATCCCATTCATGGCAGGCTCGGGATCGTCCAGACCATCCTCGCCCACATCATCATCTGCATCCTCTCCCTGCACTTCAGGCAGGCTCAGCATGCCCTGCAGCGCCCCGCTGCTGAACTCCGAAGCCGGGATCTTCACATAGTAGTAGCCGCCGGTGATAGACGTGAATTGATAGCTACCCTCCGCATCGGTCGTCGTGATGCTCACTGGCTCGATGCCTCCCGCTTCCCAAAGCTCCACGATCACGCCCTGGATGCCCACGTCCTCTCCTGGATCAAAAATCTGATTCCCATTTGAATCCCGGAATACCAGATTCCCCACCGTGAAGGTGCCCTGCGCAGAGGCCAGGGTCGAACTAAAGACGAGGAGACAGACCAGGCTGGCCCAGACTTTAGCCAAAGCCCCTCGCGTCCGTAGCCCAAGGCCGTTGCCACGAAGTGACGGCAACGGAGAGGGGCAGGGAGGGGATAATGAGGGCATTTTGAGATTATTTTAATGAATATTATAATAATTACAACTTCTCGGTGAAATTATTTCAGGAGTCTTTATTTCTTACCCAGGCTTTATGCCTCCCTCTAAGCCCGCCCCTGAGCCGCTTGTGGCACCTCCCCCGGCCCCACATTCGCCAGCCAGCCCCCCTCGAACCTGGATTTGGCTGGATTCACTTGGATCGCCTCAAAGTGGCCTCGAAGGCAGCCCCCCAGGTTGGATCCAGTCGGATCGACTCGGATTCTGCCATCTCGCAGCCTCAGCGAACCGCGCCAGCATAGTAGCCATCTCGCTCCGCGAGATGCGCCCACGACCTTGCCTTCTTTCGGCACCCTCGCCCCCACCCAGGTCGGATCTGGTCGAATTGACTCGGATCGCTCTGGTTCCTGTTCTTTCCGCGTTTTCCGCAGGCACTCCTTCTCCCCTTTCTCCAAATCTCCTGTGAAAAAAGCCATTCATCGCCCCTCACGCTCCACCACCCTGTCCACCCTGAAAACTGACCCAAGCGGACCCTTTGGACAGCGCCAACTCCCCTTCTGAAATCATCGATCAAAAATCTTTCCCTCCAGCGCTCCCGTCCCCTACCCTGCTCACCATGGACTCCACTTCTCTGCCCCGCCGCGCCTTCCTCTCCCGCAGTCTCGCCGCCAGCACCAGCGTGGCCGCCGTCACCACCATGCTCCGCCAGCAGCTAAGTGCTGCCGACGACAAGGCCGGAGCCGCCGCGGGCAAGGTCCGCCACTCCGTCTGCAAATGGTGTTACAAGGACATCCCGCTTGAGACCATGTGTGAAGCCGCGAAGGAGATTGGCCTGGAGTCCATTGAACTGCTGGATCCGCCCGACTTCCCCACGCTGAAAAAGCATGGCTTGCATTGTGCCATGGTCAGTTTCCCCACCGCCCTCAGCCCCGATGGTAAAAAGATCGGCAGCATCCCGCACGCCTTCAATCGTCTGGAGCATCACGACCTGCTCATCGGCGCTTATGAACCGCTTCTCAAAGCCAGCGCAGAAGCCGGTTTCAAACAAGTCATCTGCTTCAGCGGCAACCGCGATGGCATGAGCGATGAACAAGGCCTGGAGAATTGCGCCGTGGGTCTCAAGCGACTCCTCCCCACCGCCGAAAAACTCGGCGTGAAGCTCGTCATGGAACTCCTCAACAGCAAGGTCAACCACCCCGACTACATGTGCGACCACAGCGCCTGGGGCGTGGCCCTCTGCGAGAAACTCGGCTCGGCGAATTTCGGTCTGCTCTACGACATCTACCACATGCAGATCATGGAGGGAGACGTCATCGCCACCATCCGCAAGCAGCACAAGCACTTCGCTCACTACCATACCGGCGGCGTTCCCGGTCGTGCGGAGATCGATGACTCCCAGGAACTGCACTACCCGGCCATCATCAAGGCCATCCAGGAGACGGGTTACACCGGTTATCTCGGCCAGGAATTCATCCCCAAGCGTCCGGACAAGCTCGCCTCGCTCAAACAAGCCGTGGGCATCTGCTCCGTGGCGTGAGTGATCCTCGCCGGATCCCCGTATTCTGTGCTCCCGATTTCGCGTGACCGCTAAAAGGCGGTCCGCTTTCGTGTCCTCACGCCTTTCGTTGCTCAACTAATTGTATGTCTAAATTCCTCTCCTGCTTCAGCGCCTCTCTCTTTGCCCTCACCAGTCTTCTCCTCGCCGCTGATGCTCCGAAAACCAAGCTGCCCGAAGCCGTCGAGACCGATCCGCGACTGCACTCCGATGGCAAAGGCTGGAAGCTCGACCAGGCAAAGATCGTCGACCCCAAGCGCCCGCGCGTGCTGCTCATCGGCGATTCCATCCTCGGCGGCTACTTGAAGCAAACCATCGCCGCTCTCGATGGCAAAGCCTATGTCGATGGCTGGATGAACCCCTACAACCAGTCCGAGCACCTGAACAAAAACATCCTCCCCACCGTGCTCGCGAATGGTCCCTACGACATCGTACATTTCAACATGGGCCTGCACGGCTGGCAAGAAGGTCGCATCAAGCCCGGCACCTTTGAGCCGCTGACCAAAGCCTATGTGGAAGTCATCAAGGCCAAGCTCCCGAATGCCAAGATCATCTGGGCCAGCAGCACGCCCGTGACCGTGAAGGACAAACCCACGGAACTCGACGCTGAGGTCAATCCCACCATCATCGAGCACAACCGCATGGCCGCCAAAGTCATGGCCGAGATGAACGTCCCGGTGAACGACTTCTACACTCTGCTCGTGGACAAGCGCAGCCTCGCCCGCGGTGACCGTTTCCACTGGACCGCGCCTGCTTATCAACTGCTCGCTGACATGACCGTTGAGTCCATCCTCAAAGCCCTGCCTCCCGCCAAGTGATGCGCAAGACACTGGTCATCTCTCTTCTCTCCGCAGCCTGCATCGCTCACGCGCAGGACATCCCCGCCCTGCCTGAATCCGCCAAGCTAGCTCTGGAGGAAGACTGGTCCTCCGGCCAGATCGATCCCGCCCGCTGGTATGCCCTGCGCAAGCAATGGGGCGGTGGCAACCATGGCGTGGTGCCGGAGAATGTCTCCGTCGTGGAAGACAAGGAGTTAGGCCAGTTCGTGCTGCAGTGTGAGGCGCATGGCGATCAGTATGACGGCCCCGTCACCGGTCAGTGGGGCAAGAAAACCCGTGTCGGAGGTGTGCTCGTTTCGAAGCAGTATTTTGCTTCAGGCCGTTTCGAGGTGCGCATGCAGATCGGCACGCCGGAAAGCCCCACGCCTTCAGGTACCGTCCCCGCCATCTGGACCTATGGTTACCGCATGGTGAAGGTGGATGAATCCCTCGCGGATAACTTCACGAACACCCAGCCGCTCTACCATCCCTACCTGCAGGAGTGGGGCAAGGGCAGCGCCTTCTACTGGTCCGAGATCGACTTCCCCGAATATGGCAAGGCTGGCCAGTTCAAGACCCCGATGTTCAACACCTTCCTGAACAAGCAGCACGACAGCCGCACCTACGATGTGTTTGGCGCTGCCGATGGAAGATGGCACACCTACACCACCGACTGGCACACCGACCTCGTCCCTATCGAAGGTGTCACGGATGCCCAGGTCGCCGAGGCCGAAGGCTTCTTCTGGGTGCAGGACAAGGCCGTGCCCTACAAGGAGCATTGGGGCAATCCCTTGAAGCGTCTCGGCAAAGATCGTTATGCCGTCTGTGCCGGAAAAATCGCCCGGCATTGGGTCGATGGCAAATTCGCCGGTGAGAACACCAAATTCGTCCCCAGCATGACCGGCCAGCTCAATCTCGGTGTCTGGCTTCCCGACTGGGCCGGCCCCGCCGACTGGAAAACCGCCTCCATCCGCTTCGCTCAGATCAAGATCTGGCAGTTCAACGACCCCGGCGACGTCAAGGGCATCCTCACCGAAGACATCACCGACAGTTTCGATGCTGAAGGGAAGCCGGTGAAGAAGCCTTGAACCGTACCACCCCATTCCAATGGGGTGGAGCGTAGGAGTCCACCCGGGCCAGACAGCCCCCACGACTTCCAAGTCTGCCAGCGGCTTCAAACTCACCCGCACATCGCGAATTGAACCCCATTGGAATGGGGTTCTACGCCCAGACCCAAACGTACCACCCCATTCCAATGGGGGTGGAGCTTGGGAGACCAATCGATCAGGAAACCACTGGCATCCCGCCCCTTCCCATTCAAACATCCCTCACTCCGTTTTCCCCAACCGCCATGCCCGTCCCCCTTCTCGACGTCAACGCCCAGAACTCCCCCCTCGAATCCGAACTCCAGGCCGCCTTCACCCAGGTGCTGAAGCATGGCCGGTTCATCATGGGACCGGAGATGGAGACCTTTGAAAAAGAGATCGCCGCCATGACCGGTGCCAAGCACGCGCTGGCCGTGTCTTCCGGCACGGATGCCCTGCTCCTGGCCCTCATGGCCCTGGACATCAAGCCGGGCGATGAAGTGCTCTGCCCTGCCTTCACCTTTTTCGCCACCGCCGGTGCCGTCTCGCGCCTCGGCGCCGTTCCTGTTTTCACGGACATCTGCCCTGTCTGCTTCAACCTCGACGTGAACGACGCGAAGGCCAAGATCACCCCGAAAACGAAGGCCATCATCCCCGTGCATCTCTTCGGCCAGTGCGCCGATATGGATCCCATCCTGGCCCTCGCCAAAGAGCACAATCTGCGCGTCATCGAAGACGCCGCGCAGTCCATCGGTTCCCAATACAAAGGCCGCCAGTCCGGCACCATGGGCGACTTCGGCACTTACAGCTTCTTCCCCAGCAAGAACCTCGGTGGCTTCGGTGATGGCGGCATGCTCGTCACCAATGACGACGGCCTCGCCGAGTTCGCCCGCGTGCTGCGCAATCACGGCGCGAAGCCCAAATACTACCACCAATACGTCGGCGGCAATTTCCGCATGGACACCCTGCAGTGCGCCCTGCTCAGCGTGAAGGTGAAGCGCTATGCGCAATACACCTCCGAGCGCCAGCGCAACGCCACCCACTACACCGCCGAGCTGCTGAAGCTCCCGGGCGTGGTCCAGGCTGATCCCGCGCACTGCAAATGCACCGCCACGCAGGATGCCTGGCTCGCCGCCAATAACGCAAAGATTGTCCTGCCCGTCAGCTACGCGCACAACGACCATATCTGGAACCAGTTCACCCTGCGTGTCATCGGTGAAGGCAAACGCGACTCCCTCCTGGCACATCTCCAGGCCCACAAGATCGGCTGCGAAGTGTATTACCCCGTCACGCTCGACCAGCAGCAGTGCTTCGCCGATCTCCCCGCCACCTCCCGTGCCGGCTGCGAGATCTCGCACCGCCTCGCTGGTGAAGTGCTCAGCATCCCAATCTACGGCGAGCTCACCGAGGCCCAGCGCCTGGAGGTCGTCGCCGCCATCGCGAGCTGGCTTTGATCCTTCATGTCATCTCACACCGCCATCATCCGCTGGCAAAACACCGGCCCTGATTTCCTTCAGCGCCGATACTCCCGCGAGCACACGTGGGAGTTCGATGGCGGTGCCGTGGTTCCCGGCTCGCCGTCTCCGAATATCGTCCCTGCCCCGTGGTCCAATCCCGCAGGTGTCGATCCCGAAGAAGCCTTCGTTGCCTCCGTCTCGAGCTGCCACATGCTCTGGTTCCTTCACGTCTCCCTTGATGCTGGCTTCGAGCCTCAAAGCTACGAAGACCACGCCGAAGGTGAGATGACCAAGAACGAGCGCGGCAAGCTCTGGATCAGCCGCGTGAATTTGCATCCGAAAATTGTGTGGAAGGGTTCGAAGCCACCTTCTGCTGAAGAGGTAGCCCATCTGCATCACAAGGCCCACGAAGAGTGCTTCATCGCGAATTCAATCAAGACTGAAGTCGTCGTGGCCGCGTAGCACTCGCGGCAGCATCCGTGGAGCGCGGATCTCCGAATCCGCAGCCGGTGAGCACGCAGCCAGCGTCCTGAGCATCACCACATACTGACGAAACAGCGCATCTGCTAGGGCGCACGCAAACGCCCCAGGCCTAACCAATTTCGAAGGAGGCACTGGAGAAGGGTTTCAACCTTCCCTGCGTTCGACCCTGCTGCGGATTCGGAGATCCGCGCTCCATGGGATCACACCCTCTGTCCCATCTCTGCCAGCTTCTTCGCGCCTTCGCTCCACTCGACATCATGCGGCAGTCGCCTCGACTTCGCCGCAAGCGCCGCGACGACACCCGCCGCCTCACCCATCGCCACGGAGTTGCCGGTCACGCGATAGCTCGCATGCGCAATGAAATCTCCGCTGATGCAGCGACCTGCCATCATCAACCCATCCACATCTTTCGCGATCAAGGCACGCAGCGGGATGTCATAGGGTTTCATCTTGAAATCACTGTGGCTGATGGGCTCGGACTCATTGGTCTTCTTGGAATCCGCATGGATGTCCACGCCAAAGGTCACGCGTGCCACGGCATCCTCCTGCCGTGCGCCTTCGATCAGATCCTGCCGCGTCACAGCGTAGCGACCATGGATTCGGCGGCCATCACGCACGCCGATCTGCTCCGCCGTGGCGGCGATCTGCAGATCTTCCCACACGCCACCAAGCTTCCGCAAAGCGCGCATGACGCGGAACACTTCCGCGCGTGAACGCACCGTGGCCTCGCTGATCGCAGCGGCATCCCAGGGCTTGATGCCATACTCATGGTTAAGCATGAGCATCACCAGATCATCCCTGACCGGAAAGATGGTTGGGTGACCATAGGAGGTCTCGATGCCCGCGCGCTTGAGCTCTTGCTTGAAGGCTTCCACGCAGGTGAGATGGCCGCTGGGACCGTTGAATTCATCCGTGCCATTGAAGGAGGTGAACTGCGCGATTGCCTTCGCATCCTTCACCACGGCGAGCGCATTCATCGTCATCGGCTGGCAGGGACATTCCTTCGCCTGCCCCACATCCCAGCCGCATCCTGCTTGAGCACCAAGATCACCATCACCGGTGGTGTCGATGAAGATCGGCGCACGCCAGGCTTGACGACCGGCCTTCGACTCGGTAATGATAGTGCGCAGTCTGTTTCCTTCACGGAACGCTGCGGAGACACGCGTATGCATTTGAAATTTCACGCCTGCCTCCACACACATCTCCTCTAGCAGCACTTTCATTTCTTCCGGCTCATAGACAAAGCGGCTCGGATTCTGGTTTCGTCGGGCATCCCGTTCATCCAGGCGCTTTGTGAGTTCACGCGTGAGTCCCGGTTTGTCGAAATCAAAGATGTAGGTCAGCAATCCTGCTGTCCACACGCCGCCGAGGCACCCATGCACCTCAAACAACCGTGTGCGTGCGCCAGCATGTGCCGCTGTGATGGCTGCGGCGATCCCCGCGGGTCCCGCGCCACACACAATCACATCCGCATCATCATTCAGCTCCAGCTTCTGCGCAGGCTCATCGAAGTAATGTTCGTTCGCCAAGGCCGCAGGCGCGGCATTCAGGCCGGACACAGCAGTGCCGGCGAGCGCGGAATGAAGGAAGGAACGGCGGTTGAAGGAAGGTGCGGCCATGCCTCAACAAACCCACGCGGCCTCGCCACGCCAGCAGGAGATGCGATAACTCGAACTAGAACCAACCCCAGACCCATTCAGGTCTAACTCAAACCATTCACTGACACAGTATTGGATGCGCAAAGCACCGGGCAGTGTCATATTCCCAACCATATATATGGAACAAACCATTCTCCGACTGCTCGGGCACCCCGATTACACGCCGTCGAACGTCCCGCAGTTGATCCGCCTTCTGGAACTTCAACCCGGACAGCAACAAGAACTCCAGCACCACCTCAAGAGCATGGTGCAGCGCGGCCTCATCGTGCGAACGAAGGGCAACCGCTTCATCGTCTCCAGCGAGGCCGACCTCATCCCAGGTGTGATTCAGATCACCCGCGGCGGCCGCGGCTTCGTGCAGCCAGACAAACCCGGCATTGGCGAAATCGGCATCCCCGAGAGCGCCACTGATACCGCCCTTCATGGAGATCGTGTGCTCGTCCGCATCGATGTCCGCCCACGCGGCTTTTTGAAGAAGGACAGCCCGCAGGATCAAACCGGCGCGGTCGTGCGCATCCTCGAGAGAGGTCGCAAACAGTTCGTTGGCACGCTGAACAAGGGACGCCAGTTCCTCTTCGTCACACCGGATGATCCGCGTCTTCCCAGCGCTGTGCATGTGCCGCCACCACGCGATGTCGGCCGCCAGGCCAATATCGGTGACAAGGTCGTCGTGGAGATTCTCGAATGGGAATCCCGCCATGTGCCACCAGAGGGCGAAATCATCGAGGTGCTCGGATCGCCCGATGCCGAGGGTGTGGACATGCTCTCGGTGATCCGTCACTACGATCTGAACCTGCACTTCCCGAAAAACGTGCTCGCCGAGGCGAACGCCATCGCGAAATCACGGCCTGACAACCAGCCGAGTGCTGACGAATGCCGTGATCGTGTGGACTGCCGGTCCCACAATGTGATCACCATCGACCCCGATGATGCCCGAGACTTCGATGATGCCATCTGCCTGCAACGACAGGGCCGCGACTGGCGCCTCTGGGTGCACATCGCCGATGTCTCGCATTACGTAAAGCCCGGCAGCCCGCTGGACATCGAGGCGAAGAAGCGCGGCAACTCGACCTACCTCGTGGATCGGGTGATCCCGATGCTGCCTGAAGCCTTGAGCAACGAGCTCTGCTCGCTGAAGCCAGGCATCGACCGCTTAACCAAATGCGTGGAATTTGTGCTGAGTGATGCTGGCAAGGTCATCAGCTCGAAGTTCTACCCTTCCGTGATTCACTCGAAGCGCCGCTTCACCTACAAGGAAGCCTTCGCCGCGCTGCAACGTCCGCCTCAGGGCGAGATCGAGCAGATGCTGCATGATGCCAATGCCATGGCGCAGAAGATCCGCGAGCATCGCTTCGCCAACGGTTCATTGGATCTCGACTTCCCGGAGAACAAGATCCGCCTGGATGAAACGGGCAAGGTCATTCGCATTGAGCGCATCGAGAACGATATCTCCCACCAGTTGATCGAGGAGTACATGCTGCTCGCGAACGAGGCCGTGGCGGGGCGTCTGATGCAGCTCGACATCCCGGCGGTGTATCGCGTGCATGAGTCACCGAAGGAGAAGCGCTTGAATGACTACCGCGAAGATGTCCTCAGCCACCGCATCCAGTGCGGTGACCTGAATCATCGCCCCGAAGTGCAGAAGCTGCTGGCCAAGCTGGGCACCCTGCCCATTGGCGATGCGCTGAAGATCGGCTTCCTGAAGTCCATGATGCGCGCCCGCTATGCGGTCGAGCCGCTCGGGCACTATGGCCTAGCCAAAAAGAAGTACACGCACTTCACCTCTCCGATCCGCCGCTATGCGGATCTCGTGGTGCATCGTGCGCTCTTTGACAAGGTGCCGCTGCAAGTCAGCGTGGCCAAGGAGATCGCCGAGCATATCAGCCTCACGGAGAAGAACAGCTCGGATGCCGAGCGCGACAGCAAGGAGGTCAAGCTCTACGCTTACCTCGAATCTCAGATGAATTCGAAGAAGCCGCAGCCCTACTCCGCCCTGGTGACGGATGTGCGGAACTTCGGGTTCTTCGTGGATGTGTCAGATCTGGGCATGAGCGGTCTCGTGCCGCTCTCCGCCATTCCGGATGACTTCTTCACCCTCGATCAATCCCGCGGTTATCTGGTGGGCCGGCATTCACGCCGCATCATCAAGCTCGGGGATCGTGTGACCGTGCAGATCTATCGAATCGACCGTCTGAAGAAGCAGGTGGACTTCAGCCTGACGAATCGTCCTGTGTCAACGCAGGCGTCACCTCCCGCAAGGTCGACCCAGTCAGCTGCCCTGCACAGCACGCAGCCAGCGAGGTCTGGTCCGCCTGCCAGGTCAAACGCACCCTCCCGGAGGTTCAGCGAACCCGTTGCCAGGCCTAACCAATCCCATGGCAAGGTAGGTGCGCCACCCGCCAAGGCAGGTCGCGCTCCAGCCAAGACCAACCCAGCCCCAGCCAGGTCTGGCCCACCACCCGAGAGGACCAGTGACCGGCGCGGGAAAGCCGCACCGCCGCCTTCCAAGCCCGGCAAAGCTCCGCAGCCAGGACCTCCACCAGAATCTCCCTCCGAGTCTGCACCACCCAGAAAACTCCGCTTCTACGAGAAGCCACCGTTCCGCAGGCGCAAGAAGCCCACAGACACCTAGTGGGCCCTCGCGAAGGCAACGGCCACCGCCGTGGCCTAGCCAAAAGCCCGACCTCTAAAACGTCTTCAGTCCAGGAGGTGTTCCCCCACCTCCCTGATAGGCAGGCGCAGAGGGTGTGCCTCCGCGCAGCCGCTGGAAGAACGAGGGCTTGGCCTGCTGCTGCACGGGTGCCATCATTTGAGACTGCTGGGCGGGATAACCCTGCACGCCATACGCCGCCTGCTGCTGTGGATAATAGGGCTGCTGGGCCACGGCCTGCGGCTGATACTGATAGCTCTGCTGTTGCTGCGCATACGCCTGCTGTTGCTGGGGGTAGTAAGGCTGTTGCTGCGCATATCCCTGCTGCTGCTGAGGGTAATACTGCCGCTGTGTCTGATAGCCTGGCTGCTGCTGCCCATGGCCAGGGGTTGCATAATTGGTTGGCGGTGTCTTGTACGCGACCACCTTCACCTGGGCCAGCTGCATGCGCGGCATGCCGATGGCCTGTGCCGCGGCGCTGGAGAGATTGACCACACGGCCTGGATAATACGGGAAGCGGTCCGTCACCACGGCCTTCACGCTTTGCTTGGTGTAGAGGTTTTGGACCGTAACCTCCGTGCCGAAAGGCAGCGTGTTATGTGCCGCCGTGTAATAGTTCGGGTAATAGACCTGACCTGAGGAGGTCATGCGCCCGATGTAACTGTCGGCAATGTAGGAAGCCCAGCCCTGCTCTTGATAGATAGGCGTCTGGCAGCTTGTCAGCGTCAGGACAGAAAGGAGAACCGCAACGAACCGGGAGAACTTCATGCTGGCATATATTACACCTATCTTACCTATGTAGGAGAATTTTTTTACATGAAGCAGCAAAAGGTGCCGTTGCAGAATCGCGGCGTTTTAGAGCGCTAGCCCTCCCACCGCCCCAAGCGGATGGCCAAGTCTAGAGCGCTGAGAACCAGCCTGTGCGCCTATGTGCAGTCCGGGGAATTGTTCTTTGCGCGGCCAATCCCCCAAAGAGCGGAGGGGCCCCTGATCATTCTCCACGCTGTTACCGACGATCCACAGGAAACATGAAGGCTCACTGGAGAGGCCATTCTCATGCCCCCCGACCAGCTCGCCTTCTGCGCCATGTTACGGACGATACACGCGGGCCTTGCCCGTGTAGGCATCAATCTGGATGCAATAGTAGTTCGGCGGCGGAATGGTGCCGGAGCCCACGAACTGGGTTTCCACCAAGGTCAGAAAGCTGTTGGCCAGAGGTGGCACCGTGTAAGCGAGAGCTGTGGCAGTGGCCGTGTTGCCCGGCGTGTTGCTGTTCAGCAGACGGCAGCTGCCATCTGGGTAGTAACGAAGCGCTGCGTATTGCACGTCACTGCCAGTGCCACCCGAGCCGGGAACAAACACATACTGCTGGGTCAGCACTCCCTGGGTCTGCGCAGGTGTGGTCTGAAGCAGCGGTGAAAGGGACATTTCAGGTGCGAGGACCACGCCTGACTCCAGATAGAAAGGTTCCGAAATTGCGCGTGCATCCTGGCCGCTGGGCGTCTCCACCACCTGATAGGCATAAAACAGAGCCTGAGAGGGACGGTCAGAGTTAGGATTGACGTATTTGTAAAAGCGAAACTCCACCTCCTTGCTTCGGGCGATGGCCTCCTGCTGGGCAAGGCTGAGACGATTCAGCAAGCTGTCCCCCGCAGAACTCAGACGCGTGGAGCGGATCACATCCACCAAGGTGGGCGTGGCTAGAGCGATGAGCAGCGTGATGATGCCAACCACTGTCAGCAACTCGACAAGGGTAAAGGCGCCGGATTTCGCAAAGCGTGAGGGGCTTTTCGCGTGCATGGCAGAAAAATGGAAGGGGGCCGACGGACGGTACTCAAATTAGATGCTCCACTTGGCACCGCGGAGAGCGATAGTGGCGGAGAAGACTCGGTAGTTGAGGCGCATAGTCTGCAGGATGGAGACGATTTGCTTCAGCTCCTGATCAAGCTGGTGGGCATTGGCAATGATCGGAGTAAGCTGGTCTCCGAGCGGAGGGGTGGTGGTGCTGCCGCTCAGTTCTCCCATGCGGATGGCGGATTTTTCATCGACAGCGACGAGCACGACGCGAACCAGCGGCGGCAGCAGGTGCTGCGTGTTGCCAGGCTTGCTGGAGTCATAGACATAATCCTGGGCGATCTGGGTCGGGCCGTCGGCGGATTCCTGCTCAGTATCACTCGTCGCCTCGCGACGAGGGGAAATGATGAGAGCGACGATGTTGTCAGCCACCGGGCGGGTGGTAGGCACGGTATTGGCCCTGTTACCACTAGCGCTGCCAGCGGCTGAGAACCAAGTGTTGGCGATGGAACCATTGGGCGAGTGAACAGCCGCGTAAATGGAATTCATTTCAGCGGGAGGGGAGTACTCCATCAGACGGTAGCGGAATTTAAAATCACCGGAAGGGATGAAATCCGGGATCCAGGATTCGTCCGAGGAATACTGCACAAAATAACCACGTGCACAGAGGAGGCGGTCCAGGCCCACCAAGGTGGGATCATTGGAAACACCCAGCGGAGCCTGGAAGAAGACGGCATGACCAGGTGTGAAGCTGGAACTACCGGCATTTTGGACCAGTGAACTGGCCGGCCCACAGCGGAAATGGAGATCAGACTTGCGAATATAGCTGCTGGGCGCCGCCGCAGCTGCGGTGCCGCCTGCGGTGGCCAGATAGTTGGTGTCGTAGTCAATGAACGTGTTGAGCGTGGCCTGACTGAGGTTTCGCGACAAAATATCAAACGCAGTTCGAGCTTCCTTGAACTGGGTGGTTCTCGCGTTGGACGCGGACCACGTGGACTGCACCTGGCCGATAACCTGGGCACTCACGAGGAGAAGGATGGTCAGAACCGCGAGGGAGACCATAATCTCCACCAAGGTGAAAGCCGCAGGCTGCCTGGAGCTGATCGAAAAACGGGGGTGATTTTTCATAGCGTGAAGAGTGTCTTTCCAATGCGTGGATCAAGGAGCGAAGCGCTTGGATTCGATGATACGGAAACGATAATAGGAGTCGAGCGGAGGATGTTCTGCATCACTGAGGGGGTTACCCACGGTGAAATCTGCCTTGGTGCTGACCTTGCTAGGGTCGAGATCAGTCATGTCGATGTAGCGCTCCAGGAGGAAGGATCCGCGGTACTCGCCCGTGACCTCATCCTCACCCGGCACCCATTTCTGGATGTTGTCAGGCTTTTCTCCACGGAGGGCCTTTTTCAAGGTCTGGGCACGCACATGAACACGGAAGGTGTTGGAGCGGGTGGTCAGCTTTGCGTAAAGATTGGCGTAAGGTGCTTCACGAGTGTTGTCACCCGTGGCGGAGTGGCTGTTCCAGAAGTTCTTCATGGCGCCCTCACGATCAGAATAAAGATCCAGCTCCGTGTCCTTAACGTTTTCGTTGGAGTCATTGGTTGCCCCCAGGACGGTGCCGCGATAGTTGCCCTCGCTCACAGGAACATTTCCCTGGTTGCCTGAAACCAGGATGCGTGAAGGGATCAAATGCAACTCGCAGATCTGGGAGGCGCTGCGGAACAGCCCGGAGCGGAAATTGGCAGGTAGACCTGCGTTTGTGCCCGTACCACCAACACCTGCAGGACCGTTGGACACATCAGTGGCCCCGAAATTGAAACGCTCTTCAAACTGGCGCAGGGTGCCGACAACGCGCCGCGAGGATGCTTTGTTGACCCACCACTGTGCGTCAGCCGAACCGTTCGGATTATTCAGGCGGTCCACCACAATCGAGCGATACCACTTGGCGGCGGGGTCCGTCGTCCCATCTAGTTTTCGAGCGCTGGTCTCGTCCCTGAAGCGAGGTGCGCTGCTGCCAAAGTTGCCGAAGCCATCTCTGGTGCCGCGGGCACGAGAGTAGTCCACATTAGGCAGCGCGGCGAAGAGTTCTCCCTTCATCACCGCATGCAGGGCCGTGGCCCGGCGGATATGAGTGAAGGGAAGCATCTGGTAGTTCATGTTGACCTTGCCAGCGGTGGAAAGCGGTTCGCTGATGGCATAAGGTTCCACCACGGGCATCCAGAACATGTCCAGGAGATAGTGGTCAGGCGGTGTTGCCTGGCCAGGGTGACGAAGCGCACCACCCGTCATCTGGATATGCGGACGGAAAAGCAAGTTCGTCCATGCGCCATTACCACCGTTAGATGCGTCACCACCCGTTTTGTTCTGATAGAAGACGCGGCTCGGCAGAGATCCCATCATCACAGGCGAGGAGATCATGCGATTGGGCGTGAAGAACGATCGAGCTCCCGCCGCGAACTGGGCACCGAAGGAGCTGGCACGAAAATACGACGCGCGCCATTCGACCGCCTGTGGCCAGCCGCTGCCTTTGTATGATCCGACCGCGAAGTTACCTTCATCCGGCTTATTGATAAACGTTCCCACGCGACCGCCCGGGTCCGAATCGTCAAAGTCAAAGTAGCGCTGCGCCAGATAAGCAGGTGACAGGCTGCCAGTGATGGGGTTGACCGCGTTGGAGTTGTCTCCGGTGTAAGGGGCATCCGGGGTCAGGCCAGAGGACACGTTGATCGCCGCAGGAAGTGCCCGCTTGGTGGGATCAGGCGTGCCCTGGATTTGAAGACTGGCGCTGCCACTACGATCGAAACCAACCTCGGAACCCGAATTGTAGTTGGAGAAGTTATGAGCCAGGAAAGCCGTTTCACTGTCCCACAAAGGATGTGGAGACCAGTCAGTGTCCAGAACCTTGGTTTTCACATAGAGCATGCGGGCGTCACCATGACCTGGCTGCAGAGAACGCACGACATCAGAACCCACATGATTGGCAAGCATGTTGTAAGCGTTGCCTTGAGTGTCTGTCTTGTAAGCGATACGAGAGAAACGAACGCGCTGGCGGTCCGCAGCGCCTCCCGCCTGGTTGTCGTGACGCAGGGCCTGCTTGTAATTGTTTGTATTGTCAAAGCCGTAAATGACGGCTGTGGAGCCCGGCAGACGCTGCAGCGTAGGCTCCAGGCGGTTTGGCGCGCCCGATGCTGCGGTATCGCCATCACGGTTTTTACGCGTTAGCTGTGGCACCGAATAGGGTTCGAAGAGACGGCCCGGGAGGTCGATAGACGTTGCTGGGCGCCCGAGAGCTCCACCGCGATGGAAGGCCCACCAATGAGGAGCCTGAACGGTGGGGTGCGCGTACTCAATGCCTGCCGTGTCCACCCACTGCTCGAGGTGTGTGGGCTGCACCACCAGATCCGGTGCCGGAGCGCGGCCCGAGGGGATCTTGAAGTTGATCGTCTGAATCGGTGAGGCGTTCTTATAGTCGTGCGTGTTAAAAATCTGGATTTGGATGGAGCCGTTGGACTGGAACTTCATCGGCTGGTCACTGTAGATCGTGAAGAATTTCGAAATCAGCTCCATGTTCACCAAACCTGCATGGATGTTTCCGGTGGCACCCGAGACATAACCCGCGTCTGCCGGCATGTCACCGCGCGCTGGAAGCAGTCTGCCACGTGCCAGACGGCGGAAGCTGCAGTAACCGCCCACCTGCGGCGTTGCATCCTGGTCATAAATGGGGGACGAGCTCTTCAAGACCACGTCCTCACCCGGGAAGAGAGAGGTGAAGCCCTGAATAGAATCAGCCTCGATGCTCGGCAGCTTGTCTCCCTTCACCACCACGGTGAACTCCGGGAAGATGGTGGTATAACCGACTGAAGGGCAGAAGAACTCCAGGTGAAGCATGGCCTGAACGCGCTTCTGGTTAGAAAGCAGGGCGTCCTGCCCGGCGTCCAGAGTATAGTTCCAGTTCGCCGGCTCGAAGCCCGGATGGTTGTTTTCGTGGCGCCCGCGGTTCGCATCCGTCTCAGGGCCCGTTTCTGTTCCATAGGAACCCCCTGGCGGGTTCGGCGGATAGTTGGAATAATACCTGTCTTTCAGCATGCGCGGAGACGCCTGGCCATTGTCTGCCCAATGCTGGGCCTTCGCATTGGTGAATGAATACTGGCCAAAACCATCTGGAATGCGGTGTTCAATCAGATACTGATCCGGGACGTTCTGGATTTTCAGGGCTGTTCTGCCGCCGGAGATGCTGCCATCTGCGACTCCTGCTTCCAAAACGGCCATGCTTGCCTGCGTGATGCCGCTGTCCTCTTCCTGAATCATCGGCACCTCGGGGATCTTATAGGCCACCTTGCCAGGATCCGCCGAGGGGTCCTGGATAGGATTTCTCCAGCTGTACATATCCGGCTGTCCGTCAGCCGTGCAGATGAACTGGAGACCGATCTCGCTGATGCTAACGGAACGGCCAAAACCACGGTAGTCCTGCCCGCCTGCATTCCAAATGATGGGCGTGACCTGACCATGTCCCGGCAGGGCACGGTCGCTGTAAGGATCGCTATCCGAAGGAATGCCACGTGCGCTGTTGGCGTTATTGGGGTTGCGCGCGATGGTGGAGGTGTAAGTCTTCATGGCGCCAGAAGTCACCAGGAAGTCACGTTTCACATAGGTCTGCTCCCAGTTGATGGAGCCCTCGTTGCCCGAGGCCACATAGGTGGGCCAGCTGTTGCGCTCGTTGGAGATGAGGAAACTGTCGTGCAGATTGGTGCTGCGGATGTAGTCGAACATTTCGACAATCACTTGACGATAGTTTTCCATGCCGTTGGCATTGCGCATCTTCGTCTTGAAGGTATTGCCCGCACCGCTGGTGGACGAATCCGCAGGGAACACCGCGTTCGCGAGCACCTTGTCCATCATGTCCAGCAGGGCGCGGTTGCGCTGGATGTTGTTGATGTCGCTGTAGGGGTCACGCGAGTTGGCGCGCTGGAAGATGTATTGGTTGGTGCTGTTACCAGGCCCGAGGCGCGAACAGAAGGCGATCAGATTGTCAAAGCCGGTGCGGTTAGCGGCCGTGGTGCTGATGGGCCACATGGCGATACGCGGAAGACCGAGCATGCTGATCTCACTGGCGCGGCTGTGGGCGCTGAGGAACGCGGAAGCGCGCTCGAGGGTGGTTTTCGAGAAAAGCTGGCCACCATCAATGGAGACATCCGTGCGGGCGCGGCCGGTGGCACCGCCACCCACGCCGGAAAAGATCAGTTCATCCATGCTGGCATAGAGGCGCTCCTTCAACGCGTCTGTCAGCACCACATCCGTAGTCAGACCGCCAGCACCACCAGCATTGTAAGTATCAGCGGCAAACAGTTTGGTGCCGCCTTCACTACCGCCTCGGGCCAGCCTGGGGACGACGTCATAGATACGGTTCTTCACGCTGAGAACGCGGTTCAGGGCAGCACTTCCAGTGGTCTTGCCGTAGGTCTCCATGTCCCGGTCTGATTGCTGGGTGGCGTTCGGGTAGAGCACGCTGCTCAAGGCCACTGTGGCAGGATGCCCCGAGAAACGCTGATACTCACCACGTGCCGCCGGATAGTCTGCCCAGCGGTGATCGCGCTCATGGAAGTAGGTAGGCTTGCCCTGGAAGGTGGGCTCAGCGGCCGTGTTCACATTGATTTTGCAGGTCTCATCGTCCGCCCAAAAGGCCAGTCTGGCGACGATCGGATTCACGGCTGAAGCCGTCACTTGTCCGGGGCCTTCGAACTTGAGGTTCGCATTCAGCGCGCCCACGGTGCCGTCCTTCAGCATGTAGAGCCACTTCACTGGCATGGCGAGACGAAGCCGGTCAATGTCAGCAGGTGGCTGCACAATAGGCACATTGTCCGCAGCATCTGGTCCGCTGATGTCATTGCCACCCAGCGCTGTGGTGGTGGAGTATTGAAATCCTTCCACAGGATTAAAACCGGTGCCCGGGTCCATGTCATAAGCGGCGCGGGGATCGATGATGGGGAAGAAAACCTGGGCGGAATCCACATCCCCCTGGGCATCAGCCACGCCCTTGATCACGGGCTCGTTCATGTCGACATAACGCACGGCGTTTTCCGCCTTGTTCCAGCCGTTGACGGGTTCGGACTTCTTCACGAAGTCATATTCTTCCGCTGCCGCCGCGCTGCCATTGGCGGCTCCAATGCCTTTGTAGATCATCTGATCATCCGAGAACAGCTTGTATCCAGCGAGGAAGGCACCGTCCTGCGTGTACTTGCGCACCGCACCTGGCTGGGTGGCATGGAATTCACGACCAGGGCTGGTTTCATCCTGATCAGATCCACCACGGATCTGGCCGATGACAATATTCACGGCCGTATCCGCAAGGCGGCGGGCCGTTTGGGAGGACGAATACCCCATCGTCCCTTTATGCTCAGTGTCCGCCACACTCAGGAAGGCCAGCATGACGATCGTAGCCAGGGCGAGCATCGAAAGAACGATGATCAAGGCGAGACCGCGATGACGACGGGCGTCACGGAAGAAGGTGCGCAGTGATTTCATAACCGGAAAAGAGAGGAATTAATTTTGAATTTAGGCTATTAAATCGAATTGGACTTCGGTTTTCAAGCTATCAAGTCAATGCGGAGTATTTACTTGGTTATTACAGCCTGAATTTGGGCGGAGGGATTCTCATTTTTGAGATGAGAACCCCCGGTCTGTTTAGTCCGTGAAGCTGAAAATTCCGGTCCGCTGCGGCGCAGTGGTGCCACCGGGCAACTGGTCGAGGACGAAGTATCCAACGCCGTAAGTCGCTGTGGTGCGAGGCAGGACACCGAAGGCGCTGGTGCGCACCCGGATGGTGAGACCCAGGATGCTGCTCTTCCGGATCACTGGCTTGGTGCCTGGATCTGTCAGAGTGAAGCTACCCCCCAGGATGCCGGTCTTGTGAGCGACGGTCAGGGCCGTCTGGCCTGGATTCGTGGCGCCCTTGGGCGGCATGGTCACCTTGCTGAGTGCGGCGAGCGTGATGTTGTCGATGCAGTTCGGGTTCGTGGCCGTGTTCACGTTTGAGCTGAGATCAGCATTCTCGCTGAACACCAGGCTGGCTGTGGTGGTGGGCGCAGCACCCAGGACAGTGCCGGTTGCCGGAGGTTCCACGAAACGACCGCCCACGGCCACCAGGCCCACTGGCGTGGTCACCGGTGTGTTTGGCAGGCCGAATCCAAGCTTGTAGAGGCGACCCTTCGGATTCGCCTGACGGACCAAGGTCAAAGCACCGGTGAGGTCGTTTTCGTCCTGGGTGGTGCCCAGTTCGATCTGAAGCTGGCCGTGGATGGAACCTTTGGTCGGAACAGCGCCGGTCACTGGCGTGTGAAGCGTCTGGTAGATGAACAGCTCACCTTCCGGTCCGACCCAGTAAGAGCCCGTCAGAGACTCATTGTCAGGCGTGCGGCCCGCAAGAGTGTAGGCGCCAGCAGCGCTGACCGTGAAGGTGCCATAGCCGGAGCCTTGGGGCACGTTCACATTACCTTCCAGAGGATCACCCTCAGGGAGCATGATGGCGAAGTTATAGAGAGCTGGGATGAAGGATCCTGGCTTCTTCGGATCAGGAGCCAGATAGGCCGTTGGCAGCTTGGCAACTCCAGTGACCGCCTTGGCGGCATAATTGTTACGCCACGCGCTGAAGTTCACACTGTCTGTGCGGTAGAAGATGCTGGCCGGGGTCAGCCTGGTGACTGGCGGATCTCCAGGAGTGATCGGAGCGGTGATGTTCAGTGTGAAGCTGATCGTCAGCGGCGGAGAGGTCTTGGTGCCCAGGATGGTCACCGAGGTCGAAGCCGAGCCGATCAAGTTACCAGCACTGTCGAGGTTCATGGTGAAGGCACCAGCGAACGGACGTGCGGCATCTGTGCCCAGAATGATCTTACCAGAGTAAGCCCCCGCCGTGGTGACGGTCATGTCAAAGCGGCCGCCCAGACGAGAGTTGAGCGTGGCGCTGCGTTCGATCGGGCCGGCGTAGACACCAGCGATGCCGAGTGGCAGCGCATTGATGTCGATCGTGGTGTTCCAGATCGTGGCCTCGGTGGCAGCACCGACTGCTGGCTTGATGGCATTGACCACGGTGAGCTTCACCGCATAAGGCACCTCGGTATCAACATTGCTGATTTTGACAATTTTGTTAGGCGCGGTCGGACGACCGGTGATCATGCCGGTGGTCGCATCCAGCTTCAGGCCGGCAGGCAGGCCGGTGGCCGTGTAGGTGACAGGAGCTTTCTTCCAGTCCTCTGGATCCGCCGAATCACTGATGGACGGGATCTTCCAGGAATAGTAGCTGCCTACCATGCCCGCAGGCGGTGGCGGCATGTCCTTGTCGATCGCAGGCGCGGCATTGAAGACGCGGACGAAGTGCGTGGCACCGACCACAGGGAGCACAGAGGGATCACCCGTGACGCGGCAGGTGTAGGTGGCGGCGTCATCCAGAGCCAGGCTGTTGATGGTCAGCTTGTTCGCGGCCAGCACATACTTCTTCGCGACGTTGGAGGCAGGCAGCGGCTGGCCGTTCTTCAACCACACAAAGGTGGGCTTCACTTTCGCGGGTGAGCCGACCACTGCGGTCAGCGTCACCGACTTGCCGAGCTGCCCGGCGACAGTGCGGTTCGGATTCTCCACCACCACGATGTTGGCAGGATCACTGGTGGCCGTGGTGGTTTTGCTGTTGAACTTGTTTTCCACCTTGAACTTGTAGTCACCCGCCTGGGCGACGGTGATGTTCGGCAGGATCAAGGTCTCTGTGAACTCACCGAGGATCGGTGCCGCACCTTTCAACCAGCTTGTGACACGGCCGTTGGCATCGCCACCTGCCATGGAGGTGAGCGTGACGGTGGAACCCGCCAGCACGGTCTGGGATTCTGGCATGAGGACAACCACGGCCTGACCCACGGTCACCGTGACCGTGCAGGTCACACTGGTGATGCCCGTGGTGGCGTTCAGAGGATTTCTGACCACCACGCGATACTGGCCGGCAGATTGCAGGGTGACCAGATGGCCAGGAATGGTGAGAGTGTTCGCGCCAGGTGCGGAACTTGGCGGGGCGAGAGACTGCCCGTCTTTCATCCATTCAAAGGTCGGATCCTCACCTGCCACGACGACGCTGAGGATGAGCGGAGAGCCCACCGAAGCCACACGAGTGGGGGAAAGGTTCTTCACGAAGGAGAGCGGCCAGTTGACGATGAGGGTGGCGCTATTGCTTTCCACGGTACCCACCACGTTGGTCAGCCTGACGCGATAACGAGCTTCATGATCGTCGTCTGTGACACTTGGGATGGTGTAGCTGGTTCCGGTGGCGCCAGGGATGTTCTGCCAGGCGTCTGGTCCGGTGATGGGGGTCTTCTGCCACTGGATCGTGACTGGGCCAGAGCCTGTGTAAGCAACGGTGAAGGTATGCTCCTGGCCCTGCTGCCTGGTCGCGTCATCAGGCTGGTCAGTGATGGAGAGCGCCGTTGGGTCACCCACGACTTTGAGGATGCCATCGGAGATGAAGCGGTTGGTATCCCACACCTTGTTCACGGGCAGCTGCAGTAGGTTCAGCAGGTTCTGCGCTCCGCCGAAGACGATCAGGTCGTTCACCAGATTGAGGATCTGGAACTCCGTGCCATCCGCTGGCAGGAAGCTGCCTGCGAACTGCACCACGATCTTGGAGGTATCAGTGCTCAGGTTCATGCTGGTGCCGACCAGCTGGGTGAAGTTGTTCACGCCCAGCGTGAATTCGACCACCGAGTTCGCTCCAACCACGAGCGGAGCATTGATGGTCAAGGCTTCCACAGGTGTGTTGTTGGTGGTGGGGTCTCCAGGACGGAGGATGGCCGGCGAACCGACCGTGCCATTCAGAGTCACTGGACCGTTGATGGAGCCAATGCCGCCCAGCACAGTACCTGCATTCACGGTGACTGCACCGGTGCCTGTCCCGGACTGGCCAGTCAGCGCGGTGGCAGGATTGTTCATCACCAGCAGGCTGCCCTGATTGATGGTGATGCCACCCTTGAAGCTGCTGTTGCCAGCCAGCGTGACGGTGCCAGAACCAGTCTTGATCAAAGTGAGGCGGTCCAGGGTATCAGCCTCAGTGATGGCACCATTAAACCTGACGCCGAAGCCTTCAGAAGTGAAGGAGCGGAGTTCGACCGTCTCGAGGTCCTGGGCGGCCTGTGCCTGATTCTGCAGGGTGATGGGTCCGTTGAAGAAGACCTGACCCGAGGTGACCGTGGAGTTGGCGCCCAGGATGGTGGAAACGCTGCCCGGAATGGCATTGATATCAATGGCATTTCCAACGGTGGTGTTTCCAGCATTCGCCAGCAGGGCCACGTCTGAGGCAGCCGTGTCCAGGATCCAGTGGACGGCGGAGACATTCAGATCCGTGACGGTGCTGCCAATGTAGTAGGACTGACCCTGATGGGTGCCTGCGGCAACGTTGGCGCGCACTCCAAAGTCCATCTCCGCCACCGAGTCCAGAGCTGCCACGCGCACAAGATTGATCTCATTGACGGCAATCGACTCATTGTCCGTGGTGATGAGCACACGATAGATGCCATTGCGTTCCGGATTGGCGGCTTCGTCCTTCACCAGGATCTGCGCCGTCAGAGAACTCTCGAGGATGTAGAACATGTTGCTGCCATCATCAAAGAAGTTCACGAAATTGCCGCCCTGCGTTTCGGACACCTGGAACTGGCCTCCGGAGCTGCCACGGACATAGTAGGTGGTGTTGGCTGCGATGCCGGTGGGCAGCAGGCTGGCACGGAAGCGGATGGCAGTGCCGTTTGGCAGATTGCCGGTGAACTGGTCTGCGTTGGAGTCCGCCGTGGTGGCGAGCAAGCCATAGTAGCCACCGTCGATGGTCGCGCTGACGTCCACGAAAGCACCCGGACCATCAGCGTTGACACTGATGCCGTCATGATTGGCATTGAAGCTGCCGCCATGGTTCAGGATGGAGATGGAATTCGTCGCACGCCCGACATTGATCTCCTGGGAGATCTGGTCACCCATCTCGATGGTGGCGGAACTCAGCGGGTTGACGCCGCTGAACAGAATGGTTCCGGAACGGATGACGACGCCGCCGTTGACAGCCCTGCCAGACCCTGTGGTCATGCGCGGGCCGCCCAGTGCGGATGCGAAGCTGTTTCCGACGAGCACGGTGCCCACGATGTTACGCGGATTGTTTTGATCGTCTCCCGGTGGCGGCGAAAGCGTGTAGGTGGCCGTGCGTGAGATGCCATCATGATCACGATCCAGGGTGACCATGCGGTTGAAGGTATCCACGAAGGCGAGCGTGGTGCCGGCTGTGAGGCCAGGGCCGGAAATGCCCCATCCTGGAGTCAAGGCAGTGGTGTCCTCCAGAAGGATCTGACGTTGGTTAGGCGAGATGTTCAGCGTGCCTCCCCCTGCCAGGCGGAAACCAGCGGCACCCGAGATCAGGCCCGTGAACTGGGTCACGGTGCCGAGCGCTGGAGCCAGGGTGGTCATGCCATTGAGGGTCACGTTGCCGCTCCAGGCCGTGTTGCCATTCAGAGCGATGCGCGAGTAACCGCTGGCATTGTTGAGGATGACAAACTCAAGGTCGGCCGTCGTGGCGTTGTAGTAGGAGACAGCGGGCAGGCCATCGGCGACCAGCAGAGTGTTCGCACGTCCGACATCATCGACAGACACCAGGGTGGTGGGCTGATTCCAAGAAGCACCTGTGGAATCCGCGCCCGTCACATACTTCAGATCTCCATTGGTGGCATCATAGTAGGAGATGGCAGGACGGTTTTTGAGGGTGGTAGGCTGGCCATTGACCGAACCCAGCGATGGGTAGGCGCCCACGTCACCCGCGCTGTCGAGCACGACCGGCGTGCCCCAGGAGCTGGCGATGGTGAAGTTCAACTGGCTGACGAGGATCCGGAGAACCTCGAACGTGACAGGATCACGAAGGTTATGAGTGAGACCAGCCGCGTTGAGGGCGCGGATGTATTTCAGGTCTTTCGTGTCACTGGTCTGGTAGACAAGGGCCGGGAAGCCATCCACGACACCGAGGGTGAAGTGAGTGCCGACCGTGCCATCCAGGCCGGGAATATCTTTCGGCAGAGACCAGTTGGTCATCGCCTCTCCCAGGCCGACGCCGGCATTGCCCGAACCGTTGACGTTATTGGCCACAACGTAGCGGACGCGTCCGTTCCCAGCATCTCCATAGGCGATGACAGGAGTGCCGCTGGTGGCCACTGTGCCGGAGATGGTCACTTCATCGTCAGCGGTGGTTTCCGTGCCGCGATTGTCCTTCGTCAGGAGGTCACCGCCGATGTTGGCGACGGTCATCGAAATGCCCACGCCGACATTGCCGTCATCCTTGATCAGCTCTGGGTTTGGCCAGCCGCCGCCGTTCACATCGGAGGAGCGAATGTAATAGATGTCACCTTTGGCCAAGATGGAATTGTTATAATAGTAGGCGATGGCCGGGTTGCCGTTGACGTTGCAGAGGGACGAATACAAGCCGGCGTTGACGATGGAGCGGGTGAAACCAGAATCGCTGGCACCCGTGCCGAGAATGCGGGCCACAAGCTGCTGGGTCACTCCGCTGACGTTGTTGAAGGTGCCGGCCATGACGATCTTGCCATCCGCCATGGTCGCGATCTGCCGGACTTCATTGTCCGGCTCCGGAGCAAAGGAAGCGTCCACGTTACCATTCACCAGCACACGACCGATGAAGTTGCGTGTGAAGTCTCCCAACTGGCTGAAGATACCGCTGACGAGGACATCCCCGTTCGCTTCAAGGTGGAGGTCCCGGACCTCGCCATTCACTTCCTGACCGAAGGTTTCATCCACAGAACCATTGTCATTAATACGGGCGAGACGTGTGCGGGCGATGACACCACCCGCGAAGGCAGTGAAGGTGCCGCCCACCAGGAACTTGCCGCTCGGCAGACGCACCATGTCCTGCACGGCGTTGTTGGCGTCAGGGTTGAACGCGGCCAGGCTGGCGTCCGCATTGATACGGGCCAGGCGGTTGCGGTTACCACTGCCACGGATGTCAGTGAAGGTACCGGCGATGGCATAGCTTTCAAATCCGGGCGTGTCTGTGTCCCTGTCTTCCGGAATGATGGCGCGCACTTCACCGTTGCGGATGTCCGTGTTGCCGAAGCTAGTGTCGAGGGTGATGTTGGCGTTCAAGCGTGCCATGCGCGTGCGACCGACGCCAGACATGGTGGAGAATGAGCCACCGACCATGATTTTGCCATCAGACTGACGGACGAAGACACGCACGTCACTGTTGGCGTTCGGGTTGACCGACAAGTCGAGGGTGCCGTTGGCATTGAAGACCGCGATGCGGTTGCGCGTGGTGTCAACCGTGGCGGCGCCATTTTCACGGACAGCGGTGAAGGTGCCCCCCACCAGGATGCGGCCATCCGGCAGCACCAGGATGGCGCGCACCTCACCGTTCATGATGTTGGCGTTGAATTGGAGGGGGTCAGTGTCCAGCTTGTAGGACGTGCCGTCTGGGACAAGACGCACCAGGCGGTTGCGGATCTGACCGTCAAAGCGGGTGAAAGAACCGCCGACGAGGATCTTGCCATCAGGCAGCACTGCCACAGCCGCAGGAGATGTCTGGGCAACTGAGATCGGGGTGCCCCAGACGACGCCTTGAGCGTCCGTGGAGCGCACGAACATGACCATGCCATTCGTCTCATCATAGTAGCTGATGCCCGGATTCCCATTAATGATTTGAAGCGATGGGTTGCGGCCCACATTGCCGCGGGAGGAAATTGTGACCGGAGCGCCCCAGGCCGCGCCGCGTGTATCCAAGGCACGGACATATTTCAGATCCTGGTTGGTGGAGTCGTAGTAAGCGACGGCTGGATATCCGCTCACGATCATAGCGGAAGCTTCTGTGCCCACCTGCGGGTCATTCTGGGAAGCATCCATGACACCACCCAGCGTCCACTGGGCACCGCGGGCGTTGACAGCACCCACCAGGAGCGGATTACCAACTGCCCCACCCTCGACCACAAGGTCGAGACCTGCCTGAGCGGTGGTATTGGTCAGGCTGGAACCCAGACGCACTGCGCCGGTGGCAGTTCCGAAGACGTTTGGAACGTTGGCGGCGATGATCCTGCCTTCCGCGATTTCGACACCGCCCTGGTTGGCATTGCTGACTCCGAGGCGCAGGGTGCCGAGACCAAACTTGATCATACGGCCAAGGCCCGAGAGGCTGCCGGAAAGCTCAGCCTCGACGGCGATCTGACTGTTCTCCACACGGATGGCCTGGCTGAATGCGCTGAGGTCAATCGGGTTGGCAAAGGTGATCTTGTGAGTGGCATCCCGGCTGCCAAGGATGAGGGAAGAACCATCCGGCACGAAGTTATTATTGCCGAAGCGCAGAACATCCGGCACGGCCCCGCCGCCCAGATTCACCGTGCGGTCAGCGCCATAGGCTGCAAAGCCGCCGTTTCCAGTGAACAGGATGTCGGAGATGCCTGTGCCAAGCCCGCGGGTGAAGTCACTGGAACCGAGGCCGATGATGCCGTCTTCGACGATGAGAGCGCTGGTGCCACCTGTGGCGCCGATGCCGCCGGGGACAGCATTGGCAGAATTCAGACGCAGGACACCGCCATGCACATACGTGTTGCCGCTATAGGTGTTGTTCCCGGAAAGGATGGTGGTGCCGGTCCCCGTCTGGATGAAGTTGGTGGTGTCTGTGAAGGTGAAGGCCGTGTTGATGTGGTCTTCCGTGGCAGGCAGGGAAAGAATCAGACGCAGGAAGTTCACTTCCACCGCCACGACCGTGGTGCCAGGCTGGATGCCCGGGCCGGAAACTTCCATGCCGGAACGCACACGGGTGAAGAAGTCCGTGGGCAGTCCGGAGAGGGTGATCTTCATCTGGGTTTCACCCGTTTTGATCTGGCCCTTGCCAATGGTGCCCGCATTGTTGGCCGACTTCACAGACCGGTCGACGATGTTCGCCCCGATGGTGAACGGAGTGATCGGGTTGTAGTTGTGCATGATGAAGTCGCTATTGACGTCATTCAGTGCTCCACCGGTGATGTTGCCAGGTCCGTTGATGGCTTTCTGTCCGCCAAACACGTTGGTGCCGGCCAGGATGGCACCGCCCACAAGTTCCAGCGTCCGTGAAGCGGCGATGTTGATAGAACCATCCACAGCCGTTGAAAAGCGGATCGTGCGGGCGAAGCGGTCTCCATCACCGACGTCAATGTTGCCATTGAAAGCCAAAGGCAGGCCTTCCGGGCTCAAAGCGCCCTCGGATACGTCAAAGGATCCGGCACCACTGCGCGTCGACATCCAGTTGCCGGGATCGATCAGACCGGAGCCAATGTCATAGAGACCAATGGATCCAGCGGACACAATTTCACCACCCGTGGTTTCCGAGGCCGAGGTGGCCTGCAGCACCGTGGCGAACTGATTGATGCCGCCACCGTTGGTGGTGTCCTGATAGGTGGCCCAAGGCAGCACCTTCTGGCGTTCCTCAATAGGCAGATAGAGGAAGATGTCCGCACTGCCATTACCCTGAGGGTTCTCAACAAAGCTCACGGTGCCACCTGGCTGACGGATGACCGGGGTGATCTCTTCCTGGCCCATGATGTTCAGGCGTGTGAAGGGTGTGGTCAGCGCCTCCAGGCTCGATGCAGGCACGCTGGTGACTTTCAGGATGGTCGCGCCAGCCTCGATGGTGAGCTGGGAACCAAAGTTCTGGGTCACGTTTCCTTCCGGGGTGCCCCTGAGTTCCATGGTGCCGCCGCCCAGCATCAGGCTGGTCAGAGCACTCTGGGAGAAGTTGGTGGGGCTGAAAGCTCCCGGGGCCGGGTTGGTGTCCACCGTCTGCAGCAGCAGTCTGCCCTGCTGCACGCGCATGGCGGCCAGGTTGGCATTACCGTTCAGTTCCAGGGTGCCAGGCCCGCTCTTGTTCAACCGGTCGGTGCCCGAGGAGACGGCACCGGAGAAGGTCGCTGTCGTGCGCTCATGACCGACATTGATGGTGGCGAAGTCCGCCACTGTGAAGCCGCGGTTCGTCTGTCCGTTCTCGCCGACATACTGCAGTTCACCGCCATTAAACACGAGGTTGCCGGAACCACCGTTGGAGGCGCCCAGGCTGCCGGGAACACCACCGTCCGTCAGCAGGTTGGCGCGCACGGCACCATCTGCGATGAAGGTCACGCCGGTGTAGTCACTGGCACCGTTGAGGACCAGGGTGCCTGCACCGAGTTTTTCAACACCTGTGGTTGGTGTGAAGGTCAGTGTGGTGCTTTCCGCCGTGAAGAAGTGGTTCGTGCTAACCTGGATGTCGCTGTCGTTGTAGATGAAAGTGATCGTGCTTCCGAAAGGAATGCCCGGGCCTGAGATCGGCATGCCGACGTAAAGGTCGTTCGTTGAAACGATTCCCTGGGCATTGTTCACAATGCCCATGACGATGCGGCGATCCGCATTCGGCACGCTGGCCGTAAGCACCACGCCCACAGAAGGCAGGCTGCCGCCCGTGAAGGTGTAGTTGGCACGGCGGAAGGCGCCATCATGGTTCTGGCTCAGATAGAGGGTGTGAGCATCCAGAATGAGCTCGACCGTGGTGCTGGCAGGGATGCCCGCGCCTACGACAGTCACACCGGGTGTAAGGCCAGCGGTGGTCGTCACACCGTCAAGAATGCGACGGTTAGGGTCGGCGGAAGCGTCACGGATCACCACAGCCACCGGCAGAGTGGCCGTTTTGTTGATGCCGCCGTTGAAGGTGTAGGTCACACCGGTGCGGTACACGCCATCATGAATCTGGCTCAGGCGGACGTAGGCAGGATTGGCGGACTTCTCAACAATCGTCGTGCCAGGGGTGATGCCAGGGCCCGTGACCGTCATGCCCACGGTGAGGTCTGCCGTAGTGGCCATGCCCGTGATCAAATAATGGTTAGGCTCGTTGACCATGCCTGAGCGGCTGATCGGCGTCACGCCATCCGTGAACAGGTAAGCGCCTGAATGGAAGGTCGTGTCATTCTCCTGGCTCAAGAGAACCGTGCTACCATTGACGATGCCTGTGACCGTGGTGCTGGCGAGAATGCCAGGGCCGGTGACGCTCATGCCCACCGTGATGTCTGCGGTGGTGGTGAGGCCGGTGATCTGGGTCCTGCCGGGATGACCGGCAACAAGCGCCAGGTCGGCATTGATGTTGATGGCACCAGGGCTGGAGAACACATACTGCTGGTCACGCAGGGTTCCGTCATGGTTGGAGCTGAGGATGATGAGACGGTTCTGAACGATGCTTTCGATCTTGCTGCCGACCGAAATGCCCGTGTTCAAACCCGTGCTCACCGGCAGGCTCCAGTCTGGAGCCACCTGAAGGGAGCTGACGTTGACACTCATCGTCAGGTAGCGGCTGCTGGTGCCCGTGAGACGAGCCGTGCGTGTGATGGCCTGCCTGTTGGTGATTTTGTTGTCGATGATCAGGGAACCCAGGGTGTTGTGCTGGTGGAACAGGAAGTTCTGCAGGTTCCCCTGGTTTTCAGTGGTCAACACGCCCAAGCCGTTGAAGGTGGAATCATTGGCACCGACAGTGGGTGAAACGAGCACACCGCCCGTGCGGATCGGATAAAGTCCTGTGCCAACCAGGGAGACCGTGGACGCAGTCTTGTTGGCAAAGCGGACGGAGAAGGTGCTGGATGGGTTTTTGATACCAGAGCTGCCCGTCACACCGGTATTCACCCCGCTGGCCCAAGCGGAGTTGTACGAACCGTTTGGCATCATGAAGCCGTCATTGGGGTTCGTTTCATTGCCCGGAGTGCCCGCATTACGTGCCCAGTCGAGCTCGACGCTGCCATTGTCATAGGCGCCGTTCGACAGCGTGAAGCCGGCAGGCATGCCGTAACTGTTCAGGTCCGTAAAGGTGGCAAACTGCGGGAAGAACAGGACCACCCTCGGAGTGCTGGTGGAGCTTTCAACCTTCAAAACATTCGCCATTTTGACCGCGCCCTTCTGGTCGCCAAGAACGAAGCCGACAATGGCCTGGTTGCTGTTGTTCGCCGTCGTGGTTTTGAGGGTGTAGATGTAAGGATCAGCTCCAGTCCCCTGGCCTGTTAGGGTGGAGTAGATGCTGTTGACGTTGTAGCTCTCACCCACCTCTAGTGGATCCTGAGCTCCCACCTGCTGGATGATGACCTTGACGCGGTCATTGCCATCCGAGCCTGGAGCGAAGTCTGGCTGGACGGAGAAAGTCAGGGCTGCGGGGCCCTGGCGGCGCTCAGCGCCCTGAGTTTCCAGCACGTGGATGCCTGAACCGTTGTTGCTGAAGTCCACGGGAGGACCATCAAGCGTCAGGCTCAGCCGGAAGCCTCTGAATTCACTTGAGACGACGTAGTAGTCCGTGGCAGCGCTCAGCCCGGCGGGGAGCTGGCCATAGGAACTGAGGCGGACGCGGACACCGTTGGCCAGACCATGGCCTTCATAGGTGGTAAAGTAGTCGGTCCCTGCATCTGGGATGAAGCCTTGCTGACCCGTCACCGTGAGGGTTCCGGTGCCTGCGCTGGTGATGTTCACGCGCGTGCCAACGGGTGCCCCCGAGCTTGGTGGTGGTCCGAGAAGCGTGGTCACCTCAAGGTTCGAGAAGGATCCCTGGGTGTTTTGGGCATAATAGGGAACGCCTGCTGTCAGACCGCCAGGCATGGTGCCGGTGGTGGAGAAGGTGACGACCATGCCATCCCGGATGAAATGAGACCCTGTGGTGTTGATCTTGTCAGTGGCGGCATTGACCGTGGCCGTGTAGCTGAACGTGCTGGTGCCCGGAATGACATGGAACGCATTGGTAAGCGCGTCACGAATGATGGCCCACGCACCGAGGATGCCGTTGAAGTTGGGGTTGTCGATCTTGGCGATCCGGCTTGTGTCCACATACAGCGAGCTGCCGGTGGAGCGGAAGGCTGTGTTCAGACGGATGGTGCTGGAGCTGCCTTCCTCACGGTAGATCTTGCTGGCACCAGCCTCCAGGTTTAGCTGGCTGACGATTTCCTCATGCGAGCCGCCTCTGAGCACCACGGTGCCACCACGGCGTGTGCCGCCCAGCCTGAGCAAGGCATTGTCCACGAGTTTGGACGCATTGTTCAGAGTGTAGTCTAGCACGAGGGTGCCGGCGCGCACAGCGTACTCACGCACGCTGTTGGCGACGTTGGTCGTGGGAGCGATGGTCTCCCCGCGCATGATAAGCGTTCCCTCACCTTCCTGGTTGAGACCGCGGGAACCAAGGATGTTGCCGTTCAGCGTCAGCGTTCCATTGGCACCAACAGTGATTCGGGAGTTGGCATTGACCAGAACATCACCGGACCAGGAAGCGCTCCTTCCGGTGGGCACCGAGAGAGCACCACCTTCAAAGATCAACTGCTCCGGGGTGACGTAGTCCACGTCACGAAGCTCCAAGGTTCCACCGTTCAGGTTCACACCAGCCCCGGCATTGCCCACGGCATTCGAGGTGTAGTAGAGCGAGTCAGGCGTGGATGTGCCACTGAAGCTGATCGGCGCGCCGCCCGGAGTGAGGGAAACCGTGAAGGAGCCGTTGTCCGAGCTCACCACATAGTAGGGGGTGTTGGTGTCGAGACCGGTGGGCAGGACGATGGTCGTAGGACTAAGCTTGGTATTGAAGGTCACGACTGAACCGACTGGGGCATAACCCGTGAAGACACCCGTGCCGACATTCAGGTTGGTCGAGCGCACCGAGTCGATTTTCGGCACAAACTGGACGTTGGCGCCATTGGTAGTGATGGTCAGTGGCGCGCCGTTCGGAGTGGTGGAAATCTGGAAGGTGTTTCCTGAGGAGCCGACGACGTAGTACTGAGTGTCTGCCTTGATGCCGCCCGGCAAGGTGGTGGCCGCGAACAGCGGGAAGGTGATCGGGGTGCCGTTCGGCAGGTTCGAGCTGGAGGTGAAGACTCCGTTCGACGAATTGGCGATGACAGAGCGTCCTTTAGTGCCAAGCGCATCGTTGCGTGTCACCACCAGACTGCCTTCCTGAACGGTGGTGAGACCTGAGTAAGGGTTGGACTTGCCAAGCACCCAGGTGCCCGAGCTAGTTTTGAAGAGACTGGTGAGCCCGGACGCACTGGCGTCTCCCAGCTCCAGCAGGAACTGGTTGTCACCGCGACCGATGCCAGAGAGCGTGAGCGTGCGGGTGTCAGTGCCGAGGAAAGCAACCGGCTGGCTGATGCTAGTGGTGCCGGTGATGGCGTCCCGGAGCTCAAGGCCAAACGTGACCGAGGCTTCCTGGACGCCCCCATTGGCCACCAGCGTTGCGCCATAGGGACCGGAGCCCATGGTGAAGGAACGGTCCGTGGTCTGAGCTGTGATGGGGGTGACAGAAAGCACCGACTTATCGATCACCAGCAGACCAGGATCCGAGGTGAAAATTCTGCCGAGGGCCGAGGAACTGCCGACATTGGAGATCGTGGTCACGTTGAGAGCACCTTCCAGGATGCGGACGCCGCCGCTGAACGCATTGTTGGCGTTCGTCAGGGTGAGGGTGGCCGGACCGATCTTGTCGAGTCTCAGCGCTGCATCCTGATTGCCATCGATGGTCAGGCCATCCTTGACAATGCCGTTGAAATTCTGGTTGCGGTCCATGTCAAAGACCACAGGAGTGGATCCGACGAAATTGTTCGGGGCATCGTCATTACTGATCACGGACAGCGCCGTGCTGGTGAAGGTCGTCAGACGCTGGCTGATGCCTGCCAAGGCCAGTTCAGCAGCATCTCCCATGATCAGGTTCAGGCCATTGGTACCCAGAGCATTCGCAGAGCTGAGGACCAGCTTGCCGCTTCTGAAGTCGACTGGCTCCGACCAGGTGGTGCTACCATTGAAAGTGTTGCTGCCATTGATGCGGATGTTGCCTTTGAGGGAGCGGATGGAAGCGGTGAAATTGTTGTTCCCATCCACAGTCAGATTACCACCCTCGGAGAAGATGCCCCCGATCAGGTTGTTACCGCGGATGAACATGTCACCTTCGAAGGTCGCCTCAGTCTTGATGCCGGCACGATAGACATTGGTGCTGGAAGCGGTACCCAACGTGATGCTGTTGGCCTGAGAAGGGTTGAGTCCGGCGTTGGAACGGACGGCCAGTTCCAAGACGCCGATGGCGTTGATGGCGTTGGTGATGGTCAGGTTGATCTCCGGTGCCTTGTTGCCTGGGCCCGTGCCTTCGTTGTTCGGATTGTCCACACCGACTTCCAGACGTCCGCCAGCGATGCCGATGGTGAGGCCGCGGAGACCATCATTGAGGTTCACGTTGTAGTCTGGTTCCACCGTCTGACCGGTCAGCACATGGTTGATCTGCAGAGTGCCGCCGTTGAGCTGGATGTGGTCAGGCACAAAGCTCGCCGGAGCCGTTCCAAGGGCATCAAAGTTGGTCATCCGGATGGCGCCAGCGTTGACGTAAGTTTTGCCCGTGTAGGAGCTGGGACCGCCCAGGACCAGGAGACCCGGGCCAGATTTAGCCAGACTCACCGAGCCACCGGAGAATGAAAGCACGGTGTTAGCCGCGAAACCCTGGGCAAGCGGAACACTCAGCGTGACGGTGTTGCCACTGATGGACTGGATGCGGGTGCCGGGAGGGATGGCAGCGCCACCGCCCGCCACTTCCATGCCCACCACCAAGCCGACCATGGCAGGCGCTGGCAAGGTAATGGTGCTCACCCCCTGCGCATGGGCGGTAGTCACTGTGGCCGAGGTCAGGAAATCCACAATGGGCGCGTTCAGCGTGAGCTGAATTACGGAGGTCGGCGAGGCGACATTGGAAGTGATGATGTTTACAACGGCATCCACGTCCTTCCCAGCGCCACGTGTGATGGAACCCGCAAACACGTTGGAGGAAGTTCCCTGAATCACCGAGTTGGCCGTGACCAGGAGGCCACCGGACTCAATGCTGATGCGCTTACTGTCCAGATTCAGAGTTTGTCCCACCATCAACAGCGAGTTCATGGCACGGGCAATCATCGTGGCTGGCACGGAGCCGGTCGGAGACGTGATGGTTCGGCCAGCCGTCATCTTCACGTTGTCCGTGGCGCTCCAGTTGGGCTGGTCAGTCGTGTCATAGTCGCCAGCTGCCAGACGGGTGATGCCGTTCGTCGCATCGTAGGTGGCCCATTCATTGTCGATGGTCACATAACCACCGATGATTTTACGCACAGGATCAATCACAGGGGCCTGCGTCAGCATGATGCGGTTACGATCATTGGAGCCGATGCTTCCCAACGCGTTGACCGCAGAACCGCTGGATTTATCACGGCTGAGCAATTCAAGGACCGCTCCCGGCTTGGCTTCCAGGGAACCAAAGGTCAGGGTGGTTTTACCCCCGATCCCAGCCTGGAAGCTCTGCAAACGCAGGTTCCCCTGGTCCAGCAGAAGCTTGCCGATGGTCTCCTTGAACTCCACTCCGGCGGCCGCGTTGTTTTCAAAGATCATCTCACCACCGCGGGACTGGAGGGTGAGACCATCGTCGATGCGGTTGGTGTTGTTCGCGTTCACCACAGTGCCACCCGAAGGGCTGGTGGTGGACGTCGTTGTAACATCATTACTCAAGGTCAGCCCACCGCCCGCATTGGGGCGACCGGCGACGGTCAGGAAAGTCTGCGTACCGCTGAAAGTATCATTCAAGGAGCTGGACCAAGTGGTGCCGTTCGCGGAACTCAAGCCGCCGCTGCCCAGGGCCAAAGTCGTGGAAGTGGTGCCCACCAAGGCCTGGATGTCACGGATCTGACGGGCATCCACGAAGGATGGATTGTCAGGGGTGCGTGCCGTCGTCCAGGCGGTGCCGTTGGTCGACTGAAGGATCAGGCCGTCCTCACCTGCAGCCAGAATCTGGGCTCCGGAAAGACCCACGGTGAAGAGGTCATGGCCTGTGCCAGCATTCTGGGGGAACCAGGTGGTGCCGTCGTCGGAAGTCAAAACAGCTCCGTAATTACCCACGCTGACAAATTTGCTGCCAGTCCAGATCACGTCCTGCAGGTCTGGCTGGGCAAGGATTGGCGGAGCCACCCCCAGGCGGTTGCTGAGGTTGCGCACCACGTTGTCTCCAGCGGTCACCAAACCTGTGAAAACACCCATGTACACTTCCACAGGGTCAGCTGTTTCATTCAAGGAAGGCGGAGAGGAGAGAACGATCTCATGATTGGTCATGTCCACGCTGGTGATCGTGAAGACACTGAAGGTGTCCGCCGCCTCGGCAGTCCCGGTCACATAGATCAGCTGACCGGCCGCCAAGCCAGTGAGATGGGCGGTGGAGACATCGGTGATCAGGTTCGAGCCATTGGTGGTCGTCCCAAGGATCGAATACAAGGGAATATAACCTGTGCCGATGGCAGGTGCCGAAAGGGTGACCGTGTTGGCACCACTGCTGAAGGAAGAGATGGTGACACCATTGCTGATGCGGTCAGGGTAGGCGCCGATGGATTTGCCTACAGTGCCCAGCTGGCTCGTCCGTCCGCTCATCGCCACGATGCTTGGGAAGATGCGGATGTTGGTCACCGTGTCACTGCCATTCACGAAGTTGCCATACAACACGCCGAACCCGAGGCGGCCGCTGGCGGTCGGTGAGGATGCCAGCGTGATGGTGCGTGCCACCCGGTCCATGGCGATGATGGCCGTGGGGGCAGGCAAGGCCGAGCCGTGCAGAAGCATGCCGGGCATCAGACCTTTGAAGTCAGTCACTTCCCGAAGAACATTCGGATTCGGCGAAACCACGACACCGGTGCGATTGGTCGTCACATTGACGGCAGAGCCAAACTCAGCATCCGCAGGACTGATGGCGAGCTTGAAGGTGTCATCGCTAACCCGGATCACGAAGTAGTTGCTTCCCTGTTTGAGACCCGCGCCATTGGTAATGGTCGTCAGGGTGACGCTGTCACCAGTGAAGAGGCCGTGATCCACCTTCGTGAAAAGATCCGTGGCAGCCGAGATGGTCACACCCGTCAGTGCAATAATGCGGGTGCTGGCAAGCGCTGTGAAAGTCTGGATGGGCGCGGCGGTGATGGTAGCCGTGGCAGGTGACCACATTCTCATGGTGTTGGCCGCCGTGTCCACACTCCGCACCGTGACACCCGCCTGCAGGCCGTTGAGTGAGAAGATCTGGAGGTTGGGGCGCAGAATGTGAATTCCCGTGATGCCGCCGATCACTGCGGTTGCAGTATTATTCTGACCCGCCTGGTTGATCGAACCCACCGTGTTCCCTTTGTAGCCCGCAAAGCTTCCTCCTGTGGAAGTAACCGTGGAACTGTTGTTCAAGCTGATGGTATTGTTTACCGAATCCTGGCTGATGATGACGTTCTCAGAAGTGGCCAGCGGAGGTGTCTGGCGTGCCCAGGTCAGGCCGGTGGTGGAGACGAGGATCTCACTGTTGTCACCCACGGCGGCAAAGCGTGTGCCGTTCCAGGTGATGGCATTGAGATCACGGGTGATTCCTGAGGTCAGAGGCACCCATGTGTCCGTGGCTCCCGTGGCAGAGGCCAGGATACGGCCGTCATCACCCACGGCGATCAGGTCAAACCCAGCATTGAAAGACTGTATCACCGGGCTGGCAATGGCCGCCTGGGAAAGCGTGATGGAATTTGCCGAAACCGTCTGGATCACCGTGCCCGCAGGAATGACGTTCGGAGCAGAAACCGGCATGCCCTGAACGAGACCCGTGGTGTCCGAGACGTTGTTGACCGTCACACTGCCGGAGGAGAAGTCACCTGTGCGTGCCATCACCGTCTTCACGGCCTGCAGGGAGGCGGGAGTCGCCGTGGCAGAGGCATTGTTGTTGAGGGTGAGGGTGCTGGCGGTGCTGGCGACCACGCGGGTGTTCGCAGGAAGCAGGCGGCCACGAGCAGTCATGTTAGCCGTGAAAGCGGTAGCTGAGGTCACGTCTTCAATCACCGCGCTGCCGCTCACAAGACGACCAGTGAAAATACTGAGCGCCGTGGCCGGGCGGGTGACCGGGAGCTTGATGTTCACCGTGATGGTGCCCGCAGTGGCATTGAAAGCGGTCACCCGTGTGTTGGAAGGAATACCTGTGCCTTTGATGACCATCCCCACGGCCAGACCCGAGGTGTTGGAAACGTTGGTGATGACTTCTGAGCCCAGGGTGGTGTCACCGATCATGGTGAAAAGGTCCACTGGAGACGACGAACTGGCGGTGATGTTCTGGCTCATGGTGACCCTGCTGGTGGGGCCATTGACAGACAGGACCGTCGCGCCGTTGGGAATGGCGTTGTTCTGGCTGCTGGTCAGCACGATTCCGGTGGGCACAAACTGAGCCGTGCGGACATTAGTGACGGTGCTGGCACTGGCTGCCGGGGTGATCACCGTGGTGCCGCGGAAGTAGCTGAAATCCACTTCCGTTCCCGCTGCCACGGCAGGACCATCCAGGACGACGGACACATTGGCACCTGTGACCGTGGCAGAAAGGATGCGGGAGTCCGGAGCTGTGGCATTGCCGATGATGGTCATGCCGGGGAGGAAGCTGGCGCCGTTCGCCACGTTGGTGACTGTGGAGGATCCATTGACGAGGTTCCCTGTGAACGCGACGTCGGTGCCAGTGACACCACGCAGCGCGGTGGAGACTCCGGTGCTTTGAACAGTCCAGGCATTACCTGCGCCGGAAGTCACGACACGCCCCAGCACACCCACCGCCACATAACGCTCACCCGTCCAGGAGAGGCTTTCCAGAGGCTGTCCAAGCGGGTCCTCATACACCTGGGTCCAGATGCTGCCGTTCAGGGATGAATGAATCGTGCCTTTCGAGGTCACGGCCAGGAACCGGCGGCCGTCGAAGACCACGTCCGCAAAGTTGAGCGACTCACCGCGGACCGCGCCATCGGTATTGCTCGAGTAAACGAAGGACACGTTCGTGCCGGCGACCAGCTTCACGCTTTTGGTCAAGGTAACCGTGCGGGTCACCAAGTTCACCGACTCAATGCGGGTGTCCTGGGGGATGTTGCGCAGGTTTGCCTCCGGAGACTCAGTGCTGGCGAGAATGAGAACAGAACCCACCAGCAGGTTGTTGACGTCATTCAGCGTGAGACTTGTGCTGCCAGTCGTGGTATTGGCCACCACACGGTTGTCCGTGATGTTGGAGGGCACCAGACGAAGCAGCATGTTGGAGATCTCAATGGCGCCCGAGGACTCGATCACACCTTCACGATAGTAGCCGCGGTTGCTCACCCCCAGACGCTCACCAAACACGTTGAACTGGCTGCCAGCCTGACCAAAGCGGCCTTCAGCCTGCACAAAGCCCACCGAAAGGCTGTCGGCGATGCGCACGGACTTGTCAGCGCCATTGTCTCCCCGGACGACGAGGCCTTTCTCAATGATGTTCTCACCGCCACGCAGGCTGGAAGCACCGCCACGCATGGTCACCGAACCGGCGGTCATGAAAAAGTCGTCCAGGGACATCTGACCGCTGTTGAAACTCAGGGAGCTGGCTCCCAGCTTGCGGAAGGATGAATCACCATTCACATCGTTGTCGAAATTGACGCCCGTGGTGGTTTCGACCTCGATCTTGGTTCCCGTGACCGAGACAATGCGGCTGTTGAAATTCGTGGTGTTGATCAGACGAAGAATGCCGTCGTTGAGAACGGTGTCTCCCGTGTAGGTGATGTTCCCGCCGAGCAGGGTCAGACTTCCGGTACCGTTCTTGGTCAGGCCCAGCGTGCCAGCCCCGCTGCCTCCGGAGCGGTTGCGGATGAAGCCGCCAATGAAGGAGTCCAGGTTGTCTCCGCCCAAGGTCAGGACGGCGTCGGTGTTGATGGTCTCACCTTCCATGTTTTCCAGCACGAGAGCATTGCCGACATCCTGAATGCTGCCGATGGTTTCATCACCACCCATGAGCTTGAAGTAGCCCCAGCGGTTCGTGACAGCGTCAACAACGATGCGGGCATTGTCGTTGATCTGGTCCAGGAAAGGCGAAGGATCGGCGAGACCGGAGCCGCGGTTCTCCAGCAATTGCAGCACCGCGTGACCTCCCGTTCCCATGCTGGCATTACCCAGGCGGATGGTGTCAAAACCAGGACCACCCTGGACGCCCAGCTCAATCTGCGCACCCGCGTTGGTGGTGCTGCGGTTCCAGAGCCAGAGATCCACAAGATTACTTGTGGGAGCCACACCGCGGACCGTGAGGACGGAGTTGCCTGAAAGCACCAGGGATCCGGAACCTGTGACGCCACCTGCCAGGGTCAGACGGCCGGCGTTGATACGGGCATTCAATTCATCCATCAGGATGAGCGGCGCATTGATGACATCCTGGTCACCCTGGATCTTGGTGAGGAAGGATTTACCACCCCCGATGGCTCCCATGCTGAAAGCGAGGAAGCTGTCAGAACCACCGGTGCCGGCATTGAAAATGTAGTCTTCAGCGCCCGTGTCACCCACGGACAACGAACCGACAACTCGCGCATCTTCCAGAGTGATCGTGCTGTTGCCGCCAATATCACGGTTGAACTGCACGAACGAACCCTGGCCGCCCGGTGCCAGCATCACCGGCGTGTTGACGCCTGTAGGATCGGCAATCGTGACCAGCGGAGCACTCAGGTAACCGCTGCCGCCACTGGTGAGATTGATGGAGTCCACCGTGCCATTGGGTGCCATCACCGCAGTGGCCAGCGCAGGATCAGCGCCGCCCGGTGTCACGATGGTGATAGCGTCGTTGACCTTGCCCCCCGTAATGGTGGTGGCGGCGGTGCCCTGCACGCCCCCGGTGATCGTTCCCCCTGTCATGTTCGGGACTGGAGGTGTGCTGTGGCCGCTGCCTGGATAAGTCAGGGTGATGCGGCTGAGGCGGCCAGCGGCCACGGTGGCTGCGGCGGTGGGGAAAGTCACGCCTCCCGTGGTGAAGACCACAGTCGGTGTGCCTGTGTAACCCGAGCCGCCATACGTCAGGTTCAGTGCGGTCACGCGTCCGCCAGTGATGCTGGCCGTGGCGGTGGCAGGATCTGCCACGTCCCCGGCGATGATGCCCACACTGGGTGCCGAGGTGTACCCAGATCCAGGACTGGTCAGCGTGATGGAGATCACACGACCACCCACAATATTGGCCGTGCCCTTGGCGCCAGTGCCTCCACCGCCGGTAAAGATCACCGTCGGCGCCACGCCATACGAGCTACCTTGGTTGGACACGATCACATTGGTAACCACCCCACCAGCAACGGTAGTCGTGGCTGCGGCACCCGTACCATTGCCACCGACGATGGTAACCGTGGGAGCGGAGGGATATCCCGAACCGTTGTCATTGATGGCGAGGGAGGTAATGGCGTTGGTGGTCGTGTTGCGGGTGGCCGTGGCCACCGCGCCCATCACGCCATTGTTGACGAACCGGACTCGAGGGGCGCTGGTGTAACCCAGCCAGCGCACCGTGCTGAAAGACACCGAAGGTGTGGCAATATAACCACTGCCGTGGTTGCCAATATTCACCGCAGTCACCGTGCCAGAGCTGACCACCGACGTGGCAGTCGCTGTACGACGCAGGGTGGCACCGATCGCCACGGTCGGAATAGATGTGTAACCCTGACCGCTGTTCACCAGCGTGACGGAGCTAACAGCACCAAATTTAGCCACCTCAGGATCAGGTGAGAAAGCCGTCACAGCCGCTGCTCCGCCAGCACCACCGCCGGAAGGCACGGACGGATGAGCCGCGCTCATCGTCACCGAGGTGACTTCACCACCTGCGATGGCAGCGGTGGCATAGACACCACCATTGCCAACCACGCCCGCTGGATTTGGGTTGGGTAATCCAAAAATAACCTGGGGAGCTGTGGTGTAGCCAATGCCGCCATCATTGATTTCCACGGCCACCACACGGCCGTCTTCGACAATCGCCGTGCCGGCGGCCACGTTGTCCGGAGCAGGCTGAGTGAACAGGATGGCCACAGGGTTCACCACCACATTGCTGTAGCCGGAGCCAGCAGCCGTGCGGATCAGGTCACCGATCACAAACTGATTGTCGACACCCGTGCCGGTAGGATTCGTGCCTGGAGTCAAAACCGTGCCGCCTGTGAAGCTGATGGTGGGGGCTCCGGTATAACTTCTACCAGGGTTGGTGATGGTGACGCCTGTCACGACGCCATTGCCATCCAGGTTCGCCGTGGCTGTGGCCGTGATGGGGCTGCCGCCCGCAGGGGCGCTGATGGTGACTGTAGGAGCCACGGAATAACGGGTGGTGCCGCCATTGATGACAAAGCTGGCTGCAGAAACACCCAGATGCACCGACGCGGTGGCACCCGAACCACCCGAGGTGGTGACAAACGACACCGTGGGTGGCTTGAGGCTGGAATAACCACTGCCGCGATTGTTGATGGTGATGGGCGTCTGGACGGTTCCGCCACTCACGGTGGCCGTCGCCAAAGCACCGCCCCCCAGACCACCGCGGAAAGCCACGGCAGGGGGAGAGTTGGAAGCATAACCGCCGCCGCCGTTGAACTCGATGAGAGGTGGCTTGGTGTAGCCTGATCCTGCGTCTGTCACGACCAGTCCAGAAATCTCACGGGTGATGGTCACCGTGGGCGTGGCAGTGTAGCCATAGCCCTCATCGACCACGGTGAAACTGACGATCTTCCCGGTATCGCCAGGCTGCACGCCGTCATCAATGTCCAGGTTGGCCTTGACCACGGCAGGGCGGCCGTTGGCACCAGGATCCGAAACGATCACGGTGGGGGTCTTGGTGAAACCGGAGCCGCCAGCTCCCTGCACGTTCTGCAGCTCGACAGCATCCAGTTTGTCGTTCTTTCGGATCACAGTGACCAAGACGCCCGGGTTCAGGGACACGGTCATCAAAGTCGGCCGCATGGGCTGCGCGTAAGACCAGTTTGCCAGGGTGCCCCAGGAGCCGCCGTTGACATTCCAGGACCCATTGATCGTGCTTTGGGCCATGGAGGAGTCCACCAGCAGCAGGCCTGCGCCGGCAACGGAGACAAATACAGCTCCCATTAAAGCCTGGGAGGCTAGTGCTCGCAGAATTGGCTTCATATTACGTAGGGGGAAAAAGGGAAAAGGCTCTGAAAAGGGGGCACAAACTCACACTCACGGACGCATCTTGGCGATCAGGCTGGTGAAGCGCTTGACCGGGGCTGCGGGGGGCGGGTTGCTGAAATTGAAATTTGGATCCTGAGAGGTCGCGACCTCGATTCTCACGCGACGCAGATTGGGGTTCGTCGGGGCTCCGGTATTGCCTGGCATCTGCATGCCTGTGGTGCTTTCCTGGGGATCCTGAAGGCTCACGCGGGCGATGTAGGTGGCCAGGGCAGAGTCCCGTGTGCGCAGGCCTTGGTCATCATATTGCAGCACCATGGAGCTGCCACCTCCCTGGCCGATGAGGCCCCCCAAGGTGGCCCAGCTTGAAGCCTGCAGCTCACCGGTGATCTGGTCTACAATTCGCGTCTGCGCCTGCTCGTTGGCGGTCTTGCGTGACATCTCCAGACCATGCGGGAGCAGGCCCAGAATGGTGACCACGCCAAGAGCCATGATGCCCACGGCCAGAACGACCTCCACCAGAGAGAAACCGGCTTTCAAAGAGGAAAACCGACGCGAAAACGCAGGGAAAGAAGGGGTTTTCATGGGACGTTGAGAAGGAGAGGTTGGCTTGGTGGGTGTTGGACCTAATTCCGGATTTTGTGTTGAGAATACCAAGACGGCGCAGGTATCGTCAATTTAAATACATGGTAAATACGCACTCAGAAGCACTCTGGCCGCTTTCGTGAGAGGTTTTAAATGTTCTAATGAGCATAAATCATCTACTTCGGAGCATGGCGCCCACCGGTAGAATGAAGGTCAAAGCCTCTCAAAAATATGTATCTGGGCATGCTTAGCCACCCCCAATTTAGGCCCACGGAAGCCTCGTTTCCGAAGTTCCCGGCTTAAAAAAAGCATCATGCCGGCGTGGGAAATGACCAAAATATCTTCCTTATCAGACTCAATAAGGTCTGCTACTGCCAGCACCCGTCCGCGAAAGTCATCGCGAAGCGAGCGCTGAGACGAATGCCCCGTCAGCCACGCTAACTGGACCAGCCGGCTCCAGAGCCAGACTGGCAGACGCAGCCCGCCTGTCGCGAAAGGCGCAAACTCTACCTCCCGAAGTTCATGACGGGTGATGGCCTCGCCGGACCACATGGCGCGGGCAGTCGCCTGGGCACGGGTCATGCTGCTGACATAGCAGCGGGACCAGCGGGTGCTTTCGTCCTCCACAGCCGCAGGGCGCACGTCCGCCTCGTCATATCTCTGGCGCCATACGTGCAGGTCGCCAGCCGTCATCCACCCCGTGGGAAGGGGCTCTAAGACTGGAAAATGGCGGACAAGACCGACTCGCATGGTGATGCACCAATTCAACGCTTGAAGCATGACGCGGTCAATCCGAGGCGGTCCTCAGCTCCGGGAAAAAAGCTCCATCGGGAAAAATTTTCGCCTTCCCTATCGAATCAATCCGCCAGCGCCGCGTCTGAAAGCTGTTCCTCCCCTTTTTTGCCCTCCTAACTCTCTCTTTGCCATGACCTCTCTCCGCCTCCTCACGATGATCCCGCTGGCTTCGGCCCTGCTGCTGAGTTCCTGCGTTGTCGCTCCTTACGGTCCGGGCTGCGCCTACCATCAGCCCTGCGGTTATCCGGGCGGTGGTTATGGAGGTGGGGGCTATGCACCTCCAGCGCAGGGGACGGTGGGCGGTGCGCTGCTGGGTGCGGCCGCGGGCGGCATCATCGGTCACCAAAGCGGTCGCGGCCTGGAAGGGGCGGCGCTCGGCGGCGTGCTGGGCGCCCTGGCAGGCCGGGTCATGGAAACCAGCCGCCAGGACAGCTACTACCAGCCCGCTTACTATAACCCGCCGCAGCCAGCGTATCAGCCGGACTACGACGACGATTACGATTACGGCTACAACGACTCGTATGCGTATTGATCCATGATCTCCGGGAAGCGCCCCGGAGAATCCTGAAGATCAGTTCGTGAGCTTGTGGAGGAGTTCTTGGACATCCTTTTTTCGCGGACGACCGCTGAGAATCGCCGCGAAGTCGCTGATTTCATCCCGGCTCGGTCCGGTGCTGTCTGACCTCACCTGGCTGGGATCACGGAGATCGACGTAGTTCAGATCGTCGTAATGCTCCGGCGGTTTGGCGAGCTCGTCCTCCACGCTGTAGGTGTGGGAAAGATCCTCCTGCACATCGTCATTGATGCCGTCCGGCTTGATCGTGTCGATGTGGCTCTCCTCCTGCTCGCCCGTCTGCTGCAGGCCTAGCGAACTTTGATCCACGGTTTCATGATCTTCCTCGGGCTCGATGCCATCGGGAGCGATCTCCTTTAGCACGCTCATGAGCTGATTGATCTGTGTCTCGTTCAGCTCGGTTTCTGAAGCACTCACGTCGTCCCCGCCTTCTTCCAGAAGGACTTCGTCGAGCACCTTCATCAGCTTGTCTTTTTCACCCTGGGTGATGGTGGGGGAGCTTTGCTTGGCTCCGTCAAATCCGGGTGAGCCTGACAAACCTTGGTCGATGCGCTGGCGGCGCGGCTCCACCTTTTTCTGGAGTTCTTTGAGGAACTCATTCTCGCCTTTCGGAGTCGGCGGCTCCTGGTCCATCACGATCTCCTCGAGTTCCATCTCCTGCGGAGGTGCCTGCACGTCGTTGTTATTATTGTTGTTATTCTCCTCACCGACTCCCTTGAGCTTTTTCTGGGCCACCGCGTATTCCGTCTTGGACTGGCCTTTGCTGATGCGATGGATCTCGTTGGCCTTGCTGCCATCCTCGTCACGTCCCAGGTTGCCTCCGAGCACGGCCTTGGTGAAGCGCGCGACCTTCAGCAAGGGATTGGTCGTGTTTGTGCCGAGCGCTTTCCACACACCTTTGGCGCTGTTGTTCTGGATACCGCGCAGGTTGTCCGCCAGCAGTTGAGCCACTTTCACCGTCACAGGCTTGTTGCCGATCGTCCGGATCAACTGCTCCGCCTTCGGGGAATCCACGGTGACACCTCTTTTGTTGATGGAGGGATCCGACAGAAGAGTGTGAACAAGTTGCTTGGCCGTCGCCCGGTTCTGCTGCTCGGCCTGCCGGGAGCTGAAGCCTTTGGACTTGGACCAGGACACGCCGCTCTGCGATTTGGAGCGGACCACAAAGTCGCCCTGATCTCCCTGCCTCAACCCGACGATGTCAGATTTTGAGCCCTCGCTCAACTGGGTCAAAAACTGACGTGAATTGTAGTTAGGCGCAATTTGAACGTTGCTCATGACGGTGGCGGAAAGAGATTTTAGATTCGGACCATGGCAGCAAGGCTCGTGCCCTGCTCATCGGCGGATTCCAGCTCTGGATTGCCGGCGTCATCCAAAGCATCGCGCCAGGCGCGCACATGATGCACCGCACGATCAAAGGCCACCTGGAGGCTGTCGATGCTCAGGGACTCTGCCAGCAAGCGGTCTGACCACACCAGCGTGTTCGTGTCTGGAACCAGCGTCGCCACCCCTGCCCCGATGCGGAAGCCGGCGCCATTCATGGCATTGAGCCAGCGCATCATGTACACCTCATCCTCCAAATCCACGGGACCCACCACAGCCTGCAAAATCAGTCCGACCGTATCATTGATGAACTCGATCGTGATCTCGATGTCGTCAAAGGTCAGATGAATCTGATTCTGCTCATCAAAAGCCAGGCCTTCAAGTCCGGCATAATTTCCAAAATCTGCGATGATGTAAGCCAGTGCTGCGGGGACTTCAGCGAGGGGAGTTTCAATATCGGGAGAGGAATGCATCGTTATCAAAATGCCGGAGGGAGTTCGGGAGTCTCCGGCATTCCATACTTAATTAGGCAATCCATCTCCACACGTTACAGGAAATGTGTTTCCCTTTTCATTTTCGCAAACCTGAGAGGTGTCATCAACATGTGAAAACACTCACTGTTAGGCCAGCGCTGCAATTTCCGTCACCTTGAGCCGATCCAGGTCGAGCCAGAAAAATGCGTGGCATCAACTTTGTGCGCACTCCCCAAGGTCATCCCCCTCGGACACTGCAGAAGAGAGATGCCCACCATCATTAGCTATGCCGCCAAACTCATTCCACCACCGCTTGCGCTGCACCTTCGAGAAGTTCGACGCGGAGGCTTTGCATGTCGGTGGCTTCTTTGGAGATGATGATGCTGACGGGGGTCACACCGGCGGGGAGGTCGAGGGTGATCTCGGGGGTGATCTCTTGAAGGGCTTTGTCGCCGACGACGACGTTGACGTTCTTCACGGCGTTGAGGCCGAGTTTGACTTTGCCGGGGGCTTCGAGCTTGAGGGCGAACCGGGCGATTTTTGGGAACCAGGGATACATCTTCTGCGCGTTCACGAGCTCGGAGAGCGGGAGGTTGCCGCTGACTTCGGAGACACGGAGTTCCCAGGGATAGACGGTCTCTTTATCATGCACGGCATGCAGGCCGACGTGGCGGATGTGATCATTCAAGGCCTGGTCCATGGGACCCATGACCTTCCAGGTGCGGACGTAGCGGTTCGGGGCGATCTTATAGGCACCTTCGCGGCCAAGCTCGGAGAGGAAGCGGACGAGGTCGACGAACTCGTCTTCGCGCAAACTTGCGGTTAGGCCGGGAGGCATCATGCTCGCGGGGCTCATCTGGCGGCTGGCGATCTGCGCTTTCGGGATTTTCTGAAGCTGGTTGGCGGGGTCGCGGATGATGACCTCGTCACCGCCGTCCTGCACGAGACCGCCGCTGAAGACCTTGCCGTCCTTGGTGCTGATGATGATCATGTGGTAACCCTCTTTGATTTTCTTGGAGGGTTCGAGAAGGCTCTCGATGAGGTAATCCACCGGGGCGCTGCCGCCGATGCTGACGAGGTTCGGGCCGAGCACACCGCCGGCATCACCGATGGCGTGGCAGCTCATGCAGAGCAGCTGCTGGCGACGATAGACAGACTCGCCACGCGCGGCATCCCCCTGCGACTTCACTTTCTCGACGAGCGCGGTCATCTGCTCAGGTGTGAGGGCCTGGTTCATCTGCTTCACACCACCGGCGGCGCGCAGCGCATCTTCCAGCGGGCCTTTGATGCCGCGAGTGGAGACCATGCGGATGCCTTCGACGGCGACGAAGTCAGGGATGGTCTTGTCTTTGAGTTCATTCGCGAGCACGCCGGGGAGCTGCTTGTTCTTCAGGAAGGCAGTGAGGATGGGCGCGGCTTCAGCGGCCGTCTTCGCCGTGGCGAAGAACTCGATGGCACGCTTGGCGGCAATCTGCGGGCCGACATCCGTCAAACCCTGCACGGCGAGGCTGCGCAGCTCAGCATGTTCCGCGAAGACCTGGTCAAAGAAGTCACGGGACTTGGTGCCGCCGAGCTTGGCGAGACCTTGCACAGCACCATCGCGCACAGGAGGCAGGGTGTTGGCAGCGGTGAGGATGGTTTCAAGCGTGGCACGAGCGGCCTCGACCTTCCAGGCACCGGCGAGGATGGTGGCGCGATGCACGATCTCCGCACGCGGGCTGGCAAGCCAGGCCTGCACAAGTTCCTGCGCACCTTCAGGCTTCACACCACGGGTCATGCCGGCCTTTACCAGGGCATCCATGAGGCCCACGACCTGCGCGCTCATGGCGGGATCGTTGACGAGATTGCTCATCTCCAGCACCTGAGCGGCATCGGCAGCGTCACCAGCCATGGTGAGCACGGCGGTGGCATCATCGGCGGCGAGCTTTCCGGCCTTGAAAGAGTCTAACAAAGGTTTCAGACCTTCGCTGCGGCCCGTGGCCTTCATGGCGTAGACGAGGTGCTTGGGATTGTCGTCGAGCTTGAGGTCACCTTTGATGACGAGCGGAAGCCAAACATCCGTCTGCTCACGCGCGATCAGTTCCAGCAGGAAGTCGAGGGACTCATCCATGGGTTTGTCGAGAGCGCGCAAGGCGAGCTCGAAAGAGCGAGGCTGGCGAAGCTCATGCAGCACGCCCATGGCCCAGAGACGGACCTGTGCGTTTTCATCGCCAATGCCTTTGGTGAGGACTTCCAGGGCGTCTGGCAGTTCGCGCCAGCGATGCGTGAGAAGACGATAGGCAGCGGCACGCACGCGGGCATCCGGGCTGGCCACCAGATCACGCCAGAGCTTCGGCGAGAACTTGTTCACGCCTTCACGCACCCAGGCGGCCTCAAGCAGGTTGTGCCAGTAGTTCGCGTCGTTCTTGTCGAGGCCGTCGACCCAGGTTTTGAGAGCAGGGATCACCTGCTCGGCACCGCGTGAACGCAATTCTTGTTTGGCGAAATGACGGGTCCATTTGCGCTGGGCCTTGAGCATTTCCAGCAGCTCCGGCACGGGTGCGCCGACGATTTTTGGCATCTCGCTCAGCGGGCGGCCTTTCGCCGTCAGGCGCCAGATGCGGCCATGGACGAGGTCACGACGAGGGTCGCGGAAGTCCACCTCACCGTGCTGGATGATGGGGTTGTACCAGTCGGCGATGTAGAGGGCGCCATCAGGTCCGAGGCGCACATCAATGGGGCGGAAGGCGCGGTGATTGGAGGCGAGCACGTCTGCCTCCTGCTTGGCGATGTAGCTGCTGCCGTTCGGCGTGACGTGGAAGCGGTTCGTGCGGTTGCCACGGAAGTCATTCGTGACCCAGGTGCCCTGCCATTCATCCGGCCAGTGCGGATCGTCGATGTATTCCAGGCCGCACTGTTTCGGCTGGCCCGGATTCAGTCCGCTGAGGGTGCGCTTGGCATTCGGGGAGGTCTTGAAAACGCTGCCCAGGAAGATGTAGTTCAGGCCCTCACCACCGGCGCCATCTGTGGCGAAGGACTGGCCCCAGCGGTCGAACTCATAACCCCAGGGATTGATGAGGCCTTTGCTGATGACTTCCAGACGGCGTGTCTCCGGACGGAACTCCCACACACCACCGCCCATGAGACGGCGCACGCCATACGGAGTTTCGACATGGCTGTGGATGTAGATGGACTGCAGGAAGGACAGCAGGCCCTCCGGCGTGTAGCGCATGGTGTGCAGCAGGTGATGCGTGTCCTCCGTGCCAAAGCCGCTGAGCATGACGGTGCGCTCATCCGCCTTCAGGTCACCATTCGTGTCCTTGAGGAAAAGCACCTCGGTGGAGTTCGCCACGTACGCCCCGCCATCACCGGGAATAACAGCCGTGGGGATGTGCAGGTTCTCAGCGAAAACGGTGGACTTGTCCGCCTTGCCATCGTGATCGGTGTCTTCCAGCACCACGACCTGGTCCTTGGTGCCATCACCCGGCTTGATCTGCGGATAGGTGGTGCTGCTGACGACCCAGAGACGGCCCTGCGCGTCCCAGTTCATCTGCACGGGCTTGGCGATCATGGGCTCCTGCGCCCAGAGGGAAATCTCAATGCCTTCCGGCACCACGAAGCCGGCCTTCTGCACTTCCGGATTTGGATCCGGCAGATCCGCCGTGGACTTGGGCTGGGAGGCCTGCACGGCGGTGCTCAGCAGCGAAAGGGAGACAAGGAGACGCAGGGACATGGGAAACGAGGGGAGCATCCTACGATGCTGGGCGGGTGGTTTTGAGAAGAGATGAATCAGTGACTGGCAGGCTGGTCGTCCCTGGCACGCATCCAGACCAAGGCGGCGCTGAGAAAACCGAAGGCAGAACCTATCAATCCAAACTGAAAAGGGACGGCGATCTCAGCCATGGCCGAGCAAAACTTCGCCATATCACTCAGGCCGCTTTTACCCAGAGTGGCGAACGCACTCATCATGATGGAGGTGCTGTCAGCGAGTCCTGCGAGCAAGGGCAGCATGGCGGCGACGGTGTAAGCGCGGCACAGGGTCGGCCTCGGCCGGAGAAAAACCAGGACGATGGCAGCGATGACCAGCGCCACGGAAATCGCAAAACCTATCCTGCCTGTGGAACCCATGAAGCTGAGCATGTCCACCAAGCTGTATTCCACCACGATGGTTGTCTCGTTTGGATTCATGACACGGCCTTCCCAGAAGTGACGGTTGAGGTTGGCTTGGGCTTGTAGATCAGCAGGCCGATAGCTGTGATCACTACCAGTTTGATGACGGTGTGAGTGGCTATGCCTCCCACGATGAGGGAGTCTCCCATAAGACTCGACAGTCGTGAAGGATCACCCACACCGACCCTACCCATGTAGTTTCCAAATTCCCGGAGGAGGCTGCAAGCGATGCCCATGCCAAGCAGCCAAATTCCCAGCGAGGCACAGATCATGGCATAGTGGAATTTGAGAGGCGCCTTGCGGATGACAAAGATCAGCCAAAGGACAAAGATGCCGGCATCTGCGGCAAGAATGAAGAGGGCTGGAATCGGGAAATCTGGCATGATGACAGAATCTTAAAGCTGCTTCTTCCCGGCCAGCAGGGCGGCCTTGGCGGCCTGGATCTTGCCGTCTGCCTGGTCGATGAGGGGGTCGAACATGGGGATCTCCTTGGCGTTCTGCCCCTGCTCATGTTTGCGGAAGCCGAAGAGGTAGGTCTCGTTCTGCGGACGGAAACGGTTGAAGAACAGCTCGTCCTTGGCCAGCACCTCGCGGCGGATGGGGTCCAGCTCGGCTGGTGCGACGGTGGGGATGGCGAGGCCGAGGCCTTCGACGAGCTTCGTGCTGAGCTTGTCATACCCCTCGCGGGTGTAGTGCACGCCGTTTTCGGTCAGAGGTTTTACGATCACGCCGGGCTTCGGCACACCGCCCATGAGCTCGAAGAGGTCAATGAAGTAGGTGTTCTGGCTGAGGGCGAACTTGCGCAGGGCATCGCGGAAGCTGGAGAGGCTCTTGTTGGCATCCGTCTGGTCCGGGAGTGGCGGTGGCAGGGTCTCCAGCGGTGGAGGGCTGACGATGATGATGCGCGCGCCGGGAGCGTGTTTGCGGATGAGCTCGAGCAGATTGCGATAACCGGTGAGGAAGTCTGGGAGGCCGCCGAGTTTCTCAAAGGCGAGCTCAGACCCGTAGCAGAGCATGACCACGCTGGGCTTCAGCAGTTCCAGATGACCGGTGAGACGCTGCAGGCCTTCCTCTGGCGGGCCAAAGTAGGAGCGGGCATGACCAAAGACGGTGTCGGCGCTCCAGGCGAGATTGCGCATGCTGACCTTTGTATCCCCGAGAGCCAGGGCGAGGCGGGGCTCCAAGGAGCCGAAACGCTGCTCGCGCTCAAAGACGGTGTTTCCCAGCAGCACCACCTTGTCGCCGTCATGAAATTCAAAAGCGGCCTTCTCCGCAGGCTTGGCCGCAGGCGGGGAGACCTGGGTGACCTCCTGGGCCAGGAGAGGCAGGGCGATCCAACCGAGAGCGAGAATGAGGGGCGAGGCTTTGGCAGACATGCGGGAGCCGCCAAGCTAACGGAGAAAGGTGCGGAGGGTCAAGCGGAGTCCACCCGGGGCGGGGAGAAGTCGTGTCACGTGTTCCCGGGGCAGCGATCGCACGGGGAAGCACCTGATCAGATCTGTCCACCTGCCCTGACTTGTGTGTTGGCAGGCTTCATTGAAGGCATGCTTACGCCTGCCTCTGCATCCGGTTCAGCGTGGGATCTCGACTATAACCTTGTGACCATCACGCGCATGAAACGGCGCACGCCGGGGCCGGCGGGCACGTTGTCACGCACGATGAGCTGGGTGCTGGTGTTGGTCTCGATGACGAGGCCGGCACTGCTCCAGCTGGCGGGGTTGGTGATGTCACTGGTGGCCTGGACGGTGAAGGTCACGTCCGTGGCCGCAGGGTTTTTCGGGATGGAGATGCGCAGGTATTGGGAACTGCTGACGGGTGCCAGCGTGACGACCTGCGGGTTGCTGGAGGCGACGGTACCATTCGTGCCGACGGCATACTCAAAAAGATTCACGAGGCCGTCACGATCCGCGTCGGCCTCAGCCTCGATGGCTGTGTTGTTCTCGTCGCCCACATTGTTTTGATCCAGCCAACGTGCGAAAAGGGTGGCATAGCCAGTGAAGTCGAGGTCTGAGAAGCTCTTGGTGCCGGTGTCGTCAGCCGTGAGGCGCAGCTTGAACAGGCCGCTCTCGAGGAGCGTGGCCGCGGTGTCGACAGACGATGCATTACCCAGCGTGATGCCGGCAGAACCACTGCGCACTGACCAAAGAGAGGTGGGTGCGGCGGGGAGATCGTCGTCCGTGATCGTGCCGTCGAGACTGACGGGTGAGACGTTCCCGGACAGCGAGGCGGCGACAACGGGAGCTTTATTAACGGCGCTGATGCTCAGATTGGTGAAAGTGCAGGTGTTCAGGCCGACACCGCTGGCATTGTCCACATAGAAACCGACCCAGACGGGCGTGGTCATGATGATCGTCTGCGGCTGGCCGACTTGTGTCCATGAATTTGGGCCGCCGCTGGTGCCGTTGTGCGTGGCACGGTAGCCAGTGACCGTGTTGCCCCGGCGCACTATGCGAATCCAGCTACCCACGGTACCTGCGCCACTGGGAATGCCGCTGCTGCCGCCTCCAGCGATGCTCACCCAGTAGTAGCCGTTGAAGGCATCGGTGGGCTTTTTGCCAAAGTGCGAGTAAGCGCCGGCCTCGATGCTTTCCGTGATGCGCAGACCGCCGCTGCTGCTGCCCGCGCCGGAGCTGTAGCCGGTGAGACGGCAGCGGACGTCGATGTCGCCATAGTACTGCCAGCCGTAGTAGTAGCCGTTTGTACCGCCTGTGATGGTATAGGTGTTCGTGCCATCGAAACTGCCACTGCCAGCCGGATTCGGCGAGGTGCCGCTGTCTTCGTTATACAATGCCGGGCCGCTGGGTGCGGGTGTGAGCGCCACATTATCAAACACACCGGTGGCGGTGCTGCTGGAGCTGTTGCTGGTGGTGGTGAGTCCGTATTGTGCTTCGCTGTTGAGCAATGTGAGCGCGACGGTGGTGCCGACGGTGGTCCACGTGGTGCCATTCGTGCTGTAGCTGCCGGTGATGACGTCGGTGGTGGTGTCGCGTTCGAGTTTGAGCCACAAAGGCAGGGTGAGGCCGGTGGTGGTGACGACGGTATCACTCGATCCGTTGGCCCCGAGAGCGGTGCGTGTGCGCATTTGCAAGCCAGTGCCGGGCACATAGCCGAGCACGACTCGCTTGCAGCCGCGTGCGAGCGAATCTCGAATGGTGACACCACTGAGTGCTCCAGCGGTGGGCTGACTGGTCAAGCGCGCGACAACGCTGCCATTGCCTGTGATGGGGCGCACCATGACGTGTGCGGAGTCGAGGGCAGAAGCGGCGTAGCCTACGCCAGTGCCTGTGACAGTGGCGATGCCGTTGTACTCCAATGACTGGCCGCGACGCGCAGACGAAGGCGTCATGTCCTGGGTGATCCAAGTCGAGGCGATGGGTGCGCTACCGACGACGATGGTGACCTGATCGCTCACGGTGAATTGGGTGTCTGTGGCGGTGATGCGCATCAAGTAAGTGCCCGGAGCCGAAAAGGTCACAGCGGTGGTCGTTGCTCCCGGTGACTCGATGGTCGCTGTGCCGGGTCCGCTGACGAGGCTCCAGGTTTGCGTGACTGCGGCGGGCAATCCGTCGTCGGTGACGCTGGCGCTGAGGATGATGCCGTTCGTAGCAGCGATCACGGGGCCTTGTCCCGTGGGACTGGTGATGAAGATGGAAGGCGCGTTGTCGTTGTCGGCAATGGTGACGTTGGCAAACGATGGATCACCGATGTCATAGGTGCCGCTGCCGAGCGAGATGGTCACGTCTTCGGGGCCTTCGATACTACCATCGTCCACGGGTGTGATGGTGATGGTCTTCGATGCCTCGCCGATGGCAAAGGCCAGCGTGCCCGCCACCGTGGCGTAGTCGGTGGTGTTCGTGGCCGTGCCAGAGATGGCGACGTTCACGGTGAGGGTGACATTGGTAGGCGCGGTACGCGTGACGGTGAACTGGCCGGAGTTACCCGGCGTCTCGGAGGCGCTCGCATCATTCGAAGTGATGGTGACCGTGCTGCGGTCGTCATCGGCGATCGAGACTGTGGCGCTGCTGGGCGTGCCAGGAACATAGCCGCTACCAGCAACGACATCCGCGATCACGGTCTTCGTGCCCTCATTGAGCGCGTTCTGAATCGGGGCGACGTTGATAGCAAGGCCACTCTGGCCCGCAGGAATGATCTGCGTGGTGCTGATGGTGGTGTAGTCCGTGCCATTCACAGCGAGGCCGCCAAGCGCGATGGTGACCGACAACGCCGAGGTCGTGGGGCCCGTGCGCGTGAGGGTCAATTGTCCCGGATCTCCGCTTTCGTTGGCGCTCGCATCAGTGGCAGCGATGCTCACAGCCGGGGCGTCGTCATCGTTGATGGTCAAGGTGTGCACGGACTGCGAACCGAGTGCGAGGCCGCTGCTGGGGCTGGAGAGCGTGAGGGTCAAGGCTTCCGCTGCTTCCAAAGTAGTGTCGTTTGTGATCGGCACGGAAATGAACTTCACAGTGTCACCCGCGGCAAAGTTCAGCGTGCCGCTCGTAGTCGCGTAGTCGCCAGGATTCAAAGCAGTGCCATCGGTGGTCACGTAGTTGACCGAGCATGCAGTGGTGGCCGTACTGCTGAGGCTGACAGCGATCTGGGCGGTGCCCGCGCTTTCACTGACGCTGCTGCTGATGGTGGTGAAGCCCGCGTAGAGATTGGTCGGTGGAGCGTCGTTATCCACGATGGTGTAAATGTGCTGCGAAACCGTGCCGATGACCGCGCTGCTCGCATTGCGCAGGGAGATGCAGAGATTATCCGTGCCTTCATCGATCGTGTCGTTGATGATGCTGAGCGGCACATACTTGAACTGCTCGCCAATCGCGAAGTTCAGCACGCCGTCGGGCAACAAGAAATCCACACCCGCACCGTAGCCGGTGGTGACACTCGTCGTGCGATAGATGAACTCTACGCCAGAGTTCGCGACGCTGCCGAGGTATAGACTCCGCGTGCGGTAGTTCGCCGTCTCGCGCACCATCACGCCAGCCTGCGCATTCGATGCTCCCCCCGTCTGCGTGAGCACGCGTGCGATGAGCGTGAAGTCGCCACTGACCGGTGCGGCTACGAAATGGCATTCATCCTCTGTGCTGCCGATCTGTGCGCCCGCGGCGCTGACCGTGTAAGTACCGGTGGTGAGAGTGTCCGTGCCCTGTGCATTCACAAAGCCGACGGTGCGTCCGAGCAGCCCCGGCGAGCCAGACAGCGATACATTGTCAAAGGTGGCTGTGGTCAGATTCGTGGCGCTATCGGAACGGGCACTGACGGCAAGACCGGCCAGCACTTCTGGCGCGAGGGCCATCGTCTGAGGCGTGCCGACGGTGGTCCACGTGCTGCCATCAGGCGACCACGAACTGGTGAACACCTCACCGGCGCGCTGCAGACGAACCCAGCGTGGGCGGAGCATGGACGCCGCACTCACGGAGGAAGTTGATCCGGCGACCGTCGTGCGGCGCGCTGACACGCGGCCTGTGGATGGCACATGCATGGCAGCGAACGAGCGCACGTTCGCCGTGGTGGACTCACGGATCATGATGCCGGCCTGGGCCGTGTTTTGGGAGCCTGGGCTTTGTGTGAGCACACGAGCGACGATGGTGCAGTTCGATGAACTGTTCACCGGGAACCACACATAGCGGAACGCATCCGCCGTACTGCCGATGCTGCCCGAGCCGATCACTGTGTAAGTCCCGGATGCCTCCGCATAGCTGCCCGCAGCTCCGACCGTGCCGACATCAGCGCTGGTGATGGTGCCGAGCGATCCACCGCTGAGGCCATTGACCGTGAAGCTGTCAAACGTGGCAGTATTGAGCGCGGGATTCGCCGCTGAAGCGACGCAGAGTCCAGCCAGATAACTCGTGGCAGTGAAGCCGGTGATGCTTTGCGAATCCAACTGCGTCCAGGTCACCCCATCGTTCGACGCGGAAGATACAAACGTCGTGCCGGTCTTCACGATGCGCAGCCAGTAGGCCAGGGTTTGCGTGTTGTTGCTGGCGGACGATGAAGTGCGCGAGCCGCTGTCGACATAGTATTCCACGGAAGCGGCCGTGGTGGCAGGTGCGGCCAGACCGACCTCGACCACCGGCGATGCCACGTTTTCCAAACCACGGCTGCTGTTCGCGGTGAAGGCAACGGTTTGCGCCGGAGCTTCATTGTCCGTGATATACATCGTGGCGCCGGTGCCGCGCGCATACGAGCCTGGGTCAATGTTGAGCACGATGGTCTCGGTGCCTTCGATGTCGACATCGTTCGTGATAGTCACAGGCACGTCCACGCCGAGCGCGCCCGCGGGAATGGTGACGCTTGCGGGCGCAGTGTAATCGGTGCCGTTCGTTGCCGTGCCGCTGTAGCTGAGGTTCACGGTCAATGCCGCTGTCGTGCTGCCCGTGCGATTGAGGTAAAACTTCACCGGCGTGGTGGCGCCTCCTTCTACGATGTTGGAGACAACGCTGCTACCGCTACCCACCTGCACGTCAGCGACGACAGTGCTCACATTGTCGTTGTCAATCATCCACGCCGTCGCGCTGCCGCTGGATACAAAGGTCTGATAATTGGAGGAGGTGTCGATCGAGAGCGTGATCGTCTCACGATCCTCCGTCAAGACATCGTCCTTCGTGCGCAAGGTCAGGTCAAAGGTCGTAACGCCGGAGGAGATGACGAGGGAGGACGGGACGTTCACACCGGTACTGGTGTCGCGTTTGAAAATCGCACCGTTCGCACCCACCGACCAGGCGAGCGTGGTGCCGGTGCCATTGACCGCATTGAACGAGCCGAGTGCGGAGAGATTGACGTAGGTCAGGTTGGTGGACCCTGTCGTCAGCATCTGCGAACTACTCGCGCCCGAGATGAAAACATTGGATGCGCCGCTGCCCCACACGCCATTGAGATCGAAACTGTTGAGCGACGACTGCTGCGTCCAGGTTCCAGTGCTGCCGCCCCTTCTGATCATGCCGCCCGCGCCTACGACCACCGTGGCGTTCGTGCCCGTGGAGTAAACTCCATTGAGCTGCGCAGTCGTGCCGGAAGTGATCGGCGTCACCGTTGTGTTGTTGTAGAACAACACGGTGCCAGCTGCGCCGACGAACCAAATGTTGGTGCTGGCCGAGCCATGCACTGCGCGGAGCTGATTCGTGGTGCCGCTGGCCAAGGTGGTCCAGGACGTGCCGTTGGTGCTGCGCAAAATCACGCCGCCATCACCCACGGCAAAAATGTTTGTGGTGCCGCTGCCCCAGATGCCGCGAAGGTTGTTCGTAGTGCCGCTGGTCATGGCGCTCCATGACGTGCCGTTCGTGCTGCGCAAAACCACGCCGCCATCGCCAACGGCATAGAGATTGGTGGTGCTGGTTCCCCAGATGCCGCGCAAATTGTTAGTCGTGCCACTGGTTTGTGCGGTCCAGTTTGTGCCATCACCTTTCAAGATGACACCGCCCTCGCCCACGACCCACTGCGCGGTACTGCTCACGGCGAAGACCGCGTTGAGATTTGCGGAACTGCCCGAAGTCTGCGGCAACCACCAGCTGACGGTGTCGTAGTCCGTGCCATTCGTGGTTGTCCCTGCGAGGGTGTAGTTCATCAGGAACGGGAAGGCGCTGGTGCTGCCACGCGGTGTGAAACGGAACGTCGCATTCGTGCTCGGTTCGGTCGCGTTCGACGTGTTCACCACATCCATAAACGCCTTGTCAGCGGGATTGTCATTGATGGTCACCGTCGCGCTGCTGGCGCTGCCAACGACATAGTTGGTCGAGTTCGCGCCGATGGTGATCACGCAATCTTCCGGCCCTTCCCCCACGTCATCGAAGCGCGGGATGATCGTGATCGAAGCCGTGGTTTGACTGGCAGGAATCACCACCGAGCCCGGCATCAATTCAAAGTCCACGCCATGCAGCGCGGTGGCGCTTGCGCTGCTGCCGCCGGAGAAGGCGTAATACACCGTCAAGGGAGCAGATACGTCACCACTGCGGGTCAGGACAAAGGTGCCCGTGTCCGCGGCCGCACCTGGTGTAGCCAGATTCACCTCGGTCGCCACGGGATCCGTCACGCTCACGGTCACCGTTTGCAAGTCATCATCGTAGATGTTGGCCGTGGTGGTGCTGGCCAATGAATCCAGCAGGTAAGAACCGGATAACAGATTAAGGATCACGGTCTCCACTTGCTCGGAGATGGAGTCGTTCAGCGTTGTGATGTTGAGAGTGGTGGAAGCAGCTCCGATGGGTATCGTCACAGTGCTGCCCAGCGCTGGATGATCACTTCCCACGGCGGACGTGCTGGCCACGTTGCGCCCAAAATTCACCGTCAAAGCAGCGGCGGTGCTGCCGGTGCGGCTGAATGTGACGACCGCAGGCGAAGCGCTGCCCTCCGTCGTGTCCGGGGTCGTCGCAATCATGCTTACCTTCGGTAAAACCGTGTCATCATCCGTGATCGTCACCGTGGCATTGGCCGCAGCTCCCAGCAGATAGCCGCTGCCCGAGCCAAGCTGAAGAACCACGGTCTCAGCCCCCTCGCTGATGGCATCTGCCGCTGGCGTCACTGATATGTCCAGCGTGCTTGCATCGGCAGGAATGGTCCAAGAGTTGAACGGTGACGCTGACGTGTAAGCCGGGCTCAATGTGTAGTCCGTGGTGAGGGTGGCACTGCCGGACGGATTGCTCAGGCTGACGGTCAACGGCTGCGAGTTGTCACCTGTGCGGGTGAGACGGAAGACACCAGGGCTGAGCGTGCCTTCATTGGCAGTCGGCGTTACGGCTGCGATCGTCACCACGCTGGACGCCGTGGCCTCAAAGTCCGCACCGCTGAAGCTTGGTCCCACGGTGATGCTGTTGTTGAACAACTCGCCAAAGCTGTAGCCGTAGAGCAGCGGCGTGATCGTGTAGGTGTTCGCGGCGAGATTGGGAATCGTGTAGTAGCCGTCCGCGTCGGTGATCACGCCGTTCGCTCCGTTCGCGGTCACGGCCACATCAGACAAGCCCGCGCCGAGCAACGTGATGCGTCCGCTGATGGTGAACGTGCTTGGCGATCCCACGGTGATAAGCTGATTGCGGGTGACCGTGCCGCCTTTCATATCGCTCACCGTGCACGTGACAATGTAGGTGCCCGCCGAGGCAAACTGCCGCGTGATCACGTTCGCATTCGGCGAGACGATCTGCGAACCGCCGCCGAAGTGCTGCCAGTTGTAGGCCAGCGTATCGCCGTCGGTATCGCTCGCTGTCGCGGTGAAAGTGACCGAGCCATTGGTTGGCACCACGGTCGCATTCGCCGCCAGCGAAAGCGTGGGCGGATGATTGCCGGGGAAGGATCCCATATTGACCTGCACATCCACGTATCGCGGATTGTCATTCGCCGCCACGGTGGTCATGAAGATGCCGCTCTCCACGTCTGCGAACGTGGCACCGAGGGAGATGGGAGCATCCGTTTTCGCATAAGGCGAGCCCGGCGTGGTATCGATGAGCTGGAAGTTGCTGCCGCCGCCATTCGGGAACTTCCAACCGAGCACCATGCCGCTTTTGGCAAAAGGATTGGAATCCATCTGCGCGCGCACCATGCCCCAGTAAGTGCGCTGCACATCCTTCACCACCGTCATCGCGTAGCGGCGCGAAGCATCCAGCACGCCCTGGTCATAAGCATAGATACGATACACACCCGGCTGCGTCACCGGCTGGACGAACTCCGAGGGCAGCCAGCGGATCTGATTCTTGCCCGCCGCGTTGTAGTGGCCGCCAGGGAAAGGACCGCCGCCCATGATATCGTAGCTGTCGCCATATTCCTGGTTCGCGCCATTGCCGATGCTGCTCGTGCCTGCCGTGTCCCAGAAGTTTGAGTGCAGCAAACCAAAGGAGTGCCCGATCTCGTGCGCCCACAAACCGGCACTATCACCACGCACCCACACCGTACTGCCTGGCACCGAGGCCAGTCCTCCGTAGCTGCCCGGCCCGCCATTGTGCCGCATGACAAGGCTGTCGTAATCATTTGTGTCGTAGCCCAGTTTCCGCGCTTCCGCCCGCGCATCCGCGTGCTCCTGGCCCGTGCCGCCGAGATCGCCACCATTGCTGGTGTCGCGATTCACATACCACGCTTCATTGTGCGGCAGCTTGAGCACCGGCGTCACCACACCCACCAGCGAAAGCCGGCCATACGAAGCCTTGGCGTAGTAGTCGCCCACATCGCGCAGCGTTTTGTACAGAGCCGCCTCCGTGGTCGGCGCGGCATTTTGATCCGCATATGTCGTATGCATCACAAGCACCTTGATATTGCCCAGCGAAGGCGTGGAGGTGGCAGGTAAAATCCCCGAGAACGGCAGCGCCCCACCCGTCACACCTTCACCCATCAGCAAGGTCTGGTTCTGCACCGCGATGTGTGAGCCATCACAGAAGAAGATCACCTCCGTGGGCGACTCAACCGCATTCGAAGCTTCCGTCGCCTGCGCTGGCACGTCCTTGGCATCGACCGTTGACTTGCCCGACACGGGACACTCCGACACCACCGGCTTGTCCTTCGGCAGAGTTTCTCCCACCTCCAATCGCCGCGTCGGCTCTTCACTCACCGCAAACTCGGAGTCTATCGCCACGCCATTCACCAAAACACCCGGCGTGCTGAGCTGATTCTCGCGCCTGCCATAAAGATAAGCGCGATACGTCCCGCCGCCCTTCAGTTCGACCTCTCGCGTCGTCGGAACCGGAGGATCGTTCGGATCGAGCGGCACTCCCATCATCACCCGCAGCGCCCCGACGTCATTGATGCGCCTTTCCAGTTCACCCAGAATCTGTGGCGGCAAGGCCTGACGCACCACCATGGGCACGGCCTGGGCGAGTGCAGAGCGGGGATCTTCCTTGATCAGCTCTTTGAAAACAGGGCGCCGTGCTTTGGCCAGACGGACACCTTCATCCACCATGCGCTCCCTTTGCTCCGGCGAGAGGCTGAGATAGTCCCGGCTCCAGTCATCAAAGCCTGTCAGGGGATCGGCGGGAGCTAAAGGCTCGGCGGTGATGTTTTCTGCCTTTGATTTGTGGCCAGACTTCAAGACATCGACCGGCGCGATCTTGTCTTCCCGAGCTGACAATGCTGTGCCGCTTACCGCCACAGGTGATATCGTCTCTTGTTTAGAGAGGTAAATGCCTGCTGAAACGGCAATGACGACGAGAGCAGCGAGCCCGGAAGCGGTCCTGAAGCGCATGAAAACTGGTTGGTGGTTGTGAACCAGACGATTGTGAATCCGCTTTATTAGAACTGAATTCGGTATCTTGGATCAATTACGTCCAGGTTACCTCAAAAAAACCTCTATGGTCAATCCTGGAGCTAGTCTCCGAGATGCACGATTCCGCGCTCGATGGCCTTGGCGACGGCATTGGTGCGGTCGAAGGCGTCCAGCTTGTCCAGAATGATGCTGATGTGCAGGCGGATGGTGCCCATGCTGAGGCTGAGCTGGTGAACGATGTCCTTGGTGGAATGTCCCTTCACGAGGAGTTTTAGAATCTCCAGCTCACGCGACGTGAGCGGACGGCGCTTCTCACGCTCTTTGATCTTGGCACTGATGGTGGGCGGAAAGCAGGCCGCGCCTGCGTGAATGCGCCGAATGGCTTTCAGCACTTCCTCACACTCGGCGGACTTGGTGAGGTAGCCTTTGGCTCCAGCAGTCACGGCGCGGTAGATATCTTCCTCACCATCAAAGATGGTGAGCATGAGCACACGGGCTTCGGGGAACTCGGCGCGGATGGCTTCGAGAGTCTCGACGCCGCTTTTGTCCGGCAGATGGTAGTCCATGGTGACCACGTCCGGTTTATGCTCACGGTAGGTTTCCACCGCTCTGGCGCTGGTGCCGGCCTCGGCCACCACCTTCATGTCCGGCTCGTTATTGATCGGCACAGAGAGGCCCAGGCGTGTGGCGAAGTGATCATCGACGATCATGACACGGATGGGGCTGGCATTTTTCATGGTTGTCCGGCTGATTACAACGGGTCGGCGGCTCGGGATCAAGCACTGGCTGGTGCGGGAAACTCAACACAGGGCACGCTGACCTCCACCTCGGTCCCCTGCCCTGGCACGCTGTGGATGCGCAAACGTCCGGAGATCTTCTCCGCACGCTCACGCATGCCGCTGAGGCCAAAGTGACCGTCCAGCGCAGTCATGGCCGCAGGATCAAAGCCGCAGCCGTTGTCACGCACACTGAGGCGCACGCTCTCGTCATGATACTCGAGCCGGACATCGATGCGCTTCGCGCCGGAATGATGGGCGGCATTGGCGACGGCTTCCTGAGTGAAGCGGAGGAGGTTTGTCTCCACGGTGCCTGCAAGACGAACGGGGATGCCGACCACGCTCACCACAAACTCCGCGCCACCGACGGCCGCCAGCGGACGAAGCAGCTCCTCGATGGCGGCGGGCAGGCCGCGCTGCTCCAGGGCCACGCTGCGCAGCTCGCGAATGGTGGTGCGCGAGTCATCACGCGCACGGCGTAACAAACGGCGTGCCAGATCCAGCGGCTGGGTGGCGGAAGATTCCGCGCCCTGCATGCGGCGCGCGGTGTCATCGAGCAGCATGTTCACGCCCACAAGCTCCTGCTCCAGGGTGTCATGCAGATCCTGGGCGATGCGCTGCCGTTCCTCAAGGGTTGCCTGCTGCTGGGCCTGCTCGCGAATGACGTTCTTCTGCTTGTTCACCATGAACTGCAGAGAGACGGCCCAGCCACCCACCGCCATGGCGAGGATGAGCAGTGAGCCTAACAACCAACGTGCCCGCTGCTCATCCCACCACGGTGCGCGTGCGGTGATGGCGATGTCCTCCGGCGCGCGCAGGATGAGACGGAAGCCGGTGGCATTGCGCGGAATAACCAACGGTTTGTCCGAGATGAACTCGCAGATGCCGGTGAGGCGCAGCTTCATGCCGGGAAGAAGTTTTTCCGCAGGCTGCATGGGCCAGCCGAGGGTGGCTTCAAAGGGCTGTCCATCGGCACGGCAGACCAGATTGATGCCGGTGCGGTCACGGTTCACTTCCAGCAGATCAGCGGCGAGGGTGACGAGCTCGCACTGCTCACGGCTGTGCCGCGTGTCTGCCGCATGAAACTCCACGGGGCCTGGTGGTGCGGGAGCTGTGCCGGTCTTCTTCACGTCCACGGCGCTGAGGCTGGGACGGAAGGCGGTGACGACGGGATAGCCTTCGACCTCCACATCATCGCCTGCCTTAAGGTCCATGGACTGAGCGGTCTGCACAAACATGCTGCCGCCCTGGCCGCGAAGATAGAGGCCGCGTCCGGCGACGACATGCGTGGTGACGCCACGCACACGCACTCTCTGGCGCAGGGGGGCATCGACACGCAGGAGGCCATCCACGGGCACCTCGGGCACGGGGCCGGAGGGCTTGGCTTCCTCGATCAGATTGAAGGCTTCGAGGTTCTGCACAAAGAGCAGGCGGCCGCTCATCTGGCGCTGGTCATTGAAATGCGTGCCCGCCACGCCGCGCACGCTGACCTGCTCCTCCACGAGCTGCCAGGGCAGGCGCTTCAAGGGTTCCGTCTGGGGCACGATGGCGCGGATGAGACGGCCTTCGACCTCCACCTCCACCACAAGGCTGTCCTCGGCAAACCAGGTGCCTTTGACGATGGCGCGCACCTGCACGGGCCGCGCATCCATGGCTGGCGAGAAGAGCTGCTCTGCATTCACTGATGGATACGCGGGCAAGGTGCCAGTACCGGCAGTCTGCATGGTCCAGGGGATGACCACGGGCAGGAACTCACCGGGATTCACGCTGCCTTCCACCTTCAAAAGCACGCCAGGCTGATAAGGAGGCGAGGGGCGCTTGTCTTCCCCGACGCCGACACAGATGCCGTCTGTGCCATCATGCACAAAGAGCACGCCCCAGGCGGGGTGATAGTAGGTCACGGTGGCCTGGAGTTTCACCGGCAGGTTCTGGCCGCGGCGCTGGTCATCCAGCTCACGCACGGCGCGCACGCTGCCCAGGGGATCCTCCCCATGAGCCAGCGTGAGCCAGACCAGACTGAGCAGCAGAAGTGCGCGCATGATTTATCGGTGGTGATGCTAGCGAAGTCATGTGGGGCTGCCGAGCCTTCATTTGGGGGACATGAAGAGACCAGGAGGATGGAGGTAGAAAAATGAAGGGTAGAAAGATTTTCTGAATCTGTTGGGTCTTGAATTTTTTTACCCTCAATCTTTCTACCAAACCTCTAGTTCGTGACTTGGCATCAGCGGTTAGAATTGCTGGAATGAGTTCGCTGTGAGAAAGACGATCATCTTACATGGTGGTGGGAGGAGATTCCTTGAACTTTGCGGCTCAGCCGCCACCCTCGGGGCATGTCGTCCCCCCGTCGTCTGCTGCTTCTGCTTCCCCTGGTGCTTTGCCTCACGCAATGCCAGAACGGTCAAAACCCCGGCAACACCGCCTTTCGTTATGGGCACAAGTTTCTGACGGGCGACATTCCGCGCGTGTCCCGCTATCTCACGGACCGGGTGAAGAGTCTGATGCGCAATGACGGCTCCTTTTGGGAGGCGGACGGTGTGCCTGGAAAGCCGCGCATCCTCATCGTGCTCGGCGAACAAAAAGTGTATCTGCTGAAGCAGGGCAAGATCGTCGGTGGCTCACCGATCTCCTCCGGCCAGGAAGGCTATGACACGCGCCCGGGCAAGTACAGCGTGATCGAAAAGGACATCGACCACAAGTCCTCCATCTACGGCGACTACGAGGACTACAACGGCAACGTCATCGCGCAGAACATCGACAACCGCAAAGACCGCCGTCCGCCGGGCACGCGCTTTGAAGGGGCGAAGATGTTTTACTTCATGCGCATCTACGGTGGTGTGGGCATGCACCAGGGCTACCTCCCCGGCTACGCCGCCTCCCACGGCTGCATCCGCCTGCCTGCCCGCATGGCGGAGAAGTTTTTCCATGCCTGCCCGATGGGAACGCCGGTGGAGATTGTGCCGTGAGGCAACGGCTGTTGATCACTTCTTATCGACACTAGGCTCGTAGCGCCAGACCCAGTCGCCTTCATATCGCGTATTGGTGAGGGACTTTGGTGAACCTGGAACCACTTCCTCGCCAAACTTCCCACCATCATCCACTCCATCGAGACCGGGGGACCAGAGCTGGAAGCGGCCATCGGACGACTGCACATAATGCATGGGCAGTCCGTCCACATCCAGAAGGCTTGCGCCTGCCTTGAATTCGGCATCCAGCTTCTCCAGGCTGGCTGGATAGGAACGATGCCGGAGATAATGACGCTCCAAGGCACAGGCCAGAATGGCTTGAAGCCGCCAGCTAGCCCCCAGAGCGACACCACGACGAAGCGGAGCCAACGGTGGAAAACCCATTTTAGTCAGGAACAAATCGGGGCGCTGCCAGTCGCTGATATTCGCCAACTGATCTTCAACATAACCTATCCTGGCCTCCGCTTTTTCGAGGCCGCCTTGCTTGATCGGTGCAATCGCGCGGTCAAAGAAAAATGCTGTACCCGAGGCTTTGCTCAGAGAGAAGTAACCCTTTGGAGCCACGGCGACCCAGGCAGGAGCTATTCCTGACGCCACACTCGATGACCCAATCATGGGAAGGTTGCGCAAAGTGCCCCAGCGTTGTTCTCGGTGCGCGTAAAGATAGTCGATGCAGTTCGCCCGCCAGATCATCTCAGCCCTCAAGCCGAGAAGATGTTGTGCAGCAGGGTCCATCTCCTGAAGGTCCTGCTGGATCAAGGCCAGGTCTGTTTCCTCAAGAAACCTTTCACGAAGGTAGACCTTGATGACCCGGATAAAGGAGGTCTGCTGGTTGCTGCAAGTCAGGCTTCCCACCAAGGTAGCATCCATGTTCGCAGCCTGGGCCAGACGCAAAGACACGAGGGCAGCATCCAGGCTGGCCGCTTTGTCACCCGCTTTCATGCAGACGAGGCTGTAAAAGATGCACAGCTCTCCTAGGCCCTGGCCCGCTTGAAGGTGCTTCAAGGGTTTACTGTAGAGCAGCTCAGGCAAGTTCTCCCGGGTGGGACGCGGGAGGTATTCTGCTTTTCGACGCTGTCTGGTGGCCTGGGTGAGCAGCGGGAGCAGCGGGGCATGTTTTTCCAGCAGCAACCTCGCTTCCTTCCACGTCACCGCGACGGTTGCCGGCTGGCTGGCCTCAGGTGTGGAAGGTGGAGAAGAGCCCGCTGAAGGGAGACCCGGAAGCCCTGGAAGAGGCGCGCCATTGATCGCTGCTGGAACCACCTTGCGAGTCCGCTTGCCTGGTTGAGCCAAGTGTTCGGCCCAGAGGCTCAAGGCCTGCAAAAAGGCTTGATCATTCGTGGTCGCGGCCTGCCCCAAACCTGGGAGAGGCATCGCCTCTTTGATCTGCGGAGTGATCAAAGCCGCTTGACGTTCGATCTCGGTTCTCAAAGCTTCATTCTCAGGGTCTCTCAAACCCAGCAGTCCCTCAATGGCGCAGAAATTCTGCTCATCGGAAATGGAGGCAGGCAACAGGGAGAAGTAGTCCAAGGTCTCTCCCTCGGCCTCGAGGCGGGCTTTGACCTGCTGCCAGCGTCTTTCTCCGACGTAGTTCAGGATCAGGCAGATACAGCACCAAGACAAGGCGATGGAAGCGACGGGCGTGAAGGTCCAGCGGAACCATCGCCGACGCCAGAGATCTACCCAAAGTGCACGCATGAGGGGGTAGCCTTCCACAAACGAGGGTTCCGAGGCAAGCTCCGGGACTGGTTTTTACCTTCTTGAGTGATTCTCATCTCTAATAATCTCCTCGCGGGGACGTTTCAGGAGACGCACAGTGAACTCATGCCGCCCAGCCAACCCCAGCCCGAAGAAGCCAGCCTGCTCGTCAGGCGGGCGCTGGATCAGCATGAGAGCAATCTCATCGCCTACACGGCGGGAATCCTGCACGGGGATGTGGAGAGGGCTCGCGAGGTCGTCCAGGACGCTCTGCTCAAGCTCTATCTCACCGACCCGGACAAGGTGCGGGACAACCTCAAGGCCTGGCTCTTCACCGTCTGCCGAAACCGGGCGCTGGATGTGCTGCGCAAGGACCACCGGCTGGAACTGGGCAATGAGGATGCCATGGGGATGGCGGTCAGTTTTGACCCGGACCCCAGCGAAAACGCCGTCTCCCATGAGCTCTACGAACGTATCTGGGACCTCGTGGACAAGCTGCGCCCCAACCAGAAAGAAGTCATCCGCCTCAAGTTCACCCACGACTGCTCCTACCAGCAGATCGCAGACATCACCGGCCTCAGTGTGGGCAATGTGGGCTTCATCATGCACATGGCCATCAAGAAGCTGCGCGAGCTCCTGAACCGCGAGCTCGCCAGCAGCCCTGCCAACTGACCCCTTTTCTTTTTTTCCCCTTTTTCGATTATGACAAGCCCAGCCAACGATACCTCCGAGCTCACCGCCTACTCCCTGGGTGAGCTGCACGCGCATCAGGCCACGGACATCCACCGCCTGCTCAGTGACTGCCCGGCCGCGACGTCGGAGCTGGAGCAGATCGAGGCGGTGACGGATGCGCTGCGCCAGTTCGCGCCCATGCCGCAGGATCGTCTGAACCCTGAGCAGCGTCATGCGGTGCTGCGCCCGGTGAACATGCCGCGCCGCGTGGCTCCGATGCAGCCGCGCCAGCCGGTGAAGAAGCCCGCCGCCTTCTGGCCGGTGATGCGCACGGTGATGAAGGCCGCCGCGGTGGTGACGGTGACGGGCGCTGCCTACTGGATGGGCCGCCAGACGGATCTGAATGGTGGCTCGACCCTGGCGGGAGTTTCCCCGGCTGAATCTGCCCCGGTGGTGACGACTCCAGCCAACTCTGAGAAGGCTGAGCTGGTGGTGCATGCCGCCCCTGATCCGGTCACGAAGCCCGAGGTGCTGGTCCAGGCTCCTGTGCCTGCGCCGGTGGTCAACCCTGCTCCAGCGCCTGCGGCGCCGATGGTGACTGAGCTGAAGCCCGCTCCGGCTCCTGAGAAGGCTCCGGTCGTGGTGGTGGCTGCCCTGCCTGAGGTGACCAAGCCTGCCGCGCAGCAGTCTGAACCCGCGAAGAATGAGCCCGTGGTCGTTTCGGCCCCGAAGCCGCCTGTGCTGCTGCCCGTGGCGGTGACGCACACGAACGCCGCACTGACTTTTGTGGCGACTGGCAAGGATGAGACCGATCAGGTGAGCATCCGCCCCGCGAATTTCCGCCCTCTGCCTGCGAAGGTGAACGCGAAGGAGATACTGGCCTCCCCTGCCCCGGTGCAGGCTCCGAAATCCACCGCTGATGGCAAGCCCCGCACGGCCTCCGAGGTGTACATCCACTCCTGGCGCGGCGAGGTGGCCTCCTGCCCGTGGAATCCTTCCACCCGTCTCCTCCGTGTGACGCTGCAGGTGCCGCCAAACCAGCCTGCGGCGGACAGCGTGTCCACCTTCCCTCTCCAGGTCTCCTTTGACCGCCGCTATGTGCGTGAGTTCCGCCGCCTGTGCGAGCGCCACACGCCTGCCGCCGAGATGAACACTTCCGGCACGCAGACGGTGTGGTATGAGTTCCTGCCTGTGAGTGACGAGGCTGTGCGCACGGGCCGCCCTGTGGCCACGGTGACGCTGGACAAAGCCCGCTTCACCACGCCGAGCGTGGGTCCCTTCGACAGCACGAAGATGGGCGTTCTGGATCGCGGCATGGGCTGGACATCGGCGCGTGAGGATTTCCTTTTCGAAACCGCGGTCGTGGGTTTTGGCATGCTGCTGAAGGGTGATCACCACAGCCCTGCGCTGAATCATGAGATCGTGCTTTCCCTCGCTGAAAAGGGCAAGGGTACAGATGCGAATGGTGAGCGCGGCCGGTTCATCCGCGAGGTGAATGATGCGCGTCGTGCAGCGGGGCTGTGAGCCTGATTGCTGATTTTTGACTCATGAATCCTGATTCATGAGTCGTGAGGGATGAGGCAGGTGCAGAGAAAACGTACGGCCTCCCTGGCGCGTGATCATGTGATCCCTTTGGGGTAGGCGAATGGGGACCGACGAATCATGAGGCTGCTCTTTGAAAGAGCTGCTCATCTGCGATGACTGTCTCACTCCGAGCTTCGTGGAAAGTCTGCTGCCCCCTGCCTCTACAGGGAGTGCTGGCGCAACAAATCTCTCTCTCAAGACGTTTCTATTCGATGCAGACACGACGGGCTTTCATCCAGCGGGCGGCCACTCTGGCGGGAGGGCTTGGGGCGTTCTCGCTTCCAGAATCGATCTTGAAAGCGCTGAGCATCGAGCCGGCGGAAGGCAGCTCGTTTGAAGATGCGGAGCATGTGGTGATTCTGATGCAGGAGAACCGCTCTTTTGACCATGTCTATGGGTCGATGCGCGGGGTGCGGGGTTTTGATGATCCACGGGCCATCGAGACACCGGGTGGAAATCCGGTGTGGCTTCAGACGGACTCGCACGGCAAGACGTATGCGCCTTTTGGACTCAAGATCCATGAGTCGAGATCCACCTGGATGAGAGACCTGCCGCATGACCGCAAGTCCCAGGTGGCGGCGACGAACCAGGGGAAGCATGACCAGTGGCTGGTCCAGAAGAAATCACATGTGAAGGACTACGCCGACATGCCGCTGACGCTGGGATTCTATGACCGGCAGGATGTGCCGTTTTACTATGCGTTCGCGGATGCCTTCACGGTGTGTGACCAGCACTTCTGCTCCATCCAGTCCTGCACCACGCCCAACCGGCTGTTCCTCTGGTCCGGGACGAATCGCGATCCGCGTGATGCCTCCGCCAATGCGCGGCTGGAGAACCACCAGATCGATCATGATTCGCCGGCGGACTGGACCACCTTTCCGGAGCGGCTGGAGGAGCAGGGGATCTCCTGGAAGTTTTATCAAAACGAGCTCTACATCTCCACCGGCCTGGACCGTGAAGCAGACTCTTGGTTAGGCAACTATGGAGACAATCCTCTGGAGTACTTCTTGCAATATCATCTGCGCTTTCACCCGGCGCGCATGACGTATGCCAGGAAGCGCGCGGAGGAGCTGCGCGGCCTGCTAGCTGATGAAACTGACAAGTCTAACAAGGAGGTTGCGCGGAGCCGTGATGAGCTGGCCAGGCTGGAGAAGGAGATGGCGGAATACACGCCGGAGCGCTATGCGGCGCTGCCAGCCAAGGAGCGGAGTCTTCATGAGCGTGCCTTCGCGACAAACACGGGAGATCCGAAGCACCGTGAGATGGAGACTCTGCGCTACCGCGATGGCGAGATGGAGCGTGAGGTGAAAGTGCCGGCGGGTGATGTGCTGTTCCAATTCCGCAAAGATGTGACGGAGGGGAAGCTGCCCGCGGTGTCCTGGCTGGCTGCTCCGGAGGTGTTTTCCGATCATCCGTCCGCCCCATGGTATGGGGCTTGGTATGTCTCGGAGGTGCTGGACATCCTGACTCAGAACCCGGAGGTGTGGAAAAAGACGGTGTTCATCCTCACCTATGATGAGAACGACGGATACTACGATCATGTGCCGCCCTTTGTGCCTCCGCACACCCAGCAGCCTGCCACGGGCGCGGCATCAAAGGGGATCGATACCACTTTGGACTTCGATGAGCATGGGCATGCCCTGGGGCTGGGCTACCGTGTGCCGATGGTGATCGCCTCGCCGTGGTCGCGCGGTGGGAATGTCTGCTCCCAAGTGTTTGACCATACCTCGGTCCTTCAGTTTCTGGAGGTGTTCGTGCGCAACCGGTCAGGGCATGAGATCAAGGAGACGAACATCAGCCCATGGCGGCGGACCGTGTGTGGCGATCTCACGGCGGCGTTTCAGAAACGACCTCCTGAGAAGTCGGTGCATCCCGAAGCGCTGAAGCGGGATCGTGTGGTGGAGCAGATCCATCGCAGCCAGTTTCAGGGACTGCCGGAGAGCTTTCGCAGCCTGCAGCCTGACGAGATCGAAGCGATCCGGCTGGCCCCTGAGGAGTCGCGGTTTCTCCCGCAGCAGGAGGCAGGGCAGCGAGTGTCCTGTGCCCTGCCCTACGAGCTGAAAGTGGATGGACGGCTGAAGGTGAAGGACGGGGCTTTTGAAATGACCTTCGAAGCAGGCCATCAGGATTTTGGTGCCAAGTCGGCTGGAGCCCCGTTTCAGGTGTATGCTCCCGGCAAATTTGGTTCGGCGGACGGAGGAGCCGGGACGTCGCTGGAATCATGCCGGCGCTGGTCATTTGCGGTGAGCGCGGGTGATCGAGTGTCCCACGCCTGGAAGGTGGGTGACTTTGAGTCCGGGCGCTATCATCTCCGTGCCTATGGCCCGAATGGATTCTATCGGGAGTTCCGAGGGGCCCTGGACGGGCCTGCCCTGGAGGTCAGTTTTGATTCAGAGCGCACGGGTCCAAACGCGGGCCGTCTCACCGGAAAGGGAGTGCTGAACCTGCTCAACCGTGACTCGTCCCGGAGCATGAAGGTGATGGTGACGCATCATGTGGGCTCGGGCGTAGCGAGCGGCCACTTGCTGGCTCCAGGAGAAGGGGTGCGTGTGGTGCTCGACTTTGCCTCCAGTCACCGGTGGTATGACTTCAGCATTGTGGTGGAGGGGAACCAAGGGTTTGGCAGGCGCTGTGCAGGCCGGATTGAAAATGGAGAAGCTGGGCTGAGCGATCCGACGCTGGGCCGGAGACATTCATAAATCGTGATTCGGGGGGCGGACCGGCCGCGCCAGGCGGATCATATGTCGAGGAAGATGTGAATCTTCCTTCTGGGGCTGAGATCACACCATCAGTCTGGCAGGCGAATAGGGGCAGACGAATGATGAAGGTTTCTTCTCTGGTGGAGAGCCATTTGCCTGTACGCATTTGTCTGCCATCCACCTCCCGTGAAGGCATGCTCACGCCTTACCTCCACACCCAATCGTTGGTTAGCCGATTTGAGCGAGGATCGCGGAGGCGATTTTGTCGGCCTGGGCTTCGAGGTATTCGACGTCGCGGCCTTCGATGAGGAGGCGGATGAGGGGCTCGGTGCCGGAGTAGCGGAGGAGGACGCGGCCGTAGTCGCCGAGCTTCTTCTCGGTCTCTTTGATGATCTTCTGGGCTTCCTTCAGATCGTCTGCCGGTGGCTTGGACCGCACGCGGAGGTTGCGCGCGGCCTGGGGGAACTTCTTCAGGCACTTGCGGAGCTGGCTGAGAGGCTCGCCAGTCTCCTTCATGATCTTGAGGACCTGCAGGCCGGCGACGAGACCATCGCCCGTGGTGGCCCAATCGCCAAAGATGATGTGGCCGCTCTGCTCGCCGCCGAAGTTGAGGCCACGGGCATGCATTTCTTCGAGCACGTAGCGGTCGCCGACGTTCGTGCGGATGACACGGCCGCCGAGACGCGAGACGAGGTCATCGAGACCGTAATTGCTCATGATGGTGACGGCCACGGTGTTTTGCTTCAGCGTGCCTTTGCGCAGCATGGATTCGGCGGCGATGGCCATGAGCTCATCACCATCCAGCGCAATGGCTTCCTCATCGCAAAGGGCGATGCGGTCTGCATCACCATCATGGGCGATGCCGGCCTGGGCCTGGCTCTGACGGACGAGTCGCTCCAGCTCATCACTGTGCGTGCAGCCGCACTCTTCGTTGATGTTGAAACCGTCCGGCTCGCTGTGGAAGACCTGCACGTCTGCGCCGAGTTTTTCCAAGGCGGCGGCGCTGGTGTAAGAAGCAGCACCGTGAGCGTTATCAAGAGCGACGCGCATGCCATCGAGACGCACACCGCCCATGCTGGCGACGGCGTGGGCGACGTAGAGGTCGACGGCTTCCTTCATGCGGCTGACGCGGCCGATGCCACGGCCTTCGAGGCGCGGGGCCTCGTCGCTGGTGCCGAGGACAATCTTCTCGATGGCGATCTCGGTCTTGTCGCTGAGCTTGCGGCCGTTGCCATGAACGAACTTGATGCCGTTGTCGTGGAAGGGATTGTGCGAGGCGCTGACAACGATGCCGAAGTCGGCACCCGTCTTGTCCGCGAGCATGGCCACGGCGGGGGTGGGCACCATGCCGGCGAGGACGACATCGACCCCGGCGGAGTTCAGGCCGGCGATGAGGGCGGCCTCAAACATCTCGCCCGAGGCGCGGGTATCGCGGCCGATGATGCAGCGGGGGCGCTCGCCGACGTCGGGCTTTTTCCCGAGCACGACGGCAGCGGCCTGTCCGAGACGCATCACGAACTCGGGGGTCATGGGATGGCGATTGGCCACGGCGCGGACGCCGTCGGTGCCGAAGAACTGGCGCTTTTCAGACATAGATAGGGCGGCGGTTCTACCGCAGGAGAAGCGGGGTGTCAAAGGCGGGGAGGGCCAGACGTGATGCAGGTGGGCCATCCTGTTGAAGCCTCGAAGAGGCGGCACTCCTCAGCCCAGGGCGAGAGCCCTGGGGATGTGCGAACGCTGATCCATGGACCGACACAGAGGCTGAAGGGCCGACACTCGACTCCTGGAGCTGTGGCGGTGAATGGACCCGAGGAGTCGAGTGTCGCACCTTCGGCGCTCTGATTGCAGGGGGAGGGGAATGCAACGAATTCCCTGGGCGTTGCCCAGGGCTAAGGAGTGACGGGCCTTCGGCCCTCAAGCCGTCCATCAATCGTCGCTCGCAGAATTGCTCAGCGGCGTGGGAACTATGGACCGGCGCTAAAAGCTGTCGCTCAAGAACCCGGTCTAACGCCGCACGGCCGTCATGAAGCCGCGGTCGCCGATGGTGTCCTGGTAGGAACCGGGCTCGAAACCGACCTCGCGGAGCACGGCGCCGTATTCGGCGGGGCTGTAGCACTTACCCTGGGTGATGTTCATGAGCAGGGCGGAGTACTCGGCCACGGCCATGGGGCCGGTTTTGCCATCCTGGATGAAGGCATCATGGATGATGAGCAGGCCGCCGGGTTTCAGAGTTTCAGCGGCTTTGACCAGGAGGGCGCGCACCTCGGGGAGGTCCCAGTCATGCAGCACGTTGGAAAGCAGGATGATGTCCGTCTCCGGCCAGGTGACCTTGAACATGTCTCCGGTGGCCACTTTGACGCGGGACTCGAGACCATGACGGGCGATCTCTTTTTTCACGATGGCATCGACCGGCGACTGCTCCAGCACGGTGGCGCTGAGCTGCGGATGCGCAGCGACCATGGTGGAGGAGTAGATGCCGGAACCACCGCCGACATCGAGAAGATGACAGCGATCGCCTAACAAGGGTTTGATGGCCTTGGCCAGGAACTGTCCGAAGATCATGCCGCGGCAGTTCATGAGATCCGTGAAGCTGCGGGCGAACTCGGGATCGAGCATGGACTCATGCCAGTCTTTCGCATCGGACTTTGCCTGCCAGTTGCCGGGCTTGCCGGTGGTGAGCACGCTGAGGAAACCTTTGACGATAGGGGTGTCTTTGACCGGCGCATAGTACGGTCCGAGATACCAGGGCGAACCCTTCACCAGATGCTCCTGCGCATGCGCGGTGAGGTGATGACCACCTGCGGCATCTGTGGTCACCAGACCGCTGGCGCGGCACAGGGTGAGCAGCACATCCAGAGGACGGGCGATGAAGCCGAAGTGCTTTGAGATGAGGTCCGATGAAGCGCCCGCATTCAGGCCTAACCAACTGAAGAAATCATAGTGCAGCAGCGCCGTGGCGAGGAGCTCCGCCGAATACTGGCGGTCGCGAAAACGCAGGATCTGCGCCGGATCCGTGGAGGGCAGCGTGGTGAGGGCGGGATTCATGGCAGAGCTGGAAAGGGGATGTTTTTCCAACTCGATCAGCTCAGTGCCTTGCCCTTTGTCTCTGGGGCGAACCAGACGAGCACCATGCCGACGATGTAGATGCAGGAGAGGACGGTGAAGGCATTCGCCTCGACCTGGAGCTGCATGAGGCGGCGGGCCTCGCCCTCGAGCTCGGTCACTTTGGCCGAACCAAACATGCTCATGAGATTGACAAACTGGAGGGAGCCGATGGCGGCGATGAGGCGGCCAAAATTGAAACAGAAGCCCTGGCCGGTGGCGCGCACGCTGGTGGGGAAGAGCTCGGGGAAATAGAGCGGGAAGAAGCCGTAGAACGAGGCCGTGAGACCGCCGATGAGGAAGGCGGTGATCATGAGCCAGACAGGCATGTCGGCGCCGGTGTAGGAGTGATTGGTCTTGAAGAAGACGAAGGACGAACCCATGGCCAGCACGCAGAGAAGGAAGTAGGTGATGCGGCGGCCCAGCTTGTCAGCCACCAGCGGGGTGATGAGCGTGATGAGGATGGCGCCCAGCGCGGTGGCGATGACGACGTACTCGATGATGTTCGACTTCGTGCCATCCGCAGAGAGGAAGGAGGCCCACTTCGCAGCCTGCTGGGCTGAGCCCCAGGTGCCCATGAGGGCCACGGCGGCGAGGCTGGCGCCGATGATCAGGTTCTTCATGATGAACGCGCGATCGGAGGTCTGCACGCTGCCACCTGCCTGCGCGCGGGTCATGTAACGGCGCACGGGGAGCAGATAACCCCAGAGGGCGATGCCGAGGCCGACGATGGTCACGGGCACGGCGACAACGTTGCCGACATCTTTCAGCACTTGCGGTGTCCAGACGGTGATGATGCCAAGCGCAGCGATGGCGGCGACCAGGACGCCGAGGAGGTCTTTCGTGGCCCAATGCGAGGTGCTGCCGGACTTCTTCTCGGCTTCCCATTTGTGGGATTCTGGCACGAAGATGAGGATGAAGAAATTGATCAGGGCAGGTGCGGCACCACTGACGGCAAGGAAGCGCCAGCCGCGGTTATGCATCAAGTAATCCGCCGTCTCCTGGCTGATGCCGATGCTGCTGATCCAGTGGGTGATCGACTCCAGGCTGGCATTCAAATAGAGGCTGAGCACGCCCGTGAGCAGGAAGCCGACATTGGAGGCCGCACCGATCATGCCGGCCACCCAGGCGCGGTTTTTGCCGCCCCAGATTTCATTCACAAGAGCCACGCCGAGTGCCCACTCGCCACCCATGCCGAGGGAGGCCACGAAACGCAGGCCAGCGAACTGCCAGGCCTCGGTGGCGAAGGCGCAGAGGCCGGTGAAGATGGCGAAGGTGAAGATGGCCAGCGCCATGGCCTTCACGCGGCCGAGTTTGTCTCCCAGCCAGCCGAAGAGCACGCCACCTGTGGCCGCCCCGACGAGGAAGATGGCGATAATCACCGTGAACCATTGCCCCCGCACGGCGTCGTCCGCCGCAGGCAGCATGTCCTGGAGCGCGGGCTTGCCGATCAGCGGGAAGAGACCCATCTCAAAGCCATCAAACATCCAACCGAGGAAGGCGGCGACAAGTGCGGCGACGTAACCGCGTTGTTTTGCGGCAGGAGGGGCGGGAGTGGCGGTGGTAGACATGAGGGGCGGGAAGGAACGGACGGGGAAGCGGGTTTTTACGAGATTCTCAGCGGAGGTGGCAATGACTCATTTCCATACTCCCAGGGCGGTGAGCTGCTTCGTGGCGGCTCCGGCCCAGTCCCGGTTCGCGGCGGGGCTGGCAGGGCTGGGGTGCAAGACACGTCCCACTTTGAAGCTGCCCTTCATGGCCTCGCGGGCACGGCTCGCACGCTCCTCGGCAAAGCCGCCGACACCGATGACCCACTCGGGATCCAGCGCGGCGATGACGGAGCGCAGGTGCTCATCACAGAGCTTTTCCATGGCTTCTGTTTCCTCGACGGGGAGTTTGTCCGGGGTGCGATTGCGGCCGCTGTCCTCCATGAACACGAGCGGGCAGTAGTTGGCGACGAAGTGGTCCTTGAAGAAATTTTCCGCCTTGCCAAAGCGCTGCGCAAACAGGCCCCAGAGACGACGTCCGCTCACTTCAGAGTTCGGGCAGTCGAAGCCCACGACTTTGCGCTTCGGGTGCTCGTGATCCGGTTTGCCCACAGGTTCGCAGATGCCCATCCAGTCGCGCACGGCGGCGATCTCGCCAAAGGGCACGCCGGTCTGGGTCATGCCAAAGGGGCCGGGGTTCATGCCGACGAGCACGACCTTTTTCTTCGTGCTGCCGAAGCGTGTCAGATAAGCCTCATGCGGTGCCCAGGCGTAGTCGAGCGGGTTGTAGATGAACTCCGTCGGCGGCGCAAACCGCAGCGGGCGCAGCGCTTCGCGGAGTTTCTGGGCAGCGGCGATGAGGAGAGAGGACGGGGAAGACACGAGGGCGGAGTCGTGAAGCAGGGTGAGGATGGGGTCAAGGGTGGGGTGAGCAGGAAGGCTGTGTTGGCATACCTGAGGACTTGCGCGCAGATGAGTGACCGGGATTGAAGGCCAACGGCCTTCCGCATCATAGCGAAGGGTTGCCGAGCCTTAGCGAGCGCTACCCTGGTATGCGAGATTCCGTCCCGCACCTCAAAGCGCGAACCCGGAACGGGTTCCGCATCGGCTTCACGCATCACGCCTGCCTCAATCCCAAACATAGCGTTCATCCCACTCGATGCAGTGTTTGCGCAACATGGCCCGGAATTCGTCTTTGAAGGTGATTTTCTGATGATGCTCGGCCTGAGTCTGCACATACTCCACCACTGCATCGGTGTTGGACTGGCTCACAGAAAAGGCCCCATAGCCAGCCTGCCAATGAAAGGTGGCGAAATCAGACCACTCCTCATGCATCCATACCGTGCTGGCACGTTTCAACTCCTTGACCCAGTCCGACAAGCAGATGGTCCGGCTCATGCGAGCGAGGAGATGCACATGATCCGCCACACCACCAACGGCGATGGTGGGGCATTCCAATCTCGCTGACACACCGCCTAAGTAGGCGTGCACCGAGTTCATCTTCGCCGGGTCCACAAACCAAGGCTCCCGGCCCTTGGTTGAGAAGACCAGGTGGGTGATCATGTTGGAAAGCGATTGAGGCATGGCCCGGCATCGTTCGACATCCTACGTGTTAGGTAAATGCCAATTCGCGAAGCCGATGCGGAACCACCTTCGGGGTTCCGCTCTGACCGGAATGTCGTGGGCGCTGTTTCCAGGGGAGCACTCGCCAAGGCTCGGCACCCCTTCGCTATGATGCGCAAGCCCTTTGGGCTTGGGATTCAGAAAGACCACGCAGAGCCCTTAGAGCCGGATAAAATCCCCAATGGAAACAAAGCCCGATGGGTAAAGAAACACATCGCTCTCCTGCGAGGCATCAAACTCATACTCCTCGTGGCCAAAGGTGTACAGCCCTTTCTCCAGCATTCCGGACTCGGACACCAAATAGCCCGTGTAGTCTCCACACCCCCAGTCAATGAAAGGGAAGAAGCGTGCCGCCAGTTCGGAATGCGTCTCCGAGAACCAGTTCCGCGCAAGCTGTATCACCTGGGGAACGTGCTCGACAGGCACCAGGAGCCAATTGTCCTGGCCCGAATGGCATCCAAAACCATTGACCTCCAAGTAGAGCTCCTTGAATTCCGAAGGCATCTTCAAGCCAATTGTTGCCTCAAGGCGCGCGATATCTTCCTGGGTGCAAGGAGCCCCTTGAATGAGCTTCACGCTGTCATTCTTGTGGTTACGCTCGTGTTGCTCGATGATAATTTTCTTCCAATCAGGCATAGTGCGGAATAATCACACCCACCCCTTCCTCAGCTCTCCGCCCACGCGCTCATGGGGCAGCCAGAGGATGCCGATGGCATCGGGTTGGATGCGGGTTTTGACGGGGGTGAGCTTGAAGGTTTCGAGGACCAGGGTGGTGGGGTCGTATTGGTCGCGGAGTTTCTGGATCTCGGTCTCGAGGGTCTTCGCCAGCTCGGCTTCGTCTTGATTCAGCGACTCCAGCTCGGCCTCGGCGGCAGCGGCTTCCTGGCCTTCGCGCATGACGCGGGAGGCGCTGGTGACGGTGCTGCCTTTCATGAGGGAACCAACGGCACCCATCTTGCTCTTGCGGCCAAAGAAGGCGCCGAGGATGCTGGAGCCGATGCTGACAGCGGCGGAGAGCTTGGCGCTGCTGGCCTGCTGCTTCTGGGTGTCCACCTTGAGCTGGGCCTTGGCCTGCTTGTCATCGAGAGACTTCAAAGTCTTGGCGGCTTTGGCGCGAAGCTCTTCGATGGCTTTGTCACGCAGTTCGCGAGCCGTTTGCGTGATGCGGGCTTTGAACTCATCGACCTTCTCACCGGGGTTCGAATAAGCTTCGAGCAGGGGACTGAAGCTCACTTCCATGAAGTGGTTGGCATACACCCAGTCGGCGTAGTCTTTCTTGATGCTGGTGTAGGTGCTGGACTTCTGCGCGGCGCCGGGAAGCTCGGCGTATTCAGAGCCCTCTGTCGGATCAGAACTCCATTTGGTTAGGTCGATATCGCGCGGGATGTCGACGAACTTGTCCCAGAGCACGCGCTGGCCGTTGGCATCAATGGGGTTCACGAGGGTGACACGGCTGATGCCGGTGATCTTGCGGCGGGCATCGTCAAAGTTTACCACGGCGCTGCGCAGGATGGCAGGCACGTAGCAGAGCGTGTCCGGGCTGACATCACTGGAAATGAAATACTCGGCGGTGCCTTCTGGCAGCTTGGGTTTGATGGTGTTGCGATCGGCAGCGGGCGCAGCGGTGGCACCGGGTGGCAGGAAGCCATCGTCCTCGGAAGCGGCAGCGGCGCTTTTCTTGGCAGGACGAATGGGGTCCATGAGGCGCTTCACCTGCTCCTTGGCCAGCGGGCCGCTGAGGTAACTCATGATCCAGCGCACGTGGAAGATGCAGGGGCCGTCCTCATGCACGTTGTTCATGAGGAAGACACGGTTGCCAAGACCGGACATGGCGGTCTCCATCTCGCCACGCTCAAACTTGCCGCCGCTGCTGCTGACGGCGCCCTCGAGACCATCGAGGAGGCGGGCTTTATCGCGCTCGGTCTGCAGGCGGCCGATCCACCACGTGCCGATGTTCGCCAGCGCCTTGTAGTCGAGGTCCACGGGGTTCTGCGTGGCGAGCAGCAGGCCGAGACCGAAGGCGCGCGCCTGCTTGAGCAGGATCATCATGGGCTTCTTCGAGGGCGGCATGGCCGTGGGCGGCAGGTAGCCGTAGATCTCGTCCATGTAGAAGATGGCGCGGAGGGAGGTGGTGCCCTGCTGAGAGCGCATCCAGCCTAACAGTTGATTCATCAACAAGGCCACGAAGAACATGCGCTCGCTGTCGCTGAGGTGCGCGATGTTGAAGATGGTCACGCGTGGCTTGCCTTCCGGCGTGTAGTACATGCGCTGGATGTCCAGCGGCTCGCCCTCCAGCCATGAGGCGAAGCCCGGTGAGGCGATGAGGTTGTTCAGCTTCATCGCCAGCGCGGTGCGCTTGGCCTCGGGGAAGAAGGACTCGATGTCCACCACACCGACCTTGCGGATCGGCGGCTGCTGGATGTGGCGCACGAGGTTTTCGAGCGTGACGTTCTGACCTTTCTTCCAGCAATGACCGACGATGTTGCTCAGCAGGATGTGCTCGGGGGATTGCACGGGATCGGCCTCGACACCCATGAGGCCGAGGAGGGAGGAGACGGTGCTCTCGATGCGGTCCGCGAGTGTTTCCGCATCGTCCATCACAGCGGCGGGAGGACAGTCGAGGGAACTGAGAATGCTCACCGGCAGACCCGCGCTGCTGCCGGGGGTGTAGATGGCCATGTCCACGGTCTCGCGCAGTTTCTGGATGCGTGAGGGGCTTTGGCCCCAGTCGCCAAGGCCTTTTTGCCAGAGGCCGGCCTGCTGCTGGGCGAACTCATCCACGCTCACGCCTTTGCGACGGGCATCGTCGGTGTTCACCCAGGGCTTGAATTCTTCAGCGCTGAGATTCGGGAAGGTGAGGAGGGCATTGCCGATGTCGCCTTTGGGATCGATGGCGATGACGGGCACACCATCGATCGCGGCTTCTTCGAGCAAGGCGAGGCAGAGGCCGGTCTTGCCGGAGCCGGTCATGCCGAGGACGACGCCATGCGTGACGAGGTCCTTGGAGTCATACATCACCAGATCGTCCTGGAGCTGTTTGGTTTCCAAGTCGTAACCGCGTCCGAGGTAGAAGGCACCGAGCTTTTCGTATTGGTCAGGAGTGATGGTCATGGCGATGCGTGAGAGTAGAGAAGAGCGCGTTGATTTGGCAAGAAGAGTGATGGGGAGAGGTGGAGAATTGGGAGACGGGAATGTGACAGGCTAGGTGGGTGGGGATTGGCGTGGGCTCGGTCCATATGGACTGCGGCAGCCCTGCTGCCGCTTTCTCCAGGCCAGCCCTGCTGGCCGTCGCCAACACGGACATGTCAGGCGTGCAATCGAGGCTGTTCTCCCGGCAGCAGGGCTGCCCAACACTAAAGCGGCAGCAGGCTGCCGCAGTCCATGTCGCTGGCGCGACTTCAACGGGCCGTGTGCTGGCGAAGATTCGAAGATCAACCCCAGTGGGATGGGGTTGTACGTCTAGCCGACGATCTCCACCGGGCAATCCGGCAGGCTGGCCATGAAGGCGCGGCCGTAGGGCTTGGTGAGGATGCGGGGGTCGAGGATGGCGACCATGCCTTTGTCCTTCTGGGTGCGGATGAGTCGGCCGACGCCCTGGCGCAGTTTGAGGATGGCCTCGGGGACGCTGTATTCGCTGAAGCTGTTGAGGCCTTGCTCTTCCAGATGCTCGAGGCGGCTGGCGACGACGGGGTGATCCGGAACGGCGAAGGGGAGGCGGGTGATGATGACGTTGCTCAGGGCCTCGCCGGGGACGTCGACGCCGGTCCAGAAGCTGTCCGTGCCGAACAAAATGCTGTGTACATCCCGCTTGAACTCGGCGAGCATCTGATGACGAGGCATGCCCCTGCCCTGCACGAGCAGACGCCAGTCGTGATCATCACAAAAGTCCTCCAGCAGGTCTGCCATGGTGGTGAGCTGCGAGTAGCTGGTGAAGAGCACGAAGGCGCGGCCCTGCGAGAGTTTGAGGAAGTGCTCGATCTTCTCCTTCATGGCCTCCGCGTAGGTGGCGTCCTTTGGCTCCGGCATCTTCTTCACCAGATAGAGCTTCATCTGCTTCTGGAAGTTAAACGGGCTCTCGATGCTGGTCGCGCGGGCCTTTTGCGCACCGACACGTTTGCGGAAATAACCAAGCTGCTCGTCATCACCGACACCAAGGGTGGCGCTGGTGAAGACGCAGGCTTTGCCACCGGCGAAGAAGATCTCCTCGAGTTTCGGTGAGACATCAATGGGCGCGCTGTGCAGGGAGAGATTGCGCGTGTCACCGGTGCTGCGCTCGGCCCAGTAGACGTGACCATCCTCGCTTTGATCGAGGAAAGCTCCGAGGCCGGTGCGCAAGGCGGTGAGACGTTTGGCGATGTCGTGCAACTCGAGCTTCTGGCCTTCGCTCTTGGCTGCATCGCCCGCTTTGAGAGCAAAGTTGGCTACGCGCTGAAGGGGAAGGGCCAACGTGTTTTCGACGAGGTCGGCATCGCGGATGCGGAACTCTTTGCCATAAGGGCCGGTGAATTTACAGCGGTCCTCGGCCTCGCGGAAAAAGGCCTCCGCCGCGCCGATGCTTTGCGCGACCTCGCGGATGGCATCACTGTCACCCACGCTCTGGAAGAAACCTTTGCGGGTCTTCGGATTGTAGAGCCGGCCGAGCTCAAAGCGCACGCTGGACTCACTAACGTGAATGCCAAAGGCTTGCGCGGCGATGTTTTCGATGGTGTGGGCCTCGTCGATGATGACGAAGTCACGCGGGAAGATGAAGTTCGCGTCATCGGCGAGCACTTCCTCCGCCGAAGCGAGCAAGGTGAAGAAGAGCGTGTGGTTCAGCACCAGTACATCCGCGGCGGCCATGCGGCGGCGGACGTCTTGATACACACAGCCGCTGCCGGGAGGGCAGCGGCGTGGCGTGCAGGCATGCGCCTCGCTGCGTACCATGGACCACAAGCGTGCGCCGGGGGTGAAATCCATCTCGCTCAGAGTACCGTGCGGATGCTCGCGCTGCCACTCCATGATGAGCTGAAGCTCGGCGGCCTCGCTAGTGCTGAAGAGATCTCCGGTGTTGGAGAAGGCATTCTTCAGGCGCGTGGGACAGAGGTAGTTGTTCCGACCCTTCAGCAACTCCGCATGAAAATCGCCCACGATCTTTTTCACGATGGGGATGTCCTTGTGAATGAGCTGCTCCTGCAGGTTGATCGTGTGCGTGCAGATGATGGCCTTGCGGCCCTGCTCTTTGGCATACGTGGCGGCAGGCACGAGATAGGCGAGGGACTTGCCGACACCCGTGGCGGCTTCGCAAATCAGCGCGCGGTTCTTTTCCAAGGCATCACCGACAAGCTGCGCCATCTGCTGCTGCTGCGGACGGAACTCAAACTGCGGTGACTCCGCGAGCTTTCCATCTTCCGAGAAGGCCAGATGCATCCGGTCGGCGAGCGACGGGCCGGTGGCGCCGGGTGTGGCTTCGAGGATGCTGATCATGGAGAGGTTGAGAATGGCCGGGGCGCACGCTGGCGCAATGCCAGACATGGTGTTCGCTGACGATGAGTGAGTTCACACTCAGTTCTGCCATCGGGGATGCAACCCCATCGGAATGGGGTTGTACGTCCGGGCAGCCGGACATTCTTTTCAACCACAGAGAACACGGAGGGACACAGAGGACTGAGGAGAGCCCTGAGGTCCCCTCGAGTTAGCCTGCGATGACGGCGGCGCGGGCGTTTTCCTCGGCGCCGGTTTTCTCGAGGTAGTAGTCGTAACCGCCGCTGTAAGGTGTGACGACACCGCTGTTGATGTGCAGGACCTTGGTGGCGATGCTGCGGATGAAGTGCACGTCATGAGAGATGAAGACGAGGGTGCCTTCAAACTTTTGCAGGGCGAGGATGAGGCCCTCGATGGCCCAGATGTCCAAGTGGGTCGTCGGCTCATCCATGAGGAGGAGGTTCGGCGGATCGACGAGGAATTTGACGAGGTTCAGACGGCTTTTCTCACCACCGCTGAGGACCTTGCACTTCTTGTACACGTCCTCACGCTTGAAGAGGAAGCTGCCGAGAATGCTGCGGACATCGTCCTCACGCAGTTCAGGGGCGCAGCGTTTGATCTCCTCCAGCACGCTGCACTCGGGATCGAGCGTGTCAGCGCGGTGCTGGCTGAAGTAACCCATCTTGACATTGGTGCCGAAGCGGCGCTCGCCCTTCTGGAAGGGGACCACGCCGGCCATGATCTTGATGAGGGTAGATTTGCCGGAGCCGTTCGGGCCGACAAGCACGGTGCGCTCGCCTTTTTCGACCTCGAGATCGAGACCCGTGTAGATCTTCTTCTCGCCGTAGGCCTGGTGGATATCTGTCAAAGCGATGACACGCTGACCACTGCGCTGAGGCTGGGGGAAATTGAAGCGGAAGGCCTTTTTGAGGGCGCGGGGCTTGTCCAGCTTCTCCATCTTCTCGAGCTGGCGCTCGCGGCTCTGGGCCTGTGCGGCCTTGGAGGCGACGGAACGGAAGCGGTCGATGAACTCCTGGATGTCCTCGATCTCCTTCTGCTGGTTTTTCCAGGCTTGGTAGGAGCGGTCCCAGGCTTCTTCCTTCTGCTTCAGGAACTCGCTGTAGTTCCCCTGGTAGGAGACGAGCTTGCCTTCATCAATGTCGTAGACGCTTTCGATGAGCTCATCCATGAAGTCGCGGTCATGGGAGATGAGCAGGATGGCACCGGGGTAGTTCTTCAGGTAGTTGCGGAACCACATGAGCGACAGGAGGTCGAGATGGTTCGTCGGCTCATCGAGCAGGAGGAGGTCGGGCTCGATGACGAGAAGACGGGCCAGGTGGGCACGCATGACCCAGCCACCGGAGTACTCACGGGCGGGACGGTCGAAGTCGGTTTCCTTGAAGCCGAAGCCTTTGAGGATCTTTTTGCTCTTGGCCTCGGCCTGGGGGTCATTCAGGGCCTCGTGGAGGGAGTGGGCCTGGTTGTACTCAGGGGCGGCCACATCACCGCGAGATTCATATTCCTTCAAGATGCCTTCCAGGCGCTGCATCTCTCCCACGCGACCGGTGGCGACATCAAGGATGGTCTCCTCGCCCACGGGCTCGCTCTCCTGGGGCAGGAAGCCCAGGGTGGTCCACTCATCACGCACGACCTCGCCAGAGTCCGGGGTGTCCAGACCGAGGATCAGGGAGAAGAGGGTGGACTTGCCCGCACCATTCGGGCCGACGAGGGCCACGCGCTCAGAGTAGTTCACGGTCATCTTGGCGCCGGTGAACAGCGGGCGGGCATTGAAGGACTTGGAGACGTCGCGGAGGGTGAGCATGGGGGCGGTGCGTGTAGCATGAAACGGGCGGAATGCAGCCGGTTTCTTTCTTTCGCCGGGAAGGGAGCACCCAGTCTGAGGCCTAAATCAGGGAGTTCCGCGCCAAAAAAGATTGCCATACAAGGGTGGTCCGCCTTGAGTCCGGCCCCTCCCCCCCCACCTGCCCACTCATGAAACGTCTCCTGCTCGCCTCTGCCCTGCTTGTGCAAACCGCTTTTGCGGCTGAACCGAACTTCGCCATCCAGCCCGTGCCACGTGATGCAGGATGGGTGACCAAGAGCTCCGCCTTCAACGAGATCTCCAAGAAGGGCGAGGCACCGCTGGTTTTTCTGGGCGACTCCATCACCCAGGGCTGGAGCAACAATGGCAAGGCTGCCTGGAACAGGTATTATACATCCCGCAAGGCGGCGAACTTCGGGATCGGCGGTGACCGCACGGAACATGTGCTTTGGCGCCTGGAGAACGGCAACTTTGATGGTCTTTCACCGAAGCTGATCGTGCTCATGATCGGCACAAACAACACAGGTCATGTGGGTCGTGAGCAGAAGGAACTGCAGGGTGCCAAGTACCACTGCAGCGCCGAGCAGACCGCCGAAGGCGTGAAACTGATCCTCGAAAATCTGAAGAAGAAGTGCCCGAAGTCGAAGATCCTGCTCCTGGGCATCTTCCCGCGCGGCGAGAAGCCCACGGATGCAATGCGCCAGCAGAACGAGGCCACGAATGCGATCATCTCCAAGTATGCGGACGGCGAGACCGTGCAGTACCTGGACATCGGCAAGACCTTCCTGGAAGCCGATGGCACCCTCACCCGTGAAGTCATGCCCGACCTCCTGCACCTCTCCGAAAAAGGCTATGACCTGTGGGCTGCGGCGATCGAGCCGAAGGTGAAGGAACTGCTGGGGGAGTGAGATGACGAACCCCAGGAGTCGAGTGTCGCACCTTCGGCGCTCGGGCTCCGATGTGAGTGCTGGCTTTCGTGAACCCCAGGGCGTTGCCCTGGGCTGAGGAGTGCCGGGCCCTTGGCCCTCCAATCCTGGAGGACTTGTCTCGACCAGGTTGAGTCTGAGGGTGCCACGCGCTTGCACTTGAAGAGATTCGCAGTGTCGGCGAGGGGGAGGGTGACATGCCCTCCCTCCAAGCCTTCATCTTCGACCTTGATGGAACTTTGATTGATTCGCTCGCCGATCTCGCGGCGGCGGTGAACCGCATGCTCGTGGAGCACAGCTATCCGGAGCGTGAGCTGGCCGTGTTTCCCGAGTACATCGGCGATGGCGTGCGGCAGCTCGTGTGGCGTGCGCTGCCCGAGTATGCGCGCACGGACGAGATCATCGACAACTGCCTGCGCGACTACCAGAAGCACTACGCCGACAACTGGCGCGACAAGACGGTGGTCTATGATGGCATGCTGGAGACGCTCTCCGCGCTGCGTGCCCGTGGCATGAAGCTGGGCTGCATTTCCAACAAGCCGCACCGCTTCACCACGCTGTGCTGCGAGCATTTCTTCCCGCTGGGCACCTTTGATTTCGTGTTTGGCCAGCGGGAGCATGTGGAGCGCAAACCGGATCCCGCAGGTGCCATCGAGGCTGCGGCGCTTTTGAATATCGATATCTCCGCCTGCGCCTATGTGGGGGATTCAGGCATCGACATGAGCTTTGCCAAAAACTCCGGCATGTATGGCATCGGCGTGAGCTGGGGCTTCCGCAGCGTGGAAGAGCTCAAGGAACACGGCGCGAAGGTGATCGTGGACAAGCCGGCGGAGTTGCTGGAGGTCTAACAGAATCAGTTAGAGAACACTGATGACTAAACTATAGGCGTTCGGTTAGAATCCTTGTGAACTTGGTCAAGGGGATAACTAATGCGCTCGTAGCTTGTATATCGCGATCCCGAAAAGGCAGGAATTCGGTCAAATTCCCTTGAGGATGCCATCGTTGAATTCTAGCAAGCGGCAATATTCTGTTGCTAAACGCTAGTTTATTAGGCGACAATTAAGCGGTTATCTCAACAGATTATGGGACACGTTCGCCTCGGCGCCCTACCAATGACTCGTCGTTGGAAGGAGGTTATCAGCCTCATTGCTGAAGGTGGTGAAGTGGCGAAAATCGCGAATGCCACGATGTCCGCTGCCGACAAGGCACTGGAACGATTAAGCAATGACCCTGGATTCGCTCAAGCTGCTTGGCTGCTCACAAGATTGGGAATTGCTGGCAAACAGGCTAACCCAAAAGCATGCCTGGAAGAAGCTGGCATACGTCTACCGCAACACGCTTCCTTAGCCGATGTCGCCGTGGCGTTAGCACTCGCGGTTGATATGAGTAATACTCGCACCTCAGACATTGGCCTTATAGCCAAAGAATCTCTTATCGCCGCTGTAGTTGAACGCCTTCACGAGAAAGCTGGACTGTTTGAGGCCTCGTCAGACTTTATCCACGCCGAACTTGGTGCACTTGGACGGGACAAGGCATTTGGGGAGCTATCTAGAGTGTTTTTCGCCCAGGTCACAAACCGCAGTATCGGCTATTTTTTGGACCGAACGCTTCCCCTCCAAATGGGACCAGATCAAAAATTTAAGTCTAGAGCGGAGGTGATGCGGTTCCGAGTAGCTATGGACAAACACTGTCATGAAACAGCCGAGATCGTTGAGAAGTACGCATCTGAATGGTTCTCAAAGAATCGCTTTCAAGGCGATGGGGACATCGGTCGGGATAAGAGTGAAGGATTTGGCTGGTACGGCATTCAAAAAATCAGAGCGGAATTAATGGCCCGTGCAAAAGATCATGCAGACTGAACATCACATCTTTTGTGGAGGTCTCGATAGGCCCAGGGCAACTCCAGGAACATCTCTCAATCTCAATATCTTGGGGGCGAAAGAAGACGAGAATGTTCTTTTGCGTATCGAGGATTTAAAGCGATCTTTTTACCGGGACATCGAGCCACAGTACCTCGATTTGGTCGAGATTGCCGCTTACGTCTATGCCGCCGACCAAGCCACTACCCGTTGCTTCTCTGATGCCGATCGCTTTGGCGAAGATTGGCGGCGCGATTTTCATTTTCACATTCCGGTCAGGGCCACAGGGTTGTGGAAATCGCAAGAAGTCATATCGGCATTGACCAACCTGCTGACCTTTCTCTCGGACGACTATTTTACCTTTCATTTTTCGCAGTCCACGAAGCCGAATGATCTAGAGCAACAGTATTTAGAGTTCGACAATGAGTCTCACGATGGCCGGCCAATTGACAAAGTCGTGATGTTCTCTGGAGGGCTGGATTCTCTCGCAGGTGCGATGGAAGAGATTTTGACTGAGAAGAATCGCATCGTGCTCGTCACACATTTGTCTACGCCGAAGAACAATGGATTTCTGGCCAGTTTAAAATCTCAAATCGCCGACAAGGCTGGGCAAGCCAAGCCTCATCACGTCCGCGTTCGGGCTAACAAGCAAAAACGACTCGGGAAAGAATACACTCAGAGGACCCGGTCGTTTCTCTTCGCATCGTTCGGGGCAACCATCGCCCGCATGCTCAATATTGATAGCTTGAGATTTTACGAGAATGGCGTGGTAAGCCTTAATCTTCCCCTGAGTGCACAAGTAGTAGGGTCAAGAGCAACGCGAACGACACATCCCAAGGTGCTGTCCTGCTTTGAGCGGTTGTTCTCCGCCATCGGCGGAGGCGGTTTCAAAGTCGAGAATCCGTTTTTTCAAGACACTAAGGCAGGGGTTATTCGGAGACTCGTTGCTCTTGGATGCTCAGACATGCTGCAAACTTCCATCAGTTGCGCACACACTTGGGAGCGCACTAAACAGCATACTCACTGCGGCCTGTGCTCCCAATGTATTGATCGACGAATAGCCATGGTGGCAGCGGCGGCGGTGGAATATGATCCTCTGGATCGCTACGCGCGCAACATCTTCATAGATGATCGACCAAAGGATGAGGACAAGATGATGCTCGCGGGATACTTGGACAGGGCGACTAAAGCAGCGGGCTTAAAAGGCGTTGCCGATCTTTTGATAGCATTCCCACAAGTGGTTGATGCGCTTCCACACATTCCAGGCGGCAACACCAAAGCGGCGGAGAGGGTGTTCGACCTTCACAAGCGGCATGCCGAGGAAGTGGGTCTTGCACTCGGTCGACTGGTGGCGGCGCATTGCACTGATGTAGCCTATGGGAGACTGGGACGTGGCAGCTTGCTGCGAGCTATGACTGATAATGTTGGTATCGATGCCGCTGTCGAACTTAAAGCAAAGGAGACGACTGTTGCCCAAACTCAGCTGGAACCTTCAAATGCAGAGTTGAGTATTCAGATGAACGAGGGATTTAAATCCGTGCTGGCGCACACGACGACCCAGCAACAACTTCTTGATGAAGTATCAAGTGGTGCGCTAGCATTTCTCAAGAGCCTGAGTCAGAAACTGACATCTAAACAACATCAGCTCTTTGTGCTGCTTGTCGAGACCGTGAGCGGAGGAGGCGCTGAAAGGCATCTGAGTTACGACGAGATTGCCATGAAACTCTGCAAGAAAGGGAAAAAGCCCATCTCTAAACAAGCCGTGTGGAAGCAGGTAGAGGCGTTGAAAGCTCAGAATCCCAGACTGAAGTTGTTCATTGAAAATGCCAGACAACGCGAAACGAGCTCCAATTTTTCGGAGCTGTCTCCGACGCAGCGGAGAAAATCCGGCATAGATGAGAGTTACGACCACCGCCCCATCTGGGAGCTAGCTCGGTTGACGGCTTGGTTGACGAGGTTGACGCCCTGAATTCAAGACAAATCAAAGGCGTCAGAGGAATCAGTCCGCGTCTAGGTTGACTCGGGGGCAAATGCAAAGCGGATCACTATCCAGGTGGACGCATTGCATTAACAATGTCCAGATCTCATCCAGAATCACGAAACGAAGAGAATTCTTCAGCGCTCGAATCCTCGAACGAGATAGACTTTTGGTTACACGCGAGCGCATCGATGTGCGACCGCGAGAGAGCGTTGGCTGATATCGCTACAAGCGGGGATGAAGACAACGCTGAGGTCGCCGCAGCCGACCTCGCTCGGGAGTTTCCTCACTCTCAGCGATTCCAAAACCATTGGACGGCATGGGGCACTTGCGTGCGATCCACATACACAAAGATGGTGCCATCTGAGCCCAGATTGGTGAATTCGGCGGAGTAGTAGTCAGATCCGACTTCATGAATGATACTCCACGGAGCACCTAATTTGGTGGCGACTGGAAGGGCGTTGGACTGATGCGATGAGCCAGACTCAAAGGTCGTCACAACACATCCCACAGCGTCAACATCCGGCGAAACGCCTTCAAGAATCAGGCTGTTGTCGATCTGGAACAGAAACTCAAATGGAGGCGGCGGGACAACAAGCGGACCATTGCCCGTCCATCTGGGTGAACCACCGAATCGAGTCCGGCCAAGGAAGTCATAAAAGTCGATCTCCGAAAACTCGTCTTGAAGAGCCCAGTACGAACTCTCCACAAAGAACTCGGAAAGGCGCTCGTCTGGGATGCCGTCATCTTTCTCGAGCCACTCATCGATCCAGAATTCTCCGATGAGAGGTGGCTCTCCCAAGCCACAAGAGTGGTCCCAGCCTGGGACGCGGGTGAGGCCATCACCCATCGACGATTGATCAATCACGACCACATCCCTTCCACACTCATCAATGCCACCACATTCCAAGCATTGGAAGAGATGCAGCACCAAACCTTCCTTCCCCAGGTCGAGCATCGGCGACTCATGACGGAGTTGAGCGAGGAGCTTCTGGGGACACCCGCAGCAGTGCGGCCAGAGGTCCGCAGGCATTCCCCAAGGCAAGCCGCCGATTTTGCTGATCAACCTATCTTGCTCACCTGCCAGAACTGCCATGCGGAAACGAGGCTCGTAGTAGCGCATGTCTGGAAGAGTGTGCCGTAGGTTAAGCTAACAAACCTGTGACAGCCGCCACGATCTCTTCCACCGGGGCCAACCTTCCGACGCCCTCGTAGCCGCAGGCGAGGAGGCCTTCGGCGGGTTCGACGAATCTCACGCCCCAGGATTTGAGGGTTTCGACGTTTCGTTGGGTCGCAGGGTGCTGCCACATCTTGCCGTTCATGGCGGGGGCGATGAGGATGGGCGCTCTTGTGGCCAGGGCGATGGCGGTGAGGGCGTCATTGGCGAAGCCGTGGGCCAGGGAGGCGAGGACATTCGCGGTGGCAGGGGCGATGAGGAGGAGGTTGGCATCATCCGCGAGCTGGATGTGGCCGGGCTGCCAGCCTTCTTTTTCGGCGAAGAGGTCCGACACCACAGGACGGCGGGAGAGGGTGGCGAGGGTGAGGGGGGTGACGAACTCCTCCGCAGCCTTGGTGAGCACGCAGGTGACGGTGTGGCCGGCCTTCGTCAACTGGCTGGCGATGTCCGCCGCCTTGTAGGCTGCGATGGAGCCGGTGATGCCGAGGACGATGTTTGCCATGGGTGGGGTGCTGCCGGGGAATGAACCACGGATTCCCCCGGGGCGCAAAGAGGAGTGTTTTGACCCCGCATTTCCATTTGCCCAACGGCCCGGCCTCCCTTGACTGCGCGCCCGCATGAAGACCACGCCTGTCAACGCTCCCGCCGACCTCCGCCGTTCCGTCATCGCCGTCCCGCCCCTGTGCCGGAAGGCGGACCTCAGCCTCGACCGCGAGGAGAATGCCAAGCTGGTGCAGCACATGTATGCTGGTGGCATCACGACGATGCTATATGGCGGCAATGCGAACCTTTATAACATCGCTCCGTCCGAGTATCCGGCGCTGCTGACGATGCTGCGCGAGATCTCCCCGGAAGATGTGTGGATGGTGCCGAGCGTGGGCCCGATGTATGGCACGGCGATGGACCAGGCGGCGATGCTGAAGGATCATGAGTTCCCGACGGCGATGCTGCTGCCGACGCTGTTCCCCTCCAAGCCAGCGGGCGTGGCCACGGCGATCCGCAAGTTTGTGGAGAAGTCCGGCCTGAAGGCGGTGCTCTACATGAAGGATGAGGGCTACATCACCCCGGAGCTGGCGCAGTCCCTGGTGAATGACGGTCTGATCTCCTGGATCAAGTATGCGGTGGTGAAGGAAGATCCGGCCGAGGACGCCTTTTTGAGCAAGCTGGTCTCCCTGGTGAATCCGGAACTCATCGTGTCCGGCATCGGCGAGCAGCCGGCAATCGTGCATCTGCGCGATTTCGGCATCACGGGCTTCACCGCAGGCTGCGTGTGTGTGCAGCCGAAGCTGAGCATGGACATGATGCATGCCATCCACGCGGGTGACTATGCGAAGGCCGAGGAGATCCGCGAGGTCTTCAAGCCGCTGGAAGATCTGCGTAACAAGCACAGCCCGATCCTGGTGCTGCATCACGCCGTGGCGCTGGCGGGCATCGCCCAGACGGGTCCGGCTCTGCCGCTGATGACCGAGCTGCCGGATGAACTGCTGCCGGAAATCGAGAAGGCGGCGAAGGAGCTGCTGGCGCGCTGATTTCCACGTGATGCGGCCTTTTTGAAAAAGGAGGGCCGCCGCGACACTCCACCTTTCCATCTCTCCCGAATGGACCTCACCTTTGTCTTTCCCTGCCTCAACGAAAGCCGCACGATCGCGCTCTGCATCGATGCGGTGCGCAAGTCGCTCGAGGTCGATCCGGCGCTGAACTACGAGATCGTGGTGGCAGACAACGGCAGCACTGATGACTCGCGGCAGATTGCCACGGCTCATGGCGCGCGGGTGGTGCCGGTGCCGCAGCGTGGCTATGGTGCGGCGCTGCGTGGCGGCATCGAGGCTGCGGAAGGGAAGTATGTGATGTTCGCGGATGCGGACGGGACGTATTTTTACGAGAACTCGCTGGAGCTGTACAAGACGACGGCGAAGGCGGATGCGGACATGGGCATCGCGTCACGCATGAAGGGTGTGATTGAACCTGGGGCGATGCCGACGCTGCACCGCGTCCTGGGCACGCCGGTGCTGACAGGGCTGATCAATCTACTTTTCAAAGGCAAGCTGAGCGACTGCAACTCGGGCTTCCGCTGCCTGAAAAAGACGGCTTACAAGACCTGGGACATCCGCGCGAGCGGCATGGAATTCGCTTCCGAGCTGCTGATCAAGGCGCTGAAGAAGAAGGCCAGCACGGTGGAGATCGTTTCGGGTCTGCGCCCGGCGCCGGTGGACCGCACGCCGCATCTGCGCACGTGGCGGGATGGCATGCGGCATCTGCTTTTCATTCTTTCGGAACGGCCGCGCATGTTTGAGCTGGGCGGGCTGGTGCTGATCATTGTGGCGAGTCTGCTGCAGGCGATCTCGGCGGTCACGGGTCTGGTCAATGTGGCGGGACTGACCTTTCTGGGCGTGCACAGCCAGGTGCTGCTGCTGCTGGCGGCGCTGGTGGGCACGCAGATCTACATGCTTTCCGCGGCGATGTTCCTGCAACAGAGTGAGAAGCCGCGCGCGATCACGCGCAAGCTGATCGAGATGGACGAAGGCAGCCTGTTTTTCCTGCTGGTGACGCTGCTGGGCAGCATCAGCCTGGTGATCGGCTGGCTGGTGATCCAGTGGGCGAGGTCGAGCTTTGCAGGGCTGGATTATGCGAGCACGCTGATCGTGTGGCTGCATTTCCTGGCAGTGCCTTCCATGATCACGTTTGGGATGCTGGGGGTTCACATCCTTCGCAAAGGCAAACTGTAGGCTGCGCTGGAGTAGGGGAGTGATTGATTGGTGGATTGAGCCAATACTCCAGCACTCCAGGACTCCATTGCCGCATCAACGACGTCAGAATGATGCATTTGCATTCCGGGCGGGCGCGGCGATTCTCCGCGCCCCATGTCCGCCGCCCCCCCAGACACGCGCGAAGTCATCCTCGAGGCCCGTGAGCTCACCCGTGAGTTCGATGGCGTGAAGGCGCTCGATCGCTTTTCCTTCAAGCTGCACCGTGGCGAGGTGCTGGGTCTACTGGGCGCGAATGGCGCAGGCAAGACGACGGCGATGAACTGCCTGCTCGGTCTCACGCTGCCTACGGGTGGTGATCTTTTTGCCTTTGGTCTGCCACTGCATCAGCACCGGATCAAGATCCTGCAAAGGTCGAACTTTTCCTCCGCTTACACTGCACTGCCGGGTAATCTTTTGGTTCGGCAAAACTTGATCGTGTTTGCACGCATCTATGGCTTGAAGGAGCCGAAGAAGAAGATCGCGGAACTGATGGAGCTTTTGGAAATCACGCATCTGGCGGATCGCGTGACGGGGCAGCTTTCCGCCGGTGAATCGACACGCGTGAACCTGGTGAAGGCCTTTCTCAATGATCCGGAACTGCTGATGCTGGATGAACCGACGGCGAGCCTGGATCCAGACATCGCGGACAAGGTGCGCAAGGTGGTCCGCAAGGTGCAGAAGGAGCGCAACATCGGCATTCTTTACACCTCGCATAACATGCGTGACATCGAGGAGGTGTGTGATCGCGTGATCTTCCTGCACAAGGGGAAGATCGTGTGCGAAGGGACGCCGACCGACATCGTGGCGCAGTCCAGCAGCGCGACCTTGGAAGATGTCTTCATCAAGATCGCCCGTGATGGCGAAGTCATCGACGAACCTGCCAAACAGCCATGAATTTCAACACCATCAGCGCGCTGGTTTTGCGCTATCTGTTTCTCTACACACGCACGCCGATGCGCATGGTCGAGCTGGTCTTCTGGCCGGTGGTGGATCTGGTGGTGTGGGGAAATGTGACCGTGTTCATCCAAAAGAACACGAACCCTGAGTTCGGCAGCTTTGTACTGTTCTTCCTGGGCGGGATGATCCTTTGGGACATCCTTTTCCGCGCGCAGCAAGGCGTGGCGATCTCCTTCCTCGAGGATGTGTGGACGCGCAATCTGCTGAATGTGTTCGTGGCGCCGGTGCGCACGTTTGAGTATGTGGGCGCGACGTTCATCGTGGGCTTCCTACGCATCCTGGTGACGGCAGTGGTCCTGGGCCTGATCTCGTGGGTGGGCTACTCGTACAATATCTTCTCGCTGCACTGGTGGCTCATTCCGTTCTTCGCGAACCTGATGCTGTTTGGCTGGTCGCTGGGGATGATCTCGACGGCGCTGATCCTGCGCTGGGGACAGGCGGCGGAGTCACTGGCGTGGGCCATCCCGTTCTTCTTCCAGCCAGCGGTGGCGGTGTTTTATCCGGTGGAGGACATGCCCGCTTGGTCCCAGCCGATCGCGTGGAGCTTTCCGCCGACGTACATCTTTGAAGGCATGCGCGAGGTGATGAAGACGGGGACGATGAACTGGAACTACCTGTGGTATTCCGCGGCCCTGAATGTGGTTTATCTGGCCCTGGCAGGTGGTTTGTTCGCGTGGATTCTGAATTTGACGCGGAAGCGCGGGCTGCTGACGAAGTTTGCGACGCAGTGAGGTGAGATAGCGGAGCCCTTTTTTAACCGCAGATAACGCAGAGGGCACAGATGAGGCAGAATTAAGAGATGCCTTTGAGGGCTGGTTTGGCGTAGCACTTGATGGTGGCCCGACGATCTCCAGCCAAGTCCCCTGCCCTGCCGTCTGATGAGACGGCGGGGGCGGAGCTGCATCCGCGGGTGCGGCGGTGGATCAAGAAGGCGTTTGGGAAGCTCACACAGGCTCAGGAGCTGACGCTGCCGCATATTTTGGCAGGCCGGTCGGTGCTGCTGTCATCGCCCACGGGGAGCGGGAAGACGCTGGCGGGGTTTTTGGGGGTGCTGGATCATCTGCAGAGGGCGCATGAGGCGGGGACGCTGAAGCCGCGCATCCAGTGCGTGTATGTGTCGCCGCTGCGGGCTCTGACCTATGACATTCAGAAGAACCTGCTGCCGGCACTGAAGGGCATCGGGCTGGAGGACATTGTGCGTGTGGGGACGCGGACGGGGGACACGACCGCGTCGGAGCGTGCGGCGCTGAAGAGGAAGCCGCCGCATATTTTGCTGACGACGCCGGAGAGCCTGGCGATTTTGCTGCCGCAGGCGGGGTGGGCGGAGGCGCTGAGCGAGGTGCGGTTTGTGATTGTGGATGAGCTGCATGCGCTGGCGGAGAACAAGCGCGGGGCGCATCTGATGCTCTGTTTGGAGAGGTTGCAGAGACGAGTGCCGGAAGGGCTGACGCGCATCGGACTTTCCGCCACGGCGGCGCCGTTGCCGCTGCTTGCCGAGCTTTTGGTTGGGCAAGGGAGGGTGTGTGAGATCGTCGAGGCGCGGATGGAGCGGCGAAGGAGGGTGGAGGTTCTTTCGCCGATCCGGCGGGATCCGTATCCTCCGTCTGGATATACCGCGCACCGGGTGATGCAGGACATCGCAGGCATTGTGGAGCGGAGCCGGAATGTGATCGTGTTTTGCAACACGCGCAGCGGCACGGAGAGCATCACGCTGCGTTTGAAAAATGCGCTGCCGAAGCTGGCGGCGAAGATCGAGGCGCATCATGCGTCCCTGGATCGTGATGTGCGGCTGGAGGTGGAGGACAAGCTGAAGAATGGGGAGCTGCGCGCGGTGGTGTGCAGCACGAGTCTGGAGCTGGGTGTGGACATCGGCAGTGTGGACTGTGTGGTGATGATCTCGACGCCAAAGGGGATCAGCCGTGCGCTGCAGAGGATCGGGCGCAGCGGGCACAGCATTCACACGGAGAGTCATGGCATCCTGGTGGCGACGAATGTGAACGATCTCATGGAATGCATTGTGTGCGCGGAGATGACGCGGGCGGTGCGGCTAGATGCGGTGCGGCCGCTGGAACGGCCGCTGGATGTGCTGGCGCAGCATCTGGTGGGGATGGCGATGGAGGGTGGCTACACGCGGGAAGATGTGGTGGAGACGGTGCGCGCGGCGTTTGCATTTCGGGATCTGACGGAGGCGGAGCTGGACCGGGTGCTGAACTATCTGGAAGGTGGCGGGAGGTCGCTGGAGAGGCAGTATCGGGAGAACTTCGGCAAGATCCTGTGGGTGGATGACAAGCTGGCGATTCCTAACAAAAAGGTGGAACGAGAGTATCTGGTGAACATCGGGGTGATTCACACGGAGGGGACGATCAGCGTGATCCTGGGCAAGCGCCGGCTGGGGCAGGTCGAGGAGAGTTTTGTGAAGCGGCTGAAGGTGGGGGACATCTTTGTTTTAGCCGGGCGCATGGTGCGGCTGGTGGAGACGGGGGTGGCGGAGATCCGGGTGGAGGATGCGACGGGGAAGCTGCCGACGGTGCCTTCGTGGAATGCCAACAAGATGCCACTGGCTTCCGGGCTGGCGCATGAGGTGGCGCTATTGAGGACGGAGCTGGCGAGGAGGATGATGGGGGAGCTGGAGGCTGGCGGGATGCTGGCGGGAGCTTTGAAAGGCCCTGAGGCAACCGGGACGGTTGCACCACATTTAAGAGGGCCAGAAGCAGGCGGGACGCCTGTGCTACTTTCGGACTGGCTGGTGGAACGGTTTGAGATCTCGCAGACGAATGCGGAGGCAATTTTGCGGCATTGCCGGAACCAGTTGCGGGTCTCGCGCATTCCGACTTTTGACACGTTTTTGGTTGAGCGGTTTGTGGATGAGAGCCCGGGGGCGGATCCGGAGCTGGTGCACTTCTTTTTTCACAGTCTCATCGGCCGCAGTGCGAATGATGCGCTGAGCCGGATCATCTCACATCGGCTCAAGGAGGCGGTGGGCGGGAACACGATGGTGACGATCGATGACTATGGTTTTCTACTGACGGTGAAGAGCTTTCAGGACCTGGAGCTGGAGGCGTGGAAGGAGCTGTTTCTGCCAGAGCATGCGGAGCGTGACATGCACGCGGCGCTGGAGCATAGCGAGCTGGTGAAGTGGAACTTCCGGGGAGTGGCGCAGACGGGGCTGATGGTGCCGCGGAACAGGCCCGGGAAGGAACGGCGGCTGAAGGAGCTGCGCTGGAATGCGGAGATTCTGTTTCGTGTGCTGACGGAGCATGAGCCAGATCATCCGATGCTGGTGCAGTCGTATCGTGAGGCGACGCACACGTATCTGGATCTGCCGCGTGCGGTGGAGTTTCTGCAGCGGACCGCGGGGCTGGAGTGGCATTTGATTCCGGTGCCGGTGGTGACACCCTTTTCGTTCGGCATCTTTGCCAGCAAGATCAAGGAAGGGATGATGATGGAGGATCCGGAGGAGGCGATCGAGAGGCTTTGGCGGGAGTTTGAGAGGAAGACGGGGCCGGAGAGGTAGGGTAGAAAAATTGGGGTAGAAAGATTGTCTTATGCGGGATTGGGGGTCACTTCCAACAGAGAGGGGTATTCAGTTTGTTCTTGTTAGGTGGGACGGGAGTTGAGTAAGGTGCTTTGTCATGACCTTCTCCCTATCGCAGCCTTGGTTGCTTGTGCTTGCTCTCGTAGTCTGGTTCGGGGCGGGTGTGGCGCAGGCGGAGATCCGGGAGTTCAAGGACAATACGGGCCGGAAGGTGCGGGCGGAGCTGGTGTCTCATGATGGGGCTGGGCAGATCACCCTGAAGATGGAGAGCGGGACGGTTTTTCAGAAGGTGGCCAACCAGTTCAGTGCGGAGGACCAGCTCGTCATCGCTGAATGGATGAAGCGGACTCCGGCCTCGCTGAACTATCGCTTTGAGGTCAAAGCGGTGGCCGGGAAGGTGTCGGGCGAGCGCAAGAACATGGGTTACAAGACGGTGAAAAATGAACTCTGGGCTTACAAGGTGGAGATCCGGAACACGGCGAGGACCGTGGTGAAGAACCTGAAGGTCGAGTACCGGGTGTTTGTGCAGGAGGGGGCTGAGGGCTCCTTTGCCAGCGATGGCAACAGCGGCTATCACGCCGGTGAGACCACGGTGGCCGGGCCGCTGCGCTACAATGATGCGGGCACCTTCAGCACACGCGAAGTTCCTATCGATGTGGTGGACTACCGCTACTCCACGACCCGGCAGGACCGCCATGTGGATGCCCTGAGAGGCCTGATGCTGCGCATCCTGGATCCGCAGGGAAAGGTGGTGCATGAATGGGTTTCGCCGATCACCTCCCTGCGCGGCAAGACCTGGGACAGCGTGCCGAAGTCCCTGGAGCTCAAGTAGTGCACCGGGCAGATTTTCATGAATGAGCGGGGAGTTGAGGCGTTTAATGAGGTGTTGGGCTCAACCATCGATCCGCCATGAAACGTTTCTCTTTCCTTGTTGTGCTGCCGCTGGTGGCGCTCTCGCTTTTTCTGGGTCAGCAGGTGCTGGCCACGGCTTCGAAGTCGAATGTAGGCACGGTGATCAAGGATCTGAAGGTGCGATTTTCAGGCAAGTCCCCGGAGCTGGCGGGCAAACCTTATGTCCTGGAGTTCTGGGCCACCTGGTGCCCGCCCTGCCGCCAGAGTATTCCGCACCTGAACGCGGTGTACAAGAAGTATAAGGACAGGGGGCTGGAGATCATCGGCGTGACGGATGAGGACAAGCAAACGGTGCGAACTTTTGAGAAGACGGTGCCGATCGAGTACACGGTGGGCTATGACCCCTACAAGAAGGTGAACGAGGACTTTGGCATCCAGGGGATTCCGCATGCGATGATCGTGGACAGCACGGGCAAGATCGTGTGGGAGGGGCATCCGATGAGCATGAAGGACAGTGACATCGAGGCGGTTTTGAAGAAGTGAGTTTTTTGTTCCAGGTTCGCAGTTCGCTGTTCCCGGTTGGTTGAAGGCGGACTTGGGGGATGTTTGTGGCTTTTTCACGCGAAGAGGTTCCGGACACGTTGAAGCGTGAACAACGTACGGCAGGGTAATGGCTCTGATGAGCAGGTCAGGGATGGGGTGCGGTGAAAGGCGTGCTTCGGGCAGACGTTTCGGAAGGTATGATCTTTTCTCGTGCTCGTTCTTTGAGTTTGATGACTTCGTTTTCGGTGCTGGCGGCTACTTCGCTGAGCCTGGCGGACTGGCCGCAGTGGCGGGGGCCGAACAGGGATGGGGTATCGACGGATACCACGCCGATCGCGGAGAGCTTTCCGGAGACGGGGCTGAAGAAGGTGTGGGAGAGTGACTACATCCCGAGTGATCACTACGGTGGTCATGGCAGCCCTGTGGTGTCAGGGGAGCAGGTGATCATGTCGGTGGTGTGGCATGATCGCGTGGCATCCGAGCAGCGGGAGATCGACACGGAGGTGATGCAGCAACTGAACTATCGTGGAGTGTCACCAGAGCTGATGAAGAAGCTGGAAGAGACACGCCTGAACCTGCCGAAACTGCGCGGAGCGAAAATGGATGAATGGATGCTGGAATGGCGGAAGGCGAACCTGACGCCGAAGGAGGACATCAGCCTGGGCAAATGGGTGGAGTCCCGCTTCAAGGCCGGAGCCACCGCGCTGCCGCTGGAGGAAATTTCCCGGGCGGCGAAGCGTGAAGGCAAGCCCTTTGCCACGGCGGACGAATTCAAGAAATGGATGGAGGAGGAGAAGTTCTCCCAACCGATGAAGGACAAGCTGCTCTCCGCGGTGCCGAACACCATCAAGGTGGGCAAGGATGTGGTGGTGTGCCTGGACATCAACACGGGCAAGCAGGTGTGGAAGTTTGAAGCGGAAGGCAAGCCAACCGGCCGTGGCAGCAGCAGCACAGCCGCCGCCGTGGATGGAAAGGTTTATGCGGCCTGCAGCACGCACTTTTACTGTCTGGACCAGAAGGATGGAAAGCAGCTGTGGAAGGTGGCGCTGCCCGCGCAAGGGCCGGCGGCCTCACCGCTAATTGTGGATGGTGTGGTGTATCTGGCGGCAGGTCATGCGCAGGCGTATTCAGCGCAGGATGGCAAGCTGCTCTGGGAGCAGAAGAAGGTGAAGAGCAGCACAGGCAGCCCGGCGCTGTGGCAGCCCTCCTCGGGCGATCCGGTGCTGGTGATGGTAGGCAACAACAGCGTGCATGGTGTCTCGCCGAAGGATGGAGCCATGCTCTGGGAGATCGAAGGCGGCGGTCAGTCCACCCCCGTGACGCAGGGTGACTGGCTGGTGATTTACAGCGGCACGAAGGATGTGGGCCTGCGGGCTTATCAATGGCAGAAGGAAGGTCCGCCGAAGGCCGCGTGGTCACACTTTTGGGTCACCATGCGCTACAGCGGCAGCCCGATCATTCATGAAGGTCATGTGTATCTGATGTGCGGTGGCAAGCACCAGTGCGTGGAGCTGGCGACGGGCAAGGTGAGCTGGCTGGAGAACGAGGTGCAGAGCACGATCACGTCTCCGATCCTGGCGGATGGAAAGCTCATGGTCTTCGAAAACAACGGCACGCATCTGCGCGTGGTGAAAGCGGCAGCGGATGGATATCACCAGATCGCGCGGCCGAAGATCGAGGGCATGGGCTGCACCTCACCTGCGCTGAGCAATGGCAAGCTGATCGTGCGGCAGCGGGAGAAGCTGGTGTGCTTTGATCTGCGGCCGGAGAAGTGAGGTGGGGAATGACGAAATCCGATCCGTTCTCCGTAACAAGACTGCGAAGGATGAACCTGCGAGATTCGTCGGGCTGGATTTTTAACCACGAATGGACACGAAGAGACACGAATGTTTCAGAGAGGGGCTTGCGAGGCGGGGTGGCGCAAGTGACCTTCACGTCTCTCCGTTATAGGCAATTTCCTTGAATTGGGGAGCATCTTGGAAGACTCTGATGGACAGAGGGTTTTGGGCTAACCAATGTTGATGAATGACATTGTAACTACAATGACTTCACCATGCGAGATTCGAAAAGAAGGTGAGTGGGTGAATGAGGCCTGACTTTCAATGAATGGTTTTCTTTGCAGTTAGGCAAAAGGACGAATCATATCACATTGTAAATACGCAAAAATGGATGTGCTGAACGGTCATGCCATTGAGTCTGCCCACTGACGACTTTATCTCGTTGATTGTTAGTCTTTTGCGTGATCACTGGCGCAAACCATGATGGCTTGGTGATGCTTATCACAAGCAGGAGTTATGTGCTCCTACTGCGCCCAAGATCCGAAGAAAGCAGAGTTTCTATATTTTGAGATAAACGGTTCATCGTAGCCAACTCTGCGCCTCTCGATCAAGACTAAATCACGTTCGAATATAATTTGTCATTTGATTAAGTTTTTATCTTGTTTCCTAAAGATTAATCATGGCAGGCTGTGTCCACCTCACCCGAGGTCTTCATTTTCAATGAACCCCCTATTTTCCGCCATATCGACAGTCAGACGTTCCCTGGCTGCCATGGCAATGCTCGCGGCTTCCTCGCTTTCACTGGCTCAGGACCAGGACATCTCTGGCTCGGCCCACGGCGCTTTTACCGAGCTGCCTAACGGTGCCTTCTCGACCCCCATTTCGGCGGAGGAAAACCGCCGAGGTGCGATCGGCCGCATGGAGATCACTCCCAGCGGGGCGCTTTCCCTCACGATTCGGTTTGCGGACCATGTGCACCACCAAACCGGGGTGTTCACGGTGGATGAGAACAGTCCGCCGGATGATCCTCTGTATGTGGCTGATCTGGGAGAGACCAGCGGCGGGCTTTACCTGAAGGCCTATCGCGATGGCACGGGCGAGATCGCCCTGGAATGGAGAGATGGCGACGGGAACTATGTGTATGCGGGTTTCCTGATGCCAGCAATCAGCCGCGACGAACCTCTGGCAACGGAGCCCTCCACCAAGCCGGAAGCCTACAGCACGGTGACTCTGCCCACGGATGGACTGACACCGGATGACCCGAGCAAGCCCCAGGTGCAGACCGGAGCGGGCTACGGCATCTTGCTGATCAGCACCTCAGGCGCGTCCGTCTTTGCGGGGGCGCTGCCGGATGGTCAGAGCGTGACAGGTGGCGGGCAGTTGGTGAATGGCAGCTGGCCTCTGAATGTGCCGATGATGCTGCGCACATCCTCAGGCCGGGACACGGCGACGGGCCATGTGGCAGCGGTGGACAACTTCCTGGGCGGTCCGGTGGATGGCTTCATGCTGTGGGTGAAGGGGGCTTCCCCTCACGACCCACTGCTCCCTTCCGGAGGACAGACCTACATCGGGACGCGGACGGCGGCCTACACGCCGCCCGCCCGGGGTGAACGGATTCTCCTGGGCAGCCAAGGCGGGCCGCTGAACGCGCGGATCTGGCTGCGCAGCCCGGACCGGCCTGAGACGAACGACTATGGTTTCCTGGAAAAGCTCTTCACCCTGACGAGCGGCAACCAGGCGGTGTTCCCGGCTCCAAACACGGACAAACTGCAGGTGAACTTCCTGCCCACGCTGGGCCTCTTCACTGGGAAGGTGAAGCTGTCCTACATACCGCCGCTACAGTCGAAAACGGTGCACTTCTCAGGCGTGGTGCTGCAGCACCGCTACCTGGATCCGGTGAGTGGCGAGCCCTACTTCGAGGAGGGTGAGGCGAAGGGCTTTTTCCTGGCCGAGCCGCAGCCCGGCACGCTGGATGTGCCGAAGGTCTCCGGCGGTGTGCGCATGGCGCCCTACTACGAGTGACCTCTGGCACGACACGACTTCTGGCGCTCTCCGCCCTCACCGGAGGGCAGTGCCTCTCAGATCCCCCCAAACCAAGACAACGCAAGGTTAGCTCACTCCAATCAACTCAAGGCAACAATCCACCCATCGTGAAAATCCAATCTCTCCCGAAAACCTCCGTCAAACGTTCTCTGGCTGCCCTGGCGCTCATGGCGGCTTCGTCCGCGGTGCCTGCCGGTGCCCTGGACCTGTCTGCCACGCTCGCCACTGCGATCAATACCACGATCGACTTCGCGCCGGCTGACCTGCCGATTCCCGCCTCCCAGGCCCCGCATGGAGCCGTCATGGAGATGAGCATCACCGAAAGCGGCGCTTTCACGCTGCGGGTGCAATTTCCCAAGTTCACGTATCGCAAGACCGGAGTCCTCATTGAGCACGAATCGAGCACGCCTGAAGAGCCATTTTATACCGCTGACATCCCGGGATCTGGCGGAGTGGCCGGCATCCATGTGGAGCGCTACGTGAATGGCATCGTGGGTGTGTGGTGGGACATCTCCGACGAAAACGGCGGGGGCCTCCTGGGAGGCTATGCGCTGGCTCCGACGATCCGCCGGGACGGCAATGCGAACTACACCCCTGCCGCCTACAACACGGTGTTCCTCAGAGCGGGCCCCATCCTCCAGGATGGTGAGAACTCCACCCCTGATGACCCAAAGCTGGGAACCGGCCATGGGTCCCTGATCGTCCTGCCTTCTGGAAGATCCATCTTTGCGGGGGTGCTGCCAGATGGCAAACACGTGGTGGGCAGCGGTCCGCTGACGGACTTTCTGAGCGTGCCGATCATGCTGGAGGCCTCAGGGGGCAAGGATTCGCTGGTGTGCAACATGCCGACGATGGTGATCGAAGACACGTTCCAGTGGTACAAGAGCCCCTCGACCCATGACCCGATCTGGCCGGCGGGAGGACAGCTGGGCGGATGGGTCTCCACGGCTCCCTACACGCCGCCTGCCTCCGGCGAATATGCTGTGCGCGGTGTCTATGACCAGCCGCTGAACGCGACGCTGGAGTTCCTGGCGGCCGATCGCCCAGGCGCTGGAACGTCGAGAGATCCGGTGCCGTTTCTGAGCCAGCCCTTCCGGCTGAAGCTCAATCACCAGGCGGTGTTCCCGGCTCCGAACGCGGCGAAGCTGGATGTGAACTTTCACCCGCAGACGGGCTTCTTCACCGGAAGCGTGAAGCTGCCAGCGACGCCTCCGCTGAAACCCAAGAAGGTGAGCTTTAGCGGCGTGGTGAAGCAGTATGAAAACGATAGCGAAGCGGAAGGCTTCTATCTGGCGGATCCGCTGCCAGGCACGCTGGACGTGCCCCAGGTTTCCGGGCTGGTGCGGATCCTGCCCTATGTTCTCCCCGGTGAGTGACCGGAGGGCTGACCCTGCATAAGGGACTAAGCGCCTCCTGCCTTTGGTGTTGGCAGGGGGCGCTTTTTTGTTTTTCTTTTTGTTAGGTGGATGAGGTGGAGCGATTTACGATTTTTGATTGATGATTTGAGGAGGGGCGCGGTGTCCAAAGGGTCCGCTTGGGACCGTTGGAGAATGAGGGGAGGTGGTGGAGAGTGCGGGGCTATGAGTGCGCTTTTTTCACAGGAGATTTGGAGGTCGGGAGAGGATGGCAGGGGAGCCGTTGACGATCGTTTACGGTGGTTGACCGTTGTTTACGGTTGTTTTGATGAAGGGGTGATCCGACTCAATCCGACTGGATCCAAGCTCGATGGGTTGGACGGGAGGGCGAGGCTGGCCAAGCATGAAACGCGCTTTCAGCGCTTGGCGCTGTACGGCTCAGGGAACCTAGGGCTAATCGCCCTAGGCTGGTATAGGACGCGCCGTTGGCGCTGGAGAGTTTCGGGGAGTGAGGCGCCCGCGCTCCTGGGGAGAGTCTGGGTGATCCAGGCTAATCCAGGTGGATCCAGGTTGTTTTTATTTCACGAGAAGCGTTTGCGAGTGGGGACACTTGCGCTCCGCGAGGTCGATCCAGGTCAATCAAGGTAGATCAAGGCTGGAATGGGATTGGGGGAGGACGCGGCGGCTGTCGCAGGAGGCTCAACTTTCGGAGAAAGTTGGCCACGCTGGGGCGGATCCAGGTCAATCGCACCTAATCCGACCTGTTCGCGATTGACCTGAGGGGCTGGATTCGTTTTTCCTGTCCGTTTTACTTTCTCTTTTTGATCTGATTCGATTCGTTTTTTATGACCTCCCGACGCTCTTTTATTTCCTCGGCTTCTGCTGTCTCATTCTCGATTGCTGCGCTGCCATTGGCGGCGGCGGACGGGAAGAAGTACCGGACGGCGCTCATCGGCAGCGGTTGGTGGGGGATGAACATCCTCCGGGAGGCAATGGCCTCCGGGCGCATCCAGGTGGTGGCGCTGTGTGATGTGGATGCGAAGGTGCTGGAGAACGGGATCGAGGATGTGAAGTCCGAGAGCGGTGGTGATGCGCCGAAGGGGTATAAGGACTACCGCGAGCTGCTGAACGAGGCGAAGCCGGAGATCGTGATCATCGGCACGCCGGACCACTGGCATGCGCTGCAGAGCATCGCGGCCTGTGAAGCGGGAGCGCATGTGTATGTGGAGAAGCCGACGGGGCACACGATCGGCGAGAGCCGGGCGATGGTGAACGCGGCGAAGAAGTCTGGCGTGGTGGTGCAGGTGGGACTGCACCGGCGGATAGGCCCGCATCATGTGGCGGCGATGGACTTTCTAAAATCTGGCAAGGTGGGGAAGGTGGGCATGGTGCGGCTCTTTGCGCACAGCCGTGGTGGTGCTGAGATGCCGAAGCCGAACAGCAAGGTGCCGGAGACGATGGACTGGGAGATGTGGTGCGGGCCTGCGCCGATGCGCCCCTTCAACACGAAGCTGCATCCTGGCGGATGGCGCGGCTTTCTGGACTATGCGAACGGGACGATGGGTGACTGGGGTGTGCACTGGCTGGACCAGGTGCTGTGGTGGAGCGGTGAGAAGGGTCCGAAGAAGGTCTTTTGTACCGGTGGGAGGCCGATCGCCGGTGCGCCCGTTTTAAATGACAAGGAGCAGACAACGGACGCGCCGGATCATCAGGTGGCGACGTTTGAGTTCGAGAATTTCACGGCGGTGTGGGAGCACCGGAAGTTCGCTGGCAACGGGCCGGAGAAGCACAATGTGGGTGCCTATTTCTATGGTGACAAAGGCACGCTGCACATCGGCTGGAAGGATGGCTGGACCTTTTACCCCGCCGACGGGAAAGGCGAGGTGACGCATGGTGACAGCCAGCTCCAGGAACCTGAGGGTGACAGCCACAACATCGGCGCGCTGTGGGCGGACTTCATCGATGCGATCGACAAGAAGCGTCAGCCGGTGGCGGACATTGAGAGCGCGCACCGATCCAGCTGCCTGCCGCTGCTGGGGATGATCTCCTGGCGCTGCGGAAGGAGCATCCAGTGGGATGCGGAGAAGGAGGAGATCATTGGTGATGCGGAGGCCTCCAAGCTGCTGAAGCGGGAGTACCGGGCGCCTTGGAAATATCCGGTGTGAGGACGGGGATTTTTGACCGCAGATAACGCAGAGGGCACAGATGGTCTGGAGCCATGCAGGGTGTGATTTCCACACCTCGTGGTGGCTCCAATATCTCCTCAGCTCACTTCACTTTTTGATCTTCACGAGGACGGCGGGCTCGGTCCACTTCCAGAATTTCGGTGAAAGCAATTTTGGATAGTCCGCAGGATCATCGCCGAGGGCGCTTTGCGGATTCTTGTCTTTATCACGTTTGGTTAGGCCCTGGATCTCGCCGCTGGTGATGGCGGCACTGACGGCCTCGTGATCAATGCCCCAGAGGATGCAGACTCCATCCTGCGGATAGCGGACGAGATAGAGGGTGCCGTTGCCGGGCTTGGCGGTGTCCTTGACGATGGCGAAGTGGAGTTTTTCTTCGGTGGTCACGCCGGTGTCACGCAGCATGAGGGTGTAGATGTTGGGCGGCTTCGGAGGATCCTGCGGGCTGGCGGCGGGATCTGGCACGGGAACGTCACGGATCTCCATGAGGCCTTTCGGGGCATCGGTGACATGGAAGACGAAGACTTCCTTTGGGTCATCCACGGGGTGCCAGGAGCCTTCCCATTCCTCGGCATTCTCAGGCTTCAGACCGATGGTGGTGGCGCCGAAATTATCCGGCACGGTGGTCTCCGGGCAGGAGGTGAGGAGGGCAGCCATCGCCACACAGGCGAGGACCTGGAAGAGCTTCGTTTTCATAGCGCGGAGGTGATACGACACTCGACGCCACCTTTGCCGCCGTGTAAATGGCTGATTCATGTGGTGGCAATATGAAGATGCGCAGGAGCGCAAAGAGAAGATCCAGAAGCAGATCGCGAAGCGGAAGAAGCGTGGCGAGCGGTTCGAGGCGCTGGCGGCGCCTGCGGGCAAGCAGAAGCTGTGCACCACTTTCTGGGGGCAGGCGTGGTGCCGGAATCTGGAGTCGTATCAGGACTATGAGACGCGCCTGCCACGGGGTCGCAGCTACCTGCGGCAGGGGAATGTGTACAATCTGGAGATGGAGCCGCAGAGCATCCGTGCGGTGGTGGCGGGATCCGAGCTGTATGAGACGAGCGTGAGCATCCAGGCGCTGCCGAAGGCGCGCTGGCAGGAGATCGTGGAGGCGAGCGCGGGGGAGGTGGGATCCATGCTGGACCTGCTGGCCGGGAGACTGGGCGATGGGCTGATGCGGGTGCTGACGGACACGGAGCGGGGGCTTTTCCCGAAGCCGAAGGAGATCCGCTTTGACTGCTCATGCCCGGACCATGCGGACATGTGCAAGCATGTGGCGGCAGTGCTGTATGGGGTGGGAGTGCTGCTGGACACGAAGCCGGAGCTGCTCTTTACCCTGCGCGGGGTGGATCAGGCGGAGCTGCTGTCTCATGCGAGCAGTGCGACGATCACGGATCTGTCCGTGGGAGATGGAGACCTGGCAGGGACGGATCTCTCGGCGCTGTTTGGAATTGAGCTGGGTGATCTGGAAGTGCCGGTGGAGGAGGTGGTGCCAACGCCGACACCAGAGGCTCCTGCGCCGCCTGCCAAGAAGCGGGCGACGAAGAAAGCCGTAGGACAAAAACGACGGAAGGGACCTGAGGCAGGCTGAGGACTTGATCAGCCGAGGCCTTCGATCTTCCAGCCATCGCGGTAGTCGCGCTTCACGAGCTTGTTGGCGGCTTCGTGGTTGCTGATTTTGCAGGTCTCGCGATCAAACTCGAGCCACTGGCCGGGGAAGCGATCCGTGATGGTTCCGACGAGCACACTTTCGGTTAGGGGGCCGCCATGGGTGAAGTCGCCGCAGCTCTTGCGACCTTCGAGGATGGCATCCACCCAGTCATGGTAGTGGTCCTGGCCTTTGAGCTTCGGATACTTGTCGGCGGTGAAGCTTTCCTCAGGCAGCACGAAGGGGCGCTGGCCGTAGGGCTTGAAGATGGCGCCCTCCGTGCCGACGAAGAAGGTGCCGGAGGCGGGGAACATCGTGAGAACTTTTGGCATCTTGACCTTGGTCATGTCGGGGTCGACCCCGCCATCGTTCCAGGTGAGGCGGAAGGTGTCCTCGGCAGTGAAGTCCGTGCCTTCGAAGTCGATCTCGACGATGCGCTTTTCACCCCAGAGCGGTCCGCTGCTGCCGCCATGGGTGAGGCGGGCACGGGTGGGCTGGGCAAGCTTCAGCGCATCAAAGGTGGTATCGAAGTGGTGGCAGCCCATGTCTCCCATCTCGCCGCAGCCGAAGTCAAACCAGGCACGCCAGTTTTGCGGATGATAGGTGTCCGCGAGGTAGGGCACAGGGGCGCGCACGCCGCACCAGAGGTCCCAGTCGAGCCCTTCGGGGATGGCATCGCCCTGCGGGCGGAGGGTGGTGTTTTTGGGCCACCAGTTCAGCGGCTTGTTCTCCCACATGATGACCTCTTTTACTTTGCCGATGGCGCCGCTGCGGATGATCTCCACGGTCATCCGGGCCTCAATGCTGGAGCGGCCCTGATTGCCGAGCTGGGTGACGACGCCGGCTTTTTTGGCCTCCTCGGTGATGACGCGGCACTCGTGGAGGGTCGGCGCCATGGGCTTCTGGAGATAGACGTGCTTCTTCGCCCGCAAGGCAGTCACGCAGGGTCCAGCATGGCTGTGGTCCGGGGTGCCGATGGTGACGGCATCGAACTTGTCCGCCGATTTGGCCAAGAGTTCGCGCCAGTCTTTGTGCTGGGAAGCCTCCGGGAAGTCTTTCGCGGCCAGGCCGAGGTGCTTGGCATCCACATCGCAGATGGAGACGATCTTCACCTTCTTGTGGGAGGCCACGCTGCGCATGGTGTTTCCGCCCATGCGGTGCACGCCAATACTGGCGACCTGGAGCATGGAGTTCGGCGAGGCGCTGCTCAGGATGGCAGGAAAGCCAAAGGAGGCGGCGATAGCGGAGGTGGACTGGAGAAAGTGGCGGCGATTCATAGCGGAGGAGGAGAAACGGAGGCCAAAGCCGGTTCTTCACCCCGGAATCAACCCGCTTTTTCGATTGCGCACCGGCTCAGGGGCACGATCCTCGCCGCCCTTATGCTCCAAGCTGGAATCGTCGGCCTGCCCAACGTAGGCAAATCCACTCTCTTCAATGCTGTCACCCGCACCCGCAAGGCGGAGGCAGCCAACTACCCTTTCTGCACCATCGAGCCCAACCAGGGCGTCGTCATCGTGCCGGATGAGCGCCTCGCGGTGCTCTCCAAGCTCAGCGGCTCCCAGAAACTGGTGCCTGCGGCCATCGAGTTCGTGGACATCGCCGGACTGGTGAAAGGCGCCAGCCAGGGTGAGGGTCTTGGGAACAAGTTCCTCAGCCACATCCGCGAGGTGGACGCCATCGTGCACGTGGTGCGCTGCTTTGAGAGCGGTGACATCACCCACGTGGACGGCAGCGTGGACCCGATCCGTGACATCGAGGTAATCAACACGGAGCTCATCCTGGCGGACATGGACAGCGTGGGCAAGCGCCTCAACAAGTCTGAAAAAGACGCCAAGCGCGGCATCAAAGAAGCCCAGGCTGAGCACGCGCTCTGCCAGAAGCTCATGCCGCATCTGGATGCCATGAAGCCTGCGGTCACGCTCGACCTCAATGATGAGGAAAAGAAGCTGCTCAAATCCTTCTTCCTACTCAGCGGCAAGCCTTGCATCTATGCCTGCAACGTCGCCGAGGCCGATCTCGCCACGGCCTCCAAGGAGCCGGACAAGCACGCCTTCGTCGCCAAGGTGCGTGAGTATGTGAGCCACGCCCATGCGGCCAGTGCCTGCGTCGTTAGCGCTGCTATTGAGAACGAGCTCGTCGACCTTCCTGAAGAAGACGCGAAAGCCTACCTCGCCGATCTCGGCGTGACGGACAGCGGCGTGAACCAGCTCATCAAGAGTGTGTATTCGCTGCTCGGCCTCCAGACCTACCTGACCACCGGTGAGAAAGAAACCCGTGCCTGGACCATCACGAAAGGCATGAAGGCCCCGCAGGCTGCCGGCGTCATTCATGGCGACTTCGAGCGCGGTTTCATCGCAGCGCAGATCGTTCATTACGATGACCTCACCACCCTCGGCTCTGAAGCCAAGGCCCGCGAGGCCGGCAAGCTCCGCATCGAAGGCAAGGAATACGTCATGCGCGACGGCGACGTCGTCGAGTGGCGCTTCAATGTCTAAGCCACTTTCTGCGAAATAGTCTGGCACTCTCCGAGTTGAGGCAGGGATACAAGGGATGATACCCTGCCCTGCCTCACTTTCATGAGTGCCGAACCTCCCAGCTCCACGGAGAGCCTCATCCTGCTGCTCACCCAGCATCAGGACCAGCTCTTCCGCTACATCTTCAGCCTCGTGCCCTGCGAGGCCGATGCGCGTGACATCCTGCAGGAGACCAGCGTGGCGCTGTTTCGGAAGTTCGATCAATACGATGCCACGCGGCCCTTCCTCCCCTGGGCCTACCGCTTCGCCTACCTGCAAGTGCAGAAGCACCGCGAGAAGTCCGCTCGCTCTCCCCTGCTCTTCAGCGAGGACGTGATGGACCTCATCGCGAATGAGCGCACGCACATTGAACCGCAGCTCGATGAGCGCCTGCGTGTGCTCGACGGATGTCTGAGCAAACTCACCCCGCAGGACAAGGAACTCGTCACCAGCCGCTACGCTCTGCGCCAGGGCGCGGAGGAGATGATGCAGCGCTTCGACATGAGCCGCCGCACGCTCTTTCGCAATCTGGAGCTGCTGCGCCAGCGCCTGCATGACTGCGTCAGCCGCCAGCTTCAATCGGAGGGTCTAGCATGAACCTCGAATCCCTCATCCACGCCCAGCTCGATGGCGAGATCACACCCGAGCAACACGCCCAGCTCGAAGCCATCCTGCGCGAAGATTGGCAGGCACGTCGCTTCTACCTCGAGCTCGCGGATCAACACGCACGATTACTTCAGCAACCTCAGATCAGCACCGGCAAGCTGTCAGGCGAATCTAAACACCCTCATAGCCTAACCAATCATTCGCCTGTCCCTATTCGTCTGCCGATCAAATCCCTTCTCGCTGCCGCAGCCGCCATCGCACTGGGTTTTGCTCTCTGGACCCGTGAAGCTCCCGCCGAAGTGGAAGCGACCTCCAACGGCGTCGCGATGCTCAGCCAGACCATGAATGCCGAGTTTGCGCAAAGCCCGCTGCGCAGTGGCGACACGATCACGCCCGGTATCATCAAGCTCAGCAAGGGTCTCGCGCAGATCGAGTTCTTCAGCGGTGCTACAGCCTTGGTCGAAGGCGCTGCTGAGATCGAGGTCATCTCCGCCTGGGAAGCCCGCTGCAAAAGCGGCCGCGTGCGCGTGCATGTGCCACCTGCGGCCAAAGGCTTCCTCATGCATGCCCCCGGCATGAAGCTGGAAGATCTCGGCACCGAATTTGCGCTGAATGTGAAGGACGACACCAGCGCCGTGCATGTCTTCGATGGGGAAGTCATCGCCCACACCTCCGAATCCAAGCGCGAAAGCCTGAAGCAGGGCATGTCCCTCACCTCCGCTAAGCTCACCGTCACGCCACAGGACTTCCTTCCCATCAGCGAACTACAGGGCCTCATGAAACAGCGCCAGGAGCAGCGGTTTGCCGAATGGCAATCATGGTCTCAGCAGATGGGCAAAGATCCGCGCCTCATCGCCTACTACCCCTTCAAGCACTGGGAAAACGACCGCTGGGATCGCATGGTGAACAACTTTGCCGAACCGCGCCAACCCCGTAGTGATGGAGGTGCCGTGGGCGCGCAGTGGACCCAGGGCCGCTGGCCGGAAAAGGCCGCGCTCGAGTTCAAGCGCCCTGGCGATCGCGTGCGCCTGAACCTCGACGGTACCTACTCCGCCATCACGCTCGCCTGCTGGGTGAAGGTGGACAGCGTGGACAAGAAGTACAACTCGCTGCTGCTCACGGATGGCTATGACAACGGTGAGCCTCACTGGCAGATCCACGAGGATGGCAGCCTCATGTTCTCCATCATGTATCGCCCTGCCGATGCGCCAAAGAGTGTGAAGTATAATCAAATGTATTACAGCAAACCTGTTTTCGCCGCGGACAGTCTCGGCCGCTGGCATCATCTCGCCGTCACCTACGACAATGAAAGCGGCAAGGTCACCCAGTACTTCGATGGGCAAGAGGTCGGTCGTCAGGTTTCCAAGATCCATGTGCCGGGTCGCGACATCACCTTCGGCCCTTGTGAAATCGGTAACTGGGGCCTGCCCACTGCCGGACATCTCTTCCCCATTCGCAACCTCAATGGTGCCATCGATGAGTTCGCCATCTACAAGTCCGTGCTCACCGCGGACGAGGTGCGGAGCGTCTTTGAACACGGCAGACCCGAATGAAAGCCCTGCTCCTCTCTTTGCTCGCCGCCAGCGCCTTGGCTGACACGCCAGTCGAGTGCAACGTCCCCGGCATCTTCGCTCCAGGTGCCTCCTGGAAGACCCTCGGCAGCGGTTACGCGGGTTGTGAAGGTGCGCAGTGGATCGGCGATACCCTGCACTATGCCGCGCATCACGATCACCTCGCCTTCAAGTGGTCGGAAAAGACCGGTCTCGTCACGTGGCGCAGCGACTCACCAGAGGCCACCTCCTTCCGACCTGATGGCAAAGGCGGATTCTACGTCGTCGAGCAGACTCATCGCTGCCTCACACGCTGGGATGAAAGCAGTAAGATGGTCGAGATCCTCGCCGACAAGTTCGAAGGCAAGCGCCTGAACCGGCCTAACGACGTGATCGTCAAAAGTGACGGCACGCTCTGGCTCACCGATCCTGATTTCCTCTTCAAGCAACGCCCAGAGGATGTGAAGGAACTCGACGGCCAGTTTGTCTTCCGCTTCGATCCCGCCACCAAGAAGCTCAGCAAGGCCGCAGATGGCTTCGACAAGCCAAATGGAATCGCTCTCTCACCCGATGAAAAGCACCTCTTCATCACCGACAGCGGCACGCCGAACATGTTCCGCCTTCCCGTGAATGCCGATGGCGCCCTCGGCCCGCGTGAGGTCTTCGCCACCTTCCTAGAGAAAGGTCTCGATGGTCTCGCCTTTGATCCCCAAGACCGCCTCTGGTGCTGCATGCGAGATGGCATCCGCATCATCTCCTTAGATGGCAAAGTGCTCGGCTTCGTGAACACGCTCGGCAAGCCCACCAGCATCTCCTTTGGCACGGCTGGCAAGCTCGCTGTGACCACCAAAGACGCCTGCCACATCACCCAGTGCCAGCCATGATCCGCATTCACATCATCCTCTTCCTCGCGTTGTGCGCGAGCATCGCCACGGCGAAGCCCAATGTGCTTTTCATCGCCGTGGATGACCTGCGCCCGCAGCTCGGCTGCTATGGCGTGGACTTCATGAAGACACCGCACATGGACAGCCTCGCCTCACGCGGCGTGCGCTTTGATCATCACTACGTGCAATTCGCCGTCTGCATCCCTTCACGCGTGGCCTTGCTCACCTCTCTGCGTAGCGAGCGCACCCAGCAGGTCTATGGTCCGCATGTCTGGCAGAAGGTCGCGAATGCCTCGACTATGGGTAAAGCATTTCATGAAGGTGGTTATGCCACCGTCTCGCTCGGCAAGATCTGGCACGGCAAATCCGAGGACGGCAGTGGTGGCGACACCTGGGATGAAGAGTGGCATCCGAAAGCCCCTGAGTATCACACCGAGGCCAAAACCGCCGACTCCACCAAATCTAAGTTCGAGCAGCGCCAGGAACTGAAAGCTCTCAAGAAGGCGGCGAAGTCCGATGAAGACGGAGGAGGCCCTTTCTTCGAGATGCTGGACGTTCCCGATGAAAGCTATCGCGATGGCGAGCTGGCAAACACCGCTGTGGATCGCTTGAAGAAGCTCGCTGCCGACAAGGACAAGCCATTTCTGCTCGCCGTCGGCTTTCACAAACCTCACCTGCCCTTCGTCGCGCCGAAGAAATACTGGGGCCTCTACGACCGCGCTTCCCTCCCCCTGCCACCGCAACCTGAGTTCCCCGCCAAGGCACCTGAGCTGGCCCGCAATCACGGCCTCAAAGGCTGGTCCAATATCCCCACCGGTCCCGGCGCTGACTATGATGAAGCCACCGTGCGTCATCTCATTCACGGCTACTGCGCCGCCACGAGCTACACCGATGCGCAGATCGGCAAGGTGCTGGCAACCCTGCGCGAGCTCGATCTCGAAAAGAACACCATCGTCGTGCTTTGGGGCGATCACGGCTGGCATCTCGGCGATCTCGATCAGTGGGCCAAGTCCACCAACTACGAACGCGCCACGCGCAGTCCGCTCATCGTCTGCGCTCCTGGCAAGCAGGCGAACGTCGGATGCTCCGCTCTGGCGGAGACTGTGGATGTCTTTCCCACCTTGTTAGACCTCTGTGGCCTGCCAGCGATGCCCCTCACCGATGGCCGCAGCTTCGCACCTTTGCTCACGGATCCATCTCAACCCTGGAAAGAAGCTGCTTATCACGTCTTCAATCGCGGCACGAAGAAGAGCCCGATCATTGGTTATGCCGTGCGCACCGCCAAGGCACGTTATGTGGAATGGCATGAAGGCTGGAGCCTCGATGGCAAGCTCATCGATCGCGAGTTCTACCGCTATTTCCAGAACAAGCCTGACGAGCTCTTCAACACCGTCTCCAAACCCGATCACGCCGAGATGGTAGAGCAGCACACCAAACTCCTGCGTGCCAATCCCGCTTATCGTCATCCTTGATACTTCACGCATCGCTCTACCTCACCTGCTACCATGATCTCGCCCACCTCACGCCGTTCCTTCATCAAGATCGCTGCTCCCGCCATCATCGGCCTCAATGCTCTGGTTCGTGCCCAAAGCGCCCGCGAGGGCAAGCTCGGCGTGGCTCTTTGCGGCCTCGGCGGCTTCAGCAAACAGAGCATCGCCCCTGAGTTGCCGACGGCGAAGAACGTCTACTTCGCCGGAGCGATCACAGGTGACGCTGCCAAAGGCCGTGAGTGGGCACAGCAATACGGATTCTCCGAGAAGAACATCTTTGGTTATGCCGACATGGCGAAGCTCGCTGACAACGCCGACATCCAGATCGTGCACGTCGTCACGCCTAACAGCCTCCACGCTGAGCACAGCATCGCGGCGGCGAAGGCAGGCAAGCACGTCATGTGCGAAAAGCCCATGGCCACCAACAGCGAGCGGTGCGAGGCCATGATCGCGGCAGCGAAAGCAGCCAACGTGCTCCTCGGCGTGAACTACCGCCTGCATTGGGAGCCGCATCACATCAAGGCCATCGAAGCCCTGCGCAACGGTGCCGTGGGCGACCTCTCCAATGGCAACTACGAGTTCTCCTGGGGCTATGCCAACGGCCTCGCAGATCCGGAGAAGCGCAAGAACATCAAGCAATGGCTGCTTGATCCCAAGATGGCGGGCGGCGGTGCCATGTTTGACACCGGCGTGTATCCCGTGCAGGCCGCCTGCTACCTCACCGGCAAGGTTCCCGTATCCGTTCGCGGCTTCCCCACCACACGTCATAAAGACTTCTTCCCCGAAGGCGTGGAGGAAACCATGAGCTTCGAACTGCTCTTTGATGATGGTTTCCAGGCCCTTTGCCGTGCCAGCTACAGCAACAACTTCCACCAATGCACCACACTTGGCCCCAAAGGCAGTGTCGAGGTGCTGCCAGGCCTCCCGCAAGGCAGTGTCTATGGTCAGAGCGGCGCAGGCAAACCCAACGCCAAACGTCTCGTCATCAACAAAAAAGAAGTCGAAGCCGAGAACACGCTTCAGCTCGCCACACTGCTGGACGAGTTCGCCAAATCCATCACCACCAAGACACCCTTCAAAGCCGATGGAGCCATGGGCCTGCGCGACATCCGCATCGTCGAAGCCATCTATGCATCTGCGAAGCAAGGTGGTGCGAAGGTGGACGTTAAAGTCTGATCCTCATGCGACCTCTCACCTGCCTCTTCGCCCTCGTTCTTGCTTCCACCGTCGCTGCTCAGCAGCCAGCGAAAGCGAAGCCAGAACCCACCAAGCTTTCCTCCGAGCTCACTTCTTCGCTCGATGCTCATCCAGCCCTCGTCTACGCTACCTATGGTGAGCGCGAGATGCTACTGGACCTCTGGCGGCCCAAAGCGGCAGGCAACCCGCTGCCTGCCATCATCTGCATCCATGGCGGCGGCTGGTTCAAAGGCGATCGCAACTCCATGGCAAACCTCGCGCAGGCCTTGGCCGCGAAAGGTTATGTGACTGCGACCATCAGCTATCGCCTTAGTGGCGAGGCGAAGTTTCCCGCTGCGATCCAGGACTGCAAAGCAGCTGTGCGCTTTCTCCGCGCCAACGCCGAGAAGTTCGGCATTCTGTCAGACTCCATCGGTGTCACCGGCTTGTCCGCAGGCGGTCATCTCGCAGCGCTGCTCAGCACAAGTGGCGGAGTGAAAGAACTCGAAGGCGAAGGTGGCAATGCGGATCAATCCAGCGCCGTGCAGGCCTGCGTGGCCATGGGTGCCCAGAGTGATCTGGAAAGCGCACGCATCGGTGAACTCAGCAGCAAGGCCGATGATCCCTTCTACCGCACCTTCCTCGGTGATTCGCAGAAGAAGATTCCACAAACCTACGCGCTTGCTTCGCCACGTCATCATCTAGAGAAGACCGATCCTCCTCTCGCCTTCATGGCCGGCGAACTCGATGATGCCAGCACTCATGCGGACGATGCCCGCGTTGATCTGGAAAAACTCGGCATTCCCACCGGCCTCACGCTCATCCCGCAGGCACCCCACGCCTTCCTCGGCCAGCAAAAGGCCTTTGATACCTGCGTGTCCGCCTGCGATACCTTCTTCAACCACCACCTGAAGAAGACGAAGTGATCCATCATCGTACGCTGGACTGGGATGACGCCC
>NZ_BKAG01000007.1 GCF_007992435.1 Prosthecobacter gellanilyticus | reverse complement strand
TCCGGGCAAAGTGACAGGATTTTTGAGAACCGGTCTAGTCCGTCTAGTCCTCACGGCTTCCCATCACGGCCATCAGATGCGCCAGTTCCGCCTTCAGTTCCTCGGCACCGCTCACCGTCTGCGCGATCTCTCCCTCGATCAGCTTGCCGTATCGCTTGCGCATGCGGTGGATCTGCAGGCGCATGGTCGCCTCGACGATGCCCAGCCTTCTGGCCACGTCTGCGTAGGGTGTGACGTTATCTCCCAGCGGCAGAAACTCCCTCAGCAACTCAAAGGTCTCACGATTGTCAGCCTGCACATACTCCGCGCGCAGCTTCGCCTCGGCTCCCGCCAGCACGTCCGCAGCCCACGCACGATCAAACAGCAGATCTGGATCAGACGGTTCGCTTGACTCCACCGCGTAGCGCGCCTCGGCGTTGGTGTCCTGAAAGGACATCGTCTGAAGATGCATGCCACCGCGCTTGTTCGCCGTGTCATGCCGGTGCTGCTTCGCCATCACCCGCTTCAGCAGGCCCAGCATGAAACCGCGCAGCCGTCCCTTCTCCTGCCGCGCATCCTGCAGGCATTCATGGCTCACCAGATTCTGAAAAAAGGCCTGCGTGATGTCCTCCGCATCCTCTACCGCCAGCCCCCGCCGCCGCGCATACGCATAGATGGGATACCAGTATGTCCGGCAGAGCTGCTCCATGGCCTGCGCAGCTTCAGGGGAGCCTCCCTTTTGCGCGCTGCGCACCAGAGTCCAGCGGGTGGACGGAAATTCAGAACTTGGACTGGCGCTCGACATTTAAAAATTTGTTCGCTCAGACTGAAACAACTCCGCCCGGACCGGTAGAGCAAGATCAAACGCATCATCGCGCTTATGAACCGACTCTCCCGACTGTTCACCCTCCTGCTTTGCCTCTCATCTGTCCACGCGGCAGACACCACCCCTCCCACTCTGAACGTCCAGCACACCTGGATGGAAAAGATCGGCGGCATCACCCACTTCAAGATGCTCCTCGATCCCAGGGACGAGACCGGGTTTGCCGCCTTGGCGGGCATCGAGTTCCGCAGCAAACTCAACAGCACCGCAGCACTGCCGGACTCCACTCCCTGGAATGCTTATCCCTGGATCCGAGGCCAGCCCTTTGACATTCCCTTCAATTGCACCTCGGTGGTGTTCGAGTTGCGTGCCAGGGACGCCGCCGGCAATGTCTCGCCTTTGCAGCGCAGGACCTTCGCCTCGCCCTTCCCCTATTCCACGCCGCCGAACACGATGGCCAAGTTTGGCGGAAAGTTCGCCTATCCAGGAAATGCCATTGCCTGCGTGGGTCTCTTTGGCGCGAACTTTGACGGCGTTGGAATCGGTGATGACATCGTTCAGATTGATCGCGTGAGCGGTGAGGTCCGCGTGCGGAGACAGCCCGGCGGCAGCACCTTTGCCGCGGAGGACTCCATCTTCCTGACGGGCAATTCAGTCACTGATAGCGCCATGGCAGACTTTGACGGTGATGGCAGACCCGATCTCGCGGTGGTCGTGGACGGAACTCTGAAAGTCATGCACAACGACGGCCTGAACGTCAGCAATGCGCTGACCTTCACCACGGCTGAACCCACCGGCATGTCCACGCTGGCCTACACCTCCGTGGTCAGTTGCGCAGTGGCAGATGTCACCGGTGAAGGCAAGCCTGACATCATCATCACCGGCACCGCGAATGATCCCATGGCTGGAGCCGTCACCCGCATCGCCGTGCTGGTCAACAACGACCAGAACAACCTCACCTCCGCCAATTATGCCAATGCCGGCCCCTCCACCAGCCCTGGCCAGGTCAGGCTGGGTGATGTCAATGGCGATGGCTGGACGGATGCCGTGATGGTGGATCCGGCGAACCAAAAGCTCGTCACCTTCCGCAACAAGACGAATGGTTCCTTTGGCAGCGCGGATGAGGTGGATGAAAGCCTGCGCCCCAGGGAAGTTTCCACCGGGCACATGTTTGAACCCATCACCGCCAGGGCCCTGGCCGTGGGTGATGTGACCGGTGACGGCCGGGCTGACGCCGTGGCCATGATGCACTGGTTTGTCAGCACCAATATAGATGACCGGGACGACACGCGTGATCACCAGATGTGGCAGTTGTTTGACGCATTGCCTGACGGCTCCCTGCATGTGAATCCCATGTATGAAGTGGGTGTGGGTCCGCGGGCCGTCACGCCCACTGATTTCAATTCAGACGTGCTGCTTCAAGACCTGGATGGAGACCGCTTTCCTGAGATCATCGTCACCAGCAAGTTTGAGCCCATGCCCCCGGGTGGCTCACGCGCCGGAGGCATCCGCGCCTACAAGCTGACTTGTCAGCTGAGTCCCACCAACACCCTGCAAAGCTTCGATCTGGAGCAGACGGTGTATGCCACGGACGCTGGCAATCCGCACCGGCTGGCTCCGGGCCGCTTCTCCGGCAATCAACGCCCGGACATCCTGCTGGCGAACGCCTCCAATCCGCAGCTGCAGTGGCTCTTCAGCAACTACACACCGCTGTCCAAACCCACAGACATCGCCGGAGGAGCCACCACGGACTCAGATGCCACAGGCGTGGCAGGTTCAAACGGCATTTATAGTTATACCGAGTATCCAGGTGGAGGCATCGGCTACTCCATCACCTGCGTGAACAACACCTCCTCACCGCTGGCTGGCGTGACCTTGGAGAGCACCCTGCCCGCAGAGTTCATTTTGCAGAGCAACGACCTGAACGCCGTGGTCAGCGGCACAGGAGCTGCACGCGTCATTCGCTGGACCACAGACGTGCCAGCCGACTCCGCCGTGGTGAGAAACTTCCGCGTCAACCTCAGCACCACCACCAAGACCCCCAGCTTCTCCCCGAAAATCCAGCTCAAGCAAGGCACGAAGGTCCTCATCTCCGCCTACATGCCCTTGGTGAAACTAGGCGCCGTGAACTTCACTGCCATCCCGGACAGTCCCGGACAGCTTTGGATCTTCAGTTACAAGCCAGCTTCCGTGCCCCCAAACTCCACCGTCACCGTGCAGGCCAGTCCTGACGGCATGAACTGGCTGCCCATCCCCAGCGGCCAGATGAGTGAGGAAGTGTCCCCGACACCGAAGTTCAGCCTGATCACCACCACCATTCCCGATGGCAGCCGCTATTTCCGCGCGGCCGTGTTCTCAGAGGCAGAAGGCTTCAAGTACTCCTCCGTCTTCAATACATTTTTACCGCCCACAACGGCTCTGAAGATCACCACCAAGTCACCTCCGAAAACGGGTCAGACCTGGACCTTCGCAGCCACCCAGACCAGCACTGCGGCCAATGTCCAGGTCCGCTTCCAGTCCACGCTCACTCCCGATGACGAGTACACCTGGACCGACCTCCCGGCCTATGCAGAAACAGCCCGCTCGGGAAACACCTGGACCTCAAACACCTACAACATCCCCTCAGGAAATCGATACTTCAGGGCCATCTCTTCTGCGCCAGGATGGGTGGACAGCATCTCCGGACAAGCCGGTCCCTACAATGTCCAGCAGTCCTCCCCTCAGCTGCCCTACTTCACCTACTATCACATCGACTTCAAAAGCCCCATCCGCCATGGCGACTCCGCCGCCTTCATGGCCAGCTGTCCTGCCGTGTTCGGCTTGAAGGTCCGCTTCCAAAGCCGCCCTGCGGGCTCAGACGACAATGCCTGGACTGACCTAACCGATGGTCAGACAACCGTCAGCGGCACCAAGTGGACCTTCATGAGCAAATACCTGCCGGTGGGAAACCGCGACTGGCGCGCCGTCGCCTCTGCTCCTGGCTACAACGACAACACGCAGCGCATCACCGGCAAGGTGGTTTCAGAGGCGCTGTACACCTTTGAGGTGCTGCCTGCGCCTCTGCCGCAGATGGCCACCGTCTTCGCTCCATTCAACATGCCGGAAGACGGCTCAGTTCAGCGTAACAACGTTAACTTCAACATCGGCATCGACCTTCTGGACTTCAATGGCGTGCAGCGGGTCTTCCTCCTGGCCGGCCCGCCAAACGGAGTCTACAAAGAAGTACCCGGTGTCGTCTTCACCCACCTCGGAGGTGTCAGTTACATCGCACCCGTCAAGTTCACCGGCACGGGAGATCTGTATCTGTGCATCGGCTGCACGGATGGCTACAGCCCGTCCCAGACCAAGTACTCAACTTCGGTTAGGATCACCATCGGCTCGGGCACCGGCAGCTCGTTCGGCCCCGTCATCACCGCTCCCGCCGGCACACCCACCCACCCCACCAAAACCGCCCTCGGCTCTGTGCTCATCAAGGCCCGCATTGGTGATGATGCCCAGGTCTGGCGGGCCTTTGTTCATCGGATGACATCGGACGGGCAGTTTCTTCACACCGTCGGAGAAATGAAGCGCGGCTCCACCGCCAATCCCTCTGACTTCACCTGCACGGATGGTGCTCTTGATGCAGGTCAATATTTCTACCGCGTCGTGGCTCAGGATTACGAGAATCATGAAACAGTGGGCGCCACCTTCGGCCCAGTCACCCTCACAGCGCCCGCACCGCCTCCCGGGCCGATCTATCTCAATGTCGTTTCCTCATCCCAGCACGTGCAGCCCAAACTGCCAAAGACCAACCCCAACTACCCCTACATCCCGTATGCCACCTCAGGAACGGTGACGTTCGACTACAGCGGCCTGCCGGCAGGAACCACCTACTTCCTTGCCTACCGTGTGGATCGGACCTCTGACGACGCCTACATCACCCTCCCCGTGACCAAAACCACAGGCTCGGCCACCATCAGCTCTCCTGAATGGGATGAGGAGACTTATGGGCTGCAAGGCCCGGGTGAATACCAGATCATCGCCGTGAACAGCGGCAACGAGCTCACGATCGGCAGCGGAGACAACACCTTCCGTGTCGGCCGCTCATGGAACCAGCCAGACTCCTTCACTGAGCTGGACTATGGTCTCTACTGGTTCAAGGACGTGAACAATGGCCTCAAAGGTTTCGACTCATCGCAAAGGGATGACTACTTTGATCCCGACAAACCCACCGTCATCTACGTGCATGGCTGGCAGAGCGGCGAGGTCAAGCTCCGCCGGCGTGAGAGCTGGAAGCGCCAGGATCCTTTCAAGGACAGCACGACCTACAACATGTGCCAGTACTGGAAAAAACAGGGCTACAATGTCGGCATGTTCAACTGGAACCAGTTCGCGGATGCCTCGCTGCTGGAGTCCCAGGCAAACATCTACTACATCGCCAGCGAGCCAGACATGCCAGCCGGTCACTCCATGTTCTTTGAGACCGCCAACACCTATGATGCATGGACCAAGCAGCCGGAAAGCACCCGCAGGTATCGGCGGAGCGGCAAGGGCGGCTCCATTGAAAACAAGACAGTCTGTGACCTCCTGCTGGCAGAACTCTCCCGCTGCATGGGCGGCTATGTGCCCACGTCTAACAAGGAGTTCAGAATGATCGGCCACTCGCTCGGCACCCAGCTCGTAGGTCGCACCTGTGATGTCATCCGTGAGAATCCAGGTTGGGGCATCCCCTTGCCCACGCGCATCTCCCTGCTGGAGCTCGCCCAGATCCACGGTCTGGATCCGCGGGGGCTCAACATCAATGACCTCCAGTACGGTTACATCAGCCGTCTGAAGGCCGCAGGAGTCGCCATCGACTGCTATCAAAGCACCGATCTGCAGTCACTGCTGGGCATCAATCTTTCCTTTGTGGGGAACATCCACGACATGTGTGCCTACAGCCGCTGGCGGCCTGACTTCATCACGCCCATCAACTGGAGCCTGGACATCTTCAACAAGTCCGTCGGACCCGGCGGAGTCTTCGTGAAATCCCACAACGAGCTTGTGCGCTGGTACATGCATACCTTCAACTATCCCGCCAGCACCTTCGAAGCCTGGACCTACCGGGGGCTGAATCTCTTTGCCAAGGACCAAAGGGTCGGGAACGCCCTCACCGCCAGCACTTCCAACGCCGCTGTGAGAGCCCTGATGAATGGTAACTATTGGTTCGAGCAAAGCGGCGGCGGTGGCAACAGCAAGGTCAACGGCAAAGCCACTCAGGACTTGCTGGACGATGAATGGGAACGCAAAGGCAGCCCGTGACCTGCGCCATGTCCCGCCGCCAGATTCATTAGCCTGGGCCTAAGGTGCAGGTGCCGTTGATTGCAAATGATGCCCGGGGCTGAACGTACGTAACCTCACCCTGACCATCATGAGCACACGCCGCACCTTTCTCACCACCGCCCTTCAAGCCAGCGCCCTTGCCCTCGGAGGCACGGCTGTCACTTCTCAGGCTCAAGCTCCGAAGCGCCAGCTTCGCAAGGCCATCATGGGCGGCACGCTCGGCATCAAAGGCACGCTCATTGAAAAATACACCGCTGCGAAAGAGGCAGGTTATGAAGGAGTCGAACCCTCTGGCGGAATGAACCAGCAGGAAGTCATCGATGCCCTCGGAGCCTCCGGTTTGAAAGCCGCCAGCGTCTGCTGCCACACCCACTGGAAGCAGACTCTCACGCACAATGATGAAAAGGTCCGCGCGGAAGGGCTGCAGGGCGTGCTTCAGACCCTGAAGGACGCCAAGGCCTACGGTGCCGAGTCCATCCTCGTCGTGCCCGGTGTCTGCAATGAAGAGGTGCCTTACCATCTCGCCTGGGAGCGCTCCATCGCCGAGATCAAGAAGGCCGTGCCATTGGCCAAAGAGCTCGGCGTGAAGATCAGTATCGAAAACGTCTGGAACAATTTCATCCTCAGCCCGCTCGAGGCCGTGCGCTATCTCGATGAAGTCGGTGATCCCATCGTCGGCTGGCATTTCGATATCGGCAACGTCCTGCGCTACGGCTGGCCTGAGCAGTGGATCACCGTGCTCGGCAAGCGCATCAACCGCATCCACGTCAAAGAATACAGCACCAAGAAGATGAAGGACGAGGGCGTGTGGAAAGGCTTCGACTGCGACCTCACCGAGGGCGACAACAACTGGCCCGCCATCATGAAGGCTCTCGACGACGTCGGCTACACCGGCTGGGCCATCAGCGAGCAGCGCGGCGGTGTGAACCCGAACGGCCTCAAGATGCTCACCGAGCGCATGGACCGCATCTTCGCGATGTAATCCGCACTGTTGACCGCCTACTGCTCACTGCCCACCGGCAACCGTCCACCGCTCGAATCACTAGCATAGCGCCACGGACTCGTTAAGAGAGAAGCATGTCTTCTCCCAGACGTATCCTCATCACCGGCGCCAATGGCGTCCTCGGCCAGGCCACGGCGCGCTATTTCCTCCAGCGTGACCCGGACTGCCAGGTCCATCTGGGCGTGCGTGAGCGCCGGGATCAGGCAGAGGCCCTGGTGGCGGAGTTCAGCGGCCGCGCCTTCCTCAGCCCCCTGGAAATCACAAGCGCGGAGGCATGGTCAGCCGCGATATCCCAGATCGAAGCCCAAAGCGGCCCTCTGAACGTGCTGATCAATAATGCTGGCTACCATGATGACTCCCTGCTCGCGACCATGACCGCGCAGCAGTGGCATGGCGTGCTGGATGCGAACCTCAATGCCGTCTTCATCGGCTGCCAGGCCGCCTTGAAGCCCATGATGCTCCAGCGCTGGGGCCGCATCGTGAATGTCGCCTCTCTCAGCGCCCTGCATTCCCCCGCCGGCCAGACGAACTACGCCGCCGCCAAGGCCGGTGTCATCGGCCTCACCCAGAGCCTGGCCAAGGAAACCGCCCGCCTGGGCATCACCGTGAATGCCATCTGCCCCGGCCATATCGAAGGCGCGCTCCCTGCGGGCTGGACCGAGGACCAGATCAAGGCCGTGAAGCGTGAGACGCCCATGCGCCGTTTTGCCCGGCCGGAGGAGATCGCCGCGGCGGTTTTCTTCCTTGCGAGCCCCGAGGCGAGCTATATCACTGGCGCCGCCCTGAAGCTCGACGGTGCCCTCGTCTGATTTCCCCTCTCCCTACCCTCTGACTCCGAACACATTGCGAATGAATCTACGCCAGCGAATCAAAGAAGTGATGGCCAGTGAACTGATGCTGGAAGTAAGCGTGGATGAAATCGCTGACGATGCCCCCCTCTTCGGCCCCAACGGCATCGGCCTGGACAGTGTGGACGCGCTGCAGCTCGTGGTGGCCATCGAGAAGCATTTCAAACTCAAGATCAGCGACCAGACGAAGGCCCGGGAGATCCTCCACAGCGTGGATAGCATCGCCCAGGCCATCGAGGAGGCCGGTCTCGCCTGAAGTCTCCGGACGCCTCGTGCATGAAAAAGGCGCTGCTGATCTTCCTGAAGCTGGCGGTCACCACCGTGCTGCTCGGGATGATCTTCCGTGAGCATCAGTTCAGGCAGAGCATCCTGCCGCACCTCAGCGCGCTCGGGACGAACTGGCAGTGGACACTCGGCGGACTGGCCTGCTACGGCCTCTCCGTCTGGCTGAGCTCCCTGCGCTGGGAGGTGCTCTTGCGCGGTCAGAAGCATCCGGTTCCGGGGAAGGAAGTGCTGCGCGTCACCGTCGTCAGTACTTTCTTCAATATCACGTCCCTCGGTCATGTGGGCGGAGATGCCTACCGCATCCTCGCGCTCATGCGCCGCCCTGGCGCGCAGCGTCTGCCCGTGGTCGTCTCCGTCATCCTGGATCATCTGGTCGGCATGGTCGGCATCGCCATTCTCTTCCTGAGCTGCCGCGTGGTCTTTGACGACCGGCTCGCCACCCTCAGCCCTGAGGTGCGCACCATCCTGAAGGGCTTTGAGATGTTCATGGGCGGCGCCTTGTTCTTTGTCATCCTCTCCGCCATCTCCTTCACCCCGCATCTCTACAACTGGGGGGAGAAACAGTGGCCCCGCATGCTCGGCTTCGCTCCGCTGAAAAGCTTCGCCAATGCCTGTGATGCCCTCCGCCGGGACTGGCCCGGGTCCCTCATCGCCATCGTGCTTTCGGTGCTGCTCTTCGCCGCTCACTTCCTCTCCTTCTACTGCGCCATCTTTGCCGTCGGTGGCCAGGCACCGCTGCTGGAGGTCATGGGGGCCATGCCCATCGTCGATACCGCCGCGGGTCTGCCCATCTCCGTCTCCGGCCTCGGTGTGCGTGAAAAGACCTTTGAGACCCTCATGCATGCTCTCACTGGTCTGCCAGAGGCCACCGCCGTCTCCGCCTCCCTCGTCGGCTGGCTCATGAGCGTCGCCTGGGGTGTCCTCGGCGGCCTGCTCTTTCTCAAAGGCGGCGGCAAAGCCTCTCTGCCCTCTGAAAACAGCGAAGCACAAACCGAGAACCGCGAACCGAGAACTGAGAACTGAGAACTGCCAACTGTTCACCGTCCACCGCTCACCGTCCCCCTTGTCCTCCCGCATCGCCATCTCCCTCGGGGCCTCCTTCCTCGGCTACGCCACTCACTCGGGCTTCCTCGCTCGTCTGCATGAGCTGGGCATCCGTCCCGTGGCGGTCGGTGGCTCATCGGCAGGAGCTGTCGCCGCCGGTTTCTATGCCTCGGGACTGCCTGCGGACCAGGTGCGCCAGGTCGTGACCTCATGGGACTTCCGCAGTGCCTTCATCCGCCGCACGCCGTGGTTCACGCACTACATCCGCGCCACCTTTTGGGAATCCAATCCCGGTCTCTTCAAAACCGATGACGCTGTGACCTTCCTCGAATCCGTTCTCGGTGATCTCCAGATCGAGAGCCTGACCTCGCCATCCTTCCTCGCCGCCGTCAGCAATCTCGAAACCTACCGCACCCACTTCCTGCAGAGCGGTTCCCTCGCCCGCGCCATGGTGGCCAGCTGCTGCGTGCCCACCATCTTCCAGCCGCTGCAGCATGCCGGCATGACCTGCTATGATGGTGGCGTCGCCCATGAGACGCCCATGGACCCTTGGTTTGAGGATGAGAATGTGGACACCATCATCCTGCACCGCGTGTCTCACACCGGCGGCAGCGCGCCACGGATGGTGCCCTTCAATCTCATCAACCTCACCGCCAGCTCCCACGCCGTCGCCAGTGAGCAGTTGCTGCACTACCGCCTCAAGCTCGCCGAGATGCACGGCAAAAAGGTGATCGTTATCAACACCAGTCACGACCGCCCCGCCCTCTTCTCCAGCAAGCAGATGCCCTCCTTCTACGAAGCCGGCGCCGCCACCGCCGAGAAGCTCTTCGAGAGTGATCTAAAATCACTACGATAGCATCTCACGCACAGCAGTCGCGAAGCGTCCCGGAGTGCGGTGGCAGAGAGGCACGGGCCACCGTGCCTCGTCGACACCGCTAGCGTGCGCATGAAAAATCCCCGCACCTCGCCCCCGTCTCTGCGCACACAAATACAGCGCATCGCCAACGGCTCGCCTAACCAAAAGCTTTCGAGCCGGAGGCTCGGCGGCCGGTAGCCGGTGGTGAAATGAGCGTCAGCGAATGAGAACCACCGGACCACCCATGACGAGATCTCCAAATAAAGCACGCATCCCGGAGGGATGCCGGAAGCTTCCGCTGCCTCCTTCACCTCAGTAAACAAAACAAAGCCCATGTAGCCTTCGCCACATGGACCTTGCCTAACAAACCCTTCCACCACACCACTCCTCACCGCGCTACTGCCTGCTTGCCTGCGGGTGACACACGCTTCGGTGGAGGCGAAATAAAAGCATTCGGCCCCACCTCAGCACCAATCTTCGTGTTGCGATGCACGATCACACTCAGCGTCTGCGCGTTGATCATCCGCACCACATCACGCGGCAGATACCACTCATACCAGAAACGATCCCCGTCACGAACCCGCACGAATTGATCCACCAGGATCTTCTGGAAGGTCTCACCCACCATCGAACCAGGCCGGTCCGCCTCCGCCAGACCACCGATCCACAGATCAATGTCCGCCGCACTGTCATACGCCGCATCCAGCTCCGCCACCACCTGACGGTTCGGATTCACGTCCTGGAACTTGTTCACCGGACGCAGCTTCAAAGCCGCACGCATTTGAGCAAAACTTGGCAGGCCATGATCACGACCGCGCTGCAGGTTCAGCGAGGCCAGGTCCAGACCACCAGCCCCAGGAGGGCCGAACAAAAAGTCACGCACGTCATCGATCACCCATTCATCCAGCTCCTGCGCACGGCCGATGCACAGGCCGCGCAGGATCGGATCCACACCCTCATCCGTGATGTGCCCAGGCTGGAAGAACGACTGCGCCAGCGACAGATTCCCCGCCTCGATCTCCGCACCCGTCGCATCCAGCCGCAGCAGCGTGGAGGAAAGCAGACTGTGGCCGATACGATACGCCGCCGTGGCGAACTCATTGGAGATCGTCGGATTCACACCATTCTTGTAACCGCGATACGGAGGAATCGCCCCAGGTCCCAGCAGCACTGGCAGGAACTCGCGATACGTGATCGCCTGCATCTCCGCGCCCACCACGATGCGCGCAAAGCTGTAGATCTCATCCTCAGGCGCTGAAGGATTCGCCGCGCGATACAGATCCGCCCAAAAATTATGCTCACGCAGAAACAGCGTGTGGATCGCGATCAAGCCCACCTGCTCATTCACACGCACATCACCTGCCACAAAGAAGCCAGGAGCCGGTGGCAGTGCCGCCAGCGTGTCTGAATGCGTGGGCAGCAGATCACCATGCACGCTGGTTGTCACTCTCAGCCGACCTGTTCCATCATTCGCACGCAGCGCCGCTGATCGAGCGGCATCCGAACCATACACCTGCGAGGCATCAATCCACGCCGTGATCGCGCTCTTCTGCTCACGCACACCGTTCACCATCACATAAGCACTGCGGTTCAGCGCCATCGTGGCCGTGCCAGTGCTGGTGGGATCAAACGAAGGATCACCTGTGGGGACAGCCACCGGGAAAGCCTCTGCCGGATTCGCTGCGGGCGTTTCATCCAGATCATGATCCAGGAACTGTCCCCACTGCCAGAGCATGTCGCTGGCACCACGACGGTTCGGACGATCATTCTGCTGCTTCGCCACCGCATTGCTGATCACACGCGGACTGGGCCGAGTCGCTCCTGCCGGTGTGCTCACACCATCTCCATAAGCATTCGGTGCCAGACGCACAAACGGCTGGTTAGGCGTGCCCCAGGTCGGATTCGCCGCATTGTTGGCGCTGCCATCCACCGTACGAAACTCCGCTGGCAAAATAAACGAGGCAGGCATCGCCGGAGGCTGTGGCTTGCCCGCATTCTGCGGCGGCTTCGGAGCCTGACCATTCTGCGGAGGCTGCTGCCCCTGCGGTGGCTGGCCTTGTGGAGGTTGCTTGCCCGGATCCATGCGCGGAATAGGCGCCGCACCATTCGGCATCGGCGGAGGTCCCTGCTGCGCCAGCGCAGCACTGCTCAGGGCAAAGAGAGCCGCCGCAGGAACGACTCGGTTGATCATGGGGTGTCTGATCGTTTTCATGGCTTTGTTGGTTAGGTTTTGAATCGTGGCGGCTGGCAGGCGCCAGCGTTGTCACACCCACAACAGACCAACCCTGTGTTAAGGCCTTGTGTCAGCGAACCCGGAGATTTGTAACGGGATGGTAAAGGTCGAAAAAACCTTCCGGAACTCCCAAAAGCAGGCCACCCGAGCATCTCACGCAGAGAAGCTCTCACTCAGGTCTCTTGATTGGAACCCCTGTGTCCCTCGGTGCTCTCTGTGGTTAAAATGGATGCCTTCCCAAACACGACGTCGCCACCACCTAACCATTTTTCACTCAATCCACAATCACCGTCGCACGCGCCGTCGGCTTCTCCGTGAGCTCCAGCACCGCCTGCGCACCAAAACCATTCGCCTGCTGCCGCAGCGGCACCAGGGACCACGTTTGATATCCCTTCGAGGTGTTCAGTGTCAGTCGCACATTCAAACCAAACTGGCTGTTCCCATTGTCCAGAGCCCATTCATGCAGATACAGATAGCTGCGCGGAATCACGAGCTGGATCTGATTCTGCCCATCCGCACCGGAGACAAGCGAGGCGTGAAACACCTTCGGATCAAACACCGCTCCATACCCCGTGCCAAACGCCCACGCCGCCACGGGAAGCACCGTCCCCTTCCCTGGTGTGGCACTGCCTGTGACACGCACCGGCGCCGTGCTGCCCGACTCCAGCCGCTTGCCATAGCTGCGAGCATCCAGGTTCACCTCCATCTGCCACGCCGGCCTGCCATCGACGGTTGGCAGCAGCATTTCAGGGCCGTTGACATCGCAAACCAAGGTCAGCCTCGATTTATCCGCCTGCGCCAGGAAAACCACCCTGCCTGCAGATTCCGTGGAAGGCGTGAGAGTCACCGCCTGCTTCAGCCCCACGTTCCGGGCCACCACGATCGGACGGGTGCTCGTCAGATCCAGCCCCGGCAGCTTCACCTTCAGCGTGAGATTGGATCGCCTAACCAACTCTCCATCCACAGGAAGGTCGAAGCCGAGATCCAGCGGCTGTGCGGCGCCCGGCTTGAGCTGGAACCTGCCGCTGAGCTTGCTGCCCAGAAACTCCGCCTCCCAGCTCCCGGACACATCTTCTGTGCCTGTGCTCATGATCTGTCCGCCGACCATGAATTTCTTGTCCTGATTGAAGAGCGTGTCGGGATTCCACACCACCGCCACCGGCTGCACCGGCGCACGCTGCGTCATCACCGCGGCCCGGCTGCCTGAAATGACCAGCAGCGGCAGCCGCACCACACTCTCCTCCAGCGTCACCTCCTCCTTGCCCCGCGCATACTGGATCACCAGCGCCTTCTTCGCTCCCGCCGCTAGCACCACTTCCGGCTGCGCCTCGCTCGGCTTCCAGCCACTGGCGATCAAGGGCAGCACTGTGAGCCGCTGCTCCTCCTTCGTTCCATTCACCACCGTGCAGCGCAACTCCAGGCCCGCACCATTGTCCTTCCACACTGCAGCCGTGTTCTCAAAGTTCACGGATGGAGCCGCGATGCCATCCAGCATCATTTGAAACAGCACACTGCCCAGACGCTGATGCAAAGCCACGCGTGGCATGAACCGCCCGCCTTTGTCTTCATGGAAAAAACTGCGCCAGGCACCCGAAAGGCGGTCAAAGCGCTGCGCATCATCACGAGCGTCCGAAGGAGGCATCCCCATCACAGCGGCCAGATCACCGAGATCCGCAAACATCCAGCCTTCATCTTCCGCCTGCTCGCGAAGCGCATCCCCCAGCGGACGCGCGCGCCCAAGACTGCCTTCCAGAGGCTCGCTGGCTGGCAGCCACGGAGCCACGGCAAACACCTCCGCTTTCATCGCATGCGCAGCTTCCACCGCCTGCTCCATCTGACGCACAAAGGCTGGTGGCGACACACCAGCCTCCGCTTCAGCCAGCCCATGACAGATCAGCACCAGGTCCACCGGAGACTGTGTCGCCACGGAGCCAAGAATCGACGGAGCATCCACCAGAGCCTGGTCCTGCCCCGAAAGCACACGCACGGAGATGCCTGGTGCCAGCACGTCCAAGCTCGCATCCTTCCCGGTCTCACGCACACCGCCCGTGTAGAAAAATTGGTTCGTCAGTTCACGGGCAAAAAGCGCCGGGAAAGTCTGCATCGCACCCGCCTTGCCATCCTCGGACCAGATCTCCATCTCCCGCTGGCCGGCCAGCACCAGAATGTGCACCGTTTCCCGTTGCTTCAGCTTCAGCCAGGTTTTGGGCAGCAGCTTCTGCAGGCGCTGCTGGCGGACCTCGCTCAGCTCAAAACTGTCCCTGCTCTGTGGTGGTGTGGGCTTCGGCAGCCGCGCCTCCAGCGCCCGCGCATGCAGCACCTCCGCCGGTGTCTGGGCAGACAACGGGCACAGGCCGCCCCAGGCAACAAGCCCGGCGCCAAGGAGGTGAAGTAGCTGGAAACGAATCATGGCCTTTCATCGCCGTGGAGACCGCCCTTTTCCAGTCCAAAGACACGCTCCTGACAGCCTTCGCCGCCTTCGTCTGCCGCACCTGAGGGCCATCTTTACGCCGTTTTAACGCCCCGCGCCCGGCCTTTAACTCGGCAGCGGCGGAGCAGCGGCCATCGTGGGGGTAAAGCAACACCCCTCACACCATGATTGACCTCATCTACGTCCTGTCACTCGCCGCCTTCTTCGTCATCAGCGCCCGCTACACCGACGGCTGCGACAACCTCTAACCCGCGCCCACCCCACGCCATGGAAACCATCCTCGTCGGACTCATCGCCCTCGCCCTGATCGCCTACCTCACGGTGGCGATGCTGCGTCCTGAAAAATTCTGAACCACCCTCCTATGCAAGCAAGCGACTGGCTTCAATTTGCCCTCTTCCTGGGCCTCCTCACGCTCATCACGAAGCCGATGGGCCTTTATCTCATGCAGGTGCTCGATTCCAACGGGCGCACCTGGCTGGACCCCGTGGTCAGGCCTGTGGAAAAACTCACGTACAAAATCCTCGGCGTGGATCCACAGCGCGAGCAGGGGTGGAAGCAATACACCTTCTCCATGCTCGCCTTCAGTTTGACTGGCGCGCTCTTCACCTATGCCATCCTGCGCCTGCAGCACCTGCTCCCGTGGAATCCCCAGGACCTGCCGGGCCTGAGCCATCACCTGGCCTTCAACACCGCCGTCAGCTTCACCACGAACACGAACTGGCAGAGCTATGGTGGCGAGGCCACCCTGTCCTACTTCTCACAGGTGGTCGGGCTGACGTTTCATAACTTCGTCTCCGCCGCCGTCGGTATCGGTATTGCCGCGGCCCTGGTGCGCGGCATCAGTGATCGTAAAACGAGTTTTCCAACTCGTTCAACCGTAGACCGGGTTTTCCAACCCGGTGAAACGAGTTCGAAAACTCGTTCTACAGTCGGCAACTTCTGGACCGATCTGGTCCGTGTCACCTACTACCTGCTCCTGCCGGTCTGCGTGGCCTTGGCCATCTTCCTGGTGTCCCAGGGCATGATCCAGAACTTCGATGCCTACACCCACGCCAAAACGCTCGAAGGTGCCGAACAAATCATTACGCAAGGCCCCATGGCATCCCAGGTCGCGATCAAGATGCTCGGCACGAATGGTGGCGGCTTTGTGAATGCCAATGCGGCGCATCCTTTTGAGAATCCGACACCCCTGTCGAATCTCATCCAGATGCTCTCGATCTTTGCCATCGGCAGCGGTCTCACCTACTACCTCGGCCGCATGGTGAAGAACCAGGGCCACGGCTGGGCCGTGTGGGCCGCCATGATGATCATGTTCGTCGGAGGCGTGCTCGTCTGCGCTCACTATGAAGCCGCAGGCAATCCCATCCATCAACAGCTCGGCATCACCAACGTAGACCGGGTTTTCCAACCCGGCCATGAAGATCAAACAAGCTCACAAACTCATCCCACGGGCAACATGGAGGGCAAGGAAGTGCGCTTCGGCCTCTTCAATTCCTCCCTCTTCGCCACCGTCACCACGGCCGCGTCCTGCGGTGCGGTGAACTCCATGCATGACTCCTTCACGCCCATCGGCGGTCTCGTGCCGCTGTTCATGATGGAACTGGGCGAGGTCGTCATCGGCGGTGTCGGCGCAGGCCTGTATGGCATGCTCGTCTTTGTCATCCTGGCCGTCTTCATCGCCGGTCTCATGGTAGGCCGCACGCCCGAGTATCTGGGCAAGAAGATCCAGGCCAAGGAAGTGAAGCTGGCCATGCTGACGCTGCTGGTTCTGACCCTCAGCATCCTCGGCTTCACCGCCTGGGCCAGTGTCAGCGCCTGGGGCGTCGCCGGGCTGAACAACGCCGGTCCTCACGGCTTTAGCGAGATGCTGTATGCTTACAGCTCCGCCACGGCCAACAACGGCAGCGCCTTCGCCGGCCTCACCGCCAACACTCCGTGGTATAATACCACGTTAGGCATCGCGATGCTCATCGGCCGCTTCCTCATGATCGTGCCCATCATGGCCATCGCCGGATCTCTGGCAGCCAAGCAGGCGGTTCCTGCGGGCCCCGGCACCTTCCCGGTGAATGGCGCCACCTTCACCATCCTGCTCATCGGCACCGTGCTGCTCATCGGCGCGCTCAATTTCCTCCCCGCTCTCGCCCTTGGCCCCATCGTCGAGCACTTCCTCATGGGCCAGGGCCAGCTCTTCTAAAACGTAAAACGAGTTTTCCAACTCGTTCGCCAATAACCTTCGCAAACACCCCCAACCATCGAGTTCGAAAACTCGTTCTACGATATGCCCCACAAACCTGCTTCTCTTTTGGATGCTTCCATCCTCGTGCCCGCCATCGGCGGGTCATTCAGGAAGCTCGATCCCCGCCTCATGGTGAAAAACCCGGTGATGTTCGTCACGCTCGTCGGCGCGGTGCTCACCACCGTCAGCATCTTCACCAGCCAGGCTGACCGCGGCTTCATTACCCAGCTTTCCGTCTGGCTGTGGTTCACCGTGCTCTTTGCCAACTTCGCCGAGGCGGTCGCGGAAGGCCGTGGCAAGGCCCAGGCGGACAGCCTGCGCAAGGCCCGCAAAGATACCCTGGCTCGTCGCCTCAAGAACGGCCAGGAATCTCATGTGCCTGCCCCTTTGCTGGAGAAAGGCGATCTCGTCGTCTGCGAGGCCGGAGATGTCATCCCCGCCGATGGCGAGGTGATCGAAGGCATCGCCAGTGTCGATGAAGCCGCCATCACCGGCGAATCCGCACCCGTCATCCGCGAAAGCGGTGGCGACCGCAGCGCCGTGACCGGCGGCACGAAAGTGATCAGTGACCGCATTGTGATCCGCATCACGTCCGAAAAAGGAAACACCTTCCTCGACCGCATGATCGCCATGGTGGAGGGCGCGAAACGCCAGAAGACGCCGAACGAGATTGCCCTGACCATCCTGCTGTCAGCGATGACGCTGATCTTTCTGCTCGTGTGCATCACTTTGAAGCCCTTTGGCATCTACTCGGGTGTCGCTTTCAGCATCCCTGTTCTTGTCGCACTGTTGGTTTGCCTCATCCCGACCACCATCGGCGGTCTTTTGAGCGCCATCGGCATCAGCGGCATCGACCGCCTCATCCGCCGCAATGTCATGGCCACCTCCGGCCGTGCCGTCGAGGCTGCGGGTGACATCGATGTGCTCCTGCTGGACAAGACCGGCACCATCACTATCGGCAACCGCATGGCCTCGGACTTCCGTCCTGCCAACGGCATCACGGAGCAGCAACTCGCGGATGCAGGCCAGCTCGCCTCCCTGGCTGATGAAACACCGGAAGGCCGCAGCATCGTCGTGCTGGCCAAGGACAAGTTTAACATCCGCGGCCGTGAGCTGGCCGCTCCTCATGCCACCTTCGTTCCCTTCACCGCACAGACACGCATGAGCGGTGTCGATCTCGAAGGCCGCAGCATCCGCAAAGGTGCCGCTGACTCGATGAAATCCTACATCGAAGGCAAGGGCGGTGTGTATCCCGCTGAAGTGGCGAAGGCTGTCGAAGCCGCCTCCCGCGCTGGCCGCACACCGCTCGTCGTGGCCGAGGGCAGCCAGGTGCTGGGTGTCGTGGAACTCAAGGACGTGGTCAAAGGCGGCATCAAGGAGCGCTTCGCGCAGCTTCGCAAGATGGGCATCAAGACCGTCATGATCACGGGAGACAATCCCATGACCGCCGCCGCCATCGCCGCCGAGGCCGGTGTGGATGATTTCATGGCCCAGGCCACCCCAGAGGACAAACTCAAGCGCATCCGCGCCGAGCAGGCCGAGGGCCACCTCGTCGCCATGACTGGTGACGGCACCAACGACGCGCCTGCCCTTGCCCAGGCCGATGTCGGCGTGGCCATGAACACCGGCACCCAGGCCGCGCGCGAGGCCGGCAACATGGTCGACCTCGACAGTAATCCCACGAAGCTCATTGAGATCGTGGAGATCGGCAAACAGCTGCTCATGACACGCGGCTCGCTAACCACCTTTAGTATTGCGAACGACATCGCCAAATACTTCGCCATCATTCCGGCGATGCTCATGGCCACCTTCCCGGCCATCGCCCCGCTGAACGTCATGGGCCTCGCCTCACCTCAGAGCGCCATCTTGAGCGCCGTGATCTTCAATGCGCTCATCATCATCGCGCTCATCCCGCTCGCGCTGAAAGGCGTGGCCTACAAGCCCATGGGCGCCGCCGCCGTACTTCAGCGCAACCTGCTCGTCTACGGCGCTGGCGGCATCATCATCCCCTTCATCGGCATCAAGGCCATCGACGTCATCGTCACCACCCTCCACCTCGCCTGACTCGTAAAACGAGTTTTCCAACTCATTCGCACACAGCCTTCGCAAACACCCCCAACCGCAAAACGAGTTTTCCACCTCGTTCGCAAATCACCTTCGCAAACACCCCCAACCGTAAAACGAGTTTTCCAACTCGTTCGCAAATCACCTTCGCAAACACCCCCAACCAACGAGTTAGAAAACTCGTTTTACATGATGAACCCTCTCTTCACCGAACTCCGTCCCGCCATCCTTGCCACGCTTGTGCTGGGTGGCATCACCTGCGGCGCTTATCCGCTGCTCATCACCCAGGTGGCCAATGCCACCTTCCACGACCAAGCGCACGGCAGCCTGATCACGGGCAAAGACGGCCAGATCATCGGCTCTGCCTTGCTCAGCCAGAACTTCACCGCGGAAAACTACTTCCACCCGCGTCCCAGCGCTGCGGGCAGTGGTCACGATGCCGCAAGCTCCAGCGGCAGCAACCTCGGCCCCACCTCGCAGAAGCTGCATGATGCCCTGAAGGAACGCATCGCCGCCTATCGCACCCTGAACGGCCTAACCACGGATGCCGCTGTGCCTGCGGATGCGGTCACCGCCTCGGGCAGTGGTCTCGATCCACACATCAGCGTGAAAAACGCCGAACTGCAGGCCGCTCGCGTCGCCAAGGCCCGCAACCTCAGCATCGAAAAAGTAAAAGAACTCATCATCGCAAACACCACGAAGCCTGACCTTGGCATCCTCGGTGACGCAGGTGTGAATGTGCTCGAGCTCAACCTGGCGCTGGACAACGTAGAACGAGTTTTCCAACTCGTTCCCTCCAAGTAACGTCAACACCCAAACCCAAACCGAACGAGTTGGAAAACTCGTTTTACCATCCACGCCATGCCACCCGACTTCATCATTCCAGAAGACTTCAAACCCTTCAAATGGCAGGGTGATTTTTGGAACTATGAGCGAAACCTGCCCCACTGGCGGCAGCCAGGTGTGACATTTTTCATCACCTTCCGGCTGAATGATTCGTTGCCACGCGAGGTCGTGCAGGAGGCGCAGATGGAAAAGGAAGCCTGGGAGAGGCGGATCGCCCAGCAAGAGGTCCCCGACGAACACATGCAGGAAGAGTATGCGGCCTGGCAGCGTCGCACCTGGCGGAAAATGGAGTCGGTCATGGACCAATGCCACGGCGCATGCCTGCTGCGCGACCCCGCGATCCGTCAAATCGTCGCCGACGCCCTGATGTTTTTCGAAAACGAACGCAGCAGCATGCATGGCTTCGTCATCATGCCCAATCATGTGCATCTCGCGGCACGTGCACTCGCGGAATGGCAGATTGAAGACGTGCTGAAATCGTGGAAAGGTTTCACGGCTCGCGAGATGAACAAGAAGCTGGGTCAGAAAGGCCAGCTCTGGCAGGAAGACAGCTGGAACCGCATCATTCGCGATGAGACCCACTGGCTAAAAGTGATGCGCTACATCGCCAGCAATCCCGCCAAGGCGAATCTACATGACGGAACCTTCACCGCCTGGTTTGCCGAGCGGACCCTCAACGTAGAACGGGTTTTCCAACCCGTTCTCAAAGAAGAACCACCCATTTTTCACCCCGAGGACGAACCATGGTAAATGACGAACAGCGAACGAGTTGGAAAACTCGTTCTACGGATGACGAGTTGGAAAACTCGTCCTACGCTGACGCCCTCCTCGCGGACATCGTGCGAGCGGAGGCTAAAACAGGCAGGCTGTACATCTTCCTCGGCATGTGCCCGGGCGTGGGCAAGACCTACGCGATGCTGCAAACAGCCCGCCAGCGCATGAAAGAGGGGGTGGAGATGCTCGCGGGCATCATCGAAACCCATGGTCGCGCGGAGACCGCCGCCCTTCTGGAAGGCATGCGAATGCTCCCGCGCAGGAAGCTGGAGCACCGTGGATTCATGCTGGAAGAGTTCGACCTGGATGCCGTGCTTTTGCAGCGGCCCGAGATCGTGCTGGTGGATGAACTAGCACACAGCAATGCGCCCGGTTCACGCCATGCCAAGCGTTATCAAGACGTGCTTGAGCTGCTGGATGCAGGCATCGATGTGTATACCACGCTCAACGTGCAGCACATCGAGAGCCAGGTGGACATCGTGCGGCAGATCAGCGGTGTGACGGTGCAGGAAACCGTGCCGGATTCCATCCTCGATCGCGCACATGAGATCCAGCTCATCGACCTCAGCGTGGAGAAACTGCTGCAGCGGATGACTGAGGGCAAAGTGTATCTCGGTGACCGTGCGGAGGAGGCCATGAGCGGCTTCTTCAAGGCAGGCACGCTGACCGCACTGCGTGAGCTGGCGCTGCGCTTCACCGCTGAACGAGTGGACCGTGATCTGGAGGACATCCGCAGGGCCAGACGCATCAGCAGTCCGTGGAAGACGAATGCGCGGCTCATGGTCGGCGTGGGTCCGAGCCCGCATGCGGAGAGCCTGATCCGCTGGACACGCCGCGCTGCCACAAGGCTGAACTGCCCCTGGCTCGTCGTGTGGATCGAAAGCTCACCGAGTCTGAGCACCCAGGATCAGGAACGTCTCACCCGCGCCCTTGGTCTCGCCCGCAAACTGGGTGCCGAGGTGATCTCCGCGACGGGTGAGAATGTGGCGGAAGCCCTGCTGCGTGTGGCCCGCGAGCGCAATGTGACCCAGATCGTGGTCGGCAAGCCAGAGAAGCGGCTCTGGTGGCGAGCCTCCCTCGCCGACCAGCTCATCATGGGCAGCGGCGACATTGACATCTGTGTGGTTAGGCCTGCCGCTTCAGCGGAAAAGAAGTCCGGCACCGGACCGCGGGAGCTTCTGCCCGTCTCCGTCATCGGCGAATATAGCTGGGCACTGGTCTCTGTCTTTGTGATCGCCAGCCTGTGCTGGGGCATCGCGCCGCACACGGGATACATGTTTGTGGCGCTGATCTTCCTGATCGCGGTGGTGCTGGCCGCATTGCGCTTTGGCCGCGGCCCGGTGCTGGCCATGGCCACGCTGAGCGCGCTGTGCTGGAACTATTTTTTTATTCCGCCCCAGTTCACACTGAACATCAGCAAGGCCGAGGACTGGATCATGTTCATCCTGTTCTTCATCGTGGCCCTGAGCATGGGCAGCCTCACCTCCCGGCTGCGCATGCGTGAGGTTGCTGAACGTCGCCGCGCCAGCCAGACGGACGCTCTTCTTCGGGTCACTCAGGGCGCGGCGCTCTCCGCTGATCCTGCGAAGGGACTCGCGGATGCGCTGCGCTGTATCAATGAACTGCTGCATGCGCACACAGCGCTGGTGATCCGTGAAAACGACCGCTCGCTGCCCCAGGCAGCTCATCCAGCCAGCAGCTTCCAGCCATCGGCGAAGGAGTGGGGAGTCATCGCCTGGAGTTATGAGAACAAACAGTGTGCCGGATGCCATACGGAAACACTGCCGGAGTCCGCCGCCACTTGGTTTCCTCTGCAAACAGCCACGGCCACCATGGGCGTGCTCGGTGTGCATCTGGATGATGAAACACGCCTGGACTTTGCCACGCGGCAGATGATCGAAGCCTTTGCCCTGCAACTGGCGCTCGTGATTGAAAAGGAGCACTTTGTCCAGGCCTTCAGCCATGCGGAGGTGCTGGCGCAGTCCGAAAAACTGCACCGAACCTTGCTCGACAGCGTCTCCCACGAACTCAAGACCCCAATCGCGGTCATGCAGGCCTCCCTGGAGGCGATGGAGGACATCCAGAGTCCTTATCTGACCGAGATGCGAACCGCCACGCGACGGCTTCAGCGAGTGGTCGACAGCCTCCTGCAAATGACACGGCTCGAATCCTCCGCGCTGCACGCTCATCACGACTGGTGTGATCTGCGAGATGTCATCGCGGATGCGCAGCAGACCGTCGGCGCTGCTTTGGAAACGCATCCCGTGCGCCTTCACATCGCGGACGATCTTCCGCTGTTGAAGATCGACTTCACGCTGCTCGCACAAGCCCTAACCAACATTCTGCACAACGCGGCTGTCTACACACCACCTGGCACCGAGATCGATCTGCATGCACGCCTGCAAGACCAGCGATTGCGGATCACTCTTCGCGATCATGGGCCAGGCCTGCCACCCGGTGCCGAACTGCGGGTGTTTGACAAATTTTACCGTGCGCCTGGATCTCCTGCGGGTGGGACAGGCCTTGGGCTGGCCATCACCAAAGGCTTCATCCAGGCTCTCGGCGGGCGCATCAGCGCGCATAATCATCCCGAAGGCGGAGCCGAGTTTGTTATCGAGATAGAACCAATCTCCCAGCTCACTCCGCCCGTAGAACGAGTTTTCCAACTCGTTCCCAACGAGTAAGAAAACTCGTTCTACACCATGACCGCGCTCGTCATCGACGATGAAATCCAGATCCGCAGGCTGCTGCGCATGGCCCTGCAGTCCAGAGACTACACCGTGCATGAAGCGGAGAGCGGCCAGCTCGGCCTGCAGGCGGCCGTGTTTCAAAAGCCGGATGTCATCCTGCTCGATCTAGGTCTGCCGGACATGGATGGCGTGGAGGTGCTGAAGCGTCTGCGCGAGTGGAGCCAGACACCGGTGCTCATCCTCAGCGTGCGTGACCAGGAAGCTGTCAAACTCGCAGCTTTCGATGCTGGTGCGGACGACTATGTGACGAAGCCTTTTTCAACCGCCGAACTCATCGCACGCCTCACCGCCATCCAGCGTCGTCAGCAGGCCGAGGACTCAGCCAATCTGCGCTTCGGGGACCTCACGCTAGATCCCGTGCACCATGAAGCCCTGCTCCACGAGCAACCTCTCAAGCTGACGCCAACCGAGTATGCCCTGCTGGCCCTCCTGGTGAAACATTCGGGCAAGGTAGTGACCTTGAAACAACTCCTGCGCAGCGTGTGGGGACCGCAGGCCGAGCAGCAAAGCCACTACCTGCGTGTCTACGCCAATCATCTGCGCAAGAAGCTGGAAGGCTCCTCTTTGGAGATCAAAAATGAACCCGGCATCGGCTATCGCCTCACTCAGAAATCGTGATCAGCCACCGCGGCGAGACAAACTTCGCAGTTCACTGGATGTGCCTCTCATTGGCTCATAGCCCTTTGACCTTCGTCTTCACGCGCAGCAGAAACATGTCCGCCGTGATATACAGCGTGCTCTTGTCCTCACCACCCCAGGCGCAGTTCGCCGTGGCCTGACCCGTGAGGATGGAACCCAGATGCTTGCCATCCTTGTCCAGGATCAGCACACCCCCAGGGCCTGTGGTCCAGATGTTGCCTTGGGAGTCCACCTTCATGCCATCACAGCCACCTTTGCGCTCTGGTGACTTCAGCTTCTGCGCATTGAAAAGCTCGCGTCCCTTCGCCGGCTTCGGCACGATCACTCCATTGATGATGCCCGCGATCCCCTTCCCTTTGGACACCAGGTCATACGCCATGATCCGGGTGTTGTCCTTGTCTGACACCGCGATGTAGAGCGTCTGCTCATCCGGACTCAGCGCGATGCCGTTCGGCCATTTGATATCGTCGATCAGCAGCATTGCCGGCGACTTCTGCCCCTCCACTGGATACACCGCGTAGATGCCATGATACGGTGCATCCGGCGCCTCGCCCTTCTTCATGCCATACGGCGGATCGGTGAAGAAGATCACTCCCTTGCTACTGATGACGAGGTCATTCGGACTGTTGAAACGCTTGTCGTTATACTTGTCCGCCAGCGCCGTGAAGCTCCCATCCTTCTCAAGTCGCGCGATCCTTCGCTCGCCATGCTGGCAAAGGATCAGGCTGCCCTTCGCATTCACCGCCAGACCGTTCGAGCCCTGCCCGTCTCCGGAAAGACTGCCGCTCGGCTTCAGCACCACCGAGGCAGCCTTCTCGCCTTCCTTCCAGCCAAACACCGTGTTCTCCGGCACATCGGAAAATACCAGCCCGCCTTCTTTCCACACCGGCCCCTCGGACCAGTTAAACCCGCTCGCCAGCACCTCAACCTTCGCATCCGAGTCTAACAGTGCATCCAAAGCCGGATCCAGCTTCTCAATGCTGCCCTTGAACTCCGGCAGAGGATCGGCCGCCAAGGCAAGTGATGTGATGACAAAAGCGAGGCTGGAGAGGACGGTCAGTTTCATGAGCACGCGGAGGCTAGAGAGAAGCCTCCCGCATGGCAAGCGTATGAATCAGCCAGTCACCACCTCATTCACCGCGCCGCCACATCGCCATGGAAGGGCGAGTAGTATTCGAGGTAGCCGATCATCATCTCATCAAAGGTCTGCTGGCCCCAGTGCACCGTCTTGGTGGGGTCAGGGTTCGCGGGATTCTTCTCACTGTTGTCAAACACCGCGGTGATCTTCACCTGGCTGCCACGCGGGAGGAAAAGCGGCTTGCTGTAGTCATAGCGGAGCTGCCAGTTGAAGTCATAGCGCGGGATGTCCAGCAGCACTTCTTGTTTGCCACCAGGGCGTGTGACCTCAAATTTAAAGGCCTTCCCACGCACGTGCATGTGGGCCACATACGCGAGCACGTGCATGTCAAAGGGCACATCCTGCACCTTCGTCACCACATGATCAGATTCGCCCGGCGGAATGTTCAGACGGTTCTGCGTGACGGCGGCGGTATGCACCACATAGCGCGGTGCAGTCTTGGCAAAGTGCAGGCCCATGCGCAGGCGCTCCTGCGTGGCCTTGCCATTCGGCGTGTAGTGAATCTGGAAGCTCACCGTGCATCCGGCAGGTAGCTTCTTTGCATAACCTTCCGGCCAGAAATGATTGGAGTTCCCCGGCACATACGCCGCCCAGTAGCCTTCGGAACCTTCACCACGATCACGCAGCTTCGCGCCCTTCTTGTGCACCTGGACGATCACGTGATGCACCACGCCCGCATTCGTGGGCAGGATCTCATACCCCTGCACCCAGCGGTCTTCCGGGAAGTCCGTGGACACCGTGAGAAACTGATACGGCATCGTCCCCTCCGCTTTGATATCCACCGCCCGCGGAAGCTGAATCACCGCGTCAGGCTCACCCAGCTGCCACATCTCCGGGAAAACCAGCTTCGCCGGTGCATCCGCGACATCGCCCATCGGACGGTCACTGGCCAGCCAGGCAAGGAGATCGCCCTTGTCCTGCTTGGCGAGCGAGCAGTCATTGCTCCAGAGTGTCGCCTGCCCTTCTGGCGGTGCAGCGGCAAACCAAGGCGGCATCACTCCGCGCTCCACCTGCTTGCGGATCATGCCGGCGTTCTCGATCACGTCCTCATACGTCTCCAGGCTGAACGGACCCACGCTGTCTTTGCGATGACACTCGATGCAGTTCGCCTGCATGATGCGTGAGATCTGGTGATGATAGGTGACCTTCGTCTGAGCCACCGGCGCGCTCTTCTTCAGATCCAAAGCACATCCCGGCGCCGTGGTCGCCGCCACCTCCGGCTGCTTGCGGGCGATCAACGCCGCCACAGCATCACGCAAATAAGTCTTCGTGGCCTTCTCCTTGGAGTAGCCCAGCCCATACTGGTCGTTCACCGCTCCGCGATACGTCAGCGTGCGCGCTGGATCGATGAGGAAGCACTCCGTCGTCGTCGTGGCCGCCAGCGTGGCGGTCAGCAGCCCTTCCTTGTCATGAATCACGGGGGAGCCCAGCGCATGCGAGCTAACAAACTTTTGAATATCCTCCGTCGTCTCACCCGCCACCGGGCACACCAGCATCATCCTCACCTTCTGCGCGCTCGCCTCTTTCTCAAGGCGCGCCAGCTCAGCTCCGAGCTTGCCGCTGATTGGGCAGGTGGCCCCAAAGTAAGCCACGATCAGCCCCTGGCTGCCTGCCAGATGCTCGCTGAGCTTCTTCTCCGCGCCGTTCAGGTCCTTCAGCATCAGATCAGGCACCAGATGCCCCACACCCACCTCGCTGCCTTTGAGGATCTGTGGTGCTTCGGTGAGCTCTTCGCTCTTCGTCTCAGTCACAGGAACCTCAGAGGCCGGAGCTGTCGGGGCACCGGGAACAGCAGGGATGGTCTCGCCCATCGCTTTCAGCTTGGCCACGGCGACGCTGGCCTCTTCGAAGGTGATGCTGCCATTGCCATCCGTATCGAGCCGGCTGAACCACGGTTTCTTCGGCATCTCCTCGGCCGTGATCACCCCGTCCTTGTTCTTGTCCAGGTAGTCAAAGACACCCCGCTCGCCCGATGAAGACTCAGACTTGCTGGGAGCAGCCGCCTGCTGGCGCAGCGCCTTCGCCGCTTCCTCCAGAGTCAGGCTGCCGTCTCCATTCAGGTCCAGCCGGGGCAGGATGGCGGCGGCATCCATCTCCTGGCCGGAGATCTGGCCGTCCTTGTTCGTGTCATAGGCATCGAACTTCGAGCGCAGATCAGCGGCGCCCTGGGCGCGCAGGAGCACCGCACCGGTGGCGACGACCAGGAGGAAGCAGACGAGAGTGATTCGTTTCATGAAGGTGTGATGAGTGCGCCACGCGTGGCGGATGTATGACATCAAATTCAGCAGCAGCCCTCCCCCAAACCCGGGCGGAGGAGACTGGTTGCCAGATAGGGGGACGAAAGTCTGGTTGCGCAGACGCGTTGGAGTGGCTTGGAGTACCTCATGACTGACGCGACCGTCCCGACGCCCGCTTTCCCCATCCTCTGCCATGTCACGCCCTGGTATTTCCGGCGCATGGGCATGATGACGCTGATGGTGGCGGTCTTCGGCATCTATTTCCTCTACGATGGCAAATATGGCTACCCCAAGGCCAACGTCATTGCCGACAAGAAAACCTGGTTCGAGGAAGTCGTCCTGAAGAGCTTCGACGAGGCCAAGTCCGCCGGAAAGGTGGACATCTGGGTGGAAAATGCCCGCCAGCAGGGCTGGCCCACCGGCCGGGATGGCGAGCCCCCCCGCTGGGTGTCCTACGCCGCCGAGCACAGCTGGCCGGAAAAACCGCACCGCTACACCCAGAAGGAGATCGATGAGCAGTTCTGGTGGGGCGGCGGCACCCTTTTTGCCGCTGTGATCCTCGGCGTGATGATCCTGGTGAACAAAAACAAGGTCCTGCGCGGCGAGCCAGACCACTTCGTCACCCCTGAGGGAAAAAGGGTGAACTATGCCGACTCCTTCCGGATCGATAAACGTCTTTGGGATAACAAAGGACTCGCCTACGTCTGGCACCGTCCTGGCGGCGACTCTGCCCAGCCTGCCAAAGCCGTGATCGACGATTTGAAATACGAGGGAGCCGTGCGCGTTTTGGACGTCCTCATGGCCAACTTCAAAGGCGAGTTGCTTGAGAAAGTGCAGCCTCCAGAAACGCCAGTTGACGACGCCGAAACCGAGGCGGGTAAAGAAGCTTGAAAAGTCCACTTTTGAACCACTTTCAAAAATCCAATAATTCGCCCTTGCCAAAGAAAAACGAGCCGCTACCTCTCCGCCGCACATCCCCCACCCTATTATGGCAGACAACATCCAAGACAAAGTCCGTGACATCATCGTCGAACAGCTCGGCGTGAACCCAGAGCAGGTGACGCTGGAAGCCAAGTTCATCGAAGATCTGGGCGCAGACTCCCTGGACACCGTTGAGCTCGTCATGGCCTTCGAAGAAGAATTCGGCATCGACGTTCCTGATGAAGAAGCTGAGAAGCTTCTCTCCGTGGGCGACGTCGTCCGTTACGTGGAAGAAAACGCTGAGTAATCAGCCCCTTCCTCATCAACCCTTTTCACAAGCAGGCGGGCCCTCCCGCCTGCTTTTTTGTGCCCACGACTCTCTGACATGGACTGCGGCAGCCCTGCTGCCGCTTTCTCCAGGCCAGCCCAGCTGGCCGTCGCCAACACATTGGGCATTGGAGTTCATTCGAGGCGCTCCCTCGGCAGCAAGGCTGCCCAAACGCCAAAGCGGCAGCAAGGCTACCGCAGTCCAAGTGGACCCGGGCCAGTCTGCAAACCGTCGCCAACACTCAAGATCGCAGATCAAAACGTGATCATCGATCACCCGATCATCACCCGAAACTCCGGCTCGCTGATGATCTTCACGCCCAGCTTCGTGGCCTTGTCCACCTTGCTGCCCGCATCCTCACCCGCGAGCAGATACGTGGTCTTGCCACTCACACTACCGCTGACCTTGCCGCCATGACTGCGGATGGTCTCAGCGATCTTCTCCCGCTCCTCGCTGAGAGCACCCGTGATGACCCAGGTCGTGCCGTTCAGCTTGTCACTCGCCGCCACGATCTCCTGCTGCGCAAAAGTCAGCCCACTGGCTTTCAGCCTCTTCAGCAGTTCGATGTTCACCTCATCACGGAACCAGGCAAACAAGCTCTGGGCCACGACTCCACCGATGTCGGGGCATTGGGCGAGTTCTTCCAAACTGGCCGCCTGCACGGCATCGATACTGCCAAAATGCTCCAGCAGCTTTCGTCCACCACCCGCACCCACATGCAGAATGCCCAGGCCAAACACGAGCTTCGCAGGTGACTGCGTCTTGCTTTGCTCGATGGCCTTGAGGTAGTTGTCGATGCTCTTCGTTCCTACGCGCTCCAGAGTCGCGAGCTTGATCTGGTCCAGCGCATAAAGGTCCGCCACATCCTGCACGAGCTTCAGCTCCACAAGCTGCGCCACCACCGACTCGCCGAGTCCGCTGATGTCCATCGCACCACGGCTGACAAAATGCTCGATCCGGCGCTTCACCACTTCCGGGCAGTGCGGGTTCGGGCAGCGGATCACCACCTGCTCCTCATCCTTCTTCACTCCCGTGCCGCAGATGGGACAATTCGTGGGCACCGGGATCTTCGGCTCATCGCCGCTGCGCTTCTCTGTCTTCACACTCACCACGGCCGGAATGATCTCCCCTGCCTTCTCGATGATGACGTAGTCACCAATGCGGATGTCTTTTCGCTCGATCTCCTCAAAGTTGTGCAGCGTGGCATTGCTCACCGTGCTGCCACTGACAAACACCGGCACCAGTCGTGCCACCGGCGTGAGAGCCCCCGTGCGCCCGACCTGGATGTCCACGGACAGCAGCTTGGTCTCAGCCTGCTCCGGCTGGTATTTATACGCGATGGCCCAGCGCGGCGCCTTGCTGGTGAAACCCAGCTCACGCTGATCCACAAAACTGTTCACCTTGATCACCGCACCATCCGTCTCATACGGCAGCGCTTTGCGCTTCTCATCCAGTTCACGGATTGCGGAAATCAGCTCCTCCGCCGTGCTCGCATGCCAGATGTGGTCCGCTTTGCGCAAGCCAGCGCGGCCGAGCAGATCATGCATGTCCTTCTGCGACTGCACCTCCAGCCCGGTGGCATCCGCAAGACCGTAGAAGACTACGTCCAGAGGCCGTTTCGCCACGATCTTGGAGTCCAGCAGCTTCAGCGTGCCCGCCGTGGAGTTGCGCGGATTGGCAAAGGTGGCCTCACCAGCCTCCTCACGTTCCTGGTTCAGCTTGGCGAAGTTGGCCTTCGACATGTAGACCTCGCCGCGCACTTCAAAATTCTGCGGCCCGTCCTTCGGCAGCCGCAGCGGCAGTGATTTGATGGTCTTGATGTTGGTCGTCACATCATCTCCCGTCTGCCCGTCACCACGCGTCACGGCATGTTTCAGCAGACCGTTTTCATAGCGGATGGAGATGGCCACGCCGTCCACCTTCGGCTCCACCACGCAGTCGATCTTCTCGCGGCCCAGTCCCTTTTGCAGACGGGCAAAGAACTCCGCCAGTTCCTCCTCGGAGTAGGTGTTGTCCAGGCTCATCATCGGCGCGCTGTGCCGGATCTGGGCAAAGCCCTCGATCGGCGCGCTGCCCACACGCTGGGTCGGTGAATCCGGCGTGATGAGATCCGGGAACTTGGCCTCGATGTCCTGCAGTTCGCGCAGCAGCACGTCAAACTGCTGGTCGGAGATGACCGGCTTCCCTTGGTAATATAGTTGGTTATGCCTCTCAAGGTCGGCGCGGAGGAACTCGGCGCGGGCGGCGGCTTCAGCGTGGGTCATGGATGAAGGTCGGTGATGAAAGTCTCAGGACAGCTTTCTCTTGAAGTCCTCATACCCAAAGCGCCGCACCACGCGGAGCACTCCGGTTTCAGGATCATAGAGATCGATGTCAGGATGGACCACACCGTTGAAGGTGGAGGTCTTCACCATGGTGTAGTGGGCCATGTCCGTGAAGACAAGCTTTTGACCAATCTTCAGCGGTTCGGGGAAGCTATATTCATTCACCACGTCTCCAGCGAGACAGGTCATGCCGCCGAGGCGGTAAGAGTGCGGCAGCGCGCCGGGAACATCCGTCCCCAGCACATGCGGGCGATACGGCATCTCCAGCGTGTCAGGCATGTGCGCCGTGGCGGAGCAGTCGAGAATGGCCGTGGGCAGACCTTCTGTCGGCACGATGTCCATCACGCTCGCAATCAGATAGCCTGTGTTCAGCGCCACCGCTTCACCGGGCTCCAGATACACTTCCTTGCCATGACGCTCGATGAAGCTGCGGATCACACGGATCAGGCGCTCCACATCATAGTCCTTGCGCGTGATGTGGTGACCACCGCCCATGTTCACCCACTGCACCTGTGCCAGCAACTTGGGGAAACGTTTCTCCACTGCGGCGAGCGTGCGCTCCAGCACATCGCTGTCCTGCTCGCAGAGAGCGTGGAAATGCAGGCCTTCCAGACCCGTGAGATCTTCATCCTCCAGCGTGGCCATGCAGGTGCCCAGACGGCAGCTCGGTGATCCTGGATCATAGAGGCTCACCTCCACCTCGCTGTGCTCCGGGTTCACGCGGATGCCCGGGCTTGGCGCATGCTTGCCAGCCGCACGCGCGGCATCCAGCAGCGGCTTCCAGTGCTTCCACTGCGAAGGCGAGTTGAAGCTGATGTGATGGGAGATCGGGATGATCGTCTCCATCTCCGCCTGCTTGAAGGCCGGGGCATAAACATGCAGCTCCTTGCGGAACTCCTCATGACCCAGCAGCGCCTCATGCAGACCGCTGGAGCAGCAGCCGTGCAGATACTCGCGCACCAGGTCAAAGGTGGAAAACATGGAGAACCCCTTCAGCGCCAGCAGGATCTTCGCGCCGGACTCACGCTGCACATAGGCCAGCTTCTCCAGGTTGCGCTTCAGAAGACCACGATCGACGACATACGCGGGCGTCTCGACGGCATTGACGTCGAAAGCGGGCGCGGGTTGCTCAAACACATGCGGAGGGGTTGGGGCCATGCGCGCAGGGGGATAGCGAGATGCGAGGCTCATGCCAGTAACAATGCGAGGAAAGTCCGGCGAAGATTCCACTCCTCTCTGGCACTGCATTTGCCGCGCTCCCTTTCCCGAGGCAGCATTCTCCAAATCGGCAGCAGCATGAGGGGGATTTTTTTCTCGCATTTGCGGACGGTTCGCGGCCCTATCAGACGTACAGTCACCACCTATGAAAGCCGTCCTCTCCCTCGCCCTCCTCATCACCACGGCGCAAGCCGCCGACTGGCCCACCTTCCGCGGTCCTGACCGCACGGACATCTCTGGAGAAAAAGGCCTGCTGAAAGAGTGGCCTTCCGCCGGCCCCAAAAAGGTCTGGACGAATGAGGACGCCGGTCTCGGTTACTCCGGTTACGCCATCGTCGGCGGAGTGCTCTACACCATGGGTGCTCGCGATGCCGTCGAATACCTGATCGCCATCGACACCGCCACCGGCAAGGAAAAGTGGAGCGCTGAGGCGGGCGCCCTGCTGACGAATGGCTGGGGCGATGGTCCGCGCTCCACACCGACCGTGGATGGAGACAAAGTCTATGCCATGAGCGGCAAAGGCACCCTCGGCTGCTACAGTGTCGCCGATGGGAAACAGATCTGGAGCGCCAGCATGACCGAGCTCGGCGGCAAAGTGCCAGGCTGGGGCTACTGCGAGAGCCCGCTAGTTGAGGGCACCCTCGTCATTGCCACCCCCGGCGGAGCCAAAGGCACCCTGGCCGCCTTTGACAAGACCACCGGCAAGCTCGCCTGGCAGACGGCGGACTGGACGGATGGTGCCCAGTATTCCAGCGTCATCGCCGTGAATCACAACGGCGCACGCCAGCTCATCCAGCTGACCATGCAGAGCATCGCCGGTGTGGATGCCAAGGACGGAAAAGTGCTCTGGAAGACCGAGTTTCCCGGCAAGACCGCCGTCATCCCGACTCCCATCTTCAAAGACGGCCAGGTGTTTGTGGCTGCCGGTTATGGTGTGGGCTGCAAGGCCATCAAGATCGGCTCGAACAACAGCGTGGAAACCGTCTACGAAACCACCGACATGGTGAACCACCATGGTGGCGTGGTGCTCGTGGGTGACCACCTCTATGGCTACAACGACAAAGGCGGCTGGACCTGCATGGAGTTCAAGACTGGCAAGGTCGTCTGGACGGAGAAGAAACTAGGCAAAGGCGCCATCCACTGCGCGGACGGCATGCTCTACCTGCTGGAGGAAAAGACCGGCACGGTGGTGCTCATCGAGGCCAGCCCCAAAGGCTGGAGTGAAAAGGGCCGCTTCACCCTGAACCCGCAGACCACCCAGCGTAGCCCGAAAGGCATGATCTGGACGCACCCTGTGGTCAGTGGTGGCAAACTCTTCCTGCGTGACCAGGAACTGCTCTTCTCCTTTGACGTCGGCGGAGCCACACCCGCTCCCTGATATCAGGTCCGAGGTGAAGCCTGGTCAAACATCGCTCGTTGTGGCATGCTGAGTCGCATCATCATGAAACGCCATCTTTTCACTTTCTTCGCGACTGCCATCGCGGCTGCAGGCTTCCAGGCCGCGGTCGCCGAACTGCCGCCGTATGTGTATGAGGAGCGGAAAGCGGGTGCTCCTGAGCATCTGGAACTGAAGATCGTCAGCTCTGAAGTCACCGAGAAGAAAGAAGGAGACACCACATCTGCCCAGGTCAAAGCCACGGCGGAGGTGGTCTCCGTGAAGCGCACCCGCGCCAGGCTCAAGCCCGGCGAAAGCATCGTGATCAGCTACGGCACCATCACGAAGCGGCCTGCGGGTTGGGCCGGGCCTTCCTCTCCCGGCGTTTTGACGAAGGACATGAAGGTCATCGCCTGGCTCGCCAAGGAAGAGGACGGGACTTATGCGCCGGTGGCGGGCGGACAGAGCTTCGCCCAGCCTTAAAGAGATGCGCTGCATCACCTATCCAAAAACGTGACCACCTGGAGTGTCAGCTTTCTGGATAGACCGCCACGGTCATGATGCCTTCCGTCGGCGCCCAGCCCACGACTTCCACCCGGCGGGGAGAAGCCTTGGCCGTGGCATCGCTGCTCATGCCCTGACGAACCGCATCCACGACCTTCTTCTGAGTGTCGTCATTCACATTGCTGCCGAAGAGATCCGCCAGTTTGGCGAGCACAGGTGCGGGAGCCGTCATGCCCACTGCCGTCACGGGCTGGCGGCTTTGGCCGATGGCCGCGATCTGCTCACGCATGGTTTCAGGCGGCATGCCACCAGGCATCAGGATCAGACGACGCAGGCGCGCCACGGTGGGCACATTCACATGCGGCTGCAGCGCGCTCGCCAGGGAGGGGCTCACGGCAACCGCCGGCGGCTTGATGGACTTCGTGGGCTTCAGGAACCGGCTGCCAGAGACCATAGTGTCGTCCTCCATGACCGGCAGCTCAGGCCCTGCCACCGGTAGCGGCAGCAGGCTGTCCTGCGCGCGAAGGGTCGCAGCGCAGGTCAGGCTCATCAGGAGCATCCAGGCAAGTCGGGGGGGAAACATTATCAGGAAAGGGCCGCGGTTGTATCAAGAGTGCTGAAATCCGACAATCCTATTTTTTGAGCTTTTTTGGCCTGGGTGCCGTCCAGCGGCACTCCCAGGTCCGATCAAGGCTGGTTCACACGCCTGCCGGAAGGGTCCACCACCTTCACCGAAACGAACATCAGCATGTTCTTCAGGCGGCGTTGCTTGACCTTGCTCTGGAAGGCCCGGCCAACAATCGGCAGCTTGCCGATCACCGGCACATGGTCGTCGATCATGATTTCCTGATCGGAAATAAGCCCGCCAAGGACGATCGTGGCACCATCATAGATCTTCACGGAAGTGACGATCTTCTTCGTCGAAAAGATGGGTTGCAGGATGGTGTTGGGCGTCAGTTCCACCCGCACTGGAGGCAGGGCGTTCAAAACTGCACCTGGAGCAAAGGCCACGGTGTTGATCGGCGAGCCATAATTCACAAATCCCACGAACTCGGTGAACTCGGGCGTCAGGGTCACGTCCACAGAGCGACCGTCCTCCGAGATGACAGGTTCGACATCCAGCACAACACCCACGCGCCGTGTTTCAAAGGCCGTCGGCGTGGTCGGTGTCACCGGAATCGGTGGCGGCGGCGCCTGCGGCTGGATCACACCATTGATGATGGTGACCGTGTTGTTGTTCCCCACATTGGTCGGAATCTGCGGTGGATCAAACTCGGTGGGGTAGATCAGTTCACGCACAATCTCCACGGAAGCCTTCTGGCCGCTCTTGGTGATGACCGAGGGTTTGGCCACCAGATCCAGGCCTTCTTTTTGATCGAGAGCCCGCACCACCGTTTGGAACTGCGGTGCTGTGAACACTCCGGCCAGGGAAAACGCTCCGGAGGATCTGGCCGCTGCCGAATTCACACCGCCATACAGGACATTTTCAATCGTCCGGTTGGCATCCAGGTCGGCCGAACTGCGCAACCCGGCAGTCACTGGGCCCAGGTCAGCCTTGTTCAGACCAGCCACCGCAGGAAACTCGGTGCTGCCAAAAAGATTGCTCTGCTGGTTGCCGCCGGTGCCTCCGCCGACCTGCACGTTGCTGCCACTGCCGCCCAGAAGCCAGTCAAAGCCCAGCTCTTCCAGCTTGCCGCTGTTCACCTCCAGGATCTTCACCTCGATCACCGCCATCTTGGGAGACGAGTTCAGGGACTGCTCCACCAGGGATTCCACCATCTCCAGGTTCTTGGCCGTGGTGCGCACAGTGAGCATGTTCGCCACCGGATTGTAGTTCGCACCGCCGCCCTCAGGGAAAAGGATGCCCCGGCTCTCCAGAAACTCCTTGGCACCCATGCGCCGCTGAATGGTCGTCGATCCGGCACCTGCCGCCGGCTGGGCGAAGGGATCCGCAGGCGCCGCCGCAGGAGCCATGGCAGCGCCGGCGATGAAATCTGGCGGCACCCGGAAAGTCCGTGAAATCAAGGTGGTGCCGGTATCCGTGAGGGACACAATACGGACGGCGAACTCTTCCACACGGTAGGTCACGCCGGAAACCTCCGTCGCGTAGCGCAGGATCTCCTCGACCGGCACATCGATCAAGCTCAGTGACACCGGACGCAGCGGAGTGTCTGGTGGCAGCCCCAACACGAAATCAATGCCTCTCTTCGTCGGATCGACATCACGTGTGCGGACTCGCAGGTATTCCAGGACCTCTTCCAGGCTGGCGCCGCTGAAATCCACTTTCTCAATCCGCAGGTCACGCAGCTTGTCCACCAGGCCGCTTTTGCCGCTCTTGGCTGATGTGCTCCTGCCGCTGACGGCACCATCCGGCAAGCCGCTGACGGTTGGCGCATTGAGCAATGGCTTGTGTTCCCAAAGCTCGCTCACGCCATTCAGCATGCGGCTGCGTTGATGATCTTTGGCCGTGTTAAAATATCTGGCGCGCTCCCGCTCCACCTTCTCCATGCCACGGCGGGCGGCGGAGTTGGTCGGGTCAATGCGCAGGACGTCTTCATAGGTGGCCAGAGCCTTGTCGAACATGCCCGTCTCCTCCTGGGAGGCGGCGAGTGTCAGCAGGCGCTTGACCTCCGCCACCTTCTCAATGTGCTTGGGAGTGAGCGCTGGCGGGAAGCGGTCGGGATCATTCATGATCAACCGCAATTCCACGATGCCACGATCACCTTTGGCGATGCCTTCATGGTCCAGCGTTTCCAAAATCAGGTTCGCCGCCGGGTAGTCAGCCCCGTTCACCTTCTCACGCGCCAGGATCAGTCCCGAGCGCAAATACCCCTCCAGGGCCACCGCCCGGAAAGCCTGGGCCGTGGGGATGTTCGGAATCGTCTGAAACACTTCCTCGTAGGCCTTGTAGGCGGCCGCGGACTGCCCTTCGCGCAGCAGCTTGTCGGCGGTCTCCAGCTTGGCCACCTGGTCACTCATCAGCTGGCTCCTTCTCAAAACCTCCCGTTCAGCCAGGGAAACCGTGGATTTTGAATCGGCCGCCGGGATTGTCGAGACGGCACCGACTCCCAGGCCTAAAGCCATGAGAATCTGGAGCTTGCCGGGCCAGAATTGGGTCGAAACGTGGGGGGAAATCATCGAAAAAGCGGCATCAAATACCAGGGGAAATGGCAGGACTATCAGTTTTCGCTGGCCAGCCCAAGCATTTTCTTTGCTGTGTTTGCGGGCGCGGGAAAGTGGTCCGGCTCGGTTAAAATCCAAGGTTGACCCGCCATTCCCTGGCGCTTAGTCTAACTGTGCAACTGACCAGAGCACTGTGCTCGGAGGTATCTGCCCACCCACTGACCAGCGGAATGCGCCACGCCAGACCACTGACTGCGCCAACAGCTTCGATTGGACCCGCGATGAACTCGCGCGGGCGCCTCACTGTGACTGATTTTTGTCACCAGCATAGCGGACCCGCCGCAGGGTCCATCTCCAGTCATTGTTGCGGCACCCGATGGGGCAGCGAGGAACCGCAAGGGCGGTTTCTAACGCGGCCCGTCGTCCGGGAGGATCAGTCGTCCCGGCCACCAGCCCCCAGCATGCCCCTTGGCGTGGTGCCACGAAACCCACAGCACCCCAGATACCCCACCCCATGTCAGACAATTCATATCAAGGAAACCGCCGCCGCCGCCGTCGTCCACGCACCGGCAGTGGCCCCAGCACCGGTGGCCAGCGCTCGTCCAACGCTCCGCGCAACGCCTCCATCCAGCAGACTGGTTTCCAGAAGTTCCTGAGCATCATCAGCTTCGGCCTTCTCGGCAAACCTTCTTCCCTGCCCTCCGTCGCCCCTCGCTCGGCCCCGACCAGCCAGCTGTCCGGTGGCAGGTCCTCATCCCCATCTTCCTCCTCCGGTGCACCTCGCCCGCCACGTGAGCCTCGCGAGCCGAAGCCACGTCGTGAGTCCGCCGCCCCAAACCCAGGAGAGATCTCCACGGAGCGCCTCTATGTTGGCAACCTCTCCTACGACGCTTCTGAGAGCGATCTCTTTGAGCTCTTCAACGGCGTCGGCAGCGTCCGCAATGCCGAGGTCGTGGTGAACAGCCGCACCCAGCGCTCCAAGGGCTTCGCCTTCGTGACCATGGGCACCGTCGAGGAAGCTCGCCGCGCCGTCACAGAACTCCACGGCAAAGAATTCATGGGCCGCCCGCTCCAGCTTAGCGGTGCCAAGCCAATCGGCAGTGGTGATCGCGACCAGCGTGACTCTTCGGAAGAGTCCGCCTCCACCGAACCTGCAGCGGTTTGATCTGAATCATTCACCGGGTCTGACCTGACCCGCTTCCACAGCCTGCCATCTTCACCGATGGCAGGCTTTTTGTTGGGCACCGGTCGTCAGGCTTGGAGTTTGGCCTCAAACCTCCACCAGAGGCGGGCAAAAATTCAGCAGCTCAATCTCAAACGCGTGTTTCTTGTCCGGCTGCACTTCCACCACGCTGATGCTGCCATACTCAATGTTAAAGTGAGCCATGTGCCGCAGCGGCTGCCCCAGCATCAGGGACAAGATCACACGGATGATGCCGCCATGGCAAAACACCGCCACACGCTTGTGCGGGTTGTCATGCAGGATCTTCAGCAGCGCAGGCTGCACTCGGTTCTCCAGCTCCGCAGCGGATTCGCCATGCGGGATGCCCTTGGTCTCGATGATCTCCAGCCAGTCAAAAGCGCTGACACCGAAGTGCTCCTGCACCCCTTCCCAGCGGTAGCCGGTCCAGTCACCGAAATCGACCTCACGCAGTGCCGGAATGATCACCGGTTTCATGGCCGTGCGCTCCGCCAGCGGAGCCAGGGTCTCCTGCACCCGCTTCAGCGGGCTCGCATAAATGGCATCCATCGGCGTGTCACGCAGCCACTCAGAGGCTGCTTTCGCCTGCCTATGACCCAGCGGCGAAAGCCCCATGTCGATCCGGCAGCCGCCAAAAACCTTGTGATAACGCTCCTCCACCTCGCCATGGCGGATCAGGTAGAGCTGCGTGGGATGATTCGGGAGATGAAGTTTCAAAGCACCCCCGTCATGCCACCAAACCCGCCCTTCGGCAAGAAGCAGGCTCAAGGCACAACCTTCAGAAAATTTTTCTACCTTAACAACAAGGAACCAAGAACAAAGAACCAGGAACTCCCTCACTCCACCTCAATGCAGATGGCCGTGCAGTTATCTCTCCCAGATTCCGCCACCGCATGCTCCACCACTTTATAAGCCCGCGGCTTCTCATCCGCAGGAGCACTCAAGTGATCCGCAATCCGGAAATCCCACAGCGCATCCGTGATGCCGTCTGAACAGATCAAAAAGCGGTCCCCGCTCTGATAGCGCACGGAGCCAATATGCGGCCGCACGTTCTGCTGCCCTGCCCCCAGCGCCTGGTCCAGCCGGTTCTTCGCCGGATGCATGCGTGCCTCACGCTCATTCAGCTTTCCCTGACGCCTCAGCCAGCCCACGTGCGAGTGATCCTCCGTAACCTGGATCATGGAACCCCCTGAGGGCAGGTAATAAATACGGCTGTCCCCCACATGCGCGAAGTGCATGAATTCCGTTGAAAAACACGCCAGGCTCAGCGTCGCGCCCATGCCGGCACATTCATGATACATGCGCCCCATCTTGGAAATCTCCGCATGCACCTGGTGGCAGATCTCCTCCAGCACATCGCCAAAGCCTTGGTTGATGCCCTCCACCGCCAGCTTGTAGCTCCTCGGCATCAGCCGCATCACCTGCTGGACGACCATGCGGCTGGCGAACTCACCGGACTTCGCGCCGCCCATGCCATCGCTCACTGCAAACACAAAGTCTCCCTGCGCCAGTGATGACTCCCCCACCTTCCCGAGGTAGTGCACCTCCCGCGCATCATAGGTCAGCGCGAGGAAGGAATCCTCGTTGTTTTGGCGGTAGCGGCCGACATGGGTCATGCCGGACCACCGCAGGCGCGGCGCTGGAGAGTCGGGAGAAGGGGTCACGATCACCTGATCGTGGATAATCCAGGGCCAAAGGTCAACCCTCGGCCTTGCGGAATCACATCCTGCCGGCACGCAGTTCACGAGCCAGCGTGTGCCTCCTCACACGCTGACTCATGACACAACGAGCACTCACTTCAGCACCACATCCGCGCTGACGCTCTCGCTGAGAATGTCATCGGCCGTCCACATCTTCTTGTCAGGGCCTGCGGACCGGACGGTGGTCTCCCAGGCGCTTTCGGGATGAAATCGATACGGTGTGCCCCAGCGGTCGATCAGCTCGCCGTCAGGATTGATCGCCGGATGACTCTTCGGCAGTACGGCGATGCCCTTGGGATTCTCCCCCTGGAGCCGGCGGACGATCTCGTCATTCAACTCACCTGTCGGCATCGCCCCAAAAGCCCGGCGGAACTCCTCCAGCAAAATGCCGACGCTCTGCACGTCATCATAAGCGGTTTCATTCGCAGGCTTTTTGGCTGCTTTTTCAGCCAGGGCTTCGGGCAGCCCGAGATCATGAATGATCTCGAAGGCCCCGCGCATCGGGTACACCACACCCAGCGGTGTGGTGGCAAAGAGATGGACTCCAAAGGGACTCTCCACCGGTGGCGGCGGGCGCGGCTGGGCCAGAGGGCCGCAGAAAGCGGCATCCTGCGGACCTTTCGCGCGCAGCGTGGCCTCCGATGAAGAAGTCGAAGTGCCGGCCACGTCTCCATCGCCCGCCAGCCACCATCCTGCGAACAGGATGACAGCCAGCAGGGCGACGAAAGCGGCCTGCCTCAACAATGTCATGCGGCGCGACATAGCTTTTGGCAGGAATGGTTAGACCGTGAAGTCCACAAACCCGAGGTTGCTCGGGATCGTGCTCACGCTTTGGAAACGGCCCAGGTTCGGGAAGACCGTGGTGACATCATTGCTGGTTAGGCCGGAGACATAGCCGGTGCCCTGGCTCATGAACCACTTCGCCACCACACTGGCGTATTGGTCCACCGCCAGGGTCGGGATCCAGCGGCCGCGGTTGCTGTCCACATCCTGGCTCGTGGCACGGGCGAGGTCCGGGAAGCTGCCGTAGATGCGCTGGCCGATCACAGGCCCGCCCATGACGATCTGGTGACCGCCCCAGCCATGATCCGTGCCGGAGGAGGTCTCACTGCCATTCGGCTGCAGCGTGCGGGTGAAGTCAGAGCTGGTGAAGAGCAGCGTGTCATTCCAGAGAGCTGGGTCGATGGCCTCGATCGCGTCCTTGAAGCCCTTCAGGCTCTTGTCCAGGTTCCCCATGAGGTTGCCATGATCCGTGGGCTGGTTTTGATGCGTGTCATAGCCGCCCATGCTCACAAAGAAGATCTGGCGGTTGTTGCTCAGGTCGGTGCGGCCCTGCATGAGGCGCGCCACCATCTTGAGCTGGTTCGCCACATCCGGCAGCGTCACGCCAGCGCCGAAGGCATTCGTGAAGGCCGTGTCGATCGCCGTGGTCGCGCCGCTCAGCGCGGTGCCCACGATCGCCTCGTTGTCACGAGCACGCTGCATCACGTTGTTATACCCCTCTTCCAGGTGATGCTGGTAGATGCTGTCCCCCACCCCGAGCTGCATGCGCGCGAGCTTGGTGATGGTGTCAAAAGCCTTCAGGGTGCGGCCCTGGTCATTGTTGTTGTAGGTCGGCGGTATCGTTCCGTAGTTCGCACCGTTCGCGTAAGTGTTCGTGCCGCTGTTGTATCCGCTCAGCCCCACCACACCGGTGGTGCCGATGGAATACTGGATGACACTGGAACCCACCTGGAAGGAGTTTTGTCCTGCGATGGAAATGTTCATCGACACCGACGAGTTGGGGTTCGCTCCCGCTGCCGTCAGCACATCCGCGGCACGTCCGCCCCAGCCGTTTTGGAAAGGACGGTCCGGCAGGCTGCTCTGCCACTGAAGCTGCTGGTCACTGTGGGAGAAAAGCTGCGGTGGCACCGGTGTGGTGCGTGGCACGGCGATATACTGCGTGCGGGTGATCGGCTGCACCAGCGTGCCCACGTTGGCCACAAAGGCCAGGTCGCCGCTGTTGAACATGCCCTGCACGTTCGTCATGTTGGGATGCACGCCGAAGGACGTCGCCGTGGTCTGGCCGAAACCGCCGCTCGGCGCCGTCAGCGCCAGCGCGGCCCCGGTGCCAGTCACCGGGATATGAATCGGGTGCGGTGTCGCGCCGCCGGGCCTCGCTGACTCATAATTGGTTCGCGCCGTGCCGTCCAGCGGCACGAGCATGTTGTTGGAGTCATTGCCTCCGTAGAGGAAGAGGCAGATGATCGCCTTGTAGTCCGTCGGCGCGGCCTGCGCCATCACACCCTGCACCATGTTCAGGTGCGCGAGCGTGTTGACGATGCCCGTCACGCCGAGGCTGGCGCAGGCGGAGCGGCAGATGAAATTCCGCCGTGTGTCGAAGTGGTCCTGATGCTTTTTGTTCTTCATAATGATCAGTGGTTAGGTGTTTCGATGTGGGGCGGAGATTACTTCTGGACGATGAACTCGGGCGAGCTGGTGATGAGATACACCGCGGCTCTCACGCGGTTGCCGCCATTGGCTTTGGAGACTGGCGGCGCGTCCGGAGCGATGATGGAGAGCTGGTTGATGATGATGCTGCGTGGATCCACGGCTGTGGAGGTGTAGGCAGCGCCATACTTCGCCTTCAGCGAGCCCGAGCAGAGCAGCGCATCCAGGCGGTCCACCAGGTAGGTGCAGGCAGAGACTTCCGTGGCACCCACCGTCTCGCGGTTGGTGATGTAGTCCGTCACAATGCCGCCAAGGTCGACGAAGACGCCGTCCTGAGTACCAGCCGTGTCACCGATGAGGTTCGTGGTGCCCTGGCCGCCTGGCAGCGCTGCCGCAGGATCCACGATGGAGGAGTAATCAATCTGGCGATGATAGTTGATGTTCTGCACCACCATGTTTTCCGTCAGGATCTGCAGCTCAGGAGCCACGAGGCCCGCCGCTGCCACACGTCCGCCGGGAGTGTAGTCGGGCAGATACCAGTTGAACACGCTTGGGGCATTGTTCGGCGTCTGGCCCAGCACACCACCGGTGCCGCCATAGCGGAGCTGGGTGGCGCCACCGGGGAAGTTGTCAGCCTGGCTGGCCAGATAACCGTAACCCACGAGGTCGTTGGTGTTCGGGCTGGCTTCATCCATGTCGATCTGGGAACGGGCACCGAAGGCGCGCAGCACCTGGAGGTAGCGGACGATCGGCTCCTTCACCTTGCCATAACCCACATTGACGGAGGTGTTGCCGTTGATCGTCTGAGGATCCACGTTCTTCATCGTGCGGGCCTCGTAGTCCAGCAGGATGGCCTTCACCACGGCAGGCAGACTGCCGCGCAGACCGCCGGCCGTGGCACCATTGCTGTCCTTGAAGGCCTGGGTCACACGATAGATGTAACCACGGCTCGGATTGCTGGTGGTCAGGCGCTGGATGAGCCGGCTGCTCAGGAAGGGCGCGCTGTTGTTGTGGTTATACAGGGCATCCATCGTCGTATCCAGCTCCGTCTCCGCGTAGGCTTCACGCTCAGCCGTGGTCGGCGTGGCATCCACATAGGCAGGCAGGTTCGCGCTGAGGAAGGCTTTCACACCCTCGTCATGATAGGTGACGAAGTTCTTCATCGGGTTTTCATAGCCCGGATGGAAGTACTCGGCGCCTTCGCTGGCATTGCCAAAGCTGGCCTGGTTGATCGGCGGCACGTAGTTGTTCGCGCTGCTGTTCTGCACCAGCGCAAAGCTGTAGCCGGTGAACACCTTGGACAGCTCCTTGATGTCATCATTGTCATAGGTGGCGATCGGCTGGCCGTTGCTCTGCAGCTTCAGCGTGCCGTCGTCCCACAGTTCCAGCAGGCCGATGGAGAAGAGCTGCATGATCTCACGAGCGTAGTTTTCATCCGGGGAGAGAGTGATCTCGTTCGGATCCAGCACGCCATTGCCATTGGTGTCGGTGCCCTGGGCCTTCTGGTTCTTCAGGTGGCTCAGGTATTTGCCCATGATCGGGTGCTTGCTCACGTCTTCCAGCAGTTGGCGGATCGTGATGCTGCTGCCGTTCGCGCTGCTGTAGCTGGTGACGATGGGCGGCACAGCACTGGGGCTGCCTGGTGGCTGCAGATGACGGATGCCATCCGCAAAGTCCGTCAGCATGTCATAGTAGCGTGAGTGGCCGTAAGCACGGGAGCTGACGGTGCCCTCACGATCTGACACCACGAAGACCTGCTCCAGGGCGAAGCCCACACGCTGGCGGAGCTGGTCGTGCGAGTCATTCGCGATCATCCACCAGGCGTGACGACGGTTTTTGTTATCCGGATCATAGCTTTCCTTGTTGCGTCCGGCTGGGATCGGCGGACTGCCCACCGTGCTGCTCCACTTCTGCCAGTCAGCTGCATTGTTAGGCGGGAAGCCCACCGCAGTCCCACCGGAGTCGAGCAGGGGCTGCGCGCCAATCAGCGCCCACTCCTGCTGGTCAGCCGCATAGTTGTAGTCATAAAGCGTGGTCTGATCCCGGGTGGAGGAGAACTGGTCATCAATCCAGGCCGAGAAGGCAGCAATGCGGTTCGTGGCCGTGGTCTTCGGCGTGGCGATGGTGTTGTAGAGAGCGGTGATCTCAGCCTCGGTCGGACCAAAGGTGGCCTGGGTCAGGAAGCGTGCGCACTCGCGGCGCACCTCTTCATCGGTCGTCAGGTTCTCCAGAGTTGGGCTGGTCGGCACCGGAGGCGGAAGGGGTGAGCCAGTCTGCAGCGTCAGGTCCGCTTTGATTTCACCACTGGCATAGCGGTTGGTGTGAACGTTCACATACAGGTTCACCCCGGTGACATTGCGGTAGATCGCGTCGATGATCTGCTGTCCCTTGACCCCTGCGCTGTCCACAATGGTCCAGGGATAGTCGACCAGCGGACCGTTGGGCAGACCATCAGGATCACCGTAGATGATTGTGCCATGAGCGATCGGACTCGCAGAGCCGCTGTTCGAATAGTGAACATGGCTGCCGTCGATGTCCGTCTGCGGCGTGGTGAGACCATTGAAGGTCGTGGAGATGCGTGCTGCATTGTGCGTGCCGTTCACGATGATGGTGCCATAGCCGTAAGCACTCGTCACAGCAGCACCCTGCGCCAGAAAGGGACCGACAAAGAGGCGCTCATTGGCAGGAATGTTCTGCGCATCATAAATGATCACCACTGAGGTCGTGGTGCTGCCTACAACGTAGGTGGATCCATTGGAGCCGAGCGTGATGCGCAGACCTTCTGGATACTCTTCCAGCCCATCACCATCCGGTGATCCAGCCGTCACAGTCGGCCGCACGTACACATCCACGCTCTGGGCTTCCACCGGCAGCGCGATGGAGGTCGTGAGCTGCGTGCCGCCTGTGTTGGCCGTCCACAGCGTGTAATCAGTCGCGCTGGCTGGAGCACGATTCGTGTCCGTGGTAGCAGTTCCCGCGACCGTGAAGTTGATGGTCAGCGGCGCGAAGGCTCCGGTGCGTGTGAAGCGATAGCGGGCGCTCGTGCTGGCGATCGTGCCAGCTGTGCGGTCATTCACTTCATACGCATTCGTCGCTGCATTGCCCACCGTGATCGTGCCGCCTGTGAAGACAGTGTAGTTGCTGGAGGTCGCGAAATCGAGGCGGTTGTGATACTCCTGCTGGTTGGTCATGGCGTCACCATCGTCATCAGCGGCACCATTGATGGTGGTGAGGTTGCCCACCGTCGCGGTTTCCCAGGTATCAGGAGCACCATCCTCATCCACATCCGCAGCACCTTGCACGACCAGGAACGCGGTGGTCTCCGAGCTGTGCGTGTTGTTCACCGTGCCCTCGCCGAACTGCAGCGGGTGGTTGTCCTCCTGGGCCACGATATTCACGCGGTCGCCGAACAAGTATTGCCAGCGGATGGTGGCGGGGTCGGCATCCACCTTGGTCTGCATGGAAGCGAAGATGAAGGGATCTGCATGCGCACGGCTGAAGGTCACCTTGCGGAAGGAGCTGTCATTGTTCGTGATCTGTCCGGCCTGGAAGCGCATGCCGGTCGTGAAGAAATTGCTGCTGCCCTGGGTCATGGCGATCCAGTGGACCGTCTCACCCGCATGGGCGTCGGCATCGATTTCGGACTCATCAAGTTCAATGCCGAAGCTGGTGGCTGTCACGGCGCTCACGCGTGCCTGGCAGGCATCTGCATCCGTGGTCGTCGCCACCTGCGCGAAGACCGCCGGGGCATTCGGGAAGGAGGTGGAAAGGCTCTGCGTGCTCGTGGTCTGTGTCACACTGCTGGTTCGGCCAGCCTGCCACACCACACCGCCCACGGCGTGCGTGCCGGACTCGGCGACGATGTAGCTGAGGTGCTCCAGATAGTTGTGCGTCTGGCCGCTGTGATGATCCCAGCGGTCCACGATGAACTCGAAGCTGCCCTTGTTGGCATTCGCAGCATCCACCGCGAGCACGTTGCGCACGCGAATCGTCAGCGAGGTGCTGTTGGTGTAGGAGAGAGGCCCCATCACCACCACTGGTGTGGTGTAGGCATTCGCCAGGTTCACCTTCGTCCAGGTCGTGGCGCTGGCCTGGGTGACATTGAGGTCACCCACTTCCACCTTCGCAGCCACTTCGCCATTCATGTCACCGAGGACAATGTAACCAACCGCTTCAGCGGTGTGAGTGACATCGGCACTGGAGGAGGTCTCCTCCTGGAACTGCACCTGCACGCTGGTGGTGCTGAGGGACTGCATCCGCAGCTCGCCAGGATTCGTGTCATTCTTCGTCTGTGCCTGGGCGATGAAGATCGGGTTGGTGCGGGAAGCCGGGAACGTGAGGGTTCCAAAGGCATCGGTCGTGGCCGCAGAGGTGGTGACAGCGCTCAGCACCTTGCCATCGAGATAGCCCGTGCCTGCCGACACCGCGATGTAGCCGATGCTCTCATTCGAGAGGGCCGTGGTGTAGGACTCCTGCGTTTCCAGGTTCACCTGGAAGCCCGTGGAGGTCACACTGGCGATGCGGGTTTTCAGCGCGCGTGGATTGTTCGCGGCGATCGTGTTCACCGTGGACTCCACCTGCGCCAGCACCACTGGTGCGGCTGTGAAGCCTGTCAGTGTCACGCTCGATGCCGTGCGGTTCACCGTGGACAGACGGCCCACCTGCCAGCGCTGCGTGCCGAACACATGCGAGCCTTCGCTGAGCGCCAGATAATGCACCGTCTCAGCCGCATGATCTCCTGTGAGATAGTCCCACTCATCCACCTGATACTGGAAACTTGTGTTGGTGACATTGCGCACGCGCATCACCAGCGGATCTCCATTCGCCTTTGTCGCCGGCCCCATGACCACCACCGGAGCGGCGGCAAAGGTGCGGGTGAAATTCACCGTCGTCCAGGTGGTCGAGTTCGCCTGCGTGATGCTCAGGGATCCGGATTGGAAATTGGCCGGTGCAGCCGCGAGAGCACCGCCGATGAGAGAGAGCGCTAGCGCGGCGGAACGCACCAGAGTGGTGAAGCGCGAACGTACACGTCCGCAATTTTGGTTGGGTGGTTGGTTTGCCATAACGCTATTATTTTTGGCGTTAGGCCTCAATGAATTGAAGAGTTTCGTTGTCCCCCGTTCGGGTGAGTTTAAAGTTACCAAACGGCAATGTTGTAATCACAACGCATGTCATCGCACCACATCCTGTCCATCCTGCCACGACAAGAATACTGCCTGCATCAGGGAAACCCCTCTTTGCATAATCCGGCATGACGACATGGCTTTGCCTACCCAGGACGAAAGAGAACTTCATTCGTGTGCGAATGCTGGTATCCTCCAAAATTCGCCTCCATGAGCCTCCTCCGTGACCTTCAGACTGAGCATGCCCGCTATCTCACCCGCCGCTGGTTTTTCCAGGAGTGCGGCGTGGGCATGGCCTCTCTGGCTGCGCTGGACATGATGCGCTCTTCGGGCCAGGCAGCACCAGCGCCTGTCAGTCCGCTGGCCACGAAAAAGCCCCATTATCAGGCGAAGGCCAAGCGGGTCATCTATCTCTTCATGGGCGGCGCCCCGAGCCACCTCGAGCTTTTCGACAACAAGCCCGAGCTCGCCAAGTGGGACGGAAAGCTGCCACCTGCAGACCTGCTGAAAGGCTATCGCGCTGCCTTCATCAATCCGAACAGCAAGCTCCTGGGACCGAAATTCAAGTTCGCGAAGCATGGCCAGAGCGGCGCTGAAATCAGCGAACTCCTGCCGCACACCGCGAAGATTGCCGATCAGCTCACGATTGTGCGCTCGATGAAGACGGATGCCTTCAATCACGCGCCTGCGCAGATCCTGATGAGCACGGGCTCGCAGATCTTTGGCCGTCCGAGCTTTGGTTCATGGACCCTCTATGGCCTCGGCACCGAGAACCAGGATCTCCCCGGTTATGTGGTCATGCAGAGCGGCCAGAAGGGACCCAGCGGCGGTCTTTCCAATTTCGGCTGCGGCTTCCTGCCCACGGTTTATCAAGGCGTGCCCTTCCGCAGCAGCGGCGAGCCCGTGCTCTATCTGAACAACCCGAAAGGCGTGACCGAGACCACCCAGCGCCAGACTCTGGATGCGCTCAAACAGCTCAATGAGGAGCGCCTCGGCACGGTGGGAGATCCAGAGATCGCCGCGCGCATCAACAGCTTTGAGCTCGCCTACCGCATGCAGCACACCGCTCCGGAGGTGATGGATATCTCCAAGGAGCCGAAGCACATCCTCGACATGTATGGCGCGAAGCCAGGCGAGGCCTCCTTTGCCAACAACTGCCTGCTCGCCCGTCGTCTCATCGAGAGCGGCGTGCGCTTCGTGCAGCTCTTCCATGAGGCCTGGGACCATCACGGCGGCCTCACCGGTGGCCTGAAGCAGCAGTGCGGACTCACGGACCAGGCCAGCGCAGCCCTCGTGCGTGATCTGCAGCAGCGCGGTCTTCTGGAAGACACCCTGGTGATCTGGGGCGGCGAGTTTGGCCGCACTCCGATGGTGCAAGGCGGCAGCGACGGACGCGACCACCACCCGAATGCCTTCACCATGTGGTTCGCCGGCGGCGGCATGAAGCCAGGTCTCACCCTCGGCGAGAGTGATGAGTTCGGCTTCAATGTCACCCGGGATCCCGTGCACGTGCATGACCTGCATGCCACACTGCTTCATTTGTTAGGCTTTGAGCATACGAAGCTGGCCGTGAAGTTCCAGGGCCTGGACATGCGCCTGACCAATGTCCACGGCGAGCTCGTCCCCAAACTGCTCGCCTAAAGTATGTTGTTCACGCTTCAGCGTGTCTGGGGCTGCCTCATTTGATCTTCGCATCCATCAGGTCGATGTGCAGCTCGGCCTTCTGGCGCCCCAGGATCTCCGCGTTGCTGATCTTCCCGGTAAGCGTGATCTTGCTGCCCGTGCCGATCTTCGCGGCCTTCTCATGCTCGCTCAGATCCAGCACGGCCATGAGATGCACATTGACCTGCACACCCGAGGCGCGGGTCGTGTCGATGACCGACAGGATGCGGTAACGCGTCACATCCGGCGCATCCGGACGCTGGAACTTCTCCACCGCACGCACATTGAATTTGAAGGTGCCTGTCTTCCCTTCCGCATTCTTGGCGGCCTGCATGCTGGCCTTCGCCGCCGCATCCATCATCTGGCGGGAGCCAGGTCGCAGGTCACCCATCACATCACGGGGGATGTCCTTCAGCGCATCATCCGGATCGGTGATGACTGAGGCGGAAGGCTCTTCCTTTTTGGCATCCTGAGCGGGGCTCAGCGAGGTGGCGAACGCAAGGCAGACAAGGGCAAGACCGGATTTGAAGTGCATGTTCATGGGGCGACTTGGAGAGAGTCAAAGCCACAACGGCGGGTGCTGGAGCTTTATTGGGACGTCTTTAAATAAAACCGCCGATGAATGTCGATAGCATCCCTCGCACCATTTCACTCAGTCATTTCCAGTTACCTATCGTTTCAATCCTAGGACACCTAGCCTCCACGCATCACGATTCACCTGACAAGGATGTCATGCCCTCTCAGTTTTGAAAACTGCTCAACCCACCAGCGCATTGCGCAGGGCAGCCAGTTCTTCGTTCACACTGTCCTCCGTCGGCGCGCTCAGCGTGCTCGCCACGATCTCCTTCATCACCTCGCGAAAGCGTTTGCGAAGCCGTGACACGGACTGCCTCACCGCATCATGTGACATGCCCAGCTGGCGGGCCAGTTCCGCATCATTTCCAGATCCGGATTGTGAGGGATCAAGGCGCGTCCGGAGCAGTTGAAACTGCGCCCCCTTCCCTGCAGCCTCCTGTTCGCGAGCCAGTTGCTCTATGGAAGCTTCAATGATGCGCAAGGCACAGAGACGCTGGTAGTTCGCTTCAGGCGTCCGATGATCCACTGGCTGGATGGCAATCTCGTCCTCTGCCATGGAAGCCTCGATGGAAAGCACCTCGCGCCCGCCTCCACGCTTGAGCGCATTGGCTTGTCGCTGCCAGTGCTTGATGTGGCGGCCAAACGCCGTGAGGAGATAATTACGCATTCGACCCAATCCAGCATCTGCGGCAGAAAAGAGGTCCTTCTCCAAAACGAAACTCAAAAAGCTTTGCGTGAGATCCTCTGCATCCGCAGGAGATATATTCTGGTAGCGCGCATAGGAGTAGATCGGTCTCCAATAAATTTTGCACAGCTCTTCGAGCGCGAGACGGCCCTGGATCGGATCTCCTCCATCACGCAAAGCCACAACCACGCTCCAACGTGTCATCGGAAAGGCTCCATGTTGTGTGACAGAACTCGTCGGCATTCAGTACCTATCGGGCAGCACCATGCGGACGGCAACAAACGAGAGCAATGTGACGAAAAATTTTAACTGTCACAGTCTCCAGCCGTCTGCGTACCCAAGTCATGTTCTCCCCGCCCTTTTGATTTTCTGAAGTGGCAACATTCCAGATAGTCACCTCACTCTCGATGTCTGATTACGCTCCGACTCCTCAGCCCAAAAAGACACCTGGCTCCTCCGATCATCGGCTGGCCGGGCTGAATCCTATTGGCTTGATGGACGGGGTGCTGGGTGGCCGGTCCACGGATTGGGAGCCTCCGTCAGCTGAGTCGCTTGAGCCCTACTTCCCGGGGTACACAAGCTTCCGCTACATTGATCGCGGTGGCATGGGCGCCGTCTACTCGGCGCTGCAGACTTCCCTGCAGAGGCGCGTCGCCATCAAGATCCTGCCGCCAGAACTCGTGGATGATGAGGGCTTCATGCAGCGCTTCCAGCAGGAGGCCCAGCTGCTCGCACGCCTGCAGCATCCGCACATCGTCACCGTCTATGACTTTGGCATCACGCTCGCGGGTCATCACTTCATCGTCATGGAGTTTGTGGAGGGTGTCTCGCTGCTGGACATCATCCGTCGTGACAGTCTCGGCGCATCACGCGCGCTCAACATCACCGCGCAGGTTTGCGAGGCGCTGGGCTACGCTCATGAGCGCGGCATCATTCATCGTGACATCAAGCCGAGCAACATCCTCATCGACCAGCGCGGTTTCGTGCGGGTGGCTGACTTTGGACTGGCCAAAAGCTCGCTGGCCCAAAACACCACCACCAGCGCGCGCACCCGCGGCTTTCTCGGCACCGTTGGTTATACCGCTCCAGAGCACCGGCGGAAGGACACCGTGCCGGACCACCGCTCAGACATCTTCAGCCTCGGCGTCACGCTCTATGAAATGCTCACCGGCCAGCTTCCGGCGGGCGTCTTTGACCCGCCGTCCAAGACCTGCGGCACGCCCTCACACGTGGACAGGATCATCCGCCGCGCGCTCATGCAAAATCCGGCGGACCGGTTCCAGACAGCGCTGGAGATGCGCGCCGCTCTCGCCTCCTCGCTGATGCGCATGGGCACGCCGCTCGTGCAGCGTGCCATCATCAGCAAGCCCATCACCTCCATGGTCACCTGCGTGATCGTCGGCATGGGCCTCATCTACTTGCTGGATGCGCTGAATAACAAATTCCTCGTCAACCGCCCGCATGCGCACGTTTCCACCGCGCAGCCCTCGGTGGGGGAGATGACCGCCCTGCAAAAGCCGGAGGAGTCCATCATCCCGCTCAGCTCAGAATGGGCCGTCCTCCACATCAAGACACGCTGGCCGCTGGTTCCTCTGGCAGTCGCCAAGCTGCCTGGCTGGACCTTTGCCGAGATCCACTCTGAAAGTGAGCAGGCAGAGGTGATGCGGCTGCTCGCCGAGAAAGAATTCAACAGCCCCCTCTGGCTCGCGGCCCATGCTCAGCAAGATGACGGACACACACCTTTCACCTGGGTCTCCGGGCGCCCCATGGACTATCAGGCCTGGGTGGGTCCCCACGTGGCGCAGCCGCTGCTGATCACCGAGATCCAGGCGAAGAACAGCGCCACACTGGTCGCAGGTGAGGAGAGTCCCGACTGGATCGAGGTGATGAATACCTCCGCCGCCCCCATCGACATCGTGGGTTATCACATGAGGCAGATGGTCGTGCAGGACTCCACCCGGCGCTTTTACTCCCAGGACTGGCTGCTGCCAAGCCGTGTGCCTGAAGGCATGAGTTCCATTCTTCAGCCTGGGGAGCGGCGTGTGCTGATCTGCCGCAATCACGCCACGCCTTCGTCGAGCCACATGTTCATCACCTTCAACCTGGAAGGCACCTCGGCGCGCCTTCAGTGGTGTGATCCTCGAGGCCACATCTGTCAGAACTTCGAGACGCCATGGCGGGCCTTCCCGACGGATGCCTCCATCGCCCTCGCACCGGATGGCAAGACCTGGGGATGGAGTGAGAAGCCCACCCCGGGAGCGGCCAACAGCGCCGTCAAGACCGCCTTCACAGCTCCAGTCGCCGGATCGAAGGATGAGCAGGGCTTGGCCTTCCTGCCAGATCTTGGCGGGCGCTGGTGTGGCAGTCCGCAGCAGTTCACCAAGGCCGCGCTGCTGCGGCGCAAGGCCCCGTAAAGTCGTGGAACACCCCAGACTCGTCTCTTGATCGGGACTTCATGCCCCGATACGATCTGCGGCATGAAATCCCTCTTTGATCGTCTCTTCGGTGGTCCGCGGAACTACTATGGTGAGCCACAGCAGCGCCGTGGCATCGGTTGTCATCCGCGCATCCTCATGGCGCTGCTCATTATCGGCGGCAGCGTGGTCTTCCACTACATGGGCACCACCTCTTATGAAAATGAGTTCACCGGTCGCACCCAGCGTTTGAAGTTTGAGACACCGCAGGAAGAGATCGCCCTCGGCCTGCAGTCCGCCCCCGGCATGATCCGTGAGATGGGTGGCCAGTCACGCAATGCCGCAGGGCAGGCCCAGGTGGACAAAGTGGGCCAAAAGCTCGTGCAGAGCACACTCGCGCGGCAGACACCCTACCAGTTCGACTTTCATCTCCTGGCGGACAATCAGACCATCAATGCCTTCGCCCTTCCCGGCGGCCAGATCTTCATCACGGAGGCCCTGTTTCGACTGCTGAAAACGGAAGACCAGCTCGCCGGTGTGCTCGGTCACGAGATCGGTCATGTCGTCGGTCGTCACTCGAATGAGCAGATGGCCTCCTCAGGTCTCTGGAGTGGCATCGGGCAGGGAGTCGGCGTGCTGCTCTCGGATGGGCAGAGCAATGCCGGAGCACAGATCGGCCAGACCATCGCCCAGATGCGCATCATGAAGTTCGGGCGTGATGACGAGCTCGAATCTGATGCGCTCGGGGTGCGCTTCCTCATCGAAGCAGGCTACGACCCCGAAGGCATGATCGCCGTCATGGAGGTGCTGGCAAATGCGGCCAAAGGCAGCCACCAGCCCGAGATGCTCAGCACCCATCCGAACCCTGAAAACCGTGCCGGAAAGATCCGTGAGTTGATCGCCAAATACAGAGCGGAGAAGCGCCGCTAAGCAGCCCCCAGCCTTCCTCCATGTCTGACGAATCCCATCACGAACGCGAACTTGGCGGCCAGCTTCTCGCCAGCGTCTCACGCTCCTTTTACCTCACACTCAAGGCTCTGCCCCAGGAACTGCGGGAACCCATCTCACTGGCCTACCTTCTCGCACGCACCGCTGATACCATCGCCGATACCGCCAGCGTGCCTGCCACAGTTCGCATCGAATGCCTCAACGACTTCGAATCCCTCGTTCTAGGCGGTTCTGACGACGTCAAAGCCCATCTCACCAAACGCATCACCGCCGACTTCGTTGCTCATCAGAGTGACGAGGCCGAGCGCCGTCTCATGGAGCGCTTTGCGGATGGTCTCGCCTGGCTGGGCACCATGCAGGGCGCGCCATTGCATGCCATCCAGCAGGTGCTTCAGCGCATCATCCACGGCCAGCGTCTCGACATCCAGCGCTTCCCTGCTGATGGCTCGCTGCGCTGCCTGCAAACCGAGGCCGAGCTGGATGAATACACCTGGCTGGTCGCCGGATGTGTGGGTGAGTTCTGGACCGAGATGTGCGCCATTGAAAAACCCGCCTCTCTGGATCCCGCCGTCAGTCTCGAGCAGATGAAAACCTTGGGCGCGCGCTTTGGCAAAGGACTCCAGCTCATCAACATCCTCCGTGACATCGGTGAGGACATTCAGGACGGCCGCTGCTATCTGCCCGGCTTCACACCTGAAGAGGTCCAGCGTGACTCACGCATCCTCCAGCCCGCCTGGCAGCATTGGCTGGGCGTCTGCCGTGGTCATCTCGACTGCGGTCTCGACTACATCAGGCACGTCGCGGATGCCAAGCTGCGCTACGCCACGGCCCTGCCGCTGCTGATCGGAGTCAAAACCCTCTCCCGCATGGAGAAGACCTCCTGGGACAAGCTGCTCCAGGGCGTGAAGATCAACCGCCTCGACGTCGCCGTCATCCTCGCCGAGACCGCCATCGCCTGCCGCAGCGTGGAAAGCATGACCAAGTTATATCATAAGTTAGGCCAGCACTGACTTTCAGACCTGCTTAGCCTCTCACAAGCCGCGCCGCAGCCGTACGTTGTTCACGCTTCAGCGTGTTCAATGAATCCCGCACCCGCACCTCACGGCGGCGACTCCCAATACGGCGAGGTCGAACCCGCCAGCACATCCGGCTTGTCAGGTGTCGGTGCGATCTCACTCTGTATCTTGTTCAGAGCCGGGATCAAAGGCAGGTTGCTGACGGCCGTGCCTAGCAGGGGTGTGAACAGCGAGTCCTCCACCAGCGTCGGCTGGCCGTTCCAGGCCTGCATGCCAAAGCGCTTCACCGCCCAGTGAATGGCCAGCAGCCGCGCAGGATTCGGATCCTTGTAGGCTTTGCAGTCACCTTCCATCTGCGTCTTGATGACTTCAGCGAGAATCCAGTCCGCCTTCTCCTTGTCATAGTAGAGCGCCTTTCCATCACGTGACACACCCGCCGGGACCTTGCGCCGGTTCGCCTCATACAGCCAGTCGTGGATCAGGTAACCTGGCGCATACGTCCATGGCGAGTATCCCTTCCGGTTCCACAGTGTTCGCGGGATGCTGCCACCGTCCGTCTTGATGGGGTGCGGGCAGATGATCTCGCCGTTCCAGCGCTGGAAGGCAAACAGCCGGTCCACATTGTTCTCCAACTCAAATTTGTTAGGCTCCTCCCACTTCATGTAGGGATTGCCGACGATCTTGCCGGTCGAAATCTTGTCATAGAACTGCCGGCTGGCACAGGAGGTGAGCGTGCTGGCGAGTGCGGCGAGGAGGAGGAAGACGCGAATCATAGGGGGAGCTTCCCGCGCCTTAACCACGCGCCGCCCTGTGGCAAGAAAATCAACCGTCAGGTTTGCGGCGCGCCCCCGGCGGCAGCCTGGCCGCCCTGGCCCCACGGCGTCCGGAACAAAAGTTTGTCACAGCCTTCCGCACTCCGGCTAACCCCCAGCAGCAAACGGCATCCAAGCCCGGGAGCTACCAAGATACACTACAACAAACTACTCCTCCATGAACCCTATCGCAGTCGCAACATTTGGCGCAAACATCCTGCGCTTCACCATGCCTCTGGCTCAGACCGGCACGGAACAAACCCTCGCTGGCAACATGAGCAGCATCGTCAGCATCCTGAACATGGTCGGCCTCGTGCTCGCCTTCGGCGGCCTGCTCTTCGCAGCCGTGATGTTCATGATGGGCCAGACCGAGCGCGTGCTTTACGGCCTGGTGGGCGCTGGCATTGGCGGCCTCTCCTTCGTCATCGTGAAAGTGATGTTCAATGCCGGCAACTCCGGTTCGGACAGCACCGAGCAGGTGAACATGGGCGGCGCCACCCCGTAATTGGTTAGACCCAACTCAATTCTCGGGCTTTCAAGACCCTGATGAGCCCCGGCGGCTCATCAGGGCTCCCCACTCCATCCCATCATGGCAGCCGACCAGCACCAAGGCATCCGCCTGCACGAGACGAATGAAGGCCGCGAGACCCAGCAGGGCATCGCCGGCTTTGAGGGCCTGAACGCCCTCTTCTTCATGTTCGCGCTCGGGCTGGCGCTCATGATCTTCCGCAGGTTCGCGGGCGATTCTCCGCCCAACATGCCCGCGGCGGTCATCGGCGCGGCCATTCCCATCGTGCTCGTCTCCCTCTACTGCTTCGGCCTGAAGCAGGGAAAGCCGCCCAGTTATGACGTGGAGCTCGGTGAGTGGCTCATCATCAAGGCCTCCGGCGCATCTTACTTCTCGCCCCGGCAGGTGGAACCCCTCGCCCTCGACTGGGTGCAGGATCCGAAGAACAAGGAATCTCAAGTCTGACCCTCCTCCAGGATGGCACGTTTCATCAACTCCTACCTCGACGAGGATCTCATCATCTACCGCGGTCTCCAGCGTGGCGGCGCCATCGGCAAGGGCTACAATGTCGAGCTGCCGGACACCGAAAACACGGATGCCTCCTGGCTCATGTCTCTGGAAGACAACCTCCGCGTTCTGCTGCGCATGGTGCGCCCGGAACTGCGCATGCAGGTGGCCTGGAGCGTGGACAGTGACTACCGCAAGGAGCTGGAGCGCTATCGCGAGAAGACCGAAACACTCCCGCAGGACCGCTGGTCCACCCGCAACCGCGAGGAGCGCTACAACCGCTACGATCAGAAGATCAAAGATCACAAACTGCGCCGCGAGCATCTGCAGTTCTATTTCACCTCACGCCTCGGTGGCAAAGCCATGGGCGGAGGCCGCCCGTATTATGAAGAGCTGCTGCAAGCCGCGAAGCGTGAGCAGAACGAGCTCGAGGAAGCTCTCCGCCAGCAGTTCGGCAGCCTCGGCGGCCGTGTCTCTCCCATGGGAAACATGGACCACTTCGAGTCCTTTTACCGCTACTTCAATCCCAGCGCCTTTGAGAATGATGCGCTGAAGCTGGACGACATCTACGATCCCAGCAAGACCATCGCGGAGATGTGCTTCAACAGCGAAGCCTCGCCTCTGCGCATGGGCAGTTCCACCTTCAAGCTGGACGGTTTTTATCAGGGCATCTGTGTGGTGAAGACCCTGCCGAAGTTCACTTACATCGGCATGATGCGCACGCTGACGCAGCTGGATTTCCTGGACTACCAGATCATCTGCAACATCGAGGCGGGCGATGTCGAAAAAGACCGCGTCGCCACGGAAAGCAAAGTAGCCCGCCTGGAGCGTGGCAAGATCACCCCTTCCCTTGAGGCCACGCTGCAAAAGCTGCGCACGCGTATCCGTCGCCTCAGCACCAACGAGGTCGTGCCTTACCGCATGCACCTCATCGTGCGCGTGTGGGACAAGGATCCGGATGACTGCGCCAGCAAGCTCTCCGCCATCCGCAATTCCATCCTGAAGCTCGGTGGCGCTCAGTCCTATGAACCCACGTTGCCCACCAGCGTGCGGAATTACTGGCAGCTCTGCATGCCCGGCTGGACATGGGCGAACTACAACGACTTCAAGCTCTACGTTGAGGACGTGAACCTCGCGGATCTCCTGCCCATCTCCAGCACACCCACAGGTGATCTCGATGAGGCTGAAGCCATCTATGACGGACCTCGTGGCGCTCTCGTCGGCTGCACCACCTTCGTGGGTAAAGAAGGCAACATGCGTCCTGAGCACGGCATCATGTTCGGTGCCTCCGGCGCCGGTAAATCCGTCTTCACCATCGACCTGCTCACCCAGACCGCGCCGTATTATGACTACACGGCGATCGTCGAGGAAGGCCTGAGCTACAATCTCTTCACGCGCATGTATGGCTGCAAGCCCATCATCGTGCAGCCGAACGGCAACCTAACCTTTAATTATTTCGACACACGCGGTCTTCCCCTTAGTCCGGACCAGCTCAGCGGTGCCACCTCCGTGGCGCACCTTATGGCCGGACCACCTCCCGATGTGGACAAAGATCGCCTGCGTCAGGCGCTGCTCGCGAAGCAGATCGAGCGGATCTACATCGACCAGTTTGAGACCTGGGCCAGCCGTAATGCCGAGCTTCGTGTGGAGGCCGCACGCCGCGTGGCCATCGCGGATGCCTGGCGTAAAAAGAAGATGCCGCAGGGCACCGTGCTCGCAGATGCCTGGATGGACTTCTGGTCCGACTTCCAGGATGGCGAGCCTCTCGCGTCCGAGCTGAACCGCATGACCGTGGATAACGCACGCATTGAGGACTTCCTCAATGATCCGGGTAATCAATGGGATCTCATGAGCATGGCCTACACCCTCATGAAGCCTGAGGACATGCCCACGCACAGCCAGTTCGTGGAGTTGCTGAATCTCGAAAGCCGTCAGCGCAAAGCTCATCCAGATCTTGCTCTGCTCTACATGCTTCTGGATCCATGGACACGCACCGGCCGCTACGGTGCCATCCTGGATGGCGTGAACAATGTGGACCTCAGCGGCAAGGTGGTTCACTTCGAACTCAGCTACATTCCTGAAAGCGCTCGTGAGCTGCGCACCGTCGCCGCTTTCCTGATCACCAATGACCTGCGCAAGGAGATCATGCGCCGTCCGCGCTCGACTCGTAAACGTGTCATTCTGGAAGAGCTCTCCGCCTTCCTCGCCATGCCGGACGGTGACCGCATCACGCGTGAGTACTATGAGCGTATGCGTAAGTATTCCTGCTGGGTCTTCTCCATCATCCAGCAGTTCCAGCGCATCAAGGACCATCCGGTCCGCTCGTCCGTCGTCGGTAACTCACGCGTCATGTTCATGCTGAAGCAGCCTGACCAGCGCGATGTCGAAAGCATGAGCGAGGGCTTCCGCATCCCGAGTGTGACGAAGCGCCAGGTCACCTCCTTCCCGGATCCCTCCGAGATGAAGACGGACCCTTACGGCTCCTTTGTCTATTACCACGAAGCCACAGGCCGCCCGAAAATCGCCGTCGGCAGGCACCAGGCCTCGAAGGAAATGATCCTCTGCTCCGCGACCTCGGGCGAGGCCTTCGAGAAGCAGAACGAGCAGCTCAAAGAATACGGCGGAGACGCCTACAAGATGATCCTCAGCCAAGCCAAGTCGAAGAAATGAAAACGCGCACTCTCATCTCCCTCCTCTTCCTCAGCGCCCATCTCGTCTCCTGCACGAACTCCGAAGGCGGCATGAACAAAGGCCTGCTCGGCGCAGCATCCGGCGGCCTCATCGGCGCACTGCTGGGTGACAACCTGCTGAACAAAAACAAGAACAGCAGCAGCGGCAACAGCTCGTCAGGCAATTCCGGCAACAGCAGCGGTAATAGCGGCAGCAACGATGATGGTTTCCTCGAGGAAAACTCCGGTCTCATCACCGGTGCCGTCGCCGGTTATGCCGCAGGCGCCATCAGTGATGGCATCTCCAAAAACGAGATCCGTCAAAAGTATCTCGATGGGTATAACAAAGGCCGCAGTGACTCCATCAAGGAGCTTTACTGGCTGAAGCGTGATGCCGAGCGCCCTGCCGGAAATCCAGATCTCCAGCGCCGCTACTACGAAGTGCCCATTCCCGAACATGTGACCACCGACGGTGTGCTCGTCGAGCCGCGCAAAGCCGTCATCGAAGTCGTCGAGTAAACAAACTCAAGCCACCCCAACACCATGAAAACATGCTTGTTACTGATCAGTGCCAGCATCGCCATGAGCGCGGTGTCCGCAAATGCGCAGGCCCAGCTTGTCTATGATCCATCCGTCGAAGCGGCGGTGAACACCTCCACCGCCAAGCTCACCGAACTGCTGGCGGAGGCCAAAAAGCAGAACACGAACCTTGAGGAGCAGCTCAAGCGCGCGGGAGATCCAGCGAGCCTCTACAACGGGTCAATGGAGGCGCTCAAGCGAGATCTGCTCAACACCGATGCCACGATCAAAACGAACGATGAGCGCGCCACCATGCTCACCGCGGCTGACGGCACCGCTGTGTTTGGCCGGGCTACTTATGGCATCACCGCTGCCGTGAATGAAGATGTCACCTTGAAGGACGGCACTGTCGTCCAGCGGGACGTCGCGAAGTATGAGATCGAAGGCAAGATGCTGGCAGATGTGGATGAATACCGCCGCATCCGTGATCAAGCTCTGGCCAAGAAGAAGACCCTCACCACTGAGTTGCAGACAACCATCGGCCAGCTGGAAGCCGCGACAGACTTCGGCAGCATTCAAAAATACGGCACGCTGATCCAGCTCCTGCAAGGCCAGATAGCGAGCACCGACCGCGCGGCCGAACAAGCTTTGCATGACATGGAAGTCCTGGACCGTGAGATCAAGATCCAGTCCAGCGCCGCGCGCAAAGCCAATGCGGAGAAAGCCCAGCTCGAAAGAGATCACAACGCCGAAGGCCGCAGCAAGAGCACCATGGCGGACCGCGAGACGCAGATGGATGCGACCAAGGAGACGGCCCTGGAGAAGGTCAATGAATACATGACCAGCCGCAAGGGCAAGAACTACGGCACGCCCACCAACAAGGGGCCTAACATTCAATGGCGCAAGGGCACCGACACTCCTCCTGCTGAGGAAACTCCCGCTCCCTGATCGGCCTGCCTCTCATCGGTCGCGACTCGCCTCACTTCCTAGCCCTCCATGAACCTCCCGATCCCCATCCTCCTGGCTGACGGCGTCATGGCGACGCTGCAGGAGCTGATGAATCCGTTCTACGAGGGACAGCTCACGGACATCTGCGTGCTGGTGTTTGACACGCTGATGCCCCTCACCATCGGGCTGGCCTTCGCCGGACTGATCACACAGGTCTACAAAGGCCTGATGAGCGGCACGCTGGACGGCATGTTCGGCCAGATCATCATGGTCGGTCTCGTGGCTGCCATCATGCCCTTCTATCCTCAGTGGATGCTCGACTGCCGTGTCTGGCTCAGTGATGATCTGCTGGCGGCACTCTCGCTCGATCCCACAGGTTTGCTGGACTCCTTTGGCGAGAGCTTTGGAGATCTGGACATGTCCGCGGACTCGGACAGCATCTTCGACCTCTTCGGTCTCATCGACCCGCTGGCCCTCATCGAATACATCGCGCAGATCATCGCAAACTTCTGCATGCTGGTGATCGGCTTCATCTGCTACATCTTCTTCTTCCTGGCCTATCAGTTGCAGATCTTCGGCCTCATGATCGGAGCCTGCGTCTCGCCGCTCATGTTCGGCATGTTTCTCTTCGAGACGACGAGGACCACCGCCGTGAAATACTTCACCGGCATGATCGGCATCTGCTTCTGGCCGCTCGGCTGGGGCATCGGCCTGCTGCTGGCGGACTTCTTCCTCACCGTCGGCATTGAGATCTGCACCATCATCTGCATGGCGCTGAACTTTGTCGGCTTCGGTCTCATCGTGGAGGTCATCGCCATCTTCCTCATGGTGCTGCTGGTCTTCATGTGGATCATGTTTGTGCTCTTCAAGGCACCGAAGATCATCCAGGCCATGGTGCTCAATGGCACGCAGATCGGCATGGCCTTCGCGGGTGCGGCCCTGGGCACCGCCACAGGCGCGGTCGGCAGCACCATCGGCGCCGTGGGTTCCGTGGCCGGTGCCGTGCCCATCGTCGGTGGCGCAGCCGAGAAAGCGGCGGGCGCAGCCAAGGGTGGAGTGGATGCCATCGGCAGCGTCGGCGGACTGGCCAACGACGGAAACGACCAGGGATAACCAAGACGAAACCACATTTGCATGAAAGGAGTCGCTGACATCTTCATCTCCAAGGAAAAGCTGGCCATTTTCTGGTATCTGGCCTCACTCAGCTGCCTGGTCTTCACCGGCTGGCATCTGCACGGCCTGGCGGTGGAGCGGCGCGGCACCATGCTCTATGTGCCGCTGGAGAACTCAGACTACTATCTGGACCGCACCCTGAAGCTCGAGACGACGAACGAGCTGCTCGACTACCATACGCGCTTCGCCCTCGAGACTTATTTGAATCGCGGCCCCTCCGGCCCGCTGACAGCCACCCGCCTGCCCTACCTCTTTTATGGCAAAGGTCTGGACCAGGTGCTGGCGGATGAAAAAGCACTGCGCTTTGATTTTGCCAACCAGAAGACCCACCAGATGCTGGAGGTCGGCAGGGTCACGCTGGAGCTGGAGGAAAACCTCAGCGCCACCACCATCATTCAGGGCCAGCTGCTGCGCATCAGCTCTCATCCCACCACGGGTGAGACGGTGGTGCAATCCTTCAAGGTCCAGGCCAGGATGGGCTGGGAACGCAATCCGAACGCGCTGCTCGCACGCCGCTTTGCCTGGGTCTGCAATGACGTGGCCTACAGCCTGGACGAGGTGGTCGCCGATCCCGAGGCGGAGAAAAAAGAGAAGTAACTCACGAACTCATGCCTGAAGCCGCTCCCAACACCAAACGCCGCAGCGCCATCGACACCCTGGTGGTGCGGGACCGCACTGCCGTCTTCTGGTTCCTTGTCGCCATCGCCACGGCGGCGGCATGCACCTGGTATACGAACCTGATGTCAGAAGCCTTCAAGCTTCAGTCCACCTTCGTGGTCATGGACTCCGCAGGGGCCTACTACGTGCCCCCTGGCCTGCCCTACAACAAGCTGGACGCCATGCACCTGCAGCTCAGCGAGATGGTGGTGGAGACCGTGCTGGAGCGAAATCGCGACGGCCTGGTGTATCCCGAGCGCCTACAGAAGCTCTTTGAGAAGCCTGCCCTTCAAAAGTTCCTGATCTACCTCGAAAAAGAAGCAGTCTATTTCCGGTCTAACAACGTCACGCAGACCTTTGAGCTCGACCCCATCAAGTTCATCGAACCACGCGGCAATGCCACGGTCACCACCGTCGCCACAGGCAGGGTTCGCCGCGTGAGCTTCCTGGCCGGACAACAGCAGGACAAGACCTATGACTTCACGATCACCATCGGCTGGTGGGTCAATCCGTATCTGGCACGGGACAAGAACTTCCCCTCCCTCGTCCGGGGGCTGCAGATCAATGACTTCCAAAAAGCTGACGCACCCGCCGCGGAAGCGCTGCCCGAGACCGCACCCAAGTCTGACGCCCAATGACTCTGACCTCCCATTCCAGTCTCCTGCTCACCTGCGCGCTGCTCATCCTCGCAGCGCTCAGTCCTGCTCATGCCCAGGTGCAAAGCGGACGCGAACTGGTGCGGCTGAATGCCAGCCAGAACCTGCATGAAATCGCCATCAACACGAACGTGTCCACCACGGTCGTGTTCCCGGAGAAGATCACCACGCTCACCGGCTTCGGACTGGTGACCCAGCCTCAGTCTGCCGAGCAGATGGGAGCCTCGAAGGTCTGCATCGTGCATTACGAGAACAGTCCTGCGGACACTCTGGTCGTTCGTCTGATCAAGCCCGGCGAGGCCTGCTATGCCACCATCCGCACAGCGCGCGCCTTTTACATGATGCGCTTCACGCCTTCGGAAGCCGCGAATCTGGCGGTGATCGTTCCACCACCTGCTCCCACGACTGCGTCCTTCCAGGTGGAGGCGCAAACCATCGCCCAAAAGCGCATCAAGTTCTCTGCCGAGGAGCTTGTGGGCATGCTCGGCAAGGCGCGCAACCGCAAGGCTCTGCAGCCGCTGAACCCCGGCCTCTACTCCGGCTGGCAGGAGCGCAACGGTCTGGAGATGACCTCCTCCCAAAACGGCATGATCTCCACCATCTATGAGATCCAGCGCAATCCGGACAAGGACATCATGGTCTTCCGCTGCAAGGTCACCAATGGCAGCACCAGTGTCTATGACTTCGAACCCGACGCCGTGAAGATCCGCGTGGGTGAGCGCAGCTATGATGTGCAGCTCGCCGACTCCGGCCACACCATCAATGCCGGGGGGAGCATCCTCATGGACCTCGTGACGCAAGGCGGCCCGGGAGGCAATCGCGAGGCGCTCTCCATCAACCAGGACTTCCGCATCGAGATGCCCGAGCCAGGGCGCCGCGACCAGATCGATCCCGTCCTCTTTGGCGACTCCCTCGCTGAAGGCAAGTAACTGAAAAACTGAGAACCGAGAACTGCGAACGCCATGATGAAGCACCTTCAGAAACCCGCCGTGCAGATGCTGCTGCTCCTCGGCGTCGTGGGCATCGCGGTCATCGTCTTCTACAGCACGAAGAAGCCCTCCACCACCGCGGTGAACATCACGAAGAAAGGCTCCCAAGGGCAGACCTCCAGCCTCATCGCTGAGGAGAAGAACGTGAAGACCACGGACAAGCGCACCGCATCCATCGGCAGCGAGCAGGATGTGCAGACCTTCGTGCCGGTCGCAAAAAAGGCACCGCCTAGCATCATCGGCAGCACCAACCGTGGAAACACCTCCCAAAAGCCGCCGCCACCGCCGCCTTATCCGAAGCTCGTTCATGTCACCAACGTGCTGCCGGAGCCCTTTCAGCAGAAGGCTCCCACGCTCTTTGCTCCACGCGGCCTTTTGATCAAGGCAGCTCTCGTCATCACGGTGGACTCCTCTTCCCTGGACACTCCGGTGCTCGCTCTCATCACCGAGGATGTGTATTGGAATCACAAGCTCATCGTCCCTGCCGGCACGCAGGTGATGGCCAAGGCCTCCAAGGGTCGTGAACGCGACCGCATCGCCATCAGCGGCTCTTACACCTTCATCTGGGCGGACGGACGTGAGTATAATCTCTCCTGCACCGCGCTGGATCACGTGCGCGAAAGTGATGGCAGCTACGGCATCACCGACGGCTCCGCCGGCATCCGCGGACAGATCATCAAGAACGACCAGTATGCCGAGCTGAAGATCATGGTTGCCGAAGCCCTTCAGGGCATCATGAACAACAACCAGAATCAGTTTCAAAGCATCTACGGTCTGGTCCCAGAGAACTCCAGCCGCAACGCCGCGCTGGGTGGAGGATCACAGGCCGCCAGCGCCTACTCCCAGCTTCTCACGAAGAAGCTGGATCAAGACCTCGACTTCGTCCGCGTGGCCGCTGGCACGCAGTTTTACATCTTCACCAATGCGGTCTTTGAACCTGAGATGGCCAGCATCGCCGGGCTGAAGCAAGGCGGCAAGGAGCTGACCAGCTGGGAGCTGAGTCAGGAGATGTATTCACGAGCCGCCGCTCTGTCGGCGTCTGATAGCGCACAAGCTGCCACAGTCGCTGAAGCCACACGCAAAGCGGATGACGAAAAGCGTGCCGCCGAGCGCGCCGCACGCGTCAGCGAACTCATCCAGGGCGGCCCCAACGAAACCACTGCTCCAGCGCCCGCCGCTCCTTAACGTTTCTCCGTGTCTTCCCTCTCCGCGTCTCCTCTCTTCTTCTCGTAAGCCATGAATCTCCACTTCCTCATCATCCCAGCCAGCATTCTCCTGCTGGCCTCATGCTCTTCCAGAAAGGAAGACGAGGTGCTGACATCGCCGCTCGCCGCGCCGGCTGAAGAAGAGGAGCTGGCCTACATTCCCACCTATTCGAAATCCGTCCTCGCAGGCTGGCCCAAAGGTCGCTCGCTCGACAAGCATGACACCTCCCGCGTCCGTCTTGATGAGCAGGTGCATGCCTACCATGTCGGCCGCCTTCCCAGTCATGACCGCCAGGAGATGCATGAGGCGCACACGGTCTATCGCTTGGAGCAGAATGCCCGCTGGGACACCCGCCTCCCCGCCACGCCCATGCAGTCACGCGGTGTGTTGTTAGGCATCATCGAGCCTTCGCGCAACGAGGTGCCCAAGACCACGCTCATCGAGCAGGAGCGCCAGTCTCTGCTGGCGAAGAGCCGGCAGCTCGAAATCACCATGACGCGGTTGAACGGGCTCCAGGGCCAGCTTGAGAAGAAGCTCGCCGCTTTTGACGAGACCGAGAAAAAGGCCAGAGATCTCGAGCTCGAGATCGCCCGCACCCTGGCAGAGAAGAACGAAGCTAAAGCCGCTCTGAAAGCCGCGGAAGAGCGCATCAGAGAGCTCGATGCCAGGGAGCGCCTGCGTGTCAATTCCTCCAACCAGAGCCTGCTCAAATAACAAGCTGAAGCCACTCTCCACATTATCGGATCCTCCCACGCTACCACACCGCTTCATGCCCGACCTCGCTCACATCCAGGGACTGCGCCCCTTCCTCGATGAACGCATCATCGGGCAGGATCACGTGATTCCGAAGGTCGTGCCCATCGTGCAAAACGGAGAGCTGGGCCTGGCAGATCCGAAGCGCCCCAAAGGCACCTTTCTCTTCCTCGGCCCCACCGGTGTCGGCAAGACGGAAACCACACTTTTGGTTACCGAATATGTCTACCAGGATGTGCAGAAGCACTGCATCCGGCTGGATATGTCCGAGTATCAAAACCAGGAGTCGCTCGGCCTTCTGCTCGGCAGAGATGAGAGTTCCCGCGGCAACATGGGGCGCTTCTATGATCGTGCCGAAGGTCGCGGTGTGATTCTCTTTGATGAGATCGAAAAGGCGCATCCGCGTGTGCTGGACATCTTTCTCCAGGTGCTGGATGCCGGACGCATCACCGTGGCGAATGGGGAGACACTGAACCTCTGCGAGTTCTACATCGTGGCCACCTCCAACATCGGCGCGGATGCCCTCATGGAGCTCAAGAACAGTCCCATGGCCACCGTCGAGCGTTTCATCGAGGATCTCGCCGCTGCGGAACTCCGTCCTGAAGTGCTCGCGCGCTTCAATGTGCGCTGCGTCTTTCAAAAACTGGGTTACTCCGCGCAGAAGCAGATCGCCAGCATCATGCTGAACAAGGAGCTAAAACTGCTGAAGGCCAAGGGTTACGAGCTCCAGCCAGGCCCCGGCGTGATCGAGCTTCTCATCTCCAAGGGCGTGGAACCCCGTCTCGGTGTGCGCCGCATGCGCTCCACGGCTGAAACCCTCTGCCGCGCCGCCGTGCGCGAGGCACTGCTCGCCAGCCAGCCCACCTCCGGAACCCTCGTCCCCCAAAATGGAACCCTGGTCATCCATTCGTAACTACTTGTTAGACAAGCGGGACGCGCTGCAGGTCTTCTACCGCCTGCATCCAGCCGCTCTGCGCTACACCTGGGCGGGTCTCTTTCTCCTCTCCGCCGCCGCCACCCAGCGCTGGGCCGCAGCCCTGATCATCCTCGCCGCCATCGGCGTGCTCATGCTCTTTGACCGCTGGGGCGAACCCTGGCTCAGAAAGGGTCGCCAGATGTTCAACTCGAAACCCGGCCCCAAGCTGTGACTCTTTCCATGAAACACTTTTGGTTCACCCTCTTTAGCATGGCATGGCTGCTTCTCACAGCCTGCAACACCGCCCATCCTCCGCATGTGATGGTGGATTCCGATGTCATACCCGTCGGCAGCCGCGTGAACTTCTGGGTCAATCACGACGACGAAGGCTGGAAGGAGTCGAACATCCACATTGCTTATCTTCCGCGTCCCATGACCGGTGCCGAGGCACGCCGCTGGGCGGAAGGCGCGGGCACCAGAGACGGCGGCATGCTCTGGACCCATTACTACGTCCTCGTCACCCCGCCCGGAGCCGATGGCCGCGTCTGGCGCAGCAACGTCCACGCCCGCGGCGCCACCTGGGATCCAGGCAGCAAGCGACTGTGAGACTTGAAGCCGGGGGATGAGCACTGCACTATCAGAGGCAGACCGCTGATCCTTTGAACGAAAGCCTCAACCCCTACGCGCCCCCGGACTCGGAGATCCTGACACCTCCGGAAAGCCCGCTTGGGACCTGGAGCACCTTTTGCAAAGCCTGCGTTCTTTATGTCCGCCATTTTCCTGCCATTGCGGTGATCGTGCTGGTCGTCAGCATACCTATGGAGCTGGCATGCAACTATGCCACAACCTTCGAGCTCGATTGGAATCAGTTGATTCTGCAGGCGACTCTCATCAGCGAGGTGTCTGACCACTTGGTGGGCATCATCCCCATGGCCGGAGTCATTTTCTTCACGCTGAATCGCATGTCTGGCAGGCCCGCCAGTCCCGGCGCGTCTTTGATGGCAGCCCTGCGTTCCTGGCCCAAGATGTTCTGGACCAACCAGCTCTCCACCTTGATTCTGATTCCGGCAGGGCTGCTGCTCGTGGTGCCCTTCTTGGTGCTCTATCCCTACCTCATCCTCATGGAAGTCCTCGTGATGGCGGAAGGCCTGTCTGGCACCGAGGCATTGAAGCGCAGTATGGCCCTCACCCGCAGATGCTTCTGGCCCGTTTTCCGGATCGGCTTCCTCTCCATGGGAATCCAGCTAGCGATTTCACAGATGCTCTCCGAACTTCAGCTGTCCGTTCCTGAGTTCGACCATTGGCTGGGGACCGCCTTTGAGTGCGTTCTGGAGACACTCGCCGGGGCGTTTGAACTTGTCATTCTTTGCTGCATCTACCAGGCCCGCACGACCCCAGCGGTGAGGGAGCTGGGAGAGACGGACATCTGGAAAGATCCCCCCTCCGCCGACGTTCGCATCAGTGCCCCCCTATGAAGAACGTCCATTTTAGCTTCGGTTCCCATCTTTCCCGCCGCGCCATGCTGCGTGGAGCCGGGATCTCGCTCGGTCTGCCGCTGCTGGAGGCCATGACGCCTGCCTTTGCGGCCACGCCAGAGGTGAAAAGCGCCAAGCGCTTTGTGGGAGTCAGCCTGGCCCTGGGCCTGCACAATCCGAATCTCGTGCCTGAAACCGGCGGCAGGGACTACAAGCCTTCTCGCTACCTCGCGGGCATTCAGGACCTGCGGAATGATTTCACGGTGGTGTCTGGCTCTTCCCACCCGGGAGTGACGGGTGGTCACACGGCTGAAGGCAGCATTTTTTCCGCCTGCCCGAACCAGCGCGGCACCACCTCCCGCAATACCATCTCGATTGACCAGCTCATGGCGAAGCATCTGGGGCACGAGACCCGCTTCCCTTCCCTGGTGCTGAACACAAACAGCCAGAGCAGCCCCTCCTACACGGAGAACGGCTCCATGATTCCCGCTGAAAACAGCGCCATGAAGCTCTTCACACGCCTGTTTGTGAATGACTCGCCTGCTGAGCAGGAGCGCCAGGCCGAGCTCATCCGCCAGGGCCGCAGTGTCATGGATGTCGTCGGAGCCGAGGCGAAGGCTCTGCAGCGCGAAGTCGGCGCCGGGGATCGCGACAAGCTGGATGCCTGGTTCACCAGTGTGCGCGAGCTCGAGCAGCGGCTGGCCGCGAACGAGGCCTGGACTTACAAGCCGAAGCCCAAGGTGGCCATGAAGCCGCCCACGAACATTCCGCGTGACAACGAGGTGGCCGTGGAGCGCATCTATCTGGACATCATCCACATGGCACTGATGACGGACAGCACGCGCTTCATCACGCTGCACGTCACGGGTAATTCTGTGCAGGGCATTGAAGGCGTGGACACCAGTTACCACAACCTCAGCCATCATGGCATGGACGAGGAGAAACTGGCGCAGCTCGCGCTCGTGGAGCAGGGCGTGATCAACGAGTGGGCTGGATTCCTCCGCAAACTCAAGACGGATAAATTGTTAGGCGACACCATGGTGATGCTCACCTCCAATCTCGGGAATGCCTCCGCGCATGACAACAAAAACATGCCCGTGCTCTTTGCCGGCGGCGGCTTCAAGCACGGCCAGCACCTCGCCTTCGACCAGAAGGAAAACTATCCCCTGCCCAACCTGTATCTGAGCGCCCTGCAGCGCCTGGGCCTGGAGGAGGAAACCTTCGCCACCAGCACCGGCACGATGAGCGGACTGGCCTAAAGCCCTCAAGACCGCGAACCAAAAGTATGTTGTTCACGCTTTAGCGTGGAATTGGAGGTTCATTGCACACGCTGAAGCGTGAACAACGTACATCACCCGTTCATCCCGCGCCCTACTTCCTCGCAGAGCCCCACAAACGTGCGCTCCGGAAGATTCAGCATGCGCCCCTTCAGCGTGGAGACCACCCAGCGGCGCTTCAGCTTGCCCTTCGGCATCGGCACACCCACCAGCTGACCAGCCTCGATCTCATGCCGGGCGATCCAGCGCGCGGCAATGGCCACACCGATGCCTAGCTTCGCCAGCTCCTTCGTGGCTTCCGAGCTTCCCAGCTCGATGAAGTTCCCCAGCCGCACGCCCTGCTTCATGAAGAACTCCTGGATCAGCGTGAAGTTCAGGCTGTTCCGGCTCGCCACAATGAAAGTCTCGTTCGCCGCATCCTTCAGCTTCGGCGGCTTCTGCGCCCAGGGATGCAGAGGCGACACGAGGAACTCCAGGTCATCCTCAAAGATGGCATGGCAGTCAAGACGTGAAACATCGTTAGGCCGCAGGCTCACGGTGAGGTCCACATCTCCCTTCATCAGGCGCTCGATCGTGTCCGGTGTCTCACCGCAGATCACCTTGATCTCATAAAGCGGGAAGCTTTCCTTAAACTCACGGAACACCGTGGGCAGGATGAACTGCGCCGCCGCCGTGGTGCAGCCGATGCGCAGTTTGCCGCGCGGTGTCTGGTCCAGCGTGCCCAGCGCGGAGCGCGCCTGGGTCATCACCTGCAGGATCGTCTCAGCACTCGGCAACAGCTCACGGCCCGCATGGGTCAGATGCACGCTTTTCCCCTGGCGGTGGAAGAGCTGGCAGCCCAGGTCCGTCTCCAGCGCCTTGATGGCATGACTGATGGCACTTTGGGTCAGGTGCAGCTCACGCCCCGCCTGGGTGAAGCTGCCGCTGCGGGCCAGGGAAACGAAGGCGCGAAGCTGTCGGGTATCAAGGGTCTGCATGGATCAATGAATCGAATTCATACATGAAGTGAAAATCTTCGCGCCTGATTTCTGAGGGAATTTGGCCCGATGGCACCTTCGATGCTGAGGGGAATGGCACGTCATGCCCAAGTCCACCTCTCTCTCTCAGCCCGCTCTAGGCGGTGTCGTCCAGCCTGTACGCATCGGCTTCAAGCCGCTCGTCGACTGCGCTCCGTTGCTGGTGGCCCATGAGCGGGAGCTGTTTCGCAAGCATGGCGTGCGAGTCGATCTTAGTTGTGAAGTCGGATGGGCCACCATTCGGGAGAAGCTGCTCTACGGCCAAGTGGACGCCGCCCATGCCATCGCGGGACTGGCACTGGCAATGCGCCTTGGCCTCAGCAGCCCGCCCTGCCGGGTGGTGGCACCCTTCGTCTTCAACCTGCACGGCAATGCCATCACCCTCAGCCGTGACCTCTGGAACCGCGGCGTGCGTGATGCCGCCAGCCTGAAAAAGCTCATCCGCAGCACGCCGACGCGCCGCTTCACCTTTAGCACCGTCTCCCGCTTCTCCTCCCACTACTTCCTGCTCCGCCAGTGGCTCACTGCTGGTGGCATTGACGTCGAAAAGGAAGTGCGCATCGTCGTCCTCCCGCCCACGCAGATGGTCGGAAACATTGAGGCAGGCCTCATCGACGGTTGTTGCGTGGGCGAACCCTGGAACAGTGACGCCGTCTCACGCGGTGTGGGCTGGATCGCCGCCACAAGCGAGCAACTGGCTCCCGGTCATCCTGAAAAAGTGCTGCTCACCACGGAAGCCTTCATTGAGAAGCATCCGGATCAATCTGCGGCCCTGGTCGCCGCTCTGCGCGAGGCCTGCGCCTTCTGTGATGATCTGGACAATCGTGGTGAAGTGGCCCGCATCCTGGTCCGCAGCGGCTACTTCCATCTGCAGAGCGAGGAAAGCCTGAAGCGCTCCCTGGTCGGCCCGCTGGATCTCGGCACCGGCAAAATGGCGGACGTGAATGCTTTTCATATCTTCCAGCGCCGGGATGCCAATGAGCCCACCGGCGAACGTGGCCGCTGGCTGCTCGAGCAGTTCATCACCCACGGCCTGATCACCCCGGGCGAGCGCCCTGAAGCGTCCATCGTCCTCGCCGAATGCTGGACCGCCAGCGCCATTCCCCAGATTTCCCTGCCAACAGCCGCCGCCAACGCCACCGCCCCCACGACCAGCAAACCCAACAAACGCCCAAAAATCGCCCAAGCATGAAACCCTCCCCCACCACAGGCACTCTTTCCCGCCGCACCCTCCTCCAGCGCAGCGCCAACGCCGGTCTCGGCACCCTCTTCTCCGGCCTGCCCGCCGGCTGGGTCGGCTCTGCTTATGCGGACGACTCTCCGGAAATGCCGGACGTGAAGCTGGGCATCATCGCCCTCACGGACTGCTCCAGCATCGTCGTCGCTCACGAGAAGGGTCTCTTCAAAAAATACGGCATCAACTCCACCGTCAGCAAAGGTGCCAGCTGGGCCGCCATCCGCGACTCCCTGACCAACGGCGACATCCAGGGAACACACATGTTGTTAGGCATGCCCATCGCCTCCACCATGGGCCTCGGCGGCGCGCCGAAGAAGCCCATGGTCGCCCCCTTCATCCTGAACCGCAACGGCCAGGCCATCACGCTGGCAAACACCTTCAAAGGCAAGGTCGGTGATGATCCGAAAGCTCTTAAGCCCTTCGTCGATGAAGCCAAGGCCAAGGGCAATCCTCTGACCTTCGCGATGACCTTCCCGCCTGGCACGCACGCCATGTGGACCCGCTACTACCTCGCCGCAGGTGGGATCAATCCTGGCGACGCCGCAGGTGCAGGTGCTGACATCTCCCTCATCACCGTGCCGCCTCCGCAGATGGTGGCTAACATGAAGGTTGGCAAAATGGATGGCTTCTGCGTCGGCGAGCCCTGGGGCGCCAAGACCATTGCTGAAGACATTGGTTATACCGCCATCACCACCCAGGCCATCTGGAAGGATCATCCGGAAAAAGTCTGCGCCTTCACCGAGGAGTTCACCGCCAAAAATCCGAAGACCGTCAAGGCCGTGCTCAAAGCCCTCCATGAAGCCAGCGTCTGGCTGGACAAGATGGAGAACCGCGAGGAGCAGGCAAACATCGTCAGCGCCGCCACTTACATCAACTGCCCGCCTGAGACCATCCTCGGCCGTCTGCAGGGCAAGTATAACATGGGTGACGGACGCAAGTTCAAGGACCCGAACTACATGATTTTCAGTGATCGTAACTGCAACTACCCGCAGGCCAAGTATGGCAAGTGGTGGCTCACCCAGCTCCGCCGCTGGGGCTTCACCGAAGGCGCGCCTGACTATGAAGGCGTGGCCAAGCAGGTGATGCGTGCCGATATCTATGAGGAAGCCATGAAGGAAATTGGTTATGCCCACGGAGGTGCCAGCGATGCCGCTGAGACTCTCTTCGACGGCGTGACCTTTGATCCCAAAGGCGACCTCGAAGCTTACGCCGCGTCCTTCGCGGTCAAGACCATGAAAGGTTAATCCCCCTCTCTCCCCCGAGACCTCAACGCCCTAAAGCTCCGGCTGTGAAGAAACACGCAGCCGGGGCCACGGGGAGTCCATGCCCAAGAACAGCCGCCGCCCATGCAACACCTCCTCCACAAATACAAACTCGACGCCCTCTTCCTTCCGCTCGCAGCCATCCTTGTGACCTGCCTCTTCTGGTATCTGGTCGCGGGCAAATCTGTCATCACTGAAAAGGTCGATGACTTCGGAGACAAGATCAAGGTCACCAAGCGTGAAGGCCTCTCCGCCGACCTTCCCACACCGGTGGAAACCTGGACGGCCAGCAAGCTCTACATCACCGAGCCTTTCGCCAAGCGTGGTGAGCTCGACCAGGGCATCCTCCGCTTCACCTGGGAGTCACTGGTGCTGGTGGCACAGGGTTACGCCATCGCTCTCATCATTGGCACACCGATCGGCTTCTTCCTCGGCCTTTCCAAAAAGTTTACCATGGCCTTTGATCCGCTGATCCAGGTCCTGCGTCCTGTTTCCCCTCTCGCCTGGCTGCCGCTGGGCATGATCCTTTTCAGTGGTGTGAAGATCGTCAACGGCGATGGCCGAACCACCTTTGGTGCATCAGATGCCGCCGCGCTCTTCACCATTGCCGTCTGCGCCATGTGGCCCACGGTCATGAACACCGCCGTCGGCGTGCGAGCTGTGCCGGTGGACTATCTGAATGTCGCGAAGGTCCTGAAGCTCTCGAAGTGGAAGACGCTCTGGAAGGTCCTCGTGCCTGCCACGCTGCCTTACATGTTCACCGGTTTCCGCCTCAGCCTCGGCATCGCCTGGCTGGTGATCGTGGCTGTGGAGATGCTCACCGGACGTCCAGGAGTGGGTGGCTTCCTCTGGCAGCAATACAACGCCAACAGCTACGCCCACATCATTCTCTGCATCCTCACCATCGGCGTCATCGGCTACATCCTCGACCGCCTCATGAGTGTGATCGAAGGCCGCTTCAAGACAGCTTAACCCTCCACCTGATCAAAATATGCCGCTTATTGAGATCAAGAATGCTTCAAAGGGTTACGGCTACAATGGTAACCGCTCTGAAGTCCTCAAGGATATTAATCTCTCGCTCGAAGAAGGCGAGTTCGTCGTCATCGTTGGTTATTCCGGATCTGGCAAAAGCACGTTGATCAATCTGATCTCCGGGCTTGTGAAGCCGGATTCCGGTGAAGCCACTATTGAAGGCAAGAAGATCACGGAGCCAGGCCCTGACCGTGGTCTCGTCTTCCAAAACTACTCCCTGCTTCCATGGCTCAACGTCACGGAAAATATCGCTCTCGCGGTCGATGAAGTCTTCAAAGACTGGACCAAGGAGCAGCGGAAGGAGCATGTGAAGAAATACATCGACATGGTGAAGCTCACTCCTGCGGCCCACAAGCTGCCGAAAGAGCTCTCCGGAGGCATGCGCCAGCGTGTTTCCGTGGCACGCACACTCGCCATGATGCCGAAAGTCTTGCTGCTGGATGAGCCTCTCAGCGCGCTCGATGCCCTCACGCGTGCCACCATTCAGGATGAGATCAGCGAGATCTGGCGCGAGAACCTCACCACCGTGCTGTGGATCACCAATGATCCTGATGAAGCGCTGCTGCTGGCCGACCGTGTGATCCCGCTGCTGCCCACATCACCAGCGGCGACTCTGGGCGAACCAATCCTGGTGGATCTCGAGCGTCCGCGTGACCGCAAGACGTTGAACCACGATCCTAAGTTCAAGAAGCTGCGCGCACAGCTCATCAACACACTTCTGGATGCCAAGGGGAAATCCAAATCCAAGACCAGCGTGAAGCTCTCCCTGCCTGACATCCTGCCTGAAGACCTGACCACGGTGAACAGCCTCGAATTCCTGAACCGCCGCGGACCCAAGCGCCGCTCCGACAACAAGCGTGAAGAAGTGGAGGTGGCTGTATGAGTGTTCCCAATCCCAAAATGCTGGAGCTGGATCGTCTCTGGAAGACTTACGACACTCCCAAAGGCCCGGCCACCATCGTCAAAGACTTCAATCTGAAGCTGAAGGAGGGCGAGTTCGCCACGCTCATCGGCCACTCTGGCTGCGGCAAGAGCACCGTGCTCATGATGGTCGCGGGCTTGAGTGACCTGAGCAAGGGCAACATGATCCTCGCCGGTCGTGAAGCCAGCGGCCCGGGTCCGGATCGCGGCATCGTCTTCCAGTCCCCCTGCCTGCTGCCATGGATGAGCGCCTTTGAAAACGTCATGCTCGGCGTTAACCAAGTTTACTTCACGGCCAGCAGGCAGGAGCGCCGCCAGATGGCGGAGTATTACCTCAGCATCGTCGGTCTCGCGGATGCCATGCACAAGTTTCCGGGCGAGCTCTCCCAGGGCATGCGCCAGCGTGTTGGCATCGCCCGCGCCTTCGCGCTGCAGCCAAAGATGCTGCTGCTCGACGAACCCTTTGGCATGCTGGACTCCCTCACTCGTTACGAGCTTCAGGAAGTGCTTCTGGAACTCTGGCGCCGCAACCGCATCACCACGCTCATGGTCACCCATGATGTGGATGAGGCCATCTTTCTCTCCGACCGCGTCGTGATGATGACGGATGGTCCCGAGGCCGAAGTCGGAGATATCCTGAACATCCCCTTCGAGCGGCCACGCAACCGCAAGGAGATCATGGAAGACCCGCGCTACTACGAGCTGCGCGAGCACCTCATCACCTTCCTCAACGACCGCTCCCACATCCGTCCGAGTCGCGAGCCCTCCTTCAAGCCATCTCCCGACATGGCCGCGGAGCTCGCCACCCACGGACCCGCCCTCCCTTTCCCTACCGCCGCCGCGTAGCCGAACCCCCAACACCAACAGCACCTCAACGCAACAACACACCACCCGTGATGAAACCCACTGCTCTCTTACTGCTCGCATCGGCATCGCTTGCTTTCGCAGGCGCTCCTGCTGAAAAGCCAGCAGCTCCCGCTCCCTTCCCACCTCCCGGTTACGCGCCCATCACCTTCTTCGACGGCAAGCTCACCGTCGACATCCAGGAGAAAATGCGCTTCGAAGGCCGCGAGAATAACTTTGACTTCAACAGCGCGGTCAACAGCCCGCAAGACGCCACCTGGCTGCTCCAGCGCTTTCGTCTCGGCCTCGGTTATCAGATGACTGACTGGCTCAAGATTTACGTCCAGGGCCAGGATGTCCGCGAACTCGGCGGCAGCCGTAACAACGACATCGGCAGCCCCGGCAGCTTCGGCGCTGAAGGTGATGACAACTTTGACATCCTGAAGGCCTACGTCCAGCTCGGTGACATCAAGAAAGGCTTCAGCGCCACCGTGGGTCGTCAGTTCCTCAGTTATGGGGACCAGCGTCTCGTGGGTCCGCTCGAGTGGTTGAACCAGGCGCGCACGTTTGATGCCATCAAACTTCGTTATGCCACCAAGACATGGGCGCTCGACCTCTTCACCTCCAGCCCTGTGACCTTCAAGGATCACGAGTGGAACGTGTCCCAGGCCTTCGACAACCAGAACAACCAGGACTCGATCTTCAGCGGTGCCTACCTGTCCACCCAGTTCATCCCCATCAACACCACCACGGACTTCTACGCCTTCCACAAAAGTGACCAGGGGAATGCTGACTTCGGCGCTCGTCGCGGCGATAGCAGCTTCTACACCTTTGGCACCCTGTGGAAAGGGGATCCAAAGAAGCTCGGCGGTTTCGACTACGAAGTCGAGATGGCCTATCAGACAGGCAAGGTGTCCGGCCGTGATCTCAGCGCCTTCGCCGGCCACTGGGGTGTGGGGTATAACATCAAGCACTCGTGGAAGCCACGCGTGGGTCTGCAATACAACTACGCCACCGGTGACGACAGCCTGGCTGACGGTGACGTGAATACCTTCCAGAACCTGTATCCGACTAACCATCTTTTCTATGGTTACATGGACACCACGGCCTGGTCGAACATGCACAACCCGCAGCTCAACGTCAGCTTCATGCCCACGGCCAAGCTGAAGGTCATGCTGGACTACCACATCTACTGGAATGCTGACAGCGGTGACGCCTGGCGCCGGGTGAACAACCAGACGCGCGTGCGTCCGGTGAACGCAGCCGCACGCAGTGCTGACAAGTATCGCGGCCAGGAGTTCGACATCACGGCGATCTACAAGTTTAACCCGCACGTGGCCCTCCAGACCGGTTACAGCTTCTTCCTTGCAGGCGATTACCTGGCCCAGACCGGCGCTTCCGACAACGCGCACTTCGGTTACGTCCAGCTTCAGTTCGACTTCTAATCCCCTGATCCACTGACCCTCATCGAGAAGGGCGGGATCCGCACACCAAGCGTCGGGCGCGACCAAACAGCGTCTAATGCCCGCGGACTCCCGCCCTTTTCACATGAGGAATGTTCATGGATATCAAAGAAAAGATTCACGGAACTTGCAATGAGAGCACCCGGACTTGGCATGCAGGCGGCTAATTAAACGAGGCAGTTCCACATCGCCCCCGAATGAAACTCTCCGCCCTCAAATCCTCCGGCCACTGGCCCACCCTGCTCACCTCATTTCTCTATTTCGACGTCAGCTTCATGGTCTGGACCATCCTCGGCGCCCTGGGTGCGCAGATTGGTCAGACGCTCGGCCTCACTCCCCAGCAAAAGGGTCTCATGGTTGCGGTCCCCTATCTCTCCGGAGCCTTCATCCGCATCCTGCTCGGAATGCTGGTGGACCGGATCGGAGCCAAGAACACCGGCATCGTCGCCCAGTTGATCGTCATGGCGGGCATGACGGTGGCCTGGTTCACCGGCCTGCATCAGTTTTCCCACACCCTCATGCTCGGCGTGGTCCTCGGCGTCGCCGGGGCCAGCTTCGCCGTGGCACTCCCCCAGGCAGGCCGCTGGTATCCGCCGCAGATGCAGGGCGTGGTCATGGGTCTCGCAGGCGCTGGCAATGTCGGCGTGGTGATTGATTCCCTCCTCGCTCCTCGTCTCGCCGCCGCTTATGGCTGGCCCTCCGTTTTCGGTTTTGCGCTCATCCCGCTGGTGCTTGTGTTCATCGCCTATTGTGTCTTCTCCAAAGAAGCGCCTGTGCAGGTGAAAAAGAAGACGCTCAAAGACTACGTCAATCTGCTCAAGGAGCGTGACGCGCACTGGTTCTGCTTCTTCTACACCATCAGCTTCGGTGGCTTCTCCGGTCTCGCCGCCTCCCTCATCATCTACTTCACCTCGGAGTTCGGGCTCACCGCGGTGGAAGCTGGCACCTGGGCCGCAGGTTGCACGCTCATCGGTGCTCTCGGCCGCCCGGTCGGTGGTGCCATTGCAGATCGTCTCGGTGGCATCCGTGCGCTGAACATCCTCTATGTGGTCGCAGCGCTCTCCCTCTGCCTCGCCGCTTTCGCTCACAGCATCGTGCTCTGCGCCGTCGGTTTCTTCCTCGCCTCCGGCGCCTTTGGCATGGCGAATGGTTCGGTCTTCCAGCTCCTGCCTCAGCGCTTCGCGAAGGACATCGGTGTCATGACCGGCCTCGTCGGCTGCGGTGGTGGTCTCGGTGGCTTCATGCTCGCCAGTTCGCTGGGCTACTCGAAAGGCCTAACAGGAAGTTATCTCATCGGCATCCTCGCCTTCTCTGGCCTCTGCATGCTGGCTCTCATCGGTCTCAGCCTCGTGAAGACCCGCTGGCGCACAACCTGGGGTGCCATCGCCGAGGCCCGCATCTGATTAATCCGCCGTATCCACGCCTAACGACCTTTTCTTAACAAAGCACACACTCGTGAAAGTCCTCAGCACCAGTTTCGGCCTGCCGCGCAACGAAGGAGATCCCTCCTCCGATGCCTTCGCCGTGCGTGCCTGGGACCAGACGGTGATCGCGGTGCTCTGTGATGGTGCTGGCACCGGCACTCCGGCACGTGAAGCAGCTCAGAGGGCGGTCTCCACGCTGATCGAGAACTACAGCGCCCGCCCGCGCTCCTGGGATCCGCCCCGTGCTCTGACCGAGTTCACACGCATCCTCAACCGCTCCTTTTACCAGGAGTCCATTGCCCGCTATGAGCGGCCTGAGATGGTCTCCACGCTCGCCGCGGCTGTCATCGAAGGGAACCGCCTCTATGGCGTGAACCTCGGTGACTCGCGCATCTCCCTCTGGCGGAATGACCGCCTGTTCACGCTCTCTGAAGACCATGTCGACGACGATCAGCGCAACATGCTGACCCGCGCGCTGGGCATGACCGAGGAGACCACTCCGAATGTCTTCCACATCGACCTCGAGGACGGTGATGTGGCCCTGCTCTGCTCTGATGGTCTCAGCAACCATCTCGAGCCGGAGCAGATCGACAACGCTCTGCGCCAGCGCAGCAGCGCCCGCAGCCTCGTTCACAGTGCCCTGCTTCACGCGAAGACGGAAACCATGGATGACATCAGCGCGGTCGTGCTCGACATTCAGAAAACCGGTCAACTCCGTGCCATGAGCGAGCGTGCCCTCACGATCCCTGAAACACTGGCCAAAGGCCAGGTCATCGACGGTTACGAACTCATTCGCAGCTTCCAGGGCACAGACCGCGTGTGGCTCGCAGAGAAGGAGCATCAGCGCGTGGTCATCAAGTTCGCCCCCGTGGAAGCCACCAGCAGCGAACCACATCTGAATGCGTTTGTGCGCGAGGCCTGGAACGCCACCCGTGTACAGACTGAGCACTTCGTGCGCTCTCACGAGCCTGCCGGGCAGACGCTGCGTTACTATGTGATGGAGTTCGTGGACGCACCCAGCCTTTGCTCGGTGCTGCGTGAGCGTCTGCTCTCCGTGGACTCCGCGCTCGCGCTGGGTCACTTCCTTGCCGAAGCCTCGCAAACTCTGCTGCGCCTTGATCTCGCCCATGGTGACATCAAGCCGGAGAACATCCTGTGCGCCGGGGACTATGCACGCCTCACCTTCAAGCTCGTGGATCTCGGCAGCGCGGTGGAGCTCTTCTCCATCTCGTCACGCGCCGGCACGGCCAGCTATCTCGCGCCCGAGCGTTTCCACGGCGCGCCGATCAGCGAGCGCACGGAGATCTTCGCCATCGGTGTCACGCTGTATCAGGCACTCACGCGCAAGCTTCCCTATGGCGAGATCGAGCGCTTCCAGACGCCCGTTTTCTCCCCTGCTCGCGGACTCACCAAGCTGAACCCGAACGTGCCGCCCTGGCTTGAGACGGTCGTGCGCCGCGCCATCACCATCAGCCCGGAGCGCCGCTACCAGCACTACTCCGAGCTTCTCCATGACCTGCGCAATCCAGCGAAGGTTCAACCTTTCTTCGAGCATGCCACCCCGCTCGTGGAGCGCATCTCACCACGCTTCTACAAAGTGGGCTTTTTCCTGCTGCTCATCGCCAACCTGATCCTGCTCCTGAAGCTCATCTCCACGCATTGATTGTTAGTCCCTCCTTTTCTTGTCATGACACACGTCCCGCTCATTCCTGAAAACGCCCCCTTCACCGCCGAGCAACGCTTCTGGCTCAATGGCTTCCTCGCCGGTGTCCTCAGCCGTGGTGGCGCGGCAGCTGTGGCTGCTGCTCCTGCGGAGGCAAAACGCCCGCTCCTCATCGCCTTCGGCAGCCAGAGCGGCAATGCAGAAAGTTTGGCCAAGCGGCTGGCCAGGGAAGCAACGGGTCGAGGCTTCGCGGCGCGAGCCGCCGGTCTCGACTCGTTGCAACCCGCCGATCTCCTCAAGGACAAGAACGTCCTGCTCATCACCTCCACCTGGGGTGAGGGCGACATGCCAGACAACGCCATCTCCTTCTGGGATGCCATCAATCAGAATGGCAGCAGCCCGAAACTCGAAGGCGTGCAGTACAGCGTGCTCGCCCTCGGCGACAAAAACTACGGCGACACCTTCTGTCTCGCCGGCAAGAAGCTCGATGAGCGTCTCGCTGAACTTGGTGCCACGCGCATCGTGGATCGCGTGGACTGCGATGTGGACTTCGATGACCTCGCCAAGAAGTGGTCCACGAATGCCTTCACCCTGCTCAGCGGCAGCGACAGCGCCGCAGCAGCGCCTGCAGCAGAAGAGGAGAAGGAAACCGGCTACACCAAGAAGAACCCCTTCCCCTCCCCACTGCTCGCCAATGTCGCACTGAACGCCTCCAACAGCAGCAAGGACACACGCCACATTGCCTTCAGCCTGAAAGGCAGCGGCCTCACCTATGAAGTGGGTGATGCGCTCGGCGTCTTCGTGCAGAACTGCGCTGAGGTCGTGGACAGCATCATCGCCGCTCATGCCTTTGATCCAGAGGCCACCATCACACTCGAAAGCGGTGCCACCTGCGCGCTGCGTGAGGCGATGATCAAGCACTTCGAAGTGCGTCACCTCGTGGGCAAGACACCCGAGGCAGGCATCGCGCTTCCAGCCTTCATCGAAGGTCTGCGCAAGCTTCAGCCGCGTCTCTACTCCATCGCCTCCAGCGTCAATGCCCATCCGGATGAAGTTCATCTCTGCGTCGGCGCGGTGCGCTACAGCACGGATGGCGTGCAGCACAAAGGTGTGGCCAGCACCTTCCTCTCCGACCGCCTGCCGCTCGGCGAAACCACCGGCATCTACTTCCACGCGGCGAATCACTTCCGCCTGCCGACAGATCTCAGCAAGCCGGTCATCATGGTCGGCCCGGGAACAGGCATCGCCCCCTTCCGCGCCTTCCTCGAAGAGCGTGAAGTCACGAAAGCTCCCGGCAAGAACTGGCTGTTCTTCGGTGACCAGAAGCGCACCACTGACTTCCTTTACCATGATCAAATCATTGGTTGGGTGCAGACTGGTCACCTCACACGCCTGGACACGGCCTTCAGCCGCGACCAGGAAGAGAAGATCTACGTCCAGACCCGCATGATGCAGGCTGCTAGCGAACTCTGGCAGTGGCTGGAGGAAGGCGCCTACTTCTACGTCTGCGGTGATGCCAAGCGCATGGCCAAGGATGTGGATCAAGCCCTGCACGAGATCATCCAGACCGCCGGCGGCAAGACAGTCGAAGAGGCCGCCGCCTATGTGAACGAGATGAAGAAGGCCAAGCGGTATGCCCGCGATGTCTATTGAGAATGACCAATTTCCAAGCATGCCAATGACCAAGGAAATCCCAAACGCCAAAACTCAATGCCCATGCAAGCTCGCAAATGCAGCTTGGTCATTCCCACCTCGGGATCTATTTCTGCCGGTAGATAGCCGCAAAGATGAGCAGAAGCTCATTCGCTTCCTTCCAAACCGGAACAGCTGCATTTCTTTTATCAGGGCAGGCTTTCACAATCATCCGCACCCAGTGACGAGTCTCTTTCGACTCCTTCTTACAGGTGCCAATCTTATTCATAAACTCTTTCCTCGACACAGCCTCATCAGCCTCGCCGTAGTTCGCGCCCACGCTGGTGCCACTGCGCACAAGCTGGCTGATCAAAGGCCGGGTCACACTGTCTTCCTTAACCGAACGACAGAACTCGATCACCATCTCGCCAAACAACGCCGTCCGCTCCTCCAGATCAAACGGAGGCTGATCCCCGCCATCTCCAGTACTGCCTTGTTGGTCATTGGGCTTCTTGGTCATTCCTTGGTCATTGGTGCCTGAACCTTGGTCATTATTCTATGAACGCTCTTTTAACACCTCAATCCTCAAAAGACACAGTTGGCGATTTTTCGTCAGAGCAGAAACGTTATCTCGAAGGCTTCTTCGCCGGAGTCTCCGCCGGAGGAGTTTCCTTTGGAGATATTTCAGCAGCTCCGGCTGCAGCCGCTGCGCCATCAGGTCCATCCTTGGACGAACTGACCAAGGAAGAGCGCATCAAGCGTGAGCTGCATCCTTTCGATGCCATCGAGCAGCTAGTGATGGATGCGCGCTGGAATGCGAAGCCTGAGCCTGAGTCGGTGTTTCGTTACAAGTGGAACGGCCTCTTCTGGCTGAACCCGGTGAAGGATGGCTACATGTGCCGCCTGCGTATTCCGGGTGGCATCGTGAAAAGCTACCAGCTTCGTGAACTCGCGGCGATCTCGCGTGAACTGACCACGGGTTACATTCAGATCACCACGCGCAACAACTTCCAGATTCGTCTGATCGAGCCTAAAAACTGCCCAGATGTGCTTCGCCGCATCCAGGGCTGTGGTTTGCACTCCAAAGGCGCGGGTGCGGACAACATCCGCAACATCACGATGAACCCTTGCGCGGGTTATGATCCTTACGAGCTCATCGATGTGCGCCCGCTGGTGAATGAGCTGGCCACGCTGATCATCGCCTCCAAGGAGTTCTACGATCTGCCGCGCAAGTTCAACATCGCCTACGATGGCGGCGGCCTGATCTCTTCGGTTGAAGACACGAACGACATCGGCGCGAGCGCGGTGAAGATCGGCGAGAACAGCGAAGGCATCGAGCCAGGGGTCTACTTCCGCATCGCGCTCGGAGGTGTCACAGGTCACCAGACTTTCGCCAGCGACTGGGGTGTGCTGGTGAAGCCCGAGCAACTCAACGACGTCATGGTCGCTCTGCTGCGCGTGTTCATCCAGTTCGGTGACCGCACGAACCGCAAGAAGGCACGCTTCAAGTATGTCGTGGAGGATAAAGGACTCGATGGCGTGCTCGTGGAGACAGAAAAGTTCCTCAAGTTCAAGCTCACCCGCCTCGCTCCGGATTCACCGATTCAGGAGAAGCGCACGTTCTCCCAGCAGGGCCACTCACACGTCGGCACCTACCCGCAGAAGCAGGAAGGTCTCGTCTATGTCGGCGCCACTGTTCCCGTGGGTCAGATGACCGCCAAGCAGCTCGAGCGCGTGGCCGATCTCGCCGAAAGCTATGGCAGCGGCGAAGTGCGCCTCACCGTGTGGCAGAACTTCATCATCCCGAACGTCAAGGCCGCCTATGCCGCCACGCTGGCGAAGTCTCTCAAGAAGCTCGGCTTCCCCTGCGAGACCTCCCCGCTGCGCAATGGCTTCGTGGCCTGCACGGGTAACAAATATTGCAAATTCGCCGCCAGCGACACCAAGGGCCACGCCATCGCCATGATGGACTACCTGGACAAGCGCGTGAAGCTGGACAAGCCCGTGAACGTTCACTTCACCGGCTGTGCCCACTCCTGCGCCCAGCACTTCATGGGAGACATCGGACTCCTCGGCACCAAGGTGAAGTCTGAAAGCGGTGAAGGCTACCACGTCACCGTCGGCGGCGGCTTCGGTGAGAACCGCAAGATCGGCCGTCAGATCTTCAGCGGCGTGGCCTTCGAATCTCTCGGCACCACGCTGGAGCAGATGTTGAAAGGCTATCTCGCGAAGCGCACGCCGGACGAGTCCTTCCACGCCTTCTGCAACCGCCACACGGTGGGGCAGCTCCAGGAAATCTTCAGCGAAGCATGAGGCACAAGTCATGGTGGTCGACCTCTCACAATCCCCAACGTCAACGGTAGGGACACGCTGCTCTGTGTCTCAGCCGGGTGGCGGAGACGGTGAATCATCGCCACCAGGATCTCAGACGCGCTCACTCACCCAGGAGTCTCTGCTTGAGGAACTGCTGAAGGAGCAGAAGACCCTGGGGACGCCGGTGGCGCTCTTCTCCGAGGAGTATGATTCCAAGCCTGTCCGTGATCGTTTCTCCCACCTCATCCCGCTCTCGAAGCCCACGCGTGGTGAGCAGTATGCCTTTGAAGTGCACCTGGATGAATGCACCGGCTGCAAGGCCTGCGTGGCCGCCTGCCACTCGCTGAATGGTCTCGATGAAGGCGAGTCCTGGCGAGACATGGGCCTGCTCGTCGGCACGAGAAAGCAGCCCTATCTGCAAACCGTCACCACGGCTTGCCACCACTGTGTGGAGCCCGCCTGCGCGGACGGCTGCCCCGTGCTGGCTTATGATAAAAACCCTGTCACAGGCATTGTTAGGCACTTGGACGACCAGTGCATCGGCTGCAGCTACTGCATCCTGAAATGCCCGTATGACGTCCCGAAGTTTAACTTCAAGCGCGGCATCGTGCGCAAGTGCGACATGTGCCAGGGCCGCCTTGCCGAAGGTGAAGCCCCTGCCTGTGTGCAGGCCTGCCCGAACGAGGCCATCCAGATCAAGATCATTCGTCATGATCTCGTCCAGGAGAGCGGCAGCATCATCCCGGGAGCGTTTGATTCCAAATACACTCGGCCCACCACCACCTACATCTCCAGTAAGCCAGTGCCTGTTGCGGCGAAGGCCGCGGACTCAGGCCGCATCGAGCTGGATCACGGCCACACACCGCTCTCCTGGATGCTGGTGCTCACGCAGATGAGCGCTGGCACCTTTATCGGCTGCGCCATCGCCATGTGGCTGAATGCGCTGACCCTCCAGCAAGCCGCCATCACCAGCGCTGTCGCACTTTTGATTGGGCTGGTCGGCATCCAACTGAGCGTGCTGCACCTCGGGCAGCCTCTGAAAGCCTGGCGCGCCTTCATGGGCTGGAGAAAGTCCTGGCTCTCACGCGAGATCCTCGCCTTCGGGGCGCTGCCCGGCGGTGGTGCAGCCATCGCGGCTGCGTGGTGGTTTGACAATATGGAATGGATGCGACTCGCGGTGACTGGCACGGCTGTGGCAGCGCTCGCCGCCGTGTTTTGCTCCGTGATGGTGTATGTGGACACAAGGCGGCCGTTTTGGTCGCTGTCGATGACCTCAGGCAAGTTCTTCGGCACCATGCTGCTGCTTGGTGGCTGCGTGTGCGCCGCCGTGTGGATTTTCTTTGGAGTCGCTGCTGTCTACTGGGCCATGGGCATCAAGGTCGTGCTGCGCTGGATCCTCTCTCTTTGGGAGATCTCACGCTATCGTCTGGCCTTGGAAGATGAAACGACTCCCTGGCACAAATCCGCGCTGGTCATCCGGAAGCATCTCTCGCATCACATTGAGCTGCGCGGACTCAGCCTCGTGATGACAGGTCTTGTGATTCCTGTGGCCATCGCCGGAGGTGCCCCGGCACACTGGATGCTCATTGTCTCACTGCTGATGACCTCTGCCAGCCAGCTCGTCGAGCGCCTCTATTTCTTCACCGCCGCGGCAGGCTCTAAAATGCCAGGGAACTGATCATGATCACCGCACCAGCCATGACCTTTCGCGAGTGGGACGGCCCGCTCACCTCTGACCTTGTGCGAGAGCCCGCCAAGTTCGGACTCGGCCAGGTTCCATCACGCCTGCTGCCAGATGCGACAACGAAAGCCATCTGCGGCTTCTGCTCCACGGGCTGTGGCTTAAAGCTGCATCTCAAAGATGGCGAGGCCATCAACCTCACGCCGGATCCTGACTATCCGGTGAACCTCGGCACAGCCTGCCCCAAAGGCTGGGAAGCTCTGGCGGTTCTGGATGCGCCAGATCGCGCTACCATGCCACTGCTTCATGGCAAGCCTGTGGAGTGGGATGTGGCGCTGAAATACTTCTGCGAGAAGATGAAGGGCATCCTCGACACGCATGGTCGCGAGGCTGCGGCGTTTCTGAGCACCGGCCAGATCATGTTTGAGGAGATGGCCTTCCTCGGATCGCTCGCGAAGTTCGGCATGGGCATGCTGCATGGCGATGGCAATACGCGCCAGTGCATGGCCACTGCGGTCACTGCTTATAAAGAGAGCTTCGGCTTTGATGCGCCGCCCTTCACCTATGCGGACTTTGAGGAAAGTGACGTGCTGGTCTTCATCGGCGCGAACCCCTGCATTGCCCATCCCATCATGTGGCAGCGGGTGCTGAGCAATGAGCGCAATCCGGAGATCATCGTGGTGGATCCGCGCAAGACGGAGACCGCGATGGCGGCCACGCAGCACTATGCCATCAAACCGAAGAGTGATCTCACGCTGCTCTACGGCATTGCCCACCTCATCATTCGTGAAGGTGGCGTTAACCAAAACTTCATCAACGAGCACACGAACAACTTTGAGGAGTTCGCGAAGTTCGTCGCTGACTACACGCCTGATCGTGTGTCTGCCGAGACCGGCATCAGCGTGGAGCAGTTGAACAAGTTCGCGCAAACCATCATCAAAGGCACACCGCGTGTCTCCTTCTGGTGGACCATGGGTGTGAACCAAGGTCATCAGGCCACACGCACCGCGCAGGCCATCATCAATCTCGCGCTGATGACGGGGAACATCGGCAAGCCCGGCACGGGTGCGAACTCCATCACGGGTCAGTGCAATGCGATGGGATCGCGCTTGTTCTCAAACACCACCAGCCTGCTGGGTGGTCATGACTTCCGCAATCTCGCGCATCGTGAGAAGGTCGCCGCTGCCACAGGCATCCCGGTGCATCGCATCCCCGATCAGCCGAGCCTGGCTTATGATCAAATCTTGGACGCGGCAGACAGTGGCAAGGTCAAGGCCATCTGGTTTGTGGCCACGAACCCGAGCCATTCGTGGATCGATCAGAGCCGCTTCAATCGCATCCTGGACAAGCTCGACTTCATCGTGGTGCAGGACATGTATTGCAGCACCGAAACGGCGAAGCGCGCGCATCTTGTGCTGCCTGCCGCGGGCTGGGGTGAGAAGGAAGGCTGCTTCATCAATAGCGAGCGCCGCATCGGCTACAGCCCGAAGGTGCGCCGTGCTCCAGGTCAGGCACTCGCAGACTTCCACATCTTCCGCCTCATCGCCCACTACTGGGGTTGTGATGATCTCTTCCGTGGCTGGACGAGCCCTGAGGCCGTCTTTCGCGTGCTGCAACGCTGCACCGAGAACCAGCCCTGTGACATCACCGGCATCAACGGCCATGAGATGCTGCGCAAAAGCGGCGGCGTGCAGTGGCCGCTGAATCGCGAGCAGGCCGCCAAGTTTGATGTCTCCACCTCCAAGCAGCGCAGGCTCTTCGCCGATGGCAAGTTCTACACATTGGACAAGAAGGCCAAGTTCATCTTCGATCCACCGACGGAGATCCCGGACCAAGCTCGCGATGAGTATCCGCTCGTGCTGATCACCGGTCGTGGCACCAGTGCGCAGTGGCATACGGAAACACGCACCGGTAAATCAGCCGTGCTCGCGAAGATGATCCCGGAAGAGCTCATGCTCGATCTCAATGTGAACGATGCACGACACCTCAAGATCAGCGATGGCATGAGCGTGCGAGTGATCTCACCTCGTGCTGAACTGACCGCCAAAGCGCGCCTAACCACCTGCGTGAATCCTGGAGAGGTCTTCCTGCCGATGCATGACAATCGCGTGAACCAGCTCACTTACGCCTCCTTTGACCCGTATAGCCGGCAGCCGAGCTACAAGCACAGCGCGGTGCGGGTGGAGAAGGCTTGATGACGGAAGACGTGCCCAGATAGGATTCGCAGCATGAAGCTTATCGAGTCTATCGTAGTTGGTGCAATGCTTGTTCTGCTGGTCCCGGCGGTCGCAGGTGGTATTTATGAGATCGTGAAGCAAGGGCCGAGCGATAGCTTCCTCTTCGGCATCTTGGTTTTCGGCCTGCCAGTGATCATCGTAGGGTTGATCACGCTGCCGGTCGCCATTTATCGAGCACCAAGAGTCCGGCAAGTTTGCCGTCTGCTGCTGGTCTTCATGATTGGCATGGTCTTTGTCATCCGAACATTGAACCAGCGGAGATGGAGTAACAGGCCGCCAGCCGACCTCCAGACGTAGTGCTGCGCGGGTGGAGAAAGTTTGATAGTGTTCATCCTGACATCATGCTGGCAATCCGCTGGATGCTTTTACAGTGCTGGTGATGCACTCCGAAGCTGAAGCCCATCTGTCCAAGCGCTGCGCCATCATGAAGCGACTGATCCTCGCTCATGGTCCCTGTGATCTCAAAGCCGAAGCCAAGCGCTCTCCTTATGAAGCACTGGTCAGTGCCGTGGCGCATCAGCAGCTTCATGCAAATGCTGCGGAAGCCATTTTGAAGCGCTTCAAGGCGCTGTTTCCCGGCACACGCTTTCCGACTCCGGCGCAGGTGCTGGAGCTTGATGAAGCGGCACTTCGCAGTTGCGGCTTCTCTTTGAGCAAACTCACGTCCATCCGCGACATCGCCGCGAAGGCCGCCTCGGGTCATATTCCCACACGGGCAGCAGCCATGAAGCTGAGTGATGAGGAGTTGATCGAGCGACTGGTGGAGGTCCGCGGCGTGGGTCGCTGGACGGTGCAGATGCTGCTCATTTTCACGCTGGGTCGTGGCGATGTGTTTCCCTCCGATGACTACGGCGTGCGCAATGGCTGGCGGGTAACCAAGAAGCTCGCCGAGATGCCGAAACCCAAGAAGCTTCAGGCTCACGCGGACAAGAAATGGAAGCCTCATCGCACCCTCGCAGCGTGGTATTTGTGGCGGGCGGCGGATGCCTCCAAGTAAGGGGGATGCCCCCTGCTGCCAGGGGGGAGGAAGGGGTGGGATACCGCCTCCAGGTGATGCCCGTTCACCAGAGGCGGCCAGAGGACCTCCCAAGCCCAAAAAGATAGCACATTTCGTTGATTTTCAAAGATAAACGCACCCCAAGAGCTCTACCTCCCCAGGAGGCAGGCGCTTCGATCACGCCAGAAATAGCAGAAAAAATCAGGCTTTTTTGATGGTGCCCGGGGTGAGTCAAAAACCCCCTGCTGAGGGTATAGGATTTCCGGGGGGATTGTGGCTTTGTTCCCAGCGTAACTCCCCCTCTCTATCCCTATGACTTGGAAGTATCTCATGCTCGCCAGCCTGCTGGCAAACTCTGTCCCGAGCAGCTGCAACAAACAGAAAGACGAAGCGCAAGAAGCGCATGGAGAGCACGCCGACAAGGCCAAAGGTGAAGGCGAGCACCATGAGGAGGGTGGCCATGAAGAGCATGAGGAGCATAAATCCAAGCTCATCGTCACCCGTCCGCTGAAGAAGGACACCGTGGTCACGCGTGATTACGTGTGCCAGATCCGCTCTCGCAGCAACATCGAGGTGCGTGCCCTGGAGCGCGGCTACCTGCAGTCCACCTTTGTCAAAGAGGGCCAGCTGGTCAAAGAGGGCGACCCCATGTTTAAGATCCAGCCGCTGGTTTACCAGGCTGAACTCAAAAGCGCAGAGGCTGAGTCCCAGGCAGCGCGGGTGGAGTATGAAAACACGAAGCGTCTCTCCGACAGCAAGGTGGTGTCTGAAACCGAGCTGGCCATCTCCAAGGCCAAGCTGGAGAAGACTCTGGCACAGGTGAACCTAGCGCAGACGCATCTTGGTTTCACGGACATCAAGGCACCCTTCTCCGGCCTGCTGGACCGCCTGGAAGTGCGACAGGGCAGCCTTCTGGACGAAGGCGACTTGCTGATCAAGCTCTCTGACAACAGCGAGATGTGGGTTTACTTCAATGTGCCGGAGGCTGAGTACCTGGACTATGCATCTGAAGAACAGCCGGAAGACCGCAAGGCCGTCACTCTGGTGATGGCAAACGGTCAGGCCTTCAAAGAGAAGGGCCGCGTCAATGTCATCGAGGCTGAGTTTAACAACGAGACCGGCACCATCCCCTTCCGTGCAGACTTCCCGAATCCAGACCGCCTGCTCCGTCATGGTGGAACGGGGAACATCCTGATGAAAAAGCAGGTGAAGGGAGCGATCCTGATCCCGCAGAAAGCCACGTTTGAGGTGCTGGACCATCACTATGTGTTCGTTGTCGGAAAAGATGATGTGCTGACGCAGCAGCGTGTGCACATCAGCGAGGAGATCGAGGATCTCTTCATCATCAGCGAAGGCGTGAACGAGAATGACAAGATCGTGCTCGAAGGACTGCGCCAGGCGAAGAGCGGCACGAAGGCCGAGTATGAGTTCCAGGAGCCCGCGGAGGCTTTCAAGAACCTCAAACTGCGCGCTGAATAACTCCGGAGAATCCGACCATGTTCACCAAGATCCTCCACAGGCCAGCCCTGGCCATCGTCATTTCGCTGCTCATCCTGTTCCTGGGCGGCCTCTCCATCGTCACCCTGCCCATCTCCCAGTTCCCGGATGTGGCGCCGGTGGTGGTCATGGTCACCCTCGACTACCCTGGCGCGAGCGCCAAGGTGCTGGAGGAGTCCTGCCTCATCCCGCTGGAGCGCTCCATCAATGGCGTGCCTAACATGAAGTATATGACGTCCGATGCCACCAGCGCGGGCGAGGCCACCATCCAGGTGATCTTCAACATGGGCACCGACCCCAACCAGGCGACGGTGAACGTGATGAACCGCGTGAACCAGGTGATGAGCCGTCTTCCTCCCCTGGTGCAGCGTGAAGGTGTGGTGGTGAACAACCTCACGCCGAACATGCTCATGTATGTGAACCTGTACAGCACGGACAAGAACGCGGACATGCAGTTTCTGTTCAACTACGGTTACATCAACCTCATCCCCGAGCTGAGCCGTATCCGCGGCGTGGGTTCCGCCAAGATCCTGGGCACCCGCCAGTATGCCATGCGCATCTGGCTGAAGCCGGACCGCATGCGTGCCTATAAAATCTCCACGGAGAAGGTCATGGAAGCGCTGGCCGAGCAGAGCGTCATCGGATCCCCCGGCCGTCTCGGCCGTGCGGACAGCAAGACCTCCCAGGCCCTGGAGTATGTGCTGACCTACTCAGGCCGCTTCAATACCCAGGAGCAGTATGAAAACGTGATCCTGCGCGCCACCGAAGAGGGCGAGCTACTGCGCCTGAAGGATGTGGCCACCGTGGAGCTCGGCAGTGAGTTCTACGATCTTTACTCCGACCTCGATGGCAGCCCTTCCGCCGCTATTGTGATCAAGCAGAGCTTCGGCAGTAATGCGCATGAAGTTATCAAGGAGATCAAGGCGAAGCTGGCTGAGTTTAAAGAGAAGTCCTTCCCCTCCGGCATGGACTACAAGATCAGCTATGACGTCTCGAACTTCCTTGATGCTTCCATTGAGAAAGTGCTGCACACGCTGGCAGAAGCCTTCGTCCTCGTGGCGCTCGTGGTGTTCGTCTTCCTCGGGGACTGGCGCTCCACGCTGATCCCGACACTGGCCGTGCCCGTGTCACTCATCGGTGCCTTCTTCCTGATGCAATGCTTCGGGGTGACGATCAACCTCATCACCCTCTTCGCCCTGGTGCTGGCCATCGGTATCGTGGTGGACAACGCCATCGTGGTGGTGGAGGCCGTGCATGCTAAGATGCATGGCAAGGAGCACATGTCTCCCTACGCGGCGACCAAGATGGTGCTGCATGAGATCGCAGGCGTCATTATTGCCATCACGCTGGTGATGACGGCGGTGTTCGTGCCGGTCACGTTTATGCCAGGTCCTGTGGGTGTGTTCTACCGCGAGTTCTCCATCACCATGGCCGTGTCCATCGTGCTCTCCGGGGTCATGGCTCTCACGCTCGCGCCCGTCTTGTGCGCCATGCTTTTGAAGAAGCCTAGTCACGAGAAGAAGAAATGGCGCGGACCGATCGCGATCTTCCTGGATATCTTTAACCGCATTTTTGACAGGGTCACTGACATGTATGAGGCCCTGCTCAAGAGGATCGCTCACCGGTGGATCGTGACGCTCATTGTTTTGGGTGCCTCCGGTGCAGCGACCTACTATCTGAATGAAGCGCTGCCTGCTGGTTTCATTCCGGCAGAGGACCAAGGTATGATCTACGCCATCCTTCAGACACCTCCGGGTTCCACCCTGGAGCGAACCTACGCGAAGTCTGAGGAGCTGCAGAAAGTCGCCAAGGGCATCGAAGGCGTCGAATCCGTCTCGACTCTGGCAGGTTACGAAGTGCTGACGGAAGGCCGTGGCTCCAACGCCGGCACCTGCTTGATCAACCTGAAAAGCTGGGACGACCGTAAACTCACCGCCCCGCAGGTCATTGAGGAACTGGAGCACCGGTGCAAAGAGATCTCCGGTGCGCAGTTTGAGTTCTACGAACCCCCGGCGGTGCCTGGCTACGGTGCGGCGGGCGGCTTCTCCCTGCGTCTTCTGGACAAGACCAACACGGGTGACTACGACAAACTGCAGGTGGTGAACAACGACTTCATGGCAGCCCTGCACAAGCGCAAGGAACTGCGCGGTCTCTTCACCTTCTTCAGCGCCAACTACCCGCAGCAGGAGATCGTGATCGACAACAAGGTGGCCATGCAGAAGGGCGTCTCCATCGGCAAGGCCATGGACAACCTCGGCATCATGATCGGGAGCACGTATGAGCAGGGCTTCATCAAGTTCGGCCAGTTCTTCAAGCTGTATGTGCAGGCGGATCCAAAGTATCGCAAGATGCCCTCGGACCTCGACGACATGTATGTGGCTAACGAAAAGGGTGAAATGGTTCCCTACTCGGCCTTCATGAAGCTGGTGCCGAAGCAGGGCCTGAACGAAATCACCCGTTACAATGCCTACCCTGCCCCGTCCATCCAGGGCGCGCCAGCCCTCGGCTACAGCAGCGGTGACGCCATCAAAGCCATCCAGGAAGTGGCGGCAACGACTCTGCCGCGCGGCTATGACATCGGCTGGGCGGGTCTCTCGTTCGACGAAGTGGGCCGTGGCAATGAAGCGCTCTACATCTTCATCATCGTGCTCGCCTTCGTGTATCTCGTGCTCGTGGCCCAGTATGAGAGCTTCATGCTGCCGCTGGCGGTGATCCTTTCCCTGCCGGTCGGCGTCATGGGTTCCTTCGCGCTGCTAAAAGCCATGGGCCTGGACAATGACATCTATGCGCAGGTCGGCCTGATCATGCTCGTGGGTCTTCTCGGCAAGAACGCCATCTTGATTGTGGAGTTCGCCGCGCAGCGACACCACGAAGGTCTCTCCATCTTTGAGGCCGCCGTGGAAGGTGCGAAGGTTCGTCTCCGCCCGATCTTGATGACCTCCTTTGCCTTCATCGCGGGCATGGTGCCGCTGCTGCGTGCGCATGGTGCAGGCGCCATCGCGAACCGCACCATCGGTGCCTCTGCTGCTGGCGGCATGCTTCTCGGCACGGTGATGGGTCTGCTTGTCATTCCTGGCCTTTACTACATCTTCGCCACGCTCTCTGATCGCGGAAAACTCCTTCCAGATGAGCACGACACACCGCTGAGTGAAATCCCCGAATATCATTGATAGCCCCCCTCCCGACCATGAAGAACGTGAAGACTAGTTTTCAAATATTTGGCATGGCCAGCATGATCCTGCTGGTGCAGGGCTGCTCAGGGCTCAAGCGTGATCCGCTGCCCTCCAGCGAGCCGCCGCTGCCCGCGCAGTTCCCCGGAGCAGGCGGCTCCGCGCGCTCCTCCGCACAGATCGGATGGCGTGATTACTTCAAGGATTCGAACCTGACCAACCTCATCAGCACCGCGCTGCAGAATAACCAGGAATTGAACATCCTGATGCAGGAGATCGCGGTGACGAAGAGCGAGGTGAAGGCGCGCAAGGGCGCCATCTTCCCCTTCATCACCCTCGGCACGGAGGCGGGCCTGGAGAAGTCCAGCCGCTTCACCCGTGATGGCGCCGTGGAGGAAGGTCTCGAAGTCAAGAAGGGCAAGGAATTCCCCGACCCGCTGCCGAACTTCGGCGCCGTGGCCGAGTTCGAATGGGAGGTGGACATCTGGAGGAAGCTGCGCAACGAGCGCGACTCCGCCATCAAGCACTACCTGGCCACACAGGAAGGCCGGAACTTCATGGTGACGAACATCGTCTCCGAGATCGCCCAGTCCTACTACGAACTGATGGCCCTGGACAACCAGCTCTCCATCCTCGGGCGCACGATCGAGATCCAGGAGAGCGCTCTGAGCGCCGTGAAGCTGCAGAAGGACGCCGCCAAGGTGACCGAGCTTGCGGTTAGGCGATTCGAGGCCGAGGTGCTGAAAAACAAAAGCCACCAGTATGAGATCAAGCAGAAGATCGTCGTCACGGAGAACAAGATCAACTACCTGGTCGGCCGCTATCCGCAGCATGTGAAGCGCAGTTCCGGCGGCTTTGAGCACCTCATGCTCACCGGCATCCGCGCCGGTCTGCCTGCCGAGCTGCTGAGGAACCGTCCGGACGTGCTTCAGGCGGAACTGGAACTGGCCGCTGCTGGTCTGGATGTGAAGGCCGCAGGTGCGCGCTTCTACCCCGCGCTGAGCATCAATGCAGCCCTCGGACTGCGCTCCTTCAGCCTGGATTCTGTCTTCACCACGCCTGAATCCCTGGTCTATGGAGCCGCCGCCAACCTGGTGACTCCGCTGATCAACCGCAGCCAGATCCAGGCCGCTTACAATGGTGCCAGCGCCAAGCAGGTGTCCGCCATCTACAGCTATCAGCAGACCGTGCTGAAGGCCTACATCGAGGTGGTGAACCAGCTGGCCGAAATGCGGAACCTGAACCAGGGCTACAACCTCAAGACCCAGCAGGTGCAGGCGCTGTCTGACTCCATCGACATTTCCGGCAAGCTCTTCAACTCCGCCCGCGCGGACTACACCGAAGTGCTCATCACCCAGCGTGATGCGCTCGAGGCGAAGATCGACCTGGTCGAGCTCAAGCAGCAGCAGCTCAACGCCTATGTGAAAGCTTACAAGGCTCTCGGCGGCGGGTATAACCGGGATGGTGATGCAGGCCCCAGCAAGAACTGACCGCCTCCGCCTCGCGAACAAGAATAACAAAAAGCCCCGCCAGGACATGTCCCGGCGGGGCTGATTCTTTAATGGAGGATCAATCAGGTGAGCTCGTTGACGATGTTCTCCAGGTATTCCTGACGGCCGCTGATGTTTGGAGCAGCTTCACCCTTCTCCAGGGCGAAGGCTTCCAGAGAAGCGAAGGATTCCTGGCCAGCTTCGATGCGGGCACCGAGGCCGGTGTCCCAGGAAGCGTAGCGCTGCTTCATGAACTGGTCGATCCGGCCGTCTGCGCGGATGGCGGCGGCGTTCTTCAAACCACGGGCAAAGGCATCCATGCCGCCGATGTGGGCGAAGAAGAGATCTTCAGGGTCAATGCTCTCGCGGCGAACCTTTGCATCGAAGTTCACACCACCGGTGGTGAGACCGCCATACTTCAGAGCGGAGAGCATCATCTGCGTGGCGACCGGAGTATCGGTCAGGAACTGGTCCGTATCCCAGCCGAGGAGGAGGTCACCGGTGTTCGCATCCAGAGAGCCGAGAGCGCCGGCGGCACCTGCGACTTCCATTTCATGCTGCATGGAGTGGCCTGCGAGTGTGGCGTGGTTGGTCTCCAGGTTGAGCTTGAAGTAGGGGAGCAGGTTGTATTCGCGGAGGAAGTTCAAGCAGGCGGCAGCATCGCTGTCATACTGATGCTTCGTGGGTTCCTTGGGCTTCGGCTCGATGTAGAACTGGCCTTTGAAACCGATGGCCTTGGCATGGTCGACGGCCATGTGGAGGAACTTGGCGAGGTGATCGAGCTCGCGCTTCATGTCTGTGTTCCAGAGGGTCATGTAGCCTTCACGGCCGCCCCAGAAGGTGTAGCCTTCACCACCCAGCTCATGGGTGACTTCGAGAGCCTTCTTCACCTGCGCGGCGGCGAAAGCGAAGACCTCGGCATTCGGCGAGGTGGCGGCGCCGTGCATGAAGCGCGGATGCACAAAGAGCTGAGCGGTGCCCCAGAGCAGCTTGATGCCCGTGCGCTTCTGTTGTTCTTTGCAAAGACCCACGATGGTGTCGAGCCACTCGTTCGACTCACGAAGCGTCTTGCCATGAGGGGAGATATCGCGGTCATGGAAGGCCCAGTAAGGCATCTGCAGCTTCTCAGCCATCTCGAAGAACACCGGCACGCGGGCCTTGGCCTGATCGAGGCCGCTCTTGCCATCATCCCACGGACGGATGGCGGTGGGAGCGCCAAACATGTCCGCGCCCTGGCCGCACATGGTGTGCCAGTAGACCATGGAGAAGCGCAGGTGCTCACGCATGGACTTGCCTTCGACGAGCTCGTCAGGATTGTAGTGCTTGAAAGCAAAGGGGTTCTTTGACTGCGCGCCTTCGTAGGCGATGCGGGGAATGTTGGGGAACTGAGCGGACATAGGCTGGGTTCGGACTGGGTTGGATTCCTGGGATGACAGCGTGGCTGCCGTTGACAGGCCATTCATAACCGGGCTAGAAACCCGGCGTGACGACAAAGCCTATGCCAAATGCGCCAAAGTCAGCCAGACGGCCCGGCGCCCGCAGAACTTCCCAGAGCCTGGAGCGGGAACGCGGCACCTGGCTGGGAAAGCTGCACCCGGCAGGGCATTTCCACACGCTTTTCGACCATCTTCCCGGCGTCTGCTTCTACTGCAAGGATGCGAAAGGCCGCTTCATGCTGGTCAGCCGGAGCTTCCTGCAGCACCACCAATTGCGCCATGAGAGGGAGATCCTCGGCCTAACTGATTTTGATGTGGCGCCGCATTCCATGGCCTCCGGCTACGTGAGTGATGATGAGCGGCTGCTCTCCGGCAAGGACCACTGCATCGAGCGTGTGGAGCTGTGGTTTGACAAGCAGGGCAGCCCGGACTGGGTGTTTGTCAGCAAGCTGCCGCTGAAGGACAGCAAAGGCCGCATCTGCGGCACCGCCGGTGTGGTGCGACCTGCAGCCGAGCATGAGATGAAGCTGCCCATGCTGCAAAGCGTGGCCCAGGCGGTGGAGATCATCAGGAAGGACTACGCGACGCCCATCTTGCTGGCAGAAGTGGCGCGCAAGTGCGGCCTGTCCATGCGCCACTTTCAGCGCCGCTTTCAGCAGGCCTTCGGCTTCAGCCCGCAGGAGTTTCTCATGAAGACTCGCGTCGCCGCTGGGATGAAGCTGCTGGAGGAAACGAACTTATCGGCAGCGCAGATCGCAGTCCGATGCGGGTTTGTAGATGGCAGCAGCTTCGCGGAGCAATTCGGCGCCCGGGTGGGACAGAGTCCAACGGTCTATCGGGAGACGGTGCACAAGCACACGGAAAGCTTTTAGCGGTGCGAAGCCCGTCACTTCCATCGATTTTGAAAGCGGAGGCGAGGGCGGAAATTGAACCCGCGCTTCTTGAGTGGGTTGTTTGTTGATGTTTGAAGGTCGGAACGTCTTGCGCCTGTTCAACGCCTTCACCGAAAGTCTGCAGTCCGAAAATCTAGCAGAGCTGCCCAAACAGACCGAGGCCCTTCACGATCATGTGGACAGTCACGTCCGTTTGGCAGCGGGAGAGGCGAAGATCTTCTTCTCTGAAGAAGATCTATGCTTTGGCTCTCTCCTGGATTGTCGCGTTTCAACGGTCAAACAGCGCTGGATTGTTTCTGGCTGAAGCTTGGGAAATCGCAAAGGGTTAACCGAACCCTCCCTCTTTTGACAATCACAGAACCTGACATTAAAAGGGGCTTCGCCAAGCTCCTCGCGCTTACACCTGCCTCATCATGAGATTTTTTTGTTTTTCGCTGCTATGCCTCGTTTCACTGGCAGTCGTTTCTCCAATCGCTGCCCAATTACCGCCCCAGATCACAGTGGAATATCCGGCAGGCTCACCTCTGACCGGTTCAGCATCGGTGAATATGGGTTATGCGGTGGTTGGCGGCTCAGTTAATCGCCCCATCACGATTCGGAATACGGGCGAAGAGACCTTGTCAGCTCTTTCTTTTAGCATGGTGGGCGGCAATAGCAGTGATTTCATCACTGGGGGGCTCACCGAGAGCACAATTGCAGCCGGCGCCAGCAAGACACTCACGGTGAGTTTCTCCCCTAGTGAGGGTGGCTTGCGCGCCACCAGTCTTCACATTGGCAGCAATGATCCCGGTCAAAATCCTTTTGTCGTTTCCCTGAGTGGCACGGCAGGGACGGCCCCGAGCATGATCACTGACAATTTCGACGATAATTTAATCGATGCGGCAAAGTGGTCACTGGAGGCTAGCTCTGTGCAGTTGGTGGAGACAGATCAGCGTTTATCCTTCGTGGGAGCGAGCGAGGAAGGGGCTGAGAGCAGGCTTTCACTCTTGTCAGGCCAACCTACCTACGGGCAAGATTGGGAGGCGACAGTCGAAGCTACAAATTCTGGCAAAAGCTTGGTTGTGAATAGCCGAGTGCGGGTAAGCCTCGAGATCAGTGGAGATAGCGGGAATCATATTACACTCCCATTTCAATGGTATTTCCCCCAACCACCGGCGAAACCCTCAAAGATTTTTATCGGCGAGTTCGTGACAGACAACGTCGCATCCGTAGGACTGACCGAGCAGTTCAACGCAACATCGCCAAACAGTGTTCTGAAGGTATCATTCAACGCGACGTCTAAAGTTTTCACCCTCTCGGTGGATCTGGATGGCGCTACCAATGGTTATCAGTGGCAGGCTCTTTCCAGCTATGGTGTTGCGGGTGGCGGTGGCGCACACAATGCCAATTGGGGGATGTCGGCCGATGACAAGTTTGGCATTGCTTTGGTCGGATTTATGAAGGCCGCTGGGCCTGGCTATGGCACGCTGTCTTTTGATAACTTTAGCCTCAAAGCCAGCAGCATTGTGCCACCGGTTATCACGAAACATCCATCAAGCCAGTTACGGGTGATTGGCCAGAGGGCAACGATGGTAACCACTGCGACTGGTTCACCTCTAAACTATCAATGGTACATGGGTGAATCCGGAGACACTACGACACCTATTGAAGGAGCCACGAGCGCCAGCTACACAACACCTTACCTTAGTGGGGGAGCCTCTTTCTGGGTCCAGGTCAGCAACAGTCTAGGTGCCGTTAACAGCAACACGGCAGTGATAGCCACCACCGAGACACCACAAGCGCCTGAATTCGTTGAGCAAGCGCAATCCGTTGTCGCTACTCTTGGTCAAATCGTTACCTTCAGTCCAGGGGTCACAGGATCTGATCCCATCACCTTGCTTTGGAAAAGAGGCACGACAAGCATTCCAGGTGGCACGGCCAGCTCTCTGACGATTGGCCCCCTGAAAACCACTGATGCTGGCATTTACACCCTGACAGCCAAAAGTGACGTTTCCACTGAGGTTTCGGACAACGTCTATCTAGCAGTCGTCACTCCTGGTCCCGCGACGCGATCCGTCCCTCTTGGCGGCAACGTCACAATGACCGCAAACGTTGCATTCCCAGCGGGTACGCCAATGAGCTACCGATGGAAGCAAGGCACAACCTTGCTCGACGACGGCGACGCCCGCACCGGCACCCATGACAAAACACTCGTTATTACCGGCATGACTGGAGGACATGCAGGTGAATACACCTGTGAAATCACCATGCACACGCCGCATAATGATGTGGTGGGCAACAACGGCCCAACAGTTTTGGCCGTGGTGCAAAAACCAACTCTCAATGCTGAGCATTTGAGTGAAGCCTTTGATACGGTTCAGGTAGCGCAGAGCGTGAATTTTGTCATTCCTGCTTCAAATAATCCGACCAAGTTCACTGTTTCCGGCCTGCCTGCGGGCATCAAGCTGGATGCTGCGACGGGACGTCTGACGGGCCAGGCCACTGCAGCAAAGTTGGTTAGAGGTGAGGTCGTTGCCTACCTTCTCAAAGTGAGTGCTAGCAACGCTGCGGGCAGCAGTGAAATCCAAACCGTGGAGTGGAAGGTTATGCCGTTGGGCGCCGCAGAAACAGGCAATTTTTACGGTCTGATCAATAGAGATCAGGTGTTGACGGATGAACTTGGCGGCACTTTGAAAGTGACCGTTTTGTCAACGGGCGCGTTCACTGGCACGGTGAAGCTGGCTTCAAAAACTTATGCTTTCAAAGGCACCCTCACGAAGGATAATGACGAGGCGCCTTTTATCGTGCATGCCAGTATCTCGCGTAAGACCGGGCAAGCACTGCTATACCTTGACTTCACGGTTGGCACCCAGGCCTATGAAGATGAGAACCTTGAAGAGACTCTTGCAGTCGTGGGCAACGATGAAGAGGGGGAGGCTACTCTTACCGTCTTCCATAGCCCCTGGAGCGCGAAGGCACCGGCCACCCAATATGTGGGAAGCTATAACACTGCTTTTGATCCGCAGGGTGGTGATGGACCGGCAGGTTTCGGCGTTGCAGTTGTGAATGTTACCGCAGCAGGTATTGTGAGCTGGTCTGGTAAACTGGCTGATGCCACAGTCTTCACAGGTAGCGCTCCTCTGGGTAAAGGTGGTCAAGTGGCCATGCACAACATGCTGTATGTGAATACGGGTTGTGTTCAGGGCACATCGCTCATTACGGCTGGAGAGTATGAGAGTCTCGGAGAACCGGTCCCAAAGCTGCTTGATGGTTCGGTTTATTGGGTAAAAAACGAACAGCCGCAGCTATCGACAACACGCACATATAAGCTCGGTTTCATGTTGAATGATGTGAAGGTGATCGGTGGACTTTATGCCAAGCCAGGACTCAATAAGCCGGTGCTTGGGCTGCTCACTGATGCCTTGCCTAATGCAAATGCGTCACTCACCTTTGCAGAAACCCAAGGTCACATCAGTGGTCTGGAAATGTGGAACGTGGCCATCAATGACAAAAACGCTGTCACTGTGGAGACTCCCAATGATTTTGGCATCAAGCTTACGGTCGCCGCCAAAACGGGCAATTTCAGTGGCTCCTTCGTGTTGAAGGATCCCGATCCCACAAGTGACGCGGAAACGCCACCCACGATTACTCGCTCGGTAACCTACACTGGGATCTTGATCACACGCGAAGGCTTCAACCGTGGGGTTGGATTCTTCAACGTGGCCGAGTTGCCGTTCATTAATGGTGAGGTTGAGCCTGCTAAGAAGGTGACTGTGACGCCACAATGGAGCGGCAGCGTGACTCTGGAATAGCCGTAGATTAGGCTGGGCTCATGATTGCTCAACAACACCACGGATTGGCGCAGACTGGGGGCTCGGCCACCTGAGCAACGGGATGCGGCAGTGAACAGGGACTGCAGCGGGGGCGATTTTGAGGCGGTTTGCAGGTGGAATGATGTGCCTCAAGATGACGACTTGGGACGCTGATAGCCGAAAAGTCCGCGTTTGCTGACGATGGTGCCATCAAAGTATTTCTGCGCGAGCTCCCAGGCGAGCTTGCCGCACTGCGAACCGAGGCGCCGGCCGGTGAGATCATCTGCGGACACATGAATGCCGCCCCAAAGACGGGAAAGGCCGGCTTGGTCCGCCGCATCATAGTAGGTGCCCCATTGCAGTTCCACCGGCTGGCTGGGACCCTTTTCAAACTTCAGGCCGGTGTCGGCAGGTTCCCGGTGAGTCGCCAGGCCGCCAGGGAAAAAGGGCGAGCCCGTGATGGACGTCATGACCTCCGCAGCCGACCGGCTGAAGGTGCTGTGGCCGGAAACAAAGCCCGGGAAGCCCGGAGTGACAAAGGTCGGCCGTTGATAGGGCAGCCAGTCTGCTGCGAGGATCCATTTCGTCCCGCCATGCTTTTTGGTAGGCTCAGCCGGCTGGCCCGCCCACGAGAGCACCGCCACGGCACCGACCGGCAGACCGGCATGCCGCTGGCCCGGACGCGCGGTTTCGGTGGTCACGCTTTCAATCAGACCCGGCACAAGCGGCAGACCTTCCGCATGATAGTTAGGCGCGTCCTTCTGGGTGCACTGGCCCATCTGGCCCATGTAACGGATGAAGCAGATGGGGCGGCCTCCGTCGTAATAGCGCTTCACGGACCAAGCTGCGCAGGCGGCATCATGCAGCGCCGCGTTGAGGACGAAGTAGAGCTTCACATCCCACTCCAGGTCATTGAGCACGTTACCGCGGCCGCCCAAGCGCTTGCTGAAGCCGGGGGTGTCACCCACTTTGTTGGCGATGACGTTCCAGTGGCCAGGTGGTGTTTCCGAGGTGGGACCGTCCGCCCAGAACTCTGCCAGGATGCGGGAGAAGTCACCACGTTTCACCAGATTGGGCGGGTAAGGGGCGCCGGTGGCCGGATTCACCGGGTGGCCGTTGCCGTCGTTGGCGCCGAGGGTGTTGTTGCCAAAGGCGCCGGGGGAGATGTTGATAACGACGCCATCGTCAGGGTTTAACTCGCTGCTGCGCCGGATGATCTCCACCACCTCATCCCGAAACTGGGCGTCTCCAGCGCCCTGGAGTCGCGGCTGGGGCCCTGGATCGATCCAGGGTTTGCGGCTGTCCTCGCGCTTGAGGGCAAAAGGGCGGACGGCGAGCCACTGGGGGCCCTGGAAGGTCTGGATGGGGCCGGTGGGATTCCCATGCTGGTCAATGGCATTGGCGATGGCTAGCGGCTGCCAGCAGTTGATGTCCTTGACGTTGGTGCCGCTAAGGCCGGTGACCAGGGGTTCGTTCACGCATTTGTACCCGCCCTTCTCCACCGGCAGGTCGGCATAGGCCTGCGCCTGGAGGGCCCCGTCTTCCATGAAGAACGCTGAGACAGCCGCTGCCACGCTGTTGCCCACACCCGCCGGTGTGGCCGGGTCCGCAGCCTTGTTGTCCACGTCAAAACCGAGCGCCTTCATGCGGGCATCAAAGGCCTGCTGGGACTTCGCCGCGTTCAGGGAAAACGCATAACGTTCCGTCAAAATTCGATAGGCCGCGTAGCTCACCGCTTGGTGCCGTGCGGCGGCGATGTCGGGCGCGGTGTGCTTGCCCCGGTAGATGAAGCCTGCCGCCGCAGGATCATAGGCCGCCCAGGCGTCATACATGGCCGCAGACAGCGAGAAGAGATTGCGCGCGTGCACTGGAGGGTGCGGCCGGTCAATGCGGATGGCCGCGAGGATCTCCTCGTCCCAGATGCGCGCGGTGCTTTTCACACCTGCGGGGTTTGGCACGTCTGCAGCACCCAGAAGACCGGTGACGGCCAGCAGCACAAGGAGAAGCGCTGGGAGACAGGCGCCGGAAGCGGAACGTCCGATGGGGTTCTGGCTCATGAGATGCTGTGAAAACGGGGGATGAGTTTCACCTAACTAACTCTGTATTTTTTTGCTGCCGTGCCCCGGCCGAGCGACCGTAAAATAGCAGGACGGACGCTGCCAGCAAGACCGCATCCACACCCAGGGCGGGCAGGGCTTCATTTGCTGCTGCCAGCCGGGCCCGCCTTCCCCGAAGCCGCGCTGCCCGAAGCCGCGCTGCCAGCGGCTGGTCCCGCCGCAGCCCCGCTGCCCGTGGTCGTTGTCGTGGTGGTGACCGGCGCGCCGGGCTGGCCATCAGCCTCCGCGCCCACCGGGGGTTCAGGACGCTTCATGAGCACGGCGACGGTGAGCGGGACCTGCATCTTGGACATCGTCGGTTCCGAGGTTTCAAAAGTCAGGAAGCCCTCGTGTCCCAGCTTGGGCACTTCATCTAGCCGCGCGGTCACCTCAAAACCGCCAGGCCCCAGTTCATTCAGTTCCAGGCTCAGCCCCTTCAGTGAACTGGCGAGGTTCTTGATCTCAAAAGCCTTGCCCGAGAGGGAGCGGACCCGGAGGCGCCGGGTGACCAGGGCTTCCGACCGGCCCGGCTGCAGCGCCGAGTCCGTGATGCTCCAGAACAAGCTGTCTGGTGAGGCAATGAGCTCTCCGGAGATGCCGCCGAAGACTGGCAGGGTGGTCACGGGTGTCTTGTCATTGTCCCCCGCGTAGACGGAGACGGTCTCATTGTAGCGGCGCGGCGGCGCGAGCCCCTTCACCTCCACCAGAATCTCCGTCTCCCCCAGCAGCTTGGCCGTGATCCAGGGCTGCGAGGTTTCGATCCGGCGGATCTGCAGCGGCTTGCCGTCCATGCGGAAGATTTTCACCGGGGTGCCGGCGGTGGCCGAACCCAGCTTCACGTCCACCGTAAGCGAGACCGGGTCCACCTCATAGAGAGGCGAGTAGTCGGCATTAATCGTCAGGATCTGCCGCGGATTGTGGGGGTCGTTTGACTGCAGCGTGACCGTCTTGGACATGAGGCCGCGCGTGCCGGTGAGCCGCCACTCAAAGCTGACGCTGCCCTCCTCCCCCGGGTGGTAGATGAACTTGTCCATCCGGGCCACGGTGCAGCCGCAGCTCGTGGTGGGCTGCGGCATCATCAGGTCCGCCTTGCCCGTATTTTTGAATTTAAAGGCGCCCGTGATCGTGTCCGTGTCGGTCACCGTTTTGAAGTCATAGACCACCTTCTCAAACTCGATCTTCGGCAGGTCTTCCGCCAGCGCCGGAACGCAGGCCGCCAGCAGCAGCCCGGCCGCCGCCGCCAGCCTGGAGTTCAAGGAAATGCCTCGTGGCAACGACGATGCTGCTGGATCTGAAAGACTCTTCATGGGGGGACTCGGACGGATCGATTGGGTTAGGGAGTCGTCTGGCGCGGCGCCCTGACCGTGAGCACCGCACCACTGCTGATGAGGGTCCCGTTAGCATGGGTGACCACACAGCGATAGCGGCGACCGTTCAGGTCGAGGTCCGTCGTCACATAGAGAACGGCAGACGTGGCCCCTTTGTAGCTGGCGCCATTGCCGATCTCTGTCCAGGTGGTCCCATCATTGCTGGAGACCTGCCACTGCAGACTGACTGAGCCACCCGAGGTGGCGACGCGGAAGGCCACCTTCTGACCGGCCACCACGGACTGGCTGGCGGGCTGCAGGGTGATCTCAGGCAAGGGAGCGACAAACGCGGACGCCACCTGCGGCTGACCGCCTGGGGTATTGGCCACAAAGTCCAGCATGGAGATGCCACCCGCATTTACCAGGACATCCTGATTCACCGGAGGCAGGTAGCCCTGGGCCTGCAGGTCCTCCGCCGATGGTCCCACATTCCACAAACCTGCCGTGGCCGGCAGCGTGTAGGCACCCAGGGTGTTGGTGATGTCAAAGCTGTGATAGCCGTCCGCCGCGATGAAACCGAACATCTGCACACCGGCAATGGGCTGGTTCTGCGGGTTTCTGAGGAAGCCCTTGATGCTGGCAGAGGCCGACATCGCGGTGAAGTTCAGATCGTAGAACTCATCGTTGACCAGGGCCTCCTGCGCCTCGGGAATCACGTAGCCCAGCGCCTGGAGGTCGTCGTTGTCCACGCTCACGGACCAGTTGCCGTTAAACAGCGGGATGAAATACAAACCGTCATCGTCTGTGACGCCGCTGGCCGCATACCCGACATTACCCAGGGTGAGGTCGCCGAACACACGCACGCCCGAAATGGGTGCGAAGTTTTCATCCGTCACCGAGCCCGTCACCGCACCCGTGGCCACCGGTGCCACGAGGTTCAGCACCGCAGTGCCAGCCGGCACCATGACACTGCGCGACATAGGTGCCACATATCCCCGGAACTGCAGCGCCTCCTCAGACACAGAAACCGCCCACGAACCCGGGAAGATGGGCAGCGAGTAGTTGCCCAGCTCGTTGGTCAGCGCGGTGCCGTAATACACCACCCCGGCGAAGGTGGACTCACCATACACAGGCACACCGGTGATGGGGGTGCCGTGGTCATCCTTCAGCGAACCAAAGATGGTGGCGGAGGCCTGCGGGGCCACAAAGTTCCGGATCACAGGCGCCCCCGCGACCATGGCAGTTTGTTCGGAAGGCCAGACATAACCGCGGGAGCGCAGCTCGTCCGCGGCGACAGAAACAGTCCAGTGCCCGGCACAGACGGCCAGGGAATACTGGCCTGTGGCACTTGTGGTGGCAGAACTGGAGAAGTTCACTCCGCCCAGGGTGGACGAGGCATAGACCCGTACCCCGCTGATGGGCAGGTTGCCCCCGTCTTTCACACTGCCCGTGATCTGCGTGGTGGCCGCGACCAGGCTGAAGTCCGCTTGCCGGACCTCATAGTAGTTCAGGTGAAACTCCGTGCCGTCCGGAACCAGAAGCCCCGTCAGACCAGGGCTGTCGTGTGCAATGTAGATGACCCAAGGCCCGTCCGTGACCGGCATGACGTAGTGGCCGGCGGCGTCGGTCAGCAGATTGCCCACCTCCAGCGTGCCGTAGTTGTGGCTCGCATCCAGCATGATGCCTGGCAGCGGGTTGCCATTGGGACCTCTCACCGTGCCCTGGATGAGCGCCGTGGCAGGATACACCGAATGGTTCGCCCCGGTCACCGCGCCCGCCTGTGTGCTGACGGAAAGGGGTGTCGTGTCGTAGTTCACGCCCACGTAACCCAGCCGGCGGAGAGACTCCTCCGAAGTGGTGACACTCCAGATGCCGGACGTGACCGGCAGGAGATAATGACCGAGATCGTCTGTTTGCGTCACCGCCGCCAGCCCGCCCTGGGACGTGGCGAAGACCTGGACGCCGCTGAACCCGCTCTCCGCGAATCCCTCGGCCACGAATTGTCCGGTTACTACCCCGGATATGGAAGTGGTGGCCGCCGTGAGCGTCACCACCCGGCTCACCGTCGCCCCGGCAGCCAGTGCCACCGGCGGAGCGGCGGCGAAATTCGTCACAAAACCGCTCTTGAACGCGACGACCTTATAGGTCCCCGGTGGCGCGGTGATGGTGTACTTGCCTGTAGAATTGGCCAGCGCCCCGACCACGAACTCTTCCGTGCTCGCATCCAGCAGCACCACGCTGGCATAAGGCACCCGGTTGGCACCATCGGTAATCGTGCCGGTGAACGACTGCGCAAGAGCGGGCTGTGTGAGGGTCAGCGTGGTGGTCAGCGGGGCGAAGTTTTCAAAGGGGCTGCTCACCCTCAGGATGTGCGCCCCGGCCAGCCGGCCAAACTCGGACCCGACCGAAGGTGTGATCTTGACCGAGATCTGACCATCCGCCGCGCCGTCCTCATCCCCCGCCACGAAGGGATTGCGCACGCCGCCGATGGAAGCCACCTCGCCGCTGGTCACGGCGAATTTCTCCGCCAGGAAGTCCGCCGCATCAATGATGCCGTTGCCATTCACATCGACAAAGCGTTCCACGGCGGCGGTGTCCCCGGCCGTCATTCCCTTGATCTGAAGGACGGCTGAGCTGGTGGAGGTGCTGGTGAGCGTGGCCGGAGTCAGCTGCAGACTCATCACACCCGTGGCCGTGACTGTGAGGGTGGCCGGATTGCTGGCGGTCGTGCCCAGGTTGTTTGTGGCACGCAGGCGGAACAGATGACCGTTTTGCGCCAGCGTGGACATGAATGAAAGCTGATGGGTGTTCGTGCCAGTGAACACACCGTCATCCACCAGATCGGTCCAGGCACCGCCACCGTTGACCGAGGTCTGCCACTGGAGCATGGCCATCGGAACCGCATTGACGCCCGCCGTCAGCATCACGCCATCACCCGCGATCACCGTCCAGTTCGCCGGCTGGGTGGAGAAGATGGGCGCGTAGTTCACGAACAGGTGCGCAAGATCGCTCGTCCGGCTGCCATAAATATTCGTCGCCACGCAGCGGTAGTGCATGCCGCCGAGAAGCGGGCTGCTGGTCACCGTCAAGGTCGTGCCATGGGTGCCGCTGTAAGGGCCGGTGTTTTCCAGGTTCGTCCAGGAAAAGCCGCCCTGACCCATCTCCTGCCACTGGTAGGAAGGCTCCGGCGTGCCGGAGGCAACGATGGAAAACTGAGCCGCCGAGCCCGAGTTCACCGTGACATCCGCAGGATGCTGGGTGATGACCGGAGCGGACCGCACCGTGAGCGTCGCCGCGTTGCTGGTGGTCGCGCCCAGGGCGTTGGTCACCACGACCCGGAAACGCGAGCTCGACATGTTCAGCGTCAGGTCAGGCACATGCAGCGAAGCGGTCTGCACGCCCACATAGGCCGCCCCCTCGACCAAGTCCGTCCAGGTATCGCCGCCGTTGGTGGAGATCTGCCACTGGTATTGCGGGGCGGGGTGCCCTGCCACGGCGACCTCGAAAACAGCTTCGTCCCCGATGAAGAGGGTGGCGCTGGTGGGATGTGAAACGATGACCGGCACGGAGCTCACAAGGAGCGTGGCGCTGTTGCTGTTCATCGAGCCAAGCGTGTTTGTCGCCACCACGCGGTAGCGGTGACCGCTCTGGTTGGCAGTCAGATTCATCACGCTGAGGACGGACGTGGTGACGCCATTGTGGCCGGGACCGTTGACCAGATCCGTCCAGCTGGCGCCGCTATTGACCGACCGCTGCCACTTGATGGAGGGCGCGGGATCTCCTGTCACGACGACAGAGAAAGTGGCATTCAGACCCGCGTTCACCGTCTGGTCGGCAGGATGCGTGGTGAACTTGGGGGACTTGGAGACGACCGAGCCGCCGCCCACGTAAAACACGGCGTTGGCGATCAGCTTGTACACGTTCTCATTGTTGCCACCGTAAAGGGCAGGAAACAGATTGAGACCCACCATGTTGCCCGCCGCGTTGACGGCGATCATGTTCACACCACTACCATCCGTGGCCAGCAGGATAGCGTTCGTGTCCAGCGTGGGCCTGGCAAAATTATAGTTGTTAAAATAATGCAGGCCCGTGAGCACATCTTCTTCGAAAATGGGATGCCCGGGAACCACGGCGACCAGATTGCCAGTGGGAGTGCCGTTGGATTGCACGTTTTTGAACGGCGAGTATCCCGTCTGCATGATTCTCCCGGCCACCGACCACGGGCTGCTGTAGCTGTAAGTGGCCAGTGCCACGGCTCCGCCTGCATCCACAAAGTCCGCCAGCACGTTGCCAAGAGCGTTCGCGTCACCCGGGTAGTTGTTGGAATAGTGGAGGACCGCATCATACTGCTGCAGATATGAAAGCGTGGGTGTCTGGTAGTTGGAATAATACACGTCCACTTTCGAGAAGTAGCCGGAGGCAAGCATCTGGCTGGTGGGCGGACTGGAGTCCGAGCAGACAATGAGCAGCGCCAGCTCGTCCCGGAAGGAAATGATGCCAAGGTCCGTCACCGCTCCTGGGTTCGGGGGGATGGCTGCGGAAGTTCCCTTCAAATTTTTGCCACCGACATTGGCCGTGACGCTGGCCACAATATTGCCGCGTACCGTGGGCACATTCGAGATGGAGAAGCTGCCATTGATCGCGGTGGTCGCAGTGCCGCCGAAGTTCAGGGTCACGGCCGCGCCAACCACGCTGGCTCCGGCAGGATCCACCACCTTGCCGATCACCGTCGTCTTCGGATCCGGGACCACCTGCAGCACCCGCGTGGCGCTCGTGGCCGTGTGTCCCGCCGTGTCCACGGCTTCCACCCGCAGACTCCTGCTCGTCACGCCGAGAGGCACCACGAAGGTCGTCTGGTAAGGTGCGGAGGTGTCTGTGTCAGCCAGCACGCCCTCCACATAAAATTTCATGGATACCACGCCCAAATCATCGACCGCGGAGCCGGTGAAGGTGACCGTCTGCTCTTCAAACAGCACCGCGCCCTCTGCAGGGGCGGCGATGGTGGCCGTGGGCGGAAGATCCGGAGACACGTTCACCACCACGGAGGCGCTGGTCGTGGCGTTGTTGCCAAAGTCCACCGCCTGTGCCTGGAGCGTGAGCGTGGTCGCGCCCAGGGGCACATCATACGTCAGCTCATACGGTGCCCCGCTGTCAGAGTTCACCTGGACCCCGTTCACCAGGAGCCGGACCGCCGCCACTTCCACATCATCCGACGCGTTGACCTTGACGGTGATGGTGGAACCCTCCGTGACCGTCGCTCCCGAGGCTGGCGAAGTGATGAAGACCTGCGGCGGAATGCCCGCGTTATCCTCGATGACCTGATATTGACCGATGTAGAGCCGGGAGGTGCCGTAAGTTCCATTTTCGACGAAGGCACTGCCATAAGCGGCGGCCAGGTACGCGTACCCGCCCTGCACGGCGATGCCGTGACCATCATCATCCCGATACTGGCCGAAGTCCAGAATTGCCTTGGGTACGGGAGTCGCAGGCGTGCTCACGTCCGTGATCGGCACGCCGTTCACAAAATTGATGTCCGCTCCGATGGCAAAACGTCCGTCCATGACGACGCACTCCAGCCTGCCCCCGGTGCTGATTGAAGGCGGGGTGCCCACCACGGGAGCCGCCCTGTTGGCCAGATTGACGGGCATCAAGCTCAAGCTCGTGTCCGCGACGAAGGCATAGGTGCCGCTGAGGGCCACGTCGCGCGCGTCTGCGCTGCTGTAAGCCGCGGTTCCGACCAGCACGGGCTGCGCCGGGTTCGCCACATCCACCACCAGCAGGCCGCCGTAGCCCACGGCCAGCGCCACCGTGGTGCCAGACACATCCACCCCTTTGGCGGTGCCATTCACAATCAGGCTGCCGATAATGCTGGGAACGCTGGGCACAGAGGCATCGATCACTTTGAGACCTTCCGAGCCGTCCGCCAGGTAGACCCGGGTACCGACCAGCACCAAATCCCAGGCCTCTCCCGGCGTGTCTACCGACCCGATGGACACAGGCGCAGTGGGCTTGGCGATGCTGATGACCCGCAGACCTGCCGTGCCGTCCGCCACGTAGGCCAGATTTCCTGACACCCGCACATCGTTCGCGTTTCCGGGCGTGTCCAGCGAACCGACGATGACCGGGTTGCGGGGATCAGACACGTCCACCACCTGGAGGCCGCTGGCTCCGGCGGCGACGTAGGCGTAACTGCCCTGCACCGCCACTGCATTGGCAAAGCCCGGGATGTCGACAAACGAGCGCGCGACCGGCGCGAAGGACTGCACGGTCACATTGACGGTCTTGGAGAACCCGTTGCTCGTCACCGTCAGCACCGCCGTGCCGTCGTCACCGGCAAACACACGGCCGTCGGGGCTGCCAAAGTTGGCCACAAAGAGATTGCTAGACACATAATTGGTTCCCCGGCTCGTCGGCGTGAGGTCCAGGGTGCTGCCGTCCTTGAAGCGGCCCACCACCGAAAGTTGCTGGGAGGCCTCGCCAAGGATTGAGTTGACCGTCAGGACCATGGCGGAGGGGGTGACCTGCAGGGAGTCCAGCGCCGCGGCAAAATTCTTGCTGTTAGAGTCCGTGGGGTCCGTGCCGGTCTGGTACTCCAGGGCATCATTGATGCCGTCGCCATCCGTGTCCCGCAGCAAGGGATTGGTCACCTTGCCCAGCGTGCCGAGGACCTCCTGCCGGTCCTTGATGCCGTCACCGTCGGTGTCGGCGCGGAAGGGATCGGTGCCGTAGACCATCAGTTCCTCAAAGTTCGACAGGCCGTCGCCGTCCGGGTCTTCCTTCGCATCCACCGGCTCATTGGGATTCAGGCGGTTCGCCACCTCGATCTCGTCCGGGATGCCGTCACCATCGGAGTCGGTGGAGGAGAATGCCACGCGCAGCTGGATGATGCCGACCGCGCCATCATTGGTGGCGGAAAGGATGACGGTGCCCGCCGCATTCGCCGTCACCAGGCCGGAGTCGCTCACGCTGGCGATGGTGGTGTTGCTGATGAAGAAGCTGGTGCCCAGAGCTGGGGAGGTCACGTCCTTCACCGTGCCGTCCGGGTAGGTCGCCGTGGCCGTCAGCTGCGCGGTGGCACCCCTGGTTGTCAGGGTCGTCGCTGTGGAGGTGACTTTCAGCTCCTTCGGGATGGGGCTCACCGCGCCCAGGATGATGTCTGGCACCGTCACGGAGCCGTTGGCCGGGACCAGGAAGAAGTCAGACTGGCCGGACTGGGTCACACCGTCCTTGGTGTAAGTGGCGCGCGCCCGGACCAGCCCTGTGTTGGCCGGGATGTTCGGCAGATTCCAGGTGCCGTCCTCGCGCACCTGCACGCTGCGGTTGAGCACGCTCACAATGGTGCCGGGCGGAAGCGGGTCAGCCATGGCCGTTTGGCTAAACCAGACCAGGAAGGAAAGGCAGACATGGAGCCATGCGGCCCTCGGGGCCCGGCCTCCTGACCTTTGTGCCAGTTTGGGAGTATTCATTGTTTACTTTTTTAGAAGGCTGCCAAAAGGGGGGGCCTCCAGGCTTGCCCGGTCAAAAACACCACTTTTAAAAATCTGGTCCACCGGGAGGACATTGGAGGAGTTGGTCCAGGCGAGAGTCTTGTCCTCGTTGTGGATGAAGTACATGACTTCAATCTTGGGGGACTCCCGGGATCTGAGGTAAGCGACGGCGATGGGACCTGCGTCCATCACAAAAACTGGCTCCTGACCCAGGATGGCCGTGCGGTACTGCGCCCGCTCCTCGGGCTTGGCCGTGACCAGCCACTTCTTAAGCCGGCCAGCGCCTTTGGGAAGCATGTGCCGGGTCACCTCGCCCAGGTCCGGCTTGGCCAGCTCTTCTTTGATCTTGGCCAGGGTCTGCTTCACCTCTGTCACCAGAGGGGTCTCAAGCGCGGCATCCGCTGGAAACCCCGTGAACACCAGCATGCTGGCGGCCGCATCTCCCAGAGGCTGAACAGGGGGCGTCAGGACGGGAGTGACGTGCGTGGTCTTGCCCACCTCCTCGTCGCTCAAGTACATGGGGGCCTCGGGGAGTTTTCCCTTGGCCATGTCAAACCAGTCCGTCACCATCACATAGCTGATGCGCGTGGTCCGGTAGGGCAGGAACTTGTAGGAGCCATCCTCGTTGAACCGGAAGGCGAAAGAGACGAAGCCCGCCTTTTCACCACGGCGGACCTCGGCAAAGAAAACCGCCATGCCATCGAACAGGTAAGCCCGGGGGATGGAAAGCACTTCCACTCCGACAAACTGCTCGAAAAAGGCGCTGGCCTGGGTGTCAAAACGCTCGCCATCCCGGCCTTCCACAGGGTCAGACAAAGCAAACAGGGCATCGCGATCCTTGTCACGCATGGCCTTCACCACCTGCTTCATCGCCAGATCGGACGTCGATTCGACCGCCCCGGCCTGCTCCCACCAGCGCTCGTTGTTCAGTTGGCGCTCCCTGACCTGGAGGCCACAAGCCGTCAGTATATACTTGGCCTCCGCATAAAACGGCAGACGAAGGGTGACGACGGACTCCTCCGCCCGCACGGCGCCGGGCGCACCCAGCAAAAACAAGACCAGCAGGCACCCCAGCCAAGTCTCCGTGGCTCTCAACAACTTGTCATGTAAACGCAAATGCATCGGGGTCGTCGTCCTCAAAAGATAGTTTTGATCGTCACGTAGGGGTCTTCACTCGAGACTTCGATGGACAAGAAGTCTGCTGAATAGTCCACCTGGCTCTTGGCACCCCCTGTTTCGTAACTTCCGGAAAACTTCACGCCCACCTTGGCACTCAAGGGCTGGACGGAGAGAATGCCGCCCGAAAGGCCCTCATTGCAATCCTTGAGGTTGTAACCAATCTGAGCGATGTTGATGGGCAGGGTGAGGTCGCCGAAAAGGATGCTGGCGCTGGCGGCAAACTTGAACTCATCACAGATGAAACAGTTGGTGGTCACCTGCAAGCTGCCTCCCGCACGGGCCGAAAGCCGCGGGGTGAGCCGCGCTCTCAGCGTGCCAAAGAAGCAGGATTTGCCATCAGGACTGGCCTGGGAGGGACATTCACGCCGGAAGCCCACCTGACCGCTGGCACCGATCGTGCCGCCGATGAAGACGCCGACGTCCAGCTCGCCCTCGATTTCGACCGAGGCAAAGCCCTTGAAGTCCACCTTCTTGGGGCCGAACTGAGGGATCGGACCCGGCGGCCAGAGCTTGCCTTCGATGGTCAGACTGCCCAGGTCCGCATTACCGGACAGCTCCCTCTTCATCCCGAGCCCCATCTTGGGATCACAGCATTGCTCCTCGTTGCCGGTCAGGGTGATGTTGTCTGGCGCGGTGAAGGCCACATTGATCCCGATCTTCTTCAGTTTCTTCAACTCGTCGTTCACCTTGCCAATCGTCTCGTTGGGCATCGAGGCCGTGATGGAAGCCTCGTGTCCCGGCTGAAGCGTGATGGGGACCTGCGCGCCATTTTTGCAGGTGACGCATTTGTTGTCCGGGGGCATCTGCCCGTTTTTACCGGGATCCGCCACGCAGCCGTTGCCTTCACATTTCTGGCACGGCGGGCAGGTGCCCGCATTGCCGGACACGGACGGGTTGCCGCCGCAGTGCCAGCCGCCTTTGATAACGCCAACGCCGGGGTCCGAGCAAATCTGCATGCCATCGGAGCTGACCGTGCCGGTGCCGATAGCCACAAAGCTGGCCAGATCGGTGTCGAAGGAATACATCTCCGTTTTCTGGCCCGGCTGCAGCCCGTCCACGTTTGGCAGGCAGAGCTTGGCGGGTGGATTAAAGAGGCACTGCTTGGGGTTGATGCTGATGATGAAGCGTGGCTGCTGGCCGAAATTCGGCACCTCAGGAGTCTTGTCGAGATGCACGACGGTGGCGGTCACCGAACCGACCTTGGAGCCGCCCGGGAAGGTCACTGACCCCGGTGCCAGGGTGAGACTGAAGCCGGGATATTCCGGCAGGGTGATAGTGCCGCCATAGTTCAGCCCCACGCCCACGGCGGTGGAGGTGTCGATCTGCAGCAGCCGCACCGGCATGCCGATGGTATTGTCATGACCCGCGACGGTGGTCAGCGTGTAATCCAGCGTCACCCAGGAGCCGGGACGCAGGACAGTGGTACCGTCCACCACCAGGCGCACCGTGCCCACGGGCGCGGGTTTCAGCATGAACAGGCCCTGGGCGTCTGACTGGGCGGTCAGCCCCGTGCCCACGACGGTGATGGTGGCGCCCGGAACAGGCACGTCGCTATTGTCCAGCACCACGCCGCTGATGCTCGTCTGCATGGCGTCTCCCGGCAGCACGCCGGAGGCCAGGAAGGCGACCGGAGGCCGGGAACTACCCGGGAAAGTCGCCTCAATGACATTGTTTTCCACGCCTTCGTCCGGCCCCAGCTTCAGGGTGACAAGGGCGCGGCCGTCACTGTCTGTCATGACCGTTCTCACCGGCAGGCCGCCGAGGGTGCCATTGCCCTTGATCACCGAAAAGATCACCGGCGTGTTGGCCAGGCGGTTGTAACCGGCATCCACCACAATGGCGACAAAGGGCTTCGGCAGCGGCTGGTTGGGCACGCCTGCCTGGCGGTTACCAGAATCCAGAACGATCAAGCCAGCAGGAGCAGGGGCGGAGGAGGCGATGAACACGGCCGGCCCCTGGAAACCCACCGCAGTGGCCTGCACCTCGTTGTTGCCCACGCCGACACGGCTGCCGAGCTGGAAGGACGCCTGGGCCTTGCCCGCGCCATCGGTGTTTACAATGATGGACCGCGCGGTGCGGCCGCCGCCCGTGAGCTCGCCATCATTCTGGGTTACTTTGAAAATGACCTCGGTATTGGGCACCGGCGCCCCCTGCTCATCGGTCACCAGAACTACCAGCGGCTGGGCCAGAAGCGCCCCGATGACGGCAGACTGATTGTCGCCTGAAAAGGCCTGGATGCGCGACACCATCCCCGCCTCATAGGTCAGAGTGGTGGTGGCAGTGCCCACATTTCCCGCCCTGTCCGTGCCCGTGACGGTGAGGGTGTTCAGCCCCGGCGTCAGCGGGACGTTGCTAGCGATGAAGGTGCGGTTGGCGACCAGCGCGGGCACACCGTTCACAACGACGGTACCCTGCTCGCTGTTCACGGTGCCGATCACCGTGTCACTGAAGATGCCCGTCACCGTCACGCTGCTCTTGGTGGTGACGGAGTTTTCCAACGGCGCATTGATGCCCACACGCGGCTTTTCCGTGTCCCGGCTGACGTTGACGCTGGTCGTCGCCACCAGGCCGAGCGGATTGGTGGCCACCGCTGTCAGGGTGTTGGCACCCTCCGTGAGAGGGACATCGGCAGAGAAGCTGTTGCCGGTCACAACGGCCGGGGTCAGGTTCACATTGACCGTCGTCGCGGGGCTCGAGGTTGTGCCCGTGACATGAACCACGGAGGTGTTGGCCAGCATGCCGTCCAGCGGGCTGGCGATGGCGACCTTGAACTCCTGGGAGTTGACGGTGAACTGCCAGCGCAAAACGCTGGGATTGAAAGCGACCAGCCGGTTTTGCCGGATGGCGAAGGTTCCCAGGCTGGTCTTGGTCGTTCCTGCCGGAACGTCGCCAAAGGCGAGCGTGCGCACGACGATGGCCGTGTCCAGCGAGGTGGAGGTCACCGTGCCCACCACCCTGGGCGCGTCTGCGCCAAGGTTGGTGATGTCCGCCTCGATGCTGAACTCGAACTCCTGACGACTGACGCGGAGGGTGTTCACCACCTTGTAGTTCCCGATCATGAACGGGACTTTTTTCAACTGCGCTACCGCCGGGCCGGGCGTGGCGAGGAGCAGGAACATCAACAGGCACAAGGCCCATTGGGCCAGGAGTTTGAAACTCCTGGAGCATCCTGCGCTAACATCCTTCGGAGGTGTCTGGTTCTTCACGGGATTACTGGGCTTGAAGGTGAAAGATGACAATACTGGCTTTCTGCACACCGCAGATCTGAGGCGGGCCGCGTCATTTTAAAAAAACAATAATTGGTTTGGCCGGAGATTAGGTGACAGTAACACTCACTGTCAATACAGGATCTCCGGTTACACATTACAATTTCGCAACAATTTGTTACCCAAAAATTAAAAATGCAGGAAATAAAATTCTGTATGTCACGTCATGCAGGACCTGTTTTCATGTCTGCGGGCGCGGAGCCCTTATTTTAGGCGGCTTTCCGCGTTTCCAGCGGTCATTTCTGGCCCGCTGAAAGTTATTCGCAATCACCCTCGCGCCACGAACACTTCCCACGAACGGCTTGCAACAAGTGGCGCGTCCTCATATAAGCCTAACACATTATGAAAAAAAATTCATCGCCTGGCCGAATGAATGTGGTGCGGGTCCTGCTAATGACCTGCCTTGTCCTGGTGTTTCCGGCGGCCGTCCATGCCGCGGCGAGTGTTCACTACGCTGCGGTTGACCTCCCTGACACCACGCCCGGCGAGGATCTCTGGCGGCTCAATTACCGCGTGGCCGGGCACAGCTTCGTGGACGGGCAGGGCTTCAACATCCAGTTTGACTCCGAGCTCTTCAAGGCGCTGCAGAACCCCTCCGGCGCGGCTGCCACCGACTGGGACGCGCTGCTCATCCAGCCGGATTCGGGCCTGGGCTCCCCGGGATTTTACGACCTGCAGGCGCTGAAGGACAATCCCGCGCTCGGCAGCCTGTTCGTCGTTGAGGTCGTCTGGCTGGGGCCGGGCAAGCCGGGCCCGCAGACCTTCACAATCTACAACACCAACCTGGCCACGCTGGAGACAGGCCTGACCGCGCCAGTCATAGGCACGATCCCGGACACGACGGTGGCCCAGAATCAACCCACCGGTGACATTCCCTTCACGGTCGGGGTGGTCGGTGCCCTGACGGCGGCTTCCAGCAACACCACGCTTGTGCCCAATGCCAGCATCGTGCTCGGTGGCAGCGGCACTAACCGGACGGTCGCCATCACACCGGTCGCTGGCCAATTTGGCACCAGTACCATCACCGTCACGGATCCCACCAGCGGCGCGACCAGCTCGTTTGTGCTGACCGTGCAGGGCTTTGGCAAGCTGGGCTTTGCCACTCCCGGATTCATGGTCAGCGAGGGCGGTGATGCAGCCGTCGTGGTGAGCCGCAGCGACGGCTCTGTGGGCGAGGTGAAAGTGTCGGTGTCCACCAGCGCCGCAGGTGCCACGGCCACAGCGGGCGGCGACTACACGGTCGTGGCCAGTCAGGAGCTGACCTTTCCGGCAGGCTCCACCACCCAGACGATTTTGATCCCCACCGCTCCGGATGCGGCCGTGGAAAACAACGAGACCTTCACGGTCACCCTCAGCAACCCCACCGGGGGGGCGGTGCTGGGCAGCCCCACCTCGGCCAAGGTGAGCATTGTGGATCCCTCCGCCCTGACCTTTGCCGGGGATGATGCGCCGCCTAGCGTCACCCTCACGGCCCCTGCGGCCAAGGCGACCCTCGGCCTGCCGGTCGGTGGTAAGGTGGCACTCACGGGGATGGCCACGGACAAAAAAGGGGTGCGCAAGGTGCAGTATTCCCTGAATGGAGGCGCCTTTTTGGATGCCACGCTGGACACCCCTGGAGCCCCGTCCACAGGCTATCAAGCCCAGCTCACCCCCGCTTCTGGCAGCAACACCGTGGTAGTGCGCAGCGTGGACTTCGCCACGGCCAACGGCAACGCCACCGTCACGAACAGTTCCACGGGCAGCCCCAAGGTCACCCTGCAAACCGTGCCCGTCGGACTGGGGCCGAATTCTGATTTCATGGGCCGGAAAGTGGTCAGTATCAGCGGCAAGACGGTGACTCTGGACGGATCGGCGAGCGCCACCGTCAGCCAGGCCACTCCGTTTCCTTTTGCCACCACGGAGCGGGTCTCCTCCGCGGTCTCCTCCACCTTCAAGGTCCTGCGACCGCTGGCCGTGCAGATCGTGGGCGCGGGCTCAGTGACCGCCGGTTTCGCCCCCAGCTCCAATCGTGAGGCGGGAGAGCGGCTGGTCATCACGGCCGCACCGGTCTCGGCCCCCGCCCCCGGCAGCCTGTTCGTTAACTGGACGATCGTCAGCTCCCACACACCGGCGGATCTGGCCGTGTCGGCCAGCGACCTTCAGAAGCCGATGCTGAGCTTTGTCTTCCGGGAGAATCTAGTGCTGCGGGCGAATTTCACCCCGAACATCCTCGCCCCGCTGGGGGATCCGGCCAAGGGCTCCAAGGGCGCGGAATACAACGGCCTCATCCATGCCAGCTCCACCCTGCCCGCCCCCGGCGGCACCGCGCCCAGCAACAGCACGGAAGGCCTGATCTCCGCCCTCGTCACGACCACCGGCTCCTTCTCTGCCAAGCTGACCATCGACGGCAGCGTGCTCAACGTCCCGGGGGTGTTTGACGAGGCCGGCCACGCCCGTTTCGGCCGCTCACGCGCCACCACCTTTGCCATCGCCCGGACTAACAAGCCCAGCTTCATCATCTCCCTGGACATCGACATCTCCGTCGGCCGGACCAAGGACGCGATCACGGGCACGGTGGTGGCCACAGACTTCCAACGCTCCATGGTCCTGGCGGTGTCCACCCTCCGCGCCGACCGCGCTCACTACGACGGTATCACCGGCGCCACCACGGTGCCGGGCGCCTACCTCGGCGCTGGCGGCGCCACGCAGACGTACTCGCTGGTGCTGCCCCCGCTGCCACTGGCCCAGACGGCTATCGTCTCCGTTTTTGGCGTGAACGAGCTGGAAGCCGACCACGGCGGCGTCATCGTGGACCAGGGCAGCGTCCTAGAGGTCGGTGGCCAGGTCAGCTTTAATGCCCCCGCGCCTGACGGCATCGTCCCCGGGGAGGTTTACACGCTGGCGGACGACGACGACACCAGCCCCACGGACGATTATTTCTCCCTCAAGAACGCCGATGGCAGCTACGTGAACATCGACGACACGTATGAGGGCGAGCTCTTCAACGTCTCCGTGGATCCGCACAACCATCAGGTCCAAGGCAGCGGCCTGGCACCCTCGGACTACCCGCAGGGTTACGGCGGCGGCTCGCTCACCATCACCAAGGCGGGCGTGGTCAATCTGACCCTCAAGCTGGCGGACGGCACGCCGCTCACCGCCAACACGAAGCTGTCCAAAGATCTACGCTTCCCGCTCTTTGTGCCACTCTACAAGGGACTCGGTTACCTGGCCGGTGAAACGGCCCTCGACAGCACAGCTCCTGGCAGTGACCTGGCCGCCACCTATCTGGGCTGGCTACGCCCTTTTGACGCGACCTCCCTGTACTACCCGGCAGGTTGGAAGAAGAGCATCCGCGTGGGTCTGAAAGGCGCGCGGTACAGCAGCAGCTTCACCCCTGCCAGCAGCGCCCTGCGCGCGGCGGACGGTGCCGACCTGGACGCCATCGGTGATGGCCTGGCCGCTGTGGATGCCGCCAATGGCAACGCACGGCTGGCCTTTTTCGACGGCCAGCTTTCCGCCCTGCTCCTGCGCAAAGTCAGCATCGCTGTGGACAACAAGGTTTCCAAGGTCCCCGCCAGTGACAGCACCTTCGAGCTGAAGATCACGCCGGGCCCGGGAACCATGGATGGCACCTTCATTCACGAAAGCGACCTTGGCGCCTCCTCGTCCTCCAAGACCTCTTTCCAAGGCGTGATTTACCAAAAGGGCCCGGACGCGGCGGCCTATGGCTACTTCCTCACCCGCAAACCCGCCTCCATGGACTACGCGGGCGAGAGCGGTGGCGTGGTGCTCGCAGGCGGCACCACCGTCCCCACCCGCAACTTGCTCCTCGGGACCGGACCCGGCACGGTGCCTTCCGCTCTCACGCCTGTGGGACCGCAGCCTCTCCAGGTCGACATCGTGGGCCCGGGCAAGGTGACGGCCGGATTCTCCCCCACCTCCAGCCGGAACGTGGGCGACCGCCTCAGCATCACTGCCGCTCCCGATACCACGCCCACGCCTGGCGGCCTCTTCGTGAACTGGACCATCGCCAGCGCCCACACCCCTGAAGATCTGGCCATCTCGGCCAATGATCTGCAGAAAACGACCCTCAGCTTCGTCCACCGCCAGGGCCTGATCCTCAAGGCCAACTTTGTCAGCAATCCCTTTGTGCCGCTAGGCAGCACCAAGGGCGTGGAATACACCGGCCTCATCCATGCCAGCCCTGCGCTCCCCGCACCCAACGGCACGCTGCCGGGGAACAGCACGGAAGGTTTTATCTCCGCGCTGGTCACCACCACCGGCTCCTTCTCAGCCAAGCTCACCATCGACGGCAGCGTGCTGCCTGCGGCAGGTTTCTTCGATGAGATCGGCCAGGCCCGCTTCGGTAACAACCGCTCGAAAATCCTCACGGTGGTGCGGCTAAACAAGCCGAGCCTCCTGGTCACGCTCGACATCGATGTCTCCCCCGGCCGCACCAAGGACACCATCACCGGCACGGTCACGGCCACGGATTTCCAGCGTTCGGTGGTGCTCGCCGTGTCCACCATCCAGGCGGACCGCGTGTTCTTCGACGCCCTGACCCCGGCCACCACGGTGCCCGCTGCCTATCTGGGAGACAACTCCGCAGACCAGCTGTACTCCGTGGTGCTGCCGCCCCTGCCTCTGGCAACGACGCACACCATGGCTTTGTTCGGCATCAACGACGCCATCGCCAATCATGGCGGCATCATCATTGACGAAAGCAATGTGCTGGAAATCGGCAGCCTGATCACCTTTGCCGCGCCCGCTCCCACCGGCCTGACGGCAGGCGTCCTCTACACGGTGGTGGACGAGGATGACGCAAGCCCTGGGGACAACTTCTTCTCCCTCAAAACCCCCTCCGGTGACTATGCGGACATCGGTGACGCCTACGACGGAGAGTCGGTCCCCTACATCTTGGATCCCGTCAGATTTCAACGCCTCGACAACATCCTCGGCAACGGCGATTTCCCCGAGGGCTACGGCTTCGGCACGCTCACGGTCACGAAGGGTGGCCTGGTGTCTTTCTCGCTGAAGCTGGCCGACGGGAGCTCTGCCACGGGCTCGTCCAGGCTCTCCAAGGATCTGCGAACCCCCTTGTTCGTCCAGCTTTACAACAAGCTCGGCTTCCTGGGCGGGGAGGTCACCCTGGACAGCACCGATCCCGACAGCGACCTGAGCGCCGCGAGCCTGGAGTGGGTGCGCCCGCTCGACGCCGCCGCCCAGCACTTCCCTGGTGGCTGGAAAAACAGTGTCCGGCTGGGTCTTCAGGGTGCCAGGTTCAGCGCCAGCTTCACGCCTGCCAGCAGTGTCTTGCTCACCGCGGACGATGCAGATCCGGACCGCGTCGGGGAGCCTTTGCCTTCAGCGGACGCCGTGAGTGGTAACGCGCACCTGGTCTTCTTCAACGGCCAGCTGGCCAGCCCGTTGCTGCGCCGGGTCAACATCGCCACCGACAACAAGGTCAGCAAGGTGCCCGCCAGCGACTCCAGCTTTGAACTCAAGATCACGGCTAAATCCGGGCTCTTCGAGGGCACCTTCATTCATGAAAATGACCAGGGCACAGATTCCCTCTCCAAGACATCCTACCAGGGTATCTTCTACCAGAAGGGTCTGGCCGCTGGCGCCTATGGCTTCTTCCAGACCCGCAAACCCAAGGGGCTCGACTACACGGGCGAGAGCGGTGGCGTGCTACTCCTCGGCGGCACCAACGCCGATCCGGGGAACCCGCTCCTGGAGCTCTTCACTTCCTCGGAAAATGGGAACCCGCCCGGTGGCAGCCTCACGACCCAGGGCCAGCAGCCGCTCGCTGTCCAGATCGCCGGTCCCGGCTCGGTGACGGCTGGTTTCTCACCGACTTCGAACCGTCAGACCGGGGACAGGTTCAGCATCACCGCCACTCCTGCCACCAGTCCCTCCCCGGGAGGCCTGTTTGTGAGTTGGTCTATCCTCAGCGGTCATACGATCGCGGATCTGGCCATCTCCGCCAGTGATCTGCAGAAGCCGATCCTCAGCTTCGTCCACCGCCAGGGCCTGATTCTCAGGGCTAACTTTGTCGCCAATCCCTTCCTGCCGTTGGGCAATGCGCCGAAGGGTTCCCCAGGCATCGAATACACGGGGCTCATCCACGCCAGCCCCACCCTGCCACTGCCGAACGGCACGCCGCGGAACAACAGCACCGAGGGCTTCGTCTCCGTGGTCCTCACCGCCTCCGGCTCCTTCACCGCCAAGCTCAGCCTGGAGGGGACCACCCTCAGCGCCCCAGGCTTCTTTGACGACGCCGGCCAGGCGCGGTTCGGCCCCGCCCGCGCCACCTCCTATGCCATCGCCCGCACCGGCAAGCCCAGCCTGGTGCTCACGCTCGATATTGATCTGTCCCCGGGCCGCACGAAGGACAGCATGACCGGCACGGTCACCGCCACGGATTTCCTGCGCTCCCAGGTCCTCGCCGTCTCCACACTGCGCGCCGACCGTGCCTTCTTTGACGGCCTCACAGGGCCCACCACCATTCCCGCCGCCTACCTCGGCGCTGGCGCGGCCACCCAGAACTACTCGGTGATCCTGCCCGCGCGCCCACCTGCCGAGATCCTGGATGTCTCCGTCTTTGGCGTCAACGAGCTCATCCCGGCATACGGCGGCGTCATCGTGGACTTCAGTGGCCGGCTGGAAGTCGGCAGCGAGGTCAGTTTCAATGCCCCGGTGCCCGGCGGCATCACGGCCGGCGCCCTCTACACCCTGGCGGATGATGACGACGCCAGCCCCAACGACAGTTACTTTTCTCTCAAGGACTCCGCCGGCAGTTATGTGGACATCGCCAATGCCATCGAGGATGACATCTTCAGCCTCAACCTCGAGCCTGAGGCGCACCAATCCGCCAGCCTCGGCCTTGCCGCCACAGACTTCCCGGGAGGCTATGGGTGCGGAACTGCCACCATCAGTAAAAGCGGCGCCGTCATGTTCGCGCTCAAGCTCGCGGACGGCACCGGCGTTTCAGCGTCTGGCAAGGTCACCAAGGACCTTAAGCTTCCGTTCTTCGCGCAGCTTTACAAACAAGCCGGCTTCCTCAGCGGCGACATCACCCTGGACAGCACCCAGACCGAAAGTGACTTTGCCGCCGTCAACCTCGACTGGCTGCGCCCGGTGGACCGCAGCTCCCAGCATTATCCTGGCGGCTGGCAGCCCATTCGCGTGGGTCTTGACGGAGCCCGTTACGAGACCGTGTTCTCACCCGCCAGTAGCGTGCTGCGCCGCGCCGATGGCCCTGATGCTGGCAGCATCGGGGATGCGCTGCTGCCAGTCAGCCCGGCCAATGGCAACGCCTCACTCGCCTTCACCGGAGGACAGCTGTCCACCGAGCTCCTGCGCCGGGTGAACGTCACGACGGATAGCAAAGTAACCAAGGTCCCGGCCAGCGACTCCAGCTTCGAGCTGAAGCTCAACGCGGCCAAGTGCGCCTTTGACGGCACCTTCATCCACGAAAATGACTGGGGGATTGCCTCGCCAGAAAAGACTGCTTTTCAAGGCGTCTTCTATCAAAAAGGCTCGGGCGCGGGTGCCTATGGCTACTTCCTGACTCGCAAGGCCTCCGCGCTAGACTACACCGGAGAGAGCGGTTCTGTCATACTCGTGGGTGATCCAGAAGCGATCCAGTGATGCTCTGGCAGGATCGCGGGATCATTGTGGTCATGCAGCGGAAGACACGCTTCTGCGGGAGGCTTCTTTGGAAGCAAATGCCGAGCACGAATATCGTGCTCGGCAGCTTTGTGGATGGCAGCAGCTTCGCGGAGTAATTCGGCGCCCGGGTGGGGCAGAGTCCAACCGCCTATCGGGAGACGGTGCATAAGCACACGGAAACGTTTTAGCGGCCCAAGGCCTGACACCTTATGATGTGTGAAAGTGGAGGCGAGGGCGGGAATTGAACCCGCGCATACCGGTTTTGCAGACCAGTGCATTACCACTTTGCTACCTCGCCATGCTCGTTGAGCGAAGTGGGAGGCTAGCGAGTCGGGGCGGGGTGTCAACTGCGGGAAAGGCATTCCAGCACGGCTGACTTGGGAAAAATCAGGCGGAGAGGGTTCTTAAAGCCTCCTGGCAGCTCTGCGGGCGATCGCCGGGCAGGCGGGACATGAGCTTTTCAACCCAGGCGACGAGGGAAGCGGGGAGATCCGGGCGCGCATCGGCGAGGGCGGGTGGCTCGGGATAGAGGTGGCTGGTCATGACCTCGGGGGTGGTCTCACCGACGTGGGCGAAGCGGCTGGTGAGGGCGAAGAAGAGGGTGCAGCCGAGGGCGTAGAGATCGGTCCGCACATCGAGGTGCCTTTCCTCAAACTGCTCCGGGGCCATGCAGTGGATGGAGCCGACGAGGGGCTGGCGTGAGCTGACACCTAGTGGTCGGGACTCGCCGAAGTCGATGAGGGTCCAGATGCCATCGCCGCCTTGCTGGAGGTTCGCGGGCTTCACATCGCGGTGAAGGAAGCCGGCGCGGTGGACGGAGTGCAGGGCATCCAGAGTCTGGGAGGTGAGGCGGGCGAATTCGGTGAGGGAAAGTGGATCGCGAGACGCACGGGCATCCAGGGATTCGCCTTCGAGCCATTCAAGCGCGAGGTACGCACCTTGGGGAAGTATGCCGCTCTCCATGAGTTTGACGACGTTGTCTCCACGAATGGTGCTGAGCGCGTGAGCCTCGCGCTCCCAGGTGGGCAGGCGTGCGAGGTCCTCAAACTTCTTCAGGGCGATGATGCGGCCATCACGCCTGTCCCGGGCTTGATAGATGCCACCGCGATCGCTTTCGGCGATCTTTTGGAGCACTTCGAAGTCATCGATCATGGTCCCCATGCTGCCTCGGACAGCGGCTGGCTGCAAGTCTGCCTGCCTGCCCTTCGTTCACGGGCATCACCATGCGTCTATTCTCTTTTCTCGCCCTCGGATTTGCCCTCCTGATGCCCGGCTCACCGCTCTCTGCCGCGGATGCGAAGCGGCCGAACATCCTGTTTTGTTTTGCGGATGACATGGGGCGCTATGCGAGCATCTATCAGCAGCTGGATGGCAAGGGCACGGTCAATGATCTGATCAAGACGCCGAACATCGACCGCATCGCGAAGGAAGGTGTGCTTTTCAAGAATGCGCATGTCTGCGCACCATCCTGCACACCGTGCCGCAGCTCGCTGCTCTCCGGACAATATTTCTGGCGCACGGGCCGCGCGGCCATCCTGCAAGGCGCGAAGTGGGACCTGGGCATTCCGGCCTATCCACTTTTGCTCAAAGACTCGGGTTATCACATCGGCAAGGCGTATAAGGTGTGGTCGCCCGGCTCACCGGCGGATGCGCCGTATGGGCAGCAGGCGCATGCGTATGAAAAGGCGGGCCGCCGGGTGAATGACTTCTCCGAAAACGTGACGAAGATGGTGAACGAGGGCAAGGCCGTGGATGCAGCGAAGCAGGAGCTCTACGATGAGGTCGCGGGGAACTTCGATGCCTTCATCGCGGATCGTAAAGAGGGTCAACCCTTCTGCTTTTGGTATGGGCCGACGAACGTGCATCGCAAATGGGTGAAGGGCAGTGGCGCGAAGCTCTGGGGCCTGGATCCTGAGCAGCTCAAGGGCAAGCTCCCCGCCTTCCTTCCGGATGTGCCCGAGGTGCGTGAAGATCTGGCGAGCTACTTTGGCGAGATCATGGCCTTTGATGCCTGCATCGGCGTGCTGCTGAAGAAGCTGGAGGCACTGGGTGAGCTGGACAACACGCTCGTAGTGGTGAGTGGAGATCACGGCGCGCCGGGCTTCCCGCATGGGAAGTGCAACCTCTACGATTTCGGCACGCATGTGACGCTGGCCGTGCGTGGCGCGGGCACGAAGGGTGGCCGTGTGGTGGATGATTTCGTGAACCTCATGGATCTGGCGCCGACCTTCCTGGAAACGGGTGGTGTGACACCGCCTGAGGTCATGACGGGCCGCAGCCTGGTGAAGGTGCTGCAGAGTGACAAGAGCGGCCAGGTGGATCCTGAGCGCACGTCTGTGATCACGGGCCGCGAGCGGCATGTGGAGTCCGCGCGCGAAGGCTATCTCCCCTACCCTCAGCGCGCGCTACGCACGCCGGAGTATCTGTATATTCACAACTTCAAGCCGGACCGCATGCCCATGGGCGATGCCGGGCAGATGGATGCGGACGCGGACACCCTAACCAACAATACGCACATCAGCTTCGCGGACATGGACAGCAGCCCCACGAAGGCCTGGATCATCGGCGAGCGTGCGAACGCGCAGTGGAAGCAGCATTTCGACTGGGCCTTTGCGCAGCGTCCGCGCGAGGAGCTGTATGTCATCGGCAAGGATCCGTTTGAGGTGAAGAACGTGGCTGATGATCCGGAGTATGCGACCATCCGCGATCAGATGCGCGAGCGCCTCATGGCCGAGCTGAAGCGCACGAAGGATCCGCGCGTGGAGAATGATGGAGCCTTCTTTGAGACGGCTCCCATGGCGGGTCCACTGCCGGATGACATTATGAAGCCGAACCGCGCCAAGGGTGGCAACAAGGGCAAAGGCAAGGGTGCGGGGAAGAAGGAGGAGTAATGGCCTTGAATGATGGTAGAAAAATTAAGGGTAGAAAGATTTCAGAAAATTTTTCTACCCTCAATCTTTCTACCTCCATCGGTTTGGGCTCGCTCTCAGATGGCTGCGTTCAGGCGGACTCGATCAAGCACTGAGGCATCATAGAGGATGTGTTGAGAATGCACTCCGCTGAGAATGGCAGATTCCAGATTCAGCGGTTCATCAAACTCTTGATGCTCGAGCGCGCGCAAAGCTGCACGCACGACCTCACCTTCATCGGCATAACGACCTGTCTGCATCAACCTCTCCACGAGCGCGGACAGTGCTGGAGGCAAGACGATCTTCATGTCTGAAGAATGGGGTTTGTTTCATCTTTGTCTAGCACCTGCACCCAAAGCAAAAGGAGACGCTTTGGGCGTCTCCTTTTGAGGATAGATCAGAGAAGCTGGAGCGGACTTTATTTAGTCCACCTTCTTCACGAGCACGGAGCTGTTGTGACCGCCAAATCCAAAACTGTTGCTGAGGGCGGCGGTGACTTTGGCCTGACGGGCGACGTTCGGGACGATGTCGACATCGACTTCAGGGTCGAGGTTTTCGACGTTGATGGTCGGAGGGATGATCTGGTCGCGGATGGCGAAGATGCTGGCGGCGAGCTCAATACCACCGGCGGCACCGAGAAGGTGACCGGTCATGGACTTGGTGCCGGAGACGAGGAGGCCCTTCTGGGCGTATCCGCCGAAGGTGCGCTTGATGGCGCGCAGCTCACAGAGGTCACCCACCGGAGTGGAGGTGGCGTGAGCATTCACGTAGCTGACATCGGTCGGGTTCATCTTGGCATGGCGGAGGGCCATGTCCATGCACTTGGAGGCGCCGAGGCCTTCCGGATGCGGGGCGGTGAGGTGGTAGGCATCGGCAGTGACGCCGTAACCGGCCAGCTCGGCATAGATGGTGGCACCGCGCTTCTTGGCGTGCTCATACTCTTCGAGGACGACAACGCCGGAGCCTTCCCCCATCACGAAGCCATCGCGACCCGTGTCCCAGGGGCGGGAGGCGCGCTCAGGCTCGTCATTGCGCATGGAGAGGGCTTTCATGTTGCCGAAACCAGACAGGCCGCAGGGACGGATGCTGGCTTCAGCACCACCGGCGATCATGATATCGGCATCGCCAAACTTCATGATGCGCCAGGCCTCGCCAATGTTGTTGTTGGACGTGGCGCAGGCGGTGGTGATGCACATGTTCGGGCCCATGAAGCCGAAGTCGGTCGCGATCATGCCGGAGGCGATGTTCGTGATCATCATCGGGATCAGGAAGGGGGAGACGCGGTTCGGGCCCTTGTTCAAAAGGATCTCATACTGGGTCTCGATGGTGCTCAGACCGCCGATGCCGGAGCCGACCATGACGCCGACGCGCCAGGGGTCCAGGCTGTCCTGGTTCAGGCCGCTGTCCTTGAAGGCCATCTTGGAGGCAGCCATGGCGAGCTGGAAGAAGCGGTCCGCACGACGGGCTTCCTTGTGATTGTTGAAGAAGGGGGTGGGGTCGAAATCCACCACTTCGCCTGCGATTTTGCAGTCATACTTCTCCGTGTCCATGCTCTGGATGCGCCGGATGCCGCTCTTGCCGGCCACGAGGTTTTTCCAGAAGTCATCCTTGTTGTTTCCGAGGGGGGAAACGACTCCGATGCCTGTGATAACGATACGACGTTCAGTCATGAGTTAGGTGGTAGGTAGGTGAGACGTGAAGGGTCAGAGAACACGCTTTACCCCCTGCGGCAAGGTGTTTTTCCCCCGGTCAGGCGTGCTCCTGGGCCCACCATTCCCGCAACTGCCTGAGTTGCTGCTTATTAGGCTTGGCCACGGTCTCGTGCTCCCGGGGTGTTTCCAGTTCCCGCTGGCGGCGGAGCTCCCCGGCCTTGATGATCCACTCCTCCGGGGTCTGGTTTTCACAGAACTCCAGCACCCGCGGAGCCCCCAGCCGCTGAGACGGGAAGCCGAGCACTTTTAAACGCAGGCGCAGGTCTCCGCGCACGACCTCCAGGACGTTTCCGAGATGCAGATCACGGCTGGGTTTGATGACCTGGCCGTCGAGAGTGACGTTCCCCTTATTGCAGGCCTGGGTGGCCAGGCTGCGGGTTTTGAAAACGCGGATGTGGTGCAGCCACTTGTCTACACGCTGGGTCTCTAGGGTCTCGGCCATGTCTCGTCTCTACCTCTCCTCGCGGTTGGATGTGCCGCGCGCGGCGGCTTTGCTTGCTTACTTCAGCGCTTCCTCAAGCACGCGTCCTTCCACCCCAGGAATCGTCACGCCGAGCAGCTTCGCCATGGTCGGGGCAACATCGCGATTGTCAATCTTCTCAATGACGCTGCCGCCGGTCTTCACCCCGGCTCCGCTGATGACAAAGCAACCACCCATGTCCGGGTGCGTGTGCAGGTAACCGTGGGAACCTTTGGCGACCTCCACCTTGGTGATCACGGCGCTGTCCGCGAGGGAGTCCGTGAAGTTATAACCGTCCTTTGCGGACAAGAAGAGGTCGGGCTCGCGAGGGTCCTCCTCGGACAAGAGATGGCCGACGACGGTCTTGAAGTCCTTCCGCTCGACGATGGACTCCACGCCTTCAATGGCGGCGAGCTTGGGCGTGATGTCCGCCAGGATGCTATAACGGTTAGCTTGATCAAACACGTAGACGAAACATGCGCCGCCCTCGGCCATGGCGAAGACTTTGGAGGACTTGTCCAGCGTTTTTCCGAGCACGGTTTTGGTTAGGCCATCCTGCTTCAGCACCACGTTTGGATTGATGAGCTTGTCATAGGTGATGAAGCCGTGATCCGTGGTGATGACGAAGGTGGTCTTGTCACGAATGCCTGCCTCTTCCGTGGCGCGGATGAGATCAGCCACGCGGTTGTCGGAGTCATTCGCAGCCCAGTAGGCTTCGGGAACCTGGCGACCGTGCGCATGCTCGAAGCTGTCCAGGCTCACAAGATGGAGGGCGAGGAAGTTCGGCTTCTTGGTGCGGATGATGTGCTGCGCGAGCTGCGAATACATGTAGTCACGCTGCGCCTTGCCGGGATTGCCTGCCTTGCACCACTCCATCTGTTTTTCGATGGGGATGCCGAGCTGCTTGGCCTCGGCGATGAGCTGCGGGGTGCCGTATTTTTCAAAGAGCTCCTGCTCAAAAACATCTGGCACGGTCCAGTCGAGGGTTTTGGCACCGCGTGAGGCAGGCCAGATGACGCCTGCAGTGGTCATGCCCGCTTGTTTGACCACGTCATAGATGGTCGGGGTCTTGACGATCTCTTCCTTGTTGAAGATGGGGTCCGGGATGAGCGGGATCTTTTTCCACTGCTCTCGGTCCCAGTAGTCGTTCGAGAGCACACCGTGTTTGCCGGGGTTCACGCCGGTGACGAGGGTGGTGTGATTGGTCCAGGTGACGGTGGGAAAGCTGCACTGCATGCGCTTCGCACGCACACCCTCCGCGGCGAGCTTTTTCACCGTGGGCATATGGCAGCGGGGATCGTCAAAGTAGTGATGCGCCCAGCCGTCAATGCTGACCAGGATCACATGCTCCGCCGGTGCGGCGATGGCACGAACGGCGGCGGACAGCAGAGCGATGGCGACGAGAAGACGGCGGCTGGATTTCATGGAAACGAGAGAACGCTGGGGTGACGGATTTTTTAACCGCAGATAGCGCCGAGGGCTCAGATGGTCCCGGAATTGGCTGAAGGCTACTCTCTAACGGAACGATACCAGCCGTTGGAGTGCAGGCTTTAGCCGATCTTTGACGTGACGTTCCTTCCCAGAACCCAGATCGCCTAAAGGCTTCACTCCAACAGAGCGAAACTGAGCCCGGTAGGCTGCGCGGGACACGCGCATCCTGTGGAGTGGCTGCGTATGGATGGCGCTCCTTTCACTTGCCGGAATCCATGCCTGCCACGAAATGGGGGCCGGTTTTCCTGCCATGACCAGCGTCCTCGCCACCTATCTCCACGATCTCAGCCCTTATCTGATCCGCTTCAGCGACAGCTTCGCGCTGCATTGGTATGGGCTGGCCTATGTGCTGGGCTTTTACCTGACCTATCTGGTGATGCGGTTTCTGGCGCGGCGCGGCCTCTCCGAGATCAAGGAGAACCAGGTGGCGGACTTCATCACCCTGGTGGCCATCTTTGGCGTCGTGCTGGGCGGACGCGTGGGCTACATCCTGCTCTATGATTGGGATCAGTTCGTCCAGACGCCGTGGATGATCTTCATGATTCACAAGGGTGGCATGGCCAGTCATGGCGGCATCGCGGGAGTGGCACTTTTCTGCCTGTGGTATGCGCGGAAGCACAAGATCTCGTGGACGGGCATCGGTGACACACTGGTCTGCGGTGCGCCGCTGGGGGTGTTTTGCGGCCGCATCGCGAACTTCATCAATGGCGAGCTTTTTGGCCGAGTGACGACGAGCTCATGGGGCATGAAATTTCCCACGGAGCTGCTGCATGAGGACTTCGTGAAGCAAGGTGGGACACCGGTTTCCCTGCCCCCGAATCTGCAGCACAGTCCGGAGATCATCGCGTGGTTTGAGCAGAATGGCGGAGGTCGTGCGGAGCTGGAGTCCATCCTGCACACTCGTCATCCCTCCCAGCTTTATGAAGCCCTGGGTGAAGGTCTGCTGCTGAGCGCGGTGCTGCTGGCGGTGCGCATGCGCTGGCCGCGGCTGCCGCACGGTGTGCTCACGGGGCTGTTCTTCATCCTCTATGCGGTGGCACGCATCAGCCTGGAAAACCTGCGCCAGCCAGACTCAGGCTCCGAAGCCATCATGGGCATGACGAAGGGGCAGTTCTTCTCCCTCTTCATGGTGCTCACAGGCATCGCTTTCATCATCTATGGAGCACTGCGTGGTGGCCGCCTGAAGACGCAGGTTTGATGGCGGATGAGATGAAGAAATTTTGCGCGGGATGAAAACAAGTCAGTTGCAAAGGAGAGGCATCCCGCCATCATCCGCATCCCCAGCCGGACAGCGCATGCTGTCCCGCCAAAAGGTCGGGCCGTAGTTCAGCCTGGTAGAACGCTTGCATGGGGTGCAAGAGGTCGTGAGTTCGAATCTCGCCGGCCCGACCACTATCTCCCGCCACGATGCGGGAAGGTTTCGAGGAAGTGCTTGCCCGCTCTGCCCTGCCTCAGTTAAGCATGCGTGCCTTTATACCGTGAACTAGTCCATGCATCTTGCCACTCCAGCCCCTCATCGTGCTTTCATGGCGACTGCTTCAACCCTGGCGGTCATTCTGGTCCTGTGCCTGGTGCTGGGCTGGCGCTATCATTTCAGAGTGGTGGAGCATCGGCGGGCGATCATGCAGATGTCCCAACAGGCGGAGAAAGTGCGGCTGGCCACGGCCTACTCGACGGAGAGCGCACGCCCGGCAGCCGTGACCGCTACTCCTGGCACGGTAGTTCCGGCCGCACTCACCGCACCACCCGAGACTGAGGTCGTGCTGCGCTACGATCCCGCCGCGCGTAAGGTGCCGGAAACCACGGAACCAGAAGTCCTGCCGCTGACTGCCTTGACCGATGCGGAAGGCCTGGTCCGCAAGTATGCCGACACCACCCACTGGCAGGACCGGCTGCAGTTTGTCTCAGAGCCGGAGCGGGTGCGGGCACTGATGGAGGACTACTATGAGGTCCAGCAGAATGTCGATCCGGTGATTGGGACGCTCATTGATCAAAAACGACTGCGGATCGGCGGGGCTGAGATCATCCAGCTGAACTTCCGGGGCTCCCGTGTGGTGGGACGGCTGGAACTGCTGATGCGCCGCACGGGCACCAACCGGCTGGTGATCGACTGGGAGAGCCTGGTGGGTTACTCGCAAAAAAGCTTCAGCGAGCTGTCCAAGACGCGGCCATCCACCCCCGTCCTGGTGCGTGGCTATGTGACGCTGGATGACTACTACAGTCATGAGTTCAGTGACAGTTTGAGATATCTCTCACTGAAGGTCACGTCCCCTGATGGCACCGGACTGATCAACGTCTACTGCCCGCGGGATGGTGAAATGGCGAGCTGGCTGCAGACGAATCTGCGAGGCAGCCTTCAGGAATCGCAAGCCAAGGCCTGCACCCTGTGGATCAGCTATCCGGAAAAGGCTGAGTCAGGGCGCTGTGCGAACCTGCTCCAGGTGCAGGCGAGCCAGTGGCTGATACTGCCGAAGAAATAGAAAAGGCGCGGCTGCATGAGCCGCGCCCTTTTGGAAAAGAACCCAGGATTGGAAAGGATCTCAGTCTGCGCCGTCGCGACCGATGGCCTCGACCGGGCAGCCGGTGAGGGCTTCCTCGCAGAGGTTGATCTCGTCGTCGTTTTCTGGCTGCTTGAAGACGTAAGAGTGGCCACCGTCGTCATCACGCTTGAAATTGGCTGGAGCCGTCTCACGGCACAGATCGCAGTCGATGCACTGATCGTCCACGTAGTAGGCACCGTTCACGTTCTGGGAATATTTGTTTGCTGCGTCAGCCATTGTCAGGGGGATGTCTGGGGTTTGAGGGCCGGGAGAGTAGTGCCCACCCCCCTCTCTTTCAATCGTTTTTTCCTCCCCGCGCAGGACGAGACGGGGTCTCAAAAAGGCAGGCGCAGGAGAGCACAAGGATGGGCAAGACTTCCCCTTTCCTGCGGCTTGATCCTGCCCGAAAGCACGGCAAACAACTCCCAGTCACTTTTACCTCCACCAACCGCCCCTCCATGTCCCCCATCATCCCCCAAGAAGGCTGGATCGTTCAGCACCTGTTTTACAACCTCGACCACGGTTTCTGGGCCGCCCTGACGCCTGAGGAAAAGGCTGAGCGCACCACCCGCTTGGCGGAGACCCTGCAGCGCATCCGCAGCCACCCGAAGACCCAGTTGCTGAGCTTCAGCATGGTGAGCCCGAAGGCTGACCTGGGCATCATGCTGCTCACGCCAGATCTGCAGGACGCGAACCGCTTTGAGAAGGAGCTGACGCTGGCCCTGGGGCCGGAGATGCTGAACCCGACCTACAGCTACCTTTCCATGACCGAGTGGACGGAATACAGCGAGAAGGAGGAGGAAGCCTCCGAGCGCATCGCCCGCACGGAAAACCTGGAGGCCGGCTCCGAGGCCCACGCCAAGCGCATGGCCGAGTGGAAGGGTCACATGGACAAGTATTTCAACGACCGCCTGTACCCGAACATGCCGGACTGGCAGGTCATGTGCTTTTACCCCATGAGCAAGCGCCGCAATGTGGGTGCGAACTGGTATGCGAACGACTTCGCCACCCGTCGTGAGCTGATGCAGGGCCATGCCCGCACCGGCCGCAAGTATTCCGGCAAGGTGCGCCAGCTCATCACCGGATCCACCGGCCTCGATAGCCATGAGTGGGGTGTGACCCTCTTTGCTCACGATGTATTCCAGATCAAAAGCATCGTCTATGAGATGCGCTGGGATGAAGTGACCACGCAGTATGGCGAGTTCGGTGACTTCTACATCGGGATCCAGCTCAATGGCGACGAGCTGCTGCAGAGGCTGCAACTGGCTTGATCTGGGCAGGTAAATTGGTTACTCTCCAGCCATGAGCGCGATCGCCAGCACCTCCACACCCGTCATTGACGCATTGATGGGTGCCATCTCCTGCCTGAGTCGCGAGGAGAAGAAAGTGTTGGTGGAACGTGTGCGTGAGGAGATCATCGCGGACGATGATGATATTCCCGAATGGCATCTCGAAATCCTTGAGGAGCGGGAAAAGCTGCGCGCCGCAGGGCTCGACGAATCCATTCCCGTAGAAGACGCTTTTCGCCAAATCCGTGAAAGGTTTCAACAGGAACGAATGAAGTCATGACGGTGCATGTTCTTCGTTCTGCGCATGAAGACATTCTCAAGGCAGCACGGTTCTACGAGAAACAAGAGAAGGGACTTGGTGAACGCGTCATCGCCTTTCTCGAGACAGAGGTCATGAAGCTTGGCGAGACGGCAGGGATTCACCCTGTCCACAGGGGTTTCTACCGTGCAGTCGTCCAAGGTGCATTCCCCTACTACCTGATTTATTACACCGTGGATTCCAAAGGCGTTCACGTCCGGGCCATTCTAGACCACCGCCGTAACCCCAGTAAAATTCGCCGACGACTTCGCGACGTTTGATTCCCTTTTTCGATTTCATGCAGAACCAGCCCCTCACCATCGCCGGACGCACGTTTCAATCCCGCCTCATGCTGGGCACGGGCAAGTTTGCCTCGGGTGATCTCATGCGTGATGCCATCGTGGCCTCGGGCACGGAGATCGTCACGGTGGCGCTGCGGCGCGCCGACCTCTCCGGCAAGGGAGATCCTTTTGCGAACATTCTGGACTACATTCCGAAGGACATCCTGCTGCTGCCAAACACCAGTGGTGCGATGAATGCGGAGGAAGCGGTGAGGCTGGCACGACTGGCCGTGGCTGCAGGTCTGCCAAACTGGGTGAAGCTGGAGATCCATCCGGATCCTCGTTACCTTTTGCCGGACCCGATCGAGACGCTGAAGGCGGCGGAAGTGCTGGTGAAGGAAGGCTTCATCGTGCTGCCTTACATCAATGCGGATCCCGTGCTGGCACGTCGCTTGCAGGATGTCGGCACAGCCACGGTGATGCCGTTGGGTTCGCCCATCGGATCGCATCAAGGCATCACCACGCGGAAGCAGATCGAAATCATCATTACCCAGGCCACGGTGCCGGTGGTGGTGGATGCAGGCATCGGTGCGCCGAGTCATGCAGCGGAGGCCTTTGAGATGGGTGCGGATGCCGTGCTGGTGAATACCGCGATTGCCATCGCCAGTGATCCCGCGCGCATGGGCATCGCCTTCAAGATGGCGGTGGAGGCAGGGCGTGCGGCTTATGAGATGGGACTCGCGGAGTCCAGCACGGAAGCTACGGCCACAAGTCCGCTGACGACCTTCCTTTATCAATCATAGGTCATTCGCCACAGCGTGGTGCTTTGACAAACATGCCCGCATGTTCTGTTTGCCGCCGCGCTTGGGCACCTCCAGATTTATCTCATGCGTATCGCCATCTTCGGAGGCAGCTTTAATCCGCCCGGACGGCATCATCGTGCCATCGCGGAGACTTTGGCGCGTGAATTTGACGAGGTGCGGGTGATCCCCTGCGGGCCGCGCCCTGACAAGTCTGTGACGGACAGCATTCCGCCGGTCTACCGTGCCGCGCTGGCGGATCTGGCGTTTGCAGGTTTGCCGAAGGTGGTGGTGGATCTCTTTGATCTGGAGCAGGCCACGTTTTCACGAAACTGGGAGCTGCAGGAGCGCTTCGCGCCGATGGGTGAGGTCTGGCATGTGGTGGGCACGGATTTGATCGCCGGTGGTGGACGTGGCGCGGCACCGATCCAGACCTCGTGGGCCAAGGGTGAGGAGCTTTGGAAGACGGCGCGCTTCGTGGTGCTGCAACGTCCGGGGCATGACATCGATCCGAATGATCTTCCGCCACACTCCAAATTGATCCCGCTGAATGTGCCGGGCTCCAGCACGGAGATTCGTGAGAGGCTTGGACGTGGCGAACCCATCGATGACCTGGTGCTGCCAAGAGTACGTGACTACATCGACCGCTATGGCTTGTATCGCGCGCCGATCCCCGGCACCTGGGCGCGAGACAGTCTGCATGATGCGCCGTTTCTGGTGTGCTCGGACACGAAGAATCCCAAGACCGATGCGCTCGCCGAGAAAACCGGTGCGGGTGTGAGTGATGGCGACGCGAAGTTCATCAACGTGCTCGGGGGCGATGGCGCGATGCTGCGCTGCATTCGCGAGCACTGGCGCAAACGCCTGCCTTTCTTCGGCATCAATGCAGGGAACCTCGGATTCCTCATGAATGCGCCGGAGCAGGTTTTTAGCGAGCCGTTCCCGCCTTCGGATGTGATCCTGCGGCAGCTTCCGATGCTCTATCTGGAGTTCGAAGGCGCGAATGGTGAGACCCGCACCTCGTATGGATTCAATGATGCCTGGCTGGAGCGAAGCACCAGCCAGAGCGCATGGCTACAGGTGAAAGTGAATGGTGATGTGCGCATCGCGAAGCTGGTCAGTGACGGTGCACTGGTGGCCACCGCAGCCGGATCCACAGCCTATGCGCGCAGCATGGGCGCCAGCCCGCTGCTGGCGGACACGCCTGCGTGGTTGCTGGTGGGTTCAAACGTGCTGCAACCGGCGCACTGGCGCAGCGCGCTGCTGAGTATCGACAGCACGGTGGAGATCCGCAATCTCTCACCGGACAAGCGTCCGGTGGAGGCTTTTGTCGATGGTCATAGCATGGACGAGGTGGTGGCGCTGCGTGCGCGCATCAGCTGCGCGGCGGCGGCGGAGCTGGTCTTCTGCGCGAGTCATGACATGGCGGACAAGATTGCGGCGATTCAGTTTGAGGCGGGTTCTTGAGTTGGAAATACCTAACTAAGGATGCGAATGCAGGGCGTGAGGCAATGACCTTGTGCATTGAGGGCCAAGGGCCCGACACTCCTCAGCCCAGGCCAACGGCCTGGGATTCAGCACGTTTCGCACTCGCCAACGAACCAGAGCGCCGAAGGTGCGACACTCGCCTCCTCGGGTCCATTTGCCGTTGCAATGTCCGACGTCGAGTGTCGGCCCTACAGGCCTCCACATCGGGTAACCGACGTTGTTTGGCGCCTTTCCCAGGCCGTTGGCCTGGGCTAAGGAGTGTCGCCTCTTCGAGGCTCACAGCACTTTGGCTACAGCACGTGGTTAGACCGCGTTTCGCGAATGTCTGAACCCTCGGCAGGCACTCCAAAAGAAGTAAGCGCTGAGCGCCAGCAAAGCGACTCCGAACCCGACACCGATCCAAATCTCCCGGCTCGACATCCACTGCTCGTCGAACAAACCTGAACCTACTTCGATGGTCCGGCAATGCAGGAATTGAGAGCGAAAGCAAGCGATGAGACCAAAGAATACGAGAATCACTCCGGCAACAACTCTTAGTGTGATGGTGAGCATTCGCATAACAATAGGTGCAACTAAACAACTGATTCCAAACAAAAGAAGGCGGGTGGGGACACCCGCGCTCCATAGGGGTCACTTCACCTGCACGGGGTGCATGAGGAAGGCGATGAGGTCACGGATCTGGTCGGGCTGGAAGGCGAGGAGGAGGCCTTCGGGCATCATGGACATGGGGGAGGCGTCTTGTTTCACGACTTCACTTTTCTCGATGACGGTTTCCTCGGTGAGCACGCGCAGCGTGAGGGTGCGGGCATCCTGGCGGGCGACGACACCGCTGAGCACGCGGCCGTCTTTGAGGGTGACTAGGCTCATGCGGTAGTCGGCACTCACCACACCGCTTGGGTCGGCGATGTTTTCGAGGAGGTAGTCGAGGTTCGCGCGGCCGGAGCCGGTGAGGTCGGGGCCGACCTTGCCGCCCTCACCATACATCTGATGGCAGGCGCCGCAGACGGCGGTGAAGAGGATGCGGCCCTGGCTGAGGTTGGCCTTGGCCAAGGCAGCAGGCGTGAGCTGTTTCTTTAGTTTCTCGATGAGCTCTTTTTTGTCGGCAGCGGACTCGCGCAGCTCGCCCCAGACATCGGTCAGCTTTTTGGTTAGGGCCTCGTCATTGAAGGCGCGGACCTGACGGGCATGGAAGGCGGTGATGTCTGTGCGGGTGATCTGGCCCTTGGCCACGCTCTCCAGCATGGCGGTGGCCCAGGAGGGACGTGAGACGAGCACATCCAGCACGGCGGGGCGGTCGGCGGAGTTGAACTTGCGATAGTCCTTAACCAAGCGCTGACCGATGGTGGGATCATCAAAGAGCGCGAGACCACGAGCGGCGGCGACATTGAGGCCGCGTGTTTCGAGGAGTGATTCACAGACTTTGCGCAGATCGTCAGGGCGAGCATCGATGAGAGTCTTCAACGCGGCTTCACGGGCGGCCATGTCAGCCTTGTCATCGACCACAATCTTTTTCACGTCATCAAGAGCACGGCCATCGCCGAACAGGATGGAGAGGTCGCGAATCATGGTGGGGCCGTTTTCGCCGAGCAGCGAGACATCAACCTTGGCGACCTTGTCCCAGGCAGCGGGCTTCGTGACCTTGCGCAGGCCTTTGAAGGCTTCCGACATGCCTTCGAGGATGGCCAGGATCTGCTCGGGCTTCGCTTGAGCGAGGAGATCGTTCAATGCTTCGGGTTGGGTCGTGAGGCTGCGCGTGAGCCACTTCAAGGTCTTGGGCCAGGTGCAAACCTGCGCGAGTTTCACCAAGGCTGCGGGCTCACTTTTAGCCAGCGGGCTGATGCCAAACCAGACCATGTAGGGCAGGAAGGGATCACTCGCATATTGAGCATGCTTCAGCAGTTCCACGGCGAGCTCGGCGCGATGCTTCAGAGGCAGGCGCTGAAGCGTGCTGGCGAGGGTGAGGTGGACGAGGCTGGAGTCATCGTTCTTGGCTAGATCCAGGAAAGTTTGGAGTTCCTGCACTTCTTTGACAGCCTGCGGATGGGCTTCACCGGTGATCTTGTCGAGGGGCCAGAACTGGGTCATCTCGCGGATGGCGAGGACGCGCTGATGCTCGTTGCCTTTGAGATCGGCTTTGGGGACGGGCTTGCGCCATGCCCAGGCGGCGGAGGGCAGGTTGGAAGCTTGCTCTGCTTTGAGTTCGGGCTTCTTCGTCTCACCATAAGTGATGCGGAAGATGCGGCCGGAGGTGCGGTGCACGCCGGTGGATTCGTGGCATTCGCCGGTGTCGCTCCAATCCAAAATAAAACCGCTGCCGTCGGGGCCGGTGCTGATCTCGATGCCGCGGAACCAGAGGTCATCACTGAAGAAGACATCGGGCTCGTGCTTGCCGACATAGCCGCTACCGTTGCGCTCCAGGCGCTCCACGTTGGCACGACGACCATGCATGTTGAGAGTGAATAGTTTGTTATGGTAGGTCTCGGGCCACTGGGTGCCCTGGTAGATCATCATGCCGATGTGGGCATGACCGCCGCCGAGGCTGTTGGCCTTGCCGTCTCGGGATTCCGTCCAGCTGCCGCTGCGGTCGTAATGGTAGTGATCGGCGATGGTATCGAGCTTCTCATACACGAAGGGATTCATGGTGCTCGAGTCCATGAGATGAGCGCCGGGGATGAGGTGCCAGAGGTGACCAGTGACCGTGTTGATGAAGAACATCTCGCCGTCCTTGTCCCAATCATGGCCCCAGGGATTCGTGGTGCCGTGAGTGAGCACCTCGACGATCTTCTTCTCGGGATGGAAGCGCCAGATGCCGCCCTTCATGGGGATGCGCTGCTCATCGGGTGTGCCGGGCACGCCGAGATGTCCGGGGCAGGAGTGACCGCAGCGGCCGTAGAGCCAGCCATCCGGGCCCCAGCGCAGACCGTTGGCGAAGTTGTGGTAGTTGTCCTTCGCGACAGTAAAACCATCCAGCACGACTTCTGGCGGACCATCGGGGATGTCATCATTATTGGCATCCGGGATGAAGAGCACCTGCGGCGGACACATGAGCCACACGCCACCACGACCGACCTCCACACTGGTGAGCATCTGCACGTCTTCCGTGAAGACCTTCCGCGTTTCCGCCACGCCGTCCCAGTCCTTGTCCTCGAGGATGATGACGCGGTCCTTGAGGCCAAGGTCAAAGCGCTTCGCCCGCTCCGCATAGGTGTAGTTTTCCGCCACCCACATGCGGCCTTTGGTATCCCATGCCATGCCCACGGGATTCTGCACCTCTGGTTCGGCGGCGAAGAGCGTGGCCTTAAAACCTTCCGGAAGCTTCAGGGCCTTCAGCGCGTCCTGGGGAGAAGTGGGCTGGGGATCACCAGGATCTGAGTTGTAGAGCTTCGGGAAATCAGCCGCCTGGGCGAAAGCGAGGAAGGACAGAAAGGACGCAAAGGGCAGGAGGGAACGCGGCATAACAAAAAGAATCGAAAGAGGCAGGCGAAAGGGTTCAGGCGGAGGAAGTCAGGGATCGAGGCCGAGGGACTGTCGGTGCTCCGGGACGGTCGGAGCAAGGGTCAGCGAGCCACAAGACGTGCAAAGCAACCCGTTGGCATCGCGCTCGGGAGTCATGTAGGTCTTCCAGCCTCCGTCTGGAAGACGGATCTGAAGTTCCGAACTTCCAAAGCCGGTCAGGATGGCATTGGCGATGTCACGATTCAGTCCAGCTTCGACTTCGACCAGGAGTTCCTGGCAGATGGGGCAGTGGCAGGCGTCGGGCATGATTCGGCGGGAAAGGCTTTCTACGGGGTCAGTGAGGGATTTCGAGCACCTTGGAGGGAGCCGGGCTTCAGGCAACTTTCTTCGAGAGCGGTGTAAGGCTGGGTCTTTGGAAGGCAAAGCTCCACCATGGACAATCGAGAGGACGGCTTGCTAAGATGCCTCGAACAAGAATTCGATGCCCACTCCAACCAAGTTCCGCAACCTGCTCATCACGACGTTTCGTGGCTTGGGGCTCTCCTTTCTTTTTGGAGTGGGTGCCCTCGTCATTCTATGTGGTGGGACGTATGTTTTCTACTGGTGGGAACAAAGCTCCTGGAGAGTTTCCGCACTTTCACGACTCGCGAACGCGGAGCAGGCGGATGCGATGGTCCAATCTGAGTTGAGCCAAATCAAGGTTCCAACGTCCGAGTCGTACCCCGGATCATGGGTAGGCAGATATGTGATAAAAATGACCAACGGAGAGCACTTGGTTTATGAATACTGGCACAGAAAAGCGCTGGTGGCGGATCTGCTCCTGGCTCGCGGTTCGGATGGACGCTGGTATTCGGGCAACGATCACTACTGCAATGACATGGCGATGATTCGATTTTTTCCGCCATCCTCGTCGATCGCCGAGTTTGCCAGCAAGTATTCCCTGCACGAGTTTGACGGCCCGAAACAAACCAAGGCGCAGTGAATCTGCGGATCAGCGCGCAGCTTCATCGACGAGATCCGTGATCCACTTCCCGTCCACGTAGGGCTGGAAGCTGCGCATGGCGGTGAGGAGGGCGGCGGGAGCGGTCTCAGTGAGGAGGCTGGCGCGGTGCTCGGGCTTGAGGAAGCCGCTGGCGCTCATGTGGTCCAGGAAGGTGAGCAGGTGATCAAAGAAGCCGTTCACGTTCAGGATGCCGACGGGCTTGTGGTGAAAACTGAGCTGCAGCCAGGTGAGGGTCTCGAAGAGTTCATCCAGTGTGCCAAAGCCGCCGGGGAGGGCGATGAAGCCATCGCTGAGGTCCACCATCTTTTGCTTCCGCTGATGCATGGTCTCGGTGATGTGCAGCTCGGTGAGAGTGGCGTGGCCGAGTTCCTTGGCGAGCAGGGACTCAGGGATGACCCCGATGACCTCGCCACCGGCGGCGAGGGCGGCATCCGCGATGACACCCATGATGCCCACTTTCCCACCGCCGTAGACGATGCCGATGCCCTGACGGACGAGGTAGGTGGCCAGGGCGGCAGCGGCTTCCTGGAGCACGGGGTCGTTTCCGCGGCTGGATCCGCAGTAGATGGCAATTCGGCGCATGAGGTGTCTTTGACGCAGGGGCGGGCAGGCTTCAAGCGCGGGCTGTTTTCGAAAAAAGTGGCGGCAGCTAGCCCTTGCCGCCTGACGTATCTCCCGCTACCTACCCACCCCGAACCCAACACAACCCTTATGGCACACACCCTTCCTGCCCTTCCCTACGACAAGGCCGCTCTCGAGCCGCACATCGACGCGACGACGATGGAGATCCATCATGGCCGTCACCACAATGCCTACGTGACCAACCTGAACGCCGCGATCAAGGACAACGCCGAGCTTGAGGCGAAGTCCATTGAGGATCTCTGCAAGAACATCAACAGCGTGCCAGAAGGCATCCGCGGAGCTGTGCGCAACAACGGCGGCGGTCACTTCAACCACACGCTGTTCTGGAACATCATGGGCCCGAACGCTGGTGGCGCTCCAACGGGTGCGCTGGGTGACGAAATCACCTCCACCTTCGGTTCTTTCGATGCTTTCAAGGAAGCCTTCGCCAAGGCGGGTGCGACCCGTTTCGGCTCCGGCTGGGCCTGGCTGGTGGTGAAAGATGGCAAGCTGGCCATCACCTCCACGCCTAACCAGGACAACCCGCTCATGGACGGCAGCGGCACCCCGATCCTGGGCTGCGATGTCTGGGAGCACGCCTACTACCTGAAGTACCAGAACAAGCGCCCGGACTACATCACCGCCTGGTGGAATGTGGTGAACTGGAGCGCCGTGGCGGATCTCTTCGCGAAGGCGAAATGAGCTGACTGACTACCTGGATTTGAGATTTGAAGGCCGCGGCAGAGATGCCGCGGCTTTTTTGTGTTTAACGGAGGGGTGGCGAGAGATGAGGGCAGTTGGTGGATTGGCAAGACTTGCTCGGCCCACGCACCACAACCCCATTGGAATGGGGTTGTACGTTGGAATCCGTCAAACTTCCCGAAGTCCTCTGTTGCTGCGAGAGGCGTGGCACGGCTAGAATTTGCCTCCGCCATGAAAAAAGTCCCCTTCTCCACTCGCCGTCAGTTTCTCACCACGGGGGTCGCTGCCCTTGGTTTCCCGATGATCGTCCCGCGCTCTGTCTTCGGAGCACCTGGACGTCCGGCTCCTTCGGAGCGCATCACGGTGGGGGCCATCGGCTGGGGGACCATCGCGGGAGACTGGACACCGAGCTTTCTGAACAATGAGAAGTGCCAGGTGATCGCTGTGGCGGACCCGATGAAGGAATACGGGCACTACGGTTATGATGGCAAGGAAACGGGTGGTCGTGAGGCCGGGAAGAAGATCATCGACGAGCATTACTCGAAGGCGGCGAATCGTCCCGCGAAGGCCTGCACGGCCTATGCGGACTTCCGTGAGATGATGGAGAAGGAAGACCTGGATGCGGTGCAGGTTTCCACACCGGATCATTGGCACGCCTACATGGCCATCTATGCAGCACGCAAAGGCAAGCATGTCTATGGTCAGAAGCCGCTGGCGCTGAACATCGCCGAAGGCCGCCGCATGGCAGATGAGGTGGCGAAGGCCGGTGTGACCTGGCAGACGGGCAGCCAGCAGCGCAGCGACATTTATTTCCGCATGGCCTGCGAGATGGTGCGTAATGAGCGCATCGGCAAACTGAAGCGCGTGCGCGTGGGCCTTCCCGGCGGCCACAGCAACTGGAACGGCATGGCGGACAAGACCGAGGTGGCACCGGTGCCGGCGGACTTTGATTATGAAATGTGGTTAGGCCCGGCGGAGCAGATGGACTACCGCCCGGCGCTGCTGCCGCTGAACTGGAGGCATAACTTTAATTTCTCCGGCGGCATGATCACGGACTTCGGCGCGCACCACATCGACATCGCGCAGTGGGGCATCGGCACCGAGCACACGGGGCCTGTTGAACTGAAGAACGTGAGCGGCACGCTGAACAAGACGGCTCTCTACAACACGGCCACGGCCTTCGCCTTTGACTGCGTGTATGAAAACGGCGTGCTCATGCAGGTGGCCAGCCCGGATCACAAGCTGATGCCCGAGGTGGAGGCAGCGATGCAGTCCGCCAGTGGCGGCAACAAGAAGCCCTTCGACCATGTGGGCGTGCTCTTTGAGGGCGATGCCGGCAAGTGGATCTACGTGAACCGTGGAAAGATCACCGCCAGCGATCCGGCGATCCTGCGCGAGAAGATCGGGCCTAACGAAATCCATCTCTACGAGAGCAAGGACCACACGGACAACTTCCTGAGCTGCATCTATGACGGCAAGCGCACCTCCACCCCCGTGGAGATCAGCCATCGCAGCATCACCATCGCGCATCTGGCCAACATCGCCCTGCGCACGGACAGCGCCGGCTTGAAGTGGAATCCGCAGAACGAGACGATCGAAGGCAATGAGGCGGCCTCCAAGCTGCTGTCCAAAGAATGGAGAAAACCCTGGGCCCTGTGATCTGTTTGAAACGACTCCTCCAGAGCTCCGCAGCCACAGTGCTGCGGAGTTTTTGTGTTCTCATCGCGGTGGCCACGGCTTCCGCGCAGACGCTGCAGCTCAATCCTGCGGACATGCTGAAGGGGAGCGGCATCGGGCAGGCGCAACCGGCCACAGCTTCCGTGGCTCCAGCGACAGCCACAGCGGCACCGGAAGCTCCGCCTGCTGCTGCATCCGGATTACCTGCCCCTGCCACTGCTCCCGATGCGACGGTCCCCGCCAGTCCGCAGAAGGTGGCGCAGGGTTATCTGTATGTGGAGCCTTATCAGGCGCGCTTTGAGGCCATGTTTGATGCGGAGCGCTTCTTGCGCTGGCTAAACCCTCTGAAGGAACTCCCGGCGGAGCTGGATGCGGCGGCGCAAAAGGCCGCCTGCGAGGCCGCGCACAAGCAGGTGCAGGACTGGTGTCACCTGAGTGCGAATGGCACGCGTGTCGAAGGCGCGTTTCTGGGAGTCTCCGTGATCAAAGGCAAGCCCGGGGCCACGCTGCCCATGAAGGCGGATGAGACGCTGCCGCTGAACCAGGCTTTGTTTGGCTTGATGTGGGAGTTCCCCACACCGCCAGGGCCGGACGAGGTCATTGCGGAATGGCATGGGTTCTTTGAGGAAATCTCCACGATGCCCATCCGTGTGTTTTTTGGGTCCAAGTCGGAGACTCTCGAAGTGAGCCGTGTGCTGCCGAAAGCTTCCTGGAAATCCCAGGGCCGCCTGCCGCTGCCCACGCCGCTGGCGAAGGTGCCGCAGATCGTGGTGGTGCCGGGGACCAAGGTGCCGCTGGCTTCCATCATCTGGGGGCTGGGAGGCCTGCTGTTCTTCATCTTTGTGCGCATTCATGAGCGCCACCTCCCAGGAGGCTCGCTGCCGTTTCTCTGCGCCTGGATCCTCGGCGCGGTGCTGAGCTGGCCGCTGCTGAACATTTCGTTCGGCGGAGGGGCGGAGATCCCGACGGTCACGGAGAAGAAGGAGGCGGAGAAAATTCTCACGCCGCTGCTGCGGAACGTGTATCGCGCCTTTGACTACCGCAACGAGTCCGAGATCTACGATGTGCTGGCGCGCAGCGTGGACGGCGAGCTGCTGCGCAAGCTGTATCTGGAGACGATCCAGGCGCTCACGCTGGAAGGCCGTGAAGGCACGCGCGTGACGATCAGCGAGTTCAGCGCGGATGTGATGGGTGTGGAGCCATTGAAGAGCGGGCCTGGATTTGTGAGTGACTGCCAGTGGACCGCGATGGGCACGGTGGGCCACTGGGGGCATTCACACACACGGGTGAACCGGTACAATGCGAAGGTGACGATCAGTCCGGTGGAGAATGCGTGGAAGCTGACGGCGCTGGATGTGACGGAAGCGCGGAGGCTTTGAGGGAAGCAGTGTGATTTAGAACCCTTTTTGTTAGGCAAGATCCACCGAGATTCGGGGAGAACAGGTTGGAAAACCTGTTCTACATCAAGGGTTCCGGTGCTTCCAGACGCTGGCGAGGTTCATGCCGTAGTTGGACTCCTGCTGCCGGCTGGTGAAGGTGCGCTTGAACCAGTTGGTCTTGAACTCCATGGGGAGCATGATGGAGGGGGCTTTGGGGTCGTAGACGAAGGGCGTGCCTTCGTGCGCGAGGAGGCCGGGCTGACCGAGGTCGGCCAGAGTTTTGGGCCAATGACCTTTGGCGGAGCGGAAGGCGATCACGCCCTCCCCGAGTTTATGAACGGCTGTCCAGGCACGGCCGCGCTCGGTGTGGGGAAAGATGGCCCAATCCCATACCAGCCATCCGAGGATGATGGCGAGTGCCAGCCCCATTTCGAACCGCAGGTAGCGTTTCATGACGGCAGGAATTTAGTCGGGGTGGTGGTGGTCGGACAAGGGAAATTTGCGGCGTTGCCCCTCGTTTGGAGTGCAGCCTTTAGACGATCTGGGGCTCTTGTGACCTGGCAAGGTCATGGAATCCTGATCGGCTGAAGCCTTGACTCCAACATGCTGATCACGCAGCGGGGGTGCCTTTGTCATCGCAGGCGAGACGCCTGCACCACACTGTGCTACTTTGAGCAGGCGGGACGCCTGCACCACATTCACTACTTTTGGCACTTGGGGCAGAAGAAGGTGGAGCGGTTGCTCATGACAAGGCGTTTGACTTGGGTGCCGCAGGCGAGGCAGGGATCGCCTTCGCGGTCGTAGACGCGGAGGGACTGGATGAAGTAGCCGGGCTCGCCTTTTTCATTCACGAAGTCACGGAGGGTGGTGCCGCCCATCTCGATGCTGGCGGCGAGCACCTCGCGGATGGCAGCGACGAGCTTGGCAAAACGCGGCCTGGTGACCTTGCCAGCCTCTTTGTTAGGGTGAATGCCCGCCATGAAGAGGGCTTCGCAGGCATAGATGTTTCCGACACCGACGACGGTGTGGGAGTCCATGATGACGGCTTTGATCGGCGCTGACCGGCCTTTGCAGGCTTGGACCAAGGTTTCCACGCTGAACTCATCGCTGAGCGGTTCGGGGCCGAGATCGCTAAGAAGCGGATGCTGGGCGGGATCTCCTTCGATCCATAGCGCGGCGCCGAAGCGACGTGGATCGTGCAGGCGGATCTGTTTTCCTTGATCCGTGGTGAGGGCGAGGTGGTCGTGCTTTTTCCAGACAGTGTCTGGATCACTCACGCGCAGGCTGCCGGACATGCCGAGATGCAGCAGCAGGGTGCCGGTCTTGCAGGTGAAGAGCAGATACTTTCCGCGGCGCACACCCTGGGTGATGCGATGCCCCTCGAGCTCGTGAATGGTGTCAGGCACGGGCCAGCGCAGGCGCTTGTCACGCACAACCACTTCACGGATCACGCGCCCCACCAAATAAGGTGAGACACCGCGCAGGGTGGTTTCGACTTCAGGAAGCTCAGGCATGGGGAGATGCGCGAACGCGAATACGAAGCCTAACCCCCAAGCTTCGGACGTTTGCCGAATTTACCCATTTTGTTAGGCTTGAGGCCGCCCATGCCGCCGGGGAACATGCCTGGAGGCATGGGGGGCATTTTGCCACCGCCGCCCATCATGTTGGCGAGACCGCCGAGGAGGCCTTTGCCGCCTCCGCCGCCGCCAGGTGCACCACCGCCGCCGCCCATCATGCCGCCGGCGAGCTGGGAGAGCATGCCTTTGTTCCCCATGAGCTTTTTCATCATCTCAAACTGCTGCACGAGCTGGTTGACCTCCACCACGGGACGGCCGCTGCCGTTCGCGATGCGCTTGCGGCGGCTGCCGTTGAGGATCTCCGGCTTGGAGCGCTCTTTGGGCGTCATGGAGAGGATGATGGCCTCGGTGTGCTTGAGGCGCTTGTCATCCACACCGGGCATGTTCTTTAGCGCGCCCATGCCTGGAAGCATGCCGAGGATGCCTTCAAGAGGTCCGAGGCGCTTCATGAACTTGAGCTGGTTCAGGAAGTCCGTGAAGTCGAATTTGTTCTCCTCGAAGCGACGCATCATGCTCATGGCCTGCTTCTCATCGATTTCCTCCGCGGCTTTCTCCACGAGGGTGACGATATCACCCATGCCGAGGATGCGCTGGGCCATGCGGTCTGGGTGGAAGACCTCGAGCTGCTCCACCTTTTCACCGACACCGATGAACTTCACCGGGCAGCCGGTGACCTGGCGCATGGAGAGGAGGGCACCACCACGGGCGTCACCATCCAGCTTGGTCATCACCAGGCCGCTAAGGGTGACCGTCTCATTGAACTTCGAAGCCACGGCGACGGCCTGCTGACCAGTCGCGGCATCGGCCACGAGGAGGGTCTCGCTCGGTTGCACGAGGTCGCGTACCTGCTTCAGCTGGGTGAGAAGCTCGTCATCCACTTCCTGACGACCGGCGGTGTCAAAGATGGCGACTCCCCCGCCCTGCTCGTCCAGCCACTTCAGCGCCGCACGGGTGGCTTTGACGGGATCTGTCTCGCCAGCAGGCGGGACACAAACGGGCACGCCGAGCTGCTGGCCGAGCACCTGGAGCTGGGTGATGGCGGCGGGGCGATAAAGGTCGAGCGCGATGAGGAGCGGGCGCTTGCCCTGCTTCTTCAGCCAGGAGGCGAGCTTCGCGGAGGTGGTGGTCTTGCCAGCACCGTTCAGACCGACCATCAAAATGCGCTGAGGCGGGCTGAGATCCAGCTCCGTGGCACCACCACCGAGGAGCTTCACGAGCTCGTCGTGGAAGATCTTCACGATCATCTGACCCGGGTTCACGGTGCGCAGCACGTCCTCACCCTGCGCGGTTTCGGTGACGGCCTTGATGAGGTCTTTGGTGACGGTGAAATCCACATCCGCCTCGAGAAGCGCCATGCGGATGTCCTTCATTGCATCCGCGATGTTGGATTCGCTGATCTTGGCGGTGCCGCGCAGTTTGCGGAACGCATCTTCGAGCTTTTCTTGCAGGAGTGAAAACATGAGACGGGGGTGGGAACCTTCTCTGTGGCGCAGAAAAGGGCGTGGGGCAAGGAGGGACCGGCTCTCGGTGAGCGGTTGGCTGTAGTCGGTAGCCGGTGAGCAGTCAGCCGTTTAAAAACAAACTCCCGCGCTGGAGGTCCAGAGCGGGAGTTTGGGAAGGGATTGAGGAAGAATTAGGCGCCGGTGTTGTAGGCGCGGATGGCGGTGATCTTCACCTTGCGGCCGTCAGGGAGTTCAGCTTCTTCGCCGATGGCCTTGCCGGTGAGGACTTTGGCGATCTCGGAGAGGTAGGAGACGATGTTTTTCTCCACATTGCTGTCCCAGGCACCGAGGATGGTGAGGGATTCAGAGTGGCCGGTAGCGGCGTCCGTGTAATCAACGATGGTGCCGATGCCGACGACGGAGGTGTCCGCATTGGCGAAGTCGGTGCCGCGGGCGCTGCCCACGTCACGCTCCAGTTCGTCACGCATGCGGTTGAGGATGCCCTGCTGGTCACGGGCGGCCTTGTAACCACCGTTTTCACGAAGGTCACCCTCTTCACGGGCGATCTGGATCTCGTTCTTGTTGTGGGGGATCTTGACGGTGACGAGCTCATGAAGCTCAGCCTTCTTCTTCTCCAGGCTGTCCCAGGAGACGCGGAGAGAGGTGTCCTCACGACCGGCGTTCTTGTCCTCCATGATGCTTTCGAACTCAGGGCGTGCCTTGATGACACGGGCCATGAGGGAGCGGCGGGTCAGCTCATCCAGCACGGTGCTGCCGAGCAGACGTTTGACAAAGTTCTGCACCATCTCCTCATCTGGGTCCACGGCCCATTCACCGATGAGCGCCTTCTCCGACGAGAGGACGTCCACAAGACGACCGGTGCGCTTCGGACCACCACTGACGTGGTCGTCTTCGATGGTGTCGAGCACGGCGTGAGCAAGGTCGATGCTGAAAACAGACTTGGCGAGACCATCACGCTCTTTGCAGGTCCAGATCAGGATGTCCTGGGTCAGGGTGCGGTTACGGACGGCTTTCTTTAGGTAGTCAGCCAGAGCTTCGATCTCACCATTGGCATCGAGAACGATGGCGATCTCACCCACGGCGCGACCACCCGTGCGGGCGATGTGGTTGAGGAGCTCAACGACCCAGCCGCGGTCCGGGAAGGCATCCGGGAAGGCGCGATAAAGGCGGCCGTAGAGAGAGGCTGGCAGACCGGCGACGTTTTCGGCGATCTGGCTGCGGGCTTCAGAGACAAGGTCGGAAGCCTTGAAGGAACCCATCGGAAGCGTGGCTCCCTGGATGCCATCAATCAGCTCGTCACGGGAAAGGAGGAGCTGGAGGCTTTCCTTGAGATGCAGCTTCCAGGCTTTGCGGACGGTGTCCGAGATGTCCTGGAAGACTGGAGCCAGCTCCTGGGTGGGGTTTTCGAAGAGGTCGATGTCCTTCTGGATGAGGGCGAGGACGCCGAGCTTGCCCTTCAGGTCACGCTTGAAGAGGAAATCCTTCACCATGCCGCCGCCGGGCTTCTCAGCAGCGTCACGAAGCACGAGAGGGTCCTGACGCTTGGAGGGGACGACGATGTGGCGGGCGCTCTTGAGGGCGCGCTTGGCAGCTTCCCACCATTTCTTGTAATCAGCCTCGGCAACAATGCGGGGCTTCAGCAGGCCTTCGAGCTGGTCGAGGGACATTTTGTTGCCGCTGGACTTGAGGGCGAGTTCCACAAGGGCGATCGAGTCGGACTTGGCCATCTCCTTCAGGGTGTCCAGCTCGGAAAGACGGCGGGACAGAAGGTGCGTGGGAGGCAGAATCTCCAGGCTGCTGATGGCGAAGCTGATTTTCAGCGCATGACCAGGCTTGCCTTCGAAATCGATGAGCAGTCGGTCGCCAATCACGTCCCATTCTGCGATGCGGCCAACGCCCCAGCTTTTATGCAGGACGAAGGTTCCTGGTTCGAGCTGGGAAAGCTTTTCTGCATCAGCGGAAGACAATTTGCCTGCCGCCACCAAATTTTGCGCCTCGGAATTCATGGGGGCGCGATGCTAGCAGGGTGTTCAGGGCTAGCAAAGGAAACTTCCCGTGGCCTGTTTCTAAAGTACTCAGCCGCCCGACTTCATTCTGATGTTTTTACTGTGCCTAAAAGTCATACAGCCGCAGATTGGAGTCTGCGGCTGTAGGAGGGAAACGGGCGGTTTTCCGCCTGCTGGAGATGAATCAGGAGTAGGAGGACTCCACGCGCTTGGCCACGTCTTTGTAGCCGTAGTCAGCGTTATAAATTTCCTTGAGGGCATCCAGGCTGGCGGCCTTGTCGCCCATTTTTTCGCAGACGAGGGCCAGTTCGTAGAGGATCTCCTTCTTGGTATTGTCCATGATGGTGAGCTCCTTGTTCGCTTCCGAGAAGGAACTGCGGGCAAGATCGTTCATGTTCTTTTTCTCGAAGCAGCGGCCGAGCAGGAGCATGGCCTTGATGCGAATATGCGGGTTGGCCTTCGCCTGCTGGAGCTCTGGAAGGGCTTCCGTAAACATTTCTGCGGCAAAGAAGGCCTGACCGAGCTCGAAACGCAGACCTTTGTCCGTGGGGTTGCGCTCCACGCGGGCTTTGGCCTCGCTGATCATGGAAGAAGCGCGCTGGAGGCGGATGGCCGCCAGATTCTGGCGCTGCTCCGCGGCCTCAGGGGCATCGGGATAAGCGGCCAGCCACGCCTCGATCTGGGCGATGTAGGCGTCCTGGCTCTTGTCACGCAAAAGTTCCGCGCGGCGCTGCAGGGAGACGTCCCCAGGGTTCAGCGTGAGAGCGTATTCGAAGAAGGAGAGGGCGTTGGTGAGATCTCCCAGTTCCTCGTAAAGCTGGGCGATGGCCTTGACGTGGTTGATGTTGGAAGGCTCGGCATCGTATTTGGCGGAGAAGCTGGCCAGGAGAGATTCCGTCTGCTCCGTGGTGCGCCCCTGCTTGTTGAGGAGTTCGAGCTCGTTTTGCTCGTCGGTGTTTTTGACAGCGTCCCTGAAGTTACCGCCCCAGCCCTGACGCATGATGGAACCACGCGCGGCTGCGTCTTTCTCACCTTTGATGGCGAGCATGTCACGCGGATCGATTTCAACGATGGCCTTGTAGGTCTTGGCAGCATTCTCCGGCTGCTCATAGGTCATGTAGTGGGTGGCCAGCTGGTGGAGCAGCTTGGTGTTCGTGGGCTGCGCCATGCGCAGGGTCTCCAGGGCAAAGGAGGCCAGATCATAGAACTGCACCTTGACGGCGAGATCATAGAGCTGGCGGTTGCCGCTCTCACTGAAGGGATCTTTTTGGAAAACGCGCTCCTCAAGGTCGGCGATGGCCTCCCAAGGGTCTTTTTTGCCACCACCACCGCCGAAGCCCAGGCTGAATTTCTTGCCCGTGCCGATGTATTCCCCTTCGGCGCGGCGCAGTGCCTTGCGCCCGTCCAGGAAGGTGGGCACGTCTTTCACGATCGGGAGGATGAGGCTGGCGGCGTATTCCCAGTTTTTCTGTTCGATGGCGAGCAGGCCTTTTTTCCAAAGGTTCTGGTGCTTCGGTTCGAGTTGAGCTTCGTTGACGGTCATGGTTTGAGCAGGTGGGGGGACGGATCCGAGTGGCAGAAGGCTACTTTTTCGCCTCGGGGGCGGGGCTGGCACCCACCAGGGTGGTCAGGGCACGCCATTCCTCGCGCACACCCTGGCTGAACCCATCCATACTGAAACCGTGCTCAAAGAGCACCATCCAGACGAAAGTGGCGGCGAGGAAGGCGAGGAACCAGAGGATTTTAGAAAGCAGGCGCATGGGCCGGGAAAATGATGTTACTACAAGAAAAAGGACCGAAGCGTCCAGCACGTTTTCATTTTGGGCCGTCCAGCCCTACTCCCTGACACGTTCCAGCTGAGCCCCGAGGGAGGCCAGCTTGTCGTCCAGATGCTCGTAACCGCGGTCGATGTGATAGAGGCGGTTCACGTCGGTCTTGCCCTCGGTGACGAGCCCGGCCAGCACCAGGGCGGCGGAGGCGCGGAGATCACTGGCCATGACAGGGGCGCCCTTCATTTTCGAGCCGCCGCGGATGCGGGCAGTGGCTCCCTGGAGATCAATCTGCGCTCCCATGCGCTTCATTTCCGCCACGTGCATGAAGCGCTGCGGGAAAATGGTTTCGGTGATGGTGCTGACGTCATTGATGACGCAGGCAAGGGCGCAGAACTGTGCCTGCATGTCCGTGGGGAAACCGGGATAACAAAGAGTGGTGAGGTCAAAACCCTTGGCGTTCGGATTCGGGGCGATGCTGATGCTGTCCTTGGTGATCTCGACCGGGAATCCGCATTTTTTCAGCACGTCCGTGACGGATTTGAGGTGCTCAGGCATGACGCGCTTGATGGTGATGCCGTCTCCCAGCATGGCTCCGGCGCAAAGGAAGGTGCCAGCCTCAATGCGGTCTGGAATGACGGTGTGCTCGGCGCCGATGAGCTCCTTCACGCCTTCGATGACGATGCGGTTGCTGCCTGCGCCCTCGATCTTCGCGCCCATCTTGATCAGGAAGTTCGCCAGATCCTCCACCTCAGGCTCCGCGGCGGCGCCTTCGATGATGGTGGTGCCTTTGGCCAGCACGGCGGCCATCATGACATTGTCCGTGCCGAGCACGGTGGAGCCGTGCTTGCCCATGAGGTTCATGGTGGCGCCTTTGAAGGTCTTCTTCGGTGCGTTGACGCTGATGTCACCGCCCTCCACCTGGATCTCCGCACCCAGGGCCTCGAGTCCTTTGAGATGGAGGTCCACCGGACGATCACCGATGACGCAGCCGCCCGGGAGCGAGACGGTGCACTTTCTGAGGCGGCCGGTGAGCGGACCGAGCACGCAGATGGAGGCGCGCATTTTCCGCACGAGCTCATAGGGAGCCACGGATTTGATCTTCTCCGCCTTCACGACGACGACGCCGCTGGCGCGCTCCACCTCGGCGCCGAGCTCGCCAAGGATGCGGACCATGTAGTTGGTATCGCTCAGGTCCGGGACGCGGCGGATGGTGCAGGTGTCCTTGGTGAGGAGGGTGGCCGCCAGGATGGGCAGGGAGGAATTCTTGCTGCCGCTGATGTTGACGCGGCCTTTCAGAGGCGCGCCGCCGTGAACAATGAGTTTTTCCATGATGCGCCGTCATTGGCGCGCCGGAGGCAGGTGGCAAGCGGGAAGATGACCGGCTTTTCGCCACAGGCAGAAAACTAGAGTCTTTTCGAGAACCCGGCTAAGACATGATGCGGCGCCCCAAAAGGATGAGGCAAAGCAGAACGGCCAGGGGTGTGATGACGTAGATCACGAAGTCTCCAACACCGTCTTGCTGGGCACCGCCATTGCGCAGACGCTCGATCTCATTGAGATGCGTGGCGTCGATCATCTCTTGGGACGTCTGCGCTAAGATCGGAAGAGGGCCAGGGAGAACCGCACGAGAGAGAGACATGGGAGAATGTCCTTTGAGGGTTTCGATAGACCGCCCACGCATCACCCTCTCCCTCTTGGCGAACACCGTGAAAGTCGCGTCGAGGGAGAGAAGTGACACGTGGACGTACTTGAATTACCGTTGAGTCGCCCAACCGTTACACAAAAAGTAAAAAATAAGTAAGTCTCCTTCAGTGGCCCATTATTTCGTCTCCGAAGTAATTGCAGCAAGATGAGGCTCCACACGCTGAATGAGGAGCTCCATCAACTCAGGAGACATGAACTCATAGTCATCACTGATATCGAGCACGCCGATCTGGAGATCTGGATACAGGTCCGGGAAGTCTTCGCGCAAACGGCGCTTATGCGTGTGCTCCATGACGAGAATGAGATCTGCCCAGCGGAGCAGCTTCTCTGTCACGCGAATGCGCGCGGAGGCGCTGGTGCCCGCGCTGCGCACCTGCACACGCGCATCCTGGCGGTAAACCGCCTCCGCGGTGGGACTGCGCCAGTGATTGCGTGAGCAGAGAAAAAGGATATTCATGTGAGCCATCACGATGCCGCGTTCTTTTGCCCGGGAGAAGCGCGAAAAGCCATCGTCTTTTCTGCCATGCCCAACGCCCTTTCTGAATCCCGCGCCTGCCTGCCTCCGCCGCACCCGCCCGAGGTGGCCAAGGGTGTGATCCTGGATGCGCGGCATGCTCTGGTGCATGCGGAGCAAGGCTGGATGGCGATCGCGGATGTGCACTTTGGCTATGAGGCGCGGCGAAGGCGTGCGGGTGCGCTGCTGCCTGACTGGGGCATGCCGCAGTGTGAGCGTGTGCTGCATGAACTGGTGAGGGACCATCAACCCAAACGCCTGATCCTGGTGGGTGACATCATGGACGGCAGCGGCACGGTGGAGGAGACGCTGGAGCTGCTGAAGCGCCTAACCGAGAGTGTGAAAATCATCTGCGTGCTGGGCAATCATGACCGCGCGGGACTGAAGCGTGGCATGAGCATGATTCCGTCTCACCGCGAGGGTGAGTTTCTCTTTGAGCACGGGCATCTGCCGTTGTCCGACCATGAAGGTGTGATCGTGACGGGGCATGAGCATCCGGCCACGCATTTCCGGGACGGCGCGGGCTTGCGGCTGAAGCTGCCGACGATGGTGCAGGAGCAGATCAGCGCGAAGACGCAGCGGTGGATTTTGCCGGCGTTCTCTCCGTGGGCAGCGGGAGGGGAGTACACGTCCGAGCACAAGCGCCTGCAAACGTGGGCCTGCGGGAAGGGACGGGTGTGGAGGGTGTGAGATCTGGAGAGATAGCGTAGGCTTCTCGCGCCCTTCCAGGGCGCGATGAGATGAGACCTGCGCATCGCGATAGTCCGGGGGTTCTCGCAAGCTTCGCTTGCTTCACCCCCGGCTAATTTCTCTCGAGCCTCCGGCTCGCAATGCAACCCGACAGCCTAATCAACGATTCGCCAAGTCAACGAACTTGTCGTTCATGGTGCGGAGGCGGTGGGAGAGGCAGGTGGCGATGCGCTTGAGGAGGCGGTAGGCGACCTTGGAGTTCGCGGTGTGAAGGCGGTCGAGGCTGTCCTTGGAGATGAGCCAGACTTCAGAGTTGTTCACGGAGCGCACGGTGGCGCTGGCGGGACCGGGATCGAACACGCTCACCTCACCGAGGGAGTCGCCGCTTTCCAGGAGGGCCACGCGCTTGAGCTCTCCATCCACCTCCTGAAGCACCTCAATCTGGCCGCGCAGGACGAGGAAGAGATTTTCGTTTTCATCACCCTGCTTGATGATGATGTCTCCGGGCTCATGGGCGCGGGAGTCGCCATAGCTGGAGAGAAGCTGGAGTTCGTTGGCGCCGAAATTGGCAAGAAGGGGGGTGAGGGATGCCATGGTTGTAAAAATTGTTAGGTTGGAATGGGAATGATGCCGCCCGGATCAATGGCGACCGATGCGGGTCTTCAACTGGTCCACACGAGTCTCGGAGTTCGCCACCTTCTGCTGCTGGTTTTGAACCTTGGCATCAAGCCTGACGCCTTTCTGATCCAGCTTCTGGATGTCGCGGACTTCCTTCTGCTTCAGAGCATCGGAGACGTGCGGATTGTTGGCGGCGTTGTTTAGCGAGTCTTGCTTCAGTTCACGCTTCTGGTCATTATCCCTCTGGCGATTGAGGTAGTCGGCCAGCTTCGCCTCACGGCGCTGGAGCTTCGCCTCGGCATCATTGAGCTTGGACTGGTTGTCCCGGCCAAGGGCGGCCTTGATCGTGGTTCCCACACCGACATGCGCCCCAACCTGGAGAGTCGCGTGGTCGGCCTCGCCAAGCTGCTGGGAGGTTTGCTCCATTTGCTGCCTGAAAGCATCATCCTGGGACAGGGCGACAGCAGCGGGGCTCGCATTGATCGCCTCCGTAAAATCATCAAGCTGCGCGGTGAGAAACTTCATCGCCGACCGGCTGGCCTCGCAGGTCATGGCGGCCCGCTCCCTGGTTGACTGTGAGGCGTTGTTGTCACCACGAATGGCGCCGAAGTCATTGCTGATCTCATTGATGGCGCCCCTCAGCATGAGTGTGTTCACCGCCAGCCGCTTCTCCGCCGCGTCACGATCGGCTCCGACGATATCGCCAGGAATGCCTGAGGAACAAGCCTGCATAAACTCACACGCATCAGGAGAAAGCTTGTGCTTCTCTGAATCGAAAGCATTCAGCAAATCACGCGTGGCATCAGGCACTGCGGCGTCATGGTTTTGCACATGTCCATGGATGTTGAGAGGCTGGGTGTGCTGATGATTGCGGCCGACGTCCTCAGCTTTGCCCTTCACCGCATCAAAGAACCGCGAGGCGCTTTCACTCATGTAATCCGTCATGAACTGTGTGCTGGCATTACTTTCCCGCAACAAGGTCTTGGGCTCTGCGCGGGCATTCTCCACACCCTGGTTCACGATGGCCCTGCCGACCTCGCAACAAACCGCCTGCTTTTGCCGGCCTGTGAGATTGGGGTCGGTCATCAAATCCTGGAAGGCGGTGGCGCCAGCCGCAACGTTGTTGTTGCCGTCCAGGCCGGCAAAAATGGCTGTGGCTGCGTTTTGAACCGCTGGATCATTACTAGGAGTGTAAGGCATAAGGGAAAATCAGATTGAGGTTGGGGAGCGCTAGCCTTTGAGCTTGGCGCCGACGGATTTGGAGCCGTCACGGACGGCGGTGTTGACGACCTGGCCGACCTTGCTGCGGTCGAGCTGCTTGAGGCCGGGGAAATCTTTTTTCAGGGCGTCCATCTTCTCTTTGATCTCGGGCTCGGTCTGCTTGTCACCGCCGGGCGCGCCGTTCTTGAAGTCATTGTAGGCCTTGGGATCTGGACCGAGGAGGCCTGCGGCCTTGATGGCATCTCCCCCGCCCTTCTTCAGATCACCGAGCTGTTTCTGGAGGTCTTTGTACTCAGCCTGCTTCTCAGCAGGGACCTCGTGCAGCGGCTGCTCGGCCCCTTTGTTCTCCAGCTTCTGCGCCACGGCAGACTTGGCCGTGCTGGCGATGCCCTTGATGGAGTCACGCACGCTGGCGAACTTGGATTTTTTTCCTGCACCTTCCTGGCCCTGGCCTTGCGCCTCCTCATTGGCGGGAGCCTGAACGGCGGGCTGGTCTTGTTTTTGGTTATTCGCCTCGGGCTCGATCCCCTGCTCCTCGTTGGGCAGCTCGTTGATCTCGATGCCGGACTGCTCGCCTTCGATCTCCAGCTCGCCGGAGGCTTCGAGCTCGATCTCGCCAGCACCTTCCTCAAGATTGGCAAAGTCGTTTTCGATGGCATCTATCTGGCTCTGCGTGAGCGGGATGTCACCGCTGGCTTCGAGCTTCACCTCGCCGCTGGCCTCCAGCTTCTGATCGTTGGCATTGGCCTCGATCTCGATCTCACCGGCGTTCACTTCATTCTGCGGCTGCGCGACCTGTTGCTGATTCGTGGCGAGGCGTGCCTGCGCGGCGATCCGAGGCTTCATGGGCTCCACAGCCTGATCCAATGCGGCGCTGAGCTTTTGCTGCTCGACTTTCTGCTCCTGAAGCGTCTCCTGACGCGCCTTCTGCGCGTTGTCAAAGATCTCCTCCAGGCCGGCGGTGACCTCGGGATTACCGTTCAACTTGGACTGGTTCAGCCTCGCCAGGGAAGCCGTTATGTTTTGATCATGGGTTTGCAGGTCAGCCTCCAGCTTCAGGAGCTTCGACTGGCCGTCCGTGATGTTCTTGGCCAGGCCTGCGTCTTGGAGCTGGCCTGGATTCCCTGCAATATCAGCGCGTGCATCTTGCACTCCTTTTTGGTAGGCCGCGAACTTGGCATCCACCTGGGGTTTGGGCACGTCTGTCTTTTCCAGAACCTTGCGCTGCTCATGCTCTGGCTTGGTCGCGTTAATGGCGAGCGTCTTCTCCGTGTCCGCGATGGCAGCCCCCAAATAGGATGCGGGAGGAGGAAGGCCGGTCGTCTTGGAGAGGTCGTTTCCGGGGGTGACCTTGATCTGTGCCTCGCGGGCCACGCGGAAGGTTTCGTCGTTAAACTTGTCCACCACGCGGCCGTCCTTCCTTAGGTCCTTGACATGATCCTGCAGTTCCTTGAGGCGGTTCACCGCGCCATCAATGGCCTCGGTTTCCAGGCCAGCCACGCCGCCAGGTGTTTCAATGCTCTGCAAAGCTTTGCGCAGATCGTCAGGCTTGAGAGCCTCAATCTTGTCCGCTGTGTCCGAGTGCATGAACATGGGTTTGGTGCCCACGGCCTTGGCCGCCACGGCATCGTCCTGGAGCATCTGCTCACGGTTCACCGTCGGGAATGCGAGATCATTGTCGATGCCGCGAACTTCCTTATTGTTAGGATCCACGAAAATGTTCCCCGTATGGCGGTCAATCTGGCCGGTGATGTAGTCCTGGGCCTCCAGGTCGAAGAGGCCTTTCTGAATGGCGGGATCCTTGTAGTCAGCCTTGAGGAAGGACTCCTGCGGATTTTCCCGCGTGGGCCGGGTGAGGATGGCGGCGCCGGGAACGGCCACACTCAGCGTGGAGGCCTGGCCATTGCCATCCATGGCAAACTTTTCCTCGGCCACAGCGTCCATGCCGAGCGCCTTGTTCACGGTGGAAGTGGCCACGGCGCGGGTGAGCAGCGTGGTGGTGTCTGCCCCGAGCGCTTCTTTCTTGGCCGCCGCATCCTGCACCATGGTGCCCCCATAGGCGTTTCCGACCTCGTTCTCCCGGCCATAGAGAGGCCCCATGGTGCCGAGCACGTTGACGTCTTTGGCGGCAGAGGCCTCGACGGCGTCATCCGCCTTCTGAATCTCCGTACGCCTTGCCTTGACGGCATCTTTGTCCTCAGGATCAGGCGCGGGTTGAGAACGAACGTTTTGATGGGCCTGCTGAAGCTCGGCGGTCTTGTTCCCGAGTCCCATCTTGCCGATGGCAAAGGTGGTGCCGCGGTTATCGAGAGCCTGGGTGGAGTCCACCTTGAAGGTCTCGCTGGCCTGGGATTTCTTCGCCGCCAGGCTTTCGGCCGTTTCAGGACGCACGCTCAGCTCGCCGCCGATGCCATAGGTCATCTTTTGGTCGAACTCGTTCTCTTCCACGGCAAACTGCGCGGCAACGCCAGCCTTGCTTTGTTGCAATGCTTGTTGGGCTTTCTCGATCTCCTTCTCGAGATGCTTGCGCTCGCCATCGACACCGCCGTGGCGGATGTTCCGCAGGTTGGCGATGACGCCGCCCTTGTTTTCCAGCTTGCCCATGCGCTCATTGAGATCATCCAGACGGGCCACATGCGGCTTGATGGCCTGGGCTTCGGCGAGGAGCTTGGGCTCGACGCCTTTCACTGTGTCCAGACCATTGGCGCGGCTGAGTGTCTCAGCATCCACGCGCATTTTGGAGAGATCACTTTTGCTCAGATCCAGGCCGCGAATGTTGGCGCCGCTGATGTCAGGATTGACCGCGAGGTCGATGCGGGACGCGATGTAGACTTCTTCCTCCGCAGCATCCGCATCAAAGCCTTGCTGGGCGGCGAACTCCACCCCCATCCTGGCCGCTTGCTGCATGCCCGCGACCTTGAAGTCGTGAGCCTGTGACTCAAAGATTTTCTGCTGCTGTTTGAGCGTGGAGATGGTCTGCTCGAGACCTGCATCTTTAAACTGCTCACCCGACTGCTCCTGCACGGATTTTTTCAGGGCCGAATATCTTTCTTCCAGGGTCTGGATTTTGTTCCCGAGGTCGATGCCGGGGCTGTCGCGCATGCTCATCTCTGCCTGCAGCAGGTCCCGGGGATTGAAGGCATTGTTGCGGACATTCATCCAGGTGCCCACGGCGTCCTCGAGGTATTCCCGGCTCGCTGGCACATCAGGGCCGTTTTTTTTCGACTCCGGACCACGGGCGGAGGTGATGTTCTTCTCCACCAGGTAAAGGTTTCCCAGCTTGTGACCGAGCTCGATAGAGTCCACTTCATTGAGCGTGGAGACCTTCCGCCCGACATCAAACATGTCCTTGAGCTGCTGATCACTCACCTTGCCGAGGTCCAGCTCCTTGCCGCGTGTGTCAAAGATCTTGATGACCTCTGCCTGACGAAAGGAGTCCTGATACTTCCCCACCTCGGCACTGAATTCAGTGGCGAGATTGGTCAGGTTGTCGTGGGCCTTTTGTTGATCGGCGTCGAGGGGCATGAGGTGAAACGGTGTGCGGGCTTCTTGAAACAATGAAGGTCAGCGAGAGGTCATCACTTCCACCAGTCCGGGATCTTGCCGGCGCCATCCATGGCGGGGATGCGCATGCGGATCTTGTCCTTGCTGGGATGGACGATCCAGGCGGTGGCGTCTGGCATCTTCATGAGCTCGCCGGGCTGGACCTCGTAGTCCCACTCTTTGTTCACCGTGGTGCTGCTGTCCTTGCCCAGGAAGCCATAACTGCGGGACTTTTTCTTCTTCTCGATCTTGGCGATGAACTCCGCCACGGCCTGCGCGCCTTCAGGATCCGGCTGGCGGAAGGCGATGCGGGAGCGGCAGTTCAACGTGAGCACCTGAGCGGTTTCTTTTCCGAGCACGGGGAAGAGCGAGGCATCACTCTGCATGCCGAGGATGAGGCAGCAGTTCGCGGCGCGGAGACGGTCGATCACGTTGTGGTCGGAGATGCCGTCCTCACTGGCAGTGGCGAGGGCCTGGAACTCATCCATGAGGGCGATGAGGAGGTTCTCGGTTTTGCGCTCGGACTTCGGTTTATCAAACCGCATCATGGCATGCGTGTAGAAGAGCAGCTTGATGTAGGTGTTGATGTAACGGCGCTCGGTCTGGAAGGTCTGCGGCATGGCGGTGCAGAAGACGCGGCCCTTGTCCACATCGGTGATGTCGATGGTATTGGGCAGGTCTGAGCAGAAGATCTCCGCGATGTCCGGATGCGTGAAGAAGCCGAGCATGACCTTCAGCGTGCCGACCAAACCTTCTTTTTGTTCGGCGGCCTGGGCGCTGAGGAAGGTCTGATCGAAGTACTTGGCCATCTTGATGCGCTCAGGGGTGCTTTCGGCATCGAGAAGCTCGTTGAAGAGCTCTTCCATGGTGGATTTGTCCGTGAGGAACTCATAAGCGCGGAGGACGTTCACGGGTTTGCCAAGAGTTTCGAGCAATTCAAACGCACTCGTGAGCGCCTGCTGCGCAGCGGGTTTGAAGAAGGAGGACTGCTCGCCTTCGGTGAGAGATGCGCCGGTATCGACCAGGTTCTTCGCGTGCGTGGTGTAGGGCAGGCGTGGATCGGAGACGAGGTTGTAGCGCTCTTTGGGCTGCCAGGAGCGGTCACTGCGGTCCGGGCGCACCATGAGCACGCAGACGTCATTCGGGCGGCCGTGACCGGTGAAGTGCTCCATGGCGAAGAAGTGCTCGTCCCCTTTCGCGCCGAGGATCAAGCCGCCCCAGTTAGGCCGGGCCATGCTGATCTGGTGGAGCAGTGGATTGAAACCGGAGGTGGTTTTGCCGACGCCGGTATCTCCGGTGATCAACCAATGACGCGTGAACTCACCGGGCTTCCACTTCAGGTGCTTGTATTTCACGATGAAGTCTTTGGGGCCGAAGTCAGGGTCCCACTTCAGCAGCACGAAGGCGCCGAGCACGCAGATGAAGGCGACTCCTCCGGTGACCTCATTGATGCTGTCATACTGGAACATGTACCAGATGCCAAAGGTGGCGACGCCAGCGGCGGTGAGGAATTTGAGAAAGGAGAACATGAGGCGGGGCGAGCGGATTCGGCGTGATCTGTCAGCCGAAGTAGCCCCGTCCGGGCATTCTGTGACACACTGACCGGGCTTGTCACAAAAGAGCGGCGATGGGGTAACTGAGAGACCGCCATGAACGACGAACAACGCGCCCGCATCATTGCCTCCCTCACTGGCCAGCACGACGACGCCAGCTCCCCCTTTTCACCGGCCCCAGGCCCGCCGGCTGCCAATGCGCCGAAGATCCCGGATGCTGCTGAGCGGCAGGCGTGGAATCAGCGCACCCAGGAATACGCCACGGGAGAACGCCACAACCGGTTCATCAAGTCCGACCGCGAGAAGGCGGTGAATGCCTGCTGCAAGGACATGGATGCGGTGCTGCTAGCAGGCGAAGGCTCTGACATGCAGGTGGCGCGCATGACAGGGGTGCTGCGTGGCCAGCTGCAAAAGTCCGGCCTGCGCATGGATCCGGCTGTGGCGGGGGAGCAGCGCCAGGCCAGCGTGGTGCTGGAGTCTCTGCTGGCCCAGCAGCAGCGCTGGGGCCAGACTTTGACAGACAGCCAGATGCTGACAGCCATCAGCGGACTCAGCCCTGAGCAGCAGCGGCAGTTGCTGCAGGCTGATCGTGCCTCTGGAAACCGGCTCTACAACCGCCTGGAGGCCGGCACACGAGATAACGACATGGCGAGGGACATGCTGGAGCACATACGCCCGCAGGTAAATGCGGCGGCAGCGCTGCAGAGACTGGATGAGCGTGACACCACGGGTGTGGAAAGCCAGCTCACGAAGGATTTCCTCAAGCACCTGGAGCAGAACGCAGTGTCCCAGCAGGGCATGGCGGCGGTGTGTGACAAGCTGGCCTTCCGCACGCAGATGATGAAGGGACATAAAGAGGGTGCCGACATGCCGAAGCTGGAGGCGAACGATGCGCACACGCGTGACAAGTTCACGGCGCGCTTGTTTGCCACGGCTGCGGAACTGCCGAAATTCAGTGACAACGACTTTTCCCAGGCTCTGCGCATGCCGCAGCAGAATCTCCTCAAGATCACCGGCAGCAGCCTGGGGGCGATGCGCGAGGGTGATGTGAGGCTGCTCGGGGCTCTCAAGGAGTCTGCGGTGGCTGGTGCGGATGAAGCGCCTGATCTGGCAACGCTCTGGGAAACGATCGAAAAGACGGAGGCAAAGCAGTGGAGCAAATTTGAGGCGGCCAAGCCTGAGAACCAGACCAGCATCAACGCCCTGAAGAATGCGCTGGAGACTGAAGCCAACGAGCGGCATCAGCAATCCGCGCAGAACATCTCCACACGGTTCACGGAAGTGGGGAACAAGATGACAGCGCACCGGCAGCACATCCAAAACAATCTGCTGCCTGCGCTGGACCTGCAGATCAATGACGCACGAGGGCAGGTGAATGCTGCGGCGACACCTGAAAATCAGGCGGCACTGCAGGGTCTGGAGAACAAGAAGACCAAGCTGGAGGGATTTGTCGCGAAGCTGCAGGACACTGAAAATCGCATCGCGAACATGAACGCCACACCGGACAGGCTGCTGCCGGTGGTGCAGCGCTTTGGCGCGCTGGCATCTGCGGGAGATCCTTTCAATGCGGGCACTCCGGTCAATGGCAACCTGGACAGTGTGAAGCCGATGAGCCACCGCGCTTTCATGGAGTTCACCCGCCAGATGGAAGGGCATCTGAATGCGATGGACCAGAAGCAGAACTATGCGACCGGGCTTCAAAATGTGTATCCAGTGCTGCCCACAGCAGGACGCGACCTAAACCAGTGCCCGTGGCTGCAGAGCACGGTGAATGACATGGTGCGCAGCGCGGAGTTCATCAAGGAAGGTGACAACGGAGTGCCTGACTTCAACCTCGGCAACACGCCGATCATCATCATCGATCAAAGCGATGTGCACGATCCCGCGCTCTGGCAGAAGAACGAGGACCTGTGCCAGAAGCTGATGGACGACCACGTGGACCAGGGGCTGAAGATCGTGCATCTCTCCATGGAGGATGTGGAGCGCCTGGCAGGCGATGACGCTAACAAACTATTCGACGCGAGCCAGTCCCGGAACGCGGGCTATGGCGGCGCCCGCAACATGGCCTACATGATCGGCCCGGTGATCCGCCACTGCGAGAACAACCACATCGAGTGGAAAGACCTGGACGCGAATGCGGCCAGAAACCTCATCCACAGCCAGGCGCTGCAGCGCAACAACGCGTCCCTTTTCATGGGGGATGACACGGATCTGGTGACACCTGGCACCATGCTGGGCAAGGCGATGGCGGCCAATCTCTACTGCGCGCCAGGCACGGACTACACGCTGGTCAGCCAGAAGCGAGACGGGCGTGACACCATGGGTGTGAGTGAGTTTCAAACCAACTCCCCCACCGTGGACATCCTGCTGAACCAGGGCTACGACGCCATGGCCGCGAACGTCTTCAGCAGCAACAAGTGGAACTCCGATTTGAAAGTGGCCGGCATGGGCTGCACGGCGGGTGACTCACGCTTCTGCCTGGACCTGCCGCTCGGTGCGGAAGAGAAGCAGAACGAGGCCCTGCGCAGCGCTGTCGACAACTTCAGCAACAGCTCGCATCTCTCCGGCGACCGCCAGGGCGAGCTGAGCACCTATCTGCAGGGGCACCTGAACTACACGAACTCCAGCGGCATGGTGAAGGCGCTGATCATGGATTCCAAGGCTTGCGCCTGGAACACCGAAGCGAGCCAGATGGATGCCAGCACCGGTGCGGCGCGCTTTGCGAACCTGGGAGCGGTCATGCAGTGGGCCTCGCAGCCGCAGAACGTGCAGCAGTCCCAGCAGGCCTTCTTCAAGGCGATGTGCGGATGGGAGGCCAAGGAGCCGGGCGGCATGCTGGGGCTGGACCAGACTCCGGCCCAGGCGGCCAATGCCATGCAGGGTGAAAGCGCCCTCAAGACTCACCTAACCAACAGTGCCGAACCTACAGCCAATGCGGCGAAGGTGCAGTTCTTCCTGGACAACAATCCGCAGATCTCCAACGACGAGCGCGCCCAACTGGAGAAGATCAAGGACACCTACAACAGCGCGGGCAGGCAGGCCGGTGAGTGCAAGCAGTACATGAACAAGCTGACGGACAAGCTGGTTCCGGGTCCGCCCGCAGGCAGCACGCTGGCCGGACAGGCGAAGGTGGCCGCGGTGCAAGCCGCTGTGGCGGCGGCTCCCCCCAATGGTCCGGGCAGCATCGCCGACATGATTCGGGACACGAAACAGGAGATGGAGAATCAGGTTCCGCCGGTCCGTTTTGATGCCAACAACCGCCTGATGCGGGATTTGCATCTAGCCACGGAATCCGTGGGCGGTGGGGGCTTTGGGAGGCTGGCGCAGAACATCCGCGGGCCGGCTCAGAACCTCCAGGTGAACGTGAATGTGGGAGTGGGGAACGGCGCGAACCTTCAAGCGCCCAACTATCCCGCCCCCTTGCCTCCTGCCGTGCAGCCTCCGGCGCAGAACCATCTGCAGCCCCCGAACTACCCTGCGCCATTGCCGCCTGCGCCCAACTATCCTGCCCCGCCACCTCCTGGGGTGGCCGCGCAGAACAATCCTCCTCCCGCGGTGAACGGGCAGAATGCCAACGTGCCAGTGGCCGTGGGCGCGAACCAGCAGGGTGGTCCGCAGGCCCCGCCGAAGGAAAGGGTGCTGGATGCGCTCAAGCGCAATCGCAGCGAGTCTGACCTGTCCGCTCTCCAGCAGGAGCCAAAGGCGGGAGACGACAAGAAGAAGAGCCTGCGGGCGAGCGGCGACTGGCAGTCCGCCAAGCCCAAGGGTCCGCCGCAGCCAGGCGGGAATTCGCTGAGGTCGTCAGGTGGGCCGTAGGAGTAATAGCTCGCAGAGATCTTGACCGGCGCGGAGCGTCCTGGAGTGCGCCAGTCCTCTGGCGCCCTTGAAGGACTAACCATTTATTTGCTCAATTTGATGCGCGAAGGCTGGGGGAGGTTAGGTGGTGTTTGGGGGATGTGTGCATCAGTCGCTCCGACGAAAGCTCCAGAGGGCTGGAGCACTCCAGGACGCTGCCGCGACTTCCACAGGCCTCACCTAACCAAGATTACTTGGGCAGCAGGATGGGGATGCCGGCGTCGATCTCGAAAAGTCTCGTGCCGTCCTGGCGGGCGAGGGCTTTTTCGTCGGCGGGGCGGCCGTGGCGCTGGAGGTCTTCGGGGGTGGCCCAGCGCAACGGTTGATGCGTGTCAGGGCAGCGGAACTGCGGGAGGAATTCGTTGATCCAGTCGAGGTTCATGAGGGGCAGGAAGCTCGGGGTGGATCAGCGGGTCTGGCCGTCGCCATCGATGAGGTATTTGTAGCTGCAGAGCTCGGCAAGGCCCATGGGGCCGCGGGCGTGGAGCTTGTCGGTGCTGATGCCGATCTCGGCACCGAAGCCGAACTCGCCGCCATCATTGAAGCGGGTGCTGGCATTGTGCAGGACCACGGCGCTGTCCACCTCATGCATGAAGCGCTCGGCCTCGGCGCGGTCCTTGGTGACGATGCTGTCGGTATGGTGGGAGCCATAACGATTGATGTGACTGACGGCGTCGCTGAACGAGGAGATGGTTTTGAGGGAGAGGATGAGATCGAGATACTCGGTGCTCCAGTCCTCTTCGGTGGCGGCCTTGGCATCGCTGCCGAGGTAGGTCACAGCAGTGGAATCACCACGCATCTCGACCTTGGCCTCACGCAGGGCGGTGGCGAGCTTGGGGTAGAACTCTTTGGCGATGCTCTCATGCACGAGCACGGTCTCCAGCGCATTGCAGACGCCGGGTTTCTGCGTCTTGGAGTTCAGGATGAGCTTCACGGCCATGTCCTGGTCCGCCGAAGGGGCGACGTAGATGTGGCAGACGCCATCGTAATGCTTGATGACGGGCATGCGGGCGGTGGCGACGACTTTTTCGATGAGCCCCTTGCCTCCACGCGGGATGATGAGGTCCATGAACTGGTCCATCCTGGCCATGTGCTCGACGCTGGCGCGGTCCGTGAAGGGGATCAATTGCACGCTGTCCTGGGGCAGTCCGGCGCGCTCGCCGCCGGTCTGGAGGGCGGCGGCGAGGGCGACGTTGGAATGGATGGCCTCGCTGCCGCCGCGGAGGAGGGTGGCATTGCCGGTCTTGAAGCAGAGGCTGGCGGCGTCCGTGGTGACGTTTGGGCGGGACTCGAAGATGATGCCGATGACGCCGATGGGGACGCGCTTTTTGGTGATGCGCAGGCCGTTGGGGCGGGTCCAGGCGCTGAGCACCTCGCCCACGGGGTCCGGGAGGGCGGCGACCTCGCGCACGGCATCGGCCACGGCTTTGAGGCGCTTGGGGTCCAGAGTGAGGCGGTCGATCATGGCCTTGGTGAGGCCTTTTTCATGGGCGGCTTCGAGGTCCTTGGCGTTGGCCTCGAGGATGGCGGGCTGCTGGGCATCGATCTCGTCCGCCATGGCGAGCAGGATGGCATTCTTCTGCTCGGAGGTGAGTTTCACCAACTCGTGCGCGGCGGCGCGGGCACGGCGGCCCATGTCGAGGATGGCGGTTTGGATGTGGACGTCAGTCATTGTCTGGGAAGGAGATTACGTCATGCCGTCCGATTCCGCCTCTGCAAATGGAAAACTCTGGGGGCGAATGTGGGTCGGGGGTGGTTCGCGGTTAGTTTTTACAGGATTAACAGGATTCCAGGATGGACAGGATTAAGACCTCAAGGTTCCAATCTTGTTAATCCTGCCATCCTGTTAATCCTGTGACGAAAGGCCATGAATGAAGATGGAGAAGTCCCCAGCCCTTTCTGGAGGCTTGCAGGATGAGGCGGGTGTGTGCGTTATGGGGGGATGCGACTGATTTTGACTTCTCTGGCGGCGGTGGCCGTGTCTGTTTCTGTTTTGTTTCCTGTGTGCCCCTGCCCTGCGGCGGATGTGACGGCGGATGCGCCTGCTTCAACTCCAGCTCTGGAGGTGAAGGTGGAGAAGGATGTGAGCTATCTGCCGGAGGGGCGGAAGGAGAAGGGGGATCTTTATCTGCCGAAGGTGGAGGATGGGAAGAAGCACCCGGGGGTGCTGATCATCCATGGCGGCGGGTGGAAGGGCGGGGTGAGGAATGCGGCGCGGGAGATCAACATCGGGACGACGCTGGCCTCGCATGGATATGTGTGTTTCAGCATCGACTATCTTTTGGATGATCCGAAGTCGCCGACGATGTGCTGGCCGCAGAACCTCTATGATTGCAAGACGGCGGTGCGCTGGATGCGGGCGAACGCGGAGCGGCTGCACCTGGATGTGGATCACCTCGGGGTGATCGGGGGTTCGGCGGGCGGGCATCTGGCGAGCATGGTGGGGATCACCGGGCCGGAGAGCGGCCTGGACCCGAGCGGGCCGCATGGGGAGCTTTCCTGCCGGGTGAACTGTGTGGTGGACATGTATGGCCCGGCGACTTTTGAGCATCGCGATCTGTCCATCCTGCGCGCGACGCGGACGGAGGCGCCGGAGCTGTACAAGCAGTTCACGGTGCTGACGCATCTGGACCCGAAGGATCCGCCTTTTCTGATCCTGCACGGCACGGCGGACACGACGGTGGATGTGTCCCAGTCGGAGACGCTGGCGAAGGCGCTGGCCGAACAAAAAATTGAACATCACCTGGAGATCATCCCGGATGCGCCGCACACGTTTCATCTGCAGTCGAAGCAGAAGGATTTAAGGCCTCTGGTGCTGGCGTTCTTTGACAAGCATTTGAAACCTTCAGTCTCCAATTCGGAGAGGTAGGATTCTTGAGTTCAACTCAAACGTGCTTGCATCATGTTCCGCATCTTCACAGCCCCTTCGATAAAACGATTCAAAGTCTCGATGCGTTCTGTGAGTTGCTTATGCTGACCGTCCTTCTGAGCCTCTTTAGTTTCCGGGCCATACTCATCAAAAAGCCTTACTGCCAACCGAATGTCCGCATCTTCAGTTTCGCCCATCAAGTTTTTCAAGTAGCGCAAAGTGTCCTCACTGCGGCACGATTCCACGGCAAAACTGAGAAGCTCACTCATCAGAATGCGTGCGGCGCGATCAATGCTCTCGATAACCGCCAAAGTCTGAGCAGCTTCCTCGTCCAGAGCGACTTCGTGTCCTCGCAAATATTGGTTATGCCAAAAACGCGGATTCTCCGGACTTAGCCTATTCAATGTCTCAAACAAGGGCTCGAAATCTTCCAATGGTCGAGAACCATGAGGCAAGCTTGATCGGTGACTCCATAACATCAAAACCGTCTCGAAGCAGCGCTTTTGCGCCATCTCTTTATTCTCACTGGTAGCTGTTTCAGCTTCGACTATGAGTTGGGCAACATAATGAGCCATCCAGTGGGTAACGGGCTTACTGCTATGATCACGTTCCAAACCTTCAACGAGTAGCTTGCCCAAGCTGATAATGCGTTTTTGTGTCTCGGAGGATTCCATTTGAGTCCAAAATGAAGACTTTCTTGGACGGAGGCAAACGAGAAAAATCAGATCCCTCGTAGCCACTACGCTCCATTGACCTTCGTATCTCGACATCAATCACCAGCGAACGTCCAAATCGGGCACATGCCAGCTTCAAAAGATCAACAGAGGCGAAAACTCGCTGTCCAGAACGAGTAAAACTTGCATGACGAGACTCTCGCTGGTCGCTCCAAATATCTACCGATAGTGCTGGCTGTTGATTCCCTGGAATATACCAAAACCGCTCATCGCTATCATGAGTGAGCCCAAACAATTCAATCAGACGCTGATCAATGATGTTGGGGCGCAGGTTTAGTGAGTGCGCATAAGGATCAAAGTCATCGTGCCCACTTCTACTATGACCATCGTGATTGATGAAAGGTATCAATTCAAAAATCGCATCCTGCTTTGAATGATCAACAGTGTTCAAGATGCCTCTTAAACTGCAAAAATGAACGTCATTTGCTGTGCGTACGGCGATGGCAAGCGAATCCGCTAGTGCTGGTAGAACAAAAGCACAATTAATGGAAATGGTTTCCTCACGGTAGCTTTCAACATCGTTCCAGTAACCGTATACACATAGGCCCCCCTGCATGCTGGCTTGCGCGACTAGCAGATCATAGAAGTCATCGGCCTGAACTTCAAAAAGCCAGTCTGACGAGTAAGTAGAGGACGGTTGCCTTCGTGGCGGGAGACTTGGATCACGCCGGTCTGAAAGCCACCTTCCGTCGCCTCGGACCAATTGATGGCGTCGAATCCAATCGGTCCAACGATCAGTTTCCTCATCCCAGCTAGCACGATGAAGAATAGGCATGCGAGCCATGAGCTTTGCCGCGACAATCATCAGAGAATGATACGCAAAATAAAAATGATAATCATGAATCCAAGGATAGTCACCGTGGCTATGGTAAGTCCCACGCCAGTCAAAATTTTGTGATCTCCAGATCGGACGACGTTTATCTTCTCGATAATCAGCTGAGCAAGATACGCGCAATGTCTCCACTGCCTCGAATCGCATCAAATCCTGCAATTCCGAAAGAGGCACTTCGAACACTCTGCACAACGAAGGCAACCAGTAGGCTTCAAAATCCATTCCAAAACTAGGCTCTCGCGGCCATTCACGTAGGCCGTCTTGATGCCATGGGCTCTGAAATGATTCTTGTTCATTAACCTCACGCAACGGGAAGGGAGACTTCACCAAATTGGTCATCATTTGAAGTTCTGAACTCGAAATAGTGCCAGGATAAGCCGCTTCTATTTTCTGCACCAATTTAGATGCTTCAAGCTGGATCAGGGCATGCGGAGGCCCTTTCGTAAGATCAATAAAAACTTGCACGTGTCGAAGCAAACTCCCGGGAAAGTCCAATGCCCCACGAGCAAGGCCAAACAACAGATACAATCTGGCATGAAGTTCATAAAAAATAAATTCCCGCCCTAAAAAAGCAGCAATCTCTAATCTGCCAATCCATCGTAGTAGTGATGCTATCTCCTCCTGGCAATCCAACTCGACAAGTCTGCGCACGCAATGTGCAGCTTGCCAACGAGTTTTAGAGGATGGACTGCCTAGACTTGCCCAGATCAGACCAGTGTATGAATCCAAGACATTTGCTGGAGGCGTCAGCCATTCCTCCCAAGGACCATCACCAAACTCTGGCGGCAAATGTTTCTCAAGTCTCTCCAAAGCGTAGGCTAAAACCTCTCTGACTTTCACAAGAGGCAATCCCTCTACTGCTATGGTGGCAAAGCCAAAAAGAGCCGCGCTATGTAGCAAAGTTGTCGATTCCTCCACTTGCTGGAGAATCCCTTTTTTCAACTCTCTTAACTCTGTCTCGCTAAGTTCGCACTCCTTCAAGAAATAAGCGAGCCTTTGACTCTCCGACAGAGCATAGTGAAATCTCCTTCCAGCTTTCTGCAGAAAAGGCAACCATTCACGTGCCACCGCTGCCCGACCAAACCATTTCTGTTTGATAAGCCCCATCAAGGATCTTATGTCGAAATAATCGACTATTTGCTCACCTAAGACTACCTGCATGAATGCTGTCTCACGCCCTCGTGGGACGTGGTCTAACAAATCCGACAGGGTAGGCTTAGCTTCTCCCATCATGATAGGTCCGCAGACCATTTTCACTGCTTTTACCAAACCTTGAGTAGTCTTCAGATCACATCCTGGAAACAACATCTCAACGGATCTAATTTGTTCGGGCAACAGATTCTTTGAGCTAAGCGAAGCTGGCCGTTCTTGAACAAAAGTTTGCATGCCCTCGGCCCTCAGTAGGTGTTCATTGAGGCAATTAACATCCAGCCCGTACTGGGCGGCTAAAGTGGTGAGTTTAATCCGCTCATCCAGTAAATTGCCATCTCTGAAAGCATCTACGACAGTTTGGTTCAAAAACTTCTGCTGGCGACTCTTCGATGCTTCGTGTGTTAGGCAAAGCTCTAGCAACTCAAGCGCACCGTGTGGCCCAATAAAACCTGTCGCCGCAAAACAAGCCGCGGCTTGCAGTCTACCTGTCTGAGCAATCTCTTCAAACAGTGTCTCAGTGAGCCGAGGCTGCGTGCCTAGATATCTTTCATTCCAGCGACTTAGCCCTGTGAAGGCGGAGGCCGGATGCAAGTGAACCAAAGTTCTGATCACGTTCTGGCGATCCCAATGCTTTTCATCATCCGTTGAAATGCCAACCAACTCGGCACACCGAATGAATCGGTATGCCAGCATTACAGCTTCACCTTGGACATCGCCCGCCCCACGCGCCAGCGAGCATACCGCCTCCCAACGTGTTGTAATCTCATCATCAAACTTTGAAGTTTCTTCTACCGCATTGACGAAGTAGGCAGCAGCATCGTCCTTGCTAAGAGACAGCACGGCACGAGCCATCTGCACAAACCAATGCCCACGCTGATTGGGCTCTGGAGAGTCCATCGCGCCAGCCAATTGCTGACACGCAATTTCTGCAGCGTGACCAATGTCTACCAGGTTTTCATGGCGATAGGCAATCCGCATCATTTGGACGCGGTGAGCCAGCGCTCCCATAGAGGGAGATTTTTTGTGGAGATTTTTAATAATCATCTCCTTGAGCTCATCGCTAGCCCGCGCTTGCAGAGCTACGATTCGTAACTTCTCGACCTGCAACTCGTCCCAGAAAGTATCTATCGTGGAATAACGTTCGTCATGATCGCCGAACGAGGATAGTTCAACGGCTGCATTCGCTTGCGAAATTGCCAACTGCTCCCACCCCTCTTCGCGAAGAAGAAGTTTTGCTCGAATTTCACATACAGCGACCAACGTTCGGAGTATGCTCTTAGCATCTTTGCGCTCTCTCTTCGTTTCTGCATGTTCTTTTGCTTCCTTGGCAGGTTCTGGCAGGAGAGATTCAACATCAGGTAGTTTTTGCCCATTGAGCACTGCATGCAATGCGAGCGCCTTAGCAAAGGCATAGCGGGAGGTCTTGTCATAGCCGCTTGTGATTGTATGAATCGATGGAACATACACGGCTTTAATTTCTAGCACTCGGCATATCATCTCAGTTGAAAGCTTGTGATAGGCACAAGCCTCCGAAAAACTCACCAGCGAGGCCAATAAAGGTTCTCGTCTTGTATCCCAAGGCGCTTCATCGAGCTTTTCCTGACCTTCAGCCAACCGCTTGAGTGTCCAGTTCAGAGAAACCTTCGGGGGTAGTTTGCTCACCCGCAACAACTCATGGCAGAGAGCAAGTATGAGATGAGAGCACTTCGCGCCACTCCGAGCAATACCATCGATTATCTCAAACTGCCCCCTATCCACAAGGCGCCCGACAATGATACCTGTTACCTCATGAATCATCTCAGCTGGTTGCCATCCAGTAATAAAACCACAGAAAGCTTTTGGACCGTGCAGCCCAAGACATGCCCAGCCGAGTTCGGCAATCTCCGATCTTTTTAACTCTTCATGGTGGAAGCGCTCATTCTTCGGAAGCCTACTTTTCTCCTGAAAATAGTTATCGAGCCAGAGGCCCGCAGTTCTCAAACAATTGCTGGCTTCACCTTGAAAGTCCTTGTTCCATGCTAGAAGAGAAGCAGCAAAAACTTCTTCCGACCCCTTCCACGCACCCCGTATTTGACGCTTGTAAGCACACTCTTGAACTATTTGGGCATCTTGCAGGGTGGCCATCAAGTCCGTGTTGTTCTCTAATAACTCCAACTGGCGTAGATTCCCGGCCATTTCTTCGCCAGCCCGTAGAGCCAACTTCGCAGCATCCACCATTCTCCTGGCCTTCAGTGCTGTTTTCAGCGCAAATTGAAGCCGGTAGATGCTCACCTCATGAGCCTCAATACTGTTATTTTCTGGCAGAAACTCGCCAGAGAGTGCCAAGGTAATCAGTTTGTCATGTTCACCTGACTGATGCCAGAGAGCGGGCAATGATCTCGCAGCATAAGTGTAAGTTGCGGAGAGAGGTTCAAGAGCAGCCACATAGATGCGGATGTCACTTGCACTCGCGGCAAAAGTCTCCTTGAACCACGTCTCCGTGGGTTCATCACGAAACTGCACGGACTGATCAGAATGCCACAAAGGTCGGCCAAGATCTGAAATGAAACTAACAATCGTTGCTGGCTCAACTTGTGCAGCGGCTGCTAACACCACAATTGGAATAAAAGGAGGTAAAGTTGCCAGTCCTCGACATATGGCATCAATCTGCTCTCCCTCTATCTTGGGATGCAGGTCCTTCAAATGGTCAATCGCAGTTTGGAGCTGATTTCCAATTTGTTCATCAATGGAGATCCGCTTTCGACCGAGTGAGAGAAGCATTCCCTGAATTGATTCCTTTGCGAACGCAAGGCAGTTGGACTGAATGCGAGGATTACCGCCAGTAAGCCTGTGAAACTCTTTTGCTTCCATCCCGGTGGCGTTGGGGAAGTGTGATTTTAGGTGCCGGGTAGTCTCACTTATTGTAAACGCATTGAGACGAATTTGCAGAACACTAGAGGGAGGATGTAGAAGCTGTCTGCGTCCTGATCGGCAGAGAAAAACGAGGCGGCAATTCTTCGGTGGTCTCTCTCTTATCAACAAATGAGCAAAACCATTCTCCTCTAGCTCCAGCGCCGCCATTTCTGCATTGTCCGCTGCATCAATGAGGAGCATGAGCACTGCCTCCGAATTCTTATGTTGCAGCGCTTCGCATGCCTCACCTACACGCCTCATAAAGGCTTTAAAAACTTCCTGCGATGCCGACTGGTTTGGGACAATCAAACTAGAACAAAGCCCTTCGACGGCCATCTCATTTGCCATTTGCATTAAGGCATCGCGGGGGCGATGCCGAGGCTGACTTGGACTTCGGTAATTTCCGCCACCAAAACAGTCATAAACTAGGCCGAATGAATCATGCGGGAGAGTATCCTTTATTTGCTGCGCCACAATGGTCTTACCAACTCCACCCTCTGCATGAATGATAACAGTACGCGAAGTTGAAGCTACAATCTGTTTTACTATCTCTAAATGTTGTTCACGAACAAAAGCGCTTCCTAGAGGTTCAAAGGATGTTGGCGCGGGGAAAAGATCTCTGACATTGCTCACACCGAAAACCTTTAGAACATCGACCTGGCTTATTAGTCCCCGTTTTTTGCTTGTGCCTGACTTCGGTAGCGCTTGATCAGAGATCAATCCTAGCATCCGATGGGTCATCCCTTCTTCTAAGGTCCCAGCTGCCAATCGGGACAACTCAAACTGTAATTCCCTTTCTTGGCCCAGATAGCCGCTCTCTTGATCAGCAATGTCAAAAGCTGACAGAAAAGCTTGTAATTCATTTCCGGCCAAACCGGTGACAGACATGAGTTTTTTGACAAATTGAACAGGCGCGTTCTCTCCAGCAACAATTTGGCTTATAGCGTTCTTTATCGAATCGCTAACTGGCCGATTGGAAACATAGTGGTAGTAATGTTGCGCTTTGCGACGACGCTTCTTTGTCTCGACATGCCGCAGTGCAAAGCCTTTCAAAGTCCGACCAAGTTCTGATAAGGTAGACGGCTTAGTGACTCGCACAGTTGAGTGCTTGAGCTGGTAGTAGTGGATGGAATCCAACGAGTCCTTTTGAGAGTACGTCTCTTGAAGGTCGATCACTAGTTCTCCTGGTTTTTTTGGATCACTCGATCCTTCTACAATCACATACTGTAAGGAAGAACCCGGCTGGATCATTTTCAGGCATCTCCTTGCAGCCCACATATAGTGAAAGCGATCTCCGGCCCGTGAATTCAATGCTGCGTTGACGTGCGCGTCCATTGAAAATGTTATGACTCCATAACTTTCACCAATCAAGACTAGAGAAAGAGGCTTTCAGAAATTACACGCATTGACGCGCTGCACCGCGCAGAAAACTTCCGCCTTGTGATTCCACATGCGTTGAAACATCGTAACCTAACTACGAATGCTTTCACTTCCGGATGGTGACGCGGAAGGTGGCGCCGCCGGGGCGGCAGTAGTTTCCGCCCCAGGCGCCGTGGTTGTGGTGGTAGGTGGCGCCGTAGCCGTTGTAGTTGAGGCCGATGCCGTAGCTGCCGTTGTAGGGGTAGCCGGGGTAACCGTAGCCGTAGGGGTAGGCATAGCCGGAACCGTTGGTGTAACCGTAGGGGTAGGCGCGGTAGCGGTCGTATCGGCCATAGACGCCGGTGGTGTCGTGGATGGCGCCGAGGGCGGGCAGGACGGGGATGACGGAGGGGCCGTTGTCGTTGGCGAACTGGTTTTGCTGCTGCTGGGCGATGGCCAACGCGGCGCGGGCCTGGGCTTCCTGGCCGAGGGCCTGGATGCGGGCGCGGTCGGCGGCGGCGGCGAGGGCGGCGAAGCGGGCTTCCTCGTATTTGGCGCGCGCGGCTTTTTCGGCGGCGAGTTTGTCGGCACGCTCTTTTTTATAGGCGGCGGCTTTGGAGGGGCTGTAGCCGAGGCGGTCGCGCCAGTCCTGGGAGAGGTCGGTGAAGAGGATTTTGGCGGCGCCGTTGGCGTGGCGGAAGGAGACGCCGTCCGGGTGGACTTTGACGATGTGGCACTGGCGGAAGGTCTTGCCGGTGAGGGTGGTGATCTTGGCGATGGGCGCGGGCGCGGCGGTGGCCAGGGTCGCTGAGGCAAGGGTGAGCAGCAGGGGCAGGACGATGGCTTTCATGGCGATACGATACGTTGTGTGTCAGCTCAGTCTGACGAGAGTAGCATGGGGGTTGTTCGAATGTCGAGGATGGTTCTTTGGGGTAACGGTTCTCGGTTCGCGGTTTTCGGTTCGCGGTTGTTTTCAGAGGGTTTTAACCGCTGATTGGACGCTAATACAGAGAAGTAGAGATGTCGGCGCGGTGTCCAAAGGGGCCGCTTGGGTCACTTGGCGAGGTGGGAATGGTGGGGGAAGATTCGGGGAGAATGAGCCATGAATAGGATGCTAATGACCAGGTACACCGGGAGCTGCTTGCGGTGGGTTGCGATTGTTTGCAGTGGTTTGCAGTGGTTTGCAGTGGTTTGCAGTGGTTTGCGGTGGTTTGTCAGACAGCCGCTGGTTGGCGGGTGGAGACTCTCGCGCTCCTCGCTCGGGGTGGTCGTGGGTGAGGATGGCTAGTTGGGTGGTTCGCGGGTCCGGGGAGGACAAGTGGGGCCCAACACAGCAGGCCCCTACCGGGGGTTTAGATTGGGATCCGGGTGGATCAAACTGTGAGGGAAAGCTGAGGTGGATGGAGATGGCGAAGTGGGCTCAACTTTCGGAGAAAGTTGGCCACGTTGGGGGTGATCAAGGTAGATCAAGGTTCGAAGAACGGCGGGCTGACGCCAGCCGCTACGGGAGGGGATCCGAGTGGATCCGACCTGATCCGGCCTATCTGGGGTTGGGTGTGCTGGCGACGTTCAGGAGAACAAATGGGGCCCGACGCATTCGTCCTTCGCAGTCTTGCTACGGAGAACGGAGCAGGCCCCTACCGGGGGTTTAGACGGATCAAGGCTGATCCAGGTGGATCGTGTTCGAAGAACGGCGAACTGAGAACTGGGAACCGCGAACTGGCCCCGTGACCAGGGGTTTGCTTTGTTCCTCTTGTGTGGGGCACGATTCCGGCTATCACCCATGCCGCTTGTCGGGCTCCTGGGAATGACCTGGGGTTGCCTGCTTGCCAAAACCCCATTAGTTAAGCATACTGAATTAAATCACCCTCATGGACGATCTTACCATTGTACAAGTCATCGGGCGCGAAGTGCTCGATTCCCGCGGCAACCCTACTGTCGAAGTCGACGTGCTTCTGGAAAACGGAGCGATGGGCCGCGCTGCCGTCCCCAGCGGTGCGAGCACCGGCGAACACGAAGCTCTGGAACTGCGTGACGGCGACAAGAAGCGCTATCTGGGCAAGGGCGTGCTGAAAGCCGTGGATGCGGTGAACAACGAGATCGCGGATTGCATCATCGGCAGCGACGCCTCCGACCAGGTGGCGATCGACAATGCGATGCTGGAAGTGGACGGCACGCCGACGAAGTCCAAGCTGGGCGCGAATGCGATCCTGGGTGCTTCCCTGGCAGTCGCCAAGGCTGCTGCGGTGGCTCTGGGCCAGCCTCTCTACAAGTATGTGGGCGGGCCGAACGCGAAGGTGCTGCCTGTGCCGATGATGAACATCATCAACGGTGGTGCGCACTCTGACGCGCCGATCGATTTCCAGGAGTTCATGATCATGCCGAAGGGCGCTCCGACTTTCTCCGAAGCTCTGCGCTATGGCGCGGAAGTCTTCCACGCGCTGAAGAAGATCCTGCATGATCTGGGTCTGAACACGGCGGTGGGTGACGAGGGCGGTTTTGCCCCAACGCTGAAGAGCGCGAGCCATGCGCTGGAAGTGATCGCGCAGGCGATCGAGAAGGCTGGCTACAAGATGGGTGAAGACATCTTCATCGCCCTGGACGTGGCTTCCTCCGAGTTCTTCGACAAGGCGAAGAACAAGTATGTCTTCAAGAAGAGCGACAAGTCTGAGCGCACCGCTGAAGAGCTGGTGGCCTACTATGCCGAGCTGAAGAAGAACTTCCCGATCATCTCGATCGAAGACGGCTGTGCTGAGAACGACTGGACGGGCTGGAAGCATCTGACGGACGCTCTGGGCGCGACAACGCAGCTGGTGGGTGACGATCTCTTCGTGACGAACACGAAGTTCCTGCAGAAGGGCATCGACGCGAAGACGGCGAACTCGATCCTGGTGAAGGTGAACCAGATCGGTTCCCTGACCGAGACTCTGGACGCTGTGGACCTGGCTCACCGCCATGGTTACACCGCTGTGATGAGCCATCGCTCCGGTGAGACGGAAGACTACACGATCGCCGATCTGGCTGTGGCCACGAACTGCGGCCAGATCAAGACGGGCTCCCTTTCCCGCAGCGACCGTATCGCAAAGTATAACCAACTTCTCCGCATCGAGCAGGAGCTGGGTGAGAACGCGATCTTCGGCGGCCGCATGAAGGTCTAAGTCTAATCAAGTATGTAACTAAACTCCGCCGCGACGCGGCACCTCTTTATGAAGTATCAAGAGATCCAGAACGAGTCCCCGACCGCCCCGCAGCCTGTTGACCGCATGCTGGGAGGGCTGGTGAGGCTCGGGAAGATCTGCCTGCTGCTGCTGGTGGTGCCCGTCGTGGTGGAGATTTATAAAAAGCCTCTGGCTGAGCAGAATGCGCAGCGGGAGAAGCTGGAGGCGCTGAAGACGCAGCGCGATGCGCTGGCCGGAACGCGCGACAAGCTGGTGCGCCAGATGGACTGGATCAAGAATGACACGGCGTATCTGGAGATGCGTGCGCGTGACCATGAGCACATGCACAAGAAGGGCGAGTATGTGATCCGCTTTGAGTAGATCGGTGGTAGGTGGTGATAACGGGGCCGCTGAGGAGTGCGATGGTGGGGTGAGATGAAGCGGGGCGCGGAAATGACGAAACCAGAATGACGAATGACGAATTGGGGGGCTGTAGCACGTCTCATCCCCTGCCCTATGCCTGCGCCTGGCCTGCATTTTTCATGATTCGGGCTTCGACATTCGTTCGTCATTCGGATTTAGTGATTCGTCATTCTTTCCCTCACTATGCGTCTTCTCCTTCTCTCCCCTGCCCTGCTGCTTGTTTCCTGTGTGGATCCTTATGGGAATCCAATGAGCCCTTTTGGGCCGCAGCAGCCGGCGCCTTATTCGGGGCCGAGGGAGGAGTGGCGTAACCAAAACCGTGACCAGGGTCAGGAGCAGGAGCGCCAGGCGTATGAGCGCGGTGTGTCTGATGGCCGCGCAGATGGGAATGCGAGGCTGGGGAAGAACTACAAGAGGCACTACCAGAGCTACACGCCGGCGACGCAGACGGCGTATCGCCAGGGGTATGATCAGGGGTATGCACCAGAGCAGGCTCCGCCGTCTGGACCTGGATATGGATACGGTCAGGGCATGGGTGGCTGGCAGCAGCCTGGACAGCAGCCGGGCGGAACGTATGTGCCGCCGTATCCTGGAAGCAACAATGGTTATCCGCAGAGTGGCGGGAACAACTATCCGGGGGGTGGTGGCTACAACAACACGCCGCCGCCTTCACCCGCGCCTTCCAATGATCCGGTCTATCAGCAGGGGTATGATTATGGGCTGAGGGATCGTGTGTCTGGCCGGCAGAATGATCCGGGGGCGCACACGGGGAGGTATGATCCGCGGAGCCGCCGGAGTTTTGAGCGCGGGTATTCGGATGCTTATAATGCGAGGTGATCTTTGCTAACGAAGCATTGATTTATTAACCGCAGATAGCGCAGAGGGCACAGATGTCCCAGGCAGAAGACCTGGCCTATCGAGTGCTTTGGGATTTGTTCAGCGAGATGACTACTTTGCTGGCGCGGGTTCGCGGGTGCTTTGGTGACTTCTGGCTTGTGGGTGAATCGGGATGCAACCCCATTGGAATGGGGTTGTACGTTGGGGGCATGAAAAAGGGCGACCTTGGTGGTCGCCCTTTTGATTAGGTGAAATGAGATCGCCTGGATTACTTGATGGAGGCGGCGAAGCCGGCTTTGTTGAGGGCGGCGGTGAGCTCGGCCTCGGTGAAATCACCTTTGACGGTGAAAGAACTGGCCTTGGAGGCGACGGTGTTTTCCGTGATGCCTGGGACGGTCTTCACGGCTTCAATCATGGCGTTGGCGCATTTCTGGCAGCAGAGGTGGACGCTGCTGACGGTGGCTTCGGTGAGCTTCTTGGGAGCGGCGCTGGAAGCGGTGGTGCTGGCTTTCTCTTCATCGCTGGTGCCGTAGTAACCGGCGGCGACGATGGCCTCGACGGCTTTCTTGGCGTTGGCCTTGGACTTGGAGGTGATGGTGACGGTCTTGCCTTCGGCGGTGACGGTGGTGTCTTTCACGCCGGCGGCGGCCTTGATGATGCCGTTGGTGCAGCCTTTGCAGCAATTGTGCACGCCACTGAGGGTGACGACGGTGTCAGCAGCCTGGACGGCGGAGGTGATGAGGGAGAGGGCGGCGAGGAGGATGAGGGAGGTTTTCATGTGGCACGCTATAGACGTGCTCACCCCGGTGTTTCTTTGCCAAATCTTACGCTGGAGTGAAGATGTGCAAAGCCCGTTGCGAGGGCGCAAACACAGCCTACTATCCGCGAGTCATGGCCCTCTACGACCGCGATTACATGCGCGAAGATGAACCGACGCTGCAGGAGCGGCTGCGGAGGATCACGGCATTTCAGTGGTTCTTCGGGGCGAACATTGTGGTGTTCGTGGCGCAGTTCCTGTTTGGCATCGGGGCATCCATGCACGGGGGCCAGTTCATTCCCGACGGCGGGGTGAGCATCAGCGAGCTGACGAGCGGGAAGGTGTGGACGCCTTTCACCTACATGTTTGTGCACGGGAGCGTGGGGCACATCCTCTTTAACATGGTCACGCTCTGGTTTGCCGGGAAGCGGGTGCAGGATCTGTATGGGCAGAAACACTTTGTGCTGATCTACATCCTCTCGAGCCTCGTGGGCGCGGCGCTGCAGATCGTGGCGGGTTCACTGATTGCCCAGCAGGGAGATGCGTATCTGCTGGGGGCCTCGGCATCGATCATGGGACTTATTCTGGCCTATGCGGTGGCGGTGCCGGATGAGGAGATGACGATGCTGTTCATGTTTGTGATCCCGGTGCGGTTCCGCATGTGGGGGCTGGCGAAGTTTCTGCTGATCATGAACCTGTCCCTGGGAGTGCTGGGGATGGTGCATGTGCTGCCGGAGTTTCTTTCCAGCGGCGGGGCGATGGTGGCGTATCTGGCGCATGTGGGCGGGGCGATCGCGGGCTGGTATTACTCCCGCATGCTGGGCTATGGCGGGCTGCCACCGAACCTGGAGTCCCTTGGCTCGACCTTTAAGGCGAAGACGAACCGCCAGCCCGCGATGGCGGGGACGCGGCGGAGCAGCCGCCCCGTGGTGGAGCTGGATGAGGAGGCGATCCGCCGGCAGAATGCGCGGAGGGATCCCGTGGTGGACCTGATGCGGGATGAGGTGGACCCGATCCTGGACAAGATCACCGAGCAGGGCATGCACAGCCTGACGGATGATGAGCGGCGCATTTTGGACCGGGCGAGCCGGCAGATCTCGAAGAAAGAGAAGAACTGAGGCAGGGCGGGGACGGGGAATTTTAACCGCAGATAGCGCAGAGGGGCGCTGAATGGGCGCGAATGCCCTCTTGTGGAGATCTCGCAGGTTACGGGAGTTTTTCACCTCGTGAGGAACGAGCGGGCTAAAGCCACGATCGTTCTACGGATTACTGGCGCTGGTTCCAGTAGATCTTGAGGTTCTTGGTGGCGCGGCCGGCGGCGATGATGTCGACATCGCGGTCGCCATCGAGGTCGGTGCCCACGGCGTCCTCACAGGCCATGGTATTGTCATCCAGGAGGTATTGCTGCCAGCCGTTGCCGTCTTCCTTGGTGGTGTAGAAGAGTTTCACGCCGACTTTGTCCCCGATCTTGTGGTGGGAGCGCCAGCCGACGACGATCTGGCGGTTGTTCAGGCCGAGGTAGTCGTAGCAGGCGATGGCGTGGCCATCGATGAGGGTTTCATCCAGCACGTGGCGCTGCCAGGGGCCGTCTTTGGGGCCATCGGCAGGCGGGGTGTAGATGACGGCTTGGTTGCCGTGCATGGGCTCGATGGTCGCCACGTAGGGCTGGCCGCCGGAGAAGGCACCCCAGCGGACTTCCCCCGCGCCTTTGAGGCCGTTGGCAGCATCATGCTGGGTGATCCAGTGGGTGCGCCAGCCTTTTTCGGAGGGGTCGAGCCGCATGACGCCTTCTTTGCCGCAGAGGAGGATGGACTCGGCCTCGGTGGAGCTCGCGGCGGGGACGATGTCCAGGTTGTGGGTCATGTGCATGGCATCCGTGACCAGGGTGGTGTTCCAGGGTTGTGTCACGTCATCGGGCTTATGGTAGGCCAGGACGCGGACGCCGGCGCCTTCGCCGTTCTTGTTCCCACGGCCATGGAGGGGGACGACGATGAGGTCGTAGCGCCCGGCCTGGTTGCGGACCCACTTCATGCGGTGGGTGGTGGGCTCATGGCTGAGCTGGACGGGTTTCCAGGGCTGGGTGCGGTCGGCTGGAGGCACGAGGTAAAAGACGGCGCCGCTGTCCACGGTGTCCGCCGGGTTCCACTGGGCTCCGGCGGCGATCTCGCACTTGCCGTCACCATCGATGTCACGGGCGGCGATGCAGACGTGGTCCTTTTCGGTCAGTTTTTCGACGATGACGTGCTTCTTCCAGGTGGGGTTCTGATACCAGACGATGGCGGATTTATCGCAGAGGAGGATGTCCGTTTTGGCATCTCCATCCACGTCTGCGAGGGCCAGGCCGTAGCCAATGCCGACCTGGTTGTCGATTTCCTGGGCCTTGAAGTTCGGGGCGGGGTCAGCCTGGACGGACAGGGCCGTAAGGCTAAACAGGACAGGGAAAAGGCGGCGCAGGGGGCTCATAAGCAGGAGATTTTGGAGAGATCTTTTACGTTCAGCGAGAAAAGATTTCGCGGGCAAACAGGAGGATTGACATTGTAATCACAAAGTCACTATTCTTTTCGAGCAAATGACCCTCAACGCACTGTCAGAGTAGGGCATCTCAACTTCCCCCCAGCCATGACGCCCCCGCCCTCACTCATTTCCGTACTCCTGAAAGGGTTCCTGACCGCGGGCCTGGTGCTCGCTCTGACAGGTGGAGTTCAGGCTGTGGCCCCCAAGGCACCGGTCATCACCAAGGTGGATTTCTCCTTTGCGGGCTTTGATGGCAATGTGGTCAAGGTCGGAAACCGCCACTCGTATCTGGTGACGTGGACGGACAACTCCCTGGATGAAGAAGGCTTCGATGTGCAGATCAAGGCGGGGTCAGACCCTTTCTTCACCATCAGCCGCGTGAACGCCAACTCGACCCAGGCCGCCTTGATCGGGGTTCCCGGTCTGGATGGCGGCACGGATGTGTTGTTCCAGATCGTGGCGTGGAAGTTCAACGGGACGAGGATTGAGTCCACCGCCTCCAAGACCTTCACCTACAAGGTGCCGATGGGGACGGGCCAGGCGGTGATGACTCCGCCGGAAAATCTCGCAGTGACGAATGTGGACGACAGCCGGGTGAAGTTTGCCTGGAAGGACAACAGCAATTCGGAAATCTTCTACCAGATCGACTTCAAAGAGGCCTCTGCCACCGGCTTCCAGGGGCTGACCTTTGTGAACCACTCCGGGAACAATTTCATCACGCCGCTGACGTTGACTGACCAAACCTTCCGGCTGAGGCTCGTGCCTAACACGGACTACAATTTCCGCGTGCGCGGCACCCGGCTGCAAGACCTCGCCGCCACAGGAACCAATGCCACGCAGTATACCAACACGGTGACACTGCGCACGCCAGTGCTGACAGCGCCCACGAATCTCGGCGCCGAGACCCTGTCTGAAAGGGCGATCCGTCTGCGCTGGCTGGACAACTCCACCAACGAGACTGGATATGAGGTGCAGTACCGGGCCATCGGGGACACGGAGTTCGACGTCCTCGGCACGCTGGGTGAGAACGTGACCACGGTGGATGTGCCCGTGCCGCAGGGATCCTCCCTGGCATGGCGGGTGGTGGCGCTGTACACCTACACCCCCTCAGGAGCCACCAGCGAGACGACGATCCGCAGTGACTACTCCAACCAGCTCACTTACAGCACTGACTTTCCGGCACCGACGAATCTTCAGGCATCCATGACCGGACGCGCCAACACGGTGGACCTGACCTGGGAGGACAAGTCCGGCACCGAGTATGGCTACAATGTCTACACCCGCCCCCAGGGCACGCCGGATTGGTTCTTCGCCCGCGCCACCCGTGAAAACATGACGAAGGTGAGTGTGAGCTCACGCACGCAGGCCAATGACAGCACAGGCAAGCCTGTGTTCATCCCTCTGGAGGCCGGTCAGGTGCACGAGTTCGTGGTGAGGGCCGTCTCCCAGGACGAAACCAATGTGTCTCTGGACAGCAACGTGGCCTCCGCCCAGGCCCGGCATGGCTTCAGCAGTCGTCTCTACCATCCCGCCCAGGTGGGCGCGCCCCTGACGCGGCTCGTGGAAAACACCAGTGGCGGTTATGACACCGTGGTGGGCTATCTGGCCTCGACCTCGAATGCGGCCAACCGCAGCGACTGGAACATCACCGGGCTGCCACCAGGAACGATCTTTGAGTCCAGCACGGGTCTCCTGACAGGCACACCCACGCAGGCGGGCATCTACAACTGCACCATGACCGCGGAGTTCATCGACAGCCCCACGGTCACCGAGACCCTGGTGCTGCGCGTGGTGCCATCCGCCGTGCCTTCCGCAGCATCCCCGTATATCACCAGGGCGATCCAGCCAACCACCATCGGCATCAACACGCCTTTCCGAGTGACGCTGGCCGACAAGTTTGGTGATCCTGACGCTGAAACAGCGGTGGCCCTGGAGACCTCCTTGCTGGACCAGTTTGGAAAACCCAAGGTGATCGACATTCACCTCTTCCCGAGCCTGGCTCCAAGAGCGGTCGCCAACTTCCTTTCCTATGTGAACGCGGGGGACTACAACAGCCTGATCTTCCATCGTCTGGCCTGGAACCGTGACTCCAGCGGCACGCGGGTCAGCCCCTTCGTGCTGCAGGCCGGCAGCCTGAGGGCCGTGGCCACACCGAGAAGCTTCGCCAGCGTGCTGTCCCGCCCCGCGCCATTGAATGAGCCCGGCATCGGCAATTTCCGCGGCACGATCGCAGCGGCCAAGGTCGGCGCCCGCACGGCCACGGCCACCATCACGCCTGCTGGCGGATCGGCCACCACGGTGCTCAAAGACGATGCTTTTGGTTATGTCGGCAACCCTGACAGCGGCACCACGGACTTCTTTGTGAACCTGGGTGACAACACGCAGAACCTGGACAACCAAAACGGTGGGTTCACCGTGTTCGGCCGTGTCAGCGGACCCGGCATGACGGTGGTGGACACCATCACCGCGCTGCCCGAAGGCAGCTATCAGAACAACAACAACACCAGCACCTACGACGCCAGTTTGGACAAGCGCATCATCGTGGACGGCAGCCTCACCGCCTTCTCCGGCATCCCCATGACCGCCACGCCTGTGCCGACGGACATGGACATCAGCAAGACGGTGCGGATCATGAAGGCAAGCCTGACCCCCACCATGCGCTTCACCGTCAGCAATCCATCTTCAACGGTGGTGAATGCCGTGGTCGAGGGCAATGAATTGAAGCTCACCGGCCTCACGGAGGGCTCCGCCAATGTCACCGTCATCGCGGCTGACCTGGACAGCAACTCCAAGAGCCAGACCTTCAACGTCATCGTTCAGAAGGGTTACAGGCCCCCGGTCATCACCAAGCACCCCGTCTCACAGGCTGTGGTCGCCGGCACCAAGGTGACCTTCAGTGTCACGGCCACTGGATCCAACCTGCTTTATCAATGGCGCCGCAAGATCGGCAGCGGGCTGCCGGCAAACATCGAAAACGCCAATGCCGCCACCTACGTCATCCCCAGCGCCCAGGCGGGTGACGTGGCTCTCTATGATGTCGTGGTCTCGAATGCCACAACCATCCTCGCCAGTACCCCTGCCCGGCTGGATCTGCGCACGGCGCCGGCCGTGGGTGTCATTCAGCAAGCCAAGATCGTGGAGGTCGGCAAGCCGCTCACCCTCACGGTGACCAATGTCGTCGGCGCGCCGACACCCACGTTTGCCTGGAAGAGAGGCACCGCTGCCGTGGCTGGGCAGACCACTGCCAACCTGAACATTGCCGCCGCGAAACTCACGGATGGCGGGGTGTACACCGCCACGGCCAGCAACATTGTGAGCAAGGCCACCACCACTCCGGTGGACGTCATCGTGGTGAACAAGGCAGAAACCAGGCTGTTCTCCACCACCGCCAAGACAGTCAGCCTGACCGCGCCAGTGACAGGGCCTAACCTCAAGTATCAATGGCGCAGGAACACCGCGGACATCCTGGCAAACACGCCGCGCTTCACCGGCGCGGACAGCGCTATCCTCAAGATCACCGGCACGATGCTGGAGGACACGGCCAGCTACACATGCGTCATCACCCAGGAGCCTGCCGGCACGCTGGGGGCCGTGGAGACGGGAGCCATCAAGCTCTTCATCGTCCAGCGCCCTTCCCTGCCCAATCCGCTTTCCGGCATCAATGCCCCGCCCACCGCCTTCATCGGTGTGGACTACTCCTGGAAGCTTCCCTACTCGCCGTTGGAAGCATTGACCCCGAGCTCGTTCACCGTTTCCGGCCTTCCACCCGGCCTCAAGCTGAACGCCGCCACGGGTGTGATCAGCGGTCGTCCCACGGCGGTCGGGATCTTCCCGATCAGGGCGATTGCCTCCAACATCGCGGGTGCCAGCACTCCTGTCTCAACCGGAGACCTGAGGGTGTCACCGCTTCCCTTCTCGAACATCGGGACCTTCGTCGGCACCATCTCCCCTAACCAAATGGTGAACAAAAACAAAGGCGGGCGCTTTGAGCTCACCGTCCAGGACACCGCCGCCTTCTCCGCCAAGCTGATTCTCGGCACCGAGATCATCCCGGCGGCGGGCGCGCTGGGCATCGGCAGCAGCATCACGGGCTCGGGCGCCATCACGTATCAAAGCCGCATCGAGCTGAAACGGAAGGACAAGAGCATTGTCACCTTGCTGTTCGAGCTGGACCCTGATCTCGGTTACATCACGGGTGTGGTCTCCAGCGGCACGGAGAACGCCTACATCAGCGGCTTCAGGCAGTTTTGGGACCTGAAATGGCGCCCATGTATCTACGGCATTGATCCCCTGGGCCTGACCACCACGGTTTCCTACAACATGTCCCTGAACCTCAACAACGACGAGGAAGACGGTGATGTGGGTGATCAGACCATCCCTCAGGGCAGCGGTTATCTGAACATGATCGTCAGTCCAAAGGGCACCGGCACCATCAGCGGACGCCTGGCAGATGGCACGACGATCACCAGCAGCTCCATGATCGGGCCTCAGGGAGAGGCGCTGCTGTTCCTCATGCTGTATACGAACACGGGCTCCGTCGTCGGACAGATCAATCTTGGGGATGACCTGCTCGGCCCGACCAGCTCGCTCCGCCGTGTGGATGGCGCCGTGCGCTGGATCAAGGACGTGCAGCCCGCCACCCAGCGGAACTACCAGGCTGGCATTCCGGACACGACCCTCAGCATTCTCGGAGCCACGTATTATTACAAGCCGGGCAGCAACCTGATTGTCATGGGAGTGCCCAGCGTGACCAGCGGCAGAAACGTCACCCTGGACTTTAGCGAAGGAGGTCTCGCCGGTGCCTCGCGCAACCCTGACCGCGCCATGCGCGTCACCACGGCCCACACCATCGCCGACCCGGCGGCCAACGATGCCAACACCACTCTCGGCATCGTGCCTGCCACCGGCAGTGTTTATGGCAGCTTCGTGCTGAAGGATGACGGCGTCACAAGGTCGGTGGCTTACCAGGGTCTGGTCATTCCACCCGTCCCCTACACACCTGCGGCCACGAACTCCAGCGGTGTCATTGTCGCGAATGAGATCGCCGGTTCGGGCGGCTTTGCCACCGGTTACTTCCTGCTGCCGGAGCTTCTGCCCACCATCACGAAGTCCAAGATCAAATCTGGCCGCGTGGTGATCCAGGGGAACGCCATCACCATCACCACCCAGCCGGCAGACGCCACCGTGAATCCAGGTGCCGACGTGAGCCTGACGGTGGGCATCGCCGCAGGTGCCCAGGGCACCGTGACGTATCGCTGGAGAAAGGATGGCAACAGCATCTCCGGCGCGACCACCAGCAATCTCAATCTGAGCAGCATCACCGAGAACAAACAGGGCAAGTATGACTGTGTCGTCACCAACGGCTCCTACAGCGTGACCAGTGACTTCGCCGTGGTGTCTGTGAATGATCCTGTGGTGAATCCCACGATCACCCGCACCCCCAGCACGGCCAAGGTGAAATCAGGAACGAAGATCACCTTCTCAGCTGCCGTGGAGAAAGGCACCACCCCGCTGCTTTATCAGTGGAAGAAAGATGGCGTGGCCATTCCTGACGCCACGAACTCCACGTATGAGATCACCAGCAGCACCACGGCCAACACCGGAAGTTACACCGTGACGATCATCAATATCGCCTCGCCATCACCCGGTGTCACCTCCGCCACACCCAACGTGCTGACCGTGATGGATGCAGCCGTCATCACCAATGTCAGCCGCACACCCTCCGAAGAGGTTGTTCCGAATGCCTCCCAGGTGGTCTTCACGGTTACCGTAAGCGGCACCGGCCCCTTCACCTATCAGTGGAAGAAAGGAAACACCGCCATCACCGGCGCCACATCCTCCAGCTACACCATCTCTTCTGCCAGTTCCACCGATGCGGCCAGCTACTCCGTCATCGTCAAAAATGATGTCACCCCCGATGGGGTGGCCAGTGCCGAGGTGCCTCTCGCGGTCGCAGCGCCCTGATTCTAAGACCCTTGGAGCATATTGACATCCACGCTTTTCGCCACGATCTCTCCCGCCCTTTTCGCATCTACCCCTGAGCATGCCCGCCGCCCGAGCGGGCATGGCTCTTTTCTTGTTTCCATGCCCTCCGCCTTTCTTCGCCATCTCTTCCTGGCCCTTTTGTTTAGCGTCACTGCGACCAGCCTGCGCGCCACACCGCCCATGGCCCCCAGTAACGGGACCTTCACCCACACGCACTATGGCGTGCCCTTTGTGGGCAACGGCACCATTGCTGCGCCCCAAGTTCCCGCCAACAGCCGGCATACCTGGCATCTGACGTGGCAGGACAATGCCACCGATGAGGAATCCTACATCGTCCTGGTGCGTTATGGATCGGCAGGCCCCTTCAGCACCTTTGGCATTCTGCCCGCCAACAGCACCTCTCACACCTTCTCCATCAGCAATCTGGTGACCCACCTCACCATTCCAGTGCAGTTCAAGATCGAAGCCTGGAAATACAACGGCGGCGTGGCTGAAAGCAGCGTGCTGACCATGAACACCGTCATGCCGAAGCCTGCGACTGCGGGCCAGCAGAGTTACAGCGCGCCTGCCAGCATTACACCCCCTGTCTTTCTCGATCTCGATCCTGGCAATGCTACGAATTTGAGCGATGGCCGAATCAAGCTCGACTGGCCGGACACCAACAATGCGGAAATGGGCTACGAGGTGCAGATCCGCGAGGCCAAGTCCGGCATGGTGGAAGCAGACTGGTACAGCATCGGCAACCTGCCTTGCAACTCCACCAGCATCACGCTCTCGAACCTGTATTTCCGGCGTGACACCGTGACGCGTCTCCAGTTCATCCCAGGGAAGCGCTACCAGTTCCGTGTTCGCGCCACCCGGCCAGGCGTGCAGGTCGATGTCGACACAGCCGGCAACCCCGTATATGCCCCCGCAACCAACTTTGTGGAAACACCAGCCGGCACGGATGGATCCCAGGCCTTGCAGATTCCCGAGCTCAAGGCACCCACTAATCTCGACGTCTCTGGAGCCAGTGAAACCCAGCTCCGCCTGACGTGGACGGACAATTCTGACAATGAGACGGGCTATGTCATCGAGTCCCGCTACATCACCACGGGCACTCCGCCAGCGTTCACCGAATTTGGCACCGTGGGGGAAAACACCACCAGCGTCCTCGTCCCGGCCACTCAGAATGCCATCGCCGAATTTCGCATCCGCGCGGTCTTCGCCTACACGCCATCAAGCGGCCCGGAGATCAAACTGTACTCTGGCTATTCCACCAACGACCAAGCCAGCACCAATACCTTCCCGCCCCCTAGTCAACTCACGGCTACTCCGTCAGCCGGCCTCTCCAACACCATCAACCTCACGTGGAAAGACAACTCATCTACTGAATACGGCTTTGATATCTGGGTGCGGGAATGGCGCCCACAGCCTCCGCCAGGAACGCCCTACGTGGAAGCACCCTGGAAGTTTGCACGCGGGGTTCATGCCAACGTGACCAGTGTCAGTGTGGACTCCAGGCACGTTGGTGCTGTGGATAGCAAAGGCCGTCCCAATGACACGAATTTCTCCAAGCTCGTCCCAGGCACCGCCTACGAGTTCATGGTGAGGGCCGTGGCGGATGGAGAAACCAGCGTGTCTGCACCCAGCAACGTCGATCCCCCATATTCGAGCCCCGTGCCATCTCCCAACGGCACACCCAGGAACGGCTTCACCATGCCGCGTCTCTATCATCCGGCCAAAGTGGGACAAAGCTTCCAGTACTATCTGACCACCACGCCTGAGGTATCCCGCATCAGCTGGAATGCATCTCCTCTGCCTCCAGGCCTTTCTTTCAACAGCTCCACAGGCATCATCTCAGGCACTCCCACCCAATCGGGTGTGTTCGAGGTGCCTCTGACGGCCAGTCTGGCGGCGACTTCCACGGCCGAAGCTGCCACGCCCAGTGCGATCTTGACGCTGCGCATTGTCGGTTTGCCAGCCGTCCCTGCCGTCACCTCCACCATCCCTAATACCACGGTCGGTTTGAACGCCACCGCAGTGATCAATCTGGAGAATCACTTCACGGATCCCGGCGCGGAGAAGGCTGCGCGCTTGGAAACCAGCCGTGGCAACATTGACATCGATCTCTTCGCCACGCTCGCCCCGGAGGCCGTGACCAATTTCCTGGCCTACGTGAATGCCGGTGACTATGACAACGTGGCCTTTCACCGTCTGGCCTACAGCAACTACGGCATCCCCTTCGTTCTGCAGGGGGGCAGCATGAAAGTCTCCACGGCTCCGAAAAACTTCACCAGCGTGGGAAAGCGCCAGTCTCCCACCAACGAACCGGGTGTCTCCAACCTGCGCGGCACCATCTCTGCGGCGAAGATCGGCGAGCGCACTTCCGTCAGTGACAACGGCACCGTCGTCACACAGAGCCAGCCAAACAACGGGAACGACGACTACTACCGCGACGGGAACTACGGACTGGTCGGCCTGCCAAACAGTGCCACCACGGACTTTTTCCTCAATCCGACGGACAACTCGGGGAACCTGGACAACCAGAACGGGGGCTTCACCGCTTACGGCCGCCTCACAGAGGCCAGTCTGACCGTTCTGGACCAGATCACCCTGCTGCCACGGGGCAGCTATCAGGATGGTCTCCTTAACGGCAGCAATGTCTCTCTGGGAGACTTCCCGATCAATGCAGGATCGGCGCCAGCAAACATGGACAACACCAAGGCGGTCAAGATCATCAACGCCAGGTCCATCCCCCTGCTGACGTACACCGTCAACGAAACCTCCGCCGACAAAGCCACTGTGGTGGTGGAAAACAACCAGCTCAAAATCACGGGTCTGGCAGCAGGCACCCGAAGCGTCATCGTCACTGCCCGGGACATCGACGGAAACACCGTTCCCCAGACCTTCACCATCAATGTCTCCCCGGGCTTCCAGCCGCCAGCGATCACGAAGCATCCAGCCTCCGCCACGGTCAATGTGAAAGCCAACGTCACCCTGAGCGTGACTGCCACCGGCACCGCACTCACCTACCAATGGCGGCGCGGCGGTGCCAATATCGCAGGCAAGACAGACTCTAAGCTTGTGCTGACCAATGTCCAGGCAGGTGATTCCGGTGTCTACGATGTCGTCGTCACCGCAGGTGGCCAGTCTGTCGTCAGCACCGCCGCCACCCTGGCGGTGCGTGTGCCTGCGGACATCACCACCAGCCTGCCTAACGAACTTCTTGTCGCAGTCGGCCAGCCCATTCACCTCCCCCTGACTGCGACGGGGTCTCCGGCGCCCACCGTCACATGGCGGAGAGGCACCACCGTGATCAAGGGCCAGACTAACCAATACCTGTACATCCAGTCCGCCACCCTGGCAGACGCGGGCGTCTACACCGCCACCGCAGTCAATGGCAGCACAGACAAGTCCAATGCCTGCACGGTGCTGGTGGTGGACAAGGGTACCACCAATGTGGCTGCCGCGCCCGGAAAGCCGGTGAAGCTCACCGCACCTGCGGCAGGTCCCTTTGTCAGCTACAGCTGGCGCAAAGGCGGGCAGCAGATCAACCAGGCTGGCATCACCGGCACGGACAAGGCGGTCCTGTCCTTCGCCTCGGCTGAGGCTGGCGCCACTGGGAGCAGCGGGAACTACACCTGTGTGCTGACACCTCCCGGCAGCCTGCCTGTCACCATTTCAGGCACCATGCATCTGGCGGTGGCCAGTGCTCCGCAGCTCAGCCCCATGACCGGTGAGGATGCCCCTCCGAACGGCTACGTCGGAGATGGTTATACTTACGCCCTGCCCTATTCGGCCAATGATGAATACATGCCTTCCAGCTTCAGTGTCACGGGCCTGCCTCCCGGCCTGACGCTCAACACCGCCACGGGTGTGATCTCCGGCCGTCCGACGAAGGCCGGCAGCTACACCATCACCGCCAAAGCCAGCAATCCGACTGGCACCAGTGCTCCAGTGAGCGGGACGATCCGCATCGTTGCGCCAGAAGCCGCCGGGGCCGGCACCTATGTGGGGATCGTCAACCCGGCATGGACCGTCAATGACGGCAGAGGCGGTCGTGTGGACCTGACGGTTACTGACAGCAGCGCCTGGAGCGCGAAGCTCCAGCTCGGCAAGGAAGTCTATAATCTCAAGGGGACCATCATCATCTCTGTCAGCAGCGTCTCGGGTGCCACATCCCTGGTGTATTCCTCCGGTGTCAATTTCACCAGCAAGGCCGGCAAGCCGCTGACCCTCTATTTTGAGCTCAATCCTAGCAATGGTGATGTCACGGGCTACATGTCCTCCAGCACGGAGCTCGTCGAGGTCAACGGCTACCGGCTGGTCTGGAGCCCCACCCGCTATCCCTGCACCTTCGCCGGGCTCTTCAACGTGGCGCTCACGCTGGCGGCAGACCATCTCGCCCAACCAGAAGTTCCGCAAGGAGATGGGTACATGGCCCTCTCCACCAGCTTCGCTGGCATGGGCACCATCGCCGGACGCCTGCCGGACGGCAACACCATCACGAGCAGCGCCTTCGTCGGCCGCGCGGGGCAGACGGTGCTCTTCCAGATGCTCTACAAGAACACTGGGTCGCTCATCGCCCGCATGGGCATCACCACACCGAGAGACACCAACACCGCCGATACCGTCATCCGCTTCAACAGCTACAACGGCAGCGCACGCTGGATCAAAGACAAGCAACCAGCCACCGAGCGCAACTACCAGCCCGGCTTTTCCTCCACGCTGCTGAATCTTCGCGGCTGGGCCTATCAGCCTCCCAAGGCGGAGATCACTCCCGTCGTGATGAACCTGCCAGGAGTCGCGGGCAACGCACGCCTGGAGTTCAATGAGGGAGGTCTCGCGGGCGCCAGCCGGGATCCCGACATCACCTTCCGCCTCACGAACGCCAATCTGGCTGACTTCACAGGTGCCAGCAACACGGCCAAGGTCACCCTCAAAGTTTCTCCAGCCACCGGAGCCTACAGCGGCACCTTCGAGCTCGATGACAACGGCTTCAAACGCCCCGTGACCTTCCAGGGCCTGATCATTCCCGAAATCGCCGCCATTCCGGGGCTCGACGCCTTCTCAGTCACGGCCAACGGCAGCACGACCGCCGTCGCTGCTCAGCCGGGCCGGGCCGCAAGCCCCTCACGTGGCGCAGGCTACTTCTTGCTCGACAGGCTCCCCGTGCCTCCGTCCACCAAGAGCGTGTCCTTGCTCTCCGGTAGCGCACGTCTAGGAGCTCCAGGCCTGACTGTCACCACGCAGCCCGTGTCACAGACGGTCAACCCAGGGGCCAGTCTCAGTTTCACCTGCGCGGCGGAAGGCGGCCTCGGCGCCCCTCCAACCATCACCTATCAGTGGCGCAGAAACGGCATCAACATCGCCAATGCCACCACGCCCACTCTCAGCCTCACCAATGTTCAGCAGGTCTCTGAGGGCGAATTTGACTGCGTCATCCGGAAGAACACCGTGATCCCAGCCGCTGAAGGCATCCCCGCGCAGACTTTTTTGGACACCGGTGTCACCACCACACAGATCGCCACGCTGGCGGTCAACGATCCTGTCTCTGACATCTCCATCCTGCAAAATCCAGCCAGGAACACTCTCCTGACCGGCACCGTGGTCACCCTCACGGCTGAGCACAAGGGCACAGCTCCCTTCACCTACCAATGGCGTCGGAACGGAACTGACATTGACGGTGCCACCGGACCATCCCACACCACGGGCCCGCTGAACAATGACAATGCAGGCAACTACACCGTGCTAGTGAAAAACGGCGTCTCCACCGATGGCTTGCTGAGCCCGACGAAGACTCTGAGCCATGACAACCCTGTCAGTGCCGTGGCCATCAGCCGCACCCCTTCCAGCACGAAGGTAGGCGCCGGCACACCCCTGATCTTCAAGGCGGTCGTGATCGGCTCCAATCCCGTGTTTCAGTGGCTGAAAAATGACATCCCGATTTCCGCCGCCACCGGCTCCACCTTCACCATCCCGACCGTGGCCACGACGGACCAGGGACTCTACAAAGTGCAGGTCCTCAACTACGTGACCGATGTACCCATCGTGAGCAGCGAGCTGCCGCTGGTCGTGACGAATGACATCAGGAACGTCATCATCACTAAAGACTTCGCAGGGGAGGCCCTGGCGACGAACACCAGCGCCACGCTGACGATCAACGCCGACAGTTCAGATACGGCCTTCAGCTACCAGTGGCGCCGGAATGAGGTCGACATCCCCGGTGAAACTTCCAAAACTCTCTCGGTGAACAGTGCCAGCACGGTGACCGTGGACAACCCGGACCGTTATGATGTGCTGATCTCCAATACCCTGATTCCGGAGGGTGTCCTGAGCGCGCCCTTCGTTCTGCGAGTGGCAGAACCTGTCTCGAACGTGGTCATCTCCAGCTCGCCTTCTCCAGAGAACGTCAAGCAAGGTGACAATGTGACCTTGTCGGTTTCGGCCTTGGGCACCAATCTTGAGTATGAGTGGCGCAAAGACGGATTCGCCATCTCTAGTCAGACTTCCTCCAGCTACACGATCTCCGCATTCAACAGCAATCAAGAAGGCAACTACACGGTGCGGGTCAAGAATCAGGTCAACGCGATCGTGAGTTCGATCCTCGAGCTTAGAGCCAATGCGCCGGTCACCTCGGCATCACTCTCACTGACCAGCCCCGGCAGCACGACCGTAGCACCGGGAGCACCGCTCACCTTCAATGTTAGTGTCACGGGTGGATTTGGCCATAGCTTCCAATGGCGAAGGGGCAATGAAGACATCGGCAGCGGCACCAGTTCCACGCTGAATACGACGGCCCCGACGGATCCTGGCTCCTATATCTACAGCGTGGACGTCAACAATGCCGTCTCGAATTCTCCCGTCACCAGCAATAGCGTCACCATCATCGTCAACGCGGAGCCGTAAAGCTGGCATGAGTTCCTCGCGGACTCATTGATTTTCACCCAGCTCCAGGAAGCTCGATGTCACTAAGGCAGCCTCAGAATCCCCGCGCCCACCTGGGTGGACGGGGCGCCGGTCCTCACGGCGTTTTGGGTGAGGACGTTCGGGATCTGCTGGCTCTGGTAGTTCCGGCTCAGGAGGGCTGAGATGGCCCCGCTGGTGATCGCCGCGGCCTGTGAGGTGCCGCTGCCGATCACGGTCTTTCCATCACTGTAGGCAGAGACAATGCCCACCCCAGGCGCCGAGATGAAAAGGCCCTGCCCTGAGTTCGAGAAGTAAGCCTGCCTGCCCTGCGCATCCACCGCTGCCACACTGATCACCCCGCTGTAACTGGCCGGATACGACAGCGCATTGGCCTGCTCATTGCCAGCGGCGGCCACGACCACCACACCACGGCTGATGGCATAGGCCACGGCGTCCCGCAGCATGCTGGAGTCACCGGCCGCGCCGAGACTGATATTGATCACCACAGCTCCACGGTCCACGGCCCACATGATGCCCTCTGCCACCATGGCGGTGTCACCAGTCCCCGTGGAGTCAGCCACGCGCACGTCCAGGATCTCACTCTGCGGTGCCACGCCGCCGTTCGCTTCATCACGCCCTGCGATCAGGGAAGTCATCGCCGTCCCATGGCCGTGGTAGCTCTGGTGGTCATTGACGATGTCATGATGCGTGACCTTCACTCCGGTGAGGCTGGCATGCTCCGTCACTCCGGTGTCGAGCACGGCCACCTTCACCCCTGCGCCCCAGCGGCTGCGATCTCCCACCGCGTTGATCATCTCCAAGCCACTGCTCTGAAAGGGCACCGAGCCGCCGGCATTGTTCGGATCAGTCTGCGGTTCCTGCGGCAGTCCCGGAACATAGGCCAGATAGTTCGGGGCGATGTTGTCATAGTCCTTCGCATGATCCCGCAGTTCCTGCGCCATCTTCGCCGCGTCACGATACCTCACGCGCGCCGACTTCAGCCGCGCATCGCTGTACACGATGTCGATGCCTGAAAGGCCGGCGCGATTACGGAAAGCCGCGAGCGCCTCCGGCGAATTGAACCTCAGCAGCAGTTCGTTCTTCACCACGGAGGGTGACTTGTTCAGCTCGGCCAGCTTCCTCTGCAGCTCATCATACGCGGCTCCCACAGCCGCCAGCGCCGCCGCCTGAGCTTCCACGGCCATCCGCTCCGCCGCCTTGGCATCCCCCGCTTCCGCAGCCTTCTTCTTGGGAAGCGGTTCCAGCTTCGCCATGCTCTGCACGGGCGCATCCGTCGTCTCAAAGGCCAGCCAGCCCAGCGCTCCGAGCGAGATCAGACATAGCACCGCGCTGAGGGTGAGGAAGGTTTTGAGCCAGTCGTTCATAGAAAGAGACTCTCTAGGACTCGTGCATGATGCCCGGCGTTTCATCTTTTTAGACCGGCGGTCGCATTTTCCAGTGCGGCCGGGCCTACGTCGATCGAAGCAAGGAAGCCGCACCCGCATTCACCCTCGGAGCAGCTTTCCTGTCAGAACCTTCAGGGTCCGCGAGTCTTGACACCGTGCCTGCCAGACCTTCCTATGCCTGCGCATGGTTCACATCTCCATCCAAGGCCTCCACAAGCGCTTCGGCTCCCAAGCGGTGCTGCATGACGTGAGCCTCGACATTGCCCAGGGTGAGCTGTTTTTCCTCCTCGGCCCCAGTGGTTGTGGCAAGACCACCTTGCTCCGTCACATCGCCGGCTTTTACCAGCCGGACTCCGGCGCCATCTTCTTTGGTGAGGACAATGTGACCCGCCTTCCTGCGCACAAGCGCGGCACCGGCATGATGTTTCAAAGCTATGCGCTCTGGCCGCATCTGAATGTCGCGCAGAATGTCGCCTTTGGTCTCGAGGAGAGGAACCGGCCGAAGCAAGAGATCGAGGATCGTGTGGGGCAGGCGCTCGAGCTGGTGAAACTCGGTGGGCTCGGCGCACGCCGCATCTCCCAGCTTTCCGGCGGCCAGCAGCAGCGCGTGGCCCTGGCGCGTGCGCTCGTCATCCGTCCGCGCTGTCTGCTGCTGGATGAGCCGCTCTCAAATCTCGATGCCAAGCTGCGCCATGAGATGCGCTCAGAGATCCGCCGCATCTGCAAGGAGTTCGGCCTCACCGGCATCTACGTCACGCATGATCGTGATGAAGCCCTCAGCATGGCGGACCGGCTCGCCATCATGGAAAACGGCCGCATCGCTCAAGTCGGCACGCCGCAGGATGTGTATCGTGATCCCGCCTCACGCATGGTGGCCGAGTTCATCGGCGAGGCCAACTTCATCCCGGCGAGAGTGCGCGGGAACTCCAGCGAGGCAGGATTCTTCGAGGTGGAATCCAGCTTCGGGCCGCTGAGAGCCCGGGCCACTCGCGGGGACTGGCATCCAGCTCCAGGAACAGAGGTCACCTTGTCAGTGCGGCCGGAAGCACTGACCTTCGGGCACGTGCTGGAGTCCATCAATCGCTTCCCGGGCCATGTCACGGACACCACCTACCTGGGCTCCACCGTGCAGTATGAACTGCAGATCCCCAATGGGCCCCTGCTGAAGGTCAGCGAGACCAATCCCCGCCAGATCCGCCAGCCCTCCACAGATGCGACACGCCTCATGGCCGCGGCGATGGATGTGGTGATGCTGCCTAACTAGTGATTGATTCATATCGTGAGATCATGAAGCGGCACCTTTCATGGCTTCTGCTCTCAGCCACCCTCGCCTGGGCGGATGAACCATCGTCCAGCACTCGGATCGATGCCCTGCCACGCTCAGCCGCTCTTCCGGAGGACAGCCCGGCGAAGGTTGAGCTCGGCCGCCTGCTTTTCTTTGATCCCGTCCTCTCCGCGACTCGTGAAGTGGCCTGCGCCACCTGCCATCATCCTAATTTTGGTTGGGCCGATGCACGACCGACACCGCTAGGCGTGCATGCCAGCGGTCTCGGCCCGAGCCGGATGCTGGTGAAAGGAGAAGAGTTTCTGCCCTCCAGGCGCAACACACCCACCCTCCTGAACGCAGCCTTCAACGGCATCGAATCCGGCAAGCCTTTGGATCCATCGAGGTCACCGATGTTCTGGGATAACCGTGTCCAAAGCCTGGAAGCGCAGGTCATCATCCCCATTCGCGCTCATGAGGAGATGCGCGGGGATGCCTGCACCGAGGCGGAGGCCGTGGAAAGCATGGTGCAGAGGATCAAAGCCATCCCGGAGTATGTGAAACGCTTCGAGACCAAGATCACCGTGAAGACCGTCAGCGCAGCCATCGCGGCGTATGAGAGAACTCTCATCACCCCCGACACACCCTTTGATCGCTTCATGCGTGGCGACAAGGCGGCCATGACACCCGCGCAGCAGCACGGCATGCAGGTCTTTCACAAAGCTGGCTGCTCCCTCTGCCACAACGGGCCGATGCTCTCCGACTACAAGCTGCACGCCATCGGCCTAACCGACAGCACGACCAGCCGCCACGAGTTCCGTACTCCCTCCTTGAGAAATCTCAAATTCACCGCCCCCTACATGCATCACGGAGGTGAGCTGACTGTCGGCAGCGTGCTCTTCTTCTATGACCGGCTCATGGATCAGTCCGCAGAGACCCTGGAAGGAGCGGATACTGCGACCCTGCCAGCGCTCGATCCCCTTCTACGCAGGATGAACATGCTGCCCGAGGACCAGGCGCCCATCGAAGCCTTTCTCGAGGCGCTGAACGCGGACAGCTATGACACCACCGTGCCAGATCGCGTGCCCAGCGGGCTGCCGGTGGCAGGTGTGAAGAACGATTGAGACTGGACTCCTGCGCTTTGGTATCGTTCAGTTCCGCTATTCTGCATGGCAGGCCCGTTCTTCACCGTCTACACCCCGACTTACAATCGGGCCCACACCCTTCATCGCTGCTACGACAGCCTGAAGGCGCAGACCAACCGTGATTTCGAATGGCTGATCGTCGATGATGGCTCCACGGATGGCACTGCGGAGCTCGTCGCCCAGTGGCAGGCGGAGAATCTGCTGCCCGTCATCCGCTATGAGCCGCGTCCGCATGGAGGCGCGCATCGTGTGCACAATCACGGCCTCGCCGTGGCTCATGGACAGATGATGATCAAACTGGATTCCGATGATGGCTGCGTGCCGCAGGCTCTGGAGCGTCTGCGCTTCCATTGGGAGAGCATTCCTGAAAGCGAACGCGCAGGTTTCTCCGGCGTCACCGGACTCTGCCAGGACCAGGATGGAAAGCTGGTGGGTTGCGAGTTCCCCAATGCACCGCTCGACTGCACAGCGGCGGAGCTCGACTACATCCACCATGTGCATGGAGAGAAATGGGGCTTCCTGCGTCTGGATGTGCTGCGCCAGTTCCCCTTCCCTGAGGACTGCACCGGCAACTTCATTCCCGAATCCTATGTCTGGTCCCAGGTCTCGCAGAACCACGAGACCCGCCATGTGAACGAGCAACTGCGCATCTACTGGATGGATGCGCCGTCCTTGGTCCATGGCCGGCCTGATCCTTCACGCAATGCCGACGGCCACCGCCGCATGTTTGGCATGGTGCTGAACCTGGAAGCAAAGTATGTTCGCGTAGCACCTGCGCGCTTGTTCCGTGTGGCCGTGCAGTTCTCACGCTTCAGCCTGCTGCATGGCACAGGTCTTATGCAGCAATGGCAGAGCCTCCGCCCCGGCTTGCCGAGGCTGCTCTGGCTCCTGGGCCTGCCTCTCGGCGCGGCCCTTTTCATGCGGGACAAGCTGCGGAAATGATCAAGGCATGCGCCCTTCTTCGACATCCATGAGGTCGAAGAAGGTGACGATGTCCTCACGATGCGCGAGACCTGCCTCGGCACGCTGCTGAATGAGACCCGGTGTGGCCTCGTCACGCCAGCCGCGCTTGAACATGAAGCCATTGAAAAGGCGGATGTGCTCGTCATCCGGCTTGCGGCCCTGCTGGAAGCACCATTCGAGCACGTCTTCATCCGTGCCGCCTTGCAACGTGCGCGCCGTGAGATCTGCAAAGCTCACGCCCAGCAGCGTGCAGATGCGGTCATCAAAGGTGCGGCTGCCTGGAACGAAGTCGAGATGATAACCGTCCGGCAACTTCCCTTCGCGGGCGTTGTAGCGGATCTTGTCCAGAATACGGCCAAGGACGGTGATGCCACCGACGGTGTCACGAGGAGAGCGGAAGGGGAAGGACATGAGGGTGGGTAGTTGTCGTCAAGAAGGTCACTGGTCAAGCTCTCACCACACCCCGGCTCCACGCAGCACCGTCTCATGCACCGCGATGTCATGCGCGGCACTCCAGGCGAGCTTCTTCTCGCCACGCACGATCTTGGCGAGATCTCTGAACTCACCGACATAGCGATCCTTCGGCACCTCCAGCGTGATGGACTGCGTGCCTTTCTTGTAACCGCCCTTGGCCTCAGACAGCGAGAGGTTCACCTTGCCGGACTCAAGCGGCAGGATCTCAAACGTGCCCTTCGTGCCGGTGACATTGAAGCGCCGGCGCGGCCCGCCAAAGGGATCCGCGTGATTGCAGCGGATCACGGCCGTGGCTTTCGCATACTCGAGCACCGCCATCTGGTTGTCCTTCACGCCATCATCCGTCGTCGGAGTCGAGAAAGCATGCACGGCGGCAGGCTTGCCGAGCAAAGTCACCACCGCGTCCGTGACATGGCCCGCGAGCTCAAAGAAGCCGCCGCCTGGCAGCTTCCGGATCGCGCCACGCGTGCTCTTCTCTGCCAGCTTGCCCATCGCGGCATCGATCTCGGTGATCTCACCTAACCAACCTTCACGCACGGCTTTGAAGAGCAGCTCAAAGGCAGGATTGTAGCGCAGCATGTAACCTATCTGCACGGTGAGATCATGCTTGTCCGCCTCCAGGCGCATGGACTGAAACTCGTCGTGATCCAGAGCTCCAGGTTTGTCCAGATGCACATGCTTGCCTGCCCAAATGCAACGCAAAGCTGCGGGGCATGAATCTTCAATGTCTGTCTCCACGGCCACCGCCTTCACACTGGCGTCACCGAGCAGTGCTGATTCGGTCAGTTCAGCCAGGCCTCGATACGTCTCGGATTCCGCAGCACTCTTTCGTTGAGCTTCATCTTTCTCCACAAAGCCCACGACCTCCCAGAGATCCGGCAGCCCGCGCATGGAGGCCATCTTGCCAGCCGCGTGCGCATGCGTGGTGCCGATCTGGCCGATCTTCAACCGAGCATCCGCGGCGTAAACATGGGCCGCGGCCAGGGCGGTGGAAGCAGTGAGAAAGTGACGACGGTTCATGATGAGAAGTTTTGCTGCCGGATGTGAGTGATGGAGTATCGTCCGCACATGCTCACGTCTCTCATGCATCGTCGCTTGAACTGGAAACGGCTGGCCGGGCTCGGTGCCTTCGGTCTGGCTGGAGCAGGTGTCGCCATCTGGGGCTCTGATCACTGGGTGGAGTCCGTGGCCGCGAAGTATTGCCATGAGACCCTCGATCAAGCGCCCGCCATGCCGGTGGCGCTGGTGCTCGGTTGCTCACCCTTCATCGGCTCGTTGAAAAATCTGTTCTTCGAGTATCGCATGGATGCAGCGGCCCAGCTTTACCGCAGCGGCAAAGTGAAGGCGCTCATCGTCAGCGGAGACAACAGCACGAAGGAATACGACGAGCCCACGGCCATGAAGGAAGCCCTGATGAAGCGCGGTGTTCCAGAGCAGGCCATCTACAGTGACTATGCCGGGTTTCGCACACTGGACTCCGTGGTCCGCGCGGACAGCATCTTTGGCCAGAAGCGCTTCATCATCGTCTCCCAGCGGTTCCACAACGAGCGTGCCGTCTTCCTGGCCCGCCAGCGCGGCTTGGAGGCCGAGGCCTTCAATGCCAAGGACGTCCCAGCAGGCACCGGCGTGAAGACCCATCTTCGTGAATACCTCGCCCGCGTGCAGGCAGCGCTGGATGTCACCGTGCTGCAAACCCAGCCGAAATTCGACGGACCTCCGGTGGTGATCACGCAGAAGTAGGCTTGGTTCCGTGGAATGTATGCATTGATGTATGACGAGCCGGAGGCTCGACGGCCGGTAGCCGGTGGTGAAGCAAAACCGCGAAGCGGTGAAGCGAGAACCACCGGAAGATGACACCGCGAGACCATTTCAAGCGCGCGTCCCGGCAGGGATGCCGGAAGCTCGCGCCAAATGCCT
>NZ_BKAG01000006.1 GCF_007992435.1 Prosthecobacter gellanilyticus | reverse complement strand
GGGTGGAACGAAGAGAACGTGCTGAACCCTCCTCGAAACATCCTTCGGAGGAGTTCAGCGAGAATGATACATTTTGCCCGCCGTGTGACGTCTGCCCGCAGTGAAACTCCACACGTCGAGTGCGCTCCGCCCTGCTGCGGATTCGGAGATCCGCGCTCCATCAAACCCACCCTGATCAGGTCGGATTCAGTCGGATTCAGTCGGATTGATGGACGGATCACCTCACCCTCACGGTTCCCGCTGCTGCTGCGTCGGCGCATTCAGAGACTTCCGCACTTCGCTGGCATAGGTGTCTGGCGGCGCATGCTGGGCATGCTCGCGTGCTCCTTCAAACCAGGTGTGGGTGCTCGGCTGATGCGCACGGGCCACGGCCAGCAGGGTGTCCATGCTGATCGGCACGGGCTGACCGCTGTGGATGGCGGCGGAGAGCGTCATCTCAGCCGCGCGATCAAACACAAACTTCAGATCCGCACCCGAGAAGCCCGAGGTGGCCTCCACCAAAGCGGCGGCGTCCAGATTCGAGATGGGCTTGTCCTTCGCCAGCAGGGAAACGATTTGTTCACGCGCGGGAGCATCCGGCGGCGGCACGAAGATGGCCTGGTCAAAGCGGCCCGGACGACGGAACGCCGGATCCAGCGCCCAGGGCTGGTTCGTGGCACCGATCACGAGCACGCGATTGTTCTCGCCACGCATGCCGTCCATCTCATGGAGGAACTGGTTCACCAGATTGCGGAGCTGGCTTTCCCGCACATTGCGGCGGTCCTGGGCCAGGGAATCCAGATCATCAAAAATGAGCACACAGGGTGCGTTCGCCCGCGCCGTCTCGAAGATCTGGTGCAGGTTCCGCTCCGTGCTGCCGAAGTAAGGGTCAAAGATCTCATGCAGGCCCACGGAGAGGTAATTGCACGGCACTTCACCGGCCACCGCGCGCAGCATCATGGTCTTGCCGCAGCCTGGAGGTCCATAGATCAAGATGCCACCACCCGTGCGCTTGCCATAGGCCTTGTAGAGGTCCGGATACTGCAGCGGGTAGGTGATCTTCAGGCGGATCTCCTCCTTCAGCTCTTCCATGCCGCCCACGTCACTGAAGGTCACGCCAAAGCGGGCAGGATCTCCCGGGGCGTAAAAGGTCTCCGGCCGCCAGTCATAGGGCGGATCGTCAAAGGGGTCTTCAGCGAACTCCGTCGGCGTCTCGCCTTCTTCCATCGTGTCGCCACCCATGCCCATCGGCGGTTCTGGCATCATCGCGGAAGGAGAGGTCCGGCGGGCATCACGGATCGTCTGGCCCAGCTCACGCTCCAGGGGAGGATCACTCAGCGTGCCATCGATCTGCGCGGCACTTTCAAAATGCTCGATCGCCTTGGCGCGGTCGCCCTCGGCCAGATGCACACGGCTCAAAAGCAGATGCGCCTGCGCATTCATGGGATTCTGCAGGAGGACACGCTCCGCGCGCACGGCGGCGCCGGAGGTTTCTCCGTGCATGAAGAGCACTTTCGCGACGCCCAGCTGGGCATCTCCGTGATCGGGGTCCAGCTCCAGGACACGCTCAAAACTCTCCCGCGCATCTTCCAGATGCAGCTGATCGAGAGAGGCGTGCCCAAACAAAAGGAGGAGCGACACATTGTCCGGCGACTGCTCAAGGGCATCGCGGATAGCCTGGAGGGATGACATGCCTTGCATTACTGGGATCTTTAGACAGCGCCCCCACGGAGGGCACTCAAACAGCACGTAACCTTGTCCGGGCCACCTTGCCACAGATTTCTTTGGCACCCGACCGGAGACTGGATTGAATGCGTAGACCACCTGAGCTGTCTTATGCGCGCCCCTTTTTTCGTCCTGGAGCACCACCGCGCGATGACCGCCCTCGCCATTGGCCTTGCCCTGGCGACCTCTTTTTCCCTCTACTCCCTCATGAACCGCCGCCAACTCCTCACCGCTGCCGCCCTCGCCCCCCTGGCCGCCGCCCCCCTCGTCCCTGCCCCCGTCCTGGCTGAGGACCCGCCGGAACTCAATGCCGAGCAGGTCCTGGAACTCGTGCGCCGCAGCTATGCCCTGCAAAATCACCGGATGAACGGCCAGCTCCGTGACGATGACACCGGCAAGGTGGAGCCCCTGGAGCTGACCCTGACGGGGAAGGTGATGCGCTTCCGCTTTAAAAATCCCCCGCCTGAGATCGTCCACCTGGACCTCACCACCGCCCCCGCCACCCTCTGGCAGGTGAAGGCAGGCGGCAGTTCCCCCGTGCCTCTGGCGAACGCCGCCGAGCCCGTGCGTGGCATGGACTTCAATTACGAAGACCTCTCCCTGCGCTTCACCTACTGGAAAAACGTGAAAATGATGGACTCCACCGCCCGGCTCACCGCTGCCCGCGTGAAGTGCTGGCTCATCCGTGTCACCGCCCCGGACCAGAAGGGCCCTTACTACACGGTGGACCTCTGGGTGGAGAAAGAGAGCGGTGGCGTGGCCAAAATGGAGGCCTACGACACCCGCAGCAAGATGGTCAAACGCTTCCAGGTCACCAAGGTGCAGAAGGTGGACGGCGCCACCGTGCTCAAAGAGATGCGCATCGAGTCCTTCAACCCCGGCGACGGCGCCCCCAAAGGCCGCACCTACCTCACGCTCGACAAGCCTGAGAAACAATAGGGCATTCTTGATTCCTGAATCAGGAGTCCTGATTCCTGATTCATTCGATGCAGGGCATGATGCAATGTGCTCTCCAGCGCTGCCACCTAACAATCCAAGTCCCCAGAGCCCCTGGGGGCTTTTTGTTTCCGCAAAGAGCACAGTGAGTTCCATCATCCGCGCCAGCACACGTTGGAGTCCAGCCTTTAGGCGCCTCTGGCTCCAACGATCTCGCCACCTCCCACACGCCCAGATCGGCTAAAGCCTTCACTCCAACTAGAGTTTGCGGCACCTGCCCCGTCCCCTGCGGATGGAATTTACCACCCTTTTCTTTCTACTTTTCTGATAGAAACCCCGCCTTTTGTGCGGCTTCTGCGCCCTCTTTCTCTCATGCTTCGCCACCTCCTGCTCCTCACCCTCAGCCCTCTGCTCACCGCCTCGGCCCTCGCCGCCGAGCCCCTCAAAGCGCTCCTCATCGCCGGTGGCTGCTGCCATGATTATGCCAAGCAGCATGAGATCCTCAGCAAGGGCATCCAGGCCCGCGCGAATGTGCAGGTGGACGTGATCTGGACGGACGACAAATCCACGAACCCTCCCCTGCCCCTCTATGAAAAGGCGGATTGGGCCAAGGGCTACGACATCATCATCCACGATGAATGCGCGGCCAGCATGAACAACAAGGACACGCTTACCCGCATCCTGGATGCGCACAAGACCATCCCCGCCGTGCATCTGCACTGCGCCATGCACAGCTTCCGCACCGGCGAGGACCGCTGGTTCAAGCACCTCGGCCTCCAGTCCAACTCCCACGGCCCGCAGGAGCCCATCGCCATCACCTTTGTCGACAAAGAGCACCCGGTGACCAAATCACTCGCCGACTGGACCACGATCAAAGAGGAGCTGTATAACAACGTGAATGTCTTTGATGCGCATCCTCTCGCGATGGGCAAGCAGACGGTCAAAAACAAAGACGGTAGCACCAAGGACGTGGAATACATCGTCGCCTGGACGAATGAAAAAGCCGGTGCGCGCAGCTTCAGCACCACCATCGGTCATAACAACGACACCGTGTCCGATGCCCGCTACCTCGATCTCCTCAGCCGCGGCGTGCTCTGGGCCTGCAACAAGCTCACGCCCGAGTATCTGACCGCCTTCAAAGGTGAAAACAAAGTCACCCACGTGGCCGCGAAGCCCGCTGAAGCCCCAAAGCCCAAGCCAGCACCACCCGCCAATGCCACCGGCATCAAAGCCACCGCCAGCAGTGAGGAGAGCGGCAAAGACAACTTCGCCTGGTGCGCCGTGGATGGCGATGAAAAGACCCGCTGGTGTGCCAATGGTTCTTCGTATCCGCAGTGGCTCCAGCTCGAGCTCGAAAAGCCGCAGACCCTCACCGGCATCGAGACCACCTGGGAGAACAACGGCGTGTATCAGTTCAAGGTCGAAGCCAGCACCGATGGCAAAGCCTGGACCACTCTCGTCGATGGCAGCACCAACGAAAAAGGCGCGCCTTACTCCAACGATTTCGCCAAGGCTGAAAACATCCGCTTTGTCAAAGTCCATGCCCTTGGCAAAAAAGGCGGCGGCTGGGCCAGCATCCGTGAAGTGAAGCTCAAAGGCCCCGGAATCACCGCTCTCAAGCCATCTGTGCCTTCTGCGCCATCTGCGGTTAAAAATGGCGCGGACGCCTACAAAACGGAAGGCAACATCGTCCCGAAAATCGTCAAGCTCACCGCCGAGCAGGAAGCCGCCATCCTCAAGGACGTGAAGGTCGCGGATGGTTTTGAAGTCACCCTCTTCGCCAACAGCGCCGCCGCGAACTACCCGGTCTATGTCGCCGCTGCTCCGGATGGCACGCTTTACGTTTCCTCGGATGGCAACGGCTCCCTCGGCCGCAATCCTCACCGTGGTCGCATCATTCGTTTGCGCGATCTCGATGGCGATGGCCGCGCGGATGAAACCAAGGTCTTCTGTGAGGTGGACAGCCCTCGCGGTCTCGTCTGGGACAACGACCGCCTCTACCTTGTGCATCCTCCGCACGTCAGCGAGTTCGTCGATGCCGACCATGATGGCGTCGCTGAGAAGCAGAACATCCTCATCAAGGACATCGCCTTCGGATTCAAAGATCGTCCTGCGGACCATACCACAAACGGCCTCAGCCTCGGCATTGATGGCTGGCTCTACATCGCCGGCGGTGACTTCGGCTTCATGAAGGCCACCGGCACCGATGGGAAAACGCTGCAGCATCGCGGTGGTGGCGTGATCCGCTTCCGTCCAGATGGCAGCGGACTCGAAGTCTACTCCACCGGCACGCGTAACATCCTCGAGGTCGCCATCAGCCCGCTCATGGACATCTTCGCGCGCGACAACACCAATGACGGCGGCGGCTGGAATGTGCGCTTCCACCATTTCACCGGCGGCGAGGACCACGGCTACCCGCGCCTCTACAAAAACTTCAATGACGAGTGCATCCAGCCTCTCGCGGACTACGGCGGCGGCAGCGGTTGCGGCGCTGTCTACATTGATGAACCGGGCTTTGGCGACTGGAACAACGCCCCCTTCACCGCCGACTGGGGCACCGGCGCTCTCTGGCATCATCAGGTGAAGCCCAAAGGCGCGACGTTTGAAGAAACCCGCAAGCCCGAGCCCTTCATCAAAATGACCCGCCCCACCGATGCGGATGTGGACGCCATGAGCCGCGTCTACGCCTCCAGTTGGCGCGGCGCCACCTTCAACTGGGAAGGCCCGGATGTCGGTTACATCGTCCAGGTGAAGCCGAAGGGCTTCAAAGCTGAGGCCCTGCCTGACTTCAAGAAACTCAATGACGCAGAATTGGTTAAACTTCTGGACCTCAAAACACCCCAGAGCTACCGCCGCCGCATCGAAGCCCAGCGCGAGCTCGCACGTCGAACCAGCAAACAGGCTGACAGCTACCTCGCCCAGTATACCACCCTCCGCACCGCCGAGCGTAACCTGGTCGCCTCGCTGAAGGAGAAAGCCTCGGATGATGAAGTCGTCGCCGCCATCGCCAATTCCGATCCCGTTATCACTCACACCGCCATTCGCATCGCGGCCTCTCGCAAGCTCAGCAAGCAGCTCTTCGCCGCTCTGGATGGTGGCAGCAGTGATCGCGCAGGCCTTCTGCGCTCCCTGGCCATGATCCATCAGACGGATGTCGTCGATGCCCTCATCGACCGTCTCGGCAAAGCTGCCGAACCAACATTGCGTCAAGGCATCCTCGCCGCCCTCTGCCGCCTGCACTTCCATGAAGGTGAATGGAAGGGCGACTCCTGGGGCACCCGTCCCGATACCCGTGGCCCGTATTACCAGCCTGAAGCCTGGGCCGCCACGGACAAGATCCTCGCCACCCTGCGTGACACTTTGGAGAAAGCAGGCCCTGAGGAAGCCGCCTTCCTCGTGAAGGAGATGAACCGCAACCGCATCCGCTCTGACGATGCCCTGAAGCGCATCCTCGCACTCGCCAAGCAGGATGACAAAATGATCCCCGAGGCCGTCTCCCAGCTCGCCGTGGCCGATGAAGTCCCCGCCGACACCGTGCCGCTGCTCGTGAAGGCTCTGAAAAGTACTGCCGGGCTTCAGCCCGCAGCGACTGCGCCAACCGGTGACGGGCTAAAGCCCAGCACTACTTTGCTTTCCCAGGCCATCATCGCCCTCGCCAAAACCGACAGCGCCGAAGGCGTGAGCACCACGCTCGCCACCTTTGATGCGCTGAAGAAACTCCCCGAGTCCGGCAAGGACTTCGAGGCTGCGTTGAATGCCTTCCTGAACTCACCGAAGCTCGAGAACCATCACCAGCTCGTCGAGCAGATCGCCGAAAAACTCGAGTGGCCCGTGTCCATGTATGCAGACGCTGCTTTGCTGAACCTCGCCAGCCGCAAGACCGGCAGCCCCGAGTCCATCCAGCTCTCCGCCAAAGCCCAGGAAACCGGCTGGGCCGAGCCAAAGCGCCGCAAGCAGATCATCGATGCCATCAGTGCCACCAAGCACATGGCCAGCGCCTCCAAAGTGCTCGCCGCCCTCGATGATGCTGATGCCCAGGTCAAAGGCGCCGCTGAACGTGCTGCCAAAGCCATGAAGATTCAGAAGATCGAGGACAAGACGCCGAAGGTCATGACGCTGAAGCCCGAGGAAGCTCTCGCCGCCGTGCTCAAAGAGAAAGGCGACATCGCCCTCGGCGAACAAATTTTCACCAAAGCCACCTGCATCGCCTGCCATACCACGAATGAAAGCCAGGCGCAGAAGGGCCCCTATCTCGGCAACATCGCCCAGACCTATAAGCGCCCTGATCTCGCCCAGAACATCCTGGATCCGAACAAGACCATCGCCCAGGGCTTCGCCAGCGAGATGATCACCGCCAAGGACGGCACCCAGCAGATGGGCTTCATCACCCTCGAAGGCGCCAGCGAGGTCAAGCTGCGCAACATTGCCGCCCAGGAGTTCACCTTCAAAACCGCCGACATCAAAGAGCGCCAAAAGCTCCCCATGAGCATGATGCCTCCCGGCCTCATGATGAACTTCACCGTCAAAGAATTCGCCAGCCTCCTCGACTACCTCGAGTCCCTCGCGAAGCATTGATCCTGCGAAGGCACGCCAAGCGCTGAAGTCGCGATAGCGTCCCGGAGTGCGGTGGCAGAGAGGCACGGAGCAATCCGTGCCTCGTCGACACCGCTTGTGCGCACACCAGACCCGCAAAAGTCTAACTAACTTCGCACGCATCCAAGGCCCAAGGAGCGCGGACGTCAGTCCGCAGCAGGTCGATCAAACCTCAAGCATGCTTCAACACGCTGAGGGTCTTCGAGTCGAAGACCTGTTTAGCGAATCAACCTGCGTATGCAGTTGAACGCCTGCAGCGGACTAAAGTCCGCGCTCCTCAAAACCCACGCCTTCACCTCAAATAGCGGAACTCCGGAGTCGCCCACAGCGTCTGGATCAACCGCGCCCAAACATCCCTCACCTCATCCTCCGTCGCGTTTCCGGAAACCGAAGCCTCCAGATAATCCCGCGCCAGCTCCAGCTCTTTCACCGAAGGCTCGCGGCTCAATGAATGCTGATAAGCGAGCCCGATGCGATCCGACATCTGGTGAGTCTCACCCAGCACCTTCGTCGCCGCAGCCCGAGCCTGCTCAATGACCTTCGGGTTGTTCATCATGAACAAGGCCTGCGTGGCCACGGTGCTCGTCGTGCGCTGGCCGATCGGCTGGTTGATATCCGCGAAATCAAACACCTCAAACAGCGGGTGCCGCACATTACGGAAAGCGGCGGTGTAAACACTGCGGCGGGTGTCCTCAAAGGTGAAGCCATACTCCAGGTTCTGAATCTTCTGATCGTTAGCGTCCACCTTCGTCGCGCTCACATTCGGTCCGCCGAAAGCGCCGTCCATCGTGCCTGCTGCTGAAAGCATCGCATCACGGAGACACTCCGCATCCATGCGCTTGCGGTTCATGCGCGAGAGTAAGCGATTGTCAGGATCCTTCGAAACATCCACGCTCTGAGCGACTTCGCTGCTCTGCTGGTAGGTGCGGCTCATCACCATCTCCTTCACCAGCTTTTTGAGGCTCCAGCCTTCCTCCATGAACTTCACGGCGAGGTAATCTAACAGCTCAGGATGCGAAGGCAGTTCGCCGGTCACCCCAAAATTATCCGTCGTGCGCACGATGCCCGCGCCGAACAACCAATGCCAAACACGGTTCACGAGAACGCGTGAGGTCAGCGGATGCTCGCGGCTCGTCATCCACTGCGCGAGCTGCAAGCGCCCGCTCTGATCCGCAGGCACGACCGGCGTGTTCGTCTTCATCGCCACCTGGATGAACCCGCGTGGAACTGGGGCACCAAGATTGCGCGTGCTACCACGGATGTGCACGCGTGCATCTTCGGGCACCGGATCGTCCGCCACGCTCATGGCTTCCGGGCGGCCCGGTGAGGTTTTCTTCACCTTCTTGAGTTCTTTTCCCAGTTCTTCGAGCCGCTTGGTGAGATCTTTCTCTTCAGTCGAAACCTTCGCCGCAGGCATGTCCGGCATATCTGCATCCGCCGGGATGAACTGCACTGCGTCCACCGTCACGAAGCCTTCCGCGCCCGCATTGGAGATCATGACAAAATTCTGTCCATTGGCCTCAAAGCGCCATGTGCCGATGGTGGCAAACTGCAGCCCGTCCAACGCCTCCGTGGCCTGCTTGAAGTAAACCAGGTCCTCGCCGTCCGCATGCAGCACGGTCGCAGGCAGGCGCTCGGGCCGATCCGGACCACCGCTGTAGGCCACACGCACCTCATAGCGACCCGCCACCGGCAGCTTCGGCGTGAAGGTCAGCGTCTTCTCTCCCTTGCCCTTGTTGTCATCATGCTGATAGCCACCGCCCACAAAGGGAGGATAGCGGTTTGATGTGCGCCATTCACCCACCTTCTGCGCCTCGCTGTCATCCACCACAATGCCCGGCAGGTCCGTGGGCAAAAGCGACTTCTTTTTCCGCAGGCTCAGGCTTCCCGCGTCACGCAGCTGGTCCTTCAGCATCGCCACCTCTTTCTCCAGCGCGCCCACGACTGCCTCATACTTTACGAGCTGCGCCTCCTGATCGCCTTCAAACGGCAGGGGGGTGTCGATCCAGTGCGCGACGTTGTCCGTGTAGTTCTTCAGCGTCTTCGTGCTGCGCATGATGCCCGCCAGCGCGTAGTAGTCCCGCGTCGGGATGGGATCAAACTTGTGATCGTGGCAGCGCGCGCAGCCGATGGTCATCCCGAGGAACGATTTGCCGATGGTATCAAGCTGCTCGTCGACGATGTCCATGCGCAGCATGCCCTTATCCTGCTCCTCATAGTTGGTTGGGCCAAGCGCCAGGAAACCCGTGGCCGTGAGCTGTCTGCGCCTTTCCTCCGAATTCTTCGCCGTCAAGAGATCCCCGGCGATCATCTCCGTGACCATCCGGTCCAGCGGAGCGTTGTCGCGGATCGACTCAATCAAGTAGTCACGGAACCTCCACGCATCCTTGAACGGCAGCGACCTCCCGCCACCCGAGGACTCCGCGAACCGCGACATGTCCATGAAATGCGAAGCCCAGCGTTCCGCGAAGGCCGGTGAGGCGAGCATCGCATCCACCTTGGCTTCAAGACTCTGCGCACCTCCCGAAGCAGGCGGCAAGCCTGTCAGATCAAAAGCCAGCCTTCTCGCCAGGACGGCAGCATCCGCCTCCACACTCGGAGTTAGGCCAGAAGCCTCCAGCTTCGCCAAAATAAAACGATCAATGTCATTCGCGGCCCAGTCAGACTTTTTCACCGCTGGCACCTCCGGCTTCACCGGAGTCTGGAAGGACCAGAAGGAACCGTCTGCCTTCAACTGAGTGCCATGCTTCTCACCTCCAGGCACCTCCGTGCGCGGGTCATGCGCACCGGCGGCGATCCAGGACTTCAAATCTGCCATCTGCGCTTCCGAAAGCTTCTTCTTCGGCGGCATCTTGAGGTCACGATCCTCATAGCTCACGGCCTTCCATAGCAGGCTCTCATCAATCTTCCCCGGCACCAGCGCTGGGCCGGAGTCGCCGCCGTTTTGCCAGCCTGCCTGATGGTCGAGCCGCAGGCTGCCCTTCTGCTTGTCCGCACCATGGCAGTCCACGCAGTGCTCCATGAAGAGCGGGCGGATGCGTTTCTCAAAAAACTCCTCCGTCCCGGCCTGATCCACCACAGCCCCGGACGCAAGAACGGGGGCAAACAAACAGGTGACCAGGAAAGGCTTCTTCATGCAGGGGGTGAAGACGGCAAACGGCCCTGCGGAAACAGCTCTTTCAGGCCTTGGTCTTCAGCAGGTGAGATACCAGAAAGTCCAGCGTGTCTGTTTTCGGCTCCGGCTGGTCCTGCACCACGATGCATGGCACGCCATCTGCGGCACATTCTTTAGACACCTCGCGCGCATGATGGATGCAGTGCAGCCACTCGCCACGGTTCTTGGGCGTGTCCACCACCTGCGAGTTGCTCACCAGCAGCGGCGGATCATCTTTCGTGATCCAGCTCAGCATGTCACACTCACGCAGGATGGCCTTGCCAGAGTCCGTGCCAAAGGCCTCGACCGACGGCAGATGATAGAAAAGAGCTGCCTCAGCCTCGCTCGTGCGCACCTCGGGGCCGGCCTTGCCCAGGAAAGACTCCCAGCGGGTGACATCATACGTCGCCTGTGTGCCATTGCACACGGCGCAGGTCAGGCGTGTGGACTCGCGGAGCACCGGATCTTCCGCCTTCGGATCCGCCAGATCATCATGCGTGGCCAGCCAGAGGGATGTGCCCGCCCCCGCCGAGCCGCCCATGGAGGCAAAGCGTGTCTTGTCCAGGTTCCACTCACCGGAGCGGGAGCGCAGATACTGCACCGCGCGGCCGCATTCACGCAGGATGTCCTGAATCGGCATGCTATCCAGAAAAGGATAGTTCAGCGCCGCGCAGGAAATGCCTTTGTCCAAAAGGTCCTTGGTGGTCTTGTTGCTGCCCCACTGCGCCTTGTCACCCGCGCGGAAGCCGCCGCCATGGATCATGATCACCAGCGGAGTCGACGTGGTTGCATTTTTGGCTAGGTAAAGGTCCAGCTTGCAGCGCTCATGCTTGTCATAAGCCACATCCGCATGGTCTGGCTTCAGCGCGCCCGGCTTCCCTTCCTCCGTCTTGCCTTTCTTGCCAGCCCCAGCTCCGCCCTTTTTCATCTTCTGCAGATGCGCCAGGGCCTCCGGCATGGTGAGGATGCCGTCCTTGTCCGTGTCCGCCTCCGGATACATTTTGAGCCCCTGCTTCAAGCGCTCATCCGTCTGGGACGTGAGCTGGGCATGACCGAGCACAGGCAGGAGTGACAGGAGACAGAGCAGGCGAAGGGATCTCATGAGTTGGAATCGACCCTCTGAACGCCCCGCCCGCTCAAAGGTTGCAGTCATTTCTGCTCAGCACCTCCTGGCCGCCACCAATCTGACTACCACAAAGAGCACAGAGGAACACAGAGTTCCCCTTCTGAGACCTCTGTGCTCCTCCGTGTCCTCTGTGGCGAACCAGGACTATCCCGCTCTTGAACAACTCTGCTTCGATCATCATCCCTCTCCAAGACAGGACCACTCCTTCCCCACCGTTATTCCCGATGATGGACCTCCGCCTCGCATCATCCCTGGTTTGCCTGATCTCCGCCCTCCCTGCCGGAGCTGCGGACTACACGCGCGATATCCAGCCCCTCTTCGCTGAGCACTGCCTGGAGTGCCACGGGCCGGACGGCTCCAAGGGCGGTCTCGTGCTCACCACGCAGCAAGGGGCCATGAAGGAGCTCAAGAGCGGTACCAAAGGCATCGTCCCTGGCGACATCGCCAGCAGCGCCGTCATCGAGCGCCTCCTCACCAACGATCCTGATGACCGCATGCCGCCGAAGGACAAAAAGCCGCTCAAGCCCGCCGAGATCGAGCTGCTGAAAGCCTGGGTCAAAGAAGGCGCGAAGTTTGACCAGCACTGGGCCTACAAACCCATCACGCAGCCCAAGCCACCCGCCGCAGGGCATCCTATCGATGCCTTTGTGCGCTCAAAACTCGCGGAGAAGAAGATCGCCCCATCCCCCGAGGCTGACCGCTACACGCTGATCAAGCGAGTGCACTATGATTTGTTAGGCCTACCACCGACACCGGAGGAGGTGGACAGCTTCATCGCCGATCAATCTCCTCGGGCCTATGAAGCCATGGTGGACCGTGCGCTTTCCAGCCCGCACTATGGCGAGCGCTGGGGCCGCCACTGGCTGGATGCCGCGCGCTATGCCGACTCTGATGGCTATGAGAAGGATCGCGCTCGTCTCGATGCCTGGCGTTATCGCGACTGGGTCATCCGCGCTGTGAATGAAGACCTGCCCTTCGATCAGTTCACCATCCAGCAGGTCGCCGGAGATCTTTTGCCAGACCCCACGCCTGAGCAGATCGTGGCCACCGCTTTCCATCGTCAGACTCTCACCAACACCGAGGGCGGCACGGATCAGGAGCAGTTTCGCATCGAGGCCGTCATGGACCGCACCGAGACCACTGGCACCGTCTGGCTTGGCCTAACCGTGGGTTGCGCAAGATGCCACACCCACAAGTATGACCAGATCACGCAGAAGGAGTATTACCAGCTCTTCGCCTTCTATAACAATGGCGATGAAGTGACCCGCCAGGTCCCCACCAGCCCCGAGGCCTGGAACACGTATGAGAAGACGAATGGCGATGCCGCGAAGAAGCTCGTGCCACTGCAAAAGCAGCTCGATGCCGCCAAGGCTCAGCTTCCCGCCAAGCTCCCCGAGTGGGAAAAGGTCGTGCAGGCAAGGCTCGCGGAAGCTCGCAAGCAGGCCACCAAGGCCACCTTTGCCCCGCTAGAGATCGCAAGCATCGCCGCGAAGTCGAAAACCAAGTTCAAAGCTCTTCCCGATGGCTCTCAACTCGCCATCGGCAAGCCTGTAGCGACGGACACCTATACGATCGAGCTCACATCATCATCGAAGCCACTCACCGCGATCCAGATCGAAGTGCTGCCGGATGATTCCCTGCCCTCCAAAGGTCCTGGCCGCAGCAAGAATGGCAACTTCGTCCTCGGCACCATCACTTTGCTGCATGGCAAAAGCCTCTCCGAAGCCCGTGAAGTTCCGCTGCACACTCCCAAGGCCAGCATCGAGCAAAAAGGTTTCACCGCCGCCATGACTCTGGATGCTGATCCACAAACTGGCTGGGCCATCAAGGGCGGCACTGGCAAGGCCCAACAAATAACATGGCAAATCGCCACGCCTCCGGCAGGGGAGAAGCTCTTCCTGCGCATCGAGCAGGAATACCTCAAAAGCACCGAGCACACCCTGGGCCGCTTCCGTGTGCTCGGCAGCAGTGATGTGACGGAAGACAGCATCGCCCCTGCGGAAGTCGTCAAAATTCTCAGTGAGGAGCCGAAGCGCCGGAACCCCGTTGTCATCCTGCCGCTCTGGGCTTGGATGGAAAAGGTTGATGCTGATGTGATTGCCGCCGCACGGGCCTTTGAAACCGCGAAAGCCAGACTGCCGAAGCCGCCGCTCATGGATGCGCGCGTCATCGCGCAGCGCACCTCCGGCGTTCGCAAGTCCCATGTCTTGTATCGTGGTGATTTCCTCCAACCTGCGGATGAGGTGCAGCCCGGTGTGCTTGCCGTGCTGCCGAAGGTCAAAGACACCTCGCGGCTCGACTTCGCCCGCTGGCTCGTCAGCGCGGAAAACCCGCTCACACCTCGCGTCACCGTGAATCACATCTGGGCCAAGCTTTTCGGTGAAGGCATCGTCAGCACCACCACGGATTTCGGCGTTCGCGGCGCCAAGCCCACGCATCCCGAACTGCTCGAGTGGCTCTCTGCTGAGTTCATCAAGCAAGACTGGAGCCGCAAGGCCTTCCTCCGCCTCATCCTCACCTCCGCCACTTACAAGCAGGAGTCCAAACACCGTGCCGAGATGCTGGAGATCGATCCCAAGAACGAGCTCCTCTGGCGTCAGAACCGCCTCCGAGTGGAGGGCGAGATCGTGCGCGATCTCTGCCTCGCCGCTTCCGGCCTGCTCGCCCCCACCATGGGTGGCCCCAGCGTCTTCCCGCCGATGCCGGCGGATGTCGCCGCGCTCAGTTACGCGGGGAATTTTTCCTGGAAGACGAGCGCCGGACCGGATCGCTATCGCCGTGGACTTTACACTTTCTTCAAGCGCACCGCCCCACATCCTGACCTAACTACATTTGATTGCCCGGACGCGAACATCACCAACGTCAAGCGCACGGTCTCCAACACTCCGCTTCAAGCGCTGACCACTCTCAACGCTGAGGCCTATGCCGAAGCCTCGCAAGCTCTCGCCGAGCGTGTGCTTCGCGCTCCCGGTGATGACACCTCCCGCCTTGCCCAAGCCCTCCGCTTTTGCCTCACCCGGCCAGCCACCCCCAAGGAAATCCAAGTGCTGCGGGACCTCCTCGCCGAATCTCGTGCTTATTACCAAGCTCACGCAGACGAGGCCAAGCTTACCCTCGGCACCCATGCTGCCTCTGGCGTGAAGCCCGAAGAAAATGCCGCCTGGATCGCCACCGCCCGCATCATCCTGAACATGGATGAATTCATCACCCGCGAGTAACTCACCATGAACCCCGTCGAACATCAGATCCTGCAGACACGTCGTGAGTTCCTCGCCACGAGCGCGAACGGCCTTGGCATGATGGGCCTGGGCGCGCTGCTTTCCCAGGAGGGAATCCTGCGCGCGGACACCGTGGCTAGCACGGATCCGCTGCGGCCACGTGAGCCGCATTTTCCAGCGAAGGCGAAGAACTGCATCTTCATCTTCCTAGAAGGCGGGCCGAGCCAGATGGACCTCTTTGATCCGAAGCCGAAGCTCAACGAGCTGCATGGCCAGCCGCTGCCGGACAGCATGACGAAGAACGTGCGCTTTGCCTTCATCCGCAAGGAAACGGCGCGCATCATGGGCAGCAAGCGTGTCTTCAAGAAGCACGGGCAGAGCGGCATGGAGTTCAGCGACTACCTCCCGCACATGGCGAAGCACGCGGACGACTGGCTCATGATCCGCAGCCTGCACACGGACCAGTTCAATCACCATCCGGGCCAGCTTGTGCTGCACTGCGGGCGTGCTGCGTTTGGCCTGCCCACGATTGGGTCGTGGCTGAACTATGGTCTCGGCAGCATGTCGAAAAACCTGCCCGGCTATGTCGTGCTCAGCGCGGGTCGTGGAACCAGCGGTGGCGCTTCGCTTTGGCAGAGCGGCTTCCTTCGATCCTCGTATGCGGGTGTGCTGTTCCGCAATCAGGGAGAGCCCGTTTTGAATCTGAAGAATCCGCCTGGAGTGCCCATGGCCTTGCAGCGCAAGGGTCTGGATGCGCTGATGGAACTGAATCAAAGCCGCTATGATCAGTTCCGCGATCCGGAGATCGCCAGCCGCATCGCCGCGTATGAGCTCGCCTTCCGCATGCAGGCGGCTGCGCCGGAGCTGATCGATCTCAAGGACGAGTCCGCGAAGACGCTGGAGATGTACGGCGTGGATCGCGCCGATCCGCCCATCAAGGCCTCGCGTGGTGGTGGTCCTGGCCAGTACAAGTCCTTCGCCACGAACTGCCTGCTCGCGCGGCGTCTGGTGGAGCGCGGCGTGCGCTTCGTCAGCATCATGCATGCCTCGTGGGATCATCACTCAAACCTCGACAACGAGCTCGCCTACAACGCCGGCATGGCGGATCAACCCGTTGCGGCGCTTCTTACCGATCTCAAGCAGCGTGGTCTGCTGGATGATACCATGGTGGTCTTCGGCAGCGAGTTCGGCCGCACGCCGCTTGGCGAGAACCGGGGTGGCAATCCGAACACGACCGGCCGCGATCACCACCCCTTCGCCTTCACCATGCTCGCCGCAGGGGGCGGCCTCAAAGGCGGCCTAACCTATGGTGAGACGGACGAGATCGGCTGGGGCATTGTGCGTGATCCCGTGGACCTCCACGACTTCCACGCCACCATGCTGCATCAGTTTGGTTTTGATCATTTGAAACTCACTCATCGCTTCTCTGGACGAGACTTCCGCCTGACGGATGTTTCGGGGAGGGTGATCAAGGAGTGGATTGCGTAGATCCCGACTCAGCAGGCCTCACTTCAGGGCCTTCCTCAGCCACGCAATCATTTGTTCGGCGTAGTTGGAGTTCAGCTTGCTCCAGCCGCCCATGCCGTGACCGCCACCAGGGACGGTGATGGTCTCGCAGGAGTTTCCTGCGGCTTTCATCTTCGCTTCAAACTGTACGCTCTGCTCATGCGCAACGGTGGTGTCGGTATCGCCGTGGATCTGGAGGAAGGGAGGCAAACCTGGCTTCACAAACTGGCTGGGGGAGATCTCCTCGAGCTTCTTGAAATTTGCCTCGTTCATCTCGCTGCTGCCGATCAGGTCTCCCAGACCGCGCATCTCGTTCCGGCGCTTCACATGGGTCACGAGATCATGCGGCGCATAAAAGGGCACCACGGCAGCCACCTTCGTTTCGTCCGTGGCGGTCACACCGGCCCAGGAAACCAAATGGCCACCTGCGGATTCACCGATGATCGCGATGCGCTTCACATCCACCTTGTACTCAGAGGCGTGTGCTTTCACCCACTTGATGGCTGCATTCACATCGTCGGCACAAGCTGGCCACTGATGCTGTGGCGCGAGCCGGTAGTCGATCGTGAACCACACAAAGCCCGCCTTCGTCAGCGGCTCAAACAACGGCGTGATGAAGGTGTGCTTGTCTCCCTTCGTGAAGCCACCGCCATGCACAAGGATGCAGGCGGCAAAGGGACCTTCACCTTCCGGGACATAGGCATCGAGAGTCAGTGAGATGTCACCCGCCTTGGTGAACTCGATGTCCTTCTTTAGACCTGGAACGTCGAACGGCGCACCTGCGGCCATCACCATCGAGGTGGAGAGGACAACGGCGGCAAGATAGAGCAAAATGGCGGGGCGCATGGTGAAAGCTTAAACGAAGGCTGTGATCCGAATCAATCCTCCACATGCACCCACAGGTGTGCCACGGCGCGCTCGCCGCGGTCATTGGAGTGATCGACGGTCACGATGTAATCGCCAGGCTTTGCGAAGGCATGCTCGGTGACTGCATAACCATCCTTTGCGAGAGGCTTGGCACTGCCGTCGGAGGTCACCTTCACTGGCGGAGTGCCATCGCCAAAGTCCCAGGTCTCACCTCCGCGATCCCGGAAGGTGCGCACCTTGAAGGTGATGGGCTGCCCGGGCTTCAGATTCATCGTGGGCCAGTAACTCGGATGAATGGCAGGCGGGATGTTCTTTTCATCCTCACCGATCACCTGCACGACTGCGAAGTCATAGCTCACGTGCCCTGAGGCATCTGTGACATTCAGGATTTCACTGTAGCTGCCGGGCTTGGTGTAAGTGCGTGTGACGGTGCTTTGATCTGATTTACCGCCGTCGGTGAAGGTCCACTCGTGTTTCGTGATGCTGCCGGAAGCTGCCCAAGACTTGCTACCGTCCAGCGTGATTGTCTCGCCGGCACGGATGAAGTGATGAGGTCTCGCCACGGCGATGATCGCCGGCTTCTGCTCTTTCACATAAGCCTCCCAGGCAAAGGCATAAGCTTCCTCCGTGCCCCACTTACCTGAGGGCTGGCGGCTCTTGATGCCGAAGTGCAGATGCGTCCAGCCACCGCTCGCGCCTTCCTTGCCCAGGATGCCGATTTTCTGTCCCATGGTCACCTTCGCTCCAAGCTGGATCGCAGGATCGATGGTGTGGAGATGGCTGTAGCGGTAAAACCAGCCGCGTGCATCGACCACATACACCACATCATAGCGTGGCTTGGCGGGAGTCAGTGCATAGCCGTCCAGGAGCTTGTCCGCCACACTGACCACGAGTCCGTCCGTCGCGGCGATGACCTCGGTCAATCCCTCGCATCCGCCAAAATCGAGATCGTTGTGATAGTAAATCTTCTTCCGGTCAGGCTTGTCGCCACCATCCACATAGGTTGGCTCATTGGAGAACTGTGTCATCGTGGCGAACCAACGTTGCTTCAGCGGATACACAAACGTCCCGGGCTCGATCCAGGGCTTTCCAGAAGGCCAGATCCGCAAACGTGCATCCTTTTCCAGCCCCCAGGAGTCGGCAGTGCTGTTGGCGTTGTAGCCTTTGGTGATCGGACAGTCCACCTGCACGCCACCGACAACTCGCGGCAGGTGATAGTTCGCGCTGGAGAGCACGGCCTTCTCGCCATTCACCTCAATGGTCACCTTCGCCTCGCGCACGGCCTTTGCCATGGCGTCCACCTTCTCTTGCAGGTCCAGCAGCTTCACCTTCACCACGGCTCCGTCTGCCATCTTCACCTCTGCGGCCTCACCAAGATTCAGGTCCACGGCGCGTCGAACCGGCTCCAGCGTGGGTTGAGGCAACTCAGCGCACAACACGGTGGCAAAGATGGGCAAAAGCAGGACAGCAAGGCGGATGAGGCGATTCATGAGCGGACAAATCAATCGTCCCTACCACCTCGCGTCTTGCGCCATCATCAGCTTCATTCACCCAGGCACGATCCAGGACACCGCATGTGCCTCGGCCAGGGTGGGGATTTCTACCTTTTCACTCAGGCGGCGGATAACGGTTTCGGGGACATCTTTCTGGCGCTGCTTGTTCTGCCGGAGGATGGTGCTGAGCTCGGGCTCGAGGTAGATGATCTCCACGCGCGCGCCGTAGTCCGCAAAGAGATCAATCCAGCGTTTGCGGAGTTGCGCGGTGATGCTGGTGGCATTGAAGGCGAAGTCACGATGCACGCGCAGATGCTCGCGGCACTGCTCGCGCGCGGCCTGGATCACGGTGCCTTGGTTGTCCGTGGCTTCCACGTCCAGATCCTCGCGCACGGCATCCAGAGAGACCACCGGCAGATCGGGTCGCTCGCGGGCCAGCCAGGTGTCTTTGCCAGCGCCTGGCAGGGCACTCATCATGGTGACGGTGCAGCGGTAATCCACATGCGGAGTGTAGTGCAGGCTGGTCAGCTCACCGCGATGAAACAAGAACCGCGCCTGCTCATTCGCGAAAGGATACATGTGCGTGAAGCAGCCCAGTTCCGTGGCCGTGTCACGCCACAGATGCAGCGTGTCCTCTGGGCGTGACATCTCCTTCGTATGCCGTCCGCGTGTATCCGCAAGGGCAAAGAGATATAGGAGCCGGTTGGAAAGCAGGCAGGAAAGCTTCACCACCTCCAGCTCAGGTTCCTGTTTCTCCAAAAGATAGGGCGGCCTGCCGTGATAGCGCACGAGGTTCACGATGTGCTCGCGTGTCTGAAGATCACACTTCAGCGCGCGCAGAATCTCACGCGCCATGGCCGCGCCGACCATGGAGTGCTTGGGCGATCTTGTGCGCCCCGTCTCGGGATCCAGCACGGTGGTGTCAGGCTTTCCGGCATCATGCAGGAGGGCCACGAAGAGCAGGATCACCTGCTCCACACGGGTGAGATCCGCATAGCCCTCCAGACGCGTCACTTGATTATAGACCATGCCAGTGTGTGTCCACACGTCTCCCTCGGCATGCCATTCGGCATCCTGGCCGCAGCGGCGCATGGGCTCCGCCCAGGGCTGCTCGGCAGCCCAGGCCAGAATGTCCGCGTCCGCGGCTTTCAGCATGTCTTTCCAGGTTCTCATGACCAGATGTCCGCTCCTTCCACCAGTTGGTTAGGCACCATCTGCTGATGCTGCCAGTGCTCGGAGAGTTTCACGCGCTCCACGAATTCCGGTCGCACGATCTTCGCGCGGCCCGTGACCTTGCCTCCCGCCTCGGTACGCAGGTACAGACCTTCCATGCGCGCATCCATGGTGCCTGTGAGCGGGTTGTCGAACTGCGAGTCAAAGACGGACTCGGTGATGAGCTTTAGCAGTTGCTCATGCTTCAGCGCGCCTTGATGCACTACGGGCACGGTGTGGATGCCGGTGCCTTCCAGCATGGCCAACCGACGCTCCAGCGTGAGGAAGCAGGACTCCACTTTGTCATAGATGTCGAACTCGAAGAAGTAGTGCGGCAGCGAGCGATAGAAAACGCTGTGCTTCGCATACAACCACTCGCCAAAAAGGATGAAGCGGTCCGCCAGCATGGCCTCCAGCACGGGCCGCTTCACCGCGGTCCATTGCTTGAAGAGATCATACTGCGGATGCATGCCCTCCGTGATCTCATGACCACGGCACTGCAGTACCATGCGCCCTTTGCTGTCAAAATGGATGCCCACATTCGTGCCATCCACCTTTTCCTCCGCGATGAGTGACGGGTCCGCGATGAACTTCTGCGAGTCCTTGGCTCCCATATGCCTGTCGTCGTCCGTGCCCTTCGAACCAAAGAGGTGCGGGGTGCGCGGGTATTTGATAAAACTGTCGTGTGATGCACCCATAAGCGTGCGAATTGGAAAAAGTGATGATGTGTGAGAGTGATGGCGATGTGCACCACAGACCGCTGAAGGCACAGATCCCCTCAAAGAGAATCCGTGCGCTTCATGCTGCCTTGGTGGTATGTGCGTTCGGGTATCCGCTCTTCTCACTCTCGGAAAAAAGCGGTGGCGTTCCGCGCCTTCGTAGCGGCCTTCACTGAGGCAGCAGTTCTTGAAACCGGCGGTTGGAGCCGCACGGGCATAGATCTTGCCGTCCTAGTTTTTCCTCCAGCCATTTGTCTCCATGGACAATGCGGATGCCGCGCTTCACGCGTGTTTCGCTCGGGTAGCCTTTGCGGCGCTTGCTAGTGCGCTCGAAAAAAGGCGGCCTGCTCGTGCTGATCAATATTCTTCATATGGTTAGGGCCCTCCTGGTTGAGTTAGTGGGGCCGCGATTCTCACTCAACTCTGCGTGCTGTCAATCATCTCTCGACCATCTTTTTTGTTATTTCGCCTTTCCAGGAACTGGCGCGCCAAAGATCTGGATCGCTGTGAAATTAGGACCTCCGAGTTTCTCGATCGTCGTCTCAGCTTCCTTGCCTGGCACCAACCGACGAAGTGATTTCGAGATGAAGGGATGATCCTCCGGCGTGTAGCGTCCGCGCCGCACGATGTAGATCTGCCGCGCCACCAGCGCCAGATCATCCACCTCCGCCAGTTGCAGGATCTCAGACAGTTTGAGCAAATCGAGCGGCTTCATGACGAAGTCGATGTCCTTGAGCGAAGGCTCCCAGAGATCAGGCAACCCGGTGAGCATTTCCGTCATGCCTGGGATGTCCGCTGTCTTGCCCTGCCAGGCTCGAAACTGAAACGGCTGCAGTTCACGAGCCTTGGCGAAGGCCTCGTCGACACGGGCACTGGCACCTTTGTCTTGAAAGAGGAAGGTCGTGCCGCGCTCATAGGCTGCCCAGCCATTTCTCGGCCAGAGGCGGAGGGCCGCGTCATACTGGGCCAGCGCACCTTCATAGTCGCCCTTGTCATGCAGCGGGATCCCTTTCGCCACCAGTGCATGGGATGGCTTCATGAAAGCGCCGCACTGCATCATGACGCTGATCAGGATTTTCTGCGTCTCCTCTTCCAAGTCTCCACGATGCAGCGTGAGCCTCAGGATATTTTGCGCGCGCTCCGCATCTCCCGCTGCCAGCAATGAGCCAGCATGGAGCATCGCCAATCCCGGATCTCCAGGCACCACTTCGTAGTAGAGCTGCCAGAAGCTCTTGCTCTTCGTCACCAGTTTCGCGCTGTCCAGATCACGCCAGGATTTGTCAGGCTTCTCCTTGTCCAGTGCAGCGAGAGTCTTCCCCTCCTTGGCCATCCAGGCATTGACACCCGGTGCGCTCTCCGGGTCTCGATCCTTCAAATTCTCGTGCATCAACTGCAGCACGGTCACTCCCATGACACGCGCCTCGGTCATCTCCGGAGTATCCGTCTCGGCAGAAAGCGATCCAGCAAAGGCGATGCCAGCAAAGCAGAGGAGAGGCGTGTATTTCATGCCGCGGCATTCTTCATGAACTCATCTTCGTGAAAAGCACATTTTGTCCGCCTCATTGACAAATCATCCAAGCGTGGCATAACTAACTTTACGCTCATGACACCACGCGTCCTCAAAATAGTTTCGTCAGCCCGGCTTCGGCCAGGGCTCGGGATGACGTTGTCATAAGGACATTGGTCAGATTTTGCTGCTATCCCCGGGAGCCCTGAATGCTGAATGCCGCATCAGGGCCTTTTCATATCCAGCCGGGGAGCAGCACGTTCCGAAACACAGGAAATCTGACTCTATGAAACTTCATCTGACAAACTCCACCGCACGCATCCGAAACATCGGCATCGCGGCGCATATTGACGCGGGCAAGACCACGCTCACCGAACGCATTCTCTATTACGCAGGCGCCATTCATACCTGCGGAGACGTGCATGACGGCAATACGGCCACGGACTTCTCCCCGATCGAGAAGGACAAGGGCATCACCATCTCCTCCGCCGCAGCTCCTTGCATCTGGACACCACGTCCTGTGGAGGCGCTCACGCGCCTGTTTGCAGGCCAGCAGCACCGGCTGAACATCATCGACACACCCGGCCACGTGGACTTCACGGCCGAGGTGGAGCGCTCTCTGCGCGTGCTCGATGGCGCCATCGCCGTGTTCTGCGGCGTGGGCGGCGTGCAGCCGCAGAGCGAGACCGTCTGGAGACAGGCGGACCGCTATCGCGTGCCCCGCATCGCCTTCATCAACAAGATGGACCGCCTCGGCGCGGACTTCACCCGCGTGGTGCATGAGCTGCGTCACAAACTACGTGCCAACGCCTGGCCCGTGATGCTTCCTTGGGGAGCGGAAGCGGACCTCATCGGTCAGATTGATCTCATCGATGAGCGGGCGCTGCGTGCCGACAGCACATCGCCCACTGGATTCACCGTGGAAGCCATTCCTGAAGACTGGCGTGACGCGGCGAATGAGGCCCGTCGTGCCCTCATCCAGGCCGTGGCAGATCTCGATGACGAGATCGCCACACTCTGGCTCGAGGAGCGCCCCGTACCTGCTCTCACCTTGCGTGAGGCTGTGCGTCGTCAGACCATTGCCGGGAAGCTCATTCCCGTCCTTGGCGGCAGTGCTTACAAGCACATCGGCGTGCAGTCGCTGGTGGATGCTGTGGTGGACTTTCTGCCTGCGCCTGAAGAGGTGCGGCGTGAAAGCCCCATTACTGCGCCATTGGCAGCGCTGGCCTTCAAAGTCGTGCGTCATCCGCAGGCGGGCCGTCTCGTCTATGTGCGTGTGTATTCCGGCAGCCTTGAGAAAGGTCTGACGCTGGTGAATCCACGCCTCGGCAAAACCGAGCGCTGTGGCCGACTCCTTCGCGTCTTCGCGGATCGACGTGATGAACTTGAGCAGGTGGATGCTGGCGATATCTGCGCCATCTCCGGCCTGCGAGATTTCAGCACGGGCGATACTCTTTGTCTGCCTGAGCATCCTGTCTCGCTGGAGCCTCCGGTGTTTCCGGAGCCTGTGGTGAGCATGGCCATCGAGCCTGCGCGTTCGGTGGATCAATCACGACTGGCCACCGCGCTCTCGCGCCTCAGTGATGAGGACCCGACCTTCCGCGTGCGCACGCATGAGGAGACGGGTCAGTGCCTCATCTCCGGCATGGGTGAGCTGCATCTCGAGGTCATCCGCGAAAAGCTCCGGCTCGAACACAGCCTGGAGACGATCGCAGGTGCCCCTGAAATCGCGTGTCGTGAGACGATCACCTGCACATCTGAAGCCGATCATCTGCTGAAAAAGCAAAATGGCGGCAGCGGCATGTATGCGCGTGTGAAGCTCGCTTTGCGCCCTCTGGAGCGCGGCTCAGGCGTGGTCATCGAGGACGCTGTCGTCGGTGGCACCATTCCTGCCGCCTTCATGAACTCCGTGCATCGCGGCATCGAGGATGCGGCGCTGGCCGGCCCCCTGGCGGGCAGTCCGCTGGTGGATCTGCAGGTCCGCATTGTGGATGGCGCCAGCCATGCCAAGGACTCCAACGACCAAGCCTTCCGCCTGGCTGCTGCCGAGGCCCTGCGCGAGGCCGTGCGTGCCGCAGCCCCTGTGCTGCTGGAGCCTGTGATGCGCGTGGAGTGCACCGTGCCGGAGGATCATCAAGGAGACATCCTGGGTGATCTGAACCGCCGTCGCGCCCGCATCGTGGGCATCGACCAGCGTGGTGCCGAGGCAGGCGTGCTTGCCGAGGTGCCGCTGGCGGAGCTTTTTGGTTATGCCGGCGCCATCCGCAGCCTCTCACGAGGCCGCGCCAGCTACTCCATGAGCCCCTCCAGCTACGAAGCTGTACCGGTTTCGGCGCTGCCGGCGCTGCTCAAGGGATAACGAATAGTGATATCATGGCGGAGTCTGTCTCTTTGGGGCGGGCTCCGCTTTTTTGTGCTCTATCACTTGCTTCAAGTTCATTCCTTCTCCTTTTCCTCTGCCTTCCTCGGAGCCAGGACGTTCAGGGCTTTTGGTTTGAGGGTGATCTTCAGAGGGAGGGGAAGGCGGTCGACCTCGCCGTCCATCATGACGGGGAGGTGGCGTTTTTTGCGGGCGTGGATTTCGAGCTCGGTGGTGCGCAGGCGTTTGACCTCGCGATCTTCCTTCCAGCGGCCGAAGAGCCAGGCGAAGAAGGACTTCATCATGCCATAGCGTGAGCGATGGGTGGAGAGATGCACGGTGAAGAAGCCGCCATCCAGGCTCTCGCGTTTCGGCAGCACGCCGAAGACATCCTCATAGTCGTTGTTTGCGATGATCACGGCGCGTGTGCGGCACTCGATGGCCTTTCCCTCATGCACCAGCGTCAAGCCCAGGGAGGGAAAGGTGGCTGCCTGGCGCAGCGAGTCACGCAGCGTGCGCAGGGCGCGGAATATCCACCAGCCGTGATACTCTGGCGCAGCCATTTTGAGCGCGGGATAAAAGCCCAGCACCATGAGGCAGAGATACAGTTTTCCATTCAACTCCATGGCATCCATGGGCACGACGGGTGCCGTGACCAGGGCTTTCCCAGCTTCCTCCAGATCCAGCGGCATGCCGAGATCACGCGCGGCAAGATTGAAGGTCCCGAGCGGAAGCACGCCCATCGTCTTATTGCGGCCTGCGAGCAGTGTGGCCGCGCTGGCCACGGTGCCGTCACCTCCACCGACGATCACCGCATCTGCCTCACTGGCGGCGGCGTCTTTGAGATGGCGCTCGACCTCGCGGCCCGGCACGGCGTGCAGCGTGATGCGCACTTCGGATTCGCGAAAGGCCTGCGTCACCGTCTCGATCACCTGCTTCCTTCCCAGGCGCACGACGGTGCCTGCCTCTTCATTGAGTACGATGATGAAATGACGTTCAGGCATGCATCGTCAGGTTACGTCCGTGCCAGCAAGCAGGACCCATGAGAGAGCTGAACTCAGTAAAAAAGAAAGTGTCAGCCGAGAGCCACTCCTCATCATCCCTCCACCAGCTGTCTCAGCACGGCTCTCACCGCGGCCGGCCCGGCCAGCCGATACCTCGCGCGGCTCGCGAGTGAGCCGGAGTGAATGCTGATGCCGTCCGGAGGCATCTGGCGGAACATGTCTTCATCTGTGGTGTCATCTCCGACGGCGACGAGCAGCGCATCTTCCGGTCCTGCGGCACTCAAGGCTGAAACGATGAGGCCTTTGTGAATACCAAGTTGGCGCAGCTCCACGATCTTGTTTCCGCGCATGACCTCCACGGGATGGTTCTTGAAAAGATCCGCGAGATGCAGGCGCAGCTCTCTTTCCTGAAGTTCGGCGAATTGCGACTCGCACAGCCGGAAGTGCCAGCACAGCGCGACGGTCTTCTCCTCGACGAATGAGCCTGGCGTGCGTGCAGCGAACTCCTCCATGATCACCTTGGCTTTCTCCTTCCAGCCAGCCTCCAGGGATCCCATGGTGGTCCACTCTGTGGCTCCGCGAGCGCGCTTCCAGAAGCCGTGATCGGCATGCAGGGCCGCGTCAAGCCCGCCAAACCAGCGCTCCATGGTCTCACGCGGGCGGCCGCTGGCGATGTGCAATTCAATGTTAGGTTTGGCGATCAATGCCTCCAGCAGCTCGTAGAGCTCTTTGTCCGGCGCGGCGAGCTCTGGCAGGCCGGCATAAGGCACCAGGGTGCCGTCATAGTCGAGCACCAGGACCAGATGTTCCGCGTTCTTCATGCGCAGCACTTCCTCAGGAGGCAGCACGGTGCTCTGACGCAGGCGCTCATTTTCAGATGTGACCTGCGCAAAGGCGGCATCAAAGGATTTCACCCAGTCATGCACGGTCCAGCGCTGGATGCGCTGCCGAAGACGAGTCATGCGGAAATGACGCTCCTCCTCGGGCATGGTGATGGCCTGCTGCAGTGCGCGGGCAATGCCATCAATATCATACGGATTCACCAGCACGGCCTCGCCGAGCTCCCAGGCGGCGCCGGTGAACTCGCTGAGCACCAGCACGCCGTCGTTGTCATTGCGACAGGCCACGAACTCTTTTGCCACGAGGTTCATGCCATCTCGTGTCGGTGTGACCACCATGACATCTGCGGCGCGATACAGGGGCATCAGATCCTCCAGGCTCATGGTCTGATACAGATACTGCACGGGCGACCAGTTCACGGTGGAGAAGCGGCCATTCACTCTTCCCACAAGCTCGTCCAGAGATCGACGAAGCTGTGCATAGGCCTCCACTTTTGTGCGCGAGGGTGATGCCACCTGGATCAATCTGAACTTCCCGGCGAGTCCTGGTGAGCGCTCGAGCAGGCGCTCGATGGCGAGCACGCGGCGGCGCATGCCTTTGGTGTAGTCCAGCCGGTCCACGCCGAACAGGATTTTGCATTCTGTGTTCTGTTCGCGCATCTTGGCTGCGGCTTCCTCCACTCGCGGTGTCGAGGACTCCTTGATGAAATGCTCGGTATCGATGCTGATCGGGAACGCTCCGACTCTCACCATGCGGCCGTCATAGGTCACGGAATCCACCTGGGTTTCCAGTCCCAGTAGGCGCAGTAGCGATGACAGGAACTGCCGCTGATACGAGTGCGTGTGAAAGCCAATCAAGTCACAGCCGAGCAAGCCTTCCAGAATCTCCCGACGCCACGGGAGGATGCGAAACACCCCGGACGCAGGGAACGGAATGTGCAGGAAGAAGGAGATCGAGGCATGTGGCAGCCGCTTCCTCAACAACGCCGGCAGCAGCATGAGATGATAGTCATGCACCCAGATACGGTCCCCCGGCTGGTAATGCCGCGCCACAGCGTCTGCGAAGAGTTCATTCGCCTCCCGATACGCCTGCCAGTCCACCCAGGCATCCAGCCGCACCTTGTCTAACAAGTAGTGGAACAACGGCCATAGAACGCCGTTGCAGAAGCCCTCATAGAAGCGCTCCACCTGCTTCGTGGTCAGATGCACCGGGATCATGCCGTCTGCGTTCAGCCGCCTGTCCAGTTCCGCTCGTGCGCTCTTGTCCATCTGCCCTGTCTCGCCAGGCCAACCGATCCAGCGGCTGCCTTCCGTGCCATGCACATGCGAAAGCGCTGTCGCCAATCCGCCTGCTGAGGCCTTCAACTCGATCTTCCCTTCCTTCTGGCTCACCGTCACCGGCAACCGGTTCGAGACGATCAAATAACGTGAAGCTGGTGCAGGACTGGCGATCATAGGGAGTTCACGGCTTCATCACCGTGCTCGATTATGAATCGGATCTCAGGGGGCTTGTGGGCGCATCGATGTCATGTGCAGGACCCGGCATGTATTGGGTTCATTCCGCCACCGCCGTTCAAGATCGAACACTTGTTACTGCTTCAGACACTGACACACCTTCCCGAATGTCCTTCCTGAAAACTCTGCTGAAAGCTTTCATCCTGGCGCTGGCGCTCATGCTGGTGGTCGGTTCAATGATTCTCATGATGGTGGCCTCCGAAGGCACGGGGCGGTGGATCGGAGGCTTCGCGTTGCTCGTGGGCATTGGGCCGTGGCTTTGGTGCATTGGAGCTGAGCGCAAATCCAAGGTTCAGGTTCGTATGAGCCAGGGCTTTCTGGCATTTGGGGTCGCTGCGCTGCTTGTCATGGCACCGCTCGCGCCTGATGGGCACACTTCAGAAAGTGCGCGGCTTCACAGCCGCTATTCAAATGGTGGGTGGCATTATCCGCGCATCCACCCTGGCAGTGCAGTGCCAGAGATCGACCAGATCAATCTCGGCTTTTATGCGGCCTTGATGACGGACCCGTATTTCAATCGTGCGCAGTTCCGCGAGCTCTCGGCCATGACCAACGCCATCTATGCTGAGATGAAGCAGAATCCGGAGTTTGAGGTCTGTGGTTCGGCACTCTCCTCCATCTACAACGAGATGGCTGGCTTGTCGTTTCGGAACGGCCATTACTACCACTACATCCCGGCGAATCTTGACCGGACGAAGCCTTCACGAACTCTTGTGTTTCTGCATGGTAGCGGTGGCAACTTCAAAGCTTACGTTTGGCTGCTCTCCAAGATTGCCGACCGCATTGGATGCACGATCATTGCACCCAGCTTCGGCTTGGGAAACTGGGAGAAAGCGGGTGCCTATGAAGCCATCACTGCGGCGATCCAGGATGCAGGCCGACATGCTGCCATCGATCCGGATCAGATTCATCTGATGGGTCTTTCCAATGGTGGCAAAGGTGTCTGCCTGGCTGAATCACTTCCCGGACAACGCTTTAGATCCCTCATTTTTCTCTCCGGGGTCTTCCACCATCGCATCGAACCCGAAGAACTCGCCAAACGTCTTGGCGCGCGACCCGCGCTTGTTCTGTCTGGTGGCAGCGATGATCGTGTGCCATGGACCAGCGTGGATGACTACGCCGTTCGCATGGAGGGTGCTGGCATGCAGGTGACCAAGCACCGTTTTGAAGGCGAAGATCATTTTCTCTTTTTTCACCGTGCGGATGAGGTGCTGGAGAAGGTCACGCAATGGATGCAGAGCCAGCGATAGCACTGGGAGGAGGGTGATGGGGATGTCTGCGCAACTGGCTATTGAGGCGCGTGCAAGCCGCGTCTCTTGAAAGCGCTGGATCGGGGGAGACGCGGGGCCGTGTCTAAAGATGCGGAACCCGTTCCGGGTTCGCGCTTTGAGGTGATGGCGACTGGCTCATGACCAGGGTAGGCTTCCAGGGTAGGCTCGCTAAGGCTCGCCAACCCTTCGCTATGATGCGGAAGGCCTTTGGCCTTCAAACCAGATGTGGATGGCAACACAACATGCTGCTTGTGCCCTTAGTCACTCTATTACGCTAATCTCAATGACATAGCGTCTCGGGTTTGAAGCAGTCATAAGGGTTGCTCGATACATGGGGGCGAAACACACTGCTGCGGGGTGAATCGCCGCGCTCCTTTGGCGCTGTGAGCTTCTGCATCGGTTGGTGTCACGCGGGTTCTCTTGGATGGAGGCAATGTCCGCCTGGACCGTTTTTTACCGCGATTCAGAATGTCGCGTTACCTTTACACAAAGTCATGTTGACTTAACACGGCGTTTATGTCAAGATAACCTTACACAGGCGAAACGGTTCGCCTAACAATCAAGTCAATCCAGTTAACTCAACTCTGAAGATCTTATGACTGCACTATCGCCTTCCCATCTTTCGCAGGATCAGATTCGTCGTCAGTATGTGATCCGCTCCTCGCTGTTTCTGGCGGGCTATGTGGCGGTGAACATGGCGGCGATCTTTGGGGCTTTTGATGATGCAAAGCCGCGCGGGGCGATCGCGCTGGCGCTGGTGGTGGCGGCGCCGCTGGCGGGGCATATCTGGGCGCTGCTGGCTTATATGCGGGATGCGGATGAATTTATGCGCGCGGTGATGGCGCGGAGGTTCATTGTGAGCAGCGGCATCACGATGGCGCTCACCTGCGCCTGGGGCTTCATGGAGAGCTATGCGCAGGCCTGGCATGCGCCGGGCTTTCTCATGTATCCGCTGTTCTGGCTGGTGCATGGCGCGGTGTCTCCCTTCATCCGCAGTTCGAACTGAGCTGACCTCTTTCCTTTTCCGATGAAGAACCAACTCAAGGTGCTGCGCGCCCAGCACGGCATGACGCAGGAAGACCTCAGCCAGCAGCTCGGTGTGTCACGCCAGGCGGTGAATGCGCTGGAGACGGAGAAGCATTCGCCTTCACTCGATCTGGCCTACCGCATCGCGGCGGTGTTTGACCTGCCGATCGACCAGATTTTTGAGAGTCCGTATGAGAAGCCGAGGAAGAATGGAAGATTGAAATAGTTGTTAGGCGGGTTCGCGAAAGTTTGAAGGAGGACGGATGATGTCCAAAGGGTCCGCTTGGGTCCGTTGTAGCGCGGAGGTAGATCGTGGACAGTGAAGGGCTATGTGTGGAATCATCAAGGACCAGGAACCCATGACCAAGGCCGTTTGCGGTCGTTTGCAGTGGTTTACGATTGTTTGCGGTGGTTTTTCCGAGGGGAGTCAGAGCCGGAGGGTGGGCCTACGGAATACACGGAATACACGGAAGACGCGGAAAGGGGGGGCGGGAACCGGGGAGCCGTTTACGGTTGTTAACGGTGGTTTCAGAAGGAGGCGATCCGAGTGGATCCGACCTGATCCGAGTGGATCAAGGTGAAGAGAGTCTGAGGGGGGCTGCGCGTGAGGACACTCGCGCTCCGCTTTGGGCAATCCGAGTGGATCCGACCAGATCCGGCCTCTTTTTCACAGGAGATGGGGAGAGGGGGGGAGGAGCCAGGAAGGTCAATCTAGCCAGATCCAGGTGGATCAAGGTTGAGGGGCCGCCGCTGATCGTGGGTTCGCTGGGTGGTCACGCGCTGAAGCGCATGAGTACTTTGCATGAAAAAAGGCGGCTGAGTTGCCTCAGCCGCCTTGGGGGTGGAACGATTTTTCTAAGCGAGTTGGAAAACTCGCTTTACGTCATCAGCCGATCACTTCTGGCCACTCGGTGTGGAAGAACTGGCCTTCGGGCTTGTCGGTGCGCTCATAGGTGTGAGCACCGAAGAAGTCGCGCTGGGCCTGGAGCAGGTTCGCTGGCAGGCGCTCGGCGCGGTAGCTGTCGTAGTAACCCAGGGAGGCGGAGAAGGCCGGGACGGGGATGCCGTTCAGGGTGGCGAGGGACACCACTTCACGCCAGTTCTGCTGGGTCTTGCTGAGGAGATCCTTGAAGAAGGGGGCGAGCATGAGGTTGCTGAGTTCAGCGTTCTCACGGTAGGCTTCGGTGATCTTGTTGAGGAAGCGGGCGCGGATGATGCAACCCCCACGCCAGATGGCGGCGATGCGACCGAGGTCGAGGTTCCACTTCTTGCTTTCGCCGGTGGTCTTGATGAGGTCGAGGCCCTGGGCGTAGGAGATGACTTTGGAGGCGTAGAGGGCGTCGTGCACCTTCTTGACGAGCTCGGCCTTGTCACCGGTGATGTTGACGGTCGGGCCGGTGAGTTCCTTGCTGGCGGCGACGCGGGCTTTCTTCTTGGAGGAAAGGATGCGGGCTTCGACAGCGGCGTTGATGGTGGAGATCACGACGGCGTTTTCAGCGGCGTTGAGAAGGGTCCACTGGCCGGTGCCTTTCTGGCCGGCTTTGTCGACGATGAGCTCGACGATGGACTTGCCGGTTTCAGCGTCCTTCTGCTCCAGGGCCTTGCCGGTGATCTGGATGAGGTAGCTCTGCATGTCGCCTTCGTTCCAGTCGTTGAAGACCTTGGCCATCTCGTCCGTGGTGAAGCCAGCGGCCTTGAAGATGTTGTAGGCTTCGCAGATGAGCTGCATGTCACCGTATTCGATGCCGTTGTGGATCATCTTCACGTAGTGACCTGCGCCGCCAGGGCCGATGTGGATCACGCAAGGCTCGCCATCCACTTTAGCGGCGATGCTTTCAAAGATGGGCTTCATGACTTCCCAGGTGCTGGCAGGGCCGCCAGGCATGATGGAGGGGCCTTTGCGGGCGCCTTCTTCACCGCCGGAGACGCCAGCGCCGATGAAGCGGAGGCCTTTTTCGGCGAGGTAGGTGTCACGGCGCTCGGTGGTCTGGTAGAAGCTGTTGCCGCCGTCGATGACGATGTCACCCTGGTCGAGGAGGGGGATGAGCTGCTCGATCACGGCGTCCACGGCGTCGCGATCGGTGTCCTTCACGGCGGTGGACTTCACCATGATGTGGATCTTGCGGGGAGTGGCCAGGCTCTGGACGAACTCTTCAAGGGTATGGGCGGCGACGAGGGCCTTGCCGGGGTGTTTGGCGACGAACTCATCCGTCACGCTGGTGGTGCGGTTGTAGACGGAAACCTGGAAGCCGCGGCTTTCCACGTTGAGAACGAGGTTCTGGCCCATCACTGCGAGGCCGATCAATCCGAAGTCACTTTTTTTGCTCATATTTGGGGGCGCGAGCCTTACCCCCCTCGGGGCCTTTGGCAAAGGGGATTTTCCTCATGGCTGGCATGAGCCGGGCTGATCCTGGGGGCGGCCAGGGGAAAGCCGCCCCTTTTTCCCGAGAATGGAAGATGCCGCTGGCGCGTAGCGTGCTATGTTACCCGCTAGCTCCAGCCCGACCACGACCCCGTCCCTGCCCCGCAATGTCCCAGCTCTCCTCCACCACGAATTGGAATGGCACCCCACGCGCCGCCTTCCGCTCGCGCGAGGATTGGAGCCTGAAATGGTGGATCATGTTCGCGGTCATCCTGTCCTTCGGGTTTCACGGCCTGCTGTATGTGAGCATCGATAAAATCAGCATGGTGATGGGCAGCAGCTCCATGCGCGCGGTGCCGGAAAAGAAGGTGCCGGACCGCATCAAGATCGACCCGCGTCTGCTCCAGGAGCAAAAGGCCATCCAGGAGATCCCGGAAATGATTGCCCCGGGCACGCAGCCGGACATCAAGTCCTTTGAGGCCAATCTGGATAACTTCGACAAGGCTCAGATGATCCCTGAGAACCAGGAGATCGACCTGACGCCTAACGTGAAGGAGGTCACGAATTTTCTCCGCCAGAGTGATCCTGGTGAAGGCCGCAACCCACGTGGCAGTAACATGGACATGGCCGCTCTGCTGGCCCCGCAGTCTGCCATGGCCGCCCCGGATCTCAGCAGCGCGATGGCCGAAGTGCGGCGGGACATCCTCTCCAAGCCCGTCTCAGAGAAACAGATGCTGCTGGATGCCGGTGCTCTCGAACCCAAGGACGCCTCGGGCTCCATCGATACCGATCTCGTCGGCGAACTGAAGAAACAAGGCGTGGGCGATGCCGCCGGCACCCGTGTCAAAGGCTTCAGCAATCTCGACGACCTGCTCAGCGGCGGTGGTGGCGCTCTCGGCGGCAGCACCGCCCCCATCCTGATGCCAACGGATCTGCTCTTTGAGTATGGCAGTGACCAGCTCGCTGAAGGCGCGCGCCTCAGCCTCATGAAGCTAGGCTTCCTGATTCAAAAGAACCCGGACAGCCTTTTCATCGTGGAAGGTCACACGGACAGCTTTGGTGGTGAGCAGTTTAACCTGGACCTCTCTCTCCGCCGAGCAAACGCGGTGGTGCAGTGGCTGCAAAACTCCCTCCGTCTGGGCACGGATCGCGTGCAGGCCGCCGGCATGGGCAAGACCAAGCCGATCGTCAGCACCAGCGGCACAGTGGAAGAGCAAGGCCTGAACCGCCGTGTGGAGATCAAGGTGCGGGCGAAGAAGTGATGTGTGGTGTTTCAAGATTGCCTTTTGATCCTCCACGATCATACTTTCCTTCATGAACGACCTTCGCCGCTATTGCCAACTTGCCATCAAACTCGCCCGAGTGGTGAAGTTGGATGGTGATGAAGGCTATGTGGCCAAGATCCCTGGTTTTCGCGGCCTGCTGGCCACAGGTGAGAACAAGCGGGAGGTTCTCAAGGAACTCGCAGGAGCCTTGGAGGCATGGGTTCTCCTGGCGCTTCGTCGTGGCATGGGTTTGCCCAAGCTCAAACTTCCGGAAGAAGTCACAGCCTGAGCCACTGCTCCCGAGAGATTCCTGCCTCAGCCAGGATGATCTTGAGCAAATGAACTCCGATCTCCTTGCCCCCATGGGGATTCGGTATCGATAGCTGTATCGCGCCCTTGACCATGTGCTGATGTTTTCCACCCGGAACAGGCCCGTGCCACCCTAGAGCGCGAAAGCGCTTGATCAGTTCAGGACGAGATACGGGCAACAACTTCATGTCTGCTATTCTGGCTTCCACTTTTCTACCGGGGCAAGGAGTTTGGCAGGAAAAAAGACTGTTCACCGCATTGCTCAGGGCCAAGACTATTCTCACGTTTGCTGCGGCCGACAGGTTGTGACTCAACAAAAGCTCCTCATGAATAATCAGGACCAGCAACCCTTCAAGCATCTGCACTGCGAAGGCAGGCGCGCGCAACGCGGCTGCTTGATCAACTTCCTCGCCTGGTGCGCGGCGCTCATTTGGATCTTTGTGGTTAGGCCGTCAGACATCGGCGCCAACATCCAGGGTGTCATCACGACCATCGCCTACATCCTCTTTCTGCTAGTCGGCCCCGCGCTCGGCATCCTGCAGGCCATCGAGCTGAAAAGCTACCTGGACTGGAAGAGTCAAAACGGAGCTTCTTCCTGGCTCTACAGGATCATCATCTTCATCGGAAGCTGGCTCTTCGGCCTGATCAGCGCGGGCACGGGCATCCTTGTTTTGATGAATCTCTTGTTCGGCGATCATACTGAGATGACACCCAAGGACTTCTTTGTTGGTCTCCTGGGAGTCTTCCTTTCCCTCGGCTTCATCTACATGGGCTGGAAGCTCCTGCAGCTACCCTTCAAGCGCATGTCCACCACCACCGAGGCGCAGGACAAGGCAGCCCGTGAGAAATGGGAGCACGCCCTTTTACACCCTGAGTTTGAGGCGCTCGAATCCACGCTGGGCGTGACCTTGCCCGCCGCCTACAAAGCCATGCACTTCCCTGATTCTGAATGGTATGAGCCGGGCCCCTGGATGCTCTACCCCAAAGGTCTGGAGAATGACGAAGAGCTGCACATGATCTTGGACCGCGTCCCTGCCACGCTGGACGCCATCCGCCAGCCACCAGGCGACTCGCAGCGCTACGTGTGCTTTGCCCAGGGCGAGTATGATGAGTACTGGATCCTCCCCGGCAGCGACGATCCTCCCGTCTACAATAGAGGCGGCGACGACCTCCCTCGAGCTGCCGAAGCAAAGCCCGAGAAGATCGCCAATCACCTCTCCGAGTTCCTCGCCTGGCCGAAGGAAGACATCTAAATTTTCCGTTTTACTCCCATGCCCAAGACCATCCTCGCCCTCGGTGCCCATTATGACGACTGCCCCTTCGGACTGCCTGGCACACTTTTGAAAGCGGTGAAGCAACATCACCGCGTGGTCATTCTCAGCCTCATCGGTGATTACACGAACTGGCCGCCTGTGAAAGGTCGCGAGGAAGCCTTGAAGCAAAAGACCATCGACATGGCGAAGGAGCGCGGCATCGAGATGCGTTTCCTGAACTACTCCTCCATGGGCTTCGAGGCCACGCTGGAGGCCAAGCGTGCCGTGGCGCAGGTCGTGGCGGATGTGCAGCCAGACATCGCCTTCATGCTCTGGCCGAAGGATCGCCATCCCGATCACGAAGCCACGAGCGCCATCTGCCACGCGGCTTTGTTTCAGCCCGCGCGCCTGCTTGGCCAAGACCAGGTCCGCAGCCCTGGCGAAGTCTACTGGTATGACAACGGCCCCGGCCACACCATCGACTTCGCCCCCGACACGTATTTCGATGTCACCGCCGAATGGCCCGCCGTCACCGAATGGTTAGGCGGCCTCATGGCATTCGTGCGCAATGCCCCCTTTGATCCGCAGAAAGACGCCGCCACCGACACCAAGACCATCCTGGCACGCTACCGCGGCCTCGCCAGCGGTGTGAAGTATGCGGAGGCCGTGAAGGCTGTGAAGCCGATTACGCAGGAGCTGACCTAACCATTTTTAAACCAACCAGCCTAGTGACCTGCAGATCATGCATTCATTCTGAGCCGCGATTACCATCCTCGCCCCCCATTGCCATGAAACCATTCCTCATCCTCCTTTGCAGTCTGGCTCTGCATCAACACACTTTCGCAGGTCCTTGGTATGTACACGCAGCGGGATCGCTGTGGGTGACAAAGCAGAGAGCCCCATCCCTCTGAAAGACCGCATCTATGTGATCATGAGGTCTGCGCCTGCGAGTGGTCAGCCAGATGCCCTGGCAAAGATCCTCCAGCCTACCGCTGCCAAGACACTCGCCGAGGTGATGCAGACCATGAAAGGTTCTTGCCCCAAAGACTACCCCAAGAACCTCTTCGTCATCGTCTACCGGGCGGAAGCCCCCTATGATGGAGCCTGCAATGTCGCGATGGACAAAGCCCTCAGATCCCGCTTCGAAGTCCGGCCCAGAGATGTCATCTGGATCGGATACTCGAAATAGATTGTTTGCTCACCGCCAGACCAGAAACGTTTCCTGAATCCATTCACGAGGAATGAGCTGGAGCGCAGCATCCAGGGGAGTCATCACCAGCACCTGGTCACCTTTGGCTTTCATGATGCGGACACACTGCTTCTGATCCTCATCCGCATACCAGTGCACATAAGCCAGGAGCGCCTCCTTCTCGGGATCAAAATACAAACTGGGATCGTCCATCACACCCGACTTCAGCCCGCAGCGTGCGCAGAGGCCTCGGAGATATTTATGATCATCCACTTTCCCGCCATAACGACCGACAGGGAAGGTAGCCTCACTCCTGCTGACCAGTGAAACCCTGTGAGCGGGACCACCCCAATCCCTTTGGATGGACTCAACGCAGGCTGCAGCACAGGCATACTGATCACGTTGGCTAACAAGAGTCATATCTAATATTCGCGTTATAATAAAACTTGGATGCCTAGGCGTCTATAATCAGGAGGGAGTATTTTATCCCATCGCCCATCAGACCACCCAAATTCACCTGACATATCTGTAGTGTTTTCCTGACTCGATTCTAAGTTCAAAACGCATCTTTGAGGTGCAAGCCCTGCGACCAGCGGACTCGCTTCCTCCAGCAAGGTGCCGTTGGGGATCAAACCCAGGTTATGAAGGAAAAGTTCACCGATGCTGGCGGTGCCTGAGCCCCCGATAAGCACTCCTCATGACGTCCAATCTTTCCCGAGTGAGCGATCCCACCACATGAAGAGTGATCCCCAAACGCTGGAGGAATGGAAGGAGAACATCATGGTTGTCCTGTTGAGCGAACCCGGAAAAGAAGGCATGGCCTCCTGGTGCTGCCCTATCTGCCACACCCGCTTCGAAGGCATCCCGGTAAGACAGGCTGAGGAAGCCGCCATCCAGCAGGCCCGGACTGCCTTTGAAATCCACATGTCCACGGAACACGCGGAGGCCGTGGACACCGCAGTCCTCTCCCTAACCTGAACGGCCATGGTCCAGCTTACGGAATACCATCTGGGTTACCACCCAGGCATCAAGGCTTGGGTGCTCTTCCGTCCTGCCGAGGAGACTGCCACCCAGATCTATGTGGGCAGCACCCGTGCCCAGGCCATCCACGCCGCAGCACGGTCTTTGGAAGGAAGCGGTAGCTACCTGTGCATCTACACGGAAGACGGCCAGCTCGATCAGCAGCGCCTGTTCCCACTCTCCACACGGGGCAAAGAGAAGGCCGTTCTGACCGGACTGCCGCCGCCCTGCCGGAAAGAGCTCGCCGCTTCCTGACGCTTCGACATCGTGGCTTGTTGAATGAACGCCTCTGATAGGGAGCGATCACGAGAAGCGAAGCATCAACAGATTCTGCCTCTGTTGTTCAAGGTTCGAGTCCTCGAGGGATAGCCAGCGGGCTCGTCTCAGGTCCCCCATCGACTGTCCATTCAGGCACATTTTTCCATCCTTCCGCTCAAACACAGCCCTTGCACTATGCTGGAAGCATGCCAGGATAGCCATCCGCCGAAAAACACTACCCCTTAGTGTAATGGTAACATAACAGATTCTGACTCTGTTGTTCAAGGTTCGAGTCCTTGAGGGGTAGCCACTTTGGAAAAGCCACCAAATCAAAGGCCTTTCTCTTTCGTCCCACAACACAACACACTGCAGGCCACTTTCTACTTCCCCGCCTGCACGGGCACCGCCACGGCGATCCCCAGCTCCAGTGTCGGTTCCGCGGGATCCATCATCGGCGGGTCGGTGATGTGACCTCCTTCGGCGCGGAAATCATCGCCCACGGAAAACAGCACGCCGTTCAGTGGATCATAGTGCGGCAGCTCGCCGGAGTAAGGGTCCAGCGGCACCTCCGCCAGATAATGGGGACGCAGCTCAGAGAGACCTGAGGGCAGCTTCTGATGATCTGCCAGAGAGCGGCGGATGGCGAAGAGAGAGAGCACCAGCGCATGCCGCGCGTGGCCCAGGTGATGCCGCTCCGGCAGCTCACGGGTAGCATCGATTTTTTGAGCAAAGTAGGTTTGGCCAGCGCCATTCGGCTGAAACCACAGCGAGGCCAGGTTCCGCGCCAGAGGCCTGGCAGCGCTCCTGGCGGAGAAAGGCACCTCCACCACCTTGTCACGCAGCTGCCGGCATGCCTCGGCGAAGAGGCCCAGCGTCTCCTGCTTTTTGAAAAAGAGGCGTCCCGGCCGCTCACCCAGCACACCATTCGGCATCGTGTCCAGCGGCTCGCCGCTGTTCTCGCCGAAGAGCAGCTTCTTCTCATGCAGATACAGGCCGTTCAGCGCACCTTGCAGCAGCTCGTCAGACGGTAGGAGCGTGATGAAATCATCCTGACACACTTTCAGTTCGGCAGAGGACAGCCGTGTGTCCTTCAGCACCAGGGCCGTGGTCTGCACACAGGCCATGTGCAGCTCCTGCGCACGCTGCGCATACCCGGGCCAGGACCACATCTCCTGCAGCCGACGCGCCAGCCTGCCCAGATCCAGCGCGGCATCCAGCGCCGCCTGCTCCCGCCCGGTGCGGATGAGGTGCACCACCCGTGCCTGCAGCAGGAGGCGCGCATGCGGCCAGGAGGCGTGCTCGCTCAGATCCTCCGCATGCCACGCGGCGTGATGCGGATGCCAGTCAAAGTCACCCAGCAGGTCACGCAGCGCATCCACCGCGGCGCTGTTTCCCTGCATGAAACTCTGCAGCATGCGCTCCTCCCACAGCCACGCAGGTTTCAGAGCCAGCTGGGTGTCCGGCAGCCGGTTCACCGCTTGTAAAAACATCCCCAGCCGTTCCGGCCCGGCGATCTTCGGCGCGGTGTCCGCGGCCACATTCAGCGCCAGGTCATCATCAGGAGCCGGGGTCACGTCGACGAAGTAGATCGAGCCTAACAAAAAGATGCCTGCCAACCCTAGCAGCGCCGTGAGCACCGTGCTCCATGGGAAAACAGACTCGGGCTTCTGCCGCCGCACACTGTTCGGCACCGGCGCGGGTCGTTTCTGCGTGGGTGGATCCTGCGGCATCTCAGCCGCAGATGTCTTCCTGCTCATCTCTGTCTGAGGCGCTGCCACTGGCGCTGCAGCAGTCTTCGGCGCAGGCACGGCCACCAGCGCAGCGGCTGACGTGGCAGCAGCTGCAGATGCAGATGCAGCAGGCTTCGAAGCCAGCACCGGCACTGCCACAGGAGGTGGCGCAGATGCGGAACCTGGCGCAGCAGCGGACGCATGATGAAGCAGCAAATCTGCCGGCGGGCGAAAGCGCTCATCCAGCCTCAACTCGGCAGGCGTCGCCTTCCTCACGGGTTCCCCAGATACCATAGCCGGCGCAGACTCCTGAGCCTCCACCTTCTCCAGCACGGAAGACACCTCCTCACGCAAACTCACGATCGCAGGCGCGCTCAGCGGCTTTGCGGAAACCTGCCGCCCGTCTGAGGCCTTCGGCGGTGCTGCCGCTTGATCAGATGCATCTGGCGTTGATGCAGCAGGTGCAGCCTCCACAGGCGGACCACCCCGCACGGGTGGAGCTGTCTCCTGGACCGCCTTTTTCGGGGGCGCTTTCGCCGCTGGTGCCGGAGGCGGCTCAGGCGGACGGCTCGCCTTCTCATAGCGCCGCTGCTCGTCCTCCCACTCATCATCAAAGCCCCATGGCGACACCCACTTCGGCCCTTTCACAGGGCGGTCATGAGGTGTGTCAGGGCGGGGCGGCATGAAGGATAGATTGAAAATAAGTTAGGCCATCATCAGTCGCGCGGCATCTCCAGAGTGATGCCGAAGAAGTCCATGAACACCGCCCGGTACACCCCGCGCTTGAAGCGTGGGACCCAGCTCATCTGAAACTCGCGCGGCTCGATCCACCGCCATTGGGAAAACTCCTGGTGCGTGGCCGCCAGGTTCACATCACTGTCCTGGCCGAGGAACCGGCAGCGGAAGTAGGCCTGCTCCTGCCCGCCATAGATCCCGTACTTCAGCCGGTTCTTGGAGAAAGCGTAGCGATACCCCTCGCGCTTCTCCAGCACCTCCAGCTGCTCGCGCTTCACGCCGATCTCCTCCTCCAGCTCGCGGAAGAGCGCCGTTTCAGCGTCCTCACCTTCATCGATGCCGCCTTGAGGAAACTGCCACGCGCCGCGGATGTTCAGCCTCTCTGCCACGAAAATCTGGCCACGGTCATTGAGAAGGATGGCGGCGACATTGGGGCGATAGACGATGGGCGTGGCGAGATGCAGATCCATGAACAGTGTGCAAAATAGGGGGTGCGACTGGTTTGTCACGCATCGGCTGTGCCAGCCCTATCATTTCAAATTTTCCACCACAACACTTCTCACCTTCCCCGTGGTGTTCCAGGTGGCGAACCCAAAGGGCACGCAATGGTCAATGAAGCCAGGCCGCAGCCCCACTTTCCGCCCCTTGATGCTCACATTCACCACCAGCTTGTCATTCACCCAGGCCTGCATGTCCTCCGGCCGCACCTCGATCCGCACCCGCTGCCACACGCCGTTCTCGAACCGCTGCTCAGCCCGCGTGGAGTTCTCGCTCGCGTCCTTGAAGTCGATGCTTGAGATCCCCGTCAGCGTGCCTCCCCAGCCGCCGATCACGAAAGTCGCATGCGCCTCATGACTGCTGACCGGAAACGTGCACATGCCAAAGCTGTCCTCACCCTCCACACGCAGCGCCTCATAGGTGATGCGGTAGCTTGTGCCTGGCAGCCCCAGCTCTGACCACGCCGCGAACTTGCAGCCCGTCATCGGCAGCCCCGTCACCAGCGTGATCTCTGCCTTCTCCACCATCACCTTCCCCTCATCCGGAATGCCCGCCGGCAGCCAGAGCGGCGCATGTTTCTCATCCAGCAAATTCCAGCGCTGAGGCACGGAGGCTGGCACAGGTGCAGAGGCAGATGGGCGACAACCCACCAGGCCCGGCACCAGCAGCACCACCAAAAGCAGAGACAAAACAGCATGCATGCCACAGCCTGCCACAAACAGGCAGAAACTTCCTCCACCCGTTCCGCAAAAAAGAGGGTCAGCCACCGCCCCAGACCTTGCCTCAGAACATCTGAGCCCACTGCGTCATCTGCGGTTAAAAATCCCTGACCCCGTAGGCCTCGCGTCACGCCACTACCGATTTTCGGCATCCTCCATTTGAGAAAACTTCTAATATATTCTGGCAAGATGGTCACACATTGGGCAAAAGAGTGACTTTCCCCACCTCATGCGTCGCAAGCCTTCCGATCACCGCGCCCTGCTCGCCACTACTATCCTGCATCTGCGCAGTCGTCGGGCCACCTCGCGCACGGCCCTGGCCAAGGCTCTCGGCGCCTCCGCCTCCACGCTGGGTCTGTATGTGGACCAGCTCATAGCCATGAACCTCGTGGAAGAGCTCGGTCTCGGTCGTGCCAATGTCGGCCGCCCGCAGCGTCTGCTCGGCCTCCGCCCCTCCGCAGGCTGGTTCGCGGGCATCGAGTTCAATGCGCAGCGTGTCCAGGCCGCCTGCGTGGACTTCTCCGGCAAGGTCCAGGCCACCGAAAAGCGTGACCTGCCTGAAAATCCGGACATGCCCACTGTCCTGCGCGCGCTTGTGGAGGTGCTGGAAAAGATCAGCGTCAACCGCACCGAGCCCCTGCTGGGCATCGGCATCGGCGCTCCCGGCATCGTGGACCGGAAGCACGGCATCGCCCGCTACTTCTCCTTCGTCCGCCAGTGGAAGGACGTGCCCATCGTGGATGTCCTCCGCCAGCGCTTCCGCGTGCCAGCCACCCTGGAAAACAACCTCCGCGTCATCGCTTTGGCAGAACGTTGGTTCGGCGATGGTGCTGACCTTGATGACTACGTCGTCCTCGGCCCACGCAGCGGTTTTGGCATGAGCATCATGCACAATGGCGAGCTCATGCGCGGCGCACATGAGATGGCAGGCGAGGTCGGTCTATGGACCTGGCCGCAGCCGGAAGGCACCCAGGCCATGCATGACCTGCTCTCGGCCACCGCCATCTACCGCCGCCTCGCCGGCCTCCCTGCAGATGCTCCCCTGCCCGCGGATCTTCGCTCCGCCCTCGAGCAAGTCGCCAATCCCGAGTCCGAAGAATGGAAAAAGATCGTGCTCGATCTCGCCCGCGTCATCCGCAGCGTGCAGCTCCTGGTCGATCCGAAAAAGATCTTCCTCCACGGCCCCCTGACCTCCCTCGGCCCGCGTTTCTGTGAGGAGATCTCCGCCCTCGTCTCCACCCTGCCCCCCGTGCTGCCAAACATGAACATCCAGCTCGTCCCCTCCGCCCTCGGCGATGATGCCGGTGCCCTCGGCGCCGTCAGCCTTGCCATGGAAGAATGGGAACCGCAGGTCTAACACTGGTTGGCTGTAAACCGTAGTCGGTCAGCAGTTAAGCATTCTCGGTTAGGCATCCACCGCCCACCGCTTACGGCCCACTGCTCACCGCTCTCAGGGCCTGCATCGTCCAGATCACCGGGTACAGCTTCTCATGATACCACAACCGTGCGAAATACAGCCCGATGGGCGCTGACGGAAAACTCGTCCCGTCCTTCGTTTCGCGTAGCAGCCACTGCACCGCGCGCAGTGCCGCCGTCTTGGCCTCAGCGCCGCCCGCTTGTAGCAGCGCATAGGCCGCCACCGCCGTCTCCTCGATTATCGCCGGAGCATTCGCATCTCCACCGAAGCCGCCATCAGCCTTCTGCATCCTCATCAGATAGCGCGCACCGCTCTGGATCAGTCCCTGCGTCTGATCCGCCAGTTTCGGTGTGCCCGTGAGATACCCCACCACCATGGCGGTACCATACACAGGATTCTCCTCCTCCTTTGCATGTTCATTGCCGAACCAAAGAGGTGTCCATGCACCCTCCTGGCTCTGCACCCTCCGCAGATATCCCAGCGCCGCCTTCGTGCCTTCTTCAATGCGCTCATCTAAAGCCTCCGGCTCCCACAGCCACCACGCCAGCAGCGCATGCGCTGTGATCTCCGGCGTGCTCCGGTCAAACGGCAGCGCCCCCCATCCGCGACAAAACGTCGGCATCCCCCCATCCCGGTTCTGCAGATCCAGCAACCAAGTGATCCCAGCTTCCACCGCCTTCAGAGTCTTGGTGTCTTCTTCCCTCTTTCTCTCCGCGTCTCCGTGTCTCCGCGTCTCCGTGTCTTCTGCCTTCTCTGCCTTGGCCAAGGCAATCAGTGCCCCCGAAGTGTCATCCGCATCCGGCACACCTCCAGGCAAATCCGTCCAAGCCCAGCCACCCGGTGCCGCATTCGTGAAAGGATGCACCTCTCGATACTGCTGACCTAACAACCATTCCTTCACCACAGGTTCGAGCACGCCCAGCGCTTTCACCGACAGCGTCGTGCCCCACGTGGCCAGGTTCGTGTCGATCGGCCAGCTTCCATCTGCGCGCATCGACCTCTGGAGAAATTCGACCGCCAGAGGCACGCAGGCATGCGTCTTCTCACCACCGGCTGCCAATGCCATCGTCACAAAGCTCGTCAGCGGTGTGGCCTCCAGATAGCCGCCGCTGCTTGGTTGCAGCGCCTTTAGCATCGGCGAAATCCGCCACCACAAGGCAGCTCGCAGCCAGCGCATGGGGTTCCACCATGCAGGCGGGGCATTCACAAACCGCGTGTAACCAATCGCGATCAGAGCCGGCAGCGCATAGCTCACCACCGGCAGCCCGATGGCGCCGAACCAACTGCGTGGCATCGCCGCCAGCTCAAACGGCAGTGGCAGCACCCGCCTCCAGGCGCCCTCGCCCATCGTCCCGCAAATCGTACACAGCATCAGGATCGGCACGGAGAACGTCTTGTCCTTCCCATACCGCGCCGTCACCGCCTTCGCAATCAACGACGGATCCAGCGATCCCGCCTGCTTCAAAATCCACGAATCCGCACGCTGCCTCGAAGACTTCACATCCTCCGCCCCTTCACCACAAAGATACAGCGCGCTCCAGCACAGCAGCGTCGTGGAGAGATTGCTCTTGCTGATTGTCGTGTCCCCCCAGCCACCATCCACATTCTGGTTCGCCACCAGCCAGCGCACACCCGCATGAATCATCCCCGAATGCCGGATCGCATCCACCCCATGCAGCGCCACGATCGCCGTCGCCGTGCTCAGTGCGCTGCTGCTCAGCTCCCCCTCCCAATGCCCCGCCTCATTCCGCAGCGCCAGAAGCTGCGCACGTGTGTTGACGAGAGCGATGGAGAGACGGTCAGACATGCAGGTGATGAAGGTCTTCGAAACAACACTGCATTTGATCTTCACTCCACAATCTCACCCACCAGCAAGATCGCTCCGGGGAAGATCTTCGTGCCGTCAAAGCGCTCAGGCTTGTCGATCTTGTTGCCGTTCTTCGCCAGGATCGCCGCCTTGTCAGGCTGGTCGGGATAGATCTCAATTTTCACCGTGTGCACTTCATCAGGCAGACCATCACCAATCGTCATCGTGGAGAGGCGATGATACGTGCAATACGCATCAAAACGCGGAACAATCTTCGCCCGGCCGTCATCAACTTTGACGGTCACCTGGCCGCAGTCAGGGCCCACCAGGTCATAGATGGCACAGCGCACACCCTTGAACTTGAAGGTGATCGTCTCGCCCGGCTTCGATCCCGTGTGCAGATTCGGCAGACGGTTCGCCCAGCGCTTGCCAAAGTCATCCGTCTTCACATCTACCGCCGTGATGCCGCTGCTCAGCTTCGCCGCTGTGATCGGCACCAGCTTCGCCTTCTCATAGTTGTTCTCATTCAGCGGTGCCGCCAGCACATGCGCAGCGGGCTTGCCGCTCGCCTTCGTGACCGCCGGCCAGGAGCGCAGGATGGCCTGCAGATACAGTTCATGCCCCGTCTCCACATGCGGATGCACGCTGTCCGGAGCGAAGACAAACTTGTCCCCAACGATTTTCTTTTCCTCATCCGTCTTCGGCAGCTTCGCCTTCCACAGCAGCTTGCCTTCCTTCGCCAGCTTTGCCACCTCCATGCCCATGTGGATCGTCGGGATGCTGTAGTGATCCGCCACCTTCTCCATCGCACTCGCGGAGCGCTGGAAGCTCCCCTTCATCAGATCCGGGGCCAGACCTTCCGTCAAAGTATAGACAAAGCAGATGTCACACTCTGGAAGGGCGCGCCACGTCTGCCGCACAATGCCCTCCATGCAGCGGATGATCTGCTCCGGCTGCGCGCCGCCGTCATTGACCGCGAACTCCACAAACAGCAGGTCCGGCTTCTGCGAGAGCATGTCCTGCTGCAGACGATAGACACCCAGGTCAGAGCCCGTGCCACCGATTGCCGCATTGATCTCGCTGATCTTCGCCTGCGGCCAGGTCTTCTGGAAATGCGCCAGCGTCTTCACCCGCCAGCCCGGCTGTGCCGTGATGGACCCGCCGAAGTAGCCCACCTTCAGCTCCGCCCCTGGCTGGCTCACCTTGTGCAGGAAATTCGGCAAGCCCGCGCGCGGGTGGCATTCCTGCGCAGGCACCAGAGGAAACTCCGCCTCCGCGGCCGGGAGGCAGGTGGCGGTCAGGAGGACAAAAAGGGCGGTTCGAAGGGCGGAAAACATGGTCTTCAGAGGTCAGAACGGTCGTAGCAGAGCCTCTTTCGGTGGCGGAAACTTTTCGGCAAATCTTTTTCCGAGGCTTGCCATCGTTCGGGCCGTCACCTACAAAATCGCGTTCTTCCCTTTAAATATGAGCGCAGACTTCTCTACCCCCCAAATTCCCGCCCTCGGCATCATGGAGCCTCTCGGCGATGAAGACCGCGACATCCTCAGCGGCTACGGCGAGTTCAAACCCGTGCAGCCTGGCAGTCATTTGATTGAGGAAGGCAGCGTCCAGACCGGTCTCTATTTCATCATCAGCGGCAAGCTCCACGCCACTGCCATGCGCGGCGGCCACAAGGTCCTCCTCGGCAGCGTTGGCACCGGCGAGACCGTGGGCGAGATCAACCTGCTGGATCCCTCCGCCGCCAGCGCCACCGTCACCGCCGTGGAGTTCAGCCAGGTCTGGCGCATCGACTCCAAGAGCCTCGAGGCTTACATCAACCAGTATCCCCGTCCCGCCGCCTGGCTGCTCATTGGCGTCGGCAAGACCATCGCCCGCCGCCTCCGTTCCGTGAACGAGAAAATCGCCAGCTTCTACGGCGGCTGATTTTCATCACAAGTCCACTTCACCAGCCCAAATCCTTGTCCATCAGGGGTTTGGGCTTTTTCATGCTTCGCACCGAAGTCGCGGCAGCCCGTAGTGCGCCAGTCCCCTGGCGTCTCCCCATGGCTCTCTCCGACTCGCCTTCGCTCATATTTCCAGCAGTCGCTGTAGCGTCTCCTTGTGCGGTGGCAGCCTCAATACCCTAACCAAAAATCACATCACCAGAACAGGATCCATCCTGTGAATCCTGTCCCTCTTGTGAATCCTGTAAAAAGGCCGCGAATCAACACAGCCCCCGCCAATCACCTCCCCAGCCACACCACGCCCAGTGGCGGCAGATCGATGACGATACTCCACGGCTGCCCTTGCCACTCCGTCTCAGTCGCAGGCATTGGCAGAGGGTTCACCATGCCGCTTCCAGCATAGCCAGGAGCATCCGTGTTCACGAGCTCGAGATAGCTGCCCGGCTCCGTCACACCCACGCGATAGCCTTTGCGCGGCACCGGCGTGGCATTGATCACGCAGTAGACCTTGTCACCGTCCGCAGCGATGCGCATGAAGGCAAAGATGCTGTGATCACCATCACTCGCATCCAGCCACTGGAAGCCGCCCGGCTCATGGTCCATCTGATGCAGCGCAGGCCGCGTGATGTAGAGATGGTTCAGATCCCTCAGCAGATGCTGCAGCGCCGCATGTTCCTCACCGAGGAAGAGATGCCAGTCCAGGCTGCGCTCATGATTCCACTCCTGCCACTGGCCGAACTCACCGCCCATGAAGAGCAGCTTCTTGCCGGGGTGAGCCCACATCCATGCATACAGCATGCGCAGGTTCGCAAACTTCTGCCAGCGGTCACCCGGCATCTTGTTGATCAGGCTGCCCTTGCCGTGCACCACCTCATCATGGCTCAGCACGAGGATGAAGTTCTCATCATAGGCATACAGCATGGAGAAGGTGGCCTCGCCATGGTGATACTTCCGGTGCACCGGATCCTCCTCCATGTAGTGCAGGGTGTCGTTCATCCAGCCCATGTTCCACTTGAAGCCAAAGCCCAGCCCGCCGGTGTCCGTGGGCTTGGACACACCCGGCCACGCGGTGCTTTCCTCCGCGATGATCGTGGTGCCGGGATGCTTCTCGTAGCAAAGTTTGTTCAGCTCCCGCATGAAGTCGATCGCATCGAGATTCTCGCGACCACCGTATTTGTTAGGCACCCAGGCCCAGGGCTTGCGGCTGTAGTCCAGATACAGCATGGAGGCCACCGCATCCACGCGCAGGCCGTCGATGTGGAACTCCTCCAGCCAGTACAGCGCGTTGGCGATGAGGAAGCCCTTCACCTCAGAGCGGCCGTAGTTGAAGATCAGCGTGCCCCAGTCCTGGTGCTCGCCCTGGCGCGGATCCGCATGCTCATAGAGCGCTGAGCCGTCAAACTTGGCCAGACCAAAAGCATCTTTCGGGAAGTGCCCTGGCACCCAGTCCAGGATCACACCAATCCCCGCCTGATGGCAGCGGTCCACGAACTCACGGAACTCGTCCGGATTGCCAAAGCGGCTCGTGGCCGCGAAGTAACCCGTGACCTGATAGCCCCACGAGCCATCAAAGGGGAACTCAGACACCGGCATGAGCTCGATGTGCGTGAAGTTCAGGCTCTTCACATAGGGAATGAGATCGTCCGCCAGCTCGCGATACGACTTCGGCCGGTTCTTCTGCTCCGGAATGCGCTTCCACGAGCCAAGATGCACCTCATAGATGCTCATCGGCGTCTTGTACAGGTTCTTGGCCTCGCGCTGCTGCATCCACTCCGCATCATGCCAGCCATAGCGGTCCAGATTGAAGACCAGGCTGGCCGTCTGCAGACCATGCTGGCCGAAGAAGGCAAAGGGATCTGCTTTCACATGCAGGCCGCCATCCGCACCCACCAGTTCAAACTTGTAGTGCGCCAGCTCGGTGATGCCGGGGATGAAGAGCTCCCACACACCCTCGCGGTTGCGCATCGGATTCATACGGCCGTCCCAGTCATTGAAGTCACCCACCACGGACACGCGCGTCGCATTCGGCGCCCACACGGCAAACTGCACACCGCTGATGCCGCTGTAGCTTTTCAGATGCGCCCCCAGGCTGTGCCACAGCTTCTGGTGGGTGCCCTCTTTGAAAAAGTAGATGTCCTGGTCGCTCAGCAGCGTGCCAAAGGAATAAGGGTCCGCAAAGCGGCTGCTTTTGCCACCCATCGTCCGCACATCGATGTCATACTCACCGCTGGCCGCAGCACCTGACACCACACCTTCAAAGAAACCTTGGGAATGGACCTTCTCCAAAGGACACTCGATGCTGCCATCACGCGCCACCACCTTCACGGTGTGCGCCTCTGGCTGAAACGTGCGCACCACCATCGCGCCATCGGCCCGGGTGTGGCGGCCTAGAAAGCCAAAGGGGTCGCCATGGCGCGCTTCGAGGATGGATTGGATCTCAGCGTTCGGGATGGTTGGGTCGGTCATGTGACTGGTTATTCGATAGCGGTAAGCAGCAGAGGCTCAAGGTGTTCCTGGCATATTTTGACAATGTCAAAGCGCCGCCTTAGGAACTTCCTATGGTGGGTCGGTTGGGCATCAGTCAGCCATCGCATGATTCGTGCCGAGATTGTTTTTGGGTCTTCCTCACTTTCGAAATAGTGCCCCAAACTCCCCAGCACCTCCTCATGCACAGGCAGAGCCGAGCAAAATACAGGCAGGCGATGCGCCACCGCCTCTAACAAAGGCAGCCCAAAGCCCTCTCCCGTACTGGGAAAGAACAAGGCATCCGCCACGGCATACAGCCCGCGCACATCATCATCCGTCAGCGCTCCATCCTCACCGAGGAAGCACACATGCTGCATGATGCCAAGCCCCACAGCCAGGGCTTTCAGCTCACGATGATACGCCACCCCGTCCGCCTGATGCGGATCCGGCGCGCCCGTGATGGCATACACCGCATCACAGCCCGCCTCACGCAGCGCCGCGATCACCCGCAGCCCGAGCTCGATGTTCTTCCGCCTCACCAGCCGCGTGGGATGCACCAGCACCAGATCACGCTCGCCATAGGCCAGCGCCAGATCGGCTATGCGCTCCGTCAAACCCAGCACGGAGGTGAGATCCAGCCCGTTCGGAATCACCCGGATGCCCTCCAAAGCCAGACCCGTGGCCCGTGCATAGTCCGTCCGCCGCACCTCAGACACCGCCACATGCATGGCCTGCGGCACCGGCTCGACCCACGTCACATGCGCATACGCCGGATTCACCGCGCACACATCATGCACCCAGTTGATCCACCGCACTTTCGCATGCGTCAGCGCCAGCCGCGTCAGCTCCCGCGTCCACTCCAGGTCAAAAGGCATGGTGAACACATTGTGCACGATCACGGCGTCATAGCCTTCCACGATCAGTTCATCCTTCCGGACCATCAAGGTCACCTCATGCCCCAGCTTTCTCAAAGCCGCCGCCTGATCCCGGATCACGCGCTCCACCCCTCCGATGACGGGCGGCAGGGTGTAGTGCAGGATGGCAATGCGCATTCTTCCCCCCAACATGAAGCGCGACCATGAACTTTGCACTTGGAAAGGCACGAAGCTTTCGGTATTGCAAAGGACATGCCAGCGCTCGCCCAGCTCGATCACCTGATCACCTTGCTTGATGATGAGTCTCCCGTCGTGCAGGAGGCCCTGCAGCGGGAGTTCACCAGCATCCGCCGGGATCTTCCGGAGCGGCTGAAGCACTTGCAGCGCTCCCTCACCGCCGAAGAGGACCAGCATGTGGGCCGCCTGCTCGAGCCCATCCGCAAGACCGAGCTCGAGGAAACCTGGATGCGCTGGCGCTGGCTGGAAAATCCCCACGCCCAGCTAGAGGAGGGCCTCGCACAAATCTCCGCCTATCTCAATGGCTGGCGCACCCAGCCCGGAGATCTCGCCCAGCGTCTCGATGCCCTCGCCGAGGAAGCCTTCCGCGATGGCGGCCGCATGGATGCCCGCGAGCTCAGCGAGTGGCTCTTTGCCATGAAGGACGGCGTGGTCCGCTTCCGCGGCAACAGCAAAGCCTACTATCAAGCGAGCAACAGCAACCTCTTCTGGGTCCTGGACACCGGTCTCGGAAACCCCATCAGCCTCTGCTGCCTCTACCGCCTGCTCGGTCATCGCTTCGGACTCGATATCCAGGGCTGCAACTTCCCCGGCCACTTCCTCGCCCGTGTGGAGATGAATAACCGCGAGTGGCTGGTCGACTGCTTCAATCGCGGCCGCTTCATGCTCGCCAGCGATGTCGCCCGCCATCATCCCGCCGCCAATCCCGCGCTGGAGGATGTGATCCGCCAGCCCGCCAGCGTTGACCAGACCCTGCTCCGCATCCTGCGCAATCTCGACGAAGCCTTCGAGCGCACCGAGAACCTCCCCCTCCGCCACACCATGCGCCGCCTCGCTGGCAAGCTCATGGAAGAAGCGTGAGCCGTTGGCCAAAGTGTGATTCTTCAGGCCGGAGGCCTGGCGGCGTGTAGCCGGTGGTGAAGCGGAATCGCGGAGCGATGCAGCGAGAACCACCGGTAGCGAGACAAGTCACACCTAACAACAAATGCGTCCTGAAAGGACGCTGGAAGCAGCCGCAAACACCCTGCATCCATCCTTCACAAAGAGCCTCCGCCTCTTTGACTGATTTGCCAGCCCCCATCAGGAAACCATCCAAGACCCTCCCTGCGGATGTGCTTGCTTCCCCGCTGATGAATCCGACCCGGCGCATCTCCATCATCGACTCCCACACCGGCGGCGAGCCCACCCGCGTCGTGCTGAACGGCATCAAGGCCGCTGACCTCGAAACCTGGCGCCGAGCCATCCTCTGCGAGCCCCGCGGCCACGAGGTCATCGTCGGCGCCCTCCTCGAGGAGCCGCATGATCCCACCTGCATCTCTCGCGTCACCTTCTTCAACAACGTCGGCCTCCTCGGCATGTGCGGCCACGGCATGATCGGCGTCATCGCCACCCTGAGATACCTCGGCGGCATCACCGAGGGCGAGCACCACATCGAGACCCCCGTCGGCATCATCACCGCCACTTTGCATGAAGACGACCGCGTCAGCATCCGCAACGTTCCATCCTACCGCAAAGCCCGCGCCGTGAGTGCTGGCGGCGTCACCGGCGATGTCGCTTATGGCGGCAACTGGTTCTTCCTCGTCTCCGATCACGGGATGGACCTCACCCTGCAAAACATCCCGCAGCTCACGCGCGCCTCCCTCGCCATGCGCGACGCCATCCGCGCCGCCGGCTATCCCGAAGTCGATCACGTCGAGCTTTTCGGCCCGCCCCACGATCCCGCGAACGATAGCCGCAACTTCGTCCTCTGCCCCGGTGGCGAATACGACCGCTCCCCCTGCGGCACCGGCACCAGCGCCAAGCTCGCCTGCCTCGCCGCCGATCGCAAGCTAGCCCCCGGCCAGACCTGGCACCAAGAAAGCATCATTGGTTCGGCCTTCGAAGCCAGCTACGAGCAGGGTGAGGGCGCCATCACCCCCATCATCACTGGCCGCGCCTTCATCACCGCCGAAACCACCCTCCTCTTCGATCCCGAAGACCCCTTTCTGCACGGGATTGGTTTCACCCCAGCGACAGCCCTTTCATGAGACTGCCCTCTCTCTTCTCCCTTTGCTTGTTCGCGACCCTCGCCCAAGCTCAGGTCTCCAAGCCCACCCCCGAAGACTACTCCAAGCGCACCGAGAACAAAGTCTTCCGCGCCTCCGTCAAACCTAACTGGTTATCAGACAACAAGACCCTTTGGTATCGCGTGCAAACAGGTCCGGGCACGCATGAGTTCGTCCTCATCGATGCCACCACCGGCACCCGCAAGACCGCCGCTACGCTGAAGGAGCTCGGCCTGCCCGACAAAGAAGCCGCGAAGACCTCCACCGCCAAAATCGACATGCGCAAGACCACGCGCACGGGCGAGGAATCCGGCTTCAAATTCATCAACAAGCTCGAGGAGGATGTCGACCTCTTCTGGATTAATCAGGAAGGCGAGCGCGTCCGCTACGGCAACATCCGCGCCGGTCAGGAGCGCGAGCAGCACACCTTTGACGGTCACGTCTGGCTCATCACCAGCCGCACCGGTGAACCTCTCGCTGTCATCGAAGCCGAACCCCAGGTGCAGTCACTCATCATCGACGGCAAAGGCATCACCACCTCTCGCCCCAAGCCCGAGAAGCAGGACAAGCCCAAGCGCGGCAACACCTCACCCGACGGAGCATTCACCATCCGCACCGAGTCCGAAGACATCCCGCGCCGTAAGATCACCATCGTCGACTCCACGCCCAAAGGCGGCCTTCAGCCGCAGCTCAAGACCCTCGAATACCTCAAGCCCGGTGATCCCCTGCCCAAACCGCAATGGATCATCGAAAAGCCCGATGGCACTCAAACCAATGTGCCTCGCGACCTCTACGAAAACCCCTTCAACACCAGCGGCAAGCTCGATGCCACCTGGTCCCCAAACAGCCGCGAGTTCTACTTCGACTACAATCAGCGCGGCCACCAGCTCTACCGCATCCTCGCCGTCGATCCAAAGACCGCCGAGGCGCGCATCGTCGTCGAAGAAACCTCCAAGACCTTCATCGACTACACCAAAAAGACCTGGCGCCACTGGCTGCACAAAACCAACGAACTTATCTGGATGAGCGAGCGTGATGGCTGGTGCCATCTCTATCTCTACGATATCACCTCCGGCCAGGTGAAGCACCAGATCACCAAGGGCACCTGGCCCGTGCGCGAGGTCCTGCATATCGATGAAGCCAAGCGCGAAGTCTGGTTCCTCGCCTCCGGTCTTCGGAAAGACGAAGACCCTTACCATCTCCACCTCTGCCGCATCAACCTGGACGGCAGCGGCTTCAAACAGCTCACCGAGAGCGATGGCAACCACCGCATCGAATTCTCACCTAACCGAGAATACCTCACCGCCTCCTGGTCACGCGCCGATCATCCACCCGTGCACGAGCTGCGCCGCAGTGCCGATGGAACCCTTGTCTGCGTCATGGAGAAGGCTGACGCATCAAAACTCCTCGCCGCCGGTTGGACCATGCCCGAGCGCTTCATCGCCAAAGGTCGCGATGGCAAAACCGACATCCACGGCATCCTCATCAAGCCCTCGCATCTCGACCCGACAACGAAATATCCAGTCATCGAGGACATCTATGCCGGACCGCATGCCGCCTTCGCGCCGAAGGAATTTGATCGCCAGCTCCGCATGCATCAGCTCGCCGAGCTCGGCTTCATCATCGTGAAGATGGACGGCATGGGCACCAACCATCGCGGCAAAGCTTTTCACGATGTCTGCTGGAAGAACATTAAAGACGCAGGCTTCCCGGACCGCATCGCCTGGATCAAAAGCGCCGCCAGCACACGCCCTTGGATGGACCTCACCCGCGTCGGCATCTACGGCGGCAGCGCCGGAGGTCAAAACGCCATGCGCGCCCTACTGGATCATCATGACTTCTACAAGGTCGCCGTCGCCGACTGCGGCTGCCATGACAACCGCATGGACAAGATCTGGTGGAACGAACAATGGATGGGATGGCCCGTCGATGAAAGCTACAAGCTCAGCTCCAACATGGAAGACGCTCACAACCTCGAAGGTCATCTGCTCCTCATCGTCGGCGAACTCGACACCAACGTCGATCCCGCCACCACCACTCAGGTCGTCGGTGCCTTGCAAAGAGCTGGCAAGACCTTCGACTACATGCCCATCATCGGCACCGGCCACGGCGCCGCCGAAACTCCTTTTGGCACCAAGGCGCGCACGGACTTTCTGGTGAGACACCTGAAGCCATAAAAGAAAACCTCCAGCTGCCCGTTGGAACCCCTGCTCCCATGATCAAAGCCCTGCTCATCGCCTTCACGCTGGTCACACCGGCACTCCTCATCGCCAGCGAGACTCATGACACGCGCCAGATCAACGGCTGGACCGTGCACGTGAACCGCCAGCTCGCGAAGGATGATGCCGCCCTGCTCGACAAAGCGCTGAAGCTTCTCCAAACCCAGCTCGAGGAAATCGTCCGTGTCGTCCCTGCACCCGCCGTGACCGAACTGCAGAAGGTCCCGCTGTGGATCAATCCCGAGTATGCCAACTCGCATCCCCGTGCCGAGTATCATGCCGGTGCCAGCTGGCTCCGCGATAACGGCCGCGATCCCGTCATGGAAAAGGCCGTCGAGTTCAGCAACGTCCGCATCTTCGAGGCCGAGACTCGCCGCATGCCCAACTTTGCCCTGCACGAGCTCGCCCATGCCTTTCACGATCGCGTCCTTAGCTTCCAAAACGCCGAAATCATCTCTGCTTTCGAGACCGCCACGACCGCCGGCAAATACGACAACGTCCAGCGTCAGGACAGCGAGGGTCGCAAGCGTCTCGACAAAGCCTACGCCATGACGAATGCGAAAGAATACTTCGCCGAAACCTCCGAAGCCTTCTTCACCCGCAACGACTTCTTCCCCTTCACCCGCGAAGAGCTCAAGGCGCACGACCCCAAGATGTTCGCCGTCCTCGGCAAGGTCTGGGGTGCTGCCACAGCCAGCGCTGATCCCAGCAAGCTCACCCTCTCCCGCATCTTCACGGATGAAGAGTTCAAGGACGAGAAGCTCGAAGCCATCCGCTGGAGCAAGAAGACCGCCTCCTACTTCACGCTCGAAGCCCCACCCGAAGCCAAGAAAGAGCCAGAAGACAAGGAACAGCCCCAAGAAGCCAAAGATGCGAAGGACAAGGCCAAAGCAAAGCCCACCGTCAAGAAGAAGGACGAAGGCAAGAACCTCGTGCGCCATGACGCTGCCACCGGCGAGAGAACCATCCTCGCCACCGCCAAGGTCATGACACCAGAAGGCGCGAAAGGTCCGCTCAAGGTCGACAGCTTCGAGTTCTCTCCCGATGAATCCCAGGTGCTTCTCTTTGCCAACACCCGCAAAGTCTGGAGACGAAACACCCGCGGCGACTACTGGCTGCTGAATCTAGCCAACCAAAAGCTCGTCAAGATCGGCGGCGATGCCCCGGCCTCCACGCTCATGTTTGCCAAGTTCTCCCCGGATGGCACGCGTGTGGCCTACGTGCAGAAAAACAACCTGCACGTGCAGAACCTCGCAGACATGAAGATCACCGCCCTCACCAAGGACGGCTCGGACAAGATCATCAACGGCACCTCCGACTGGGTGAACGAGGAAGAGCTCAGCCTGCGCGATGCCTTCCGCTGGAGCAAGGACGGCGCGCATCTGCTCTTCTGGCAGTTTGACACCACCGACGTGAAACGCTTCTGGCTGGTCGATCAAACCAAGAGAGCCTACCAGAGCTTCACCACCTTCCCCTATCCAAAAGCAGGACAAAAAAACTCCTCCACCCGCCTCGGCGTGATCCCTTCCACGGGCGGTGCCATCACCTGGCTGAAGATCCCCGGAGATCCACGCGAGCACTACCTACCGCAGGCCGACTGGACTCCCGATGACAAACAGGTGCTGCTGCATCAGTTCAACCGCCTCCAGAACACCCTGCAGGTCATGCTCGCCGATCCACAAACGGGCGATGTGAAGACCATCCTCACCGAGACTGACAAAGCCTGGGTGGAGGACACCAATGCCATCTCCTGGATCAACGAAGACTTCCTCTGGCTCAGCGAGCGCAGCGGCTGGCGTCACGCCTATCGCGTCACCTTGAAAGGAGAGATTAAACCACTCACCCAGGGTGAGTTTGATGTCATCGATATCGCCCACCTCGATGAGAAAGGCGGCACGCTGGACTACATCGCCTCCCCCGAAAACGGCACGCAGCGCTACCTGTATCGTGTCAACCTAACCGGAGATGATTCAAGGCGCCTCTCACCTGCCGACCAATCCGGCACCCACAGCTATGACATCTCCGAAGATGCCCGCTGGGCCGTGCACACCCACTCCACCTTCACCACACCACCGGTGATCCAGCTCGTCTCCCTGCCCGATCATAAGACCATCCGTGTGTTAAAGGATCAAGCCAAGCTCCGCGAGAAGCTCGCCAAGGTAACGCTTCCAAAGACAGAGTTCCTCCGCGTCGACATTGGCGATGGCATCGCCCTCGATGGCTGGTGCATCAGACCTCCCGACTTCGATGCCTCCCGCAAATATCCGCTGCTCATGCATGTCTATGGGGAGCCCGCCGGACAGACCGTGAAGGATTCGTGGGGCGGTCAGCGCATTCTCTGGCACAGCATGCTCGCGCAGCAGGGTTACATCGTCGCCAGCGTGGACACACGCGGCACCCCCAGCCCGCGTGGTCGCGACTGGCGCAAAGCCATCTACCGCCAGCTCGGCATCTTGAATTCAGCGGAAGAAGCAAAGGCCGTGCGCGCACTCCTGCAGCGCTTCGCCCATCTCGATCCGAAACGCGTCGGCATCTGGGGCTGGAGCGGTGGCGGCAGCAGCAGCCTTGACGCTATTTTTCGTTATCCCGATCTCTACAGCACCGCCATCGCCGTCGCCCCGGTCGGAGATCGTGCGCTCTATGATTCCATCTACGAGGAGCGCTACATGGGCCTGCCCAAAGACAATGCCGATGGCTACCGCCTCGGCTCACCGCTCGCACACGTGAAAGACCTCAAAGGCAATCTCCTCATCATCCACGGCACCGGTGACGACAACGTGCACTACCAGGGCACCGAAAAGCTCATGAACGAGCTCATCGCCCAGAACAAGCGCTTCACCGTCATGCCCTACCCGAACCGCGACCACGCCATCAACACCGGCAAAGGCATCTCCCGCCATCTCTACGAGCTGATGACCGCGTACCTCCACGAGCACCTGCCCGTGAAGTAAAAACTCATAGCGAGGAAGTCGCGAAGCGTCCTGGACTGCGCCGGCCCTCCGGCGCTTTCGCAAGGTCACCTCATTCACCAACCTAACAAAAAAGGCAGATGCACCATGCATCTGCCTTTTTTCCCGATCTAATCATCAGGCCATCAAGCCGCACGATCCCGGCCATCTCGCGGACGCTGGTCATCGCGCCCACCATCACCAGGTCTGCCAGGCCCAGGACCCGGACCATGATCCGGCCGTCCACCTTCAGGGCGCCCGCCTTCGAAACGTTGACCTTCAGGACGTGGTCCGGAAGGCCCACGATCCCCATCGCGACGCGCCTCAGGACGCTGACCATGATCAGGCCTGTTCATCGGCGGACCTTCAGGACGGCGATGTGCATCCGCACGTCCTGCTTCTGGACGATGACCTTCTCTTCCCATCTGCGAAGGCCCGGAATGGCGGCGGCCTTCATCTCCACGGCCTGCCAAAGGTTGCTTCTGTGCATCAGCACCATGATCAGGACGGCGGCCCTGCGGACGATGATGTTTCGGAGGACGTGGCGCAGAGAAACGCTGCTCCGGCATGCGGCCTTCCGCACGATCATGCGACGGTGGACCGGGGCGATGCTCACGATGATCATGCTTCATCTGCGGCGGGCCATGCCGATGTCCGTGTCCGCGTCCATCTCCACGAGCCGCAAACTCACGCGGTCCAGGACCGCGATGCTCATGACGGCGATGCATATCCCCATGCTGATGACGCTGACCATCACGACCATGTGACGGGCCACGATGCGCCTGCTTCTGATCACGAGGTCCACGATCTCCATCGGGACGATGTGCATGCCTCTGCTGATCTCCGTCGCGGCGAGCTTCAGATCGCGGACCGTTGCGTTGCGCTTCAGGACGTGGACCATTCCGATGCTCATCACGGCGCGCATCAGGACCTGGGCCGCGCTGCTCGCCCTCACGGCGCGCTTCGGGACGAGGACCAGGTTTTTCACCATCGCGTTGAGCCTCTGGACGAGGACCACGCTGGTCACCCTCACCACGCGCCTCTGGACGTGGCCCCGGCTTGTCACCATCACGCTGTGCTTCAGGACGCGGACCGCGCTGATCACCCTCACCACGCGCCTCCGGGCGAGGTCCAGGCTTGTCTCCCTCGCGTTGTGCATCGGGACGAGGACCTGGGCGATCGCCATCGCGACGAGCCTCAGGACGCGCTCCGGGTTGATCCCCCTCACGGCGGGCTTCAGGGCGGGGGCCGGGTGGCTGGTCGCCATCACGACGGGCTTCCGGTGCGGGTGAAGGCGCCGGCTTGGGGGCTTCCTGGGCAGGAAGCGCGGTGATGCCGAGGGCGCAAAGGCCGAGCAGCATCAAGCGGGGGTTGGAGGTAAGTTTCATGGCTTGAGAGAACACGCTCACTCCCACGACAGGAATGGCGCTCCACGAAGCGCAACGTCACCGCCTTTGGATTTTGTATGTCCGCAGCGAATTTCGATCGATCGGGCTGCTTGCGTCCTGCCCATGACCTGCGCAGCCAAATGTTGGAGTGAAGCCTTTAGGCGATCTGGGCACGCCGGACTTCGCCCTCTCCTCACAACCAGCGTCAGCTGAAGCCTCCACTTCAACGCGAGGACTTCGCCTATCAGCGAAATCCGAAGCTCGTGGGAGTCTTTCAGCCTGGAAACTGAAATGGTAACTCCCAGTTACCAGAAACGCCGTCTTGCCGCTGCCGTATCCCATTCGCAGACTCGCCGCTGTTCCCACCATGCCTGCCATCTCTCACGCCGACCTCCTCCAGCTCAAGCGCTGGAACACCCCCACCATCTACAATGGCTGGGAACAAATCACCAAGTGCGATACCGGTGCGGAGGGCTTCAATGTCGAGGAAACCCGCGACTTCATGCCACAGATGGGCCCCATGGTGGGTTATGCAGTCACGCTCGTCATCGAGCCCGGTAACAAGTCACATCGCACCACCAACCCACAGGCTGGCGAGCAATACCGCAGCTACATCGCCAGCATGCCAGGCCCAAAGATCATCGTCGTACAGGACCTGGATAAACCTCACGTGCTCGGCTCCGCCTGGGGTGAGGTCAGTGCCAACATGTTTCGCGCCCTCGGCTGCGTCGGCACCATCACCGACGGCGCCATCCGCGATCTGGATGAAATGACCAACGCAGGCTTCAAAGCACTGGCACGTCGTCTCTGCGTCGGTCATGCTCATGTGCATCCCGTGCGCTGGGGCTGCGAGGTCGAGGTCTTTGGCCGCAAAGTGCGCCCCGGCGATCTCATCCACGCGGACAAGCACGGCTTTCTCGTCATTCCTCCCGAAGACCAGCCCAAGCTCCTCGATGCCGCCCGCTTCATGGATGCCAACGAGTGCGAGACCGTGATCGCCGCCTCCCGCAGCAATGCCGGCCTCAGCCAGGAGCAGCTCATGACCCTGATCGAAGCCTCCATCACCCAGTTCAGCGCCAACGTGAAATCCAAATTCCAGCGCCAGGGAGAGTGGTAGCCCCATCTTTGATTCATCTTTTGTTAGTCATTCGTCATTCTCAATTCGTCATTTCCCCACCATGCCCCAGCTCCGCCCATCCCGCATCCTCCGTGAAATCCGTGCCGGCCAGACCAGCACCATCCTCAAGCTCAACATGAGCGATCCACGCATCGTGGAGCTCGCCGGCCTCTCCGGAGCAAGCGGCGTGTGGCTCTGCAATGAGCACGTACCGAATGACTGGATGAACATGGAGCACCAGATCCGTGCCGCAAAACTCTATGACATGGACACCATCGTCCGCGTGAACAAAGGCGGCTACAGCGAGTATGTGAAGCCCTTCGAGTGCGACGCCACCGGCATCATGGTTCCCCACATCACCAGTGTGGATGAGGCCCGCAATGTCGTCGACATGGTCCGCTGCCATCCCCTCGGCCGCAAGGCGCTCGACGCGGGCAACATGGACGGTCTCTTCTGCCAAGTGCCGCTCACCGTGTATGCGGAACACTGCAACACCGAGAAGTTCGTGATCCTGCAGATCGAGTCCCCTGAAGCCCTGGAGATCGTCGACCAGATCGCCGCCGTCCCTGGTTATGACATGCTGCTCTTCGGCGCTGGCGACTTCAGCCACCGCATCGGCAAGCTCGGCCAGGCCACCCATCCAGAAGTCGTCGCCGCTCGCAAGAAAGTCGCCGCCGCCGCCCTGAAGCATGGCAAGCACGTCGCCGTCGCCTCCCTCTATGGCCAAAAAGACGAGGTCATCGCCGAAGGCACCAAAGTGTTCACCCTCGGCGCCGACGTCCTCGAACTCGGTGGGGCCTTCAAAAAGCTCGTCAACGACTTCACCGGCACCAACGCCTCCGCAGCGAGTGACTCCGTGTATGCCAATAAGAAATGACAGAATGATGGCTCCAGGACTGAGCTCCTGGTCTCTGAAATACTGTCATCCTGAAATCTTGTGAATCCTGTCAAAAAGAATCCCGGCATGCCTAACGATCTATTCTCACTCAAGGACAAGACCATCCTCCTCACCGGAGGCGCTGGCCTCTATGGCCGCGGACTCGCAGCCATGCTCGCCAGCACAGGTGCGAAGCTCATCCTCGCCGCCCGTGATCTAGCAAAACTCCAGATCGTGGCCGAGGAAGAGACCGCCAAAGGAAACACCGTCTTCGCCGAGCAGCTCGATCAAGGCGACGAAGCCTCCATCACCGCGCTCGCAGCACGCGTGCATGAACGCTTCGGTCCCTTGGACGGCCTCGTGAACAACGCCGTGCTGCGCCCGATGAAAGGCGCGAACGGCAGTGCAGAGCAGTTCGCGGATTCCATGCGCGTGAATGCCACCGGCCTCATGCTCATGCACCGCCACTTCGGCAAACCCATGGCAGATGCCGGACGCGGCAGCATCGTGAACATCGGCAGCATCCAGGGCATGATCGGCCCGAGCTATGAGCTCTACACCGGCACGAACATGGGTGACATGCCGCCGGACTACTTCTTCCACAAAGGCGGCATGCTGAACCTCACCCGCTTCTACGCCTCGCTCTATGGCCCGCAGAGCGTGCGCGTGAACTGCCTCTCTCCCGGCGGTTTCTTCAACAACCAGCCGGAGCCCTTCCTCGAGCGCTACTGTGAGCACACCATGCTCGGCCGCATGGCGGATGATGATGATCTCGGCGGCTCCGTAATCTTCCTGCTCAGCGATGCCTCACGCTACATCACGGGCGCCAATTTGCCGGTGGATGGTGGCTACACGGCCAAATAGACGCACCTCCAACTCCCGACGCCGATGAATCACTTCTCCTGGATCGACTACACGATCTTCGGCGTCTACCTCGCAATCTCCGTGGGGGTGGGACTGTTCGCCGCTCGCGGCCCTAAAACATCGTTAGGCGAATACTTCCTCGCGGGACGCGGCATGAACAGCGTGCTCGTGGCCATGTCCATCCTGGCAGCCCTCTTCTCCGGCATCAGTTATCTGGCCGGACCTGCGGAGGTCTACCGGAACGGCTTCGGCTTTGCCTATGCCATGCTGGCCTTCTTCATCGCCACACCCTTCACCGCGATTTGGATGCTGCCGAAGTTCTACCAGTCGCGCTACTTCACGGCCTACCAAATTTTAGAGGAACGCTTCTCCCTGTCCGCACGCCTGCTGGCCTCCGGGCTCTTCATCTTCCGCGTGGTGCTATGGCTCGCAGCCGCCACCTATGCTCCGGCACTGGCGTTGGAGAAGGTCACCGGGCTCCCGCTCTGGGTCACCATCCTCAGTTTCGGCGCCATCACCACCACCTACACCGCGCTTGGCGGCATGCGCGCCGTGATCTGGACGGACCTCATGCAGCTCTGTGTGCTCTTCGGCGGCCAACTCATCATCGTCATTGTCGCTCTCGGAAAGATCCCCGGCGGCTTCGGCGGCATGTGGGAAACCGTTGTAGCAGACGGCCGCATGGACCTCAGCCTGTCCTTCTCCCTTTCCGAACGCGTGAACCTTGGCGGCGTGCTCATTGCTGCAGGGTTCCTGCATCTGGTGCAGATGGCCACGGACCAAGTCAGCGTGCAGCGCTATCTCACCGCAGGCAGCCTGAAGGACTCCCAGCGCTCCCTTTGGATCAAACTCTGGTCTGTCCCCGTCGTGCTCGCACTCTTTTACGGCACCGGCCTCGTGCTCTACGCCTTCTACAAAGTGCATGGCGATCCAATCGCTGCAGGCTTGATCGAGAAGCCCGATCAGATCCTTCCCTACTTCGTCGTCACCCAGCTTCCAGCGGGCCTACCAGGCCTGCTCATCGCAGCCATCTACGCGGCCAGCATGTCCGTCATCTCCTCTGGCTTGAACTCCCTCGCCTCCGCCACCGTCGTCGATTTCCAGCAGCGCCTCTCCGGCGTGAAGGACGGCTCCGCCAGCACCCAGGTCAGCAATGCGCGCCGCATCACCGTGGGTTATGGCATCCTGGTCATGCTCCTCGCCTTTGCCGTCGCCAAGATGCCTGGAAATCTCGTCGAGTCCGTGAACACCATCATCGGCCTCATCGGTGGCCCGCTCCTCGGACTCTTCTTCCTCGGCATGTTCACGAAACGCGCCACCACAAGAGGAGCCCTCACCGGCTGCTTCGCCGGCTTTGTCGGCATCCTCAGCCTCTACCTCTATCAAAACGGCATCTTCACCGCCCAGAAGCCCGAGCAGCTTGTCTCCTTCCTCTGGTTCACCCTCCTCGGCTGCCTGCTCACCATGATCGTGGGCCTGGCATGCTCACGTGGCCCGGCCAAGGAGCACGCTTCCGCCTGAGTCAGAACAAAACCGAAGGGTAAAAGATTGAAATCTTTCTACCAAATCACTTCTTCGCTGGCACCACCGGCCCAGTCCCTTGAGGGCGACTCGTCTTCGGCTTCTCAATCTTCGTGGCACCGCTCAGCTTCGCAGCATCAAAGGGGATCAGCGGCGCCTCCGGCAGCACCTTCAGACGCAGGTCCTTGATCTCCACCCGGTTCGCATTGCCACGATGAAGCTGGATGGCAAGCAGCCCCTCAAGAGCCCGCTTCTTCGCATCGTGATCGATCAGCTCAGACGTCGTCAGCCCGTTGATCTGATGCGACAGATGGTTGCCTTTTGCGATGATGACATACTCATTCCATTGGCTCACATCCACCTTCACCGGCGGGTGCTCGCTGAGCTGCCAGAGCACGCCCTCAGGATCCAGCAGGACGTTCTTACCATTGAGCCCGAAGATCCCACGCCCACGTTCCTCATACGTCATGCCCGTGTGCTCGATCGCAGGATGAATGTCCGACTGATAACCCGTGATCACCCACGGCGCGACCTCAGGAACCTCACGGCTGCGGTACTGGATGCCGCTGTTGTTATCGCCAATCACGCGCACCGTCGCACGCAGCTCAAAATCCTTCACCTTGCCACCTCGCCAGATGAGAAACGTGTTGTTAGGCAGATCCTCCGGCCCCGCACAGGTGCCGATGACAATGCCATTCTCCACCTTCCACAGCCTCGGATCCCCATCCCAACCCGTGAGGTCCTTGCCATTGAAGAGAGGTGTGAAACCGTCGTCAGCCGCGAAGGCTGCTGTGGCGAACAGAAGAAGCGTGGAGAGAATGGAGCGCATGGCAGCGGAGTGATGGAGTATTGGAGTCTTGCTTACTTCAGTTGCGCCTCAATAGCCTTCGCCACGTTCTCGCCAAGGAAATCATACCCCTTGGCATTGAAGTGCACATCATCAGGATTCTGCATCGCGGCGAGGTGCGGGGTGATGGCCGTGAAGAGGTCATCGACCGGAATCTCATGCTTTTTCATCACCTCAGCCGCCGCGGTATTGCGCTCCGGGATCGGCGCGGCTTTGTATTTACCGTCCTTCGTGTCCGGGCAGGGCGTGCTGCTGGCCCACATGAGCTTCGCACCGGTCTTCTGCAACCGCTCGACCAGTTGCGTGAGGCGCTGCTCATAATCGGGGATCGGCGTGTTCCGATCATGGATGCCGAAGTTAAAATGAATGAGGTCCCACTTCCCATCGCCGAGCCAGACATCAATGTTCTTCAGGCCCGTGGCCGTCGGCCCGCAGTTCGCCGGAGCACGATGCACGTTCACCTTCCCAGCCAGCGCTTTGCGCACGGCCTGCGTGTAACCACGCGATACCGAGTCGCCGATCAAGAGCACGCGCGGCAGTTTCGGATCATCCTGAACAAAATCCCAGGCGCTGGAGCGCCCCATGATCTTTTCACGCTTGTGGATAGGCAGGTAGAAGCCGCCGAGTTGGTCCTGCAGCACCTTTTCCCAAGCCTGCTGGTCCGGCGGCAGCTTGGCCACCAGCTCTTGATACTTTGCATCCACTTCGGCATCCGCCTTCGCTTTTTGCACGGCAGCCTCGGCAGCATTCGTCGGCTCACCCTTCGGTGGATTGACGGAGTTTTGAGCCAGGGCAAGGCACGGAAGAAAGAGAAGGGGCAGAAGAATACGCATGAGAGGGAGCCAACGCTCAACCCGCCGCATCTCAAGCAGGAAAATGGAGGCAGATGAGCCCGAAGATGATTTTATCGTTCACGCTCTGGACGCGGCGCGCATGCTCGCTAGCCATCGGCGCATGGAACAAAACTGGACAGACAAGAGCGTCATCGTCACCGGCGGTGGCGGCGGCATGGGACAGGCAGCGGCGAAGCGCTTCGCCGAGGCCGGAGCGCGCACATTCATCTTCGGCCGCACGCTGGCATCTCTCCAGGAAACCACAGCCCTCTCGTCTCGCATCGTGCCCATCGTCTGTGATGTGGCGGACACCGGCAGCATTGCCGCTGCGATGGCCGAGGTGCTGAAGCACGGCACGCCTGACGTGCTCATCCACACCGCCGGCATCAACACCCCGGACCGCTTCATGGCGCATGCAGATCCTGCACGCATTGCCTCTGAGGAAAGCTGGCGCAAAGTGATCGACATCAATGTGCTCGGCGTGGTGAACATGATCCAGGCTGTCTCCGGCCCCATGGCCGAAAATGGCGGCGGCAAGATCGTGGTCGTCTCATCCACCGCTGGTCATGGCTACGACTCCTATGCTGGCGTGCCTTACACCGCCAGCAAATGGGCCGTGCATGGCCTGCTGCTCACCGCGCGCATGCAACTCAATGCGCACAACATTGTCCTTTCTGAGTATGCGCCTGGCGAGGCCCTGACACCGCTTGTCAAGCTGCGCCCCGTGCAGCCCACGGAAGAGCACAAGGCCAAGATGATCTCCACCGGCGACTGCGCGGACACGCTCTTCTTCATTGCATCTCAGGCGCACAGCATGAGCGTCATCCAGCTCCCGGCCTATCAGCCCTTTGGTGGCATGCCGCCACCCATCACAGCCCCTTGGCTCAACGGTCTGGACATCAAGCCAAAGGCATAAGCATGCACTTGCTCAATGAGTGAGGTCACACCTCACTCATTCATGCCACGTCCGCGCCACGCGCTCGATCGCCATGGCCTTCCCCGTCGTCGGGTCCACGGTCACCAGCACGCCGTTCAGCCTCACCGCACCTTTGCCGATGCCAAACCGAGCTGGCATGGCGGTGTGAAATCTCTCCAGCACCGGCTGGATCTCACTGCCGATCACTGACTCCATCGGCCCGCACATCCCGGCATCACTTTGATACGCCGTGCCCTTTGGAAGCACGCGCTCATCCGCCGTCGGTACATGCGTGTGCGTACCCACCACCGCGCTCACAAGCCCATCCAGATGCCAGCCCATGGCCACCTTCTCACTGGTGGCCTCAGCGTGGAAATCCACAAAGATGATCGGCGTCTCCTTGCGCATCTCCGTCACCGCTTCGGTGATGGCCGTGAAGGGGTTTTCCATGCCCTCCTTCATGAACACACGGCCCTGCAGATTGATCACACCCACCTTCCCGCGCTTCGTCTCCAGCACCACCGTTCCCTGCCCTGGCGCATTGGAGGGGTAGTTGATCGGCCGCAGCAGTCGCGGCTCATCTTGCATGAAAGGCAGGATCTCCTTCTGGTCCCAGATATGATCTCCGGTGGTGATCACCGCCGCACCCGCGCGCATCAGCCCGATGGCGATCTTCGGCGTAATGCCACGTCCACCCGCCGCGTTCTCACCATTCACGATCGCGAAGTCCACCTTCAGTTCCTCCTTCAGCAGCGGCAGCAGCGTCGCCACCCCCTTGCGTCCAGGCTCCCCCACCACATCACCCAGGAAAAGAATGCGGAAAGGTTCAGCGGCAGCGGTTGGCTCGGTCACGGTCACATTGTCAGACATAATGCCCATTTGAGCCGCACCCCGCCCCCATGGCAAGCCTCCTCTGCCATCGGCCTTCGCCACAGCGGTTTCGGTAGAAGGATTAAGGGTGAAAATGCCGCCACAAGGCCGAACGCCCAACTCCGGCCTCTGGCCTACAACTCCGAACTCATTCGCGCGTCACCGTCTCATCCAGGTTCAACAAGACCCGCGCCGCGTTCAGCGCATCCAGCTTCTGCAAAACCGCCAGCTCATCCGCCTTCGGAGCCCGCGTGGTGCAGCGGCGGAAAGCAACCTCCAGCCCCTCCTTCTGAATGATCTTCGCCAGCGCCGTCGCGAACTCAAAGAAGCCCCCGTCATTCATCAGCGTCAGCGCCTGCAGTGGCGTGTTGCTGCGGATCCGGCGCGTGCAGGTGCTGAATCCCTCCGGCGCATCAAACACCGTCAGGGAGGGCGGTGGAGATGCCCTGTACACAAAGGTATAGAGCCCGCGCCGATACCGGTCCGCGCCCTTGCTCACCGTCCACACACGCTTCACCTGCCCCTGGCCCATCACACCATCCGGAATCGGCGGATACACCGGCGGCCCGCCCACCTTGGGCGAAAGCAGCCCGCTGGCCGCGAGACACACATCCCGCACCACCTCCGCATCCAGGCGCAGTCTCGATTGACGACCTAACAGATAGTTTTGCGGGTCCGCCTCGGCCAGCTGCGGCGTGGCGCTGCTGCTCTGCTTGTAGGTGCGTGAGCTCACGATGAGCCGGTGCATCTCCTTCAGGCTCCATTTCTTCGCCATGAACTCCACCGCCAGCCAGTCCAGCAGCTCCGGGTGCGATGGCACCGTGCCCTGCATGCCAAAGTCATTCTCCGTCTCCACGATCCCACGCCCGAAATACTGCTGCCAGAGACGGTTCACCATCACCCGTACCGTCAGTGGATTCTCCGGACTCACGATCCACTTCGCCAGATCCATTCGGTTAGGCTGCGCAGATCCCGCCTTCATCGCATGCAGCACCTTCGGCGTGCCAGGCTTCACTTCATCCGCCGGACGTGTGAAGTCCCCTTTGATGAAAACAGTCGTCTTGCGCGGCTGCGCCAACTCTTTCATCACGAGGGTCGTCGTGCCTTGATTCAGCAGCGTGTCTAGCTCCTTGTGCCGGTCGCTCAGGATCCGCAGCTCATCACTCGGCGGGGCGATGATGGCAAACAGCGCCAGATTCTCTGCCAGCGTGCGCTTCACCACAGGCTTGGCCACCGCCTTCTTCACACTGCCCGTCAGCTTCTCGCGGAACTCGGCAGACATCTCCTTCTCCCACGCCGCCACCTCATCCTGGCGGGCCTTCACCATCGCCTCGAGCTTCGCCGTGATCTCTTTAAACTCCGCCGTCATCGCACCTACATCCACATTGGGGTCAAAGACCTTCAGCGTCGGCTCATCCTGGTTGTTCAGGAAGGCAAACATCTGGTAATACTCCTTCTGCTCGATCGGGTCGAACTTGTGGTCATGGCACTGCGCGCAGCCGATGCTCAGCCCCAGCCACACCGTCCCCGTTGTGGCTACACGGTCAAACACGCTGTCGATCCGGAACTGCTCCTTATCAATCCCGCCCTCTTGATTGATTTGCGTGTTCCGATGAAACCCGGTGGCGATCTTCTGCGCCTCCGTGGCCTTGGGCAAAAGATCCCCGGCCATCTGCTCGATCGTGAACTCATCAAATGGCATGTCAGCGTTCAGAGCGCTGATCACCCAGTCACGAAACTTCCAGATCTGCCGCGGCGCATCAATAGAGTAGCCGTTTGAGTCAGCATACCGCGCCTGGTCCAGCCACCACCGTCCCCAGCGCTCGCCATAGTGCTTGCTACCTAACAAACGTTCAACCAGCGCACGGTACGCCGCTTCTTCATTCTTCGCGAAAGCCTTCATAAACTCATCCACCTCTTTCGTCGTCGGCGGCAGCCCCGTGAGATCCAGGGACACACGGCGGATCAGCGTCGTCGCCTCGGCTTGCGGCGAAGGCTTTAGCCCCTCCTCATCCAGCCGCGCCAGGATGAACTGATCAATCGGCGAAAGCTTGCCCCTGTCTTCCCCCGCAGGAGCAACCGGCAAAGCGCTCACCTTTGGCGGAATGAAGGACCAGTGTTTCTCATACTTCGCCCCCTGCTCGATCCACTTTTTCAACACTTCTCGTTGAGCCACCGTGAGCGGAGCCTTGTGCGACTTCGGCGGAGGCATCACCTCATCCTTGTCATCACTGATGATCCGCTGCCACGCATCCGACTTCGCCAAGTCTCCGGGCACCAGCCCACGCGCTCCATCGCGATCCTCCGTCGCTCCATCAAACGTATCCAGCCGCAGGCCGCCCTCGCGATGCTTCGGATCAAACCCATGACACGCAAAGCAGTTCTCCGACAAAATCGGCCTCACATCCCGGTTAAACTGAACCGCCCCAACGCGCGCAGATTCCGCAGCATGCAGCGTCGCAAGGCCCAGGGGCAGAGGCAGGAGAGTGAGAAAGAGCCGTTTCATCCAGAGATTTTGTCCCCCTATAACGCCGCATCTCTCGCAATCTCGCGAAGTCGATGCCAACCAAAAAGCTCGCCATCGCAGATAGGCTCATTCAACATCACGAAACACCTCCCCCCTCATGAAATTGCGGCTTCCTCTTCTCATCGCCATCCCGCTGCTTCCTCTCCTGGCCACCGCTGGCGATCGCCTCTCCGAAAAGCGCCTCCAGCAGATCGTCGCCATGCCGCATGACGACAAGCTCAAGGAGCCCGCGCTTGAGATTTACCCCAAAGCACGCGCCTATGACATCACCATCAGCACCACCCATGATGGCCGCACCATCGTCGCCAAAGCCACGGCCACGGAGAAACGGGTAGCTGGAAAGTATATCGTCTCCGAGGCGCAGGCCGAAGACCAGGAGGAGAAGTTTGCCATGGTGGTGGAGTTTGACCCGGAGTCACAGCGCTACCGCAAATACCTCCTCATGGAGGGCAAGCTCAGCGGCTACCGCGAGGGCGTCCGCTGCCCCGACACCCGCGCCATCGCCTGGATCGATCTGACCAGGCACATGGTCCGTTCCGAAACCGACCAGCTCAGCACCGAAACCCATTCTGACAGCGGCTCAACCTGGAGCTCCGTGCTCTACAACAAAGGCGTGGTCGAAGTCACCGAAACCGGTGTGGCCAAGGTGACGAAGTAACATTCAATCTTGATGACGATGGTACCGTGAACATCGCTCCAGCGTCCTGGACTGCGCCTTTCCTCTGGCGCTCTTGAAGGCCTAGCGAGAAGCTTCGCGCAGGCTATCGTCGAACGTCTGGTGAGGTTATTTCGTCGACTGGAAGTTGGCTGATCACTCGCTTCGTCGGAAAGCGCCGGAGGACCGGCGCACACCAGGACGCTCCGCGCTTTCGCGCATCACACGTCCATCAGCCCTTGAATATCGATGAGGTGCAGCTGCCTCCCGTTCGCCCCATCTGGGGCATCGACGCACACCCAGCGCTCATCCCGGCTGGATCGCGGATGGCAGTCGCAGCGCCACTCACCCTTATACTCCGGCGGCTGCGGGAAGTAACCGAGATCAATCCGCTTGTTCGTGGCGATGTGATACAAATGTGGCGTCTGGATGCGACGCACGCCTTTGGGATACGTGTCGTTCAGGATCCACTCGTTGTTCTTCAGGTAGGTGAGGTGGCCGCTGCCATCCAGCACACCATGGCCGATCTCTGCCACGATGCCGCTGTCCTTGTCCTCAAAGAGGAAATCACCCCACTCGGGATTGCCTAACCAATTTTTACCCTGGGATAGAATGTGCGCGGCATCCCTCCAGATGAAGTGGGAGGCGTAGCCGTTCGGAATCACGATGCGCAGATCACTGCCATCCATGTTCGCCGTGATGAGGCGGGTGAGGTGCCCGCCCTTCGGCTGGGTCCAGCGGTGCAGCATGATGAAGCGCTTCCCATCCGGGCCCACGAGCAAATGATAGGCGTGGTGCTTCGAGTCCGGATGATTGTCCATCACCGTGCCCGTCTTCGCCAGCAGCGCATGACTCACGATCAGTTTCTCCGCCCCGGTCTCCAGATTCACATGCGTGACTCCGCTCCCCTCTGGAGCCATGTCATCAAAGAAACGATCCCGGATGCCTGCATAACCATACCCTGGACGACAGTCCGCCACGCGGGAGAAGTCACAGCTCACCGCCTCCTTGCCATTCGGGGCCAGTGCATAGATGGGCGCGGGCAGCGTGTGCTTCTCACCCGTCTTCACATCCAGAATGTGGCTCACAAACTTGTCCTTCTCGCGGTCATTCCAGATCACTTTAGACTCCGTGCCCGGGATCCACTGCAGCATGCAGCCCTGCTGCCAGCACCACGCGCTGGACTTGCCCAGCGGGATCCATTTGTCATTTTCCTGCAGGTCCACCATGCCCACCTCGATCACATCATCCGCCGTCGGGGAGCGATGCTCGAAGTTCACCTTGTGGCTGAGCACAAAGCGATTGTCTGGCGAGAACTGCAGCTTGTCATAGTAAGCGAACCAATGATACCCCGGCCCCTTCGTGATCATCCGCGTCGGCGGAAACTTCGGCAGCGGGACGCCTTCCTCCTGCGCACTGGCACGCGCACCGAGCGCCCCCATCGCAAACGTGGAAAGAAACTGACGGCGGCTGGAAAGAGTGGTCATGGCTGGAGAAAGTGAAACGTCATTCTGCCAGCGCTTCTCCATCTGGGAAGCACAAAACATGAGATGGAGTTTACAGCGGTTAACCCGGTCTGGGAATGAATCAGGATTCAGGAATCCAAAATCAGGAATCACTTACTGACTTTCATCCACTTCGCCGTCTCGATCCCCGACGCGAGGTCACGCACATGCACTTCCCAGGTCCCCGGTGTCTCATTGCTGGCGAGCTGCAGTTTCAACGTGAGAGATCCATTCTCCACCACATACGCGCCATCCCACTCAGCCGTGGCGCCTTCGGCATCGCGAATGCGCACCTGCACCGGGATGGCGGCCGGCATGGGCTTGCCGCCGGTGGTCGTGACTTTGATCACCGCCTCGGCCACATTGCCACACATCGCGGTCTCCGGCAGATCCAGCGTCACATCCAGAATCGGCGCGGGAGAGATCATGAACACACGGCCTTCGCCGGGACCGAGCCGCAGCGGTATCGTCAGCCCGCTGTCCTCGCGCTTGGGTAGCATGAAGGCAGCCCGCGTGAGGTCATACACATTCACCGTCTCTGTGCCGAGATTCAGCGTGCCGAGCGATGGCACGCCATTCTCCAAAACCAGCCCATGCTGACCCACATAGTTCCCTGCCTCCCGGCGATCATTCACCACAAAGAGACAGGTCGCCTCGCCATTGCGGCTCGCATGCAGGATGATGTCGTCATTGTCACAGCGGAACTGCGGTGCCCAGCCGAGCCCTTCGCACAGCCGTGCCAGTGCCTTGGGCAGTGAATCCGCGGAAGTCGCCGCAGATGCCGCCGCTTTCACGGCCTCGAGCTCCGCTTTTTTGTCCAAATCCTGGAAGACAGCCTGCCCGGCGTTCTCCGCCGCGCCTGCGGGAGCATCCCTGCGCACCTTCGGTTCTTCCGCCCTCCTTGTTAGGCCAGTGTCTTGCGCGCTGATTTCTCCTGTCTTGGAGAGCAGCGCGTCCGCCTTCAGTCCCGGACACAGATTCTCATCTGCCAGGATCTTGCCTCCCCCTTGCTGCCACTTGATCAAATGCTCCACCACACTGGCAGGCAGCACATCACACTCCGTCATGACCAGCACCTTGCGGCCATCGAGACCGCCATTGCCCAGCATCTCCTCGTAAACAATATCCGTCTGCACATGCCCGCGTTGCAGAGCCTGCCAGATCTCCAGCGAGCGCGGTGATGCCCCCCGATACAGCCCGCGCCCGGCGAACACCTGCGAGGTGAAGCTCTCCAGAAAGGCCACCTGCGAGCGCAGCGGCTCCCGTTTCGTCAGCATGGGGCCGAGAGGCCGCATCACGCGATCTGCAAGATCACGAAACGCAGTGTAAGCATACAAATGGGTAGGCCGCTCCGCGCTTGATCCACCCTGCGCTGGAATCAGTGCCTGCCAGCCAGGAAAGATCATGCCCTTCACCGGCCGCGCGAGCGTCATCCACAATGACTCCTTCAAGATGGAGGGCGAGAGCGTCACCCGTGCCACCGGTCCGCCGCCATTCTCCTGCACATGAATCTCCGCCGCGGTGCCCTTCGCGCCCGGGGGAGATACAGCGCCGCGTTCCCAGCTCAGCGGCACCATGCCAAACACCCCCTGCCCCAGGCCGCTCGCATGGCTCATCGCCAGCAGCTGGTCCACGCACAATCCCGACTGGAGAGGCTGACGGTTGTCCAGCGCCCGGTCCGCGAGATAGGTCACACGGCCAAGGGCTCCGCCGACGGATGGCTGGCGCACCGCAGGCTCGCTCAGCGTCCACACATCCGTCCGTTCCTGGCGCTTCTTCTCCAGCCCCTGACACCAGCCGTCGTTCGCAGCCTTCCAGCCATGCCCGCCGCTCCAGAACCAGCGGTAGTAACCGAGGACAGGATGATCATCCGGCACCACACGATTCTGCGGGAAGCCCGCCAGCTTCCTCCAGTCCACACCGCCGCCATCCTGCACCTCGTCCGGGATCTCTCGTTGCGATGCTTTTCGATAGGACTCACGCTCCTCCCTGCTGAAGCCTGGGCGCGCCCTGCTCACCGGCTCCGCGTTCAGCCAGGTGCCGGACCAGGTCATGCATTCACGAAAGGCTGTGGTGAAACGCTGTGCGGAGTTCACGTTCAGCGCGAGCATGATCGAACTCGCGGCATCCACCACATGCGGCTCATGGGGCTTGCCGTCCCGGTCCATGCGCCAGACGTGCACTTTCTCATCCGCATGGCGCCAGAGTTCCAGCGCTGCCACAGCATGCAGCCCCGAGGCCACTCCGGCCTCCAGAAGCGGCTGGGAAACCTCCGCCGTGCGCCGCCCATACAAACCCACCAGCGTGTCATTCTCATTGGTCAGGCCTGTCCAGTGCGTGGCACCCAGCTCGCGCAGACGCGGCAGATCCTCCGCCTTGGCCTCACGCAGGATCACCGGCATCACCGCAGGCTGGCGCGGCATGATCTTCAGAGTCGTCTTCTGGCTCAGCTTCCTCCCGCCGCTGCTCATCACCACCTCCAGCAGGTAGTCTCCAGGCTTCAACCCCGTGTCCGGCCCGTACTCAGTCCCGTATTTTTCTCCGGGCGCCAGATCAGGCAGGATGAAGGACTGCGTCCCGCCGCCGAGCGAGTAGCTCAGACCTGCTCCCTTAAGTTTGTTAGGCATGAGGTTCGTGCACACCACCTTCAGTGGCGTGCCGCGCTCATAGCGCTCCCAGATCTTGCGCGGCCCGATGACCTCCAGTGCAAAGGCCGCGAAGCCGCGCACACCATCACAAAGCCGCACTTCATCGATCTCGCCCGGAAACCCGTAGTGGTTGTACAATCCATCCCCGATGCTCAGCGGCAGCGCGCCTGCCGTGACCGGACCGCAGCGCTCCGCCAGCTCGCCACCTGCCGAGTCTGAGCCGATGAAGAACTCCACGCGCCCTGTCCCGTCATAGCTGAAGGCCAGATGCCGCCATTCACCCACCGGCAGCAGCACCGGCTCAGAGCGAAACTCTTTCACAAACGTGCCGAAGCCCAGCGTCACCACCATGCGCCGACGCCCACCTGCATCCACCGGCTGCAAGCTCCATTTGTAGTCATTCTGCGTCTTGTCCATCTTGTCCAGCAGATGCGCCGGATCCTGTGGAAACTGGTCCATCGTCACACGCGCCCACAGATCGGCGGAGAAGGCACCCGCTGGCGAAAGCCTCGCCAGTGAAGGCGCCGTGACCACGGAGTAGCGCGTGGCCACTGGCGAGATCCGGCATGAGAGCCCGCCACCAAAGCGCCCCTTCGCATTGGGCGCCGCTCCGGCGATCATGAGCTGCGCCCCATGTCCGGAGGCATCCACCAGCGGCATGTCATCAAACTTCCAGCAGCCCAGCACATGCGCGCCCGTGGCACCCCCATTCACATACCCCTCCTCCCAGCCGTCTTGCAAAGGTGGCGCGGCATGGCTGATGCCAGCCAGCATCAGGAGGGAAAGTGTGGAGAGAAGGCGTGTGCGCATGACGCGGGGGGAATGCATGGGCTAACCAATAAAAAGACAAACGGAATCAACCGGCCAGACTCAAGGCGCACCGAGGCTGCGTGGAGCCCCCTCAGGCAGCTTCTCCACCTTCTGATGCTTCAGATAACGGCTGTCAGGCAGCGTCCAGCCCTTTGGCAGGGTGGCGGCGGCATTTAGACAGGGTGAACCAGGCTTCAGTAAGAAGTCCCGCTGCTCCAGGTCCACAAATCCGGGCTCCTCACCCTCCAGCGCAGGCTCCAGCACATCCACGCTGCCTTTAAAGTCCTCATGACTCTTCGCCCAGCCGCTGCTCAGCCAGTTCTTCCCGAGCTTCAGTGTGCCCACCGTCACCATCAGCGAGAGCGCACCCTTCCCTGATTTGGCATACACAATGTTATTCCAGCACTCCACCGTCTCATCCTCGCTGGACACGCGGAAAAGCGCCGTCGGCTTCACACGATATGACACCACCGTGTTGTTATAAAACTGCAGCACCCCTTTGCGATACTGGCTCGCATCTCCCATGTCCCCGCCGTAATGCACCACCTGATTGTTGCCCGGCCCCTCCAGCTCGATCAGCACATTTCCGTAAACCTTGGTTAGGCGATACTCCGGCGCATACAGGATCGCCGAGTTCCCCATCGCCTCCACCAGATCGAGCTGGCGATTCCCTCCCTCGATCCAGTTGTTCTTCACCACCAGGCCGGCGGAGCGGTCCTTCAAATTGTTGCCCCGGCAGCCTTCACGCAGCGGGCCAAAGTGATTCCCCTCATACACCATGCCGATCGCCTCGCTGTACGCGTTGTGCTCGCTGATGCTGTCCGGATTCCCGTTGTCATAGATGTGGCAGCCTTCCACGCGCACATCCTTGGACTGCGGGCTTACCATCAGCCCGTTGCTGCTGTCGTGCAGCGTTAGATTGCGCAGCACCAGATGCTCCACGATCTCCACATTCAGGCTCGCCGCGTCCTTCTTATACACCTCGGCTCCACGACGTCCGCTAAACGTGTAGGGCCGCCGCGCGCTACGGATCTCCAGATTCTCCACGATGATGTGCCCCGGCGTGGTGGTGCTGTGGTTGGACCCACCGATCTTAAACACACCACGCTCCTGCCCCCAGTACTTGAGCTGCGGCCGCGTGCTCGCATCCCGCCCGTCGATCACCGGCAACTGCCCCTTCGGCCCCGGCACACCGCTGATCGTGATCGGCTTCTCCGCCGTCCCACGGCCAAACACGATGAACTTCTCCTGATAAGGCTTCGACCGCCAGTGAATGCGCACCGTGTCCCCCGCCCCCAGCGCCTCCCAAGGCACCGAGCCGATGCTCGGATGCTCCTTCCCCGGCCCCACCTCATAAACCGCCGCTTTAGAGCGGGCGCTGCCCATGGTCAGGGCGGCTAACAAACAGATCGGAAATGGAAAACGGGAGGTCAGAAGCTTCATGCGTGGCTGGGAGGGAGGCTGGCGGAATCGTCAGCAGTCTCTACGTCCCCGCCCCCATTTCCAGCCTCATTCTTTAACTTCCGCTGACTTCTCGCCCTTCCCGCAGTGACATCTGCCTGTTCATGAAAAACTTCTTACAATCACGCCACCTTGCCACCGCTCCTTGAACCATTTCTAACCGCTAATAGGACGCTAATCAGACGCTAATAAATCCTTCTGATATTAGCGTCCCATGAGCGTCTAATCAGCGGTTAAAATGATCTTGGCTTAGACTAGCCTCGCGAACCCCTGCTGCACATCCCCCACCCCAGACTCCGACTTCAATCCCCCACGTTCCTGAGAAGCCACCACTAGCGCCAGTGAAGCATCCAGCGCACTCAGCATGTCATCCACCATCCCTGGTGTATGGCTCCATGTGACATAGAGCTGGCTCGATATCAAAAAGCCGCGCTCCAGCATGTGCCGGATCATCAGCGCCTTCGCTGCCGCAGCATCACCACCAAGCCCGAAAGCAAGTGAGGGAGCACACGGCATGCCCCCCACCTTCACCTGCAGAGATTCGTGCCTCTGCGCCACCTCACGCAAACCGGCCTGCAGCCTGCCTCCCAGCTCCCACACGTGCTGCTGCACGCCTTCACGCTGCATCTTGCTGATGCAGGCCAGCGCCGCCGCCGTGCCCACGCCATCTGTCCAGTAGCTGCTGGAAATGAAACTGTCATTTGCCGCGCTCATCACGGCCTCCCCACCCACGATAGCTCCGCACGGAAAGCCGTTGGACATCGCCTTCGCATACACCGCCAGATCTGGCTGGATGCCTAGCACCTGCGCCGCGCCCGGAAACCCATAGCGCCAGCCGCTCGTCACCTCATCCAGCACAAACACCGCACCTGCCTCATGCGTGGCGCTGATCACAGTTTGCAGAAAACCATCACGCGGATGCTCCGACCTCATCGGCTCCATCACGACCGCCGCGAGCCTGCCCTCCAGCCTCTGCGTCGCGGCATGGAATGAGTCTGGATCATTGTAGCGAAACGGTACCGCGGTCCCCGCCAGCTCACGCGGCACACCCAGCGGTTGCAGGCCCGGCAGCAGATGACCATCCAGCGCCGCATCATCACCGAGGTTCGCGGCGAGATACCAGTCACTCCAGCCATGATACCCGCAGAATGCCACACCGCTCTTCCCCGTGGCCGCTCTCGCGATCCGCACTGCCAGGTTCAGCGCCTCGCCACCTCCACGCGCATAACGCACCTTCCCTGCCCAGGGATGCAGGCCTAACAAGACATCCGCCAAGATCACCTCGTCTGGCGAGGCTAGCGTGCTGTAGCTGCCCAGGTTCACGCGTCGCTTCACCGCCGCGTTCACCTCATCATCCGCATGGCCGAGCAAGATTGCCCCCACACCTCCGGTGAAGTCCGTGTAGCGCCGGTCATCCAGATCCCAGACATTCGCGCCCTTCGCCCGCGAGAAATACGAAGGCCAGGTCTGCGGATCAAACAGATGCGCTCGCTTCGAAAGCAGCCCCGTGCCACACGAGATCTTCGTCTTGGCGACTTCCCAGAGGTTGGGGCCTGTCGTAGACCGAACTTTCCAGTTCGGTTTCCCCGTGGTCCGAGTTTCCAAATTGGGGCTCTCATTTTCGTCCAAGGACCGAACTGGAAAGTTCGGTCTACGAATCAACCTCAGCGCATTCTCCCGAAACACATCGGCCAGATCTCCTTGAGTCATTCCCGTGTCCTCACAGGCTTCTCGCAGGCACATGAGCGACTCAATCCCCACCGTGGTGTATTGACCAAAAGTCGTTAGGCCGCTCGCCAGCTCCGGATGAATCCAGGAGAACCCATCGCCCTGCGAGATGCATGACCCGCGAAACTCACTGACCATGTAGTCACTGCCCCAGAGCACACGGCGCGGCCCCAGGATCTCCAGCGCGGCGCGAAAGGCGCCCGCTTGCGTGACTGCGGAAGTGTCCACCACCACATTATCCACATCCACTAGCGCCTGCAGACCTTCACGAGCATGGCGGTAGTTAAACGACCGCGCCACATGCGCCAGCACCAGCCGGCAGCGCGGATAGCGGCGGCACAGCCGGCGGATCGCCTCCACATTGCGCGGATCCGTGATGCCATCCGCCAGCATGATGTGCAGCATCAGGATGCCATCATGCTCGTGGCAGATCTCCCACATCCACTCCGGAGTGTAGGACTCGATCTCCGCCTCCTTCGTGTCCGGCACATCCGCATACAGCCGATACGGCTTGATGCCGATGAACACGCCCGTGCTCATCAGCCGCCGCACCTCCGCCGGATCATCCGTGGGTGCCACAAGCACCAGCGCCCGCGAGTTCCTGCTCGCGTCGATCTGAGAGCCCACCCACGCGTTCTCACCCACACGATCATTCCCGGCGCTGGGATAACCAAAAAAGAGACCTTCCACCTTCCGGTCCGGCATCCACAGCTGCATCGCCGCTTGGAAATCCGCCATGCCATAACCGCGATCTTCATCCAGGAACGTCGGCCGCCTTCCCTCCGCGAAGCTGCGCGTGTGGAAGAGGTGGGTGTGAATGTCGTAGACTTCATCGGGAACGAAGCCGTTCAGCACACGGTCCCGCAAACGACGGTCCGTGTCATTGAGTTCCGTGACGAGGGTAAGAGACATGTTGAATACAAATGTTGGAGTCTAGCCTTTAGGCGATCTGGGCACGTTAGATTTTGTCCACCATCCCAGATCGGCTAAAGCCTTCACTCCAACGTGAGATGCCGCGTCTGCACATGTTGGAGTCAAGCCTTCAGGCGATGGTTTGGATCAGAGTGTAACATCACCTGTCATCGCACATACACCGCATAAACCTTCGCCTCGCACTTCTCCGGGAAGAACACCCGCAGCGCCAGTTTCTTCCCCTGCGGCAGTGGCTTCGGCCAGGCGATCACCTCATCCAGCCCGTTCTTCGTGATCGCCACTTCATAGCCTTCCAGCGGCTTGTCCAGATGATCCATGAGCTGCACCTTCAAAGGAACCTCCGCCGTCACGCCATCCACATTTAGCGCGATCTCCTGGGATCCATCAAAGTTGCTCGTCACAAAGTGCCCGTCATTTTCCGGCACCTTCCGGCTGAGATAACCAAAACCATCGCGACGTAGCGTGGCCAAGCCGATCTCCATGCCCTTGAGCTTGCTGCCGGTGTCCCAGTGCGAATACCAGATCATGGTCTTGTCACCTTCATTCACAAAGGCATGCCCCTGAAGGATGGCGATGTCATCCCATTCGCCATCCTTGCCGCGCGGGATCACTTTGAAACCGGACACCGGCTCGCGAAAATGAATGCCGTCATTGCTCACCAGCAGGCCGAGATCGACCCGCACGCCGTAGTTCCAGCTCTCGCCCTTCGGCGGCGTCTGCTCCGCGTCCTGCCACATGCCATGCAGGCCCACCAGCACATTGCCCCGGTTCCAAATCCCCGCGCCCATGTGCATCTGCTGCCCCTTCACCGGCGGGTTCGCCATCTGCCCCGCACGCGCAAAGGAGAAGGCCTTCGCCTTCGACCAGTTGACGAAATCGGATGAACGATACGCCAGCATGTCTCGACCGATGTCACTGCCATCCGGCCGCCAAGACCACGGGCTGATGAGCTGGCCCGTGCCATAGTAGAAATCACCAAACTTGTACAAGCTGCTGACTTCAAAGCGCTCGCCACCCGCGTTCGCCGGGTGATCCCCCACCACCTTCCATTTGAGGCCATCCGCGCTCGTCGCGCATACCATCGCGCCCCATCGCTTTTCGTTAGGCCCAATCTTGGTGCGACCGCCCTTCACCTCGTCAAACGGCATGTGGGCGATGTAGGCGCACTTGTATCGCCTCTCCGGATCCGGGTCCTCCGGCTCATGCAGCACGGACAGGAAGTCATTCACGCGCGTGGAGGAGAAGACCTCGCCCTCGATGAGGCAGACATTGTTCTTCGTGTTGCCATTCAGTTCCACCAGACCCAGGTCCGGCTTCGTCCAGTGCACACCGTCTTTGCTTTCCGCGTAGCACATCGGCCGCCACCAGCCCGGTGCCTGCCCGGCCTTGATCTCTGTCTCATGCATGCCCAGATACCACATGCGGAAGGTGTCCCCCTGCTTCATCACGGTGCCGTAGAGAATGGCATGCCCATGATCGGCAGATCCTGGAGGCCCGCGACGAAGCACGGGATTGTCCGGATGCTTCTGCACCGTCTCCAGCGTCAGCTTCAGATTGTGATGCCAGGGGATGCTGTGATCATCAAAGGAGAACAGCACCTGCTCCGCCGCCTGAAGAGGCAGAGTCATCGTCAAAGCAACAGCAAGGGAGAGGCAATGGGTGAGCGAGCTCATGCCCCAAATTCTGAAGGCACAAAACCCGCCGACCAGCGCTGTCTCCTGGTTCGGTTTGAGGACCAGAGGTGTGGAAGTCGCGCAGCTCGCTAGGCTACGACTACAGCACCTTCTTCAAATGCCCCGCCAGCGTCCGCCCCAGTTCCTTCACTGCATTCGCCTGCTTCTCATCTGAGTGCGTGCCATCCGCCTTGAAGAACTCATGCGCCTTCGAAACTGCCACCTGCGGCGGCAGCACATTGATGCCGATGTTCCCCAAAATGGCGCGCAGGTGCACCAGCCCGCGCAAACCACCCAGCGCACCTGGCGAGGCCGCGCAAAGCACCGCGGTTTTGCCGCTCATCGCCGACAGAGGCTTCTCATCATCACTGTCCGCACGCGAAACCCAGTCGATGGCATTCTTCAGCGCTGCTGAGATGCTGCTGTTGTATTCCGGTGAGGCGATGATGAGCCCATGATACTCGCTGAAAAGCTTCTTCAGCCGAGCCGCATGCTCCGGCTTGCCCTCGGCCTCCTCCAAATCGCCATCATAGACCGGCATGGGAAAATCCCGCAGCGCGATGAGCGTGACCTCCGCCCCAGCCTCACGAGCGCCTTCTGCGGCCAGCTGAGCCAGTTGCTGATTGAAAGAGCCGCGGCGAAGGCTGCCGCCAAACACAAGGATGCGAGGTATTGTGGACATGAGAAATGAGATCAGGGATGAGAGATGGGGATGCCCCAAAGAAGTTTGGGCAGAAAGATTATGGCAGAAAAATTTCAGAAGCCCAAGGCGCAGAAATCTTTCTGCCCTAATTTTTCTGCCAAATCGCTGCTACCCGTCACACCACCTCGAACAGGGAACTACTTCTTCCTCTCTACCACCATCTTGCGCACATCCTCGCCTAACAAACTGATGATCTTTTCATCGTCCGCTTCTCCATCGCGCGTGAACGTCCCGCGCGTCGTGAACTCCAGCCCCTTCGTGGTGAAGCGCTTCGCCCGCACCGTGGAGCCTGCCGCAATGAAAGCCTTCGTGGGTGGCCCGATGCGCTCGATCAAGACGTTGTCGATGTCCATCTCCACGGTGTCATTCGCCCGGTTGGTGACGAAGAACGGATTGTAGGAAGATGAAAGCACGATTGCGTTTGTCACCTTATACCGACCCGCATCCAGGAAGTAGAGGTCGAAACCCACACACCCCGCGATGAACACACGGTTATAGCTCGTCTGCGCCGTACCCGTGTCACAAATGCCCGTGCTGTTGCCGATGCTCACAAACCCGTCCACGCGATACTGCGCCGACTCATGCGCGCTGATGCCATCATCCCCGCACTCGATGGCGCGGATGTTTTCAAACACCACATCACGGCAGTCCCCATGGATGTTAAACCCGTCATTGTATGGGTGAGTGGCGGTCACGTTCTTGATCACAAGATGCACATTGTCTCCGCTCATCTGCACACCTGCGCTACGCACCGGCACACGGATGTTGGCGTGTGCCAGAGTCCTCCCGGCTTCAAGCTTGATGTAAAAGGTCCCGTAGATGTTCTTGGACGGCGGTTTCTCCCGGGACGGGTCTTTAATAAAGGTCCACTCACCCGGCTGCAGCTCCTCAGGCTTCTTCAGCGCCGCGCTGCGGCCTTTGGACGTGCGCCCCATGAGCTGCATCTTTCCATCAAAGAGGAAGAACCATCGTCCGATCATCGCGTCATCCAGCCGCGGCAGCAACTCCTCCGCCGCAAAGAGCCCTGGCGAGACCGCCTTCCACTTCGCCGGATCCAGCGCATCACTCCCATCCAGCGTGGCCCCATGTCCATCCACCGTGATCGGCTTCCCCGGCTCACCCTTCTTCCCGTAGAAGCCCACATAGTCTTCATACACTTTTGGCTCCAGATGGATGGTGTCCCCTGGCAGCGCCGCCTTGATCGCATGCGCAATGGTGGGCGCATTTGCATCCTTGCCGACGTGGATGTCCGCAGCATTCAATGCGGTCGCGAATAATAGAGCAGGACAAAAGAACCTCATGGAGAGGCCATTAACGTCGATCCAAGGACGGATGTTTTGCCCATCAGTGGAAAGCCAAAGTTCGCTCAACCTTCGAAGACTCACTCCACATCATTCACCGGCTCGTCGAAGGAGAGCTTTTGCCAGCGGCCTTCGAGAGTGTAGACGAGATGCGGGGTGTAGAGCTGCGGCTCGAGGAGGAAGGAGTCGTGCCCTTTGTCCGAATGCACGGTGATGTGCATGCTGGAGACGCCGGAGCGCTCGAGCGCGGACACCATCTCCGCCTGCTCCTCAGGGTAAAAGCAGAAGTCACTGTCGATGCTGAAGACGAGGTAGTGATGACCGGCGGCCTTGCTGCGGGCAAAGAGTTCGTCATAGCTGTCCACACCGGCGTCTGCCAGCGGGTCATAGCGCAGCCACATGTTGATGATGCGGAGGTAGGCGTTCGCATCAAAACGCTTCACGAACTTCTTCCCCTGATGCAGCATGTAGCTCTCCACATTGTGACCCACCTTATACCAGGAGAGCTGGCCGTTTGGCTGGGACACGGTCTGGCGCGCGCGGGTCTCGATGGCGTCCAGATGCACAAAGGTCTTGTGCGAGATCATGCGCGCCAGGGCCAGGCCGTATTCAGGCGCAGGTCCATCATAATACTGGCCGCCGTGAAAGTGCGGATCGTTCTCGATCGCCAGCACCTGCTCAAACAAGGTCAGGCGGGTGAGCACCGTCGTGCGCAGGCCGGTGGCCACGGGCATGATGATCTTCACGCGTTCCGGGTAGAGGGTGGCAAAGTTGATGGCCAGCAGGCCGCCCACAGACGAACCAATGATGGCGTGAAGCGTCTTGATGCCCAGATGATCCAATAAGGCGGCCTGGCTGCGCACCACGTCAATGCTGAGCACGGGCGGGAAGTCCGCGCCATAGGGTTTGCCGGTCTCAGGATCCAGGGACGCAGGTCCGCTGCTGCCATAGCAGCCGCCCAGGTAGTTCGCGCAGATGATGAAGTAGCGGTTCGTGTCCAGCGCCTTGCCGGGGCCGATGAAAAGGTCCCACCAGCCGTGCTTCACATCATCCGTCCAACGGCCGAAGAGCCCTGGAACCTCGGGGGTGTGGCCGGCTGCGTGCTGACTGCCGGAGAGCGCGTGGAAGAGCAGGATGGCGTTCGTCTTCTTCGCGTTCAGCTTGCCATAGGTCTCGTAGGCCACGGTCACTCCCGGGAGGGACTGGCCGTTGGCAAACACAAACGGCTCAGCAGCGCTGCCGAGATGAAAAAACTGGGTGCTGGTTTCGCCGAGACCTTTGGACATTGGACGGGAATGGAAAAGTGAGGAAGGGCTTCAGTTCAAGCAGGCCAGAGGCCTGGAGCAAGGAGCAAAGAGGAGATTATGGGAAAAAGGAGGGCAGCCGGACTTCTGGCATTTTTCTGCGCCTAATCTTTCCACATCATTGGTTCGGGGCGGCAGGTGCGGCTGCGGGTGCGGGTGCTTCAGGCGGCCAGTTTCCCTCGATCACGGCTCCAGGTTCGACTTTCCAGGCGCCGTTATCGCTGGTGACCTTCCACTTCTGGCGCTGGAAATGCTTTTTGTAGCCCCAGCCCACTTCGTAATCCCAGGTGCTGCCGCTGGTCTGCGTCATCCCGCGGATCTGGAGCAGATAAATGGGCACGCGCAGGTCCGGATCGATCAGCGTTCCCTCGGGCGGAGCCGTGGTGATCACGGTCGGGCTGATGATACGCAGCTTCGTGTCGGCGAAGCGCTGCATGAAAGGCACGCTGGCCGGCGAGAAGTCACGTCCTCGCACGATCTCTCCCAGAGTAATCGAGTAGCTCTTCTGCACGCCGGGATTGGGGTCTGGCAGGGTGCGGATCACCTCACGCACCAGGGCTTCCGTCCCTGCCGTCTCGTAATCCGCCAGCGAATGCCCCTCCCGGTCCACCGGGCCGCAAGCGGCGAGGGTGAGGGAAAGCAGGAACAGGGAAAGCAGTCGGTACATCATGGGAAGGGCGGACTTGGCATCATTTTGGGTCCGCCGCAATCAAAGGTCTGTGTGCAGGGCTCGGCTCACTCCTGTGAAGCGGGCTTTTTTAGACAAGATTCACAGGATTTCAGGATGACAGGATTCCAGAAGGCTTTGTGTCTGAGAGGGATCCAATCCTGAAATCCTGGAATCGTGTTAATCCTGTCAAAAAACACCCCCGAACCTCCCACAACCCGCGTTCGCCCCCAAAAACCGTCCCCTGTAAAAACAGAACGGGCCGGGATTCCGTCATCCCGGCCCGCTGCGGTTTAGTCTTGAGTTCTGCCTCCTCAGGCTCCCGGCAAGAGGAGGCAGATGGCTCAAAACAAATCTTTGTGAAAAGCGACCTGAAATGTCAGACCCCTGGGCGGAAAAACGGTTCAAACAATTGGAAGTTTTTTTGTCACAAACAATCACCCACCCCAAGTAACAAACTCATTATCAACGAGATATAGGCCGCAATTTATTTTCAGCAGCCAGAGCTTCAGCCATCTGTTCAGCGGTGATTTCAAGGTCGAGGGTGCCTTTCTCCTCCGGCCACCAGAGGTCCAGGGTGGATTCCGCCACCCATTTCTCCAAAGTGAGGCCTGTCATGTCCATCTGCGCCCGGGGGTGCGGCAGGGTGAAGTTGGCACGGCGAGAATGGCCACTGAAGAAAACAGCGGGCTCATCAGGGGAGCTTGGATCCTCCGTCTCCTGGCCCACGCGCACCTCCCCCAAGGCTGGACTGTGGAGCACGGCCATGAAGTTTTGCTGCGGCAGATAACCCAGTGGACGAATCCGCGCATGGCTGCCCTCCGGCACCAGCAGCGGGAAACGATGCTCCAGCCTGCCTGCGAAAAGGATCTGCCCGCCGTAGGACGGCACATCCAGCATGCCTAACCGAAAGTCCAACCGGCATCCCGGTGTCGGAGACGCGACTCGCATCGGTTCGCGGATGGCCTCTCCCAGGGGCCTGGAGAAGACACGATGCATGCGTGAGATGGCCACTCTGAGCCGCCAGGGCTTTTCGGCGGCCTTGGGCTCAGTCTTCAGGGTGTGCTTGAGGACTCCAGCCAGGCTCGGACCGCGCGGATCATCCACAGGATAGCCCAGCCAGAGGCTCCCAGGCGGGTAGTGTGCGGCCAGCGCCTCGGTGTGGTTCTCCGTCATCCAGCGTGGGAGCTGGGACTCCATGCCCGTGGTGGTGTTGACCGAGGTGTAGTCAGAGGAGATCACGCCCTTGGGAGGCCACGGGGCTTTTTCCAGGCTGACCGGTGCCAGGGCAATGACGGAGGCCACATGATCCGGAGGCAGGCCCACGAGATGCAGCGAGGGCCACAGCACCTGCCCGCCGGACGCGGGCGCGCTGCCGATGTGCAGGGAAAGGGGTGTGGCCGTGTAAGCCAGCCTCGGCACCTGCCGCCAGTCCCAGCCCCAGCCCCAGGCAAACGGCAGTGCACACGCCGTCGCGCCGCCTAACAAAAGACATGCCAACGAAAGGCAGCGGCTTGTCCGCACACTCAGCAGCCACCACGAAGTCAGGGCTGAGAAGATCAGCATCACCGCGGCCACGCCGGCACCGCAGAGCATCTTGTCATTGTCGTCGCTCAGATTTGCCATCGCCACCACCAGGCCGGTGATCAGGACCAGTGCCAGGAAGCCCAGCGCCGTGCTCTCGCGCATGCTCCGAGCATGGCTGAGCAGCACTGCGGTGAGCGTGCCCAGCACCGCCGCAGGAAGCAGCGTGCCCATGACCACGCCGAACCACTCCACCGCGCCAAAGCTGAAGCCCCGGAACTGCGGCAGTGCCTGGACCACAAAAGGCAGCAGCAGCGTGAAGGTGAAGAAAAGCACTTTCGCGCCCCACACCGTGGCCCGCCCCACCGGACGTGTGTGGGACATGACGTCGGTGTTGCACGGTGCATCTGCGCGCACAGAGCGGCCGGTGATGAGCAGCGCCAGAAAAAACGCAGGCGTGAGGGTGAGATCTGCCAGCGTTCCGGGCTTTTCCTCCAGGGATGCCAGCGCGGCACCACCCAGCAGCAGCCATTCCACCAGCACAAGCCAGCGCTGAAACTGCCACTCGTGCCTGATCTGATGCCAGAGGCGTGCCAGGGGCCTCTCGCCTAAAAGGGCGCGGGCTGTGCGCTCACGCACTGAGCTCAGGCCGTGCATGCCACCGGCTGTCATGGCTGGAGTGTCGGAGATCATGGCAGGAAGTGGATGAAATGATTATTGGTTAGCCTGCGGCACCCAGAGCATCTTCTCCGCGTCATAGCGGAAGCTCTCAGCAGTCCAGACACGGCAGTCGCGGATGAACTGGGCAAGCTGGCGGTGCGTGATCTTCTGACCAAAGAGGCTTTCGTGAGACTCCAGCAGCGCGTGGGCCTCCCAGGGATTTACCTCACGGCTCAGGCCGATGGCGCGCAGAGCCCAGCTCAAGGCAGCGCTGTCTCCCATCAAAGCCTGTGCGATGATGATGCGCAGCTCACGATCCGAAAAGCGGACGGTGAGACCGAGCCCGCCATATTGGCGGCTCACCTCCGCCCCGGCTTTTTCACGATACGCGGGATCCTTGCAAAGATAGCGGAGAGCTTTCCCGGCAGGCCGCGCAGAGAAATCGCGCCAGGCCTTTCCCAAAGACGGCACCCGGGATGCCAGCAGCGCGCGCATGGGATCATCAGATCGTGTCTTCAGCATCTGCACCACGGCGCTGGTGATCCGCTCATTCCCCACATCCGTGAGCCAGAGATCCGACTCGAACTTCTGAGTCGCGCCCGGCCATTCCGGCAGCGACACAGTGCGCCGGTAGATGGGCTGCCCCGGCCGCCGCTCAAAACCAGGCACACCAGCCTGCACCAGCGCGGAGTTCATGATCTCATAGCTAAGGGCGCTTTCCGTGACGAAATTGAGCCGCTGGACTAACTCAGGATGCTTCAAAAGAAACGGCGCCACGAGATCCGCCACCTCGCGGTCATCTCCCGGCCACACGAGCTGGCCCGGAGGATCCTGCTGCCGGCGCTGCTCATAGGCGGCTGAGGCAGTGTAGACAGAGGCCACATAGCGCGCGGCCTCCTCGATCGGTGCATCGGCTAAGGGCACCCGGCCTTGCCTCACCGCAGCCAGAAAGCGGGTGCGCGGATTCTCCCGCTGATGCAGGGCCGTGACGCTGTGAAGACCGCCCAGGGAGATGGAACCATTCCCTTGCAGGCTCACGTCCCTCACCTGCACATGATGCCGGGAGGTGCCCAGGTAGTCCGGCTTGATCCAGACAAGCTGCTGGCTTCCCAGGTTCTGCTCCGTCACTCCCGTGCCGGCATTCATCACCTCTCCGAAAGTCATCTCCATGATCATCTGCACCCAGCCCAGGCGCATGGCACGCCAGTCATTCCCACCCTGCATTGAGTTCTGCCAGAGCAGCTTTTTCCCCGGAGCATGGAGGGAGAGCAGCGGCTGCGCAGGCCACATGGCATGACGGTCGCTGAGCGTGCGCAAAGACTGGCGGACGAGCAGGGTCACCTGACCGGGCGCTGGCTCTCCCCTTGCTCCCACATTCTTCCTCACCTCCAGCACCTCCAGCTCAGCCTCGGGGGAATGGATGCGCGCACCCGCCTGCAGAGGCGCGCGCCCCAGTTCGCGCAGCCGCGCCCACACGGCGGTCAGGTGCATGTCCACATCCACCGGCGTCTTCAGATCTTGAGGAATCTGCATCCTGGAAAACGGGAAGCGTCCGTGCTCGGGCGCCGAATTCATGGCAAGAATCTTCTCCGGCCCGCCTGCATTCAGCGCGCCTGACAGCGAATGCTCGAATAACCAAAGGTTGATCATGCCAGGCCCGCTGGTCCGTGTCCTCTCTGGCGGCAGCATGGGGAGCTCATGCCCGTTCTGTCTGATGACCGTCTTGTTGCTGGTCCAAAACGGCATCACATCCCGGGGCAGTCCATCCATCTCAGCAACGGCAGACACATTCAGGAGGCTCCGGAGCTGGTCATCCACGCCTTCCGTGAAGCGGAAGCTATCCGCGCGCATCACCACTGGCTGCGCCTGCGCCAGCTGCTGGATCTGCGCCTGTTCCAAAGGCTCATCAAACGGGTTCTTCACCAGCGGGGAGGCAGCCAGCCCATACGTGATGAGCAGCAGCAGCGCGAATGCGGACAGCCTTTTCACCACATGCCAGTGATGGCGCTGATGCCAGAGGAGCAGCAGGACCATCGCAGGCCCGATCCACCAGGCGGCCTGGATGAAACGCGCCGGCTCCAGCACCGGCAGCGTGCGCCAGGAGGACTCGATGGAAAGGTGCTCAAACACAAAGTCCACCACGGTGCGGCCATAGTTCGCGCCCCACACGGCGAGGAAGACGACGAGCGCCAGGTAGATCTCCCAGCCGCGAAAAAGAAGCGCGGCGGAGATCACCCAGAACGCCATGGATGACGTGGCCCAGAGCTCCTCCGCCATGCCCAGGCCCACGTCCGACCACGGACGATGCTGCAGCGTCAGATACAGGCCTACCTCAAGCGTCATCGGCAGCATGATGAGCAGCAGCCAGACCAGTCCACGAGAGGCCACAAAGGCATGGCGCGGCAACGGACGAGTGCGCACAAAGGCCGCTCCACCTTCCGCCTCATCCTCCGGTGCCGTGCTGAGCGCCAGCCACCAGCCGATGATCCACAGTCCCGCGCTGAACAGCATGTCTGCGATCATCGTCACGCCTTCCGTGTTCAGCGCCAGGATCCACTCCATGTTGAAAGCCAGATCGACCAAAAGCGCCGCCAGGAACACCAGCCAGCGCGGCCTGAGGTAGCGAAACTCTTTGTTAAACTGATGGAGGGTGAGGTTCATGGCTTTTTCGCGACCGGGGTTTCCTCAGGCAGCACCTGGGCCATCTGCTCGGTGCTGAGCTCAAACTCCACCGTCCCGCGCTCCTCGGCATGCCAGAGGCTGGCGTTCAGGCGGTCCACCCACTGCTCATGCGTGGTCTTCAGCATCTCGTGCTGTACCTGCGGAGTCCACAGGCGGGTCTCGCGCCTCCAGACCTGCTCTCGCTCCCAGGAGGCGGTGAGGGGACTGTCACTCAGATCAAAGCGATAAGCGGAGACGGCCAGGTCCTGGGCCTTGTTCTCACGCAGCTCGGGATCCTCCAGCACCAGGAAGAAATTGTCCTCCAGGTCACGTCCGCGGGCATGAGCCGCGCGCTGCGGCCGCTCTGGCAGCAGCATGGCGGACATGCTGTGCATGCCTCCACCCAGCACCCAGGCATCCTGCTTCCAGGCAAAGGGCTTCATCTCCAGGCGCAGACCGGGACGGACGAGGTATTGGTTAGGCTGCGTCCAGAGCTGGCGGAAGGGCATGGTGGCAAGGCGCTTCATCTCATGGATCGCCAGGCGCAAGCGCCAGCGCGTGGAGACGGCGCTCTCGCGGGTCAGGCGGAGAGGCTTGATGGCCTCCTTCAAAGCCTTGCGGCCATTGTAGAGAGCGCCGGAGTTGATTGAATCATTCCACAGCGTGGTGGGAGGGCTGTGTTTAAAGAGCGCCTTCGTATGCTCGTGATGGATCCAGCTCGTCCAGCCGCGCGTGTTCGCCGGGAGATCCGTGTAGCTGCCCAGCGGCGGCCACTCGGCCTCCTCCTTGATCGGGGCGAAGTCGATGATGCTCGCCACCTCATCCCTGCCCAGTCCCACGATCCGCAGCGTGGGCCACAGGCCGCGCCCCGGCGTCTTGTCCTCAGGATCCGCCCTGCCCGTCTTCAGGCTCAGCTTCGCCGAGTTTGCATAGTGTTGGTTAGGCGGCGTGATCCAGTCCAGGCGTGACATGGCACTCAGCAGCGGCGCGAATGCCAGGGCGCCGAGCAGAAGTCCGAGCGCCCTGCCACGTCGACGCAGCACCGTGGCGCTCCACCAGGCAGCCCATGAGCCGGCAAACACCACCACACTGCCGACAAAGCTTCCGCAGATCTGCTGGTTCACCTGCTCCAGCGCAGGCCTGTGCTGGGGATCCACCAGCCCCCGCAGCGCCTCGCTGACCACCAGCCAGGCTCCACCAGCCACCGCGCCGAGAATGGCGATGGCGATGACCTGCCTCGGGCTGGCCGCCAGAGCGGTGATGCCCGCGAGCAGCCCGATGCCCAGCCCCACCGAAAGCATGACACCCCCGGAGAGCGCCAGCCACTGCCCGGCCCCGAGGCCGAAGCCCGTCCACCCTCTGCTCTTCAGCAGCCACAGAGGAATAAACACACTCATTGTTAGGTAAAGCAGCTTCCCAAAGAAAAGCGCCTGCTGGCCCACAGGCCGCGCCAGGCTGAAGCTGTCCGTGTTGGAGGGCGAGTCCGCGCTGATGCAGCGCCAGGCGAGGAGGGCGGCCAGCAGCGCCGTGACAGGGCCGGTCAGCTGGCCGATGTAAATGCCGGACATCAGCCCCTCGCTCACGGAGGCATGGAACAGCCAGTGCCGCATGCCCAGCCAGACCAGCCAGCCAATGACTAACCAAGATTGATGCATCCACTCCGTGCGGAGCTGGTGCAGGACACGTGAGATGAAGGGGGTGGCTCTCATGGCTGGCGTAGTTTCCAGGCGCGTTTTTCAGGCAGGTAGTCAAACTGGTCCGCCTTCAGATGGCGGACGCGCACGGCATTGGTGACCACGTCCACATTCCGGTCCCAGAGTTCCTTGCCCTCGGCATTGAGCATATTTGGATAGGGCGTGGAGGCGCGCTCTCCCTCCGGCTCCGCCCGCAGGGCCTGCCAGCGCAGGCAGAGATCCAGCGCCTCCCTGGAACCCATGTTGCAGGCGTGGGTCACCCAGGAGGAGGTATCAATAAAGTTCTCAGCCATCAGGGGCACGCTCTGCTCATACTGCTGCATGATGATGGCCTTGACCCGCTCCTGATAGGCAGGCATGCCGCCCATCTGCTCGATCATGTCATCATGCGGATTGCGCGGCATCTGCTGGAAGAGTTTTTGGATCGAGGCCTCATCTCCCCAGGCCAGCAGAAGGTTCTCCGTTCCGCGCGGAAGGCTGGGCATGGAGAGCAGCTTGGGCCGCAGGCGCTTCGCATCCTCCGTCCAGCCTTTGCGCATGACCACGGAGGCCAGGGTCTCGTTCGTCATCACGCGGTCGATGACCGCTTCGCGATGCTCTGACGTGAGGTATTTGTCCAGCACGGTGCGCGGAGGCCTGTTGGACCAGCCGGGCCAAAGACCAGACTGAAGGTCCAGCAGCAGCGGCAGATGGTGCTCTCCCAGCGGCGCAAAGGCCTTGGTGATGTCATCAAAAGCAGCCGGTTTGTAGGCCACATAGGTGGCGGTGGCGGTGGCGAGCAGATCATAGAGGTAGCGCCGCGCCACAGGCTCCGGGCTGTCTGCCGTGGGCACGGTGAGGGTGGCCAAGCGCTCCTGGAAGGCCTTTTGCTCACGACCTGCATACAGCGCCTGGGCACTCTCCAGGCGGCTGGGGGCATACGGGCTGGGATAGTCCGCCAGACGGATGTCCGGAGACTGCCAGGACCAGTCGCTGCTGCCTAAATATTGGTTACGCAGCAGGATGAGCCGGAGCTGTGATGCCTCCACACCCGTGCTCTCGCCATCCGCGTGATTGAAGACACCCTGCCACTGAAGATCCACAGTGTGCCGCATCACGCCGGTGTGACCGCCGCGATAGGCAGTGACCACCTGCTCCAGAGGCTGCAGCCATGCCATGCGGCGCTGCGGGGAGTGCAGGAGCACCAGCGTGGCAGGCCGCGCATCCCAGTGATTCCGTGACTCGACATGCAGGCTCACGGAGAGGCTGCCCAGCGCTGCGTCTCCAGGCTTGTGATTGCCCTCCGCAGGCCTGAAAACACGGGTGACCCTCCACGAATGGCTGTCACACCGGCCACCGCTTCCCTCCACCAGCGGCAGATTGATCGCAACCTCCCGCTGAAACCAGTCCAGCGCGTAGTCAGACTTGATCTGCAGCGGCTTGGCCGGGTCGGGAAAAGGGACCTCGAAGGTCGCGAGCCGCACTTCGTTATCGCTCATGACCTGCCACTGGAAATTGCGCTCCCCGCCGATGACAAAAAGCGTGCCTGGAGGGAAGAAGTCCCGCAGCACCGTGTCCGCACCATGGAGATGCATGTCCAGCGTCTGCGCGGAGATCATGGTCTCATGAGTGACCGGGACATGACTGCCGAAAGTCTTGCCTTCCTGGGTCACCTTCGAGCCAAGCTGTCGCAAGGCGGCATTCACGCTGGGTTGCCCTGTTTTGATGTCGGCCTTGGCCCAAAAGCGGCGGCCGCTTTCGCGCTCAAAACCGCCGAAGTTCGTTCCATCCAGATCCAGGCTGACCTTCGCCTGGGGAGCATTCTTCCGCACCCAGGCAGGGTCGGCCGGGCGTGCCCCGGCACCTCCCCATGGCGCGTGCCGTGCTCCCGCCAGGGACAGGCAGCCAAACACAGCCGCGAGGATGAAGCGGCGGCGCAGAGTCTGGGGCGCGCGCAGATGCCACCAGGCCAGGAGGGCCGTGAGCAGGCTGAAGAGCAGCCACCCTGTCGCGAAAGCTCTCCAGGAGAGCGGCCAGAGCCACTCGGCCACAGGATGCGTCATCACGATCACGTTCATGATCCAGGAAAACAGGAACACAATGCCCGCCACGCTGATGATGACCCACCAGCGCTCCCCGCGCCGCCACAGCACGGACGCCGGCAGCAGCCAGGCGGAGAGTGCCACGACCATGAACCCGCGCTCAAACGTGCCGCGCAGCACATCCTGCCAGGGGCTCCCGGAAAGCAGCAGATACAGCGTGCCCTGCAGCACCGCCGGCAGCACCACCAGCACCAGCCAGAGCAGCCCTTTCGCCAACCAATATTGCTTCCAAGAGAGCGGCCGCGTGCTGATGAAGCTGCGATCACTCCCCGGGCTGTCCTCAGGACAGGAAATGAGCAGTGAAAGCCCCGCCAGCAGCAGCACACGAGGGATCCAGCCAAGCCAGACAGGATCCACATAGCCCGCCGTCAGCGGAAACAGCCACTCCAGGTTCACCGCCAGGTCCAGGACCAGCAGCGCCAGAAACCCAAACCAGCGCGCCCGCAGGTAGCGGAACTCCTTTTGGAAATGATGCAGGATGAGGTTCATGGCCGGAGCATTTATGATGGATGATTTACGATTTATGATTTGCCGTGGCTCGGGTGTGCTGGGTCAGGTCGTGACGTGAATGAGTAGACCGCATATCTTTCGGGAAGCTCATGCTCGTGATTGAGGCATCCCATGGAGCCCTCATAGAGCAGAAGCACTTGATCAGGCATAAGGGAGACCTCGCGCTCGCTTCCGGCCCCCCAAATCATAAATCATAAATCGTAAATCATAAATTGGTTAGGTTCACTTCCCTTCCAGCCGATACGCTCTCGCCAGCGCCACAAAGATCTCCCGCAAACTCATCGGGCGGATCTGCGGAGCCTGGCTCCCGGGGATCGCGTTGCGCAGCATCGCGGCCATGGACTCGTCATCGGCGAAGCGGCTCGCCGTAAAGCGCAGGGTGCGTCCCGCCTGCTCCGCGTGCAGCCAGTCCACGGGAAGATTCGCAGGCATGCGGACCTCATCAGGCAGCACCGCCTCAATCGCCCGGAAGCGGCTTTGCAGGCTCTCGCTCGTCTCATCCAGCGCCAGCTTGCCACGGTTGATGATGGCGATGCGGTCAGCCAGCCGCTGCACTTCCTCGATGTCATGCGAGGACACAAAAACCGTCCATCCTTCTTGTTCGGTGAGCTCCAGCAGGCCGCGGATGAACTCATCACGCACCAGCGGATCCAGGCCGCTGAAAGGTTCATCCAGCACCACCAGCTTCGGGCGATAGGCCAGGCTGCTGAGCAGCGCCGCCTTCATGCGCATGCCGCGTGAGAGATCCTTCAGCTTCGTGGTCAGGGGAATGTCAAACTGCGTGAGCAGCTGCTTCTCAAAGGCGCGGTCCCAGTTTGGATACAGCGGGCGGCAGTAGTCCAGAAACTGCGCCACCGTCATCCACAGCGGCAGCTCCATGTTCTCGGAGACATACCCCATTTGAGTGAACTGCGCGGGGCCGAGCTTGCGTGAATCACAGCCCAGCACTTCGGCATGACCGCTGTCTGGGCGATGCAGGTTTAGGAGACATTTGATGGTCGTGCTCTTGCCCGCGCCATTCGGTCCCAGGAAGGCAGTCACCTGCCCTTCCGGCACCTGCAGGCTCAGGCCCGCCACGGCTTCAGTCTTGCGAAAGCGTTTATGCAGATCGGTGATGGTGATCATGGTTTGGTGAGGCTTTTGAGATGCTGGATGACTTGGTTCAGCGTGAGATTCAGATCTGCGGCTTCCTTCAGCAGCGCCTGGCACTCCGGCGTGATCTGCGCGAGCCGCTCCGTCACATCCGGCTGCTCCGGCATGGTGACCACCATGCCAATGCCCGGGCGTGAGGCCAGCCAGCCCGCGTCCTTCAGTTGCAGCACCACCTTGTGCGCGGTGGTGGGGCTGATGCGCAGCTCCTGGCTGAGCGTGCGCACACTGGGAAAGCTGTCCCCCGCCTTCATCTGCCCCGTGAGGAGCGCCTTGCGCACGGCCAGAAGGATCTGGTCGGACACAGGCGTGCCATCTTGGAGCTGGATGAAAAAGGGCAGCATGGGCTAGGTGTCATTAGTGTAACAGCACGATTGTTACACTGGCAACAAAAATCTTTGGCTTTCCTTGTTTTCGACATCCCGCACCGCCTGAAGTTGACGATGGTTTACGGTTGTTGACCGTGGTTGACAGTTGTTTGCCAAACCGCTTCCAAACCCTTCTGAAAAACGACTGTCAACAATCGTCAACCACTGTAAACAACCGTCAACGGTTTCTGCTGTTTCCCCGCCTAACGTTTGATTCTCCAAAGCGGCGTCGGCAGGCGCTCGCTGGTGAACCAGAGCGTCTCGTTGCCCGCGTCATAGCACACTGCCTCCATCTGCGAGGTCAGCGGCACCTCAATGATCCGAGACTCAGTCGGCAACACTGTCTCGACCTTGTCATCCGCCTTCAGAGTCCACTCATGGATGTCACTGTAGGTGGCGATTGCGATGCGCCGCCCATCCTGTGAAAACGCACCGCCCGTGGTCTGGCTCGCATCCAGCGGCCGCTTGCCCAGCCGGTGACGGTTCGGAAACTCCACCGCGGCGATCTTTTGCAGAAGCCCAGGCACACCACTCACCAGCTTCTCCGGAAAGAGATAGAGGGCGCTGTGACCATCTTCACGCTTCGTGAGCACGTAAATCCGGTGCGTCAGCGGATGCACCAGCAGCGTCTCCGCATTGTGATGACCGTCCGGATACTTTACGTGCCAAACTTTCGGTTCGGCAGAAAGCTCCTCCTTGCCAGCATCTTTCGGCAAAGAAGGTTCGGCAATCTCATAGACAGTGATCGTGGGGCGCACGCCCAGGTTGTCGCCAATGTCCGCGATGTAGAGATGCGGCGTGCCGTCCTCTGCCTTCGCGGAGGCCAGGTCCTCCCAGTCAAAGTTCACCGCGTTCGGGATGCGGATCTTGCCCCGCGTCTTCCCAGTCTGGTCGATCGCGTAGACGCAGGGCTCGCCGGAGGAGTCGTTCAAGGTCCAGAAGACACCGGGCTCGCGCAAACTGACGGCGAGTCCGGAGCTTTCGTTGATGCGCTTGTCCTTCAGCACGGCCACACGCTCAGCCTGTGTTTTCCCGGTCTCCTGCGCGTGCACCACGCAAACAAGGGAGAGGGCGAGACCGAAGATGAAAGCGGCTGTCTTCACGTCATCCTAGACTACGCACCGGACCCGGAATGAGACGGCTGTAATGGAAGTTCACACGGTTCTGAAACCAGCGCCAGGTGCTACCAGGGCGGCCGCCATCCAGCAGGAAATGCGGGCAGTTTTTGTGCGGATCCTTGATGTAAGGGCTGCGGCGCGGCCAGTGGTAGTGCGGCACCACACCGCTGAGAGGGATGTTATATGTGTACATCAGGTAGGCAGCCAGGCGCGCGGTCTTGTCGATCGTCAGGCCGAGGTCGTTGCCGTGGTGCTCGCACATCTCGATGCCGATGCTGTAGTTGTTCCCCGGGCCGTCAAAGTCCGCGTGCTCGCCCTGCTCACGGCAGGGCAGGTGCTGGATGGCCACATTGGACTGCACCGTGAAGTGCCAGGTCAGGTAGCCGATGCGGTTTCCACCCTTCCGCTTCGTGGCACGCAGCGCTCCGCGCTTCAGCGCCAGCGCGTGGTTATACGCATCGCCCGTGTAGTTCTGCGTGCTGTGGATCGTGATGTATTTCGGCTTCATGGGCCGGTAAATCTTCCGTCCCGCCGTGCCGGACTTGATCAGGTCCGGACGCACCCCGACCTCCCGCAGGAGCTGCTCCGGGGTCACACGCGGCAGAGCCGCATCATGATACCGGGACTCCCAGGTGGCGATGCGGGACCGACCCGCCGTGATGGGAGCACTGCAGGCCGTGATGAGGACAGCCGCGAGCAGCAAGGTGGGGAGGACGAGACGAGCCCAGGCGTAGTTCATGCGCGCGACTATGGCTGCTACGGCCCCCTTTGCCAACCTCCACGCCCACTTTTTCACCTACGACTTCTTGAGTATGCCGGGCTGGCTGGCGGGGTTGACATCCTCACTCTCAGCCGTCTAGATGAGAGTTTGTCAGAGCGGCATGATTTCTGCGTTCTGATACCCCTCCCCCCATTCTGCTGTCGATCATGTTGTCCTGGAATCGCCTCCTCTCCCTCCCCCTCTGCATCTGCGCCACCCTGCTCTCCGCCTGTGCCGCCCAGCCGACCGGTGTGAGGATGGGCGGAAACCCCAGTGGTGACTACTATGCCCCCGCCACAGTGGCCTCCTACCCTGTGGCCGCCCCCGTGGTCTATGATGGCGGCCCGGAGGTCGGTGCAGAGCCCATGTTTGCCGCCTCGGGCGTGCCTTCCATCCGCGCAGCGTCTTACATCTTGATCGATGCCAACACCGGCAAGCACCTCGCCAGCCGTGGTGCCGAGGTGCCGCGCGGAGTCGCCAGCACGCAGAAAATCCTCACCGCCCTGGTCGTGCTGGATGCCGGAAACCTGGACAAAAAAGTCACCGTGCAGGCCTCGGACGTGCGCGTGGAGCCCACCGTGCTCGGCCTGCGCCCCGGTGAAAGCTACACCCGCCGCCACCTGCTCTACGCCTTCCTGGTGAAAAGCTGCAACGACGTGGCCAACGTGCTTGCTCGCGACAATGCCGGCAGCATCAGCGCCTTTGCCTCCAAAATGACCGCCAAAGCGCGTTCGCTAGGCTGCACCAACAGCAGCTTCCGGAATCCCCACGGCCTCAGCGCCCCCGGACAATATTCCACCGCGCGCGATATGGCCCGCATCGCCATGGCCGCTTATCGGAACCCCATCATTCGTGACGTGGTGCGCCGGAAATACTACACCTTCACCCGTCAGGACGGCCGCACCACTACCCTGAAAAGCACCAACGACCTCCTCGGCTCCATGCCCGAGTGCAACGGCATGAAAACCGGCTACACCAATGCCGCCGGCCGCTGCCTCATCTCCACCGCCAGCCGCGGCGGTCGCAATGTCATCCTCGTCCAGCTCGGCACCCGCACCAAATACATCTGGACCGACGGCCGCATCCTCATGAACTGGGGCCTCGCCCGCGCCAAAAGCGGCGGCCTAGCCGCGAACTGAGCGAGATTTCGAAAAGGATAACGGACACATTTTGAGTCTTGGCAGCGGTCGCGTGAGCACTCATGCTCCGCGCACCATGTCCAACACCGTCAAAATCGTCGCCCCTGAGGAAGCTCCCTCCGCCCCTGCCACCAAAGCCACGCCTGCGCCCGAGGCCGTGTATTCGAACGTCAGCCGCATCTTCGCCACGCCGAACGAGATCGTCATCGACTTCGCGCTGAACTTGAATGCCTTCGGCCCCATGATCGAGGAAGACGCGCGCATCGTCAGCCGCGTCATCAGCTCCTATGACGGAGCCAAGCGCCTCTGGGCCCACCTCACCCAGACCCTGCAGGCTTATGAAAAGAAGTATGGCGAGATCGAGCTCGATGTGACCAAGCGTGTGAAAGAGTAAGTTACCAGAGTTTCAACCGGCATCCACGTCCAACCCATCACTCCACCCCCTCCACTATGTCCCTCTCCTCACGCCGCAGCTTCCTGCAAAATGCCTCCCTCCTCGCGGGCTCCATCGCCGCAGGTGCCGCCAGCACCAGCACACCGGCCTTCGCCGCTGACGCCAAGACGAACAAACTTTGCTTCTTCACGAAGCATCTGCAGGGCTTGAGCTATGACGACATCGCCGGCCTCGCGTCGGAAATGGGAGTGGACGGTGTCGAGTCACCCATCCGCCCGAAAGGCCACATCGAGCCCGAGAAAGTGGAGGACGAACTGCCGAAATACATCGAGGCACTGAAGAAGCAGAACCTGGAGATGACCATCCTCACCTCCGGCATCAATGAAGTCAGCCAGGAGCAGCGCACGGAGGCCGTGCTGCGCACCGCCGCCAAGCTCGGCGTGAAGCGCTTCCGCATGCTGTATTACAAGTATGATCTCACGCAGCCCATCTGGCCGCAGCTCCAGGCCGTGAAGCCAAAACTGAAAGACCTCATCCAGCTCTGCCAGGAGATCGGCATCCAGCCCCTCTTCCAGAACCACAGCGGCAAGGACTATTTTGGCGCGCCGATCTGGGACATCTACAGCCTCATGCAGGAATACAAGGCGGAGCAGTTCAGCTTCTGCTATGACATCTTCCACTCCACCGTCGAGGGCGGCCTGCAGTGGCCGCTCAGCGCCGCGCTCACTTCCGATCATTGGGGCGCCATCTACTTCAAAGACTTCAAGTGGGAAGGCCGCAAAGCCGAAGGCTGCCCGCTCGGCCAGGGCCAGGTCAGCCCGGACTTCGCCAAGCTCCTGAAGAAAAACAAATACGCCGGCCCCATCTCCCTCCACGTCGAGTATCTCACCGGCGATCCCAAGGACCCCGCCGTGCTCAAAGGCTTCCGCGAAGCCCACCTGCGCGACTTCAAGGTCCTGAAAGAATGGATGGGCTGGGCGTGATCTCCATCCTGCGCGGTCAACGAGTCAAGAGTCCGAAGTTCACGCTTCGGAACTGCCGCTGTGATCTGTGATGGCTCGGCCACTCCACCTCCAGTGCCCCAGATCGCCTAAAGGCTTCACTCCAACACCAGCCATCGCACCTCCCACCAGCTGCGCTCACACACGTTGGAGTCCAGGCTTTAGCCGCTCTGGGAATCGCAGGCCACTCCATCACTCCTTGACCTCCTGACCCGTTGCCCCCTTTTTGATGGCTTCCCTTCCCCCCATGCATTACTTCATCACCGGCACTGACACCGACTCAGGCAAAACCTACGTCACCTGCCTGCTTATCGATGCGCTGCGCCGTGCCGGCCGGGATGCCGTCGGTTACAAACCCTTTGCCTGCGGGGACCGTCGTGACCCCATCGCCATCCAGCAGGCCAGCGGCGGTGTCTTGAGCGTGGAGGAGATCAATCCCGTGTTTTTAAAGGTGCCCGCATCACCCTATGCCGCCGCCCTTCTGGAAAACCGCAGCGTCGATGTCGAAGCCGGACGCCAGGGCTTCTACTCCCTCGCCGCACGCCATCAGCATGTCATCGTCGAAGGCGCCGGAGGCTGGGAAGTGCCGCTCGCAGGAAAAGAGACCATGGCCGACTTCGCCGCCAAGCTCGAGCTGCCTGTGATCGTCGTGGTGAATAATAAGTTAGGCTGCCTGAACCACACTCTGCTCACCGTGCGAAACATCCAGCAGCGCGGCCTCACCTGCGCCGGTGTGCTGCTGAACTACGCCCATGACGAGCGTGACGCCGCCAGCATCTCCAACCGCATGGTGCTCGAGAACTTTCTAGACGTCCCCGTCCTCGCCGAGATCATGCACGGCGAGACCGAGATCGAGTGGCCAGAAGAACTCGCGATGTAGGCCGGCCTCAAATCGACTTCTCACCCGCTTCCTTCAGAGTCACAGACTCCAGCATCTTCACCAGGACCGCAAACTCAGGCGCTGCCTTGTCATCCGCGAAAATCGTCGTGGCGATCACCAGCTCCTTCTTCAGATGGATCATGCCGGGAGACATGACCTTGTAGTTCCCCGGCTCGGAGGGCTTGCCCACCAGGGAGGGATCCGTGAAAGACGCATACACACCCACGCCTGATTTCAGATTCAGCTTCTCCACCTTCGCCTCTTTTTCCACGGACCCTTCCGCGAACTGCCCCAGCGTGCCTTTCCAGCGCTCGATCACCTGCTCAGGCGTCAATTCTTGTTCGGCGGGAATGAACAGCACGGTCAGTTTGCAGGCCATGTTCCGCGGAGTCTTCGGCCGCACCGTGATGTCCACACCCACTCCCGGAATTTCCTTGGCCTTCCCCTCCCATCCCTCCGGCACCGCCACCGAGAGCTGCCCGTTCTTCCCGAGATCAAAATCCTCGGCACGCAGTTCGGAAGCAGAGGTGAGCAGCAGAAGGGCAATGAAAACGGGGAACAAATTTCTCATAAAGCCTCAAGATGCAGGAATCGCCCCAGCCTTGAAAAGCACAAAATGAGATGGCGCATTGAACATCGTTTCAAGGTTAGAACTCACCTTCACGCCACCCTCTTCCACCGCATGGAGACAGCCCACGCGGCCAGCGCGAAGGCAAGCCAGATGAGATGAGAGGCCGTGCCAGGCTTCCAGGTGCGGCGCAGATCCAGGTCCAGCACGGCGTGGTCCTTCAGCTTCGTGAAGTGGCGCACCTCCCCGTCCTCAGGAATCTCCACCAGGAGGGAGCGGCGGCCCGTGGGGCGCAGAAACTCCGCCGTCTGTGCCTGGAGGCGGCGCATGTCATCTTCTGAGAGTGAACTCTTGTCGAGCGCGCTGTCCGCTCGGGCGCGAGTCCTGCTGGCCAGTTCACTGGCAGGAGCATCAGGCAATGAAGGTGAACGCAAAGCAGGCGCCGCAAAAGGATCCGCAGCAGCAGCGGGCGCAAGCGCTGGAGCAGGCGCCGAACCAAAAGGATCGACATTGATGACTCCAGGAGGCGGTGGAGGCACAACCTGGAGCCGACCGCTCGACGACATCGCCGCGCCGTTATACGCAAAGCCTTCCATAGGAGCAACGCCTGCCGCAGGAGAAGTTGCAGGCGCCGGGGCCGGGGCCGCCTTGGGAAACTCCTCTGCCAGGATCCTCCTCTTCTCGTTCCGCAGATGCTGCAATCCCTCAGGCGGCACCGGCACGGCAATGCCACCGAGTGTTGCTGTGCTGCCAGCGCTCGAAACAGCGCCCGTTCCTGAAAGAGTTCCTTGCTGCATCTCCCGCTGGCTTTTCTTCTCCCCCTTGTTCCCCACTCCCAGAGCAGGCTCATTCATGTCAACATACCTCGGACTGCTCAGGTTGTTCGCACGCGCATTGCCCAGGGCGATGGTGTTCGACCCGTTCTGCACCAGGCTGCTCTGGGCATTGTTCGCCACAAAGCCCCCGTTCCCGGCGATCGACTGCTGCGCGGTCCCGTTGCCGAAGAAACCGTTGCTCACGATCACGTTGTCATTCAGCACCGCACCACCGTTCGCCACGATGGTGTTGCCGGTAAAGGTGTTGTTAAACTTCAGCGTGCCTTCGTCACCCTTGATGGCATAGTTCGCATTCCAGTCCGTCTTCGGTTTCAAAGTTGGTTTGGCACTAGGCTCGGACTTGGAAGTCTTCCCCACATAGCCTGACCAGTTCTTATCCAGCAGATCGCGCTGCTTGGTGACTTCCTGGTCCATCTCGTCCTCGGCATAGTCTTTGCGGCTGGCGGAGGGCTTCTTTTCATAACGATCCTTGCCCAGCAGGGCAGAGCCGAACTTCGAGGCCCGGTTGATCACCGCCTCCTTGGCCCTGGACACTTGGTCCGCCAGCCTGTTGGCGCGCGAGTAGGCATCCTTGGCGTCATCATAGCTCAGCTTGCCGCTGGCCAGCTCGCGGTTCACATCGCCCAGTTCAGAGAGCATGCCCTCCAGCTTCTGCAGGTCGCGGCCCTCCTCGTCCACCTCCTCCATGTTGCCGTCGAAGTCATGGACGACCATGCCCTTCGGCGTCCACACACTCCAGGTCGTGCGCTCTACGCTCAGGCCGGGCAGCTCGGGATCATCCAGCTTCGGCGCCTTCGCGGGCACATCGCCAGAAGACTTGACGCGGCACACCAGACGCACCTCCAGCGCACGATGGCCGGGCTTCGTCTGGATCAGCGGGATCAGCTTCACCACACCATCCGCGCGCTTCTCCTCATCGGCGCGCACAGGCTCGCCATTCACACTCGCGCTCATGAGCTCGCTGCTGCCGCTGAGCTTCACCGGCAGGAACTGCAGCGTCCGGTTTAACAAAGAGTATTGAATCGTGTCCCAGCGCTCCCCGTCCGCGCGCAGCACGGTGGTGATATCCGCCAGCGTCACCAGCGCAGCATTCGCCTCCGTGGCGGTGAGCTGCTGGAAGGCCAGCTTCAACGTGCCCGCGCCGGTGGAGCGGTAAAACTGCGGCCGCGCCAGATCTGCCGGAAGATACGGCATCGCCTCCTTGGACACCGACTCGATCCCCGTCTTCTCCGCCACACTCGCCTCACGCGCCGAGACATTGTCCGTCACAAAATAACGCGTGATGCGCTCCGCCGCGTCCACATTCGCAAACGGCACATCCAGCGTCGCGCCGAGCGGCAGGTCATGATCAAACGTCAGCTCGGCGCGGTCCAGCACATCCGACTGAAAGGTGCAGTCATAGATGCGCACTGCGCCCTCCACGCGGCTGCGCAGCTCACGCAGCTGCGGTCCCGTGACCACCGCCTCCGGCAGGCTGGCAGGCAGCCGCACCGTGGCCTGGCGCAGCGCGCCCTGCGTGACCTGCACGCCGATCTGCTGCGAGAGACGCACCCCGGCATCTGAGACGAGCACCAGGGCCACTCCCTCTGCCACAAAGCGTGCCACCTGCGGTGTCAGCGGCACCGCCAGCTTCCACGCATGATCCTCAAACTCCAGCGCCCGCTTCTTCTCGATCGGCGGCGCGATGGCGATCACGCTGTCCAACACCGTGGCATCCACTTCCTTCAAACCCGGGCTGAGCGCGGGCAGCCGCACCTCGCTGGCCGCATGAGCCGTCACCAGCACACGTCCCGTGACTTTTTCAAATCCTGTTAGGCCAAGCGGCTCCAAGGTCCACGACACCGCAGGCTGCGCCACCGTGCGTGCCAGATGCACCACCAGCCGTGCATCCATCTGCGCCACGTCTGGCGTCAGATGCAGGAAGAGATCAGCGCCCTCATGCTGCCAGCCCAGCAGGGCCGGGCCGGTCACCCCCTGCACCTCATAGCCACCCGGAGGCAGCGTGACGCGCAGATGGTTCCATTTGCCGATCCGGCGCTGCAAGGACAGCGCCGCGATCAGCTCGATCTTCTGCGGACTGAGCTGGAAGACATAGTCCACCGTGGCCCTGGTGAGCTGCGCGCGCTGCGTCACCGTGATGGCCAGCGGCGCGTGCGCGCTCTGCTCATAGGCCATGGCCGTGAGTCCTTCCACCGCCGTGGCCTGCACACGGCGCTGTGTGGCCGTGGGCTGCGCCTTCAGCTCCATCGTCTCATCATGCAGAATGCTCAGGACCTCCTGCACACGCTGCGCCTCCGCCTGCGGCGCGATCACCGCCTGCCCGGGCTTCTTCCCCAGCGTGCTCAGCACCAGCTCCACCTGGTCCGTCACCTCCCGCGCAAAGGTCACCTCATGCAGGCGCAGCGTGCCCTCCTGGCGCACCGCCATGCTCTCCACAGGCACAGCCTCCCGCTGCAGCTCGGCATTCACCGTGCTCAGCTCCTGCTCCGCCGTGTCGATCGTGAAGCTCACCCGCCTCCGCGTGCTGCCCGGAAACTCATACACGATGCGCGTCTCCAGCGCCTCGCGCTGATGCTCGCGCAAAGTCAGCGTGGCACTTACACGCGCGGAGGTCACCGGCCCCTCACCGCGATCCAGTCCGCGCGCGCTGCGCTCCAGCACCAGCTGGTTCTGCGCGCTGATGCCCGTGGTGAAGACACGCCCTGCGTCCTTCTCCTCCACCGCGCTTGCAAACTGTCCGTTGATGCGCAGCCAGCCATCGGACTTTGGCGTGTGCACCGCCAGCAGCGCACCCACCGCAGGCGGCACCTGCAGCTCCGCCTTCTTCCAGTCACGCTCCAGCGCCAGCGTGGCCGTGAGATGGATCTGATGCACCCCCGGATCTTCCAAAACCACCGCGCCGTCATTCAGCGCCGCCGCTTTGCCATCCACCTGCACCTCGCCCACCAGCAGTGCCGTCTTGCCGCTCATGTAGGGCAGCGGAAGGCGAGTCCAGTGCCCGCGCAGCACTGCCTCGATCTTCGACTCGATGACCAGTCCGCGATCCTCCACCCGCACCTCATGCAGCGCGGAAAGGATCTCAAACGCATGCTCGTCCGCCGGCACCACCTCCGGCCGCCGGTTCTCCTTCGCCTGCTGCCACAGCTTCTGAAAGCTCTCATACGGCAGATAAAGCCGCTGCGCTTTTTGTTCGGCCGGAAGCTTCGTCGCATCATAAGGCACAATCACCGTGTGCGGCGCCGGATCCGGCTGCGCAGGAACCGCCTCGGCAGCGGAAGCGACTGCAGGGGTAAGCATCAAGGCGGACAGGATTGCCAGCATGGCCATGGAGCCAGAAGCCTTGAGTTTTGTCTTGTCGCTTCTTTGCTTCAGAAGCAGCCAGACAACTCCGAGGCCAATCACCAGCATGGCACTGGTGATCAGGAGCATGAAGACAAGGCTCGGTCCATTCGTTGAGCCCGCATCAGGATGGTGCAGCTTGTCGATCATGGGTGCCAGTGTGTTTGCCTTCTCCCCGCCTTCGGCCTCTGATTTGAGCGCATCCACCAGTTGCTGAATCAGCGCGAGGTTCTCTGGAGTGTTACGCACGATGAGCTGGTTCGCAGTTCGTCCGTGCTTGATCACTTCTGCACCCTCAGGAAATGGGATGCCCATCTTATGTAACAGTGCTTCGTCCTTCAAACGCGGTGCTTCAGGCGTCTCTTCAGGCATGTATCTCTGCAAGACCTCGCTCATCTCAGGGGTGACTACAAAGATGAGTGTCTGCATCTCTGTCCCGCTCGCTGGCCCGGCCTTGGCCTCTTCAGCAAACGCGGAGCATGACAGCATCATAGCAGCCAAAAGCATCCACACGGCCCTGCCGAACCTCGTAGAGGTTCGGCATGAATGACCATCCTGCATCTGCCTTTCCCTCCCCCGAAGGTCAACGGCCTTCCGCATCATAGCGAAGGGTTGGCGAGCCTTGGCGAGGCCACCCTGGTCCACAATCATCGCATCGTGCTCATCGCGGAGCAAAGTGGGACAGGTTTTTAACCTGTCTGGTTGTAGGCGCCACCAAGGCCTCTCGTGGCCTAACTGGAAACAGGTTGCAAACCTGTTCCACTTTGATGCGCAAGCCCGCGGGGCTAGAAGAAGGACAAACCGGCTCAAGTCTAACAAAAGAGTTTTCATACGACCGCCTCCTTTCCATTCAGCTCACCACGCACCGCAGACACATCCTTCACCAGCCACCACGCACCGCGCAGCACCAGCGCCATCAGCCAGCCAAAAAGAAAAGCATTCGCCAGCGCCAGTGCAGGACCACCCAGCACCACCGGACCGCCGAGCGTGAACAAAGCCACGACGAGGAAGCTGGTGCGCCAGGGTCGCTTTCGCGCCCAGAGCAGGCAGGCTCCCAGGCCCGCGATCATCGCCAGCATGGCAAAACCAAGCTGGCGCTCCCAGCTCACATGCCGCAGCGTCAGCACCTCCGGCGCCTGATGCCCGGAGAATTTCAGCACCTGTCCCGCCGTCGGCAGATCCAGGTCCAGGGAGATGAGACCCGTCTTCGTGCTGGCACCCAGGCCCGCGTTCCCGGCCACATACGGAATCGAATCCACAAGGCTCTCGATGAGATCCAGATTTGGCCCCGTGTTCTTCACGATCAGCTCTCCTGTCGCTGCATTATAGGCAGCAGAAGCCCCAGCGGGGAACGGGATGCCCTGCTCCTTGACATTGTCGATGGCCGTGGCGCGGCGAATCAGACCCGAGTTCGCGGTAGCCGTGGCTCCACCTGCCGCAAACGGATCAGCAGGTGCCCGCGATAAGCCTATTTCGGAAATGCCTATCGCCCGACCGAAACCACGATAGTTCCAATCTGGCGGCACCTTGTAGGTGCGAGTGAACTGCTCCGTGGTTGTCTCAGAGAGCGGAACCACAACGACCGCATAAGGCTCCACCTTGTATTTCATGCCCGCCAGCTCCGTCACATAGCGCAGCGCTTCTCCCAGCGGCACATCTTTGAGATCCAGGGAAATGCGCGCCTGGGAAGGTTCGTCTCCTCCCTTCAAGATAAACGACACACCCTTTCTCGATGGATCGGTTTCCAAGGTATCCAGGTCACGGTTCTTCACCCGTAAAAACTCCAGTGCCTCCTCGATCGTGGCATTGCTGAACTGAACCTGCGGAATCACAATGCTGTTCAGTTTGTTGGACATGAGAGCCTGGACGGATGGCGCCCTGGCCCCGGTCTCCCACGCCTCGTTGTTCATGGAAAGAAGGCGGGGATCCTCCACAGAATAAAGCATGGCGCTTGTCACTGGATCCATCAGGGAGGAGAGAAAATGCTCCACCAGGCTGAGAGCGTCTTCGGTGTTGCGGACGATGATCTCACCATGATCTGGATCTGCCACCACCCTGGCCTGATCTGGAAAAGCAACGCCCGTCTTCCTCAAGACGTCCAGCCACCACTCGCTCGTGCCTGCGGGGAGTTTTTGCGCTGCGGAAGCGAAGGGGTCCTCCTCCAGCTTCTCCACCAGCGCACTGGTCACCTTGAAGATCCTTCCGGACATCTGCTCAGTCCGTGCATGATGAGGTTCGATCACCACTCCACTCTCGGTGAGGCGGAACGTCACGCCTCCGAGTTCCGTGATATAGCGCAGCGCCTCCATCATGGGCACATCCTGCAGATCCAGGGTGATCTGCGCCGGATTGGCGGCAGCGGTGTTGGTCAGAACGAAAGACAAACGTGGTGTTCCTGGGTCCAACGCGCGCTCCAGCTGGTTGAACTCGATGTTCAGAAACTCCACCGCCTCTCGCAGCGAGGCGCCGGAGAACTGGACTTGCGGAACGACCAGGCGCGAAAGCCGGAACACTGTCACCTCCACCTTCGCCTGCTCCGCCTTCCAGGCCTCCACATCCCCCAAAACCTCCCGCCTCGCCCTTTCGATCACACTTTCGGTTGGGCCACTGCGGAGTGAGGAGCCGGAGGTCCACTGGTTCAGGCGCTTGATCAGCCCCGGCACATGCGCGGACTCCACCAGATCCATGAAATGACCTCCCAGCTCATAATGACGGCCGTTCGGCGCGTGCACATGCCACTCCGTCTCCAGCACCGGGAGACCCGCGAGAAACTCCGGCGGCTGGATTTTTTCTTCACCTGCGGAGGTCCAGGGCTCGCCCTCCTCCTCATAGATCAGGGAGATCAGCGCGGACTGGCTGCCTGCGGGCAGTGAGATGGCGATCATGCCATCCGCGCCGTTCACAGGCTTCGCGCCGAGGTGCTCGACCTCGAGCGAGAGCAGCCTCGCCTTCGCGGGCAGCTTCACCGGCATGAACTGCTCTCCCGTGTGCTTCACGAGGAAGATGGCCTCATGCCGCCGCGTGCCATCCGCGCTGAGCACGGTGGTGAGCAGCAGTTTCCTAACCACGAGTGTGGCAAGATCCGAATGCGCGTGCCGCTTCGCCGTGAGGGACAGCGTGTTCGCCCCCGTGCCATAGGTGTAAGCCGCGATCAGGCGATGCCGTGGCTGATAACCGCTCACCGGAGGCGCGCGCAGCACATCCAGCGGTTGCAGGGACTGCGTCTCAAAGCTCACCTGCGTGTCCGTGTTTGCCTCGATGACCCACGTCCCGGCAAAGCGGCGCGCGGCGGGCATCTCAAACACTGGCAGCAGTGCTTTTAAAGTTTGTTCGGCAGTGGCCGTGACCTCCGCGGGCAGGCTCAGGCGGAAGCGCAGCGCGTGCGTGCCCGTGCTCTCTTGCCGCAGCGTGTAGCTCCAGACACCCGTGGCATCCTCCAGCTTCTGTTCGCCAATGAGCGGCGATGTCATGCGCAGCAACTTCGCGGCGGCTGGCGGCAGTTTCAGCTGGAAGCTGCGCAGCGGTGCCGCGCTGATGTCCAGCCGCACCTGCCCCTCGATCTCCACCGTGCGCGCACGCGGCAGCGCATAGGCCGTGATCTCCGCAGAGTAGACAGGCTCCGCGCGCTCCACCTCGAAGCTCAGCTCCCAGTCACGCAGACTGAACCAGGCCATGCGCCCTTTCACCGGGGAGAGCTGCACATCACGATCTTCCAGACCCGCGGCGCCCTTCAAAGCGACGCGCCACGCATCATCAAAAGCCAGCGCATTGTAGCCTGCCACCTTCACCGCTTCAGGGATGGTGATCGGCTGGATCTTCACCAGCTCAGGCTGGCGCGGCCCCGTCCATGCCTTCAGCAGTTTCTGGCGCGTGCTCAGTGTGACCTTCTGCGGCTCCGCGGCCTTCACCCCCAGCGGAAAGCGCAGCTCCAGATGATTCGTCACCCGCTTCCACTCAAAGCTCTTCGCATCGCTCTCAATGCGCACAAACTCCTCTCCCGCAGGCAGCGTCAGGCGCAGCTCATGCACCGGCCGGTCCGTGCGCAGGTTCAGCGTGCGCATGAGAGAGACACTGTCCTTCTCCAGTTTCGCCACCAGATCCGCATCCACCTCCAGACGCGGCTTCGCAGCGCGCACCGTGAGCTTCGGCAGCGCATCCAGCGGCGCGGTGAATTCACGTGTTGATGATAGCAGCTCCACCCCTTCAGACAGCGTGAGCACCACCGGCACATCCACTGCGGAAGGCAGGATCACATGCGGCAGGGTGACCTCTGTCGCAGCCGGATCTCGCGGAAGCCGGAGACCAATGGCCAGCGGGGCGGAGTTCGTGTTTCCCGGAAGAGACAGATGCAGCGTGTCATTCAGCTGATGCCACTGCACATCTTCAGAGCTCGTGGCGGATGTCACCTGCGCGCCGGGGCTCAGCTTGAACTGAAACTCATGGCGGCCCGTCGTGCGCGTGAAACGCGAGGCGTGGAGGTGCAGCGTGGCCAGCACCTCAGATTCGCTGATCGTGGCCTCCAGCTTCTTCATGGGGTTGAACCGGGGCGCATCCGGCCTCTCTCCCGCGTCACCCCTGTTCCAGTTCGCCACTAGCAGCAGCGGGATGCTCAAAGTGCGAGGGCCTTTGGAGTCACGCACAGGAACCTGGTAGATCGCAGATTGACCGATCACGAGCCGCAGCGTCCCGTCTGGCAGGCGTGTGTAGGGCGTGCCGTCCAGCAGACGAAACTCCGCAGGTGCCACGAGGTCGAGGTAGCCGTGCATCCTGAATCCGCAGATAAAAAGCGAGCTCGCGCCCGACTGATGACTGCGATGAACCGGCACGTCGCTCTCAAAGGTCAGACGATGCCGCCCGACTCCCTTCGCATGCACTTTCAGGGTCCGCTCCGTCTGCAGCCCGGCAGGTCCGCTCAGGAGGATCCCGCTGTCCTTGCTCAACGAAACCAGCAGGGTGCCACCCTCTGCATGCGCCGAGACAAGCGGCAGATGCCAGGGCACATCCAGAGCCACCCATTCCTCACTGGCGGAATAAAAGGTGAGCGTGCCGCTGAGCCGGATGGAGCCCGCCTCAGGATTCAGCGTGCCGCGCAGCACCAGGTTTTCCACCATGAGATCCACCGGCGGCTTGTCCTTCGGATCCTTCAGCGGCTTCACCCTTCCTGCATCACGGATCAGCGCCTCATACTGCTCGGGTGAGAGCAGCACGGCGTTCGGATGCTCTTTCAGCACCTTTTCCAGATGCTCGGAAGGCACCCACAGCTCTTTCCGGGTCGGCTCCTTCACCGTCGGCTCCGCAGCCTGGGCAAAAACACCTAACAAAGAGAGCAACAAGACCACGACGGGCAGACCGCGCCATGGGGGTGATCCGCGAGGCCGCCTGGCATTCGGATCACGCGAATCCAAAGTCATGCGGAGGCTCATGGCTGCGGCTGGTCAGGGGTGGAGGAAGTGGTGGATGTGGATGATGACGAGGAAGCCGGTGGCGGTTCCGGTGATGGTGCAGGCGCAGCCAGTGGCGAAGCAACTGGCGGAGTCGGTGCAGGCACAGGCGGAGGCGTCGCAGCCGCCACAGGTCGCGGCTGCGGCTGTGGCTTCGCCTTGAAGATCCCTGCAAAGACCGCCAGCGCCGCACGGCAGAACCAGAACGCTGCCACCAGAGCGACCGCGAGCATGATGGACGTGGCGATCGGGATGTTCGCAGGCCCGACCAGCCCCGTCAGCAGCATGGCACCGATGCCACCGAGCGCGATGTAGAGCAGCTTGACCCGCGCAGGTGCGGACGAGAGCCACAGCCCAACCAACAATGCGACCATGAAGAAGAGGCAATTGTAGAAATAAGACACCTTCTTGCCACGGAAACCGAGCCCGATCTCCGCTGGAGGACCGAGACGGCGCAGCGTCTCCAGATGTCCCTGCTGCGGCACCTGCAGACCATAGAGCGTGCGCAGGTCACCAGCCACCGCCGGAGGCTCGCCCCAGCTGCTGCGCTCCAGCGCCACCAGATTCGGACCAAAGGCAGGAATGAGCGGATCAATCACACGCCGCACCGCGCCCCAGCCGCGCTCCGTGGCGATGCGTGTGAGCGGCCCGGTGACACTGGTGTAGTGCCAGGCCTCAGGCAGATACACTCGGTGCCGCGTCTCCAGCACACCCACCTCGGCGAGCGTCGGCGGCCCGACGGTGACATGACCCCACCAGCCCAGTTTCTCGCCCGCCGCAGGGCTGGGCATCTCATAGACAAAGCGCACCGGGATGGACTCGCGCGTGGTCGCGCCACCGGGAAGCCTAACCAAAAGATCATCCGAACTCTCGCGGCGCATCGGCTGCTGGGACTCGCGGTTCACAAACACATCACTCACAATGCGCGCCCCCTTCGGAAGACGCACGACCAGGAACTGCAAATCATTGTTCCGCACCCAATACAGCGCCTCCGTGGTCTGCGCACGATCCGTGGCCACAGCGGTGATGAGGTCCGCATGAGTCACGACCGCCTGCGGCACCGCCAGGAAGCTGTTGCGCGCCAGCTCCACACTGAGCTTCACCGGCAGGCTGCGGTATTTGTAGGCCAGGAAGACACCCGGCCGCTGCAGCTCTGCGCGCAGCTCGCGTGTGTCGATCTCCTCCAGCGTCTCCGCATCGGACTTGCGGATCTCCAGGCTGTCAGCCTTCACCACAGCCACCTGGCCGGTTTCCTGGAAGGCACCGGGCACATGCACCTGCAACAGGTCCACCTTGCCGGTCTTCCCCTGCTCGATCGGCGCGGGCTTCTCCAGGCTCAGGCTAAGTGTGAAACTGCCCAGCTTCTCGCCGCGCAGGATGACCTCCCACAGAGCGTAATTCGTTAGGTCGGGAAGCGTCGGCGGTGTCGCAGGCGCGTAGGCTTTGTTTACCTCCTTCACCAGCGGATCCACCAGGCGGATGTCCGCGGCCACCGCCTTCGGCACCGCCAGGATGAAGCGGTCCGCCGCCGCATACGCGATGTCAAAAGCCAGTGTCCAGGTGTGCCGGGTGGACTGCTCGCGCACTTCCACCAGGGTGAGCACCTCCACATTCGTCTGGCTGCTGCGGCTCTTCAAAGACAGCACCGCAGGCTTCGCCGCATCGCGGTAACGGAAAGCCAGCGAGGTCTCCAGCCCGCCTCCCAAGCGCGGCAGCAGTTGCGACGAGGACTGCGAAGCCACATCCTCCTGCTGGAAATCCCCCAGCGCCTTCGTGTTCGCCTCCAGGCTGGAATGCACGCCCACTTCCATCGTGGCCTCATGCCGCGTCACATCCTGCGGCTGCAGCACCGGCAGTGTCACATCCGCCAGGAGATCGCGCGTCTGGCGGCCTGTGATGACAAGACTGAAGCCGCCGAGCTTCTGCTGCTTGAGCTTGATGTTCAGCACCGGCGGTGTGGCCGTGGTATCAGCCTTCCATTCAGCGATGTCGTCGCCTCTGACGTCCGTGATCACGAGACCCGCTGGCAGCGTGATCTTCAGGTCGAAGAGCCCCACACGCCGCGCCTCCACCTTCAGCGCAGCTTCGAGCTTCGTGGAGTCACGCAGCACCTCGACGCTGAGGCCCGAGGTGATCTCCACCTGCGGGCGCGCCTCGGTCACGTCCAGCGTGAAGACATAAGGCTGGCGCAGCACACGGAAGACATTGCCGCTGCCTGCCGTCTGGCTGCGTGCCACCGCCGTGAGAGTCTTCGGCGTGAAATCAATCTGGCTCTCGCTGCTCAGTGTAACCTCGCCGCTGGCCTGCGCCGCGCCCACGATCTCGATCTCCGGCACCCGCACCTCTGCAGGCAAGGCAGCCACAGGTTTTTCAAGCTGCAGCTTGAGGCTGAAGTCATCCCGCACCGGCTTTTCCAAGGTGATGACCAGCGTCTTCTGCGCCTGCTCCAGATTCGCCGCTGCCGGAGCCGAGTTGATCTTCCATTCCTTGATGCCAGCTCCCGTGACACCCAGCACTTCCTGCGTGACAGGCAGCTTGATCTGCAGCTCCGCCACCGGTGAACGCAGAATTCGATAGGCAATATCTGCCTGCGTGCTCACGGAGGCCACGCCGATGCGCGTGGTCATCTTCGTGCTCGCCAGCACCAGCGGCTGCATCTGCGTCACCGCCTGCGCCGCGCCCCACGCGATCTCCTGGGCTCCGCCGCTGCCGAAGAAGCAGGAGAACTGCGTCTTCCCTTCTGCCACCTGCGTGGTGTAGGCCGCCGCAGGATTCAGCGTGAACTCCAGCCCCTCTCCCGGCACCGCGATGCTGAGACGCGACACCGCCGCGCGTGGCAGATTCAGCGAGACGCGCTGCCTGCCATCGCTGCGCTTGATCGGCGCATAGATCTTCAGATTCAGCTCATAGCTTCCCTTCTCCGGCAGCAGCACATCCGCGCCGCCTTCTTTCATGCGCAGCACCGCCTTGCCTGTTTCAGCTTCACCAATCGCTGGCGCATTGGTGGTCACCAGCGGCAGCAGCACCCAGCCCTTTTTAAAGGACTCGACCGTGATCTTCGCATCCAGGATCAGGCTCTCACCCTCCACGCGTCCCGTGTATTCAGCGCGTGCCAGCACCGCATCTGCGGGCGGTGGCTTGTCATCCTTCTCACGCTTCAAAGTCAGCTCGTTCCAGAGATCGAGGAACTCGCGGTAAGGCAGGAACACACCCTTGCCACCATCCTTGAAGACCTTCTCGAGGTCCTCAAAAGGCACATACACCGTGCGCTCACGCTCAATTGTCGGCGTGCGGGTGTCAGCAGGCGCGGCAGCCCCTGGGTTGATCGGCCCCGCCGCTGTCGGCAGACGTGCCTGGGACGGCAGTGCCGGAGACCGTGGCACTGGAACATTGGGCCGAGTCGCAGCCGGTGGAGGCGTGACCACAGGCGGTGTCGGTGGCGGCGGTGTCAGAGCCGCCGGAGGCTGGGCCGATGCAGGAGCCGATGGTGCAGAGGGCTGCTGCCCGCGGATAAGGCCTGAGAGGGCCAGGAGAACCAAGACGACGCTGAAGGAGTGCGAGACACGCATGGTTGGTTAGGGGGGAGGGTTGGGCTGACGCGAGCGAGACGTTGGAAAGCAGTGGCGTGATTGTGTTCGATGGTCCGTCAAGGCTTTGTAAAAAGGACTCTCATGCCAGACGGTGAATCACGGCCTTTGTTGGGGGACGATGCCTTTTCATGAACAGCGAAGCTACCAAGGTGAAGGGCCTGCCGTCGAGAAAAGGATGATTAAGAAGTCGTGATGATTGAGGAGTTGACGAACTAGCACGGCAGTCGCGGAGCGTCCCGGAGTGCTGTGGCAGAGAGCTGAGCTTTACCCATAAGTTTGCACCGCTGGAGAGCGAAGAATTCTGCCTTGAACCACGGAGTGGTTCACCATGAATAGCCAGGGGTGCAGCGAGCGTAAGCGAGCGGAACCCCTGGTTAGTCGCGTTGAAAACACTTCTATGAATCAACTCCGTAGGAGTTGCCCAATCCTCACCGCATCTCCATTTTTCCCCTCACCATGCCAACCTACACAGACATCACTTACCACATCGTCTTTGGGACCAAGAACCGTATTCCTGCCCTGGACAAACCTCGCCGTGATGAGCTCTTCAAATTGATCTGGGGTGTCGCTGAGGAGCGTAACTGCCACGTTTATCGCATCGGTGGTGTCGAGGACCACCTGCATCTTCTGACTTCCCTACATCCCACCATCGCGCTTGCCAATCTGGTCAAAGAGATCAAGACCGCGTCGTCAGCTTGGATCAAAGGACAGCATGTTTTTTCTGCATTCGACTACTGGCAGGAAGGTTACGGAGCCTTCACCCTGTCGGCGGATGCCAGACCAGTCTTGATTGACTACATCAAGGGACAAGAACAACATCATGCCAGGGAAAGCTATGTGCAGGAACTACAGAGGATGGTCCGCACAGTGGGCCTGGAATGGCAGCCCGACTATCTGCCGTGAATGAAGCTCTTCCGCGCATTGGGCAATCCCTCCGGGATTGAAATTTGGTAATGCATCATCGTGATCCTACCAGGGGTTCCCTTCGGTCACCCCTGGCTATTCACGGTGAACCACTCCGTGGTTCTCCAATCCAAAGACCTTCTCATTAAAAATCAAATGGTGAGTAAAGCAGGAAAAAGGTACGGACGCCGCCGCGCCTTCGCACGCGCTGGATCACTCCCCCTTCTTCCTCTTCCTCCCCAACGTCGGCTGCTCCACCTCGCTCGTGACATCAATCGGCGGCTCTCCGGCGACTTCCTTCTCCACCGGCTGCACCTTGATCTCGACATTCACCGGCACGGCGCGAAGACCTTCGATGATCGTGCGGAGCTTCTCGATCGTGAGATCAGACAGCGTCGGCTGCGACACCGCCTGCTCGATCTTCTCCAAGCCCGCGGTAAAGGCGCTCATGTGGCCGGTGATGCGGTTGATCGGATCATTCTCACCCGCGCCCCCCGTGAGCAGGTTGCGCTTGAACGTGCTCTTGATTTCAAGCCAGCGCGCCTTGTCCGCATCCGTGGCCAGGCCATTGATCTCGCGCCATTTCAAAAGGTTCGCCTCGGCAGCGGCGCTGAGCGTCTGGGCTTCGCCACGATAGTGATCCGCGATGAGCTGCGCCACCTCGGCATCCGTCATGAGCGGCACGATCTTCTCCGTGATCTTGTTCATGTTGCGGTAGCTGCCCTGGAGCTTGAAGGGCGGCTCGGTGCGGTAGGCATCCTCCGTGGCGGCGCTGCGCACATACTCCTGGTTCACGCGCAAAATGATCTCGCGCACATGCAGGAGCTTCTCCATCACCGCGACGGCATCATTGATCTCCTCCGCGCTGAAGCTGCCTTCGAACTCCACACCTTCGCGGCTCTTCGTCTGGGCGATCTTCAAAACGGCGAGCGCATCCGCATGACTGCGCGCGGCGATGCGTGACAAGGTCGAATTACTCGTTAGGCCGTTCTCGATGTAGCTGTCCTTGAAGGCGTCTTGATGCCCGCCAAGGATGTCGCCCAGATTATAGGTGTCCGCTCGATTCGCGAGCATGTCCGGCACCTGGAACTTGCCACCGACTTCCGTGTAAGGGTTGCCCGCCATGACCACGGCGACCTTGCGACCGCGCAGATCATAGGTCTTGGCCTCGCCTTGGAACACACCCTCGATCTTGCGCGTGCCGTCGCAGAGCGGGATGAACTTCTGCAGGAACTCGGGGTTCGTGTGCTGGATGTCATCCAGATAGATCATCACGTTGTCACCCATCTCGAACGCGAGGTTGAGCTTCTCGATCTCCTCGCGCGCACTGGCATTCTTCGCTTCGGAAGGATCCAGCGAGGTCACCTGATGACCGAGCGCAGGTCCGTTGATCTTCACCAACGTGATGCCGAGGCGGCTCGCCACATACTCCATGAGCGTGGTCTTGCCGTAACCCGGTGGCGAGATGAGCAAGAGAAGTCCCATGCGGTCCGTGCGAGTGTCCTTGCCCGCCGTGCCGAGCTGCTTCGCCAGGTTCGCGCCGATGAGCGGCAAGTAGACTTTATCGATGAGACGATTGCGCACGAAGGAGCTGAGCACACCGGCCTTGAACTGATCCAGGCGCAGGTCCTTGCGACGACTTTCACTGAGGCTGTGCTTGAGCTGCTGGAAGGCCTCAAACGCAGGCACGACCTCCGCTTCATACCGCTGCAAGCGCGTGGTGAACTCATAGTAGTCGAGCTCGAGGTTCGCCTCGCTGATGCGCCCATGCGTGCCCGTGAGACCGCTGAGTGTCACGCGTGAAGCAGGCTCCGTGGGCGTGGCAGCAGGCGGTGTGTCTTTGACGACCACCATGGCCGCAGTCTCGATGAGCACGCCGCTATCAGCACCCGGATTGAGAGCGCTAAGCCATTCAAGAGTGATCTCAAAGGCCAGCCAGGGCTCTGAAGAAAGGGCTTCAAGCGTGTCTTCAAAATCCTTCGTCGCACGCTTCGCGGTGAGTTCCTTGCGGAAGGTGCGCAGAAGATCAATGGCCGCCGCGGAGCGCGAGAAAGGATGCTTAGATTGGAGCTCGTCGACAAGGCAGGCGGCGATTTGAGAGACGGAGGACTGCGTGAGTGCTGTTGTGGCTGCGGGAGCCGTTTGGCCTTCGGAGAGCGCCAGAGGGCTGGCGCAGTCCAGGACGCTGGCGCGCATGCTTTGGTCGATGCGGCGAACGAGGGCTGGATCGACTTCGGATTTGGTTAGGCCAAGGAGCTCGCGCATCTTGCCTTTCGACTGCATGCGGGCGGTGAGGGATTTTTTGTCGGTGTCCTCGATCCAGGCGTGCCAGAAGAGACGGGCGTAGCCGCGGGCGGCGGGAGAGTGGCGGAGGAGGCCGAGGGCACCTCCCATCTCGCGGAGAGGCTTGAGGATAAGGGCTGCATCATGATCATGCACACCTTTGGTGTAACCTTCATGGTAGCGCTGGGACATGAAAGCGGCCACGTCATCACTCGCGCCAGCCTTGTGCATCTGCCACGCGAGATACTCCGCACGATACACCTCCGCGTTCTCCGAAACCACAGCCTGATCCCAAACGCTGCGCTGGGTCTCCAGCTCGGCATTGACCACCTTTTCAAAGAAGCGCGTGCCGGTGAGATGGAAGGCCAGGCTGCCATCGCGCGGCAGGATGGCCAGCTCCAGCGGCTGCTTGTTCACGCTGAACTGGTGCTGGCCGAATTTGATGAGGTCACCACCTCCCACAAAGATCTCCGCCTTGTCACGAATCTGCTTCAGCGAGTCCTGCTGGACGGTCTTGAGGCGTGTGGTCAGCTCGTCCGCGCGCACGCTGTCACCCAGCTTGCGCAGTTCGTCGATGAGATCGCGCAGCTTCGCCACCATGGCATCCGCGGCGAGCCAGGCGTGAACCTCCTCGGGTTTGGCAAAAGTGGTTAGGCGATTGCGGATGCTGCTGAGGATGCGCTCGGCGGACTGGCCGAGGCTGTTGCAGCGGCGGTTCAGCGCATCCGTCAGGCTCTGGCGGCGCGACTCAAAGGCGGTCTGCACCTCCTCGCGCTTCTTGATCAGCTCGGCGGCATAGTCATCGAAGTCGGAGAAGCGTGTCTCCATCTCCTCGATCTGCACCAGCACTCGCGTGAGAGACTCATCACACTTCTCCGGCGTGGTGGCCACCTCCAGGTAGTTCAGCACGCTCTGGCTGAGCAGGCTGAGCTGCGCCTGGAACTGCGCGGCACCTTCAGACTTCGCCAGATCATTGCGCCGGTTGCGCAGCACACTGCGCACCTGGTTGAGCTGAGCAAAGAGCGTGGAGATCCCTTCAATGATGCGCGTGGTCTCCGTGGCATCCTGGATCTTCAGGCCGCTGACGATGGCCGTAAGCATCTCCAGCTCATTGCTGGATTTCGCGAGCGCTTCCTCGACCTCTTGAGCTTCAGTCACTTTCGCGAGATTCGGCACGCGGGCCTGCTGCTCGGTGATCTGCTTGCGATACGGGTCCAGCGCTTCTGGCTTGAGCAGGAAGGCCACGCACTTGCCGCTGAGCTTGTCCGTGCCTTCCGCCAGGGACTTGTCCATCTGGTCGATGGCGGCAGCATCGGTATAACGAACATCGCGTAAAGAGATGGCCTGACCACGAAGCTCACGCAGCGTCGTGAGAAGCTGCACGAAGCCGAGGATGTCACTCGGGTCCGTGTTCGCCGCAGCACCGAGAGCCTTCTGCACCTTCTCCTGAAGGGCGTTGGTCTGCTCCGCCGCTGTTTTGCGCATGCGGCGCACTTTTTCAAACTCGGCCAGAGCGGCTTCAGCCGTGCCTTTGATCTCCAGCAGCGTGCTTTTGAGATCATGCGCCTCGGTCTGGCCTACCCAAAAGTAACTATCCGCCACATCGCCCGTGGCCCGCACGAGCTCGACATACAGACCGGAGAAGGAATCATCCTTCGCGAGCAGGGTGAGCACACCGTTGACCTCGGCCATGGCGCGGACGATTTCCGCGTTGCCGATCTTGCTGAGGAAGGTCTGCGCGGCCTTCGCCTCGCTGACATCCGCCGTGAGGAAGGGCGTGCGCCAGACCTGCACCACGTGGTGCTTGCGCGGCTCCGGATCAGAATCAAAGACAATGAGCTCGCCCGTGGGAAAGAGGCTGTAACCATGGCAGGGCTGCGGCGTGGCGATGCTCTGCGTGATGAGATTGTAACTGAGCAGCAGGTAGGTGCCGCTCTCCAGATGGCTGAAGACGTAAAGCGTGTCCTCGCCATTCGCAGCAGCGATGCGCTTCTCAAAACGCATGGGCGGCAGGCCCGTGTCGAAGCGGCGCACCTCGCCGGTTTGCAGCACGTAACCATGCGGAAAGAGAATGCCGTGATCATCCGGCAGCAGCACGCAGCTTTCGGCGATGCTATCAATGCGATGCGCCTCACGCGTGCGCTCATTGAAGACGAGATGGCGCCACTGCTTCTCCTGATAAGGCAGCACCTTCATCAGGATGAGATTGCCCACGATGGCGTAGTGCACCTCGGCATCATCCAGCGTCTGGTCCTTGTTCTCGACCGGCTCGCTGTAGATGCCGCGGCCAGTGTCCGTGTTGTTCTCCACCTTGACTGTGAGGTCACCGCCCACGGTCTCCACAAACACACGGTCCTCGATGCTGATGTGCGGATGCGCCCCGTGGCGATACATGTCACGCGTGGCCTTCTTCCACGCAAACTCCTGCGGCGTGGGGAAGACGAACTCGTGATCGCTGCGGTTGCCGAGATATTTTATTGTTCCCGCCTCATCATTGACCAGCCACTTGAAGGTTTTCACCTCGGTGGCGCGCTGTCCCACCTGAAAGCCCATGTAGAGATGCGGGCCGATGCGGTGAAACTTCAGGAAGGTCGCGTGCTTGTAGTAGCTGTAGAGATAACCAAAATCCTCCGCGAACTGCGGGTCACCGAGCAGGTTGTCCTTGTTGACGTGGAAGCTGTGATCCTCCGCATGGTAGTCATACACCGCGAAGACATCCTCGATCTTCATCGTGGTGCGCAGACCCAGATGAACATTGTAGCCGAACAAAAAGCGTTTCGGCCCGATGGCGGCCATGTCACGCGGCACGCAGTTGTTGTCCGTGGTCAGCCGCGTCGTGGTGAGCAGCGCGGTCTCGATGCCGCCGAACTCGGCCTTGCGGTCATTGTTCAGGAGATCCAGACGCCGCTGAAGCTCCGCACCATGCTTTGCGAGACGCTGGCGGATGACCTCATAAGCCCCGGCTTCAAGCTGGGACGGAGACTGGAGAGGAGATGGGGCGGGATCAGCCATTCAACACAGTATAAAGGTTCGGAACCCCGTTGGGGTTCGACGATGAAAGAGTTTCAGCCATGGGTGTCTCGCCAGATGGAGGTGATGGACCAGACCAGATGCAGAAGGATGAGGACGACGATCCATCCAGGGGTCGAGGATGCAGCCGCGAGATGAAGCACCACGGAGATCACGGTCCAGACGACTCGGGTGGCTGTGCCCCACGTCACTTTTTTCCAATGTTCCGGCTCCTGGTCGGGGAGCAAGACCACGATCTCCCGATCCACGATCTCGGGTGAGGAGGTCGTGCTGTGGGCGGATGGAGCGGCGATGGCCATTGGAAGACAACGATAGGTTACTTGTTGGCGGGATAGAGCTCATCACCCGCACACCAGCCGACAACGTAATCCAAGACATCCAAGACAGCATTATAGCGTGTCTCATCGACATCATTCTCATGCCGGCTTTGAAACTCCGCAAAGAGGTCATTCATGACTGATTGAGGCATTCCTTCGTCACGAAGCTTTTTGGCCAGATCCCAGAGCGGTTGGAACGGCGCAGGCTCGTCCAAGGTTTTGCGAATCGCGTCGCGAGCGTTTTCAAGATTGGGTGATGGAAGGAGATCAACCATGGGGCAGTGAGCGGCCAGTATGATGAGCGTGAACGATACGCGCGAGGGGGGCTTGGGGAGTGCTCGGGCCTTTGGTGGCCTTTTTGCAGATCAGGGGACACGTGAGAGCGCCAGAGGACTGGCGCACTCCAGGACGCTGGCGCGAGTGCCGGAGGCCTGGAGTGGCGCGGGCATCGGGATTACTTTTTTACTGCTTTGGAGGCGAGAAGGCCCGCCACGGTCTGCTCGGTGAGGCCGAACCTGGAGGCGGCGCCGATCATGCCGGTGAGCTTGTTCACGGTGCTGGCATCAGGATTGAGGCCGATCAATTTGGCAAACAGGGCGCTGAGGGTGAGGTTCTTGGTATCTTCACTGGTTAGGCCAAACTGGTCGATGATGGTCTTGAGCTGGGCTTTGAAGTAGTCGGGATCTCCATTGAAGAAGGTTTCCTTCACATCCGTGAGCGTGCGGCTGCCCTCCACCATGCGGTCGATGGCGCGGGCATTGCCGATGGCGTTGGTGATCTTGTCGAAGAACTGGGTTTCGCCGCCGATGATCTCGATCTTCGCAGACTTCATGGCCTCGCCGAGCACGCCGGCCTGGGCGGCGGCGATGTCCTTCTGGATGTGGATCTCCGCGAGGGCGATCGACTTGTCCTTGTCGAGGTTGAGCTTGAACTCCTCGTGAGCACGACCCGCGTCTTCGAGCAGCTTCATGGCCTGAGCCTTCTTGGTGATGCCATCAGCTTCAGCAGCGAGCTTGAGCTGCGTAACCTCGGCATCCACAGTGCCCTGTTTCTGCGAGGCCTCGGCCTTCGCGAGCAAGACCTGGGCTTCGCCAAGCCCGATGGCGGCGGAGCTGGCGGTTCTGCCTTCAGCGAGAGATTTCTCGGCGGAGGCATCCTTGGCGGCGGATTCCTGGCGAGCCTCGGCAAGCGTGAGGATTTCCTGAGCATGCAGTTCGGCGGACTGCTTGGCGGCCTCGGCAGCTTTGATGGCGGTGAAGGCAGCCTGCTCAGCAGCGAGCTGGGCAGCCTGCTTGGCGGCCTCGGCTTCCTTGATCTTCTGGATGAGCTGCTCCTGGGCGTTTTTCTCCGCATTGGTCAGGGCCACCTGCTTCTCGCGATCAGCGGTGGCAAAGGCCTCCGTGTCCTTCATCTTCTGCTGCTCGACCACCACGGTCTTCTCCAGAGCCACGCGGTCCTTGATGACCTCCTGGATGTTCTTCTTCTCAATTTCCACGGCCTTCTCTTTCTCGATGCTCTTGAGCGTGGTCACGCGCTGGCGATCGATGATCTCGAGATCGCGGTCACGGGTGACACGCTCCACCTCGACCGCATCCGTGCGTTCTTTGTTACGCTGGGCGACGAGCACCTGGCGGTCCTTGTTCTCCGTGGCGATGGCGATCTCCTCATCCGCGGCGATCTTCGCGCGTTCGGCTTTCAGGCGCTCTTCTTCCTGCACCTTCATGGTTTCAGCCTGCTCGCGGGCACGCACGCTTTCGACATCACGCTTCTGCTTGGACTCAGTCTCGGCGAGCTGGCGCTCGAGCTCCAGGATGGCCTCGCGAGCCTGCACGTCCTGCTGCTTGATGACCTTTTCTTTGTCACGCTGAATGTTATTCGAGAGCTTGGCCTGGGCAGCAGTGAGCTCGGTGATTTTCTTGATGCCTTCGGCATCGAGGATGTTGTCGGGATCGAGGTTTTCGAGGCGGGTCTGCTCGAGGAAGTCGATGGCGCAGTCATCCAGCGTGAAGCCGTTCAGATCTGTGCCGATGACCTTCAGGATCTCGCTCTTGAAGTGATCACGCTCATTGTAAAGCTGCACAAAGTCGAAACGCTTGCCCACCGTCTTCAGGGCCTCGGAGAACTTCGCATCAAAGAGCACGCGGATGGTGTCCACCGCACTGGCACGGGCACAGCCGATGCTCTGCGCCACGCGCAGCACGTCCTCCGGAGTTTTGTTCACCCGCACGAAGAAGGCCACCTTGATGTCCGCGCGGAGGTTGTCTTTGCAGATCAGGCCTTCATTGGCCTTTCGCTCGATCTCGATTCGCTTCACGGAGATGTCCATGTATTCGGCCTGATGCGCCACCGGGATGACGATCATGCCATTGAAGGACACCTTCGTGCCGCCGATGCCGTTTCGCACGATGGCCTGGCCCTGTGTGACCTTCCGGAAGAAGCGCGAGAAGAGGATGAGCACGCCCAGAAGGATGCCAGCGGCGATAACGACGACGAGGATGCTGCCTTCCAGCAGGACGGCGGCGAGGGGTGGTGTGGGATGCATATTTATGATTTACGATTTTTGATTTATGATTTATGATTGGAGAGGCTCGATGAAATACCAGACGTGGTCGGGGCCGGCTTCGGTGACACGCGCAGGGGTTCCTTTCGGCAAAGTTGGTTCGCCGGGCCGGGTGCGCACGTTGATCAGCAGCGGCACGCCGCGTGCATTGATCTCGAGCTGGCCGTAGCGCTCGTCCGCCTCGATGGAGCAGACGATGCCAGTGCGGCCGATGACCTCCTCCGCCTCGGTGTCCGCATCCGCCATGGCCTTGAAGAGCTTCGCGACCGGAATGGTGACCAGCTTCGTGCTAATGGCACTGAGGAGGAGATTCGGCAGGATGAGCAGCAGGGCCTGGCCCGTGCTGGCCTCGGCATTCCACAGCTCATTCAGCGCCAGGGAGATGAACCACATAAAGAGGATCATGAAGCTCATCCACACCACGATGGGCACCTGCGAGAAGCCAAAGAAGCGCCCCGCCGTGAGCCAGGCACCGCCGGTGTTCACCCCGTGGCCATGACTCACATCCGCATCGCCATCGGAGAGATCGTCTGGAAGGTCGGTTTCAAAGTCCAGCGCCCCTAAGATGACGAGGAGCCAGTAGAGGACCACCAGCACCAGGAGAAGTGAGAGGAGGATTTGATGCGGCGTGATCGCGGCCTGGAAGAGTTCAAACACGTTCGGGAGTTCGGCTGAATTGACCGCGATTTAAGCGACGGACGGAGGAGGAGGCGATTACAATTTTGTAGGGCGTATGGAAGTTCTCCTTGGGTTCTCGGTCTCAGTTCACGGTTCCCAGTTGGGCATTCATTCATATAGGCCCCATGGGACCTATCCGTACCATTCACCCGTGCCCCTCGGTACAGGTTCAGAACATGGGTAACACATTTGGGAGTGCCTCTAACCGAGAACACTGAACTGAGAACCGCCTAGGGGTGTGATTCCTCTCTGGACATCCGCAGGGGAGTGTGAAAGCATTTACTGGATGTCCGGTATCCTTGGTTTCTTGGAGACCGGGATTTCCTCCCGAAATCTGCCGTGCCTTCCGCCGCTTCCAAAACCTCCACTACCGCTGAGCCTCTCGCTGAGTTCCGAGAGGACTTTTTGAAGGCTCTCCGCAGCATGGTGCTCTCACGCACGCTGGAGGAGAAACTGGGAAGTCTCTACCGTGCAGGTGGCCGCATCGTCGGCGGGGTTTACCTCGGCCGTGGCCAGGAGGCCTTCAGCGCCGCGTCAGGCATCCACCTCCGCTGGGGAAAGGATGTCTATGGCCCGCTCATTCGCGACCAGGCCGGGCGCATCGCCTATGGCGAGCCGGTGATCGATACCCTGCGCACCTATCTAGGCACCGTGACCGGCCCCATGCGCGGTCGTGATGGCAACATCCACCGCGGGCAGCCGAAGATCGGCTACATGGCCATGATCTCGCACCTCGGCAGCCTGCTTTCCGTCGTCGCGGGCGCTTTGTTTGCCCGCAGGCTGCAGGGGCGGCTCGGTGACACCGTGGGTGCCACCAGCATCGGTGATGGCGGCACCTCGACAGGCGCTTTTCATGAAGGCATGAACATGGCCGCCGTGGAGAAACTGCCGCTTGTGGTCAGCATCGCGAACAATCAATACGCCTACTCCACCCCCACTGCCCGCCAGTATGCCTGTGAAAACCTTGTGGACCGTGCCGCCGGCTATGGTGTGGCCGGGCACTGCGTGGACGGTACGGACCTCCTGGAGTGTGTGAAGACTTTCCGCGCCGCTTATCAGCAGGCGCGCGCTGGCGAAGGGCCGCAGATCGTGGTGGGCCGCCTGCTCAGGCTGGGCGGACATGGTGAGCATGATGACGCCTCCTATGTGCCAGACCTGCAAAAGCACACGCATGAAGGCCGTGACTGCCTGGCCGTGGCGCAGAGGCAGGCCGTGGAGCACGGCTGGCTGACGGAAAAGGATGTGCTAGACATGCAGCAGGACGCCAAACGTGAGGTGGAGCAGGCAATGGGGCTGGTGATGAAGGAACCCGCGCCGGATCCGTATCGGGAAAACTGGCAGGCGCTTTCGACCGCCTGGCTCGTGGAGGGGCAGGAAGGATGAGCAGCATCACGTATCTCGAAGCCATCCGCGAAGCCCAATACGAAGCCCTCAAAGAGAACCCCAATGTGTTCCTTTACGGGCAGGACATCGGCACCTTCGGCGGAGCTTTTAAAGCCACAAAGAACCTCGGCCGGGAGTTCCCCGGGCGCGTCTTTGATGCGCCCATCAGCGAGGACGCCATGATCGGCATGGCCATCGGTGCCGCCGTGGAAGGCGCGAGGCCGATCATTGAGATGCAGTTCGCGGATTTCTCCTCCGTCGGGTTCAACCAGATCGTGAACCAGGCGGCCACGCTCTACTGGCGCACCAACACCCCCTGCCCCATCACCATCCGCCTGCCCTCCGGCGGCACCGCTGGCAGCGGCCCTTTCCACAGCCAGAGCATGGAGAGCATCTATGCCCACTATCCCGGCCTGGTCATCCTGACCCCCGCCACCGTGGAGGATGCCTACTGGATGCTGCTGGACAGCGTGAAGCTGGAAGACCCGGTCATCTTCTGCGAGCACAAGTTTCTCTACTACCACCTGAAGGCGGACGATTTTGGCCAGTCCATGCCCATCGGCAAGGCACGCATCGCGCGGCCCGGACGTGACGCCACCGTGGTCACCTACAGCGCCATGCTGCATGAGTCCCTCCGCGCCGCTGAGGAGCTGCGTCTGGACGGCTATGAGGTGGAGGTGGTGGACCTGCGCTCCGTGAAGCCCATGGACACGGACACCATCCTGGCCTCCGTGGCCCGAACCGGTCGTCTGCTCGTGGTCGGCGAGGCCTTCCCCTGGGGCGGTGTGACCTCTGAAGTCATCGCGCGAGTCGCCAGCGAGGCCTTCCATCTTCTGGATGCTCCGCCCCTGCGCCTGAACAGCAAGGACACGCCCATCCCGTATCACCCGAACCTGTGGAAGAGCCACCGTCCCACCACCTCGAGCATCGCCGCGGAGCTGAGAAAGCTGCTGCGGTATTAGTCGTTAGGCGAAAAAGTCACCGCTGCAACGCTGCATGAACTTGTGACGGCATCCTCGGCCAGTTTTTGTAGACAATCCCCACGCCGTTTTGAGCACTGTCTTGCCAACACGGAGATTTCTCGCTTGGATTCCATCGATTAGCCACCCCTTGGTCATTTCATTTGATCAAGCATGCCTGTTTCACAATTCTTTCCATCACTTACCATGGCACATAATGAGGCTTACAGGAAAGCTGAACAAAAGATCAAGGCAGCTCTTCGTTCAGGCGCTACCAAGTTGGATTTGACCGACTTGCACACACGAAGAGAAGGCGAAAATTTGACCGAGTTACCAGAGACGCTAAGCAAGCTCGGAACATTGCGCTCTCTTCTACTCGCAAACCATGACCTGAAAGTGCTACCTGAATGGCTGGGGCAGTTGACGGCTTTACAAACGCTGGACATCTCGAACAATCGATTGAGGGACCTGCCGGAAACGTTGAGCCAACTAACGTCTTTGCAGACACTAGACATCTCGTATAATTTACTAAATGGACTCCCTGATTGCGTGCAACATCTAAACCAGTTGCAATCACTTAGCATAGCCTCAAACCAACTGAAGGTGCTGCCTGACAAGCTGCTCAAGTTAACGCAACTAAAGCACCTCGATCTTTCCAACAACAACCTAACAACGCTACCGGAACGAATAAAAGAGTTGGCCCAATTGGAGGAGTTAAACCTAGCACGCAATAAACTGGAATTTGTGCCCGTTTCCATTTCACGACTTAAGCGGCTTAGGTTATTGAATTTATTTTCCAATCGGATTGAAAACATTCCAGATTGGATAGGCTCATTAAAATCCCTCGAAGATTTGGCGATCGGGAATAACAATATTCGCAGTTTACCTTTGGAGTTAGCAGGCTGCCAAGCTCTCACAAGCCTAGACCTAGGTGATAATGCTGGCGGATGCCCGTTGGAAGAATTTCCTGAAGTCATTCGGAGATTGTCGGCAATAAAGACTATCTGGGCTCAAGATTGTCATCTGCGAACTCTCCCCGGGTGGTTGGTCGAACTCGAATACCTAGCCGATCTCAATCTCGAAAGAAATCCGCTCCACCCCGAACTTGATGCCGCTTATAACAGCGGCCTTGATGGCATCAAACGCTATCTTCGTGAAATGGGTAAAGGCGCGAACAAGCGCTACGAGGCGAAGTTGCTTATCCTAGGGGATGGAAACGAAGGAAAGACCTGCGTTTCCCGTGCTTTGCGTGGAGAACCATTCCGCAAGCAAGTGTCCACCCGTGGTGTAGATGTGGTGCCTTGGATAGTGAAGAATCCCGATGACGAGGCCGATAGCGCCAAAGATATCACACTCAACATCTGGGATTTTGAGGGGCAGGAAATCAGCCATCAGACCCATCAGTTCTTTCTGACGTCACAGGCGCTTTATCTGCTGGTCTTCAAGTGCCGCGATCTTTTCTTGATAGATCGAGCGGAATATTGGTTGGACACTATTCGTGCCCGCGCACCTAAAGCCAAGGTTGCCATCGTCATCAGCCAATGTGAAGAACGTTCTCCTCACATTCCGATGGACCGCATTCAAACTCAATACGCCGAGATGCTGGCGGAGGAGTGGTTCTTTCCTGTGGGGTGTGAAAATGGCAAGAACATTGAAAAGCTTCGTGATTTTCTCCGGCGAGCTGCGGCCAACCTGGAGTTTATGGGAACACCCTGGCCCCAAACTTACGAAAGGGCGGAGATGGCACTGAAAGCCAAAGCGAGAACGAAGACTGCCCACCTGTCGCGAGCAAAACTGAATGCTATTTTGAAAAAGGCTTCAGTGAATTCAGATAACTATGATGGCGCGGCTGGTGCCATGGAACGCATTGGCGCCATCACGCAATTTCCGGATTGCCCCGATCTGAGCGATTTCGTGGTGATCAAACCCCAGTGGCTGACCAAGGCCATCAGCAAGGTGATGGAAGATGGCAAGCTCTCTGAAGATAAGGGTGAGATCGAGTTAAAGCGAATGGAGGCTATCTGGAGCGATGCAAACTATGACGGTATGTTTTCGACCTTCCATAACTGCATGAAGGAGTTTGAGTTGTGCTATGATCTGGAAGGAATTAGCCAATGCTGCCTCGTGCCTCTGCGGTTTGGGTATGTGCCACCTCCGATACCATGGAGTGACGAAGATGGGATCAAGATGCGGAGGATGGAATACAAGCTTAACATTCGCCCGCCGATGGGCATCATGAGCCGATTCATCGTGAAGACTCATCACATGATTGTGAAAACGGCGGGCCACCCCAAAGGAATCTACTGGCACAATGGCGTGTTCTTGAGGACGAATAGTCCAGTGCCAAGCGAGGCCTTGTGCGAGTTTGTGCCGGATGAGAGAGTGCTTCGTGTCGAAGTCCGAGCCGCCTTTCCTCAAGCGATGTGCGAGCAGATCAATGGATACATCCAAGCCGTCTTCTCTTTCTTTGGGGGCTTATCGGCGGAACGTTCTTTCGGTTGCATCAAGGTGAGTGCTGCTGGTCGCGAGCACCGATGCAAGGGTCTGTACACCGAAAAGCGTATCTATACTGCTCTCGCTAACCAAAGGGAGGCTATCGATTGTGAGTTCGAAGATCATCAAGTAGACCCACGTGTGCTTATCGGGGGGTTCAGCAGTTTCAACGACTTCATCGCACAGAGAGTCAGGAGAATGTTACGAGAGGAACTCGATAAGGAACCAGATTGGGCCAAACCGTTCGTGCGTGATATTTGCACAGTGGTGGAGTGGGCAGATGATCACGCTGACAAACTGAACGAGCTCCTCAAAGGACAAGCCCATCTCTCCGACGAGTTCAAGCAGCAGGCCGAACTGAAGCTGCACGAATATCTGGCCCAGATGAACGAGCTGCTGAATGACCGCGATGCCACATCGGCACCGGGGATTATCTCCATTCACACCAAGGACCGGAGTGCATGGAATCCGGCGAGTTACTTCAAGAAGGCTTATGTGATCACGCCCTACTGCGAGTCTGCGGATGGTATTCACGCCTGGACTGAAGGTGCCGTGGAGTTCACGAAGGATCGAGAATGGTGGAGAAAAACGGCCCCGTGGATTGCACGCGGAACGAAGTTGCTCAGCGCTGGATTGCAGCTGGGGATTGCCGGTGTGCCTTTGATGGCGGGGGCTGAGGTGGCCAAGGAAGTGGAGAGTGAGCTGAAGTTCATGACCGCGCTTGCAAAACACCTGGACCTGGAAGCCCCCGAATCAGAAAAGCTCGACGAGGCTCTAGCCATCCTCGAAGAGGAAGCGGCATGCAATCTCAAGGGCCAAAGTGAGGCAGCGCGCCTCGCCCGCGCTGCACTTACGCGACTACTCGAAGAAACAGCCCCAGACAATTATCGCGCAAAGACATGGGGCGGACTACGCAGGGTGCGAATGCCCGACAACTCGCATCGCTGGCTTTGCGGGTGCTGCGCCGAAAAAGTGCGTTGAGCCCAGGATTCACCTCCTCCGAGAAAGGAACTCTAGAGATGATCATGATGGCTTCCAGCATCGCCGCGGAGTTGCGGAAGCTGCTGCGGTATTAGTGGTTAGGCCAGCGGGCGCTTGCACACTCTCGTAGGCTCGTTCGCCAGAACGAGGGGCTTGAAATAGCAATACATCGCTCATCCGACTGTAAACACAGCGTAAATACATATTGTATCAGGCGCGTTGAGGAGGCATACTAGACGTCTAGCTTAATAGCCTTTCACGATGCGCTTGAATTCGTCCCTTCGTTCCTCTCTCAGCCAAGTCTTCTGCCGCACCTTGCCCGTTCTGGCGAGCCTGCTTTTAGCGGCCCCCAGCGCGCAGGCGGCCCTCTCGGCCACCTTCAATGCCGCCGCTGATGTGCCTGTGACGGCCGCCAGCTACACGCCTGCAGGTGACGTGGACTTTACCTTGAACTTCGCGCCCACCCCTGGGACGAACCTGACCGTGGTGAAGAACACCGGAGTGCCCTTCATGGTCGGTGCCTTCACCAATCTGGCGAACGGCGCGGCCGTGAACCTCAGCTTTGACGGCAAGACCTACCCCTTCGTGGCCTGGTATTACGGCGGTGAGGGAAACAATGATCTCGTGCTGCTGTGGGCGCACACCAAACTCGCTGCCTGGGGTTGGAATGAACATGGAACTCTTGGAGATGGCACGCTCGTTCAGCGTGATGCTCCAGTGATGGTTGATAGAACGGGTGTGCTGGCGGACAAAACGATCGTCCAGGTGTCCTGCGGGACTTATCACACGCTTGCATTGACCACCGAAGGCAGGGTGTATGCATGGGGCAAAAATGGCTTTCTGGGCTTTACCGCCACCACTCCGGGAAGCTTTTCCCTGCCAGCACCGGTAAACACAGACAGCGGTGTAAGCGCTCTCCACGGCAAGACTGTGGTGGCCGTGGCCGCAGGCGGTGACTCCTACAGCCTGGCCCTTTGCAGTGATGGCTCCTTGGTCAGCTGGGGATACAACCCATTTGGTCAACTCGGAGATAACAGCCAGACATCACGGGAGATGCCAGTCTTGGTGAACACGACGGCGGGGCTGAGTGCCCTTGCCGGCAAGACGGTGACCTCCATCGCCGCAGGTGAGTCGTTCAACTTGGCGCTATGTAGTGATGGCAGCCTGGTTTCCTGGGGACGCAACCATTATGGACAGTTGGGAGACAACAGCCAAACAAACCGGTGGGTGCCGGTCCTCGTGGATCGAGAACTCGGACGCAGCGCCTTGGCTGGAAAAGCGGTGAGATCTCTGGCGGCCGCAGCCTCGAGCAGTCTAGTGCTCTGTGAAGATGGCTCCGTCGTGGGATGGGGCCTGAATCAGCACGGCAATCTGGGTGATGGAACCATGACGAACAGGCTGACTCCTACGGTGATGAACACCGAGGCTGGGGTAAGCTTCCTGCATGGCCGTCAAGTGACCTCCCTTGTCGCAGGCCAGCAGCATACCATCATTTTGTGTTCAGACGGGACTCTGGCTGCGTGTGGGTGGGCTTACCAAGGCCGGCTCGGCATGGGGCCGTCCGAAACGTGGGACAGGAGTGTTTTCCCTCGGCAGGTGAACGCAATCTCGGGCCAGAGCGCCTTGTTTGGAAAGACAGTGACAGCTTTGTCAGCCGGGCTGACGCATAGCATGGCGCTGTGCTCTGACGGAACGGTCGTGGCGTGGGGTGATAACACCTACGGCCAGATCGGGAAGGGCAGCACGCAGTCCAGCTATTTCACGGCCGTGGCAGTGAATACGGCTCCGGGGACAAGTGCTCTTGCCGGTCAGCGAGTCACGGCGCTGGCAGGATCTGCGCCAGACGCTAGATTTTCTGTGGTAATCTATGGCGTGCAAGCCACGCCTGAGATCACTATCAACGGCAATGGCATGGAAATCGCCAGCGGTGACACGTCACCCAGCCTGGGTGACCACACCACGTTTAGCGGGGCCATCGTTCAAGGCAGCGCAGTCACGCGGATGTTCACCGCATCTAATTCCGGAGCGGCACCGCTGAACCTGACGGGCAGCCCCCAGGTGACGATCAGCGGCCCGAACGCGAGTGATTTCACCGTCACCAGCCAGCCTGCCAGCTCGCTTTCCTTTGGAGGGCAGTCCAGCTTTCAGGTGGCCTTCAACTCCACGGCTCCAGGCCTCCGCAAGGCAACTGTAAGCATAACCAATAATGATACTGACGAAAGCACTTATGTCTTCACAATTCAGGGTGTGGGTGTCAGCCCTGATTTCACCTTCAACTCGGCATCCGATGTGCCGATCACCACGGATGGCCTGTATGCATCTGGCACCGTCCAGCTCACGCTAAATTTCGCGCCAGCACCTGGAACAAATCTGACAGTGGTCAAAAACACTGGCACTTCATTCATTCAAGGCACCTTTGCGGGAGTGCCAAATGGAGGCACTGTGAACCTGACCTACGACGGCAAGACCTACCCCTTCGTGGCCTGGTATTACGGTGGCGAGGGGAGCAACGATCTGGTGCTGCTGTGGGCCAAGACCTTCATCGCAGGCTGGGGAGACAATCAAGACTACCAGCTCACCGGGTCTTTTCCCAATACCTTCCCCCCCGTCAAGCTGGCGCCTACGCGAGTGGACCGGACTGGCGTGCTCGAGGGCAAGACCATCGTCCAGCTCGCCATGGGAGACTCCCACTGCCTCGCGCTCACGACAGAGGGCAAGGTCTACTCATGGGGCAGTTCTTACTCGGGGCAGCTGGGCTACTTGGGGGGAGATGGCAGGTCCGCCTACCCGGTCCAGACCGACGCTGGCAGCTCGCTGGCAGGCAAGACGGTGGTGGCCATTGCAGCAGGTGCCAATCATAGTCTGGCGCTGTGCTCTGACGGCACCGTGAGCGCCTGGGGAAGCAACACTCAAGGACAACTTGGGGCTGCAGGAGGGACACAACTTTCGATCCCCGTCCAGGTGAACAATATCGGCGTCAGCGCTCTGATGGGCAAAACGGTCACCGCCATCACCGCCGGGCGCTTCCACAGCGTGGCCCTGTGCTCAGATGGCAAGGTGGCCGCCTGGGGGTCAAACAGCAACGCCCAGCTTGGCAATGGCTTTGAGTCAGGCGGCAGCCTGCCCAGGGCTGTTGTGTATGGAGTTCTGGCTGAAAAAACAGTGCTGTCCGTGAAGGCAGGTCCCATGCACACCCTGGCCCTCTGCTCTGACGGCACACTGGTGAGCTGGGGTAGCAATCTCAACGGTTCGCTGGGGATCGGCACGACAGGTAATCCCTCCGAGCCGGTGGCAGTGTCCACGGCCGAGGGCAGCAGCGCGCTTTTCGGCAAGACGGTGGTGAGCATGGCAGCTGCGGATCAGTGTCTGGCCCTGTGCTCGGATGGCACCGTCGCGGAGTGGGGAAGGAGCTTGCTCAGCCCGGTCGCGGTCAGCACAGTTGCGGGCGTGAGTGCCTTGCATGGCAAAACGGTGACCGCCGTTGCCGTGGGCTCAGGACATAATCTGGCTCTCTGCTCGGACGGCAGCCTGGCGAGCTGGGGCGCCAACAGTCGCGGCCAGCTCGGAGACAACTCCACGACTACACGATCAGTGCCCGGTCTCGTCAGCACAGAAGAGGATGTCAGCGTGCTCGCCGGCCTGCCGGTGACAGGTCTGCCAGTCTCGCTCACCGACAGCGAGAGCTCCGTGGCGATCTTCACTCCCTCACCACCAGAGATTCAAGTTTCCGGACTCTTCCCAGGCACACCCAGCAACACTCTGGTGGAGATCGTGGATGGTGACACCACTCCCAGCCCGGCAGATCTCACCGAGTTTGAGCCCGTGCTTTTGCAGGAGTCAGCCGTCCATGACTTTTCCATCTCTAATCGGGGAATTGAACGGCTGACTTTGAATCCCAATCCCCCGTTTGGCGAACTTGTGACGATCGGCGGCCCCAATCCTGGGAATTTCTCATTCGTTCTCTACAATCCCAATAACGGCACTTCCCCCCCGCCGCTGCCAACCACCATCACGAGCCGTGGACTGGCGAGATTCAGACTCTCTTTCACCCCCAACGGTCTGGGGGTGCGTACAGCCACGGTAACGATCCGCAGCAATGATCCCGATGAAGATCCCTACACTTTTGTGGTCCGTGGCACGGGTGTGACACCGGAGATCGAAATCCGTGAGTCCGGAAACAACGTGGCCAGCGGCAGCACGTTTGCACTCGGAGAAGTGGCGGTCGCCGGCAACAGCCAGTCCTTCGTGAAAACCTTCGTGATCAACAACCTTGGGACGGCGGATTTGAGAGGGCGCACCAACATTCCCAGCAACTTGCAGGTCACCAAATACGGCGAAAACGCTGACGATTTTACGGTGCTCACACAGCCCGCCGGATCAGTAGCGCCTGGAGGCAGCACCACCTTTACTATTCAAGGCAATCCAAGCCACTTTAGCACACGAACAGCCACTCTGGAGATCGAAAACAACGATCTCAATGAAGGCAGCTACTTCATCAATCTCACGATGAGCGGCGTTAGTAGTTCCGCGCCAATAGCAGGCAAAGAATCTGTCACGGGCATCTCCTTCGATGGAGCGACATTGAAAGCCGAGGTGAATGGCAAGGGCCATGAGCGTCAGGTCTACTTTGAATATGGCACCACCAACACCTACGGCAGCCGGGTGGAGGCAACGCCGGGCACCGTGACGGCTGGCCCCACCCAGATCTCCGCCGTGCTGTCAGGCCTGCTGCCGAACACGACCTATCATTTCCGTGCGGGTGTCGCTGGCCCCGTGGGTTCGGCGGTCACCAAGAACAAGACTTTCACCACGCTCAACCGTCTCCCAGTGGCGCTGGCGGACTCCGCCGTGGTGCTGCCGGGCGGGCAGGTGGTGATCCCGGTGCTGGCGAATGACACCGATCCAGGAGACGTCCTGAACATCGCCTCCTTCACCCAGCCAGCACCGGCCGTGGGCAAGGTCACGAAGGTGGGCAACACCCTGGTCTTCACCGCGGCAGCTAGCTTCAATGGCGGCACATTTAGTTATGCCGCCGGGGATGCCAACCGTGGTAAAAGCACTGCTGCCACGGTGACGCTGACACTGGGAAGCTGCGAGATCGGACCCGACGTCACTATTCCTGCAGACAGTCCGCCGTATGCCCTCACCGTGACCGCCAATGCGCCTTGGGGTGTCATCGAAAACACTTCGTGGCTCAGCTTCCTGCCTCCGGCCGCGAATGCGACTTCGGTGACCTTCATTCCAGCTCCTAATGCTTCGAAGACATCGCGCACCGCCACCGTGAACGTCGGTGGCAAGACCCACACGGTGACTCAGAGCGGCGTGAGCGCCGTGCCCGTGCTCACCGTGCCACCCTTCATCCCGCAGGCCGCCATCAGCGCGAACTATGAGCTCGCCATCCCGACTGAAAACGGCCCCGTCACCTACACCGCGACCAACCTGCCCAAAGGCCTCACCCTTTCCAATGCCACCGGCAAGATCACGGGTTATCCCACCGAGGCCAAGACCTCCAGCGTCACCGTGAAAGCCAAGAACGTGCAGGGTGACTCGAGCTCCATCAGCTTTAACATCACCGTGCTCGATATCCCGGCCTCCGTCGTGGGCAGCTTCTCAGCTCTTGTTGAAGATGACACGGCACTGACCGACAAGCTCGGCGGCTTCATGACCATGACCGTGACCAAGACCGGCGGTGTCACCGGCACGCTGAAACTCGGCGCAGGCAGCCATCCCTTCACCGGCAGGCTCAACACAGCGGAGACCCCCGCCGCTCCTGATCCCCTGCATCCCGTGCTGCGCACGAGCGTGAAGCGCGCAGGCAGGCCCAATGTCGAGCTCTTGGTTAGGATGAATGATGACGAAACCGACCTCATCTCCGGCGAGGTCACCCTTGCAGGAGCCGAGCCCGCCAGCCTGGAGCTGGAAGGCAGCCGCCACGTCTGGGATGCCAAGACCAAACCTGCGGACAACTACCAAGGCTACTACACCGTGGCCCTGCAGCCCACCTCCACCGCGGCGGACATTCCGCAGGGAGACGGCTTCCTGACCATGACGGTCACACCCGCAGGCGCTGTGAGCTGGTCCGGCCAGCTCGCGGACGGCACGGTGATGCCGGCGCAAACCTGCACCCTGTGGGCGGACGGTAGAGTGCCGTTGTTCATCGTGTTTGGGAAGGGCCTCGGATCACTCACCCAAAGCCTAACTATATCTTCCGCAACGCGTGCGGCCACCGGCCCGTTGCGCTGGCACAAGAAGCCACAGGTGGTGCGCGCGTATGCGGATGGCTTCGGGAACGCGACGCTTCAGGCCTCGGGTGGTAAGTATGTGCCGCCGGGCCCGAACAAGACGATCCTCGGGCTGAATGCACCGGCCCTTGTGAACCTGGATTTCAAGAGCGGCGGGATTGAGGACGCCAGCCAGTTTGTGCCTTCCATTAGCTTCAGCATCAGCACCCAGCATCAGGGTTCCAGGCCGGCGGAGGGAAATCCCGCACAGATCAAGCTCACAAAGATCGATGTGGTGAAGGGAACCTACATGGGCACGATGACGCTAAAGGATCCCAATCCCTTTAACGCCTCCCTACCGCAAGTTTCACGCCCGGTGACATTCCAGGGTGTGCTGGTGCCACATCTCAACTTTGGCACGGGTTACTTCCTGCTGCCAGCCATCGCAGGCCCGCCGGTGGATGTGACCAAGTCCCCGACGCTGAGCGGACGCGTGCAGATCACGACCATGCCTTGAAATATGAGATGCCAGGTAAAAAAGAAGCCCTTCCTGTGAAGGAAGGGCTCTTGTGATTTTTGAAGAATCTTTGGTTCGTCTTACTTCGCGGCAGGTTCGCCAGGAAGGGGCTCCGTTGGGAAGGTCTCAAGCCAGGGGAGGCCGTATTTGTTGAGGTCTTCCATGAAGGGATCTGGATTGAGCTGCTCGACGTTCCAGACGCCGGGCTGGCGATACTCCGCCGGATTGGTGAGGAGCTGGCGAGCGGCGATCATGGCGGGGACGCCCGTGGTGTAGCTCACGCCCTGACTGTTTGTCTCGCGGTAGCACTCCTGGTGGTCGCAGATGTTGTAAACGTAGTAGCGCTTGAACTGGCCGTCCTTGCCGGTGCCTTCGATCCAGTTGCCGATGCAGGTCTTGCCCTTGGTATCAGGACCGAGGGTTCCGGGCTCTGGCAGGAGCGTCTTGAGGAACTCGATGGGGATGATGTCCACGCCCTTGTGCTTCACGGGATGGATGCCGGTCATGCCGACGTTCACCAGCACTTCCATGTGCTTGATGTAGGCATCGCCAAAGGTCATCCAGAAGCGCGCGCGGCGCATGGGGATGTGCTTGGTGAGGCTTTCCAGCTCCTCGTGGTAGAGGCAGTAGATGTTCTTCGGGCCGATGCCGTCCGGGAACGGGAAGCTGCGCTTGATCTCAAGCGGCTTGGTCTCGACCCACTGGCCGTTTTCCCAGTAGCGGCCGTTCGCGGTGACCTCGCGCAGATTGATTTCAGGATTGAAGTTGGTGGCGAAGGCCTTGCCGTGGTCGCCAGCGTTGCAGTCCAGGATGTCGAGGGTGTCGATCTTGCTGAAGTGATGCTTCAGGGCGTAAGCGGTATAAACATTGGTTACGCCAGGATCGAAACCGCAGCCGAGGAGGGCGGTGAGGCCGGCGGCCTTGAATTTCTCCTGATAGGCCCACTGCCAGTGGTATTCGAATTTGGCGACGTCCTTCGGCTCGTAGTTCGCGGTGTCGATGTAATGCACGCCGGCCTCGAGGCAGGCATCCATGATGGTGAGGTCCTGGTAAGGCAGAGCCACATTGATAACGACCTCGGGCTTGAAGTCCTTCAGCAGTTTGACGAGCTCCGGCACATTGTCCGCATCCACGGCGGCGGTCTGGATGGGGCGCTTCAGCTCAGCGGCGATGCTGTCACACTTCGACTTGGTGCGGCTGGCCAGCATGATCTCTCCGAAGACTTCCGGAAGCTGGGCGCATTTGTGAGTGACGACACGGCCGACGCCGCCGGCACCGATGATGAGGACTTTATGAGACATGATGGGTGAAATTCGAAGGGAGGAGGAAAATGGATGCCCGCACCAGCGCGGAGGGCGATTCTAGGCGGCAGGGGGGGAATGCAACGGTCAAAGTGGTCACATCCGCTGCTTCTGGTCACGTAGATCGGAAAAAGGTGGAAATGAAGAGTGAAAAGGCTGGGGGGAAACGCATTTGTCTGCGAATCGATGGTCGAGATGGCCGTAACGACGGCGTAAATACACATTGAGTCAGGCCAGGTTTGAGGCGATGTTAAGAGCTTGGCCTAAAGGCCCTTTTTTGATGAGCCTGGATCTGACTTTTCGTTCTCTTTTTCGCGTAAGCCTGCGTGCTGTCTCGCGCTGTGTTTTGCCAGCCCTGGCGGGTTTGCTTCTGGCCGCTCCGAGCGCGGATGCCGCGCTGTCTGCCGCCTTCAATGCAGCCACGGATGTGCCGGTGACAGCCTCCAGCTACGCACCTGCGGGCGAGGTGGATTTCACGCTGAACTTTGCCCCCGACCCCGGCACGAACCTGACGGTGGTGAAGAACACTGGGCTTCCGTTCATTGAGGGCGCTTTCAGCAATCTGGCGAACGGGGCGACAGTGAACCTGAGCTACAATGGTGCGACCTATCCCTTCGTGGCCTGGTACTATGGCGGTGAGGGGAACAATGATCTGGTGCTGCTGTGGCCGTACACCTTGGTAGCTGGGTGGGGACACAACTTATACGGCCAGCTCGGAGATGGAACACGAGCCGACAAGCGGGTTCCCACGCGAGTGGATCAGGCGGGGGTCCTGGCTGGCAAAACGGTTGTACAAGTCGTTCAAGGCGGCATTTTCAGCCTAGCCCTCACCACCGAAGGCCGAGTCTATAGTTGGGGATCCGATTTTAATGGCGCGCTCGGCAATAGCTCGACGACCGAGGCCATCCTGCCTGTGGCAGTGAATACTGAAAGTGGTACAAGTGCCTTATATGGAAAAGAAGTGGTGTATCTGACGGCAGGCAGGAATCACAGTCTGGCCGTCTGCTCTGATGGGACCGTGGTGGGCTGGGGCCGCAATGACTCCGGGCAGCTCGGGGACGGCACAACCCAAAATCGCCCCATGCCAGTGATGATGAACACCCTCAGCGGAGCCAGCGCTCTGTCCGGCAAATCTGCCGTGTCTGTGAGTGCGGGGCAGGATCACACCCTGGTGCTCTGCTCGGATGGAACCATGGTGTCTTGCGGGGGCAATGGGTCAGGCCAACTGGGAGATGGGACACTGATTCAAAGGCTCTCACCGGTGAGCACAGGGGCTGATGCCGTAGCTATGGATGGGAAGAAGGTGGTTTCCATCTCTTCAGGCCGTAGTCACAATCTGGCTCTATGTTCCGATGGCACACTGATGTCATGGGGTTCCGGTGCACTCGGGGATACCGTCTCGCAACGATCCGTGGTGGCGCCGGTGAACAGCGCCAGTGGCACCAGCGCTCTTTTTGGCAAGAATGTGGCAGCTATCTCTGCCGGGCATAGTCACAGTCTGGCACTTTGCACAGACGGCACTGTCACAGGCTGGGGCGATAATTCGAGCTGGCAACTTGGGGACACTTTGCCGGGCCGTGCACTGCCGGTCTCAATCACTTCCGGTGCATTGTCGAACAAGCAAGTGGTGAGCGTTGCTGCGGCCAGCGCATCTTCTTTGGCGCTACTCGCAGACAACACGCTTGTGTTTTGGGGCGTCAACAATAGAAGCGGGGGTAGCAGGCCCGTGGTTGTCGAGCAGATCGTGGGAGTTAGTGCCCTTGGTGGCGTGAGAGTCTCACGCCTGCCGAGCGCATGTCATACTGCCTCTCATGTGTTGTCCATTTATCGAGTGCCGTTCAACGAGATAACCGTCCGAGGGAATGGCAGAGAGATTCTCAACGGGGACATGAGCCCGGACTTTGCCGACCATACGAACTTTAGCACGGTGCTGTTGAATACCCAGGCAAGGGTGCGGACTTTTACCATTACAAACACCGGGATGGCGGAGCTAAATCTGACCGGTGCACCAAAGGTGACCATCAGCGGCCCTCATGCTGCCGATTTCATCGTGGCATCCGGACCTGTCTCTCCATTGGATCCACTGAGCGGAACGACAACTTTCCAGATTGCCTTTGATCCGAAGGCAGCGGGAATCCGCCATGCCACGGTTAGCGTGATGAGCGATGATCACGACGAGTCGTTCTACACTTTTGGCATTCAGGGAGTGGGCAGTTTAGGAGGCTTCAGCTTTGACAATGGCGTCGACGCTGCCGTCACGGCAGACAACTATGCAGCAACGGGGGAAGCCAGCCTCACTTTGAACTTCGCGCCAGAACCAGGGACAAATCTGACGGTGGTGAAAAATACCGGGCCTGCATTCCTTGAAGGCACTTTCAGCAACCTCCCCAACGGCTCGACAGTGAACCTCAACTACAATGGAGTGACGTATCCGTTCGTGGTCTGGTATTACGGCGGCGAGGGTAACAATGATCTGGTGCTGCTGTGGCCCAGGACCGTGCTGGCCGCATGGGGAAACAATTCTTCAGGGCAGCTTGCTGTTAGCAATTACGGCGATTTCCGGCATGACACACCGGAACTGGCAGATATCAGTGGCTTGCTGGAAGGAAAGACCCTTGCCCAGGTGTCCCAGGGTGGAGCACACACGCTGGCCTTGACGACCGAGGGTAAAGTGTATGCCTGGGGTAGTAACCAGTGGGGCCAGCTCGGAGACAATACTTTGGTCAAGAAAAGCGCGCCGGTGGGGGTCAATACCACAGATGGGGTCAGTTCCCTGTCTGGTAAGAAGGTCGTGGCGATTGCCGCAGGGTACAATCACAGTCTCGCCCTCTGCTCCGATGGAACGGTGAGCGCATGGGGCAGCAACTATAATGCTGAACTCGGGAACGGAACCATCACCGACAGCGCCGTCCCAGTCCCTGTGGACACTGCGACCGGCACTAGCACTCTACATGGCAAAGTTGTGACGGCTCTGGCAGCAGGCTCGAGTCACAATCTCGCCTTATGTTCGGACGGCACTCTCGCCGCGTGGGGTGCCGGCGGGAGTGGTCAGTTGGGAGACGGCGGTTCCGTGCAACGCCGGGTGCCCGTGGCCGTGAATGCCACGGAAGGAATGAGCGCCTTGTCGGGAAAGGTAGTGACATCCATGGCAGTGGGTTGGTCTCACAGTGTCGCGTTGTGCGCGGATGGCAGCATGGTGGCCTGGGGAGGCAATGCAAAAGGGCAGTTGGGGGATGGCTCGACGACCTCCCGCCTGCTGCCAGTGACGGTGTCTGTGACCGGGGTACTGGCGAACAAGACTGTCACGTCCATCTGCGCTGGCGAAAGCCACAACATAGCGCTCTGCTCAGATGGGACGATTGCTTCCTGGGGGGAGAATGACGAGGGTCAGATCGGAGATGACAGCGGAATGAGCCGGACTTTGCCTGTGATGGTGAATATCACTCCCGGCTCAAGCGCACTCGCCGACAAAACAGTCGTCAGCATTGCCTGCGGGGAAAAGCACAACCTGGCCCTGTGCACAGACAACACATTGGTGGCTTGGGGCTACAACTACGATGGCCAGCTCGGAGACGACAGCTCTGCCACTCGCAGCCGAGTTCCTGTAAACGTCTATCGCGAGGGCGGCTTTTCCAGGGGTGTCCTGGCTGGCAAGACAATCACTGGCTTGCCCAGCCGATCCGGAGTATCTTCCGGCAGTTCGATGGTCATCTTTGAGGGAGCCCTGCGTGACATCTCTGTGACGGGCAATGGCAAGGAAATCGTCAACGGAGACACGACGCCCGAATCCGGCGACCTCACCGATTTCGGCAATGTGCCGCAAGTGGGTGACACGGTGAAGCGCACTTTCTGGATCGCCAATAAAGGTGTTGGAATGCTGCAATTCACCGGCACCCCGTATGTGGAAATTTACGGCAACCATTTTTACAGCGACCATTTCTTCGTCTCACGCCAGCCGGCACAAACCTACACAAGCAGCAATGGCCGGGTATCTTTTGACATCACATGCTCACCGCGCGCCCTAGGCTTGCAAACTGCCACTGTGACCATCCGGAGTGATGCCCCTGATGAGCCGGTTTATACCTTCAGCATCCAATGCTTTGGACGGGGGTCTGAAATCGAGGTCCGTGAAGCAGGGGTCAACGTGGCCAGTGGCGGCACTGTGTCATTCGGACGTGTCGCGAGCGGCTGGCCCCGGGGGGTGGCTCGAAAGACCTTTGTCATCAACAATCTTGGCAATGAAGACCTCACAGACCTGACCTTCATCAAGTCCGGGCAAAACCCTTACGACTACACAATCCTTGTTCCACCAACCGCCCCCGTTCCCCCAGGGGGAAACACCAGTTTCGTCGTGCAAGCCAGCCCGGGTGACCAGGGGGCCAGGAGTGCGGTTTTGCGCATCACGAACAATGACTTCAACGAATACTATTTTGACATCGTCATGACCGCCACAGGTGGTGACTCGACTCCACCCGCCACAACCAGACCGACGGTCACGGGAGTCACCATGGATGGAGCCACTCTGAAAACTGAGGTGGATGCGCGAGGCTCAGAACGCTGGGTGCTCTTTGAATATGGAACAACCCCCGACTATGGCAGTCAGGTGGCAGCCACGCCGGATACCGTCACAGGTTACTCAAAAACCAACGTGTCCGCGACGATCACCGGGCTTTTACCTAACACAAAGTATCACTTCAGGGTGCGTGCCGAGGGGGTGATGGGATCGGCCAATGGAGAAGACAAGACTTTCACCACGCTGAACCGCCTGCCGGTGGCCGTGGCGGACTCGGCGGTGGTGCTGCCCGGTGGGCAGGTGGTGATTCCGGTGCTAGGCAATGATGTGGATCCGGGAGATGTGCTGAACATCGCCTCGTTCACGCAGCCGGCTGCGACGGCGGGCAAGGTGACAAAGGTGGGGAACACGCTGGTGTTCACCGGGGCGGCTGGATTTTCTGGCGGAACATTTAGTTATGCCGCAGGTGATGCCTATCGCGGTAAAAGCAGTCCTGCCACGGTGACGCTAACGCTGGGCACCTGCAGCATCGGGCCGGATGTGACGGTGTCTGCAGACAGCCCACCGTATGAGCTGGCGGTCATCGCCAATGCGCCTTTTGGGGTGATCGAGAATGTTTCGTGGCTGAGCTTTGTGCCACCAGCGCCTGGGACGACTTCAGTGACGTTCATCCCGGCTCCAAATGCTTCCAAGACAGCGCGCACGGCGACGGTGAATGTGGGTGGCAAGACGCACACGGTGACTCAGAGCGGCGTGAGCGCTGTGCCGGTGCTGACGGTGCCTGATCCGATCCCGCTGGCGGCCATTAGCGCGAGTTACGAGCTGGGCATCCCGACTCAGAACGGACCGGTGACCTACATGGCGACCGGTTTGCCGAAGGGGCTGACGCTTTCCAATGCCAGCGGCAAGATCACGGGATATCCCTCTGAAGCCAAGACCTCCACGGTGACGGTGAAGGCGAAGAACGTGCAAGGTGAGTCCAACACGATCAGCTTTGATATCACGGTGCTGGACATCCCGGCCACGGTGGTGGGCAGCTTCTCAGCGGTCATTGAGAGTGACACCACGCTGACGGACAGACTCGGTGGTTTCATGACCATAACGGTGACGAAGACGGGAGCTGTCTCGGGCACGCTGAAACTAGGAGCCGGAAGCCATCCCTTCACCGGCAAGCTGAGCACGGCGGAGAATCCGGCGGAGCCAGATCCTGAACATGCGGTGCTGCGGACAAGTGTGAAGCGCACGGGCAAACCAAATGTGGATCTGGTGGTGCGGATGAATGATGATGAGACCGACTTTATCTCAGGCGATGTGACGCTGCCTGGAGCTGAACCGGTCAGCCTGGAGCTGGAAGGCGGACGTCATGTTTGGGACGCGAAGACCAAGCCCGCAGACAGTTACAAGGGCAACTTCACGGTGGTGCTGCCCCCCACCTCCACGGCCACAAGCATCCCCCAGGGAGACGGCTTCCTGACCTTCACCGTCACACCTGCAGGTGCGGTGAGCTGGTCGGGGCAGCTGGCAGATGGCACGGTGATCCCAGCTCAGACGTCAGCAGTGTGGGCGGATGGCCGCGTGCCGTTGTTTGTTGTGTTTGGCAAGGGCCTGGGATCCCTCACCCAGACGCTGCGCATCTCGGCTGGCACTCGTCTGGTGACCGGGCCGCTGCGCTGGCACAAGAAGCCACAGGTGATGCGCGCCTTTGGGAATGGATTTGAGAGCGCGACGCTTCAAGCCAATGGCAGTGAATACCTGCCACCGGTGGCAGGCAAGACGCTGCTGGACCGTCCAGCGCCTGCGACGTACCGGCTGGACTTCCTGGATGGCGGGATCGAAGACGTGAGGAGTTTCATCGACCTGGACCAGGTGTTCAGCATGAGTGTCACGCATGTGCTCTCCTCTTCCACTCCCAACCCAAGCCAGGTGAAGATCACCAAGATTGACCTAACCAAAGGCACGTTCATCGGCACAATGACACTGAAGGACACCAATCCCTTCAATGCCGGCCTCCCGGAGGTGTCCCGCACGCTGACCTTCCAGGGCGTCCTGTTTTCATACATGCACATGGGCACGGGCTATTTCCTCCTGCCTGGCATCACTGGCCCGCCGGTGAATGTGACAAAGTCCGCCATGACAAGCGGCCAGGTGCGGATCGAGATTTTACCATAACCGGAATGCCCCTGCGGGATTTGGAGCGCATGATGTCCAGTCATTACGCGATCTGTCGAACGGCCTATGCTTCCTGCTTCTCCTCCAGCCAGTCGTAGATCTGCTGGTCGGTGAAACTGGAGGCGCGGCGCAGGCCTGAGATGATGCCTAGGGTGGCCAGGATGATGGCGGGCAGGATCAGGCGCCAGTCCCAGAGCGCCTGGCCGTGATTCACCCGGTGGAGGAAGGCTTCCAGCTCGGGCTGGCTGATGAGCCAGAGCATGAAAAGGTACCGGATGACCTGGCCGCACCAGTAGCGCCACCGTTCAAAGCCCTGCTGCTGCGGCAGTTTCACCACCAGCTCCTCCTGGGGGCCGGTAAAGCCGAGGAACAGGCAGAAAGCCAGCCCCGCAAGCACCAGGCCTATGACGGGCAGGCTCCGCGCAAAGGCCAGGAAGGCAGCGAGGAGCAGGCCTGGCACCAAAACAGCCCGGAGGCGCATAAGGCGCCGGATCTTGGGAAATTTGGTCATGCTTGTTGTTCGGCAACAGCTAGGAAATACTTACTTCTCAGGCACGTAAAAGCGGCCCATGGCCTCGAGGATTTTTTCGCGGAGCTCATCGCCATTCACTTCTTCGTTGTGGCGATAGATGACGGCTCCACCGGGGGCCACGACGAGGGTGTGCGGGATGGGACCGGGCCACTCGGGATCTAGCGCCTGGATGAGGGCATCGGTGTTCGGGGCGTTGTAGATGTAGGCGTTGCCGCTGCGGCCCTCGGCTTTGAGAGAGGGCTTGATCTTGTCCGGGACGATGGCGTTGTGCTTCTCCAGGAACTCTTTTACTTCCTTCATCTCGCCGGGTTCGTTGATGCTGATGCTGATGAACTCAAAGTCACGCAGGCCGAATTTACGCGCCGTGGCGACGAGCTCGGGGAACTCTGCCACACAAGGTCCGCACCAGGTGGCCCAGACGTTGAAGAGGCGGACTTTTTTGGTGTCGTTCTTGCGCAGGGCGGCGACGCCGGCGGCATCGATGAGCTCCACAGTGACCTCGCCTTTTTCCCACTTCTCATTGTCGGTGATGACTTCGCTGCGCTTGTCGAGCCACTTGGTGGAGCAGCCATGCGGCTTGGTGACTTCCACGGGCACCGGTTTGCCTGCAAGGAGGGCATCGATGGCGTTGCGCGCATCGTGGGAGGTCACCGTGGCGGCATCGACATAGCGGGAGTCGTCCAGACGGCCCTGGTAGCGCAGTTTGCGCTCTTTATCGAAGAGCATGACGTGCGGCGTGGCCAGACAGCCGTAGGCTTTGGCCACGGCCTGGGTCTCGCCATCGTAGAGGTAGGGGAAGTTAAACTCCTGCTCCTTGGCGTGGCGCTTCATCTCAGGGAAGCTGTCGTTGTATTTGGAGTAGCCGAGCTCATCTGGACGGAGGGCGGCGGGGTCGTTCGGGTTAATGCCGACCACGCGCAGGCCCTTGCCCTTATAATCCTTCACGATCTGCTTCAGGCGGCCTTCCACGGCCTGGGAGGTGGGGCAGTGATTGCTGATGAAGGCGATCATGAGCAGCGGAGCGTCCGCATACTCGGCCAGGGTGTGCTTTTCCTCATCGATGCCCAGGAGGTCAAAGGCAGGCGCGGCATCGCCAATTTTCAACTCCGTGAAGCCTTCGGGATGGTTGTGGCCCTTCGCGGCTGTTTTTTTTGAGGCAGGCTCCGGGGCTGGTGCAGGGGTCTGGCCTGAGACCAAGCTGGCAGCGAGCAGCAAAACAAGGGCAGGAAGGAGGGAAAGCTTCATGAGCAAAGAGAAACGTGTGAAACCGGTCTCGTGTAACGCCAGACCCTGAGGAAGGCGAACATTTCCCTCGTCGGCAAGCAGCCACAAGCCCGTAACGGCTGAAGAGGCCGTGTTTTGACTCCGGACAACGCCGAGGGGGTAGGGCCCTAGCCCAAGCGTGGCACTTCACGGGGTTTGGGGGTGCTCTCTGAGACCTAAACATGGGCCGTCTTGTGCTCAGGCTTTCCCAGGGGGCTCCCCCCACCCCGGAAAATTCCCGGCACGAGGGATTTGAGTCCGGCGGCGGACTCGTCTAGTCTCGCCGCCTCACAGACACCCCGAACCCGCTTTTACCCCCTGCCCCGTTATGCCCAAGATCATCGAAATGCCCAAGCTCAGCGACACCATGACCGAGGGCACGCTGGCCAAATGGACCATCAAAGAAGGTGATGCCGTGGAAGTGGGCAAGCCGATCGCAGACGTGGAGACGGACAAGGCCACGATGGAGTATGCCAGCCCCTTTGAAGGCAAGATCCTGAAGCTCATCGCCACCCCTGGCGTGAAGGTGCCCCTGGGCAGCCCGCTGGCCGTGGTGCTGGAAGAGGGCGAGGAAGCCCCCGCAAATCTGGACGAACTGATCGCCAAGGCCCAGGCCGCTGCCGCGCCTGCGCCGAAGGAAGAAAAAGCCGCTGGTGGTGCTGGTGCCAAGAAAGTGGCCGCCCCAGGCCCGCGTCTCCCCTCTGCTCCGCGGCCTGTCAGCCGTGCCGCTGCCAGCAATGTGCGTGTGAAGGCCAGCCCGCTGGCCAAGAAGATCGCCGCTGAGAAGGGTGTGGACCTCGGCTCCATCGAAGGCACCGGCCCTGGTGGCCGCATCGTCCGTGCAGACGTGGAAAATGCCCCGGTCGGTGGTGGCAGCGCTGGCGCCCGTGTGGCCGCCACGCCTGCGATCCGCCCGACCTACGGCCCGGAAGACGAGCGCGTGCCGACCAGCACGATGCGCAACATCATCGCCGAGCGCCTGCTGGCCTCCAAGACTCAGATCCCACACTTCTACCTGCAGGTGGAGATCGACGCGACGCCGCTCATGGACTTCCGCGCGCATCTGAATGCCAGCGCCGAGAAGAGCGGCGGTGTGAAATACACCGTGAACGACTTCATCCTGAAGTCCGTGATCCGCGCCGCCCAGGCCCAGCCTGCCATCAACGCCGCGTGGGATGGAGATGCCATCGTGAAATTCAAGTCCGTGGGCCTTAGTGTCGCCATCGCCATCGATGACGGTCTGGTGACTCCGGTGATCAAGCAGGCGGAGAAGAAGACGCTGGCTGAGATCAGCGCCGCCGTGAAGGACCTGGCTGCCAAGGCGAAGAACAAGAAGCTCAGCCCGGATGACTTTGCCGGCGGCACCATCACGGTGTCCAACCTCGGCGCCTTCGGCATCGACCAGTTCTCCGCCATCATCAATCCGCCGCAGGCCGCCATCCTGTCCATCGGCAGCATCCGCAAGGTGCCGGTCGTGAATGACAAGGGCGCCATCGTGGCCGGTCAGCGCATGTGGATCGGCCTCAGCGGCGACCACCGTGTGGTGGACGGTGCGGTGGCTGCCACCTTCCTCGCCGAGATGCGCAAGCTGCTGGAAAACCCGGCGCTGATGCTGGTGTAAAAACTGGTTAGCCATTCATCTTTGAAGCAGCTCCGGTGATCTTCGCCGGAGCTGTTTTGTTTTGGCCCTAAAGTGATGAAGGCGGCGCTATGTGGGGAGAACGCCCATGCTGGCGAGCTCACCTCCGCCCCTTCCCTTTTGTCCACCACCAGGAGATGAAGTGCCCCAGCCCGCTGAATTTGAACTGCGGGTCCACCCAGTGCTCGATGACGTAGAAGGCGAAGTAATAAGCACGGCTGAAACCCCAGACGCAGAGCGCCAGCAACGCCGAGGTGCGCCAGCTCCAGTTTTCAACGAGCAGCAGCGCGGCGGAGAAGAGGCCGATGAAGAGAAACAGCCATGCTTTGAGCCACATGGCTTTCGTGGAGTGGAGATCACGCATGATGACGATGATGCTCCACCTGACCGCTCAACGACCGCGAAGGTTCAAATGCCCCATGCCGGTTTCCTGAAGGGTGCGGTTGGCACGGTCCACCTGGCCGCGCCACATGGAGTCGGGGTCAGTGGCTCCAGCGGGCACGTATTTAGTGCGGTCAAGCTCGCCATTCATCATGGTCTCATCAAGCCGCATGCGGCTGAAGTTGGCCCGCCGCATCTTCGCGAGGTTCTCGGGCGAGATCTTGCCAGGCATGGTGGGTTTCAGCAGCGGGGTTTCAGGAAGGCTGAGCATGGGAGCTTCCATGGCAGGCGGAAGCTGGAGGTGCGGAATGACCGCAGACGTGGTGACCTGAGCCGGGGCTGCGGGTTTGACGTCGTCACCCTTGGGCTCGTCCTTGACCAGCAGGGTCAGCGAGATGCCCAGCGAGGCCATGCTCATCAGGCTCATAATCCAGAAGGAAGGCGAGAGGGTCGCGTTCATGGCCTTAGAGTCTGCGGGACTTTGAGGTCGAAGGCAAGCCTGGAAAATGAGGTGGGGGCAGCCAGAGCGGATGCGGAAGGCGACCAACCTGATATGCCTTACTTCTTCTCCAGCCGCACATAATCAAGTCCGACCATGTTGCTGGGCTTGGCGGCGGGATTGGGGGCTGCCAGGGTGAAGGTGAGCTGGTGATCTCCAGCGGTGAGTTCATGCGTGCCCCAGTCGAGCTCGTCCGTGAGGACGACCTTGTCAGCGTTGTAACCATCAAAGGAGGAGGCGATAGGCTTGCCATCCAGCATGATGCTGGTCACGCCATAATCCTTCGCCATGGTGAGCGCGGCGTGGAGCGCGTATTTGCCAGACTCCTTCACAGGAATAACCAACGTTAGTTTGTCGTCTGGCTTGCCACCTGTCCACCAGAGCTGGGAGCCGCCGCTCCAGCGATTGCCAAAGCCGCCCATCCCTTGCTTCTTCGTGGTGCCACCGGTGATCTCGAGGACCTTCAGAGATTCACCTTCGAGGGCTCCTGGCGTAGAACGAGTTTTCGAACTCGTTTCACCGGACTGGAAAGTCCGGTCTACGTTACCGCTCTGCAGATACTTCACCAGATCAATGACACTCTCCGATGGCAAAGCATCAAACAAACCTTCGGGCATGGTGCTGAGCTTGGAGACTTCACGCTTCTCGATGTCACCCTGCGGCAGGGTGAACTCAATCCCGCCCATCATGGCGATCTTCACCGCCGTGGGGTTCTCCTCCTTGATGACACCGCTCATGACACGACCGTCCTTCATGGTGAAGAGGTTGAGCTGGTAAGCCTTGCCGATCACCGCGTTCGGATCGAGCACGTTTTCGAGCAGGTAGTTCAGATCGGCGCGATTGCTGCCCGTGATGTCGGGGCCGACGTTCTGGCCTTCACCTAACAATTTATGACATGCGCCACAGGTGCCCATGAAGAGGATCTTGCCTTTCGCGGCATCGCCTTTCGCCAAAGCGGCGGGCGTGAGGAGATCGCGATACTTCTTCGTGCGTTCGGCCAAATCTGCCTTCGGTGCGTTCACATCGCCCCAGGCGGATTTGATGAGGGCATCCAGCTGCGCATCCTTGAAGGCCGCGAGCTGGCGCACCAGGAAGGGTGAGAGGGCGGTGGAAGGCACGGTCTTGGCCTCAACCGCTTTCAGGAGCGCAATGGAGCCTTCCTTCGTGGAGGCCAGTGTGTTGATGGCGTCTGGAAGATCACCGGGAGGCAGTTTGATGAGCGCGGCGCTGAGCACCTGCGGTGTTTCGGGATCTTTGAGTGAGGTGAGGGCCTGGATGGCTTTCCGCTTCAGCGTGCCTGGGGCATCGCTCTGGATGAGTGTGAGAAGGATCTTGGAGGTGGCGGCATCGCGGGCCTGGAGGAGCACGCTCAGCGCGGCTTCACGCTCGGCGGCAGGAGCGGTGGTGGAGGCGAGTTGATCCCGGAAGTGCTTCAGGGCGCTGTCGATGCCCATGTGGGCTTCGAGTTCGAGGAGTGCTTGCGTAGCAGAGGTCGGAGTCGAGCCTTTAGGCGAATCGGATTTCCCAGCATCGGCTGAAGCCTTCACTCCAACGAAGCGTTCGCGCATCGTGGACCAATTCGCAGGTTGGGTGATCTTGCTGCCGCCGCGTGCGGCGGTGAGAACGGCCTGCAGGAGGAAGTCGCGCTGCGCGTTGTCATTCGTCTCGGCGGCAAGCTTCAAGAGGCCCTGACGGCCTGCTTCCTCACTGGCCATGCGGCGGTAGATGAACTCCGTGACCTTCGGCAGTTTGGAAACGGAGGCGAGTTGCAGGCCCGTGGCGGCATCAGCGGCCACGACAGGCTCGATGCCATACCAGATGAGCAGCGGGATCATGGGATCATCTTTGTCCTCGCCGTGCTTGAGGAGGGAAGCGGCGAGATCCTTGCGCTGGTCTTGCGGAAGACGCTGAAGGAGGGAGGCAAACTCGCGACGAAGAACGGGGACCTTCTCTTCATTTCCCAATTTTGCCACCAGAGCCAAGTCATCTTGGGAAAGCTCAACCCTGACATCCTTCGACTCATGTTTGGAGGAAAATCCTGGATAGGGCAGCATACGAATCGCCCAAGCCCGCTCCGCGTCACTCCTTGGCCATGCATGCTCTTCGGATTGGAGACTGATCCGCATGGGTGAGAGCTTGAGTGTCCAGAATGCGCGCAATTTGGCAGTGTCAGAGTAGGCTGACTTGCCACCTACCGGATACAAAACTTCGTCACTCAGAAACGACAATGCCCTGGACGGTGGGCCTTTGTCGCCATCAAGCAGCCACATGCGTTCCGTCGAACGCTCCATCAGCACACGTCTCGCCATGCGGGAGAACCATTCGTTTTCGGTCTGCACGGCCAGTTTGGCCAGGGTCTCATCGCTTTCCTTGGCGAGGTCGAATGTAGAACGAGTTTTCCAACTCGTTCCCCAGATCGCCTCCCCCCCTGGAAACTGAAAACGAGTTGGAAAACTCGTTTTACGGTCATACGACACGCGATAAATACGCCCGTTGCTGCGGTCCCAGTTTTCGACGGCGTTGCTGCCGCGGTGGCAGATCTGCTGGTCACTCCAGTCACTGACGTAGAGGGAGCCATCAGGGCCGACCTTTTGGGTGACGGGGATGAAGTGCATGTCGTTCGCACGCATGAAATCCGCGCCGTGTTTGCCGGTGTAGGTGCTGCCGTGCGGGTCGGTGTAGTTCGCGACGAGGCGATGACCGTGCAGGTTGCCGAACAACAATTGATTTCGATACGTGAGCGGGAACTGGCTGCTCTGATAAATGGCGAGACCGCAGTGCGCGTGACCGCCGCCGAGGGCATTCGTGTCATTGTTCACGATGCCTGCACCCGTGGTCTTGTCCTGGGAGACATCCGGACGCGGATTGCCAGCATAGTGCGCGTGATCGGCGATGGTCTTGATGTCCTCATAGGTGTAGGCATTGAAGTGCTGGCCTGCCTGGCGCTGATAACGTCCGCCGGGGACGATATGATAAAGATGCGGGATCACACAGGCGGTGACAAACCACTCACCATGCTGGTCGTAGTCGAGGCCCCAGGGATTGCTGGTGCCGTGGGCGAAGATCTCAAACTCATGACGCACGGGATGATAACGCCAGATGCCCGCATTGATGGGCTGACGCTGGTCATCCGGAGTGCCGGGCTTGCCGACCTTCGAATGCGTGAAGACACCGTGGCAGCCGTAGAGCCAGCCGTCTGGCCCCCAGATGAAGCTGTTGAGCGTTTCGTGAGTGTCCTGGGAGCCCCAGCCGTCTAACAACGCGTAGGCGGTGAAGTTGATGCCGGGGACCTGTGTAGTCGGGCTATTCTTGGCTCCATCGGCTCCAGACGGGCCAGGAATGGCCCGGGTACTGCCGAGCGGCAGTGGCTTGTCTCCATCCCTGGGAATGAACATGAGATAGGGCGCGGCACCGACCCAGACGCCACCGAAACCGAGCTCGATGCCGCTGACGAGATTCAGGCCTTCGCAGAAGAGTTGGTTCGTCTCATAGGTGCCGTCACCGTCCTTGTCCTCGAGGATCTTGATGCGGTCCTGACCAGCACCGACTTCGCGGGGCTTTGGATAGCTGTTGCCTTCCACGACCCAGATGCGGCCGCGCTCGTCAAAGGTGAAGGCGATAGGCTGCACCACATCTGGTTCGGCAGCAATGAGCTCGGCCTTGAAGCCACCAGGGAGCTGCATGGCTTTCAGCGCATCCTGAGGCGACTGGCCTTTCGCGTAGTCCTTCTGCGGCTTGAGGGCCGGGCCGTAGAGCTTCTTCGGCGTGAGATCAGCCGTAGTCTCCTTGCGCTCTTGAGTGAGGATATAGACACCGGCTTTGTTGCCGACGACGATGTCAGGGAGCTTGTCGCCATTCACGTCACCGACCTGCACGTCCACACCGACACCGCTTTCGGCATCGACGAGATGCGGGACGAAGTCCACACCGCCCTTGCCATCACGCTTGGTTTGATACCAGTAGATCACACGGGCGCCGCGCTCGTCCGGGTCATGACCATTGTGCGCCCAGTAGCGCTTGCCAGTGACGATGTCCTTCACGCCATCGCCATCGATGTCTGCAAGGTACGCGGCGTGCGGCTGGGAGAAGACGATGCCGTAGTCGTTGTCCTGCGGCTGCTCGGTGGCGAGCATGATGCGCTGCCAGTTCGCGGTTCCTGGTTCTCGGTTCTCGGTTTTGTTCTGAAGGAAGACGGCGACGCCATAGCGATGCGCAGCCAGACTGGTGAAGACATCATTGGTGCCATTGCCATCAAAGTCGTAGGCGAACATCTGCGCGCCTCCGCCGATGCCTGCCGCAAAATTGTGCTGAGACCAGAGTGGTGCAGCCGTCCCGGCTGCATTGGGCAGGCCAGAGGCCTGCACCACACTTGTGTTCTCCCACCAGCGCCGTGCTTCGAGGAGATCCATTTTGCCATCGCCATCCACATCGCCAACACCGAGGCCGTGGGTGAACTTGGCCACCTTCAGGTCATCGGTCGCTGGGATGAAATTCCACTTCTCCGTGGGCTTCTCCCAGTTCGGGGCGAACCAGCCGAAGCTGCCGCCGGTGCTGCAGACGATCTCGGGTTTGCCATCGCCAGTGATGTCGGTGAAGACGGGGGATTCATTGTCCACCACGTCCGCGACGATGTGCATGGGCCAATACGTAGAACGAGTTTTCGAACTCGTTTCCTCTGGTGCCCCCGGAGGAACGGACTGGAAAGTCCGTTCTACGTTCAGATACAAGCGCGCTTCCTTGCCGGGGAAGCCGAGAACGAGGATGTCGTTCTTCTGGTCGCCGTTGAAGTCATGGACATAGGCGAAGAAGTTGTCGGAGTAGCCATTGATGGAAAAGATTTTTGGCTCGTAGAAGGCGTGCTTCTTCTCAAAGGCGGGGCCTTCCCACCAGAAGGGGCCGGAGACCACGTCCGGCTTGCCATCGCCATTGATATCGCCAATGGCCGCGCCTTCGGAGTAGAAGTCGCCATGCAGCTGCTGGCGCTTCCAGGTGATCTGGGTGGCGGCCGTGGCGGGAAGGCAGGAGGCGGCAAGGAGGGTGAAAAGGAGGCTTTTCATGGCAGGCTGGACGGGACGGGTTGGGACAGGTCAAACCAACGCTATCAGAGCCAAAAGGCATCGGACAAGGATTGTGTGAAATCGGACGCACCCAGTCCGTCTAAACGATGGTTTTTTTACCACTGATGGACACTGATAGTCACTAATGACCGAGCCCAAGAAGTTCTTTAACCGCTAATAGGACGCTAATTAAACGCTAATGCCCAAGCATCTGAAGGTTTGATATGAGTGCTCATCAGTGTCCATCAGTGGTTGAAAAATGGCTTGGGTATTAGCGTCCTATTAGCGTCTCATCAGCGGTTGGAAAATTTGGGTGAAAGCGAATAAAAAAGCAGGAGCCCGATGTGGACTCCTGCCTTGAAGGTAGGGACTGTGAAACTGATCAACGCATGGTTTCGAAGCGTTTCCTCAGCAGCTCGCGCTGGGGAGTGTCGCCGAGCTTGGCCTGGGTTTCATCGATCCACTTTTGCTCAAGAGCATTTTTGGTTGGGCGCTGGACTTCGTAGAAGACGCCGAACTTGCCGGGGCTGGGCAGGTCCGCGAGCTGGAAAGCCGCCACATCGTCCTTCACGTCGTGCTGGGCTTCGTCGATGATCTCATAGGTGCCGCCTTTGCGCGGGGTGCTGTCGTCAAAGCTGCCTTCGTAGAACATGACGCACTCGCTGAGGCACTCGACGACGCTGAAGCCGTCATGCTTGATGGCGCGCTCAAAGGTATCCACCATATGCTTCACCTGCGCGGCATGCGTGCGGGCGATGAAGGTGGCACCACTGGCGAGGAGCTGCTTCATGGGGTTGATGGGGCGGTCGATGCTGCCGGTGGGATCCGTCTTGGACTTGAAGCCGATGGGGCTCGTGGGGCTGGTCTGCTTCTTGGTGAGGCCATAGACGTAGTTGTCCATGATCACATAAGTGAGCTTGATGTTTTTGCGCGCGGCATGGTTCAGGTGATTGCCGCCGATGGAGAAGCCATCGCCATCACCGCCGAAGACAAAGACGTGCACGTCCGGACGGCTCAGCGAGACACCCGTGGCCAGCGGCAGCGCACGGCCATGGATGAAATGGATGCCGTGCGTATTCATGAAATACGGGAAGCGGCTGGAGCAGCCGATGCCGGCCACGCAGACGATCTTCTCATGCGGATACTGGAGCTTCTCCAGCACCTTGTAAAAGGCGGCGAGCACGGCGAAGTCACCACAGCCGGGGCACCAGGTGGGGTGGTCGGCGGTGAGGATTTTCTTCGTGAGCTTCTCCTCCGCAGGCGGGGTGACCAGGGCGGTGGCAGGAGTTGCGGATGAAGTGTCCAGGGTGGGTGAGGACATATTGTTAGTTAGAAAAGTGGTTCAACGAAACTGGAGTGGTGGAGAAATGGAGATGGTCAGGCATCACCACGCATGATTTTTTCAGAGCCGGTCACGATCTCGCGGATGCGGAAGGTGAGTCCGTCCGTCTTGCAGATGGACTGGATTTTTGGATCCGCATAGGCGGCGCGGATCATCATGGCGAGCTGGCCGTAGCCGTAGACGCCCACGTCGTTCAGCTCCACCACGGCCACTTTCTTAAAGCCTGCCCAGAGCCTGTCCAAACCGGCGGGCATGGGGTGGATGTGGCGCAGATGCGCAGCTCCGACCTTGTGACCTTCAGCACGCAGGCGGTTCACGCTCTCCTTCATCTGGCCATAGTTGCTGCCCCAGGAGATGAGCAGGAGATCGCCCTCTTGATCGCCATAGATCTCGGGGAGCGGCAGCTTTTTGCTGAGGTCCACCAGCTTGTTGCGGCGCTTGTCCGTCATCTTCTGGTGCATCTTGGCATTGCCACTCGGGTGGCCCCACTCGTCATGCTCCAGACCGGTGACGTGCGGGTATTTGCCATTGATCTTGGTGCCGGGAGGCGCATGACGGGTCATGGCATCCAGCGGGTAGGGCTTGAAATCCGCGCCACGGTCCGAGAGATCCAGCGTGGGCTCGATCCAATGTTTGGTTAGGTCAGGCTCGGTGAAGGCCTCGATGCGGCTGCTGAGGGCCTGGTCGCTCAAAATGATGACCGGGCAGGAGTATTCACGGGCCAGGCGGCCGGCCTCAAGCGCGATGTAGAAGCAATCTTCCACATCCTGCGGGGCCAGGACGATGCGGGGGCAATCCCCGTGACTGCCGTAGATGGCCTGCATGAGGTCACTCTGCTCGATGCTTGTGGGCATGCCGGTGGAGGGACCGCCGCGCTGCACGTTGATGACGATGAGCGGGATCTCCGCCATGCTGGCATAGCTCAGCGCCTCCATCTTTAAACTCAATCCAGGACCTGCACTGCCGGTGACGGCGAGATGCCCGGCGAAGGCCGCGCCGATGGTCATGGACACGGCGGCGAGCTCGTCCTCAGCCTGCACATAGATGCCGCCATACCTCGGCAGCTCGGTGCGCAGGGTTTCCATGATGCTGGACCACGGCGTAATTGGATAGGCCGATCCATAGCGCACACCGGCGGCGATGAGGCCCATGGCCATGACGGTGTTTCCATCACTGCTGATTCGGTGCTCGTCCTTATGCTCGCCCTCTTCAAAGTGGAAGGTGGTGATGTCTCCGACTGGGTAGGCAAAGCCAGCGTCAAAGGCCAGCATGGCATTCCGCAGCACGCTCTCATCCTTCTTGCCAAACTGGCGAGCGAGGATCCCTGCAACCTTGTCTTTATCCAGACGGAAGACGGCGCAGAGCATGCCTAACACAAAGATGTTTTTGCCACGGTCACGGGCGCTGCCGCCCACGGCCTCCACGGTGGCACTGGTGAAGGGCACGCCAATGTGGTGGATGCCACGTTCATGCTTCAGCTCCGTCACCTCGCCGCTGTCGTAAAAGCAGATGCCGCCATCCGCTACCGCGCTGATGTGGCTGTCATAGCTGTGCTGGTAAAAGGCCACGAGCACGTCACTGTCATCACCCGGGTGCAGGACTTCCCCGCTGCCGAGATGCACCTGGAAGATGGACGGACCGCCGCTGATGGTGGACGGAATGGTCATGTAGGTCATCACGTCCTGCTGCGTGCGCCCGGCGAGACGGGCCAGGATGCCGCCGATGGACTGGATGCCGTCCTGCGAATTACCGGCGAGGCGGATGACGGCATTACGAAGCGCCTTCACAGACGAAGGCGAAAGAGCTGGGGCTGTGGACATGGGTTGGGTGGATGGTCGGCGCGACAAACGGGGGTGGGCCGTATTTTGGCCGCGCAGAGAGAAAGCTGATTAGACTCAGCTCGTTCGTCAAGACAGCAGCGAGGCGGGACCAGGAAAATTTTTCCTGGTGAGTCATGCATGATATTGATGGGGAGAACCTGGGAAGCAGGCCAATTTGGGTGACCCGACTAACTAGGGGTTAGCCCCCAAAGGGCGCGCGAAGCAGCCACAATACCTATCGCCTACGATGCCAGCAGCTTCGTCAGGTCCACGGTCTTGTAGACGTTTCGCGTGATGCCGGAGTACATCACGGCCTGCACCTGAGAGCCATTGATGCTGATTGTCGCATGCCCGGGGATGTCCGCATAGGCGAAGGACTTCACAAACGGGGCTTCAGAGGCATACACGGCACGGCGTTGGGCCTCTGTTTCAGGTGAGTGCTTGGGCTCCACGCGGATCTGGTCGCCATTGTAGTCTTTCAGGCCGTCGAGCTCGGTGTCGGGCTTCACCTCGGCATTGCCGACCACGCTGCTGATGGCGAGCTGGGCAAAGCGGCCTCCGCCGGGCGTGGTGCGGCAGATGGTGTTGAACCGATGGATGTGGCCACCGAGCACGAAGGCGTTGTTCTTGCCTAACAAGTCGAGCAATTTTTCGCGGCGTGATTTGTCGCGCTCGGAATTGTAGAGATACCAAGTGGCACGTGCGCCATACGGCACCACGGGTGGGTGAATGGTCACGAAGCAGTGCTGCGCAGTGCGCTTGGCGAGAGCGGCTTCCAACCATTCAAGGCTGGGCTTTTCATAGGCATCAAAGAAGCAGAACTGTGCGTTGGCGTGCTCGATGGAGTAACACGCGCTGTCGATCTTGCCAGCACCGGTGAAGCTGGAGGTTTGTTGCGTGAGGAAGTCGTGAAACACGTGCTTGAAGGCTTCCACCGCGCCATCGCCAGTCACATCGTGATTGCCTTTGGTGAAGACGAAGGGCACGCCGAGCTTCATGCTTTCCACAAAGACCAGTGCCTCACGATTTTGCACAGCGGAGAGTTCCTCGGTGCCGCAAAGACCTTCCACGAGATCGCCTGCCTGCAGGACAAAGGCGGCGCGGGTTTCGGGGGATTGATTGAGCGCCGCGAGAGTCTCCTTCACCGTCGCAAAAAGGCGCGGGGTGATGTCCTTGGTGATGCGGGTGTAGTTGTTGATCTGGCTCAGGTCGCCCGCCTTGTGCTCCTGCAGCCACTTCATGTCGTGGTGCTCCAGCTTGTCGAAGTGCAGGTCTCCGAGCAGGACGAAGGAGAAGGCGTCCTTTTTGTCCGCTGCCTTCAGCACAGGTGGAAGAGCCAGTGCGGTGGAGGCCTGGAGAGCCTGGCGGAGAAAGCGGCGGCGGGTGCGGTTCATGGTGGTTGCCGGTCAAGAACGCCAACCGCCCGCGAAAATGTCAGCCGATCATCACTTCCCAGGCACGATCCAGGGCATGAGATAGGCCTGGGCCATGACCAGCAGACCCATGAGCACGGCCAGCACCACGCTGTGCCAGAACACACTGCGCAGCACGGTGCCTGCGTCCGGGCTGTCCGGCCGGCCACCGGTGGCCACGCTGGCGACGACGATGCTCTGCGCATCGATCATCTTGCCCATGACACCGCCGCTGCTGTTTGAAGCAGCCATGTGGATGGGAGAGAGATCGAGCTGATTTGCGGTAACCTGCTGAAGATTGCCGAACAAGACGTTCGACGAAGTATCGCTGCCGGTGAGAGCCACGCCGAGCCAGCCGATGATGGGTGAGAAGAAAGGAAAGAGCACTCCGGTGCCAGCCATCATGAGTCCCATGGTGGTGTCCGTGCCGCTGTAGCGTGTGACGAAACCCAGCGCGAGCATGAGGGAGATGGTGAGCATGGACACACGCAGCTTCCAGAGAGTGGCGCCATACACGCGAAGCACTCTCAGCGGAGAGAGGCCGAGACACAAACCAGCCAGCATGCCTGCCATCATGGCGGCTGTGCCCGTGGCTGAAAGCGCATTGAACTTAAACACGGCCTTCTCCACCTCGGGGTGGGCGACAACAGGAGGAACTCGCTCCACGGCGTTGTGCAGGTGTGGCACCTCAATTTCCCAATTGAAAAGGCCGTTCAAGCCGCTCTTCACGGCTGGCACGCTCCAGAGGAAGACACCTGCTGTGAGGAAGATCCATGGCAGCCAGGCCTTCCATGGGGCCGCTCCGCGCGGCTCAGGTGGTGCTGGCTCTTTCTTCGGTTCGTCCGCGGGCTTCCAGACCTTCATGAAGAGGACGAGCGACACCATGGCCACCACAGCGCTGATGATGTCCACCAACCAAGGGCCGTGGTAGTTGCTGACGACAAACTGCATCACAGCAAAGCTGGCGCCTGTGACGAAACATGCGGGCCACACGCCGAGCATGCCGCGCCAGCCCACCTGTGCGGCGACTAACCAAAAGGGCACAATCAAGGAGAACAGAGGCAGCTGGCGGCCGACCATGGCACTCAGCTGGATCAGATCGAGTCCGGTGACGCTGGACAGCGTGGTCAGCGGGATGCCGAGCGAACCGAAAGCCACCGGGGCGGTATTGCCAATAAGTGCGAGCTTCGCGGCCTCGAGAGGCTTGAAGCCGAGACCGATCATGAGCGCGCCGGTGATGGCCACGGGCGCGCCAAAGCCTGCGGCACCTTCGATGAAGGCTCCGAAGCTGAAAGCGATGAGAAGAGCCTGGATGCGGCGGTCACTGGTCACGCTGGCGATCTGCCGCTGCAGCACCGCGAACTGTCCGGTCTCCACGGAGAGGTTGTAAACGAACATCGCATTCAGCACGATCCAGCCAATGGGGAAGAGGCCGAAGAAAGCGCCGTTCACGGCGGCCATGCCTGCCAGTTTTGCCGGCATGCCATAGACTCCGATCGCAATGGCGGCGGCAGTGAGAAGTCCTGCCAGCGCCGCGAAATGCGCGCGTACATGCCAGAAGGCGAGAAGGCCGAGAAGCACCACCACAGGGATCGCCGCCACCAGCGAGGAAAGGATCAGATTGCCGAGGGGATCGTAGTTTTGGGACCAGGTCATGAGGATGTGCGCATGGCATCACGCAGAACTTGCAGCGTGTGTTTCACCTGAATCGATGATCCAAGCTTCTTGAGGTGCATTTTTAGCTGGGTGAGGCAGCCGATGTTACCGCTGACGACGATCTCGGCACCGGTGGAGATCACCGACCCAGCCTTTTGAAGGCCGAGTGAGGCGGCGATTTCTGGCTGATCGAGGTTGTAGGTGCCGGCACTGCCGCAGCAGAGGTGGGCATCGGCGAATTCCATCAATTGCAGACCGGGTATGGAGTTCAGAAGTTCGCGGGGCTGCCTCCGCACGTTTTGAGCATTCGCGAGATGGCAGGCATCGTGGTAGGCGGCTTTGATTTTCATCTGACACAAAGGCTCACGGAGGCCGAGCTTGGCCAGGAAGGCGCTCACGTCCATCACACGATGTCGGAAGGTCTCGGCGCGGGCTTCATCAGGAGTGCCGCGAAGCACGAGATGATACTCATGCATGGCCGAGCCGCAGCCTGCGGCATTGGTGAGGATGGCATCCACATCCGCCGGAAAAGCATCGAGGTTTTTTCGTGCGAACTTTTGCGCGGCTTCCAAGGCTCCTGTGTGCCAGGCCAGACCTCCGCAGCAGCCTTGAGAAGGAGGAATGATGACCTCGACGCCGTTGCGAGTCAGAACCTCGATGGTGGCAGTGTTGATGTCAGGGTCCAGCACTTGCTGCGCGCAACCCAGGAGCAGTGCCACGCGTGCTCTTTTCTCGCCAAAGGCAGGATACACTTTCTTCCAGGATTGAGCGGGAGGAATGACATCTGGGATGAGGTCGAGCATGGGGCGCAGTGCTTCTGGCACGGGCACCAACTTTCCGACCTTGCCCATCCATGCGGCGAGACGAAAGCGCCCAGCATAGGGCACTGTCTGCGCGGTCATGAAGCGGCGCGCACGCTCCATAGGACTGCGTTGCATCTTCGAAGCAGCTAGAGCGCGAAACGGGCTGATGAGATCTCGGTACGGCACACCGCTAGGACAAGCAGGCTCGCAGGCCAGGCAACCGAGACAGCGGTCGACATGCGGCTGCGCGGCTTCAAAGCTCATCTTGCCTTCCAGCACCTCTTTCATGAGCACGATGCGCCCGCGAGGAGTGTCCATCTCCTGGCCTAACTCACGATACGTCGGACAGGTGGCGAGACAGAAGCCACAATGCACACAGGCCGACACGGCCCTGGCCATGGGTTCTCCCAAGGGTCCAAGCTGGTCGGTTGGTATGGCGTGAAGCATCAGTCGTCGAGAGTTGGGAAACGATGCTGGGGATCGAGAGCTTGCTTCACGGCTGACTCGATGGCGAAGCGTGGACGATCACCGATCCATAGAGGTGCTTCGCCGCGAAGGGTGAGACCGCGCGCGGGCCGATCATGAGAGAGGGCGACATTACCGCCGCAGCTGATGTGGGAGGCTTTGTGTTCGTGAACTTGGTCAGAGGTGATATCGGTCTTGAAGGACCAGGGTGTCTCACGGATCTGGCTCCAGATGCTGTTATCGACCAAGTTGCCGCCGATTTCCTGGGCGAGGACTTCCAAAGCTTTTCCCGGTCCGGCGAGCTTCACGAGCATCTTTTCGCCGCCGGGGAGGACATCCAGCGCGGCTGCTTCGAAACGAGAGCTGGCGAGGCCGGTGAGTCTCTTGAGTTCGAAAGGCAGCTCGAGAGTGATTTCTGTTTCGGGCTTGGGGAAAACTTTGAAGGTCACCTCGCCGATGACGCCGAAGCGTCCGAGGCTGCCTACCAAGAACTTCGGCACATCAAAGCCTGCGGCGTTCTTCACGACCTTGCCACCGAGCCTCAGCAAACGCCCCATGCCATCGACAAAGCGGACGCCGAGGATGAAGTCACGGACTCCACCATAGCGAAAGCGACCTGGGCCGCTCAAGCCGCTGGCCACGACTCCGCCGATGGTGCTGCCTGCCTCAACCAGCATGGGATCAAAGGGGAGATACTGACCTTTCTCTGCCAAGGCTGCGATGATCTCCTTCACGGGTGTTCCGGCGAGAGCGGTGAAGGTGAACTCGCCTGGTTCATACTCGGTGATGCCGCTCAAACAACGTGTGGAGATTTTTACAGCCTCCACGGCTGACAGGCGGGGCTTGGTCACGGCACCGACGGCGATGACTCGTGGTGCGGAGAGCACCGCATCACGAAGTTCGGTGAGTGACGAAGGTGTGATCATTCGCGTGAGATGACGCCGGCCTTCTCCAGCGGATGCAGGCCGACATGAGACAAAGCGGGAGCTTCCTTGCCGGGGAACATTTTGCCTGGATTGGCAATGCCGAGCGGATCAAAGGCGGCGCGAAGACGCTGCATGCAATCGATCTCATCCGCAGAGAACATATCGCCGAGGAAGTCACGCTTTTCGACACCGACGCCATGCTCGCCGGTGATGGAGCCGCCCATCTCGACACACATCCTCAGGATGCGACCCGCGAGGGCTTCAGCACGCTGCAAGGCACCTTGTTCGCGGCCATCGAAGAGGATGAGCGGATGCAGATTGCCATCGCCCGCGTGGAAAACATTCGCCACACGGATGCCGGTCTCGCGGGACATCTCGGCGATGCGGCGCAATGCTTCACCTAACCGACAACGTGGCACGACACCGTCCTGCACGATGAAGTCGGGTGACAGACGGCCCACGGCACTGAAGGCGCTCTTGCGACCTTTCCAGATGGCCATGCGCTCATCGGCATCACGTGCGGGACGCATACCCACAGGCTGGCTGGCTTGCAGGATCTCATCCAAACGTTCACGCTCGATGGCGACGACCTCGCGCGGGCCTTCGAGCTCGACAATGAGCACGGCTTCACATCCGGGCGGATACTCCGCATGCACGGCAGCCTTTGCGGCTTCGAGAGCGAGAGCGTCCATGATCTCGATGGCACCGGGCAGGAGGCCGCTGGCAATCACGGCGGAGACGGCATCACCCGCCTGCTCCAGTGTGCGATAACCGGCAAGCACGGTGTGGAAGCATTCGGCTCGCGGCAGAAGCTGCAGAGTGATCTCAAGCGCGATGCCGAAGAGTCCTTCATTACCCACGAAGAGGCCGCACCAGTCGGGTCCGATGCGTTCACGGCTTCCCCTTCCCCACTCCACGACCTCGCCCGTGGCGAGCACGGCCTTGATGCCGAGCACATGGTTCGAGGTCATGCCATACTTCAGGCAGTGCGCGCCACCCGAATTGAAGGCCACATTGCCGCCGATGGTGCAGATGCTCTGGGATGAGGGATCTGGGGCGTAGTGAAGACCGTGTGGTGCGGCAGCGACGGTAACCTGTGTATTGATCACACCTGGTTGAACGACCACGATGCGCTGCGCGGGATCCAGTCTCACGATGCGGTTCAAACGATTCAGCGCGATGACGATTCCCTCGGCAATGGGAAGTGAACCGCCGGACAAGCTGGTACCGCTGCCGCGTGCGACGAAAGGCAGCTTCAGCTCATGACAAAGCCGTACAATGGCGATGACCTCGTCCGTCGTCTCGGGCACGACGATGGCGATGGGTCGTGTATGAAAGGCTGTTAGGCCATCGCTCTCATAGGCGGCGAGCTCTACCGGACGCGAGAGAATGCGGTCGGGAGGGAGGATGGTGGAGAATTTGGAGAGCGCAGATGAAGACATGACAGGTTCAGCGCTCAGGCAGTTTGATCACTCAACTAAGTCGGCACCATCCATGCTTCCGAGGAACAGGAGGTCACTCCAGGTCTGCGGAGCGTTCCGAAACTCAAGATGGTAACAGACAATCGCAGCATTCGCCGAGACAACACCGTGAGAGGCCGCAACAGCGGCAGCAGATGAAATGAATGATTCGCACCCTGAGAATCCGTCTAACAGGACCTCAACCGGCTTCGGCTCAAACTCAAAACTGACTTTACAAATCTCAGATATCTCCACTGCATGACCGAGCCGAGACGAGATCTCGCGCTCCACACATTCATCAAAGGCTTCCTCTGACTCGAACGAACCGATCCAAATCGAAACCTTTCCTTGGGATGGGTAAAGAAGTTCCATCGTTTACTTCAGCACATTCTTCAGAGCCGTGAGCACAAGGTCGACGTTTCGCACGCTGGCGCCGTGGCCCATGAGGCCGATGCGCCAGGCTTTGCCGGCCATGACGCCGAGACCTGCACCGATCTCGATGCCGTATTCTTCCAGCAGGCGCTTGCGAGTGCCGGCGTCATCCGCTCCGGCGGGGATATTGATGCAGTTGAGCGTGTGGAGGGAATGCTTGGGCACATACGTGATGCCCATGGCTTCCAGTCCGGCGCGCAGGCGCTGATGCATCTGGGCGTGGCGGGCAATGCGGGCCTCCAGACCTTCCTCCAAAACGATGGCGAGTGCCTCGCGCAGAGCGTAGGTCATGTTGATCGGCGCGGTGTGATGATACACGCGGCCACCACCACCGGCGGTGTAGTATTTGCGCAGCATCGAGACATCCAGATACCAGGACTGCACTTTGGTTTTGCGCCCATCCATGATCGCGAGAGCGCGATCACCAAAGCTCACGGGAGCGAGGCCGGGCGGGCAGCTCAGGCATTTTTGCGTGCCGCTGTAGATGGCATCAATGCCCCACTCATCCACCTTCAATTCGTGGCCACCTAGGCTGGTGACGGCATCCACCACGAGCAACGCGCCTTTGGCATGCACGATATCGGCAAGGCCTTCCAGCGGCTGATGTGCACCGGTACTGGTCTCGGCATGCACGATGCCGACGAGTTTGGCTTTCGGATGCTGATCGAGAGCCGCGGCGATCTGCTCCTTGGTGAAGACATCCCCCCACGCTGCATCGACCGTATGCACGGTGGCACCGCAGCGCTCCATGACATCCTTCATACGGCCGCCGAAGACGCCGTTGATGCAGACGATGACCTCATCACCGGGCTCGATGAGATTCGTGGCGATGCACTCCATGCCAGCCATGCCAGTGCCGCTGACCGGGAACGTGAGAGCATTTTTGGTTTGGAAGACCTGACGCAGCATCTCACAGACCTCGTCCATGATGGCGACATACTGCGGATCGAGGTGACCCAGGGTCGGCGCGCCGAGCGCACGCAGGACACGGGAGGAGACAGGACTGGGTCCAGGGCCCAGGAGAATGCGTTCAGCGGGGAATTGGGTGTTCATGGTCGGGCAGTTGGCGAAGTATGAGAGGGAACCGTCGGAAGCGTCAAGATTTCACATCAAAAGCTCTGGATGACCCGAACACGCGGACCTGCGCCTACCAGGGGGTGAAGCGCAGACCGAACAGCACGAGCACACTCGCGGCCAGAACCCCCAAGGTGGGAATGAAGAAGGGCTCGTAGAAGTCGACGACCTGCGGGCGCTTCTCCAGCACGACGACTTTCTTCATCTCATCGATGCGCTTGAAAACCATCGACAGCGCATCACCCGTGATGGCGTTGAAGGCCTCGCCACCGGTGGAGCGGGCGATGTTGGCGAGCTGCGGCTGGATCTTCTCATTCGAAAGCAGGATGGCGAAGACGGTGATCTTCTCAGCCTGCAGACGTGTGATGATCTCGATGTCCTTCGGCGGCAGGATGTCACTGCTCTCGCCATCCGTCATGAGGATGATCATGCGGTCACCGGTGGGACGCTGGGCAAGGAGTTCCGTGGCACCCAGCAGAGCCTTGCCGATGTAGGTGTGCCCCCAGAGCTCGTCAGGCAGGCCATGCCTGCCCATGCTGGGCGGATCGAGCTTGGGGTTGTTTGGCTCGATGAACCGTTTCGAAAGGGCGATGGACTGGGTGTCCAAAGTCAGCGGCAGCCAGTGGATGTAGTTTCGTGAAAAGATCGTTAGGCCAAAGGCATCCCCCTGACGGTAGTTCGTGAACTGCTCGATGGCCTCCATCGCGGAATCAAAGCGCCGGTGACGGCCCTGGGTCTGCGGGCCGTGGTCCTCGGCCATGCTGCCGGAGGTATCGAGCACGAACTGCACGTTGTTCAACTGGCGCTCCACCTCCGGAGGCGTGTAGGTCATCGGATGTGCGAGGAAGAGAATGGCGAGGGCCAGCAGCAAGGCCGGCAGGCAGTTGGCGCCGAGAACGAGCAGACGCAGGAACCAGCCACGCCGCTGCCGGCCGTGATCAAAGGGCAGGACCATGGGATGCCCGCGGCGGACCCACTCCCAAAAAGCCAGGATCACCGGCAGGGCCAGCAGGATGAGGAACTGCGGATGCTGGAAAATCATGACACCTTGGCCTCCGCGATGAAGGGTGCGACCGCGCTCGCCACCTCGCCTCTCTGCACGGGCGATGCGGGGTGATGGAGCCAGTGCTGGATCTTGCGCAAGGCATCGCCAGTTTTGCTGCTGTCCTGAATCACACTCAGGGCCGTGCTCATCGGCACCTCGCCAAGCGCCAGCTCATCACGCCAGCGGCGAAGCAGCAGCATTTCCATCCGGGCTTTGTCAGCGACGGTCAACGTGCCTGCCTCGAGCTGGGTCAAGAAGCCGCGCAGCAGTTCGGCGAGTGTCGGCTCTCGCGGCCCCGAATCAGGCTCGCTCGCAGCGCGTGGACGTTTATAGAAGACAAGGAGGAGCAGCCAGACAAGCCACAGCACGATGAGCAGCGCCGCTGTCTCGTAGTAGCGGCCGCCGACATCGATGCGCATGGCCTCCGTCTCCTGAATGCGGGTGTCGAGATTCTTGGAGAGCTTCGCGTCCCCCTTGAACTTGAAGGAGGGGAGGCTGGCCAGGGAGCTGCCATCCACCGCGACGAAGTAGTCCTTGAGATCAAAAGTGCCGTCGCGATTGACGATGTAGCGCACATCATAAACGCGCCTGCCGGGCTGCTCCGTGGCCTGTGCGATGCGCACATTCACAGCGACTCCCCATTTATAGGGAGCCACGCTGATCTCCGGCCCGCTGAAGGTGATGATGGCAGCCTGCTCCACGCCCAGCGGCACATTGAGCGTGTCTGCGTCCTTGGCAGGCCAGAGGAAAAAGGCGGCTGTGGCGACAGCAGCGATGAGCAGGCTGATGATGGTGAGTTTACGCCTCATGTTCATCGTCCTGCGCTGCCGCCCAATCCACGGCGGTTTAAGAAGTGCCGCAGCCCGCCCAGGATGGGCTGATCCGTGCGAAGATAAAGGTAGTCGATGCCAAAGCGTGTCAGCTCGCTCTGCCATTGGGAGCTGTCCACAAACGCCCTGCGGCCATGCCCGACAAAGGTCTTGCCTGACTCGGCCTCAGCCCCGCGAAACAAGCCTGCGCCTTTGACACTCAGCTCCGCTGGATCCTGCAGGTGCAGCACGATGCAGTCATGCTCCTGCCCCAGCACCTGGAGAGCCGCGAAGGCATCTGGATCATGCAGATCACTCAGCACGATGACCATGGTGCGGCGCTTCAACGAGGGAGCCACCTCACGCGCACGCTGGGCCAGCGAGGTCTCCTCGAGGAAGTCGTGATGGCGCAGCTTATGCGACCACTCCATGACGAGGTTTCGCGAAAGCGAGGGCCGCACATGCAGCTCACGCGCACCGCAGCCGAGCAGCCCGACGGGAGTCATGCTCTGCTGTGCCGCCAGCGCGATGCCGGTGGCGATGCGCACCGCCCAGGCATATTTGCTCAGCGTCTGCGAGCTCACGCACATGGAGGCGGAAGTATCCACCAGGAGATAAAGCGGGATCTGCTTTGGCTCCTGAAACTCCTTGATGAAGAGCTTGCCCACGCGCGCGGACACCTTCCAGTCAATGAACTTCACCGGGTCTCCGGCCACATAGACACGCGACTGCGCATACTCCAGCCCGGCGCCATGAAAGACGGACTCCTCCTGACCGAAGTTCAGGCTGTTGGCCAGGTGCTTGACCGTGACCTCAAACTGCCGTGCATCGACAGGATCGTGGCTGAGCTGGACCTTTCTTTTCATAGGGCACGAGAGGTCAGCCGAGGCCTGCGAGAATGCTTTCCAGCACTTCCTTGGCCGTGTGTCCGGCGGCAGAGGCCTCATAACTCACCCGGATGCGGTGGAGGATCACGTCTTCCGCGAGATCAAACAAATCCTCCGGGGTCACGAAGTCGCGCTCATGCATCACCGCGCGTGCACGGGCCGAGTTGATCAAGGCCAGGCCGGCACGCGGACTGCAGCCGAAATCGAGCAGCTTTGACTCACGTGTGCGCCGGACCAGCTCCACGCAATGCTTCACGAACACCTCGCTCACATGCACGCCCTGCACCGCCTGCATGGCGCCCACGAGATCGGCAATCGAGGCACCGGGGTTGTCCTCGATCATGTCAAAGGCTGAGCGTGGCACCGCGCCACCGTCCTCGTGCTTCAATCCCATGCCGAGCTGGCGCATGAGAATCATTTGTTCGTCCTCACGGCTCGGGTAACCGAGGCGATGCAGCAGCATGAAGCGGTCCAGCTGCGCTTCCGGAAGCTCAAAGGTGCCGGACTGCTCCACCGGGTTTTGCGTGGCGATGACGAGGAAGGGCGTGGGGAGCTTCAACGCCTGGCCGCCGATGGTCACCTTGCGCTCCTGCATGGCCTCCAGCATGGCGCCCTGCACCTTCGGAGCCGCGCGGTTGATCTCATCCGCGAGCAGCAGATTGGTGAACACAGGGCCGCGATGAATGCGGAAATCACCGCTCTTTTGATCAATGATCTCCGAACCAATGATGTCGGAGGGCAGCATGTCCACGGTGAACTGGATGCGCTTGAAATCCAGGTTGATGGCCTTGGCGATGGAATTGACCAGCAGCGTCTTGGCCAGGCCTGGCAGGCCCTGCAGGAGCAGATGACCGCCGGTGAGCATGGCGATCATCACGCGCTCAACGACGACATCCTGACCCACAACGATCTTGGCGACACGCTCACGCACTCCGGCGACGAATTGCTGGGCGGACTGTGCGTTGGCGCTTGGTTTGGTGATTTCTGACATGTTCGAGAGAGGGACGGGAGTGAGTGAGGTGGGTTCAGTGTCAGGAGGCGCAGCGAAGCCACTTCGCGGCGATGCTGCGCAGGTCGGCCTCAGGCATCGGGCTCTGCGCGCCGAAGCATCCCTGCTCGATGCGCTGCAGGTCACCCTGAAGTTCCTGGCGCTGGTTGTCTTTCAGCTTCACCAGCGGGCTGCCGCGCAGTTTGCGCAGCAGGGCGATGACGGCAAAACCATCGAGGTCCGCTGGCATGTGAAACACATCCTTGGCGCGCAGCGGCTGCTCGCCACCGCGTTTGCGGGAGAGAACCAAGATCACCCCGATGCCGATGACAGCGACGGCCGCGCCGATGATCCAGGGATAGGGATGGCTGGCAGGGTGAGCGATGATCTCAGCGGCTTTTGCAGGCTGGCCCATGGTCACCAGCGGTTCGGTCAGAGTGGTGAGGTTCATGTCCTTGTAGGTCTGATAGGTCACGGTGGCGTCCTTCACCTTCGGCGAAGGGAAACGGAACTCGACAGGGCCTTCCGCAGCGCGCACGGCATCACCATCCAGAGTCAGGGTCCACAGACGTTCCGAAGTTGGAACCACCTCATCTGACCAAGTGTTGAGTTCTTTGATCTGCAGGCCTTCGTGCGGGTTGGTGTTCTTCACACTGATCACCGCCTTCGGATCGAGGGAGAGCAGTTGCTCCAAGTCAGGCACCAGGCCGGTGGCGGTGGCTTTGATCTCAAGAGAGAGCGTGCCGTTGATGGGAAGCTGGCGATTGTCCAGTGTCTGCGTGATGTCCACATGGCTCGCGGGGCGCGGCGCGGCGCCTTCAGTGGCGACTTTGATGACGGTCTCCGCCGACTCCGCGGGAATGCTGACCGGGCCGGTCATGTCGATGAATTTGAACTGCATCTCGACCGGGGGAATTTTGTCCACGCTCGCGTCCTTGGCGCGGACATGCAGGTAGGCCAGCACCGTCTCCTCCCAGCCCGTCTGTGCGGTCGGACGCGGCTTGATGTCAGGCGTGGCGAAGGTGATCGACTTGATGTCAAAGAAGGGTGTGAGCGCCTGGGTAAGGTTCATCTCCAGCTCATCCCGCGCGCCCTGGATGCCGCCCATCTTATGGGCGACGGCCGAGCCCTGCCGGCCTTTGCTGCCACCGGCATTCGAGTCATTGCTGAGATACTGGCCGAACTTCGCGGCACGGCCCATGGCCTCGCTATGAATGATGCTGACGATGATGCCGAAGTCCTGGTCACGGCCCACGGTGTTCGGCCCGTCCACACGTGTCTGCAGCCGCACCTCGCTGAGCAATTCATCAAAGTAGGTTAGCTTCTTCGCCACACCGAGGGTGAAAGGATCATCCTTGGTGATCACCATGGCGCTGGCGAGGTAGCGGTATTTCAGGTCCTCATGCAGCGGGTCTTTTTCATCCGTGAGCCGGGCATTCACGATCTTGGCAAACAGGCTGATGTGCGCCTTCGCGGCCTTTCCCGGCAGAGCGGCGAGCTGCTCGCGGATCTTGGTCAGAGCCGCGCGGTTCATGGGCTTGCTCAAATTCAGCTGGTTGTTTGAGCCGATGCCGAGCAGCGCATTGAACCAGGCGAGATGCGGCTCCACGGTGTATTCACCCACGGTGAGTTTTGGCACCAGCCTGGCATAAGCGACGGCTCCACGGCTGAAGTAATCCTGCGCCTGCAGGTTCTTCTCCTTGAAACCAAACATGCGCTGCTGAGGATCATTGGCGACGAGCTCCTGGAAGTACTCAAAGTCTCCCCAGTCAACGAGCAGCGTGCCTGCCAGTGTGAGAGCGCGCCAGCTTTCCGGATGACCGGCGAGCCAGCCATCAATGAGCTGCAGAGCTGTGCTGTATCCGCTGCGCACCATTTCCAGGGTCTCGGTTTCATCACGCTGCGTCATGCCTGAGCGCTGCACATCCATCTTGCGCCAGCGCTCGCCGAGATTTGAGTTCATGCGGGAGAGGATGAGTGAGAAGACGGGCTCATCCATCCTGGCCATGGGACCGAAGACCTTCTCGATATGGCTGGTCTTGTAGGTCTCCGCGGTGCTGTAGGCGAGATCGAAGGCGGTGACGACACTGGCGTAGTCCTTGGGTGCCAGGCCTGCATTGCGGAAGAGGGTCATCATGCGCGCGAGGCTTTCGATGTTCTTCTCCATCATGATCGGCGTGACGGGAATGCGCGCGTCATCCGGCAGATTGTAGCGTTTGCGCAGTTGCTCAGGGAGCTGCGGGTTGTGTGTCTTGCCCCAGATGGTGAGGAAGTCCTCCGCGAGCGCCGCGCCCGCCGCGGGGCTGCGCTTGCCGATCTCGACAATGCGCTCCGCCGCCTGGTCAAACTGCGCGCCGGTGAGGATGAGGCGGGACACGCTGACATCGATGCGATCCCGCACACCCTGCGGCAATGCCTCAAACCACGAGCCTGCGGGGGCAGCAGCCAGCAGCTCCTCCGGGGCGATGAAGCGCCCCTGGTTGTTTTGATTGTTAGGCAGCTTTTGCTGATAGGTGTAGTCAGCCTCGCTGGCCCAGTGATCTGCCATCATCTCAGAGATCTGGCTCCAGGGCTGCTCACCAGGCTTCACGAGGCCGGCGAGAAGGTTTGCCAGGGTGGCCTGCGCGGCGAGATTTTCCGTGCGGGTGGGGACATCATTGTTACGCTCGCTCTGCACCTTGCGTGTGAAAGCGCTGACGAGGCGCATGGCACCCTCGGGATTCGTCTTCGTCACGTCTGCCAGCACGGCGCCGATGGTATTGACCGGCACCTGGGTGATGACCTTCGCGATGGCATTGCTGGCCTTGCTTTTCTCCCAACCCTTGGCCTTCGAATCGTCCGTGCTGATCACGGCGGCGATGTTCTCATCCCAGATGCTCATCACTTGGTCACGCTGCGCGTTTTCGCGCTCCTCCTGGGTGGTGAGGAAGTTTCGAAGGTCGTTCTTCAAACCTTCATCCGTGAGCTGATCAATCTCAGTGACGGGTGGCAGATAGGTGCGCGCGAGGTCCTTGAAATTCCCCGCGATGAGCATGCGTGCGGCAGCGAGACGCTTCGCGGGATCAGTGCCGCCAAGCGTGCGGGTGCCTTTCTTCAAGCGATCGACGAGCCAGTAGCTTTCACTGAGCGGCACGGCGACGCTCATGAGCTGGCCGAGACGACGCAGGTTATCTCCCGTGAGCTCGCCAGGCACGGCATCAGCGATGCCGAGCACGTCTTCGAGCTTGGTGTTAGGCTTCCGGTTCTCCGTGAGGTCGGAGAGCATCTTGTCAAAGATCTTGCGCGCCAGCTCCGGCGGCATCTGGGTGAGTTCATCACGCACCTTGGCCCAGTCACCGGTGATGAAGCGGAGGCTGAAACGATCTGTGATGGAAAGGGTGGCGGGATCCGCAGTGCCCAGGCGCTCCAGGTGACGCAGCAGGTCATTTGGATCACGGGAGAACTTCTGCGAAAGGATGGCTTCACGCTCCTTGATGACCTTTGGGTCAGGCGGTGGAGGTGCAGGCGGCGGGGCGGGCGCTGGTGGTGGCACCACAGCCGAAGCTGGGGCCGCCACGGGTGCATTCGGCGCAACGGGGGCGGGCTGCTGCTGAGCCTGCGCAGACGTGACAAGTGCGAGGCCTAACCATGCCGAGGCAGATCGCTGGAACAGAGGTTTCATGAGGACGCGAATCAAGACGATGACGTGGATGTAAAACTAGGAGCCGGGTGTGTTCAGCTTTTCAAATTCCTGCAGTTCGTTGCGGCCGTCCTCGCCCGGTTTCAGACCCGGTTCTTTGCCCGGAGGTCCGAAGAGCGCGGCGGCAGCGGCCTTGCCTTTGGGATCGGGAATGCCCGTGCCTTCCTTGATCAGGAGAGCGGCCTCGAGGTTTCTCTGCTTGGGCACGACGATGCCCTGCACTCCCTGCACAGCGCGGATGGTGCTCACCGCGTTCGCCGCGGGTGGAGGTGGCACAGCCTGCACGGCATTGGGCGGAGGTGGTGGCTTCACGCCTTTGACGTCATCAGTCTGGACAGCACTGGCGGCAGCAGGTGGTGGCGGCAGGCCCTTCACTTCATTGGGCTGCACAGGGGCCGCGGCCGGTGGTGGAGGAATGGGCTGCACGGTCTGGGGCGCGGCGGCCTTGACTCCGTTGATGGTATTGACGCCCTCCACTTTTTTCACGCCTTCCACAGCACCCGGGGTCACGGGTTGGGTGGCTGGAGGCTCGATGTTCTTGATGCTTGGCACGGCCTCCTGCTTCACGCCCTGGATGCCATTGATGGTGGCTGGCTGCTGGGCTGCCGCGATGCAGGGCAGCAGAAGCGAGGCGGCCAATCCAAGGCAGGTGGTGGGCAGTGTCTTCATCGGATTCATTTGCTGAGGGTCTTCTCAAATTCAGCGGCCACGCGCTCCTCATACTTCTCCAGCGCACCGGGCTCCTGATGCTCGGCGAGGAAGCGGAAGATCTGGCGTGTGCGCTCCGCAAAGGGCCGCCACTCGGACTCGGCGGCGCCATTCGTCTTCAAGAGATAGGTCGCATAGTAGTGAGCCTTGCCGAGTGTCTCGCGGATGGCACGGGTGATGGCAGCATCTTCACCGTGAGTTTGCGCCGACTCGCGCAGCAGGAGCGTGAGCTCATCAGTGGCGCCGACGACATCCAGCATCTCCAGACGGGCCTTGGCCTTGGCGAGACGGATCTGATGACGCACGAGTGGCTGCTCGTCCGCCGGCAGCTCACCGCTGAGCTTGTCATACTCTTCAATGATCAGCGCGTAGTCCGGCTCCTTCGCCGCCTCCATCTGACGGATGGCTTCGACATGCTTGCGCGCTTTCACGCGGATGAGCTGGTCCTGGCCTTCATTGAAGTGGTAGTAGAGTGCTGCCACGGGACAGAGCAGCCAGAGCAGGGTGAAGAATTTCCTCATGCGGTCTGCGCCCTCCCTGCGCGGCGTTCATCCACCTTCACACGCACCTTCCACTCACTGCCGAAAAACTCCTGCGCGACCGGGACGCAGGCATGGATCAAAGCGCCGAGCACCATCGCCAGCACAGCGAGCTGGGCGAGAGTGAGGCCTTTACGCAAAGGGGCCAACGGCACGACGAGGTCACCGAGCGCCTCGGTGGCGAGATGCTTGGTATTCACATCCTGATAGCTGCCCTTCAATGATGAAGCGACGAGCGCCAATGTATCTGCCTCCTGACGGGACTGGTGCCCGTCGATGTAAGTGCCTTTGGTGGGATTGCCGACACCGAGGACGATCACTTCTTTAACCGATTTTGGCCGCGCATGAATGGGCACCAAGTCCACGGAATCTCCATCAGAGAAAATGACCAGCCGTGTGCTGCCCTCTGGAAAGGCGGCGACTTGGTCCAAGGTCAGATTGACCGCAGTGCCGAGATCGGTTTTTCCGAGTGGCATGGCATAGGTGAGCGGCAGGCCATTGAACACATTGCGCACCAGTTCAGGATCGCGCGCTTCCATCACCACAGGCAGCGAGTCCGTGTAGAAGCCGATGACGCCAAAGCGGAGATTCCCACTCACGCGCTGGAGGATGCCCTCCACCACCTCCTGCATCCGGTCATGACGGGTCAGCTTGCCCTCGGGTCCGGCATCTGTGAGATACATGCTGGGCGAGAGATCCGCGACAAACACCAGGCGGGTGGCTTCGCGATCTTTATCGCTCTTCTGATGATCACCGGCTGCGGTCTTCATCAGCAGCAAGGTGGCCAGCCCCCACACCACAGCGGCCAGGCTGACAGCGCGCAGCAGGGGCACCAGACGAGTCCAGGGCCGTGCGCCTACCGGACCAAACGCGAGGCGCTGCGCCACGCGGATGCGCCTGACGTGCAGCCATTCCGCGAGCGAAACAAGCAGGAAGGCGATGAGCGCTGAGACAAGCGGAATCATGAACCCTTCAGGAAAGGCGCTGCCAAGATGCCGAGACCACGGAACAAACCGGGTGTGAAAGGGGCCGATGCAGGGAGAAGGTACAGATCATGGGAGACTCAAAAACGACCCCATAGAACGCCGCACCTCCGCAGAACAATCAGGCGAATGCAAAACAGTGCTCCCGCAGGCAAAAATGGAGGCATTGCACAAGGAGCAAGGACCTTAGTCGATGCCCACTTAGGGGCACTCAATCCACGAAGCTAAACTCATTCAGGTTCAGAAGCACCCGGCAGGCGTTTTCCAGACCTTCGCGGCGGGCGTAGTCGATCAGCGGGGCCAGTTCATCGGCGGCAGGCTCGCGGGAGAGGGCGAGAGTGAAGGCGAGGCGAGTCTGGGACTCAAGGTCGGGGGCTTCTTTGGCCACACGAGCGGCGAAGTGCCTGGCCATCGCCACGGTGAGGCCGTTGTTCATCATGGCGAGGGCCTGCAAGGGGCTGAGGGATTCATTACGTTTGTCCACTCGCATGCTGGGATCCGCGCAGTCCATGACGGTCATGAAGGGCTGCTGCTGGCTGCGGATGATGAAGCGGTAGATGCTGCGGCGATGACTCTTCGGGTCCTCCGGATCATGCAGATGATACTCGTAGTGCGGACTGTGCTGGGGCTTGTCGATGACGAAGTCCTGGAAGCTCGGGCCGCCCATGGTGAGATCCAAGGTGCCGCTGACGGCGAGGATGGAATCGCGGACGGATTCGGCGTCGAGTTTGCGGCGGTTTTGATGGGAGAGGAGGAGGTTGTTGGAGTCGATGATGGAGGCGGCGCGCGAGAGGTGGGGGTAGGACGAGTTTTTCAAGTCGTTGGGTGAACGAGTTGGAAAACTCGTTCTACGGTAGGTCGCGCTCATGAGGATGAGCTTGTGGAGCTTTTTCAGGCTGCCGTGGAAGTCGTCGCGGAAGGTGAGGGCGAGGAAGTCGAGCAGCTCGGGGTGAATGGGCTGGCCGCCCATGCGGCCGAAATCGTTAGCGGTTTCCACGAGGCCGCGGCCAAAGTGGTGCTGCCACACGCGGTTGACGATGCTGCGCCAGGTGAGGGCGTTGTTCTTGTCCGTGATCCATTTAGCAAGAGCGACGCGGCGGGCTGACTCGTCAGTGCCAGTGATGGTGAAGTTGAGATGAAAGAGGGAATCGAGGGCCGTGACGCTGTGAGGCTGGACCTCTTGAGCGGGCTGCTTGATGTCGCCACGCTTGAGAAGATGGATCGTGCGGGGGGTGCCGCTGGTGCCTTTGAAGTTCCCGGTGCCAGTGTGGACGATGCCCGCATAGACTTTTTGCGGCAGAGGCAGTTTGGCGAGACCATCTTGCACGCTTTGAAGCTGTGATTTTAAGCCGAACAAACGTTGCTGAGTCTTTTCATCGGCGACGGATTTCAGCAGCGCATCACGTTCGGCGATGAGCTGGCTCTTCTCTTCTTGCGAGCGAGCTTCCGGAGCGATGCCATCGGTGAGGTTGGTCTTTCTCCAACGTGGAGGGGCTTCGATCGAGTCCAGGGAAGTTACTCCGCAGCCTGCGGCGATGTTGGGGCCGTCCTTGGTGGCGCAGACTTCCATCTCAGCGAGGGCGAAAATGTAGTCGCCTTTGCGCGGGGCGAGCTTCACGGCGGTGACGCGGACGTAGCGACCTTTGACGCCGTCATCACCGCCGGTGCTGGTCTCGAAGGGACGCAGGCCAGGACTGGCGAAGTCATTCATGAAGGTGAGGTCATGCTTCCGCCAGACGAGCGAGACATCATTCTTGAATTCGGGATCATTGCTGACCTCGATTTTGAAGCGCACAGGGAAGCCGAAGCCTCCACCGATCCCACCGAAGTCATCATAACAAGGTTTGAGGACGATCTTCTCGATCTCGCTGCTTTGCCCGAGATCCACCTGCACCCACTTTGTCACATCTTGAGTGGGTGAGATGGCGCTGTGGTAGCCGAAATCGGGCTTGGCGTTGGGGTTTGTGCTCTTGGCCTCGGCGGCACCTTCGATGCGTTTGGTGAGTGCTGCATAGGACTCACCGGCTTTGGCTTTCAGGGGTTCCTCGAGAGCTGTGATGGCGGCGGTGAGGCTGATGCGCTGCTTCTCCAAGGCGGTGAAGCGCTGCATGGTGACATCATCGGCGTAGTAGCTGGTGTCGTTTCGGTCGAGCGCGGCGAAGACGGCCTGGAGCGAGTAGTAGTCTTCCTGCGAGATGGGATCAAACTTGTGGTTATGGCATTGCGCGCACTGAACGGTGAGGCTGCAAAAGGTACCGAGGGCATTTTGCACCATGTCATCACGGTCGAGATGGCGGGCGATCTTGCCATCCAGCTTGGATTCAGGGACCTCCATGTGACCGATGAGGTCCCAGGGGCCTGCGGAGATGAAACCGAGCGCGGTGACGCCATCCGTGGTGCCGGGATACATGGCATCTCCGGCGATCTGCTCTTCGATGAAGCGCGCGTAAGGCTTGTCGGAGTTTAGAGCGCGGATGACGTAGTCGCGGTAAGGCCAGGCATTGAGGCGCGGCTTGTCTTTGTCATAGCCGTGGGACTCGCCGTAGTGGACAAGGTCTAACCAATGACGCGCCCATCGTTCGCCATAACGGGGGGAGGCGAGCAGGGATTCGACGAGCTTTTCATAGGTCTGATGGGGCTCATGAGACTGCTGCATCTCCTGGACGAAGCGGGTGACTTCTTCGGGCGACGGGGGAAGACCGGTGAGATCGAAATAGAGGCGGCGAATGAGGGTGCGAGCGTCAGCCTCGGGGGCGGGCTTCAGGCCTTTCTCGGTGAGCTTCTCGAGGATGAAGCTGTCGATGGTGACGGCGTCTTGGGCGGGCTTCAATGGCTTGAAACTCCACCAGTCGGTTTTGTCTTCGAGCTTGGCGGTATCAATGCCCTCGGGCCAGAGTGCGCCTTCGTCGATCCAATGCTGGATGGTTTCGATTTCAGCAGGGCTGAGCTTGGTTTTCGGTGGCATGGAGATCTGTGGATCCTTGCCGCTGATGAAATGGATGAGGGGGCTGTCTGCGCTTTTGCCGGGGACAATGTTAGGCGCGTGGTCCTCGCCGCCGGTGAGGGCGGCGGACTTGATGTCGAGACGGTAGTCGTTCTTTTGCTTTTCCGCGCCGTGGCATTCGTAGCAGTGCTTTTCAAAGATGGGGCGCACATCGCGCACGAAGTCGACCGCGAGGACGGGCGAACTCAGGAGGGCGATGAGACAGAGGAGGCGCATGCAGGAGAGTCATACGCGACCTGCGGGTGGGTTTCATGACACGTGAGCGCGGGACAGGCGCGGCTCGTGGACCTTGGCCATCTCGTTTGCTCATCACACGGAGTGTGATGGTTACTGTACGCTTCGCTTCACTATCTCGCGGGTGTCGAGGACCTGGCCTTTCAGGCTTTTGAGCTGGACCTTCATGGTGGGGGAGCCGGCGGTGAAGGTGAGGAGGAGATAGTTGTCTTCCTGGGAGAAGAACTGGGACTGTGGGTCCTTGTAGTTCGCGCCATCGCCTTTGAGGCAGGTGTTGAAATAGGGGAGGCCGCCGGTGAGCTCGGCACGATCGGCAAAGTAGCCGAAGCCGGTGATAAGGGCGCTGCCTTTGCGGAAGTGCTCATGCCAGGCACCTTTGGTTAGGCCGGCCACTTGCCCCTGCTTCTCGTTCATGAGGGTGAAGACGAAGCCGCTCTTCGTAGCGGCCATGGTCTCGGCGAACCATTTGAACTGCGGGGAGTCGGGCTGCCAGGCGTGGCAGGTCTGCCAGTTGGTGCCGAAGTCCTGAATATGATTCAAATCAGTGGCGATGAAGCGCACGTCGAAGGCGGGGATGTCGAAGTGCCATTTCCATTCATCGCCGGGGAGCGCGAAAAAATCGCGATACACGGTGGCCTCGACATCATACACGGCGTGAGCGGGTGGCTTGGGGCCTGGGCCGCGCCCGGTGACCTCACGGTCGTGATTGCCGAGGATGGGCATGAAGGGCGTGCTGCGAAAGAGCGCAGGCTGGCTTTGGATCAAGGCGCTGTAAGCTTTGGGGCCTTCGATGCCTTTCTCATGCAGGCTTGGGATGTTATCGCCGCCCGTCATAAGGAGGTGAACGTCGTCTTTGATGATCGCGGTGAGATCTGCATTTCGGCGGAAGCCCCAATCGGCGACGATGGCGATGCGCAGTTCCTTCGTTGGATAGCCTTTGAAGGTGGCGGGCTCGGAGGCGTCATCACCACTGCGCACGCGGTAGTGATAGACGACATCCTGCTGCTCCAAGGGGATCTCGACATGATGCAGCGTGACCTTTTCCTCGTTCGCCACGCGCTTGGAGAGTGCGGCGCTGGTGTCATACTCCACCACTGAGTTGGAGGGAGTGTCCGTCTCCCAGTTCACGACGATCTTGGAGGGATCATTCGTGGCGTGGGTGAGCCAGATGCGCTCGATGGGAGCGGCGGAGCCGAGTGAAGCGGTGAGGAGGAAGAGCAGCGGGCGCATGGAGCAGATCAAGGGGAGAGGATTTCTTCCAGAACACGGCCATCGGCCTGCGGGAGCTTAATGCCTCGACGGCTGACGGTGAGGAGAAATAATCGGCAGAGCATGAAGGGCCTCAAATTACGTGATGGCGGTGCTGGAACTTCAGGGAAAGGCCAACGGCCTTGTGTCTTTGAGCCAAGGGTTGGAACAACCCTGGACTGTCAGGATGGAGTCGTCTGCCAAGGAGCAACTCCAAGGGTGTTGCGTCCATCCTGCGAATTGCTCAGGATGCTGTCATGCCACAATCCATCGCACGTGCTTTGATCCATACGGTTTTCTCAACCAAGGGACGCGAGCCAGTTTTTCACGAAACGGCTTTTCGATCTGAGGTGCATGCCTACCTGGGGGGCTGCGCGAAGTCACTGGACTGCCTACCGTTGCAGGTCGGAGGTGTGGCGGATCATGTCCATCTTATCACAACGCTGTCACGCACGATCGCCATTGCGGAGTTTGTGAAGGAGGTCAAACGGGTATCGACCAACTGGATTCAGGAACGCGGCGGGTTGTTGCGCCAGTTTCACTGGCAGTCCGGGTATGGATGTTTCTCGGTGTCTGAGTCAAAGGTGGCGGATGTGATTCGATACATTGAGAATCAACCCGAGCATCATCGGAAGGTGACGTTTCAGGATGAGTATCGTGAATTGCTGCGCCGTCACGGCCAGTCGTGGGACGAAGCGTATGTGTGGGATTGAGGTCGGGGGGATCTCGGAGATGGACGGAACCCCTTCGGGGTTCGACGAGAAAGAGGTGTGATTCTTTGGATACCCAGGGTTCTGCGAACCCTGGGCTCACATACACAAGCCCGTTGGGCTTGGTGAGGAGACGTGTTGGACATGGAACCAGGGTTCAATGACCGACGTTTGAGATCCTGTGCAGGCTAGGCTGCGAGAGCGGCCTTGAACCGTTGAGGGCCTGCACAGAGACCTATGAGTTAGAGCGCCTTGATCTTCAGGTTGCGATACCAGACGGGGGCCTGGGCTTTGCCGTGCAGGCCCTGGAGGCCGATGGGGCCGGTGCGGGCGTAGTCTTTGAGGGCTTTCTTGAATTTGTTAGGCGTGCCGTCGGGGTTCTTGCCAGCTTCGGGCCAGTTGTCGAGGTTGGCGTTGATGACTTCCTCGCCATTCAGCAACACGGTGACCTGGGGGCCTTTGCAAGTGATGGTGATGTGGTTCCATTCACCCACAGGTTTCGAGGCATTCTTCGACGGTGGCATGGCGTCATAGATGGCGCTGACCATGCCGTATTTGCTGCCGTCCGTGCTTTCGTGCACCTGGATCTCAAGGGCGGCGAGGACGTTCTTGATATCGCCAGAGCGGAGGAAGATGCCGCTGTTGGATTCCTTGGCGACCTTGAACTCGAGATCAAGGACGAAGTCACCGTAGGAGTCCTTGGTCCAAAGGGTGTCGTGATCTTTGGCGACGAGCACGCCATCTGCAAAACCCCAGCCGCCGGGAGCGACGGTGTTCGAGAGATCGGCGGTGAAGAGGTCTTTGAAGCCGGTGGTGTCCGGGTGGTCAGCGGCGAAGGCGAAAGTGGCGGTGGCGAGAAGCGCGAGGAGGCTGGGGATTTTCATGGGGACGAGTTGGGTGAGAACCAACGCATCAAACCAGGCCTTCCTTCAGAGCTTTGGCGACGGCGCCGGTGCGGGTATTGACCTCCAGCTTTTCGTAGATGCGGCGCAGGTAGGTATCCACGGTATGCACGCTGAGGGTGAGGCGGTCGGCGATCTCCTTCTTGATGAGGCCGGTGACCATGAGCTGGAGGATCTCTTTTTCGCGGTCGCTGAGGCCGTAGTCGCCCTGCTTTGGAGCGAGCTTGGAGAACATCTCAAGCACGCGGCGGGCGATGCGAGGGTTCATGGGAGAACCACCGGCAAGGGCATCGCGCACGGCCTGGGTGATATCGGCGGCGCTGCTGGTCTTCAACAAGTAGCCGGAAGCGCCGGCGCAGATGGCCTGGAAGACTTTGTCATCGTCTTCAAAAACGGTGAGGATGACGACGAGGGTTTGGGGGCTGCGGTCTTTGATGAGGCGGATGCCTTCGATGCCGCTCATGCCGGGGAGGCCGACATCAAGGAGAATGAGGTCGGGTGATTCGGGTTTGGCGAGGACGGCGAGAGCTTTTTCGCAGGAGTCGAAGTCACGGGTGCACTGGAGGCCTTCTTCAGCATTCAAGACGCGCACGAGGGTGCGGCGGAAGGCGGTGTGGTCTTCGATGATCCAGAGGGTGTGCATGCGAACGGGGAAGTATGGTAGAAAGATTAAGGGTAGAAATATTATTTCATGTTAGGCCATGGGAGCTTCGAGATGGATGTGAGTTCCCTGACCTGGAGTGCTTTCGATCTTGAGGACAGCTTTGAGGACTTCGGCGCGGTGGCGGAGGTTGGCGAGGCCGTTGCCGGTGGTGATGATTTGCGGGTCGAAGCCGAGGCCGTTGTCGTGGATGTGCAGGGTGAAACGCTTCGGTGTCCAGTGGAGTTCGATGTTCGTCTGGGTGGCCTGGGCGTGGCGGGCGATGTTGTGCCCGGCCTCGCGAAAGAAGAGGAAGACCTGGCGATGGAACTCGAGCGAGGCGGTGGTGGTGTCGTCCTTGGGAGCCTGCAAGGTCCACGTGGTGCCTTTGAGAAGAGCGGTGGCGCTCTGGCGCATGGCCTCGGCGAGGCTGGAGAGGCGCGGGGAATCCCCTTCCCTGACGAGCCAGACGATGCCGCGCATGGACTCGGCGGCCTCACCGGCGAGGCGGTGGATTTCCTCGAGAGATTCAGAGGGGGCGCTGCTCTCGCGGAGCGCGAGCTCTGACATGAGGCGGATGCTGCCGAGGTGGCTGCCGATCTCGTCATGCAGATCCCGCGAGATACGGTGACGGAGGGCTTCCATCTCGAGACGGCGGGAGCGGCGGAGACGAAGCAAGAGAACGAGTCCGGCCACCAGGAAGACAAGAACACTGGTCAGCAACAGATAGATCGTGCGCCGTTCGGCACGGTAGATCTCCGTCAACAAGCGGGCATCCAGCACCTTGAGCTCTGCCTCGGTCTCGCGCCGATGAGAGAGTCCCTCCAGCCATGAGGACTCATCTTCCAGCCGGCCCGAGCTGCTGCGACCATCTACCAGCCCGGCGTGACTCCATGAAGGGGTGAGAGTTTCATCCGAACTGGTAACCCTGGCACCCAGCGCGCGATTTTTACCACCGACGAAGGCCTGAAGCTCAGCCAAGGCAAAAACAAAGTCACTGCTGCGCTCAAAGAGCCGGGTGGCGGTGATGCGAATGGTCTGGGCCTGCAGTCCGGGTGTGGGAATGACCACGGGCATGTCGCCAGGGGGTGGGAAGTCCGTGCTTGTGCTGTCAAAGATGATGCGGTCATCGGCCTCCACCTTGAAGCGATGTGGAAAGCCAAAACCGGGGCGGTCGGGGTAGTCGCGAGGGTGGGATGGAATAAGACGGATCTCCTGCAGTTCACGTGGAGTGCTGAAAGCTGCCTGCACCCAGCACGTGGCATCGGCACGGGTAAAGATGGCGCTATGCCAGCCATTACCCTGCACATTGTCCGGCCACACAGGCAGACCGAGCGCGTGGTAGCCGTCCACCAGATGCTTTGGCGACCAGGTGGGAAGGGTTTCCACGGAGTTCGGCGCGAGCACCTGGGCATGGAGCGCGACATTCCGCCCACCGCTGAAGACCAGCAGTTCACCCAGGCAGAAGATGAAGCGCTTTTCCAGACGGGGCTGCGCGGCAAGCTGGGTGGCCGTGAAGCGGACGTAGCGGGCTTTCACCCCCTTGGCCGGCATGTGCCAGGGAGCGAGGCAGGCTTCAGCGCTTTTTTGATCTGGTGAGTGATCCAGGAGGGTGGTGGAATCCGCCAACAAGGCGTCATTTGAGGCGTCCACCCGGAAGTGATGCGGAAAGCCGTAGGGAAAGGCACCTCCGAGGGAAGCGGGGACCACGACCACGGCCTCCAGCGCATATTCGCGACCGAGATCCACCTGCACCCAGCGGGCGGCGCCTGCCTCGGGGGCAAAGCCGCTATGGAAGCCCGCCTGCTCATGGGTCTGCGGGGCCGGAGCTGGTGGGAACGTGCCAAGGCTGGTCTGGAGAATGAACTGATGGACATGGATGTCCGCAATCTTGCCATTCAGCCACGACCAGGAGGTGCCGGCCTGCGCGGCAGTGGCCAGGAGGGTGAGGGAGAACAGCCAGAGCTTCAAACGAGGCACCTTTCCCGGCCCGGGAGGAAGTGCAACCCACGTGAGGGCGGGACAGCTGCCGGAGGGAAAACTGACGTTTTCCTCTACCCAAGCCAGAGGGAAGACTCACGTCTTCCTCTACCGGGGGGCGACGGAACTTGCCCGGCCGGTGTCAAGAGCGTGTAAAGTCACATGCTTTTCTCTGGCCTGAACCGGGGGCTTCCTTGTAAGGTCCGCGCCCATTTCCGTATTATATTCAGACCTCCGTTAGATGCCCGAAGACCCCGTCGACCCAGCGCAAGAGCAGCCGTCACCTGCGGACGAGGCAGCGGCATACCCATCGCTGATGGAGCTGGCGCAGCTGATGCCGCAGTATGAGATGCATGAGATCGTGGGGATCGGCGGCATGGGAGCGGTGTACAAGGCCCGGCAGATCGCGCTGGACCGGTGGGCTGCCATCAAGGTGCTGCCCTCCGCCGCCGCGCAGAATCCGGAAGACGTGCAGCGCTTCATCAAAGAGGCGCGCGCGATGGCGAAGCTGGTGCATCCGCACATCGTGGCGGTGTTTGATTTCGGGCAGACGTACATGCACCACCTCTTCCTGGTGATGGAGTTTGTGGAAGGGTGTGATCTGCATCACCGAACAAGGAAGGGTGAGATCACGAAGGAACGGGCGCGCGAGGTGATCGCGCAGCTTTGTGATGCGCTGCAGTTCGCTCATGACCGCGGGGTGGCGCATCGTGACATCAAGCCCGCGAACATCCTGATCACGGATGACTGGAAGGTGAAGGTGGCGGACTTCGGGCTGGCGCGTGATCTTTCCGCGCAAGCGCATCCGGATGAGGTGGAATACGGCACGCCGGACTACACGGCACCGGAGCGGCTCATCATCGGCGCGAAGGTGGACCATCGCGCGGACATCTACTCGCTGGGTGTGGTGATCCATGAGATGCTCACGGGCAAGACGCCGACAGCAGCAGGCAAGGATGCGGGCAAGGGACTGCCGGAAGGTTTTGCGAGCGTGATCTCGAAATGCCTGATGAGCGATCCCGAGGAGCGCTATCAAAAAGCTTCCGAGGTGAAGGTGGCGCTGCTGACGGCCACGGCGGAGGGCAATCGCAGTGACACGAAAACGGCGGATGCATCATCGACATCAACCAAGCACGCGACGAAGCGTGGTGCGGCACCCACGGCACATCCAGCGCCGGATTCGCTGGAGGACTACAGCACTTACAGGCCATCGCCTTTTGCAAGCGTGAAGCGTTTCCTGGGACCTCTCGGCTGGGCGGCGGCTTGTGTGGTGCTGGTGGTGGTGTTTGCCGGAGTGCTACTGAAGGACAAGGTGAGTGTGGAAGAGCCCAAGAGCACACCAGAGCCTGCCAAGGTAGTGGAAGCCCCGCCGGCGCCTGAGCCTGGGAGTGCCGAAGCTGAAAAGAAGCCTGCCTCTGAACCACCGCCAGCACCGGCCGTGACACCGGATGCCCCGGCGCCCGCGATGGCCACCGCCAAACCAACTTTGCCGGAACTGAGCAAGCGGGTGACAGCGCCTGCCCCGCCGCAGCCGCTGCCGGACAGCACACCGTATTCGGTGCCGGAAGGCGAGCCCGGCGAGGTAGCGAAGCTGGCGGGACACAAGCTGCCCGTGTATGCGGTCAGCCTGCTCAGCGACCAGCGCCGCGTGCTCTCCGCCAGCAGTGACGGCACGCTGCGCATGTGGGATCTGGTCACGCAGAAGGAGATGATGAATGTCAATGCCGGTGTGGACCAGCTCACGCGTATGCAAGTGACTCCGGATGAGAAGCAGGTGATGGTCTACGGCTTCCGTCTGGACAAGGCGGCATTCATTGACCTGGGCACCGGTGCAGTGACCCATAGCGCGCAGTTTCCTAACGAACAGTTGCTCAGCATGGTTTATGTGCCGGAGACGAAGACCGTGGTGGCCTGCGGCACCAATGCAGACGAGACGGACAATCTGTGGGTCTGGAAGCCAGGCCAGGATGAGAAGTTCACCCGGGTCGAAGGTTTCAAAGGCCGCCCCTATGGCCTGGGGCTGATGCCTGATGGACGCGAGGTGGGCATCAATGCCTCTGAACTGACGGACGTGGAGAAGAAGAGGTACAACTCCGCCACTACACGCTATGCCACGGACACAGGCGTGATGACGCGGATCGAAGGCAGGGCGGTGAACTACATCACACGCTTCTTTGGCAAGCCTGGTGATGCAAAGATCCTGACGGCCGGGTCCACGCCCAAGGTCATCACTCTCCCAGATTTCCAGGTGCTGGCGACGCTGCCTGCTGTGCCAAAGGAGGGCCCTTTCCTGCTCAGCGGCGCGCTGGTGGACGGTGAACGTCTCGCGCTGACGAGCTGGTCAGACAACACCTTGCGCGCCTTTGAGGTGGCCAGTGGTGAGGAAGTCTGGCGCCAGGCCACCCCAGCGCCCGTGACGGACCTCGCCGTGAGCAAGGGCCATGACTGGGCTGTGCTGAGCACGCGCTATAAAGACGGGAAGAATCAGGGCGAGGGAGAGTTTGACCTGCTGGTGTGGCGGCTGCCGAAATGGTCCGGGTTTCAGGGTGACAAGGCGCTGCAGGTCACGGTGAACGCGCAGATGGCCGAGCTGGAGAAGCATGATGCCGAACTGGCGGATCTGCGGCGGAAGCTGCGTGAGCATTCCCCTCCACCTGTGAAGGCCGACCTGGTGGCTGAGCACCAGAAGCTGGACACGATGTACATCACCGCACTGAAGCGTGACTACCCGCGCCTTTCGCCGACGGAGCAGCAGGCCTACCGCGCCGAGATCGAGATGATCACGCAGAAGAGTCCGCTGCCTGACGCCGGGAATGACTTCACCCTCGTGCCGCCTTTGCAGAAGATGCGTGGCATTTACCGGAAGCAGCTGGACACGCTGCAGAGCACCCATGAGGCGGCGGTCAAGGTGGCCCGCGAATCCGCGGAGAAGCTGCTGAAGCCCCTGGAGGAAAAGCGCAGCAGCGCAGGTGACCGCGCAGGTGCCCTGCGTGTGAAGACCGTGCTGCAGGAATGGTCAGACGAGGCCGTGAACAATGGCGGCCAGGCCACCTCGGCGTCCGCGCCATCCGCCAGCCCCGCGCCCGCAAAGACCGACCTAACCAGTACTCCGACCAAGCGCCCTGTGCAGGCTGGCAGCGTCATCGCCATCCAGCGTAAACAGGTGAACTCCATCTCCAATATGTTTCCACCCCACATGGGTCTGATTCCGAAGGATCTGGGCCAGGTGGTGGCGATCGCCGGCGGCAGCCGCCATGCCTATGCGCTGCTGCCTGATGGTGAGATCCGCGGCTGGGGGCCGGGCACGGAGCTGGATGTGTCTGCCATCAAAGACGTGGTGCAGATGGACTGCAACGGTGACTGCACGGTGGCGCTGATGAGCAATGGCAAGGCAGCGGCATGGGACATAACCTCAAGCGAGGCTCCGAAGATCTGGAGCCCCACGGGCAGCCAGGTACCGGTCCGTGTGCATGCAGGCCCGGGCAGCTCGGGCTTTGTCTCGCTCAGTGATGGCAGCCTGGTGCCGATGGGTGATCCTGGAAGCACCCCTCCGGGTGACATGGGCCAGATCCGGCAGCTCATCACCCTCCCCAGCCTGGGCTGGTGCGCGCTGCGCGGCCGTGACGGCACGCCTGCCTACTGGGGCGAAAACAAAGCGCCTGTGATCCCGATGCCTGGAGATCTGCGTGATCTCATCAGCCTCAGCATTGGAGGGGAATATGGCGTGGCGCTGCAGCGTGACGGGACGATGACAGGCTGGGGACAACTGGCCAACGACCAGCGCTACCGCATCCGCAAATTCACCGCCGCCACGAAGGTGTATCACGACTACGCGGGCCGGGTGTTTCCGGTGCATCGCAGCGATCATAGCTGGGAGCTGGCCACGAATCCGAGCGTGCCTGAGTATGAAGCCGAGGATAACGTGGGCCTGCTCGAGGGCCGCCTGCGCGGAGCCATCGATGCGGTGTTTGGCGATGATTTTGTGGTGGCGCTCAGGCCGTAGCCTTTACCTTTATCAGCATGGAATCAGCCACCTCATTCAATCCTCTCATGCTCATCATCGCAGCCGTCTGCGTGGTGGCGGTCTTGATCGCGATCTTTCTGCCCAAGCTCAAGAAGTGAGGGCATCAAGGCCTCATTTGCCAATCCTATACAGAGCTTTGTCTGTGCGCAGGTAGAGCGCGCCATCGACCGCGATGGGGCTGGCCATGAGGGAGCCGTCGAGGGTGTTCTGGGCGAGGACCTTGAACTCTTTGGTGGCAGGGAGCGTGGTGATCACGCCCTCACGGCTGGCGAAGTATAGTTTGTTATCCGCAACGATGGGTGAGGCGCTGAATTTGCCACCGATGCGCTCGCGGTAATGAGCCTCGCCCGTGGCCGGGTCCACGCAACTGACGATGCCGCCGTCATCCACATAGAAAAGCAGTCCGCCTGCGAGCACGGGCGAGCACATCTTGGGCGCGTTCTTGTTATTCCTCCAGGCGATCGCGGGCTCCTTCTTGCCTGCATAGTCCAGGGCGATGACCTGGGACTTGCCAAAGCTGGTGCTGAAGTAGATGCGCTGCGCATCGGCCACGGGGCGCACGCTCATGGAGAAGCCGAGCTCGCCATAGGGCACCTTCCACAGTTCCTTGCCGGTGGCGGGAGCATAACCATAAATCCAATTGGCGGCCGGACTGACAATGACAGGCTGGCCGTTCATGGTGACGACGAGCGGTGTGCCATAAGCCTTCTTTTGCTGCGGACGCGGGTCCATCTCGCCACTGCGCGCGGTTTTCCAGGCGACCTTGCCGGTGGCGGTGTCATAAGCGGCGATGAACTGCTGATCGCTGCCATCAAAGTGCACAATGAGCTTGCCCTGGCAGAGCACGGGCGTGGAGCCGGGGCCGTTTTCGTGCATGACCTGAAGCTCCTGATTCGTCCACAAAACCTTTTGCGTAGCGAGGTCAAGGCAGGCGGTGCCGAAGCTGCCGTGGCAGGCATAGAGGCGGCCCTCATGCACCACGGGTGACGGCGAGGCGTAGCTATTCAGCTGATGCACCCACTGCGGGGCTTTGACGTTCAGGAGCTCCACATCATGCAGGACCTTGCCGCTGAGCTTGTCCACCGCCAGAGCGCGGATGCTGACGTTGTCCATCACGGTCACGGGCTGGTCACCGGTGTTGTTCTTGAGCCGCTCCTTGGCCTCGGCCTCGCTGGCGGCTTTTTCCACGGCGGTGGTGAACCAGATGTGATCTCCGACGATGACGGGCGTGGAGTGACCACGGCCAGGAGTGGGCGTCTTCCAGACGACGGAGCTGGTCTCGCTCCAGGTCTCAGGCAGGCCGGTGGCAGAGCTGGTGCCCTGGCCGTCACTGCCGCGCCACTCCAGCCAGTCGGTGGCGGAGAGGGTGAGAGTGCTGAAGACGAATGAACTGAGGAGAAGCGGGAGACGGGATGGCATGACAAATAGATCGTTAGGCAGAGATCAATCAAGCGTCGCGGTGGGTCGGCGTGGGCTTGCCGGGACGGAAGTGCTCCTCATGCTCCAGCGTGGCGGTGAGCGTGGTGAAGAGAGGTGTGGTGGAGTTCATGGCGTCCTGCACGGCCTGCATGAGGCTGGCGGGATCCGCCTCGGCGCGCAGGTTGATGATGAGCTGGCCGCCTTCCGTAAGCTCATCGAGCTCCATGCCGAGCTCGGGCACCTGGTCCGTGCGCACGACATTGATGGAGGCAAGCTCGCCCGCGATGCCGTCATCCGGACTGAAGGTCATTTTGAAGTGGGCGATCTCCGCACCCATCTCACGCAGACGGAGCTGCACATCAGCCGCGAGAGCGCGGAGGAAGTCGTTAGGTTCGAACTCCTTCTCCGCTTTCAGGCTCACGGTGGCATTTAGCCAGCCGAGCAAAGCCTCACCCTCGGCGTAGACCTCGTAGTCGACAGACATGGAGTTTTTCTTCTTCTGCTCATCCGTCATGAGCTGGGTGAAGAGGTCCTTCAAGCCTTCGCCAGAACGTGGGGCGACGCTGATGATCTTCGCACCGGGGAATTCGTGCTCGAGGGCGGCTTTGAGCTCGGTGCGCTGGTCATCGGTGACGAGGTCGCTTTTGCTGATGACGATGATGTCTGCCTCCTCAAGCTGCTTTTTGAAGATGTAGATGACCTTGCTGGAGAAGCTGCCGCCCTGATCGAGACCGAGCACGCGGCGTGCGCGCACGGGGTCCACCAGCACCGCGAGCGGGGCGATGGTGAAGGCATCTCCATACATGCGGCGCAAAGGATAGGTCACGGTGGCGACGAGGTCCGTGCAGCTTCCGACGGGCTCGGCGATGAAGACATCCGGCTTCGAGGCATCATTCAGACGGCCTGCAGCATCCACCAGTGAGCCGAAGCGGCAGCAGAAGCAGCCGCCGGAGATCTCCTCCGTGGCGAAGCCCTGACCTCGCAGCAGCTTCGTGTCCACCAGGCTGCCGGCCTGGTCATTGGTAATGAGGCCGACCTTCAGCCCTTGATCGCTCAGATGGTGGGCCAGCTTGCCCACCGTGGTGGTCTTGCCGGCGCCGAGGAAGCCGCCGATCATGATGTAACGTGCTTTAGAGGAGGGAGTGGACATGGCTGGTAGTGATGCGGCTCGAGCTCTCTCAAGACGCTTTGAGAAGAGAGGTTGTTACAGGTTCGCCGCGTAGGCCTGGAGTTCGCGGTATTCGGCGAGGATGCGCTTCACGGCGGCGACGGTGGCTTTCACCTGAAGATGCATGTCTGCGAGAGCGGGGGTTTCGAAAACGATCTCGAGGGCATGAGGGCGCTGATCAGGTGGGGCGCGGAGGATGCCGAGGTAACCTTCTTTGATGATGCCGCGCTCGGCATGGAAGCCATCGATGACGGTGAGTTCGTTGCGCGGGAGGAACTCGCTGGCGGCTTGCAGCGCGGGCTCCAGCAGGTGCTCGCTAAGCAGGTCACCGCTGACGAAGCCGTAACAGCCATCCGAGGTGTCATCCGAATGCAGGGAGATGATGCCGTCATAGCGCTCGCTGCGGAGCTCGGTTTCCAAAAAGATGATCTCAGGCTCGATGCAGTCACACCAGAACTGACGGTTCAGATCCAGGCCGCTGTGGCTGTGACGTGTGCGGAGAGAGATGCCGGTGGGATTGCAGATGGGGAAGAAGTGCAGTTCAAAATCATGCACCTCGAGAGGCCTTTCGGCGGCCCACTTCGCCAGTTCATGCGCAGCGAGACAGCCAGCAGCTTCATCGCCATGGATACCGGCGAAGACGCCGAACTTCATGACCTGGCCGGGCTTGATGGGCCTGCTCACGATCTTCTGGAGGGAGAAGGCGTGGTCAGTCGGGTCCATGGGTCGTCGAGTCAGGCAGGGAAACCGTGTCTTCAGCGGAAAGCGGGTGAGTTTCAAGCCTGGACTTGCCGCGGGGATGCCTGGCGGGTTTTGGGATGTCTTCGAAGAAGGCTCATGCTCCAATCCGTGGGTCACATGGGACTTATGGGGCTCATAGGTCCATGTGATTTAAAAACGCGCGCTGCCCCCTTCTCAGTCGAGCTTCTTGATGCGGATATCTTTGAAGTAGAAAACGCTCTTCGGGTCATGGGCCTGGAGCGCGATGCCTCCGCCCTCGGGATTCAGCAGGCGACCGGCACGCTCCGGCGGGCGCTTCACATCTGGCGGCTCGGTGTAGTCCACCACCTGCTGGTCATTGAGATGAATGATGATGCGCTTTCCACGCACGACGATGCGCACGCGGAACCACTGGCTCTCATCCACGGGTGACTTCGCCAGATCCACGACCGCGTAGAGACTGCCGGTCTTGCGCTTTTCCTTCTCGGTGCTGTTGAGCTGGACCTCGTAACCTTTGGCCAGATGCAGCGCCTTGTCCCGCGTGGACATGTCTGTGTGGATGAAGATGCCCGCGTTTGAGTTGGGCTCGCTGCGGCAAGTGACCTCCAGTTCGAAGTCCTTGAAGCGCTCAAAACCTTCCTTCAGATCACCGGCAAAGAAGAGGTGCGCGCTCTCCTTCGGCGCGTGGGCCTTGATGGTGCCGTCCACCACGGTGAACGCCTCTGACATCACATTCGCCCGCCAGCCGGTGAGGTCCTTGCCATTGAAAAGACTCTGCCACTCCTCCGCTGCGAAGGCAGAGGAAAAGGAGAGGGCTGTGGTAGCCAGGAGATGGAGAAGGCGTGGCATGGGAATGAGTGACAGTGATAAAACTCTGACCGCCGTGCGAGCTTGCATCGAGCTTCAAAAGGGAATGCCCGCCAGGGTCCACCGAAGCATGGTGGAGCCCATCACCGCGATCAGGATGACAAAAAAGCCGTAGCGAATCACCATCAGATCAACTCGCGTGGGGTTTCGGGGACGGCTTGCGACCATGATGGCCACCATGAGCCAGAAGATGGGGATGCTGTAGAGAACCCACATGACCACCTGTCCAACAGGGTCACCCAGTGAGGTCAGCAGCAACACCAGTATTTGAAACAGCATCGAACCGATCACACTCCGGCTGTAGGCTTTCGCGATGGGAACTGTGAGTTTCATTACTGGAGGCCTGAGCGGTCAGGCTAACTGTGTCATGACCTGGTCACGGAAAACTTCAAACTAGGTCTCGCCACTTACGGCTTCAACAGCATCAGGGACTGCGGTGCTGATGACACACCTCTGGCGTCCGCCTTCGTCCGTCCATTCACGCACGATCTCACATCTGACCATGCCTGGCTGAGGATAGGTGCTGTCCGCATCCAGAGCAGCCTCGGTAAAAGTGGGCACCTTGTCTGTGATCTGCCACTCACGTCCAGAGGCATCACGCAGTGTGCATTCTACCCAACTTGGCTGAGCATCGTCTATGAACCGATGAATCTCGACATGAACTTCATGCATGGCTGTTGGGGCGGGGCTGTTCTGGATATCAGACTCAATCATCCTTTGATCTCATCATACTTTCGATTCCACCATTTCACGAGATCGACGTGCTGGTCGATCGAGATCCAGATTATGTTCTGCTCAGCGGACGGATCTCCGCCAAAAACGATCGGCTGGACATACCATTTGATGCGATCGGTGAATCGTGGATCAGGCTGCATGGACGCAAGATCGGTCTTCAAGTCATAGGCGGTAATGTTATCGGACACAAGCGGAATCGTCGGCACGATATGCAGCCCACCTTCTGGATCGGAAAGAATGAAGTCGTCCCAGCCACGGAGTCCAAGAAGAGCATAACCTGGCAATCGTTCGGTGACCTCGTAACGCGCCGCAAAGCTCATCGCCTCCGCTTGATTGTCGAAGAGCATCAAATAGTCATCGCCTAGCCAGCCTTGGATCATGGCGGGAATGATTGGCGAGGCGGGCGCTTCTTTTCAAGCCTTCCTGCTCTGATTCTCAGCCTTCAGACTCTTCATTCTCCTCCGCGGTTTTCAACGGAACCTCGACTTTGATCCGCAAACCATGAGGATCGACGGATTCGAGGTTGAGGGTGCCGCCGCACTGGCGGGCGCGGGCGCGCATGCCGATGAGGCCGAGGCTTTGACGAGACTCCTGGCGGTCGGCGCCGATGCCGTTGCCGTTGTCCTGGACGGTGAGGCGCACGTTCGCACCCTTGATCTCCAGGCGGATGCCGACCTCGGTGGCCTGGGAGTGGCGAGCAATATTCGTTAGGGCTTCCTGGGCGATGCGGAAGAGGTGGGTCTCGGTATCGCTCTGCAGGCGTGTCTCGAGGGTGGACTCGTAGTTCACCTGGATGCGGGTACGCTGGCCGAACTTCTCCGCGAGCCAGCGCAGGCCGGCATCGAGCCCGAAGTCATCGAGAATCACGGGGCGCAGGAGCTGGGAGAGCTCGCGCACGTTGGAGATGGCCTCGTCCACAAGCTGCACGCAGTCCGTCCGGCGCTCTTCCAGATGCTCCGGGGTCATGGAGGTGAGGTTGGCGCGAAGGGCGGCGAGAGACTGGCCTAACTCATCATGCAATTCGTGCGAGAAGCGGCGCGCGGTCTCCTCCTGCGTCTGCAGCATGTGCCAGGAGACGCGGTTGATCTCGTCTGTCTGCCACTCAATGCGGTGCACGCTGCGCCGCACGTAAATGATGGTGGCCACGGCACAGGCGGCAGCGAGCAGGAAGCAGGCGCCGAGCAGGAAGGCGGATTCATCCGCCAGTTCCTTCAGCTGGAGGTTCATCTGCTCATCCACCACCATCAGGCGCTGGCTGCTGACCAGGATGAGACCGTGGATCAGCTTCACGACCTTTTCGTGACTGGTGAAGAGCTTTTCGATCACCTCCGGCGAGACGGCCCCCTCCTGAGAGAAGGCTTTCTCTGCCTCCGCTGAAAATTCCTGGGAGGCCACGGCGAGCTGCCGCCATTCGGCCGCGTGGGGCATCTTGGTCGCCTGCTGCGCCAGGCGGGCCACGCCTTTGTCGGCATCCTTCAGCTCTGCCACACGTGCGGCGCGGTCCTGCGCACTCGCATCTGTGGTTAGGCGGTGCAAGGCCAGGGCCAGCGCATCCTCCTCCGCCTGCACCTCATGCAAAAGGCGGGCGATGAGGAGCTGGTCCTTCACGAGCTTCGTAGCGCTGAGGCGGATCTCGCGGTTGTCACGCACGGCCACAAGACCGGCCATGCCGAGCATGATGACCACGAGCGCAAAGCCTGGCACCAGCCCCCACAGCACGGTCCGCTCCGTGATGCGACGTGGGAAGAGTGTGAAACGGAAGCTCATGGCGTGTGAGTGTGCAGCTCGCGAAAGAGAATCAGTCGATCAAGCCATTCCGCAGGGCAAAGCGCACCAGCTCGCCCACGCTGTGCATGTTCAGCTTTTCCATGATGCGGCCACGATGCGCCTCCACGGTGTAGACACTCAGATTGAGAGCATTGGCGATGTCCTTGTTCGTCTTGCTCTCGGCGATCATTTGCAACACTTCTCGTTCGCGGGTGGAGAGCAGGTCGATGGGGTTGGTGACATGCTTGCGGTAGTCATCCAGCACGGCATCTGCGACCTCGGGGCTGAGGTAGCCTTTGCCCATGGCCACGGCGCGCACGGCTTTCAGGAAGTCGGCCTCGCTGCTGTCCTTTAGCAGGTAGCCCTTGGCACCGGCGCGGAGGATCTCACGCACATAGACGGAGTCCTTGTGCATGGAGAGGGCCAGGACGCGGGTGCGGGGAGAGACCTTAAGCAGGCGGCGGGTGGCCTCGATGCCATTAAGCTCGGGCATGGTCACGTCCATGACCACCACGTCGGGCTGGAGTTCCTCCGCCTTTTCCACGGCCTCGCGGCCATTGGAGACCTCCGCGAGCACCTGCATGTCCCACTGCGCGGCCAGGATCATGCTGAAGCCACGCCGGACCACGGCATGGTCATCGGCGAGCAGGAGGGTGGTAGGCTTGGCGGACATGGGCTGAGGGCTGGGACTCGGATAAAATGAAGCGCGAAATGGGCCGGTGGGCAAATCCGGCGCGAGGGGATAAAGCAGACCCTCAGCAGGGGAGTCAGGCGCGAATACTGCTGGAGCCGAGGTCCGGGTTTTGGGCATTCGTACTCGACTCCGACCGCACCCCACGCTTTCATTCTCCTGCCTCGACTCCCATGACATCACCCTTCCTGTCCCCCGTCCAGCGTATTCCCCTGATCCTCCTCGCCGCCGCCTGCCTGAGCCAGTGTGCCTCGGAAGTGGCACCACCCGCCAAGAGCAACGACGGCACTTACTGGTCCGCCGAGGCGGAGGCCGAGGTGCCCGCGAAGATCGTGATCAGCATTGAGGAACAGCACGTGGGTCTCTTTAAAAATGGCACGCTGGTAGGCCTGTCCCCCATCTCCTCCGGTCGCGAAGGCCATGGCACGCACCCGGGCAGCTTCAGCGTCACTGAGAAGGACCAGGAGCACCGCTCCTCCTGGTACGGCGCCTTTGTGGACAGCGAGGGCAGTGTGGTCCAGGAGGATGTGGACGTGCGCAAGGACAGCGCGCCTGCGGGAAGCAAGTTCATGGGTGCCAGCATGAACTGGTTCATGCGCTTCAACGGCGCCATCGGCATGCATCAGGGCTACCTGCCAGGTTACCCCGCGTCCCATGGCTGCATCCGCCTGCCGGGTCACATGGCTGAACTCTTCTACAAGGCCACTCCGTTCGGTTCCCCGGTGCAGGTGAAAAAGAACGGCGAGCTCCTGGCCCAGCGTCCGCACAATGCGCCTTCCGTTCCAGCACCTGCGGGAGCTCATGGGGTAGCCAGCGGCACCAGCAGCCTGGGCAGACAGATCGCCTCCGGCCTGCGTCCGGTGACTCCCGATGTGCCAGGTGCGCCTCCGGCACCGATGACGCTGGCCCCTGCCCGCCTGGCACCGACGCCGAAGAAGCCCCAAGGAACCCAGACACTGTATCTGCCGGGCTACGGACCGCAGTGACTTAAAAATGACGAGTGACGAAAACCGAATGACGAATTTGGGGCTGGCCCTGACTTCTTTATCAGAGCTTCGTCATTCGGGCTTTTTGCCTTCGCCATTCCACCCGAGTGGCACGTAGTTTGCTTTGACTCTGGATGAGTTGAAAAGAGGGCATTCAGGCTTGCTAGTTTGCACTAGCTTCTGATACACTCTGCTCTAATTCAGAAGGCCGTCGCGGCTCCCGTGACGGTGAGTTCTTTGACATCATTTTCGCAGCGGCAGAAGGCTTGTGTTTCTGCCATATGCTCCCTTTCCTGCGGTGCTCGTCCTCAGACTGTTGTGGCCCGACCCGTTTTTATGACACCGGGAGCTTGTGACCTGGGTTGTCATGTCATGCCTTCACTGGAAGACAGCGCCCTTGTTCACGGGCACCCACCTCGTCTCCTTTGGGATTCGAGGCCCCCAATCGAACGGCACATGTGGGATCTCAAAGCGCTCCGGCTTTTGTCGGGGCGCTTTCTTTTTTTTGGGGGGGTGGGAGCGGAGAAAGTCCGGCACCATGCGGAAGACTCGCATCTTTCGCCACCCCGAGCGTCACTTCTGCTCGGCCTGCTTTTCCAAATGCTGCGATGTCGGGGACTGGATCATCCTCCACCATCATCTCCACGTAGTCCGGGCCGTCCTTGGCCCGGCGCCATTCATTGAAGACGAGCACGGCCACCAGGCCAAAGAGGGCCACACTGGTCTCCAGCACGAACGGCGTGGCAAGATAACCGGCGATGGTCATGAAGGACTTCGCCAGGAGCTCACGCCCCTCTTCACTGACCTGCCAGACGGTGACGACAGCAGCGATGAAGAAGAGGACGAAAACGAGCGGCGCGATCCACCAGCCTCGTGCTGGTAGCGTGGGTTGATCTCTCATACCCGGCCCCTTTACTCCACGCGGGAGGAATTTCCAGCAGAGCCTTGCACAGGCTCATCTTCAGGCACGGGAATGGCCTTCAAAATCTTGATGGGCGGCTGGAGATCAGTCTTCACCTGAGGCACCTGAACACTGGTGGCCGCCAGAGGCTTCAAGGGAGTGGACGGGGCGGGCAGAGCCGGGGCAGACTTGGCCGCTTCCTCGGCCGCGAGACGGTCATCGGCCACGTATTTTCCCCATATGCCGGTGCCAATGAGCACCAGGACGAAGATGAAAAGACCCGCCGGCACTGGGGAACGGCGGGCGCGGACCTTCAGGTTTGGGCGGCTCGCATACCGACGGACATTCTTCGGCGGCACCCAATCTCCATGATTTTCAAGCAGATAGCGGTAGTCACGCGGGCCGCCGAGCACGCCGCTGGGCAGATCGTGGAGCATCTCGGAGGCATCCACGCCCAGAAACTGGCTGTAGTGGCGCAGGAAGGAGCGTGCATACGTCATCCCGCCCAGAGCCGCATAATTATCCTGTTCCAGCAAGACCAGCCGCGACACCGGGATGCGGGTCTTATAGGCCACATCAGGCAGGCTCAACCCACGCGCTTCGCGGGAGGCTTTCAGAGTCTGGCCAATGGGAGTGAGCATGATGAACTAAATGTCAGGAGTAGATAACTGATTCTGCCATGTCGGTTACAGTGAGGCGATGCTTTTTTTCGAAAGCGATCTCCGTCTATGGTCGGATACGCTGTCCGGCCCTCTTTCGGACGGGAGAGACCCGCCGAAATTCATTCTGCCTGGCAAAGCCACCTCTCTAAATGGCGTATCTGAGGCTGCATGCGCCTTCTCCCCACCCTGTCTGCCACCCTTCTCCTGGTCGTTTCTGCCGCTGCGGAGGAAATCGTGGTGCGGGACCCGGCCTCCCTGAGGAGCGCGCTCCCGACCCTCAAATCGGGCACCACCCTGAAAATCGCCCCCGGCACCTACCCGGGTGGAAATCAGACCGGCGGGATGGATGACCTGACCATCGAGGCTCTCGACCCAAAAAATCCGCCTCTCTTTCAGGGGGGCAATGGCGGCTGGCAGTTCAGCCGGTGCCACCGACTCACTCTGCGAAACCTGCGCTTCCAAGGCCACGCGGTGAATGGTCTGAACCTGGATGACGGCGGCCAGCGCACCTCCCCGGTCAAGGGCATCACCCTGGATCATGTGGAGGTCAGCGACATCGGCCCCACGGGCAACCACGATGGCATCAAGTGCAGCGGCCTGGACGAAATGACCATCCGCGACTGCACGGTCACGGGCTGGGGCGGCCAGGGCATCGACTTCGTGGGCTGTCACAAGTCTCTCGTCACCGGCTGCCGATTCATCGGCAAACCGGGGTTCAGCGCCAGCGCGGCCATCCAAATGAAAGGCGGCACCAGCGACATCACGGTGGAGAAATGCCACTTCAAGGATGCCGGGCAGCGCCCGCTGAACGTGGGCGGATCCACCGGCATGGACTACTTCCGCCCGCCAGATGCTGCCTATGAAGGCAAGAACCTCACGGTGCAGGACTGCGTCATCGAGGGCAGTCTTTGCGCCGCTGCTTTTGTGGGCGTGGATGGAGCGCTGTTCACCCGCAACACCATTCTCTTCCCGGAGAAGTGGGTCTTCCGCATCCTGCAAGAGACCCAGGGCGAGCGCTTCGCCCCCTGCCGGAATGTGAGGATCACGGACAACCGCATCGCCTTCCGTCGCGCCCAGGTGCAGATCGAAATCAACATCGGCGGAGGCACGGCACCGGAGACCTTCGTGTTTTCGAACAATCATTGGTTCGCGGAAGATCGCCCGGATCGCTCCAAGCCGAAACTCAGTTCGGAGGAAACGGGGGGCGTGTATGGTGAGGACTTTCGGAACAAGAAGTGAGCTTCGACGTGTCGAAATCATGGTTCGAATGGCTTTTGGCCTGATGTCTGTTTGATTGGTGATTCAGCCGCATGCCCAAGCTCTCTCTCCTGACTCCCTTCAAAGCCCTCGGGCCCGGTTTGGTCCTCGCGGCAGCGGGCATCGGCGCGGGAGATGTGGTCACGGCCACGGTGATGGGTGCGAAGTTTGGCACGCAACTCGCCTGGGCCATGCTGGCCTGCGTGATCCTGAAGTGGGCGCTCAATGAAAGCATGGCGCGCTGGCAGCTCGCCACCGGCAGCACCATGATCGAGGCCTGCATGAAGCGGCTGCCGCGCTGGGTCAGTCAGTTCTTCTTCCTCTACCTACTGATCTGGACCTTCTCCGTCGGCGCGTCGCTGGCCAGTGCCTGTGGTCTGGCCGGGCATAGCCTGTTTCCACAACTGCCGACCTGGGCCTGGGGCATCATTCATTCCGTCATGGCGGCGGCGCTCGTCTGGGGCGGGAAGTTTGATCTGTTTGAGCGTGTGATGAAGATCCTCGTGGGTGTGATGGTGCTGACGGTGCTGGTCTGCGCCATCCTGCTGAAGCCGGATGGCCTGGAGCTGCTGCGTGATCTCTTCTGGCCCAGCTTTCCGCCAAACTCTGGCAAGTCCGTACTCACCATCTTCGGCGGCATCGGCGGCAGCATGACCATGCTTTGCTACGACTACTGGATCCGTGAGAATGCCTGGACCGGCCCCAGTCATAGGCGTGCCGTGCGGATGGACCTGCTGCTCGCTTATGGCGTCACGGTCGTCTTTGCCGTCGCGCTCACCATCGTGGCGGCGGGTTGCAATGCGGTGGTCACCCAAGGCAATGGCATGGCGCTCGAGGTGGCCTCGCGACTGGAATCTGCGCTCGGGCCGGTGGGTCATTGGGCCTTCCTCATCGGCTTCTGGTGCGCGGTGTTCGCGTCCATGCTCGGGGTGTGGCAGGGCGTGCCGTATTTCTTTGCGGACTTCATGGCGCATCGCCGGAACGCCAAACAGCCGCCGGCCGAAGTCACCCAATACAAGAACACTCGAGTTTATCGCGGCTACCTGCTCTTTCTCGCGGGGACACCGCTGGTGCTGTTGTTTGCCAACAAGCCCGTGTCTGTGGTGCTGCTCTTCACCATCATCGGAGCCTTCTCCGTGCCGCTGCTCGCCACGCTGCTGCTATATCTGAACAACCGCAGGGACTGGATCGGCGAGCTGCGCAATAGATGGCTCAGCAACATCGTCCTGGCGATCGCCCTGGTGATGTTCGGCTGGATCGCCGTGACGGAGATTTTGGGAGTGTTGGCGAAGTAGGAGCTTGGGAGGAGTGCCGCGGGCGCGGGTGCGAACGGGCATTTATGATTTACGATTTATGATTTACGATTTGGGGGCGAGTTCGCGGTGTCCAAAGGGTCCGCTTGGGTCACTTGGGGAATCATGGGTTTGGCGGGAGGATGAGGCTGCCCGTTGTGGCTTCTTTGATGAGATCCTTCTTTGTTTTTGATGACCTCTTTCGACCTGACCGATGGAGTGGAAATGCTTTGTCGTTTCGAGAGGGAGACGGGGGCCGTTTACAGTTGTTCACCGTGGTTGACGGTTGTTCACGGTGGTTTCAGAGACGGGGAGCCGATCCGACTGAATCCGACCTGATCCGAGTGGTGATGAGGGGCTCGAAGTCGATCCAAGTTAATCCAGCCAGATCCAAGCTGGATTCTATGAAGGAGGGCCTACGGAACACACGGAACACACGGAAAACGCGGAAGAGAGACGGGCGCTGTTTACAGCCGCTAACGGTGTGTTCTGAGGGCGATCCGACTGAATCCGACCTGATCCGAGTCGAGATGGTGATGTCGCGGTTTTCGCCAACGCCTCCTGAGTAACTCCCCGAGCGACATGACGCGCAGCTTTGGACTGCGGCAGCCCGCTGCCGCTTTCTCCAGGCCAGCCCTGCTGGCCGTCGCCAACACGCAAATGTCAGGAGTTTAATCGAGGCTCTTTTCCCGGCAGCAAGGCTGCCCAACACCAAAGCGGCAGCAAGGCTGCCGCAGTCCATGTCTATCCGCCCGTCCCTCAAGCTTCGTCCTTCACCTCACTCCACCGAATCTCCCTTCGTGGCCCCACGACATGAAAATGCTCATCGGTGTTTTGAATGTAACCCTCGGCATTGATCTTCATACCTTCCGCCTTCAAACGCCTGCGTTGCTTCTTGGCGGTCTCCGGATTCATGTTCGGGCTGATGCGCGCATCCGCACTCACGACGCGATGCCAGGGCAGCGCTTTCGATTCCTCAAGTGTGAGATGACTCATCACCGTGGCCACATGCCGCGCCACCACATTCATGTGCACGGCGATGCTGCCATAGGTGGTGAACTTCCCTTCCGGGATCAGGCCCACCAGACGAATGACTTCCGCACGAATGCGGGTGAAGGCTTTGGAAGGTGCTTTGGCCATGCTGTTTAATGAAGCTTCATGACACTCATTTTGAAACCATTTTAACCGCTGATATGACACTAATGGAACGCTAATAAAATGCCTTGGATATGAGCGTCTCATTAGCGTCATATCAGCGGTTCAATTCTTTCCGGAACTGCTCCCGCCTAACCAAAAACAAAAAAAGCCCCGGTCCGCCGAAGCAGACCGGGGCGCGAGCTTACTGGGGAGAGCGAACTCTCCACGCAGCGGCTCAAAGGGGTTAGACGATCTCCACGCCCTCGACCTTCTGGCCAGGGATGGCGACTGGGTACCAGCCTTCGGCGTTCGGCTTGACCGGAGCCTCGGTCTCGGCGGTGACGATGGCGGGCATGTGCTGCACCTTGCTGTTGAGGGCTTCGTCCCACTTGATCTCCTTGCCGGAGTAGGTGGCCATGCGGCCGAGGACGGCGGTCATGGTGGACTCAGCGCCGTAGTAGGCGTTGTTCAGCGGCTTGTTGTCGCGGATGGCGGCCTGCAGGGTGTCGTGCTCGGTCTGGTACGGATCAGGGTCCGTGCCGCGACGGGCTTTCTTGCCCTTCTGCTCGCCTTCGGCGGCACCACCAGCATCACCGGATGGACGATACTTCCAGATGGTGTTGCCCTTGTGATCCACGGCATAGCAGGCGCCGCTGTTGATGAGGTAGATCTTGCCCTTCGTGCCGGTGAACTCCTCGCGCACGGCATTGTACACGCCGGACTGGTGGCGGCACTGGCTGTTCACGCGCACGCCGTTGGCGTAGGTGTACTCCACGTAGTGGTGGTCAAAGATCTGGCCGAACTTCTTGTCCACACGCTGCTCACGGCCACCCATGCCCTGGGCGCTCTCCGGATGACCGCCGATGAACCAGTTGGCCACGTCGATGTTATGGATGTGCTGCTCGTTGATGTGGTCACCGCAGAGCCAGGTGAAGAAGTACCAGTTGTTGATCTGGTACATGAGCTCGGACTGGCCGGGCTGCTTATCACGGAACCAGATGCCGCCGCCGTTCCAGTAGACCTGGCCGGAGACGATATCGCCGATGATGTTCTGCTCCTTCACCTGCTTCAGGGCTTCGATATAGCAGTTCTGGTAACGGCGCTGAAGACCGACCACCACTTTGAGGTTCTTCTCATCAGCGATCTTGGCCATCTCCTGCACCTTGCGCACGCCTGGAGCATCCACAGCCACAGGCTTCTCCATGAAGATGTTCTTGCCCGCGTTCACAGCGGCTTCGAAGTGATACGGACGGAAGCCGGGAGGGGTGGTGAGGATGACGAGGTCGCAAGAGTCGATGACCTTCTTGTAGCCGTCCAGGCCGGAGAAGATGCGGCTGTCGTCCACCTGCACCTTGTCAGCGTGCTTGGTGCGCAGGTTGGAGAGGGCGCCCTCGGCCTTTTCCTTGAAGGCATCACACACGGCATGAAGGACAATGCCTTCCTGCTTCGTGCTCAGCGCCTGGTTGGCAGCGCCTGAACCGCGGCCGCCGGAGCCGATGAGGCCGACTTTGATCTTGTCACTGCCGGCGACATTCGCGGACTGGGCGATCGTCAGGCCGGAGCTGGCCACGGAGGTGACGGCAGCCGTGGCAGCGGTTTTGCCGATGAAATCACGGCGTGTGGTTGGGGTCTTTTCGTTGTTCATAGGATGGTTGCTTAACGTAGCGTTTCGTTTCCAGGATTAACAAAGGATCAGGCAAGAGCCTTCTTGATGAGCGCGATGCCTTCCTGATACACCTGCTCGGTGGTCGGGAAGAAGTCACGCCAGCAGCGGGTGGCGGCAGCGAGGTCAGGCAGCGCGGAGCCGAAGGCCTCGATGGTCATCCAACCATCGTAGCCGATCTTCTTCAGGTGCTGGATCTGCTCGGTGATGTTGATGTGACCACGGCCAGGCGTGCCACGATCATTCTCCGAGATGTGCACGTGGTTCAGCTTGCCGGTGGCAAACACGGTGTCGATGGCGGTGAAGGGGTTCTTCTCTTCGATGTTCGCGTGGAAGGTGTCATACATCGTGCCGAAGTTCGGGTGGTCCACGCGCTTCACGTAGCTGGAGGCCTGCTCCATCGTGTTCAGCAGGTGGGACTCAAAGCGGTTCAGCGCCTCGATGGCGCACTTCACGCCAGCGGCTTCGGCGATCGGAGAGATGGCGCGATGCACCTCAGCGGCGTTGGCCAGTTCTTCCTCGGAAGGGAACTTGCCGGTGAAATTACCCAGCACCTGATAGTAGGGGCCCACAAGAGTCTGCACATTGGCATTGTGAGCGCAGTCGATCACACGCTTCAGATGGTCGATGGCGCCCTGGCGGTTGGCAGCCACCGGGGAGATGGCATTGTGCGCCTCGTCCGGCAGCACGGTCACGGCGGTGGCTTCCAGGCCGTTATCCTTCAGCACCTGGCCGATCTTGGCAAAGTGGCCCGGATTGCTGACATCAAAGATCGGGACCTCGACTCCATCATAGCCTGCGGCCTTGAGCTTTTCGATGATCGGGAAGTTTTCTTCGGTCACGTGACCGGTCCAGAGGAGGAGGTTGAAGCCAATTTTCATGTGTGGGGGAGGCGAAACTAGGGAGCGGGGTGAAAAACCGCAAGACTGGTTTCAGCCGATTTTCGTGATGTCAGGGGCGCACTAAACGATGCAAAAGCGTCAAATCTCGCAGCATCCGTCTCTCACAGCGCCGCAAAAATCAGATTCCCAAAAAGCGGGGACTGAATCACTATGCCGGGCATGGAGTCCGCTCTCCCGAAGCCTTCCCTCTCCGCTGAAAAAGCCCAGCCGCTGCCTCCCCGCGGTCAGTTGGGGCTCTGGGACCTCGTCATTGCCTGCCTCTCCATATTCGTCCTGGCCTTCATGGTGGTGGAGATGACCCTGAAAATCGACCCCGAGGTGCTGGTGGTGCTGCACGTGGTGGACACCGCCCTCTGCTGCCTGTTTTTGGCGGATTTCCTGCGCAAGCTCATCACCGCCCCCTCCAAGCTCGGCTACCTGAAGTGGGGCTGGATTGACCTCGCCGCCAGCATCCCGAGCCTGGATGCCCTGCGCTGGGGCCGTCTGGTGGGTTTGATGCGCCTCCTCCTGCTGCTGCGCGCGGTGCGCTCAGGCCGGGCCATCATGCGCCTTGTAAAGAATGACCCCGCGCGCGCGGTGATCGCCCTCACCCTGCTGCTGACGCTCATGCTCACCATCGGCGCCGCCCTGATCATCCTGGAGGTCGAGCAGACAGAGAAATCCAACATCCGCAGTGGTTACGACGCTCTCTGGTGGACCCTCACCACGGTCACGACCGTGGGCTATGGCGACCACTACCCCGTCACGCCCCAGGGCCGCATGGTCGGCGGTGTGGTCATGATCTGCGGCATCGCCCTCTACGCCACATTAACGGCCTTCATCAGCGCGAAGATCATGGAGTTCCACAACCGGAACCACCAGGACGAGGTGGATGATATCTACGGCGAGGTGCTCCAGCTGCGCTCCGAACTGCGAGAGATCAAGGAGCTGCTCCAGGATCGCCTCGGTCCGCCTGCGCCTCCATCGAGCGGCTCCAGTCGTCCCCCAGGAGACCCCGGGATTTCAAGTTGAACAAAACCAACGGAAAACCATACTCACCCGCCCTTCCCCGACGAAGCCTCCCTGCCTTTATCATGTTCCTGACATCCTCCGCCCGTCTCCTCGCCCTCGTCGCCGTCTCTGCTGGACTTGTTTCCTGTGAGACTGGTTCCACCAAATCGTCGAGCTCCGTGAGCGACCCGTATGTGTCCAACTATCCGGCGGACGGCGGCTATAACCCATATCCAGGGCAGCCAGGCCACGTCTCGGGTGGCGGCAGCAGCGTGCCGAGCTACGAGACTCCTGTGGCTCCAGTCGAGGCCGACCCCTACGCCTTCCACGGCTCCAGCAGCACTCCCCCTCGCAGCACCCCGACGCGTAGCACGGCTAGCAGCAGCTCCAGCACACCGCGAAAGACCGTGGCCAGCAGCACCAAGCCGAAGTCCTCCTCCACGAAGTCCAAGAGCACCGCGAAGAAGTCCACTGGCAGCAGCACACACACCGTGGCCAAGGGTGACACGCTTTACGGTCTCGCGATCAAAAACAAGACCACCGTGGCCAAGATCAAGGCTGCCAACGGCCTGAGCGGCGACCTCATCCGCCCCGGCCAGAAGCTGAAGCTGCGCTGAGTTTGATCCCTGGGCAGACCCAGGAGAGTCTTCGGGCCTGTTTTTGACCGACAATTGGTTCGGTTACAAACAGGCCTTTGTTTTCTCATGGTGGGAGGCGCTGGATTTCGCAGGGGTGAAGCACACAAATGCTTCCCGAGCCCTGCATCCTTTGGTTTATCGTCGGACTGGTCCTGATCCTGGCGGAGTTTTTCGTGCCGGGCATCATCCTCATCTTCATCGGCATGGGAGCCTGGGTGACCTCGCTCACCACATGGTTAGGCCTCACCACCACGCTGGCCTCGCAGACCGCCGTTTTCGCCATCTCCTCCATCGTGCTGCTGGTGGGGCTGCGCCGCACTTTCAAAGACTGGTTCATGGGCAGGTCCCAGGCCGGCAGTGCGCTTGAAGTCGATGAAGAATTCATCGGCAAGGAAGCGCGCGTCGTCAGCGCCATAAGCCCGCAGGTCACCGGCAAGGTGGAGTTCAAAGGCGCGCAATGGAGTGCCCGCTCCACCAGCGTCCACAGTCGCGGAGACATGGTGATCATCACGGCTCGTGACGGCCTCATGCTCATCGTGAGCGCTCTTTGATTCGATCTTCTGATTCACACCACGCCTAACGAACAATCCCACTCCCACCCATTATGATCCTTGAATTTGGCACCATCGCCGCGCTCGGTTTCACCGCCATTGTCGTCATCGCCATCACCAAAGGCGCCCGCGTGGTGCCGCAGAGGAACGCCTTTGTCATTGAGCGTCTCGGTAAATACTCCCGCACCCTGGATGCAGGCTTCCATGTGCTCTTTCCTTTCCTCGACAGCGTGGTCGCCAAGCACTCGCTGAAGGAGCAGGTCATCGACGTGCCTTCCCAGATGTGTATCACGCGGGACAACATCGCCATCGAGATCGACGGCGTGCTTTTCCTCCAGGTGCTGGATCCGATGAAGGCCACCTATGGCGTCACGAACTACTTCGCCGCCGCCTCGCAGCTCGCGCAGACCACGCTGCGCTCCGAGATCGGCAAGATGGACCTCGACCGCACCTTTGAGGAGCGTGACAGCATCAACGCGAACATTGTCGATGCCTTGGACAAGGCCTGCGAGCCCTGGGGCGTGAAGGTGATGCGCTATGAGATCAGCAACATCAATCCGCCGCAGTCCGTGAAGGATGCCCTGGAGAAACAGATGCGTGCCGAGCGTGAGCGCCGCGCCCAGGTGGCCATGTCTGAAGGTGACCGCGAAGCCCGCATCAACGTCGCGGAAGGTCACAAGCAGGAAGCCATCAAGCAGTCTGAAGCCATCAAGATCCGCCAGATCAACGAAGCCGAGGGCAAGGCCCGCGAGATCGAGCTGCTGGCCCAGGCCACCTCCCAGGGACTGGCGCTCATCGCCCACGCCATCAACACTCCTGGTGGTCGTGAAGCCGTGAACCTGCGCGTGGCCGAGCAGTATGTGGAAGAATTTGGCAAGCTGGCCAAAACCTCCACCACCATGATCATCCCTTCCAATCTCAGCGACATCGGCGGCATGGTCGCCAGCCTCGGCACCCTGCTGGAGAAGGGCCGTGGCACAGCCTCGCCTGTCATCGCAGGAGAGGCCTGATCCAACCGAGCCCCCCTTGCCAGCTCCTCATTTGAAGGGTAAACTCCCGCCATGAGTAGTTCCAGGCAGCCCTACCACGATCCCTCCGGGGACGAGATGGAGCATGCCTATTTCTGCTACTTGGCGGACAAGTTTGAGAAGCAGCCGGAGTTGCTGGATGTCGCGCTGGAGACCATCGATCGCTGGGTCAATCACGGGCATTGGGCGAAACCCAAGCTCGATGAATGGCGTCAGGTGATTCTCTCGGCACAATCGACGAGACAAGGCTTCCTCACGCTCACCAGCCTTCTTCGGCGTGATGACGAGGAAGCACGCGAGTTTCGCGGCTACGATCCCTTTCCCGCCGTCCTGGATGAGCAGGAGAAACAATCCTTTTCATGGATCTCGCGTCACTGAACAGCCTCCTCTCGGAGGCTAGGAAGATCATCCCTGAGACACCGCTGATCATCTTCGGCTCCACCTCTGCTTTTGCCACCTGGCCTGATCTTCCGGAGACCGTTGATACTTACCTTCAGACGCGTGACACGGACCTGATACTTGATCCTTGGAAGGAGGAGACTGCGATCACTCTACAGAAGGCCATCGGCAGACTCAGTCTCTATGATCAAGAAAACGGTGTTTATGCAGACATCATCAAGCCTGACGTCTTCGCCAACTTCCCCGCCGACTTTCGCGACCCTTTAGTGCCGTTGGAGGGTTACCCGAATGTGTGGGCACTGAACCCGCACGACATGGCCGTCTCCAAGCTACTGGTGGGCAGACCCAAAGACCTGCGGCTGCTTTCCATTCTCTTCGCCACAGGGCGCCTGGACGAGGCCCTTGTCCGCAAACTGCTTTGGAGCATGGACATGGAGGAGAAATGGATCGTCAAGAGTCATGCCTTCCTCGACGAGGTCGTGAAGGCCGCCTGGGACCTTGGCTACACCCGGAGAGACGTGAAGGACACCTGGCGAAAGCCCTGATTTTCAAGACCCTTCCTGCTTGTGCCCTCCCCTGCCCTGCGGCAGTCTCGGAGGCCCGCATGAAGGACACTCTCGAAGATCTCGAGCAATACATCATCGACGTGATCATCCACAACCGTCGTGGGATTCGCGCGTCCATGCTGCGCACTGTGTTCTGGTTCCTCTCCGGCATCTACAAAGGCGCGGTGAAGCTGCGCCTCTACCTCTACCGCGAGCGCTACATCCACGATCATCACCTCGGCGTGCCGGTGATCAGCGTGGGGAACATCACGGTCGGTGGCACGGGCAAGACTCCGGTCGTGGAACTACTCGCCAAGTCTCTTCGAGATCGCGGCCGCCGCGTGGCCATCCTCAGCCGTGGTTATAAAAGCAAGCGCCAGCGCAAACACCCGCTCAGCTGGCGCATCGCGGCCAAACTGGGCCTGGCGCGCAAGCCCAAGGCCATGCTGCCGCGCGTGGTCAGCGATGGCGAGCGCGTGCTGCTGGATTCCCACAACGCGGGCGATGAACCCTTCATGCTGGCGCACAACTGCAAGGGCGTGCCCGTGGTGGTGGATCGCGATCGCGTGAAGGCAGGCCACCATGCCATCCGCAAATTCGGTGCGGACGTGCTCATCCTGGATGATGGCCTGCAATACCTCCGCCTCAAGCATCGCCATGACATCGTGCTCGTGGACAAAACCGCCCCCTTTGGCACTGGCTACATGCTGCCACGCGGCACCTTGCGCGAGCCCCCAAAAAGCCTGCGTCGTGCCAGCTACATTTTCCTAACCAAATCTGACGGCGACAGCGCGGACATCATCCGCCAGATCGAGAAATACAATCCCGTGGCCGACATCATCGAGTGTCGTCACCGCCCCGTCTACTATCAAGACATCCACACGGGCGAGCGCCTGCCACTGGATGCCTTCAAAGGCAAATACGTCGGCGCCCTGTCAGGCATCGCCGTGCCGGAAAGCTTTGAAAACGGCTGCCGCAAACTCGGCGCCAAGGTGCAGTGGCATGCCCGCTTCACCGACCACCATCGCTTTGAAGAGAAAGAGATCACGCAGTTCATCGACCGCTGCGTGAAAGCGGACGCGGATGCCATCCTCACCACCGAAAAAGACTACGTCCGCTTTCCCAAGCTGCCACCGGGCGAGATCCCCATCTACTTCCTTCGTGTGGAGATCGAGATCACCCGTGGCAGGGAGACCTTTGAGCGCCTGGTGGACCTTATTGCCCAGCCGCGACACGTCACTCAAGGTATGGTGAGCGCGGAACTGGTGGAGACAGCGGAATAGCCTAACCAAGAATGAGCGCGCCGCGTCTCGTCATCAACCAGGAGACCTACACCGCGGTGCTCCAGGAGATCGTGCCCGCCGCGCAAAAACTGCTCTGGCTGGTCACTGCCGACTTAAAAGATCTGCATGTGGGCCGTGGGAAGAAGTTCATCCCCTTCCTGCAGGTGCTGGCAGAAAAGGTGCGTGAAGGCGTGGAGGTGCGCCTCATTCATGCCAAGGAGCCCGGACCGCGCTTCCGTGCCGACTTCGACCGCTTTCCCGAGCTGATCGAGAGTGATCTCTTCAGCCGCATCCTCTGTCCGCGCATGCACATGAAGTGCATCATCGCCGATGGTCGCATCGCCTACATCGGCTCCGCAAATCTTACCGGCGCCGGCCTGGGCGCGAAGAGCGATCATCGCCGCAATTTCGAAGCAGGCATCGTCACCGAGGACTGTGAGACTATCAGCCAAATGATGAGCTTTCTCGATACCTTTTACCTCGGCGACCACTGCCTCAAATGCCAGCGCCGGGACGTGTGTCCAGATCCAGTCGTCTAAAGTAGTGCTGCGCTTTAGCGCGCACAGACGATGACATCTCCCGGGGGCATCGAATCTCACCAAGCGAAACCTATCTCACGGCTTGCCTGGCTCTCACGCTCTAAAGCGCATGAGTACTTTGTTCAACTGCGTATGACACCTCATGCGCATCGCAGCCCTGCTTCTCCTCACTGCCGCAACACATGCGGCTGAGCCAACGATTGTCCCACCGCAGGAGGACAAACTGCTCATGCTGGACACGCGAGTCATCGAAGACGCGCAGAATGCACGCCTTGCGCTTGGCACACCCGAAAAGGCCACCGAGAATCCCCTGCTCCCTTCGGATCAGCCGTGGGAAAATGCGACGAACAACTATTACCCCAACGTCACCTGGGACAGTGATGAGCAGCAGTGGAAGCTTTGGTACAAGGACGTGCTCGCAGACAAGGACGTCATCGCCAAAATGGATGCCCCGTCCACCGTGCATGACGTAGGCTGGTATCTGCTCTATGCGAACTCCAAGGACGGCCTGACTTGGAAGAAGCCGGCGCTCGGTCTTCACAAGTTTGACGGCAGCAGCGACAACAACATCGTGGCACGCGATTGCCCAAACGTGGGCGTCTTCAAAGACCTGCATGATCCTGACGCCTCACGTCGCTACAAAATGGTCTATGACACCGGCCTGGGCAAACCGCATGCCTGTTTCAGCGCGGATGGCATCCACTGGTCAGCACCGCAGGACATGCTGGGGTTCTCCGCCAAGCAAGGCGATACGCATAACAATGCGTTCTACGACACGCGCAGCGGCAAATACCTCTGGTTCACCAAGATGTATCTCGGTGAGAGACTGGTGAGCCGGCTTGAAAGCACGGACTTCCTGAACTGGAAAAGCAGCGGCGTGGTGCTGCGCAGCACCCTCGACGAAGGCAAGGCCACGCAGACCTATGCGCTCACGGTGTTTCCGTATGCAGGCATCTATCTCGGCTACGTGATGATGTATCATCTCGACAACAACCGCGTCGTGGATGTCGAGCTGGCCTGGAGCCCAGACTCCATCACCTGGCAGCGAGTGCAGCCTGGAACCGCCTTTCTGCCATTGGGTGCCAAAGGCAGCTATGACAGCGGCTGCATCTATGCCCAGGCAGGCCCGCCGGTGCAGCAGGATGGCAAGCTCATGATCTACTATGGCGGCAGCCCCACCATTCATCTCGGCTGGAAGCGCGGCGCCAGTCTCTGCCTCGCTCGTTTGCGTGAAGACGGCTTCGCCTCCTATCAGGCTGAAGACACCTCCAAAACCGCCATCCTCACCACAAGAGTCCTGCGAGCCTCCGGCAAATCCATCACCTTCTCCGCAGACGGTGACGTGACGCATGAGAAACTTCCGGCGGAGGGCGATACCTTCCGTCTGCGACTTCACCTCTCGCCGGGAGCCAAGCTCTACTCCATCTCGGGCGTCACGCTCGTCGACACAAGATTGCCCGAACCAAAAGTAACACCACTCCCCAAGCTTCCCGTGCAGCGTGATGGCCTGCGCTTCACCTTCGACAAGGACAACCAAGGCTGGAAGGGCATCGATCAGGCAACCCATCATCCCGATGGCTTCATCACCATCTCACGCGGCAAGAACCTGCGCCCCATCGCCCATGCACAGCCGCTGCCGGGTGACTGGCCTGTGCTTCTCGGTGGAGATAAAGTCACGCTGAGTGCCAGGATCCGCGCCACACAGCCCGGCGGCGCCATCCGGCTGGAGATTTTTGCCCGCGATGTCTACCAGTGGAGCTATGAAAAGCTGCCACCCTTCACCACCGACTGGCAAACCATCTCCACCACGATCCGCTATGACTGGACCGACGAGCAGGCCAAGGCCGCCGGCTGGATCCCCAGCACCCAAGCATGCTCCTGGCGTGATGTAATGCGCCATGCGGGAAAGATCGTCTTCGTCGCCGCTCAACAAGGCACCCAGCAGAGCTTTGATCTCGATGATGTGCACATTGAGCCAAATTAGTGCAGCGCTTTAGCGCGCACCCGCCTTGCCATCTCCAGGGACCTCGAATCTCTCCAGGCGAAACCAATCTCACGGCTTGCCTGGCTCTCACGCGCTAAAGCGCATGAGTACGTTTCCTCAAGACCAGCACAGCCCCTCGTAACTCCACGGCAGCGTCTTCAGATCACGCCAGCCGTTCACATCGATCACCAGTTGGTTAGGCCGAACGAGCGGCTTCAGCACCTCCAGCGGCGCACACTTCTTCGAAGCCACCACCAGATCCGCGTGTTCAATGACCTCACCGACCTCCTGTTTCAAAAGAGACTCCAGATGCGGCATGCGGCGCTTCATCTCAGCGGCATTCGCGCCGATGAGACGTGAGAGATTCAGACTCGGATCGTAGATGCGCACCTCATAGCCACGGGCCAGCAAATTTTCCGCCACGGCAACCATGGGGCTGCCGCGCAGGTCGTCTGTGTCCGCTTTGAAGGAAAGGCCGAGCAGGCCTACCTTGCGCAGACCTTTGCTGGTGATGAGCTTCAGCAGCAGCTCGAGGTGGGATTGATTCGAGTCCAGCGTGTTTGCCAGCAGGGGCAGGGAGATGCCTTCCTGACGGCCAAAGGAGAGCAGCGCGCTCACATCCTTCGGCAGGCAGGAGCCGCCAAAGGGCGTGCCGGGCTTCATGTAGTAGCTGGAGATGTTCAGCTTCGTGTCACTGCACACCACCTGCATCACGCGGGCACCATCCTCGCCGAGATGCTTGCACAAGCGGCCGATCTCATTGGCAAAACCCACCTTCAGCGCGTGGAAGTAATTGCAGGAATACTTGATCATCTCCGCCCCTTCCCAGCCCAGCACAGCGGGTTCACCACCGAGCAGTTCGCGGGCCTCGGAGCTTTCAGGTGCCTGACCATCATGCGTGCCAACAACGGCCAGCGAGGGTGTGCGAAAGTCTTTCACAGCCGTACCTTCGCGCAGGAACTCGGGACAGTAGTAGATGCGGATCTGGCCGGAGGCGCGCAGATCGGTGAGGAAATCATCCACCATGTGGCGGGTGCTGCCGGGCAGCATGGTGCTGCGGAAAAGGATGACGTGCTTCTTGCCGCTGCTGCGCAGCACGGCCGCGATCTGCTCGCTCACCTTGCGGACGAAGTCGAGGTTCAGCCCGCCGGACTCCAACGAGGGGGTGCCCACGCAGATGATGCTGACGTCCGAGCCGAGCACGGCTTCCTGCGCGCTTGTGGTGGCGGAGAGACGGCCTTCACGGCGGGCCGTGTTCAGCAGGTCATCCAGCTCAGGCTCCACAATGGGAGAGCGGCCCGTGTTAAAGGCGTCCACCTTCTCCGGCTGCACATCCGCGCCGATGATGACATGCCCCTGCTCCGCGAGACACCCGGCGGTGACCGCGCCCACATACCCGAGACCAAAGATGCTGACCTTCATGCGCCCGCCTCATAGCACAGCCCGGCGCTGAGACACAAGCGCGGCCATCACATCATCTCACCAACCTCACTCCCGCTTCATCAGGGTGGACATGACCAGCATGCCCAGCACCACACCCGCCACGCAGATGAGCCAGAAGTGCAGCGGCGTGTCCTGCATGCCGCTGTGAAACTCCATGCCAAAGATGCTGGCCAGGGCGGTGAGCGGCAGGAAAAGCGCGGCCAGCAGGTTCAGCCGGTGCGCCGTGGCCGCCATCTGCCGGGCGGTCGCCGCCTGGGACTCCGCCTGCCGGGCCACGGTGAAATTCAGGCCAAACTGCGCATCCTGCAGCAGCAGCTCCGCGTTCCGCTCGATGCCGGCCGCCTGATCTCGAAGGTTGATCAGCTCACGCTCGCTCTTCAGCAGCTCGCGGGCTTGCTGGAGAGCCCGGTGGGTGCCGCGCGAGGCTCGCAGCACCGGGGCGATCTGCTCCAGCACCATGTGATACTCCGTGGCGGTGTTGGCCCTGTTCTCCGCCTGTTCCAGCTCCTCCAGCTTGTTGTCGAAGCCTCGCAGATGCTCGGTCAGAGCCGCCACGCCGATTCCCTTGAGGTTGGTTTTCCACTCGCCCTGCGGGTTTCGCCAGAAGAGCGCCGCTTTGCGGTCGTGCTCATCGGGGAGCGGCAGCTGGTGCAGGATGATCATGAGATGCCCCTCCTCCAGCATGGATCGTTGCGGTCCAGGTTCACGTCCGAGGCGGCTGCTGATGGCCTCCGGCACCGTCCAAAGCTTCGGGAGAAGACTGCTTTCAGGTTTCATAAGCGCCGCACCCTAGCTGCCTCCTCTCTCCAGGGGAATACAATTTCTGGCGGCGATTCCAAACAGCCCGCGCACGGATCGAAGATCTCGAGTCTTGCACCAGGCGTATCCGACGAAAGTCGGATACGGACGGATATACTTGATCTAGCCGGGGGGAGCTGGCTGGATGTAGCGTATTCCCTGATGATATTAACGGCGCGTTCGCTTTCCACACTCCTCTGGCTGTTTCTCGGCCTGTCAGGCAGTGTCCTGGCGCAGGAGGAGGTGCCGCTGACAAAGATCAGCGAGGTGCTGGCGCTGGACGGACGTGAGGCTGAATCCACCCCCCAGCCCGTGAAGCTGAAAGGCACCGTGATGGGCGTGAGCACCATGTTCAGCTTCTTCACCCTGAATGATGGCACCGGCACCGTCGGCGTGCTGAAGCGCCGGCAGGAGACCTTGAAGCAGGGAGACCTCGTGGAGGTCACCGGCCATACCACTTCCACCCCCTTTGGTGGCAGGTACTATCCGCGCGTCATCTCGGATAGCGTGGACATCGTCGGCACCGCCGCGCTGCCACCGGGCAGATCCGTGACGCTGAAGACCTTCAACCTTCCGGAGAACTATGATCAATGGGTGAACCTGGAAGGTTATGTGATGGAGTGGAAGTACAAGGCTCCTGACCTGGAGATCACCGTGGTTTCTCCAGACGGCTTCGTGAAGGCGTATGTGACCGCGCCTGAGGAGTCCGTGATCCCCCGCCGGCTGAATGGAGCCAAGTTGCGAGTGACGGGCGCTGTTGTCAGCACACCCGCTTTCGGTCGCGTGCTCTTTGTCCCGGACGTCAAGCAGGTGGAAATCCTGGAGGCAGGCACGCAGAGTATCTTTGATGCGCCACTGGTCTCCATCAAAGATGTGATGGAACGCAAGGTAGAGCCGGGCAAACGACTGCGCGTAAAGGCGGTGCTCACCGCCCGCACCCAGGAGCGGAAGCTCATCGTGCAGGCACCAGACGGGGCCATGATCTGCTATCTGCTCGTGCCACGCGGCCCGGAGGAGAAAGACTACATCTATGGCGATGCCGGACAGTGGCCTGATCTGAAAGAAGGAGACCTGGTGGAGGTGGTAGGATCTGTGGTGGATGAAACGGGTTCAGAGCTGAAGACGTTCGGTCTGAGCTGGTGTCATGTCCGTGTGGTCGGCACGGCTCCTGTACCTCCACCGCAGGAGATGGAGCTGGAGGAGGTGAAAGCCCTGCGAAACCATGATGAATGGGTCAGCGTGGAAGGCGTGGTCACCGGCTGGATGCAGCAGAACAACGTCCTGTCCTACTCGATCGTGGGACCGCATTCACAGTACATCGTCCATGTGCGGGACGTGCCCTCCACCACCTTTCCCACTGGCATGCATGGAGCGAAGCTGCGCTTCACCGGCATCAGCCGCAGCCTGCTGCAAAGCCCGGGTGATCTGCTGCTCGTCCCCTCCCCTTCGTATGTGAAGGTCGTGCGACCAGGCAGCGAGGACCCTTTTGCTGTCCCCGAAAGCACCGTGGCTGCCGTGGCCGCGAAGGGTGTGCCGCTGGCGGACCGGGTGCGTGTCCGCGGCACCCTCGTCGGCCGCACTTCACCTGAGCTCATCTACGTCCGCGGCACAGGGGGCGCTATCTGCGTGCTGCTTCAGCGCCCCTGGAGCAGGACATCTGGCACCGGCGCGACCCTGTACGCTGACAGCGGCACATGGCCTGATCTGGCCATTGGAGATGAGGTGGAAGTCATGGGCTCGCCCATGAGTCCGGTGGAGGGCACTCTGGGAGATGGCTGGGACATGAAGGAGTGCCAGATCCGCACGCTTGGCAGCCGCGTGGAGGTGCTGCCTGTGGAGACCACCATTCCGGAAGTGGCTGAGGGTGCGCACACATCAGACCTGGTGGAGGTGCGCGGCCGCCTGCTGATGCTGCAGCAGATCCCGATCGACCGCGGAAGCTGGCGCACCACGATGCTGCTGGAATCAGATGGGGTCAGGATCCCTGCCTCGCATCATGAGAAAGGCCGCGCTTCTTTTGACACACTCAAGATTGACGATGAAGTGCTGCTCCGCGCCATGGTGGACAAGGCTACAGACCGTGATCCACGCCAGCTCTGGCTCATGTCTCCCGGAGATGCACGTTCCCTCGGGGTCTCGCCTGCGGTGCGCACACGTCAGATCTGGGTGTGGGGTGGCGGCGCGGCGGCAGTGCTGCTGGTCTTCAGCGGCTGGGTGGCGGCGCTGAGAAAGTCCAACCGCATCAAAACCGAGGTCGCCGCACTGCTGGAGCAGAGCGTGAACGAGCGCACCGCCGAGCTCAGCCAGACGCAGGCAGATCTCACACGCGCATTGGCGCAGGAGCGCGAGCTCGGTGAGCTGAAGTCACGCTTCGTCACCATGGTGAGTCATGAGTTCCGTACCCCGCTGGGCATCATCATGAGCGCCATTGAGCTCATGCGCCACTATGATGAGCGCCTGCCCAAAGAACAACGCCAGGAACTGCAGCAGGACATCTTCAGTTCCACCCGCCACATGGCCGGCCTCATGGAGCAGGTGCTGGTGCTCGGCCGTGTGGAGGCTGGCAAACTGCCCTGCAAGCCTGCGAGCTCAGATCTCAGCATCCTGGCTGAAAAACTCACGGATGAAGCCCTCTCCGCCACGAACCGCCGGTGCACCGTCGTCTGGCGGCCTGAGGGCGATATCGACGGCGCAAGGGCGGACGAATCACTGCTGCGGCACATCTTCAGCAACATCATCGCAAACGCGGTCAAATACTCCCCTGAAGGCAGTGAGGTGATCTTCACCTGCCGCCGGGAGGGCAAAGACGCGGTGTTCCAGGTCATCGATCACGGCATCGGCATTCCGAAGCATGAAACCCCGCGTCTCTTTGAGGCTTTCCACCGCTGCAGCAATGTCGGTGAGATCCCAGGCACAGGTCTCGGCTTGGTCATCGTGAAGCGCTGCGTGGACCTGCATGATGGAAGCATGGAGATCGACTCGGACGTGGGCCAGGGCACGACCTTCACCGTGAGGCTGCCGCTTTTTGACAAGGATTGATCCGACTTTGGTCGTAGGCCGGGGGTCTGATGGTGAAGCACTGCGCAGCGTGTGAGGATTGGCGTGTCAAAACCTCTCACGCCATGAACCACTCCTCATTCACCAAGGCTGCTCCCCCGAATCGCGCCCTCATTACCCCGGCGACATGGGCGATCATTCTCACCATCGCGTATTTGCTGCTCGCCATGTGCGGCCAGCTCCGCGCCTGAACTGCAGCACCAGCCCTCCGGCGCGCTCGAAGGCCGAGACCAGTTCCCGAAAA
>NZ_BKAG01000005.1 GCF_007992435.1 Prosthecobacter gellanilyticus | reverse complement strand
CGTGCGCACATGCCACAGCGTATTTCGAAGACATCCTCTGCGCACACGTTGCATCAAATGCGCGCCGATGTCAAAGCGCGCAACCTACCACACATCCGTCCGAAACGGCTGCGCCGGCAAACCATCCTGATTAAACAGGTTCGCCCACTGGAACGCATTGCTCCACGCATAACGCACAGCCGCAGCCTGCGGCACATCCTTGCTGGAAACAACCACTGTATCCCCCTCGATCACAGCGTCCGCCCAAACAAACTTTTGGTCAGCGCCTGCGATGGAGAAGCCCTGAAGCTTGTCACCATTCTTAAACGCCAGCCCCTTGCCAGTGTGCTTGAACTTCAGCGTGATCTTGCCACCAGAAACGGAGTGGGAAGCAAGCTGCGGACCGAGGTATTCATTCCCTTTCTCATAAGCCACGGCCAGCGCCACCTGCACGGCACGTGCACCATAACCCGACTTGTTCGGCGGATGGATGCCATTGCCCAGATCACTGCTGATGGCCATGTGCGTGTTCGGATACTTCATGATCTGCTCAAAGGCCACGTGTGAGTACTCGCGATCCGGATGATTCGGGATCGTCGCCGGCAGCGGCGCGAATTTCTCCGCGCGCGAATTCATCGGCTGGGTATAATCAAAAGCGCAACCACCACCGCTGGGCTTCTGCACATAGATCCAGGGGAACTCACCCTGGCCCCAGGCCTTGCGCCAGCCACCGATCAGCGCGCCCATGAGCGTCACCTGATCCACCCCCACAATGTTCGTGCGGCTCTCGCCCTGGTCCCAGAGCACCCCCTTGATGCCATAGCCCACATACGGACGAATGTAAGCCTCAAAGAGCTGCCCCACCTTGCCCGAATTCGTCTCGCCCGGTTTGCCCACACCCTGGGGAGGGCGCGGACCGCGCGGCACTTCCTTGCCCTCTTTCTTCGCGGCCTCAGCAGCCACCTTCCACTTCGCCAGCTCCACCTCATAGGCGGCCTTGGCCACGGCGAGCTTGGCCACAAGCTCATCATAATTATAGGTCGGCGCGAACTTCTTCACCGCCTCGGCGGAAGCTGCGTCACTGCGATACATCTCCTCGCTCAACCAAAACCCCGAAGGCGTGCCACCGACCGCACCGACCATGAGGCCGACCGGCACATCGATCTCCTTCTGCAACGCAAAGCCAAAGGAGAACAGCAGCGCGCTGAACTTCGGATTCGTCTCAGGGGTCGACTGCTCCCAGGTCGCGTTCCCCTCTTTGCGCATCAGCCTGAGTTTTGGATAGCTCTGCTTCGCCGCCTCTGCCAGCACGGGGTCATTCGCCACATAGCTGGAGACCACCATGTCCATGTTCGACTGCCCAGAGCCAATCCACACATCACCCACCAGCACGTCATCGATCTTCTGACTGCCGATGCTCAGCACACGAGGTTCCGCGCTGGCCTTCAGCGCATCCAGCTTCACACGCCACGCGCCTTTGTCATCCGCGGTCGCCGACTTCGTCTGCCCGGCAAAGGCAACCTCCACCTTCTCACCCGGAGCCGCCGTGCCCCAGACCGGCACCGGCATATCACGCTGCAGCACCATGTGCGGCGTAAAAACCTTGGAAAGCTTCACCTCAGCCGACAGCGAGGAAGCCAGGACGAGGAACGAAAAGAGCGCGAGCGATGGTTTCATGAATGAGTTGGCCTTATACGGACTCCCTCGCACGATCTTCCGTGATTCACACCTAGACCAGCTCTCGGACAGCAGCGGCTAGTGCCAACAGGGATGGAAGGCACTCAGGATGCGGCGCTGCCAATAGCTCCACGGAGCGCGGATCTCCGAATCCGCAGCCGGGTAACATGCACTCGCAGGGTGAACGTCGCCTGTCAGTGCGTTCAACTTGGAGGGTGCACTGGCGTCGAACAACACACATGCAGCGTCATCATGCCAGATGCGCGTTCCAGCTTGCTGCGGATTCGGAGATCCGCGCTCCCTATGACCTCATAGCCATCCCCCCCTCATGCCACAAACGTCCACGCCAGCACCCGGCTCTTCTTCTGTCCCTGCGTCATGTCGATGATCTTCACTTCCGAGGCACCCACCTGCCGCAAAGCCTGCTCAAACTTCGGCAGATGCGCGCTCTTCGAAACCAGCGTCGTGAACCAGCCGCACTGCTTTGCATAGACCTCGCTCTCCTGAATCATGCGCCGCACAAAAGCCAGCTCGCCACCTTCACACCAAAGTTCGTTAGCCCGTCCGCCAAAGTTCAGCGCCGGCTTTTTCACCCGCAAATTCCTCAGCTTCCTCTCCGTGCCTTCCGCAGCCTCCGCCGCAGAACCATGAAACGGAGGATTGCACATCGTCAGATCAAACCGCTCGCCAGGACGAATGACACCGCGAAAACATTGCCTCGCCGAAGCCTGCAATCGACACTCAATGAGACCCGCCACACTCGCATTCGACGTCACCATCTTCTGCGCCCAACGATGCGCCACAGGATCAATCTCCGCCCCCACAAAGCTCCAGCCATACTCGCTGGCACCGATCAGCGGATAAATGCAATTCGCGCCTGTACCGATGTCCAGCACACGCACCGATGGTCCGCGCTTCACGGAGATCAGATCCGCCAGATAATGCACATGGTCACTGCGACCCGGAATCGGCGGGCAGAGATACCCCGGCGGAATGTCCCACTCTTCCAAACCATACGCATCCTTCAGCAACGCCTGGTTTAAAGCCTTCACTGCCTTCGGATCTGCATAGTCGACGGACTCATTTCCATGCGCGTTCACCTTCACAAAAGCGCCCAGCGCCGGACTCGTCGCGATCAACCTCGCAAAATCATACCGTTCGCGAAAGCGATTCCTCGGATGCATTCCCTCCTTCGTGCTGGCGCTCATCGCTTCCCACCTCCTGGCGGCGTGCGGTCATCGCCAAAATACTTCTCACTGCGATAGCGCAGCCACACGCGCAGTTCCTGCGGCACCTTCTCGCGCTCGGCTTCACTCAAAGTCTCATAGAGCGCCATCGCCTTCTCCCGCTCACCTCGGCACGCGCGGTTGTTATGCGCATCCCAATAACTCCGCGCCACACGAATCCGCCGGCAGACCTCTTTGATGAGGTCCGCACCGGCAAGCGGCTTGGCATTCGGCTTCTTCTTCGCGGGCATGATGGATGGATGCCTGTTATAGCCAGTCGTGGCCTGCTCCGCCACGTCCATCTCATCGACCCGGGTGCGATCGGACATTTTACAAGATGGCTAGGTTTGTGACTTGCCAGCCTGCCGCTGTTTTCCCAGGATGCGCCGACACCCCGCCCATCATGCCCTCGACCGTCAACGGAATCGGAACTCATTACTACGGAAAAGCCAACCGGTCATCGCGTCAGGGGGCCTGCCAGTCCTGTGGAAGGACGGGCAATCTCGAAAGCTATGACACCCGCCTGTGGTTTGTGATTGTCTTCATCCCGATCATTCCACTGGGGCGGAAACGCATCATGGACATGTGTCCCTCCTGCCACCGGCACTATGTGTCGGCCTTGGGTAAATGGGAAGACCAGCGGCAGATGACCAACTCGGGCACGAAGGCCGAGTTTGTGGCCCAGCCCACCCCTGAGAATGCCGAGAGGCATCACCGCGGCCTGCTGGCGTTTCATCAGCATCAGGAGGCCGCTTCCTTCATGAAGGAAGCTCTGGAGCATTTCAGCACTGACGCGCCTCTGCATGCCTACTTTGCCGCAGTGCAGCATCACCTGGGCCATCCGGCAGACGCAGGCCGCCTCTATGAACGAGCCCTGGAACTGAACCGGGAGCTGCCAGCCGCACGCCATGGCATGGCGCTGCTGCACATGAATGCAGGCAATCTCGAAGCCGCCACCGAGCTTCTCGAGCATCTGCGCGCACCCGGTGCAGCGCAGTTGCATGACATCAGTCCGCTGGAAAATCTGGCCCTGGCTTACCAGAAGCGCAGTGACCACGCGGAGGCCCTGGAGCAGTTCAACATCCTGCTCAGAGAGTTGCCATCACTGGGAGACCACACCGGCTTCCGCAAAATGGTGGCCGTGTCTGAAAAAGCTCTCAAACAGACCAAGGCGCAGTCCTTCCTCCCCGAGAGAAAGTTCTCCTGGAAGAGGCTGTGGCTGGAGCACCGTCGGGCGAGCATCGTCTGCGTGCTGGTCGTGCTGGGCACGGCCGGCTCCATCTGGCACAATTTCTATCTCGCCAAGAGTGCTCCTCTGCATGTCGCAAATGGGTATCCCACTGCTCTCCGCCTGAAAATTGATGGAGGTCCCGAGCAAGTGATCCATCCTGGTTATACCAAGATCACCCTGCCGGAAGGGCCGCATGAGCTGACGATGGATGGAGCCGTGAAGGAGACGCTCCGTGTGGACATCCGGCGTGGCTTTTTTGACCGTTGGGCCAACGATAACGCATGGCTGCTGAATCCGGGCGGCCGGGCCATCATTATTGAGCAGCCCATCTACTATGTGAAGGATGGTCATGAAGTCCCGGACAGCATTCCAGAGGTCTTCACGGGCGCTCGCTTGCTGACACGCTATGGCATCAACTACTTCTTCACGGAGCCGCCCAAACAGATGACCCTCTCTGACGGCACAACCTACCTGATGCACAGGCAGCTCCGCCTGCATCCTGGCAGCATCCAGGAGGTCGTGGACTACTATGCGGGCATCAAGCTGGCACCGCAGGCCATGCAGCTCTGCGAGGAGGGCATCGTCAACGGCACAGCCACAGATGACATGATCATGGCCTATGGAAACCTGGCTGTGGACGAGACCAGCAAGGCACGCATCGCGCGTGTGCTGAAGGTGCAGGTCGCGAAGCGCCCTGTCCAGGTGGCCCTCCACCGTGTGTGGCAGGACCTCCAGACAGACATGGGGAAAAGCGAGAGCGATGTGGTGGCAGAGTACATCGCTCTTTCAGACGCGGCCCCCGCCGATGCCGCGCTGCTCTACCTGCGTGCACGCAAAGAGCCTGACACTGCCCTGCAATCATCCTTGCTGAAAAAGTGCACGGAGATGCAGGGTGCGCCCTCATGGTGCTGGTATGCGCGTGCCTATGATCACGCCGCAGCCGGTGAGTGGCAGACAGCGCTGCCGATGATCGAAAAAGCGGTGTCCATGGATGGCGAGAACAGCCGCTTCGCCGACATGCTGCAGGATGCCCGGCGAGTCCTCGGCGAATGGAAGCCGCTCATCGAGACGCTCCAGACCAAGGCACGCTTGAACCCGCAGAGCATGGTCGCGCATCTGTCCCTGGTGGAAGCTCATATGATGCAGGGAGATGCCAATGCCGCCCAGGCAGTCTCTTCCAATTACTTCAAGCGCATCCAGGTGCGGGAGGATGGACGTGAGACAGCTGCTGAGTTTGCCCTGCTGACCGCAGATCTGCTGGGCAATGACGAGTTCATCCTGCAGCAGACTCCGCGCGCAGGACTGGACTCGCTGGCCGGGAACCTCCGTGAGCCAGCCCTGGTCATGGCCAGGCGCTGGAGCGATCTGGAGGCCGGGCTCCAGCAATCTCCTCACCTCGAAGATCCTCTCTTCCATCTGGCTGCCGCGCTTGCTGCAAAGATGGATGGCAGCGCTGAAAAGGCCGGTGTCTGGCTCGACCGGGCTCTCAGCCACCTCAAGCCCATCGACGACTCAGGCAGCATCGCCGCAGCCTTGAAAAGCAGCACCCCGCCAGCACCAGCCACCATTGATCTGTCCAGCATCGCGCTCCATCAGCGGGCCGTGGTGTGGGCATGGCTGGCGGTGAGCCATCCGGCTCCCATGAAACAAACCTATGCCGGCCTGGCACGCAGCTTCAACATGCACCGCTACTTCCCCGCCAGGCTCGTCATCCAGGCGTCAACCAACTGAACCACCGAGAAGAACATCCCATCATCATGAGGCAGGAAAAGTTTGATGATCTTGTGGGCAGGCTGGATGCGGCGGCCGCTCGATCGCCCTTCCTCTTTCGTGTGCGCACCGCCCTGTGGCTGCTGGTCGGTTACTTCGGGATCGCGCTGGCCTTCATCATCGTGCTCTCCTGCGCGGCAGGCATGTTTCTGGCAGCGGTGCTTGGCCAGGAGCAGGGGGTGATCTTCATCTGGCTCGGGCTCGCAGTGCTGGTCTTTGGACTCTGGATGATCGGACGCGTCACGTGGAGCATCTCCATTCCGCCCAAAGAGGTGCAGGTGACTGCCGGGCAGGTCCCGCAACTTTTCGCTGTGCTCCGGGAACTCGCCGCCAAAGCCTCCGCCCCGATGTTTCACTGCGTGCATGTTTCGGAGGAGATGAATGCCTCCGTTTTCGAGATGCCCCGCTTCGGCCTGCCGTTCTGGCGGCGGCGTCATCTCGTCATCGGCCTGCCCTTGATGAGCGCTCTGACCGAGGATGAGTTTCGGGCGGTGCTCGCGCATGAGTTCGGTCATCTGTCCCCGCAGCACCGGCGGTTCTCCGGCATGATCTACCGGCTCAGACGCTCCTGGGAGCGGATCTTTGAGAAGATGGAGGAGATGACGGCAGGGTTCTTTCTCGGTTTCCTCAGACATTTTGTCCGCTGGTTCTGGCCGCGCTTCAACGCGCATGCCTTTGTCCTCTCACGCACCTGTGAATATGAGGCGGATGCAGCGGCAGCAAGGCACGTGGGACCTGCGGCCATGAGCCAGGCTCTGACACGTTTCCGCGCCGTGAGCCGGACGCTGGACGAGTCGTTCTGGGCACCCCTCTGGCGGGAGGCATCCACGCTGGGCGCGCCTCCCGCTGCCGCACTGCAGGGCATGATGCAGATTCTGGAGCGCAACCTCGACAGTCCGCCTGCCCTGCAGGCATTCGAAGAGTCCAAACGCGTCCACACCACGAACGCCGACACCCATCCCTGCCTGCGTGACCGCCTCACACGGCTCGGCACATGGAACACTTTTGAAAAGTTGGATAGGCCGTTGCCACTGCCTCAGGCCTCGGACAGCGCAGCCTCGCGGCTGCTGGGGCCAGCTCTGCCCGAGCTCTGGAACGCCGTGGGCAGCCAGTGGGCGGAGTGTGTGAAATCACACTGGGAGAAGCGCCATGCGCGTGCCCGGCTGCTGCGGCCGTTTGCCGAGGCAGGCCCTTCCCCAAGACGCGAGGAAGAATGGCAGCGTGTGAGTGCAGTGTGCGAGTTGCAAGGAGATGAAGCTGCTGAACCGCTCCTCACAGACCTTCTCCTCAAACATGCTGACCACGGCGCAGCCCGGCTTGTGCTAGGACGCCTGCTGCTCAGGCGCAATGACTCTGCAGGGCTGGATCATCTCAAGCGCGCCGTGAAGGCCGACCGCAGTCTTTATCAGACAGCTTCAGACATCGTCCATGACTACTACTGGCGTCTCGGAGACGCGCAGGAGACGCGGAAGGTTCTGCTGGCGCTCGATCAGCAGGATCACTCCGGCGCATCCGGCGGCACCAGCTCCATCCTCCCGCATTCACTCGGACAGGACGACCTTGTCGTGCTTTTGGATAGGCTCCGCGGTGAGGGCGGCATCGCTGCCGCGCATCTGGGCATGGTGCCGGCCGCAGACGGCCACTCGCTGCCCATGCTTTACCTCTGCCTCTCACCGAGACGTCCGTGGTGGCGCTTCTGGATCAGCTCCGACGAGGAATCCCAGATCCGCCGTCTGTCCATGCAGGTCAATCTGCCAGGACGCACCCTGGTCTTTGCCCCTGCAGGCAGGCATCGCAAAACCGCGCGGGAAATGATGCTGGTTCCTGGAACGCGACTCGATCTTTGAGCTGAAGCCTATCCCAGCTTCACCTCGATGACTTCCTTGTTATCCACAGATGCCTTGATGCCGGTGAGTTCCTTCACAGCACCAGCCTCGGGTTCGGTGATGCGGAGGTTGTAGTCACCTTCGGCGAAAACGTGCGGTTGCCATTCGGAGCGGTTCAGGCGGATGCTGTAGACGAGCTCGGTGGTGCGACCATCAATGACCTCCACGACGGCGCTTTCGCTGTCAGTGATCTTCAAAGTCGGCAGATGGGCTTTCGCCGCACGACCATACTGGTCGCGCTCCGTGGAGACGACAGGCCAGGTGTCAAACTGCGCGCCGCCAACGTTGTCAAAAGGCCAGCACTCACAGGTGATCGTGCGCTGCTTTTTGTTAAACCTCACCATGCCGAAGCCGGAGGCTTTGTCGGTCATGTTCTCCACGGTCGGGGTGCGCGGCTGATGTGAACCATTCTTCACGGCGAGCACATTCATCGGATGGCCGAAGTGGTCGATGAAGTCACCCGTGAGACCCTGGCCGGGCTTGAGCTTGTTCACCTTCTCGGTCGGTTCCCACCAGCGCGGGTAGCCCACATTCACCGCCGGTCCGGCGAAGGCCACGCCGGCATCACGCGGTTCATCGATGCCGTAGTGAACCACAGCAGGCAGATGCTGGTCTCCCGCGACGTGGAAGGCGTGAGCCTTGCGAATGATGCGCAGGGCGGCATTGCGCGCTTTCTGCGGCCAGCCGTTTTGATCGTAATCCATGCGCAGCACCTGGCGCTCGCCGCCATGCGTCGTGGCCATGCCGGTGAAGATGGTCTGGGAGATGACGGCCTTCATCTGCACGCCTCGCCAGTCACGCACCCACTTCTCCAGGAACTGCATTTGATTACCGCCGAGCAGCTCGAGACCTTCGATGTCCGAGAGCTTCGGATCCGCATCCGGATTGATCATGTGATCCGGGCGTTCATCGGTCGGCGGCACATTGCCCTCGGGCGCAGATTTGAACTGACGATCCGCCAGGATGGCAAAGCTGATGCCGCCATACGTCATCGCTCCATAATAGTTCGTGATGCCCTGTTTGCAGGGCTTCGAATCATAAGGGTCGGGATGATGCGAGGTCTGCGTACGATGCACCACATTCACCCATTCCGCCATCATCTGATAACCACCAGCCTCCTGGGTCGTCTTCTGTGCCTCACCGCCGACACCCCAGAGGTTTCCTTGATACACGTCATGATCATCCGGCAGGGAGACGCTTGGACGATCCTTGGTTAGGTCACGCCACGTCCAGCCGTGGAAGAACCACTTCCGCAGGTAGTCGAGGATGGCAGGCTCCAGCGGATCACGCTGCACGCCATACCCAGCGGTGCTTTCATAAAACTGATCCCCCACAAAGGCCATCAGGTCCGGATTCATCCTCGCCACGGCAGCGACATACGGCGCATTCGGAAACGCGGTATGAATATTGCACGAGACATCCGCCACGCTGAATCCATCGAGTGCCACAGGATCACGACGAATCTTGCCTTCCAGGTGATGCGTGGTCTTGCCTTCGCGGCTCTTGAGTACGTAGGTGAGCCTGTACTTGATGTCCTGGCTTGGGTCCCAGTCGCTGATACGGAAACTGGCGGTGCGTGCCTGCGCATGGATGAGCGCGGTGCTGATGACCTTCCAGGCATCTCCATCCTCCACTTCAAAGCGCACCTCACGTGTGTCCTCCGCACCCAGCGGTGGCATCTGCGCGGTCATCTTCATGACACCGTCACTCAGCGTGTAATGATTGAAAAGAAGCGGCCCGAAGCGATGCGATTCCTCTGCCACCACCTTGCTGCCGCTGATCTCCCAGTCGCTGAACCAGAAGAGGCCATTGCCCACGTTGGCGCCGGCATCGCCTTCCGCCGCGGCCTTTTTCTTCTTGTTGGCTCCGCCCTTCGCGCCTGCACGCGGCCCCTCGGGACCGAAGTTGCAGCCGACGGCGATATTGCCAATCAATTGATTAGGCCGCACATCGTCCTTCTCGAGCTCACCGAGCACCTTGTCATCCTTGGCATCATGCACAGTGAGCTTCAGCGCATACACAGCTCCTTTCGGCTCCACGCTGAGCTTCAGCTTCACACTCTCCGCCCCGCCCAGTTCAAGCTTGGACTGAGGCTGGCGCGCATCGCCAAAGAACAAGCCACCACCGGCGGTGAGGCCGACATCCCATCCGGAGCTGAAGGCGAGGTTGTTTCGATAGTCACGCAGTTCGGGATAGTCACGCAAGGTGCCGAGGATGCCGATCTTGAAACCCGCGCTGCCTTTGCCATCACCCGTGATCTTGCCACCACCGACCCGGCCGATGGTCACACTCATGCTCAGATCGCCTTTGCGATCCGCCAGCTCGCGTGTGAGCACGTGAATGTTGCGGTTCGGCTTCGCGGCGATGCACTCCGCACGGCCTTCGCGCACCTGCCAGTCTTGCAGCGGATTGGCCCAGAAGGATTCGCCGAGCCAGGTGCGGTCGAGATCATTCTGCCAGGTGCTTTTGAAGACAGGAGAGGCGGATTGAGCCTGCGCAGGCACAGTCAGCAGCGTGCTGGCGGCCAGGGCGGAGGATTCGGCAATGAACTGACGGCGGGTGGTGGGCATCATTTGCCATGGAACAGAGCACGCAGTCCCGCTCTTGCACCTGATCTCATGGCTTCTCAGGCTTCGGGCATGAGCTTGCTGGCCTTCAGCCACTCCACCGCTTCCTCGGAAGTGGTGATCACGCCATCGAGCTGCGCATCCTGCACCTTCGTCAGGACATCGCCCAGATGCTTTCCAGGCTGCCAGCCAAGCTCGATGAGATCACGGCCATTGAGCAGCGGCTTGGGAATCAAAGGCTGCTGGGAAAACTCCTCCGCCTTCGCCTTCATGAAGTCATAATTGTCCAGCAGACCGTTCGAGCCCAGGCAGTCGACACGATGCAGCGCGAGCTCGTCCGGCCATGTGGGACGCGCCATCATGCGCTTCAGCGTGCTCTTCTTCATCTTCTTCACGTCCTTGAAGGCCATGTGATGCTCCACCGCGACCTGCGTGGGCTCGATCACATCATTGGGAAACTTCAGGCGGCGCATGATGTCACCCGTCATGTCAGCGCCGAGCTTGTCGTGACCGTTGAAGCGGATGCGGCCTGTCTCATCCACCGTGAAGGTGGCAGGCTTGGCGATGTCATGCAGCAGCACGCTCATCACCAGCGGCAGCGAGACATGCTCCGGCAGCAGGCTGAGCATGAGACGTGTGTGGATGAAGACATCTCCCTCCGGATGCCACTGCGGCGGCTGCTCCACGCCTTTCAGCACCAGGATCTCCGGCAGCACCTGCTGCATCAAGCCGCTGTCCATGAGCAGATCAAAACCGCGCAGCCTGTTCGGATGCAGGAAGATCTTGATCAGCTCATCGCGGATGCGCTCTGCACTCACAGACTGGAGCAGCGGCGCGAACTCGCAGATGGCCTTCCAGGTTTCAGCTTCGATCTCAAAGCCGAGCACCGTGGCAAAGCGCACCGCGCGCAGCAGGCGCAGCTTGTCCTCATCAAAACGGCGCACCGGCTCGCCGATGGCACGCAGCACACGCTTCTCGAGGTCTGCAACACCACCGACATAATCAATGATGCGATCAGCAACCGGATCGCGGAACAGGCCGTTGATGGTGAAGTCGCGGCGCTGCGCATCTTCCTCCGCTGTGGAAAAAGTGACGCTCTCGGGACGACGTCCGTCTTTGTAACTGCCGTCCGTGCGGAAGGTGGCCACCTCCACATGCACGTCATGCAGCTTCACAATGACCACGCCAAAGTGCGCGCCCACCATCTGCGTGCAGGCAAAGAGCGCCTCCACCTGCTCCGGCGTGGCACTGGTAGCGACATCAAAGTCCTTGGGCTCGCGTCCCAGGAGATGATCCCGCACACAACCTCCCGCGAGCAGGGCCTCATGACCTGCGCGGCGGAGCTTCTGAATGATCTGGATGGCGGTTTCGAGCATGAGAAAAGAGATGGCGGCGTGGAGGCCAGAATTTTTAACCACTAATGGACACTAATTTACACGAATGACCAAACCATAGAAGGCTTCGTCATAAGTGCTTATCAGTGTCCATGAGTGGTAAAAAGGCTTTGTCTTCCGTCCAAGCATGAAAAGGCCGGGAAGGTGTGAACCCTCCCGGCCTTGTTGGATTCAAAAATGAGGACGCTTATTTGGCAGCGATGGCCTTCTCGATGGCGGCAGTGACAGCGGCATCGTCAGGAGTGGTCTTCGGCTCGAAGCGCTGGAGGGGCTTGCCGTCCTTGCCGATCAGGAACTTGCCGAAGTTCCACTTCACATCACCCGGGAAGGCACCTTCCTTGCCGGTCAGGGCGGTGTAGAGCTCATGGCGCTCCGGGCCTTTGACGTGCAACTTGTCAAACATGGGGAAGCTCACGTTGTACTTCTCGGTGCAGAAGATTTTGATCTCCTCGTTCGTGCCGGGCTCCTGCGCGCCGAAATCATTGCAGGGGAAACCAACGACGGTGAAACCCTGGTCCTTGTACTTCTCATGCAGCGCCTGGAGCTCCTTGTACTGCTTGGTCAGACCGCACTTGGAGGCCACGTTCACGACCAGCAGCACCTTGCCCTGATAAGCTTTGAGGGAGGTGTCTTTGCCGTCGATGTCCTTGAGAGGGATATCGAGCACGGACTTTTCAGCGGCGCTGGCGATGCCGGCGACCAGCAGGAGGGAAAGAAGGAACTTTTTCATGGATGTTTGAAGTGGGACGGAGGAGACGCTCCATGCGCCGCAAACTTTCAGTTCGTTGCCACGACAGAACTGGATTCACAGTTTCCAAGCAGTGTCGACTCTGGCAGGATGCTCACCACCATGACCAGCCTTGCTCCGACCCAGCGTTTCTCTGACCGTGTCGAAAACTACGTGCGGTTTCGACCTGGCTATCCCCAGGAGATTGTGACCTTGCTGAGGGAGAACTATGGCCTAACCGGCGATGCCGTGATCGCAGACCTGGGGTCAGGCACAGGCATTTCGACGGCCCTTTTCCTGGAGGCGGGCTGCACGGTGCATGCGGTGGAGCCGAACCGTGAGATGCGGGAGGCGGCGGAGAGGCTGCTCCATCATCATGCGAAGTTTCATAGTGTGGCAGGCAGTGCCGAGGCCACGACCTTGCCAGATCACTGCGCAGACTTCGTCGTCGCGGCGCAGGCGTTTCACTGGTTTGATGCCAAAGCCGTGCGCCAGGAGTGTGACCGCATCCTGAAGCCTGGCGGATGGGTGGTGCTGATCTGGAATGAGCGGCAGCTCGATGCCACGCCCTTTCTGCGCGCCTATGAGACGCTGCTGCTCCAGTTCAGCTCCGACTACGCCACGGTGCGGCATGAAAACATCGACACCACCAAGCTGGCGCAGTTTTTCAAAGGGCCGCATGTGACCCACACCTTTGCCAATGCCCAGCATTTCGATTTTGCGGGCCTGAAAGGGCGGCTGCTTTCCAGCTCCTATGCGCCTGCTGCAGGTGATCTCCGCCATGAGCCGATGCTCGCGGAGCTGCAGCAGATCTTTGATGATCACCATGAGGATGGTCGCGTAACCTTCAGTTATGACACGAAGGTGCATGTGGGGCATTGAGTAGCTCAATCTCTTCATTGAGAGATTCGATTTTCCATTTCCGCGCCACTCTGCCATGGTGAGATCATGGAAGTGCTCTTCATTCTCCTGGCGATCGGTTTCATCATCGCGCCGATCGCGGCGCTCGTCATCGCCCAGGACGCCAAGTCCAAGGTGCGCAGCCTGGAGACGCAGCTCAACCAACTGCGTGTGATGGTCACCAACCAGGCCGAGACGCTGCTGCGCCTTTCCAGCCCCAGCCGTACGAAGCCGGAGCGTGATGCATCGGTGTCCTCCGCACCGCAGACTTCATGGTCGCCACCCCAGGAGACAGCGGCCGCCAAGGCACCGGAGAAATCGATTGAGCCCGAGAAGCCTGCCGCGACCAACCTTGGTGAATTGATGGCTCAGGCCAGCGTGGACGCTGCCAAGCCTGCTGCTGCAGTGCCGCCGCCCCTGCCAGTTCCGGCGAAGTTCGAACTCGAGAAGTTTGCCCCACCTCCCACGCTGGCCCCCTCCAAGCCCGTGGCAACGCCACCACCTGCCCTGCCGAAGATCAATCTCGAGCAGTTCATGGGCGCCAAGATGTTCGCCTGGATCGGCGGACTGGCGATGTTCCTGGGCATCCTGTTCTTTGTGAAGCTCAGCTTCGAGCGTGGCTGGATCTCGCCCTCCATGCGCATCGTGATCGGTTACATCATTGGTTTGGCATTGATGGTCGTGGGCGTCTTCACCAGCCGGAGCAGGCTGCACGCCGTGCTCGGGCAGACACTCTGCGCCACGGGGATCGTGGTGGCCTATGGAGTCACCTTTGCCGCACATTCGCTGTATCATCTGGCACCGCTGAACAGCCCCACCGTGACCTTCTTGGTCATGTCCCTCATCACCGTCACCGTCACCGCCTTCATCCTGGCCGTGCGGATGAATGCCATGGTCGTGGCGGTGCTCGGCATGCTGGGTGGCTTCCTCACACCGCCGCTGTGCTCGACCGGGCAGGACCAGCCCTTTGCGCTCTTCAGCTACATCGCACTGCTGGACATCGGCGTGCTGGCGGTGGTCCGGCACAAGCGCTGGATGTATCTCACCCTCCTCGCCGCAGGCGGCACGCTGCTGATGCAGGCGGGATGGCTGATCAAGTTCTACAAAGCCTCTGGTTACGCTTATGGTTCGGCCACATGGGTGCCCATCGGCGTGTTCCTCTTCTTCGGCCTCATCTTCACCCTGGCTGTGGCCTGGATCCGGGAGCGCGATGATGAGCCCCATACCACGCCTGATGCCGCGCTGCTGGTCAGTGCGGGAGCGCTCATCACTGCGTTCTTCTTCCTCTCCTCCGAGAGCATCTCCATCCGCCCGCTGGTGCTGTACAGTTTTGTGCTGGGCATCAATGCGCTGGTGATGGGGATCTTCTGGCTAAAGCCGCGCGTGGCCTGGGCACATCCGATCGTTCTCGGTCTCACCTTCCTGCATCTCACGCTCTGGACGAGTGCGAACCTGACGCAGGAACTGCTCACCAAGACACTCGGTATCTACCTGGCCTTTGGAGTGCTGCATACAGCGTTTTCGGTGCTGTGGACACGTCGCGGTGAGAAGCTGGTGCTGCCTGCGGGCTGGTCGCCGCTCTTTGCGTTGGTGCTCATGATGCTGCCGGTGCTGACGCTGGAGACCGTGGGTCTCACGCTCTGGCCAGCGGTGCTGCTGGTGGATATTCTGGTCATCGTGCTCGCCGCCATCAGCCGCGCGGTGCTGCCGCTGCTGGCCTCGCTGGTGCTGACTTTGATCATGGCGGGCATCTGGCTTTTCCATCTGCCGGGAGGTCGTGATGCGGACATCGGTCCCTTCCTCATCATCGTGGGCGGCTTTGCCATGCTCTTCAGCGGTGTGGGCGCGTGGATGGAGCGGAAGATGCCGAAGACGGAGCATGTCTCGCTGGTGCCGGTGAGCTCGGCCGTGCTGCCCTTTGCCCTGCTGACGATGGCCACCCAGGTCATCCCGGTTCCAAATCCGTCCTCCATGTTCGGGCTGGCCTTGATCCTCGCGCTGTTCCTCCTCGGCATCGTGAAGGTCAGCGGGATCACGCAGCTCGCGCTGACGGCGCTGATGTGTGTAGGTGCCCTGGAGTGGGTCTGGCATGTGGGGCACTTCAGTGCGGAGAAGCCCACGCTGCCACTGCTGTGGTATCTGGGCTTCTATCTGCTGTTCGTTCTCTTCCCCTTTATCTTCCGCGCACAGTTTGCCGAGACCAAGCTGCCATGGATCACGTCAGCGGCCTCCGGCCTCGTCGCTTTTGGTTTGGTGTATCGCGTGGTGAAGCTGGCCTGGCCCAATGATTTCATGGGCCTGGTGCCCGCCGCCTTCATCCTCGCACCGGCGCTGGGGCTGGCCTACGTGATCAAGCAGCACAGCCGGGACAATCCGGCGCGCATGGACCAGCTCGCCTGGTTTGGCGGCGTGGCGCTGCTCTTCTTCACGCTGATTTTCCCGATCCAGTATGAGAAGCAGTGGATCACCCTCGGCTGGGCCCTGGAAGGCGCGGCGCTCTGCTGGCTCTTCCGTCGTGTGCCGCATCCGGGCCTGCGCGCCACCGGCACCGCGCTTCTCACCGCATCTTTCGTTAGGCTTTCTCTGAACCTGGAGACGCTGAGCTACCATGTGCGTGGTGAGACAATGATCCTGAACTGGCAGCTCTACACCTATAGCATCGCCGCGCTGGCGATGTTTGCCGCGGCCCGCTGGCTGCAGGCTCCGAATCATCGCTGGGGTGAGGTAAACCTGCGCGGCCTGTTTTGCACCTATGGCGGCATCCTCCTCTTCCTGCTGGTGAACATCGAGATCGCGGATGCCTTCACGGAACCCGGTAGCAGCGCACTGGTGTTCAAGTTCAGCGGCAACTTTGCCCGCGACATGAGCTACACCATCGCCTGGGCCTTGTTTGCGCTCATCCTCATCATCCTGGGTCTGTGGAAACGTGCCGCTCCGGCGCGCTATGCGGGCATCGGTCTGCTTGGCATCACCGTGCTGAAACTCTTCCTCCATGATCTGGCCCGCATCGACAGCGTGTATCGCATCGGCGCGTTGATCGTGGTCTCGCTGATCGCGCTGGCGGCGTCATTCTTGTATCAGCGGTTCCTCGGAGATGAGAAGGGTGAGTTGGCTGAAGAGAAGGCCCAGGGGCCGGAAGGCGAGGAAAAGTAGTCTTTCCTTTTCAGACCTCTGTGCCCCTTTATGCCTCCGTGGTAAACGCAATCGGCATCCCGCCCGCAAGTCTGATCACCTTTTCCTAACAAAAAGGTGAAACATAACGACTATTCCGGGATGCCTCAGCGTCGCAGCCCGGCTAGGCCGGGGCCAGCGTATAGATGTTCAGTGAATAGGGTCCTACAGCCACGGTGGCGGACGCTGGCTGGCCATCGCGGGGTTCAGAGACGGCCTCCACATCATGCACGGGGAAGTTACCCAGATCTTCACGGTAACCATTCCAGTCACTGTTAAACCGGGCGATCCACTTTCCAGCAGCAGGAGCGCCGATGTCATAACTCTCCAGACCCACCGCGGAGAAGTTCGCCACGATCAAAGTATGGTCATCCGGCCCGCCTTCCTTGTGGCGATGGAAAGCAATGACCTTTGCATCATTGTTCACGTGATGCACATACAAATGCTGGCCGGTGAGGCCCGCCGAAACTCCGTCCAGATTCCGGCGCAGTCTCACCAGGTCCCGGTAAAGCTTGCCCACGCCTGGAAACTTGCGCCGGTTGTCCCAGTCCAGCGCCTCAGTGTCCTGGAACCAGCCGTCCTCCAGGATCGTCTGACCCTGGAAAAGCATGGGAATACCTGGTGAGGTGAGAACGAGCCCGGCTCCCAGCGTGGAGCGCTTCAGCGCATACCATCCTTCAGGATCCGAAGGATCAATCTCAGAAGTCACACGCGCCTTGCCATTCGCCACCTCATCATGAGACTCGGTATACACCACACGCTTGAAGACATCCCCGCCAAAGCAGTGCAGCAAGGCATCGCGCACAGAGTTCATGTCCCGGTGCGCATCATCGGAGGCGATCACCGCCGCGCGGATCGGATGCACAAACCCGTCATCCCATTGCGAGCCGAAATTCGCTCCGCCCTGGTCTTCATGCAGGGTGATCGCCTCATTGCTGCGCAGATCTTCCGCGATGGTGATCTTGCCTGGAAAACGCTCCCCTACATCACGGTTGATCCACTGCGCCAGCGTCCAGCCTTCGTGGATGTCGTCGCCATTGCCTGAGATGCTGCGGATGTACAGCGTCATGTCATAGCGCAGACCATCACAGCGAAATTCGCCCAGCCACATCATGGCATTGTCATGAATGAAGGCACGCACCTCGCCCCGGCCATAGTCGGGACGCGTGTCACCCCAGGGCGTGGACGAGCGCTCGTCATTGTAAAAATAAATGCCACCCTTGTCGTTCTCGCTCCAGCCATCAAAACGCCAGAGGTCCAGGTCAGAGGGGCCGAAGTGATTGTAGACCACGTCCAGAATCACCGCGATCCCCAGGGCGTGGGCTGCCTTCACGAAACGCTTGAATCCGTCCGGGCCGCCGTAGGCCGTCTCCACCGAAAAAATGTGCGCCGGGTTGTAGCCCCAGGAGAGATCCCCGGCAAACTCAGCGATGGGCATCACCTCCACCGCGTTGATGCCTAGAGCCTTCAGGTATCGCAGGCGTTTGATGGCGTCGTCAAAGGAGCCCGGCTTGCCTTCCTCGCTCCGCGCAAATGTGCCGATGTGCAGCTCATAAATCACCAGCTCATTCCAGGGCGGCATCTGAAACTCATCTCCTGACCAGTCGAACTCATCACGGTAGATCACCCCGTTGCCCACCGAGTTCGTCACCTCACGGGCATAGGGATCGATCCGACTCAAAGTTTGTTCGCCGTTTTTGATCTCAAAGCGGTATTCATCCCCAGGTTTGGCCTCGCTGATCTCGCCATACCAGTTGCCATTGCCCTCGGACTTCAGCGCGTGCTTGGATCCATCAAAGCTGTTGAACGAACCGATCACACTCACCGCCTCCGCGTGTGGAGCCCATACTCGGAAGGCAGATCCTTTGGGGAGAGGCAGTGCGCCCATGCCACCAGCGGCGGGCTTGGGAGAGGCGGGGGGAGATTTCTTGGAGGGCATGAGGCAGCGGTAAGATAAGGTGGATGTGTGAGTTGCAGAGAAGATCTCTTCCCTGCGTCTCGTGAGTTTCGCGCTGAACTTCGTTTCCACGGCTGAAAGCGGATGCCCTCAAAGGGCCGATTCTTGAGGCAATTCCAGACGCATGATCTGAGGCTTCACGATATGTTCATGGCAATGAAAAGCCCGTTATCGCGGGCGAGCGATAACGGGCTTGGAGAAGGACGCGAGATGTCGTCCTAAAACGCATTATTTGTTCGTCACGTCTTCGACCGCGTCGCGGATGCCCTCACCAGGCCGTTGATCCAGAGCGTCGTCGATTTTGTTCCCAATTTTCTCGCCAGGACCCTTTTCCCGGCAACTTGGAAGGGACACGGCGGTGAACAGTGCAAATGAGAGAATGAGGAGAGATTTCATAGAGGTTGATGAGGTGGGTTAATCGGGGCTGAGCTTGGTTACGATTTTCCCTTCGCATCATGAACCCTTTCTGGATGTGTCGTACTATTGAGGCTGCCAGACATGACCAGCTGTGCGTGTATGCCTGCCGCTCCGGGGCTCGCCAGTTTGACCGCCTCGTCGCTTTGCTATCGTTGGAAGACGACCCGAACGATTAGCCTGCCTTCACCGCTCTAGCTCCAGACATAGATGGTGAATGTGACTTCATTTCAGTTAGACTTCCGTGTCCACAGCTCATCACATGGGATGTGATGGCTGCTATCAGCCGCCTTGAACGGGGGGCATGAGGGCGACTTCACAGCCTTCATGAAGCAGCCCATCACGCTTCACGTAGGCGCAGTCGATGGCGAGGAGCAGACTGGTGTCCCAGGCGCGGAGCTTGGGCCAGCGGGTGTAGAGTTCCTCGAGCAGGACGGAGACCGCGGCACCTGGAGGGCAGGTCCACTCGAGCTCGGCGGCGCCGGTGATGTCCCGCAGGACGGAAAAGAAAAGCACGCGCACCTTCATGATCAGGGTCTCAGAATGCCGATGCAGGGCAGGTTGCGGAAGCGGCCCTGGTAGTCCATGCCGTAGCCCACGACGAACTCGTCAGCGATCTCGAATCCGCAATAGTCGAGCTGGCAGTCCTGGGTGCGCTGGCGCTTTTTGTTCAAGAGCACGCCGGTGCGCAATGAGGCGGGCTTCTCGGCCTGCAGGCGCTGATGAAGGGCAGCAAGGGTGAGGCCGGTATCGAGGATGTCATCCAGCAGGAGGATGTCCTGGTCCGCCAAGGTCACGCCAGTGGGCCACTGCAGTTTCACCTGGCCGGTGGAGTGTGTGCCGCCGTGGTAGCTGCTGGCGCCGAGGGTGACGAGACGGATCGGCAGATCAATCTGCCGCAGGAGGTCTGCGACGAAGAACAAGGCGCCGTCCATGAGCGCCACGACGGTGATCAGCTTGCCTGCGTAATCGCGCTCGATCTGCGCCGCCATGGACGAGATGCGGGCGCGGATGTCCTCCGCGCTGAGCAGCACGCGGTCGAGGTCGCTTAAAACTCCAGTGAGGGCATTCATGGCTTGATTCAGGCACATGAAGGCGCAAACCCGGGATTGCCGCAATGCCCTGGCTCGCGTTTCTTCAGGCAGAACCATGATGGATTTTCCGCCCCACACGCTCCGCGACCTCCGGGTCAGCTACGATCTCGACAGCCTGACCGAGGAAAAGCTGCCTGCGGACCCCTTTGAGCTCTTCAATGCCTGGATGCAGGACGCGCTGGCCCATCAGCTGCCGGAGCCGAATGCCATGCAACTGGCCACGATCGGCCTGGATGGCTCCCCTAGCGCGCGCACCGTGCTGCTGAAGGGGCTGGATGCGCAGGGTTTCCACTTCTTCACGAACTATGACAGCCGGAAGGGGCATGAGATCAGCGCGGATCCACGTGGCTGTGCCGTGTTTCTCTGGGTGCAAAGGCATCATCAGGTCACGGTGCGTGGCCGGATCGAAAAACTGCCGCGCGCGGAGGCGGAGAGCTATTTTGCGTCTCGTCCGCGTGGGAACCAGCTCGGGGCCTGGGTGTCTGAACAGAGCCGGGTCATTCCGGGTCGTGAATGGCTGGAAGCCCGCCGCGCGGAACTCGAAGCACGCTTTGGTGAAGGTGAGATCCCCTGCCCTCCCGACTGGGGTGGCTACACACTGATGCCGCGTGAGATCGAGTTCTGGCAGGGACGCACCAGCCGTTTACACGATCGCCTTCGCTATGTCCGCGAAGGCGATGGGTGGAAGATCGAAAGATTGAGCCCGTGAGGCCCCGTCAGGACTTGGTCGCGGCAGCAGCCTCAGGCTTGGCGTGGGGATTGCCGCCTTTCGCGTGAGGGCTGCCACCTTTGGAGTGAGGATGACCACCAGCGGCGGCTTCCTTGGAGGCAGGCTCCTCGGGGAGAGGCTTCGAATCCACGGCCGGCAGATCAATCACTTCCGGCGTGGACTTCTTGCCTTCGCGGTTCTCACCGCCGAGGGCGATGAGCTTGCCCGCGCCACCGCTGACGAGGCGATGGAAGTAGCGAGGCTGCTGCAACTTCACGATGGGCACCCACACATCCTTGCGCAGCTCGACCAGCGTGCCTGCGGCCCCGCTGCCAAAGAGGCGGCCCTCGTGAGCGACAGCGGCGAAACCAAAACCGCCGAGCTTGGCCTTGGGCAGCTCAGGACCATCACTCCACTTGCCAGTGGTGGTATCCAGCACGGACACTACGTTCGTGATGCTCTCATCACTGTCCATGCCGCCGATGGCGTAAAGTTTGTTACCCAGGCCATACACGGCCAGCGCGCGGCGCTCGAAGGGCTGCTCGTGGGACTCCCAGTTGGCGTCAGTCTTGGAGAGATCCAGTGTGAGGTAGGTCTTGTGCCACTTGGTGTCAGAACCACCGAGAAGAGCCCAACCACCAATGACGTACAGTGTGTCACCAATGACGATGCTGTCATGGCTGGAGCGGCGCTCAGGGAGCTTTGGCAGAGGATGCCACGTCTTGTCGGCCGCATCATAGCGGGCGGCGGTCTCACTGGACCAGAGATCCTGTTTTTCACCCTTGGCATTCTTTGCGGCCATGCCGCCGACACGGATCACGCCTTTGTCCGTGGCCAGGAGAGAGGCTCCCTGCGCAGGCTCATCCTTGGCCAGGGCTTCCCATTCCTTCAGACCGCTCTGCCAGTGGTAGAAGTCACCATGCACTTCATCACGGTTGTACTTATGACGCACACCGCTGTGACCTCCGTAGATATAGACACTGCCGGATTCAGTGGCTGCGGCTCCGAAACTGGCGACAGGCAGCGGAAGGTCCGGAGGAGCATCGGCAAGCGCGATGACAGTCAGCGAGCCGAGGAGGAGGGCGATGAGACGTTTCATGGGGGACAGTAAAGGAGACGGCAATAATACGTCTGCTGGCGGCCGTTTGCGCTGAACTGTCGTCATCGTGACATCTGCTCGATTCGATTCAAGAAGTCAGCGCAACGGGCTTTGCTGCCATCGATGAGATGCAATGCTTTGGAAGACAATCATCGGTAATGACGAGCTGCCGATGTTGTTTCATCGACACCCGGCACCTCTGACAAAACCATTACACATCGTTGGTTTGCGAATTTTTGTCGGTCAAATGACCTTCTGATTCCGGGCCGCTATTTCACCGTCAATTCACATCAAACGGCCCGCAGCGACAGGGGGCGCGCTTGGCGAAGTAGCGTGCCCATGAAATATCGACGTTTCGCTCCCCTCGTCGCTCTACTACTCGCTGCGGCGGGTGGTTTAAGCGCCTCTGCAGCCACCTTCACTCTAGATCAACAAACCAACGTGGTGGCACCCAGCACACGCGGCGGAGCCAACACGACTTATTTCGGCTGGGATAACTTCAACGATGCAGGCAACCGCGCCGTGCCGATCGATGACAGCACTCCTGACATGGGAGACACCGCGATCCTTGGCGTGAACGTCAAGACGCTGAACAACGAGGACCACGTCCTCGACAGCGGCAACATCTATATCAGCGCCGCAGATCACACGCTTTATGAGCAGGTTACCGTGGCGACGAACATCCCAGTCGGAACACCTGTCTCCGGCAACGGCTCCGGCAACACGACGGTGATCGCCCAGTTTCTCACCGCATTCGGTCCCTTTCCTGGCAACATCTCCGTGAGCTCCATCAATGGCGTGCTGCCCACGGTCATCCGTGGCACGAACGCCGCCGGCGCCGAGCAGGTGTTTGCCAAATGGGTGGTCCCAGGCAATGCGCCCAGCTACGTCTTCACCATCAACGGTAATCCAAACGTGGCGAACTACAGCATCACCCGCATCGTGATCGACACGCATTGGGATGCCGCCCTGCCGCAGCCTGACATCGTGATCGCTGCGTCGCAACCCACCTTCAAGATCGACCAGGTTGCGGGCATCATCGCTCCGACGACACGTGGCGCTGCCAACACCACTTGGTTTGGCTGGGACACCTTCTGCGATCCAGGCTTCGACAATGTGCCGATCAATGACAGCACACCGGACATCGGCACCACGACCACGGGCGTGAGCTTTGTCACCACGAACGCGCAGGACCACATCAGCAGCACGCGCAATCTGTATGTGGCCGCCGGCACGCTGGCGGAAGAAGTCACCGTCGTCACCAGCGGTGTCCCTCATGCCACCGAAGGTTTCACCACCATCATCGCCCAGGCAGTCACCGCGTTTGGCGGCTTCCCGAGCAGCAGCCTGAGCTTCGGCAGCATCGAAGGAATCGCCCCGCAGGTCGTTGTGGCCAACAACATCAACGGCAGCGGCCAAGCCTGGGCCAAATGGAAGATCCCTGGCAACAAGGCCAGCTACACCTTCACGGTGACCGGCCCGGCCAACCAGAGTGGTTGGAGCTTTGACAAGTTCGTGGTCGACACACATTTCAGCCCGACTGCCTATCAGCCTGACACCATCACCACAGGCAACCCTGCGCTGAACGTTGTCCTGGAACAGGTGATTGACGTGCTGGCTCCCAGCTCCCGTGGTAATATCAACACCACTCATTTTGGCTGGGAAGTCTTCTCGAATCCTGCGGCCAACGCCGTGGATCCGATCAACGACACGACTCCTGACATTGGCAACACCGCCATCGCAGGTGTCAGCATCATCGGCCAGACGGCTGAAGACCATCTCGCCAGCTCAAACAACGTGTATGTCGGCACCGCAGGCCAGAAGCTGAACGAACGCGTGACCGTGGTGACGAACGCCCCTCCCGGCACTCCAGCCAGCGGCACCGGCAGCGGCTCCACCACCATCATCGCTCAGGCGGTGGCTCAGGCAGGTGCCATCCGCACCCCGATCTACTTCAGCTCCATCAACGGCATCGCCCCGACCTACATCACCGCCACGAATGCCGCTGGCAAAGGCCAGATCTGGGCGCTCTGGAACATCCCTGGCAATCCCTCCAGCAGCTACACCTTTGACATCACCTCGGACACCGTCACGGGTCCTGCGGTCAGCATCAGCATCGACCGTCTCGTGGTGGACACCGTCTGGCGTCCTGCCGGCGCGCAGCCTGACAAGGTTATCGTCACCACGCCTCCCCTCGCCTCGGCACTGGGCAGCGTCGCAGGTGTGATCAAGCCAAGCACTCGCGGCAATGTCAGGACGACCCACTTCGGTTGGGAAACCTTCAATGACATCGGCAACCGCACCTTCATGACGTCTGTCATCGACGACAGCACGCCTGACGTCGGCTACACCACCACCGCTGGTGCCCGCTTCCGCACCACGAATGGCCAGGGTCATACCAACGGTAACCTCTACTTCATCGGCGGCACCCTGGCCGAAGAAATCACCGTTCCTACCACTGGTACGGTTCATGCCACCAATGGTTTTACCTCGATCATTCTCCAGATTTCCTCCGCCGCTGCTCCTCCCATCGAAGGCGCCAACAGCGCCTTCGCCGACGTCATCACCGCGACCATTGACGGAGTTCCTCCGACCTCGGTTGTACAGGGCGTGAACAGCACCTCCACAGGCCAGTACTGGGCCAAGTGGAACATTCCTGGCAACAAAGCCACCTACACGATCGTCATCTCCGGCCCGAGTGGCCAGGCCCACTACAGCTTTGACCGCGTCACGGTGGACACCGCCTTCAGTGCCACCGCCTTCCAGGGTGACAGCATGGCTGAGCTTCCAGTCAGCATCTCCTCCACCTCGCCTCTGGCCGTGGGTGGTCTCAACGCTGCTTATTCCGTTCAGATCGCTGCGGCGGGCGGCACCGCTCCTCTCGCCTTCACGGTCTCCACGGGCACTCTGCCTGCCGGTCTGACCCTGAGCACCACCGGTCTCCTCAGCGGCACGCCGACTGCTCTCGGAACCTCGAACTTCACGGTTCTGGTCACGGATTCGAACGGCCTCACTGCCAGCAAGGCCTTTGCCACCACGATCACCACCACACCTTCCATCACCACGGATTCACCGCTGCTGACGAGCCTCGTGAAGGTTCCCTTCGCTGCCACTCAGTTCGCAGCCACGGCAGGCACCGCTCCTTACTCCTGGACCGTCAGTGCGGGCACCTTGCCAGCCGGCCTGACCCTGAGCGCCACAGGTGAACTCACCGGGACCCCGACCGCCACGGCCAGCAGCACCTTCACCGTGCAGGTCACCGATGCGAACAGCCTCACCGCTAACAAAGAGTTCAGCGTACTGATCACCGCCAGCCCGACGATCACCACTATCTCACCGCTGCCACTCGGCATCGTTGGTTCGGCCTACACCACCACCCTGGCGACTGAAAACGGCACCGCTCCCTTCACCTGGAGCCTTACCGCTGGCACTCTGCCTGCGGGTCTGAGCCTCAGCGCCGCTGGTGTCCTTGACGGCACTCCGACGACCGCTGGGAACAGCACCTTCACCGTTCTGGTCACGGATGCGAACAGCTTCACCGCCACGAAGGAATTCAGCCTCACTGTTCAGAATCTTGCCATCACCGGCAACGTGACGGTTCTCCCGGGCGCGGTCAGAGGTTTCCCCTACTCGTATAGCTTCACCGGCAGCGGTGGTATTGGCGACAGCACCTGGAGCCTTGTGGGCGCTCTGCCCGCCGGCCTGAGCTTTACCGCAGGCACGGCCACCATCAGCGGCACACCTTCAGCCACGGCTGCTGAAGGCAGCACCAGCCTCACCATTGAGCTCACGGACTCGACCAACTTCAAGATCACCAAGGCGGTCCAGCTTCCCGTGTTCGCCAAGCTTCAGAAGCCTGTCGTCAACCCTGTCAGCCCGCTCGTCACCACCATCGGCACCGAGATCACTCCGGTTGTCCTCACGGCCACCAACTATCCGAGCGCCTTCACGGTCACGGGTCTGCCCAAGGGTCTGACCGTCAAGGTCAACACAGACAAGGTGACCAAGATCACCACAGCCACCATCAGCGGACGGACTGCCGCCACCGGCATCTTCAATGCCCAGGTGGTCGCGAAAAACAGCGGCGGCACCAGCAGCACCGTCATCGCCCGGATCACGGTGAAGGCGGTCTCCGGTGATCTGATCGGCACCTATGCCGGCATCATCTCCCGTGACACCACGGCCAACACCAAGCTGGGCAGCAAGCTCTCTCTCACCACCACGACTCTGGGCACCTTCTCCCTGAAGCTCACCACGGGTGCGAAGACCACCACGACCACGGGCTTCCTGGCTGCCACAGCTCCTCATGTCAGCATCCCGAACTTCGCGGGTGGTGCCCTGAACCTCACCCTGGGCAGCGAACTGCTCACCGGCACTCACGGTGCTGCGGAAGCCAATGGCTGGCGCTCCACCTGGAATGCCCTGAGCAATCCCGCCAGCACGCGTGAAGGCTACTACAGCATCGCCATCGACCCGACGGGCGAGCCCAATGACGCCATCCCTCAGGGCAGCGGCTTTGCCACCTTCACGGTGAGCAGCGCGGGTGTGGTCACCCTCGCCGGACTGACGGCGGATGGTCAGAAGATCACCAGCAGTGATGTGCTGGGACCCGACGGCCAGTTCGGCATCTATACCTCTCTGTATGCCGCCAAGGGTTCCATCTTCGGCGAACTGCTGCTCAATGAAGATGAGTATGGTGAGTTCTTCGGCAACACAGTCGAGGGCACGCTGAACTGGGACAAGGCTGCCACCACGGGCAAGGTCTATGCAGCTGCATTCGCCGCGCCTCTGATCCTGACCGCGGAAGGCAACTACCTCGCCGCCTCGGCGAAGGAAGCGGCCATCCTCGGCCTGCCAAGCACGCAGGTGACGAACCAGCTGGTCTTCCTCAATGGTGGCATCTCCAGCTTTGCCGCCACCCAGCCTAACTTCTCCTTCACGTTCTCGGACGACAACAAGGTGATCGCTGGCGCAAACAACCCCGGCAAGGTCACGCTGAGCATCAATGCAGTCACCGGCGCGGTGAGCGGCAAGTTCACTCTCACGGAAGCCACCGCGGCAAACACCCGCAAGGATGTGCCCTTCGTGGGCCAGATCGTCCGCCTCACGGACGGCAGCACCAAGGCCGTGGGTTACTTCCTCCTGCCACAGCTCGCACCTAGCACCGCGACGCTGTCCGGCGGCATCGAGATCCGCCACTCCATCGCGCACTAACCAACTCTTCGACTGACCGATCTGATGACGACCTCACTCAAGCTCCTCGGAGTCACTCTGGCGCGCTGCCGGTGCTGGCTGTTCATCCTCGGTTACACTGCCGCTCTGGGCGTTTCACACGCCCAGAGCGGCAGCTTTATTATTCCCGGTCTTCGTGGCGAAGCGGCCTCCGACTTTGCCTACTGGGACCTGTTCAAGAACGAACCTGGCAAAACCACCAACCACAACTACGACAACCCGGTCGCGCTGCTCGACGGCCTGGGTGAGGATGATCTTGGCAATCTGAGCAGCGTCACAGCCAAAACCCGCATCTTCCTCAAGGAGACAGCCACAACTAGCAGCTTTGTCACCTCCTCCGGTGCCATTTACAGCTTCGCGGCACCGACCGCCTTCGAGGTGAAGTACACGCCACCCGCCACCAGCGTGGGAGCGGTGACCAATGTCATCTTTCAGACACAAACCGGCGGCACACGCATGGACGTGAACAACATCCGCCTGCTCTACATCGGCACCACGCCCACCGGCCCCATGACATTTGAGCTGGCGCCGAATTTCAAAGGCCTGGACGATCCGCAAACAGGCGGCTTCAGCGAGCGCCTCGTCTCCGCCTTCCAATGGGACCTCACCGGCCGGAATGTGCGTGACTTCAAGATCGTCTTCACCTCTCCCGCCGCCTCCATGCCGCTCTGGCAGGCGCAGATTGATGCCGTTATTGGCGCCCCCTTCGTGCAGGAGCTCGGCTTCCTGCTCAGCACCCGCAGCCGCCCCGTCACACGCTTTGGCCGCGTGGGCAGCATTGACAAAAATTTGCCTCCGACAGCGGACGGACGCTTCTTCTATCAAGGGGAAGAGCTGAACCTCCTCGCCGATGCTGAAAGCGGCTGGATACCCACCGGCTGGTACTACAATGGCGCTTCCTCCACCGGCGCCTCTCTGCCTCTCACCTTTCCAGGGCAGGACATCCTCGTCATCGCGCTCTTCGCACCGCAGAACTACACGGCCTGGCGCGAGGCGATGTTCAATCACGTGAACTCACTCCTCGGCACTCAAGACGACTACAACAACGATGCCATCTCCGCGAAGACCGTGGACTCTGACAATGATGGCCTCAACAATGCCGGCGAGTATGCCTTCAGCGGTGATGTCTACTCCAACGATCCAGTGCGCTGGAGCCCGCAGGTGCTGCGCGTGGATGTGAGCGGCGTGCCTCACCTGGCCATCCGCTACCGCACCAATGGTGCTCCAGCCAACCATGCCGACACCGTTTTCAAAGCCCAGCTCTCCATCAATGGAGGCGGCACCTGGACTGACAACAGCACGGTCTCAACGACCATCGAACACAGCCGTGTGCTGCAGAGTGACGGCTCTGCCCTCGTGACCGCGCGCACAGTTCTGCCGCTTGCCGAACTGCCCGCCGATGCCGCGATGCGGATCGACTGGACAGCCTCGGGCGTGCATGGTGATCCGCTCGCTCCACTTCCGCTCGGCATAACAACGAATGCTCTCGCCAATGCACGTGTCGGCGTGAGCTACTCGGCCAGCATCATCGCTGCCGGTGGCGTCGCTCCTTATGTCTGGGAGTTGACCTCCGGCAGCCTGCCAGCGGGCCTGACCTTCAACACTAGCACCGGTCAGATCAGCGGCCTGCCTTCCGCTGCCGTCAATGCCGCATTCACCGTGCAGATCACCGATGCCAACAACCTGACGTCCACGAAGGCCTTGCAGTTGAACGTGAATCCGTTCATCATCACCACGGCCTCACCGCTGCCGGGCAGCCTTGTGAATGTGCCGTATGAAGTGGACTTCGCCGCCACGGGCGGCACGGGACCTTTCACCTGGACCGTCATCAATGGCACCCTGCCTGCGGGGTTGACCTTCAGCAATGTAGGCGTGCTCAGCGGGTTAGTATCCCCGGCGGCCGCAGGTACCCGGACCTTCACCGTGCAGATCACGGATGCGAACCAGTTCACCGCCACGAAGGAGATGACTGTCTCCTTCTTCAACCTGGTTGTCACCACCCCCACCAGCCTGCCGGGTGCCGTCACAAACATTCCTTACTCGTTCGCCCTCACCGGCAGCGGAGGAACGCCTGCTTATGCGTGGGCGAGACTATCTGGCAGCCTTCCAGCGGGTTTGAGCATCGATGCCGCAGGCCTGATCTCCGGAGTGCCGACGGCAGCCGTGAACTCCGCCTTCACCGTGCGCATCACGGATGCCAATAACTTCAGCGTGACCAAGGCGTTCACCCTCGTTTCGACGACGAATCTTGTTCGGCCTGTGGTGAATCCCATCACCTTCCCCAACGCCACCATCGGTGCGGGTTACAATGCCACGCTGACGGGGTACAACTATCCCAAAACCTTCACGCTCGTTGGGCTGCCCAAAGGTCTAACCTACAAGTCGGTCACGGACACCGTCACCTTCATCACCACCTGTGAAATCAGCGGCAATGCCTCTGTCAGCGGTGTCTTCAATGTGCAGGTGCGGGCCACGAATGACGGCGGCACGAGCAGCATCGTCACAGCTCCTCTGGTGGTCAAAGCGCTGCCTTCGAATCTTGTCGGCACCTTCAGTGGCATCATCGACCGGAACACGGCAGCCAATACCGGACTTGGCAGCAAGTTCTCCCTCGTTACCACGACGAATGGAACCTTCTCATTCAAGCTCACCACCGGAGCGAAGACCACCACTACCGCCGGGTTCCTGGCCGCTGCGGCTCCTCATGTCAAGATCACCAACTTCCCTGGTGGTGCCCTGGAATTGGACCTGAGCAATGACCTGGTCGACGGCACTCATGGAGCCGCCGAGGTGAATGGCTGGCGCTCCACCTGGCACGCGGTGAACAAGCCTGCCAGCACGCGTGACGGTTACTACAGCCTCTCCATGAAGCTGGCGAGCGAAGTCGATGATGGCGTGGCTGGCATTCCTCAGGGCCATGGCTATGCGACCTTCACCGTCAGCCTTGCCGGTGCGGTGACCGTGGCAGGGATGACGGCGGACGGGCAGAAGATCACCAGCTCCGATGTGATGGGACCGCAAGGCCAGGTAGGCGTGCATGCGCTGCTTTATGCGGGCAAAGGCACGCTGCTCGGTGACTTCGCCATCAGTGAAGACGCCGACGGAGGGTTCCTGGGCAATCTCGTGGAAGGTGCTGTGACCTGGTCCAAGCCAGCAACGACCGGCAAGGTCTACGCGGCTACTTTTACCGCGCCAGTCGCGCTAGATCTGGAAGGTGGCTACCTCGCCGCAGCGGCGAAGGGTGGCATTGTGCTCGGCCTGCCTGAGGAAGGTGCCGCGCAGCTTCTTTTCACGGATGGTGGTCTGGCGGACTCCGACACCGAGCCGAATGTGGGCTTCACCTACACTCATGACAACAAGGTGGCCTTCTCCAGCAATCCGAACAGGGTCAGCCTAACTATCAATGCCGTCACCGGCGCAGTGAGCGGCAAGTTCACCCTCACGGAGAACACCACACCTCCGCTGGTGCGCAAAGATGTTCCATTCCTGGGCCAGATCGTTCGCGGTGCGGACGGCAGCCTCAAGGCCGCAGGTTACTTCCTGCTGCCGCAGATCCCACCCTCTGGCCAGAAGGTCAGCGCTCTCACCCTCTCGGGCGGGATCTCCATCCAGCAACAGTGACACGACATCTCTCCAGACTCTCTTCACGTCCTCGCCAGCGCGCTTTCGCACTGGTGCTGGTGCTCGCGTTCCTGGCGCTGATGATGATCACTCTGGTGGCGCTGCTGAACACGACCACCTCGGAGAGCCGGACGACGAACTCCGCCGCTGAAGTCGCGCGCGCACGCCGCATGGCCAGCAGCACGGTGGCGATGGCGGTGGCCCAGCTCCGCCAGGCGATCGAGCCTGCGGCCAATGCCACGACTTCCAAAGTCTGGACCAGCCAGCCCGGCGCCATCCGCGTGCATCGCGCCACGGGTGATCTGCAGACCATCTACAAGCTCTACTCCGCCTCCAGCCTGACGGCAGACACGGAGGCTGAGCTCGCCGCGGATGCACCGCCTGTGGACTGGAGCACACGCGGCAGTGAGTTTGTGGATCTCAACGCACCGGAGCCACGGATTGACGGGCTGCACTTTCCCATCATCGACCCGCGCGCGATGAGTGAGACCGGAGGAAAACCTGTCGAAGGTTTTAGTTATACCACCGCCGCCGCGCCCGCAGGCACGGTGGACAGCCTTGAGAAACCCGATGAGATGCGCCTGCCCATGCCCGTGCGCTGGATCTATATGCTGCAGGATGGCACGCTCGGCACCCTGAATGCGGAACGGCGCTTCATCGCCACACGTCCGTCAAGCACACCTGGAGGTGATCCTGAACCGGTGAAACCCACGGCGAAAAACCCGATCGTGGCGAGGTTTGCCTACTGGGTGGATGACGAGAGCTGCAAGATCAACGTGAACACAGCCTCCGAAGGCGTCTTCTGGGACACGCCACGTGTGGACACACCGCAGGACCGACAGCTCGCGCTGAACCAGCCGACCCGGCTGGAGTACCATCGCCAGCCTGGACATCCGGCAGGCGTATGCTTGAGCAGCTTTTTGTTAGCCGGAGAGCGCTTTCATCCGAAGGGGTTTGACTCGCTGATGAGATCCATGAGCCAGGAGAACGTGGAGAACCTCTGGCACCTCGGCAGGCTCTGGATCTCCGAGCAGGACGCAGGCACCTCTGAAGGTGGCATGGTGGCTCCCACCCTGCTGACGAACAACAGCGCCGTGCTGCAACCACGCACGCGCCGTCAGCGCTATTCAGAAGTGAATGAGATGATCTTTGACAGTGCGCCGCCATCGAATGACGCGCCCGCGAAGCGCTGGCAGCAGCCTCTCTTCGCCAGCCAGCCTGCGAGGGTCACACGCCTGCGGCAGGCCGGTGGCTTCCTCACAGCCCACAGTGCCGCGCCCGAGACCACGCTCTACGGCACGCCGCGCATCACGCTCTGGCCGGTGCATCAAAACACGCCCTCTCCCGGAGCCACTCCTGAAGGCGAGAACGAGTTCAAGAAATACACCGCCTATGACAGCGTGGCCGTGCTGGCCAGCACGCTGAAGAACCAGCGCTACATCGTCCAGCGCGCGGAGCCAGGAAACGGGGCCATGGACATGGACATCCACTCGGGCGGGCAGAACAAAAAGCTGCTCAACTATCTGCGCTACCTCACAGACAAGCCGGTGCCCGGATTTGTGGGCGGTGGCAACAACACCTTTGCTGCCAAGTATGGCGCGGATCCCATCACAGGAGACCGCGACTCCATCCTGATCTCGATGATGGACTACGTGCGCAGCACGAACTTCGCCGATGGCCAGCTCCAGCCTAACACACAGTTCTCCATCCTCTGTCCCGGCCCGGGCCAGGAGTATCACGGCTTCGGTCAGGTCTCGCCTTTGCAGAATCGAGTCACGGGTCAAAACATGGCACTGAGTGATCACGCTCGCGGTCCTGGACGAGTGATGACGGTGAGCGAGGTGGCGCTGGTGATCATCTGTCGCGCCGAAGCCTATCTCGATAGCGAAGGCAGGCTGGCCATCCGTGGCGATCCCACGCCCGATGGTCTGGCAACCATGCAACAGCCCGGAGATCGTGAGTATGAGGCAGGCTTCATCGTCGAAGGGTTCCTGCCCACGCAGGGATGGACAGACTATCGTCCCTTCACCAGCATCGCGCTTGTGGGCGGTGCTCCCGATACGAAGCCGGATGCGAAGGCTGCCTTCCCTGCGATGCGAGTGAATGGCAAACCGCTGGTCCGCGCCAAACAAACACCAACGGTGATGGAAGCAATCGATGATGTCCCCGCCAAATGGCGCGGCTGGGGTGGCACGCTGGGTGCCCGCGCGCTGAGCAAGGGCGCGCTCTCACTCGGCACCGTGGTTTTGCCAGCGGCATCTCCAGCGCCGGAACTGGAGCCGCCGAATCTGAGCTTTGAAGGAGCCGGCACGGATCAGAGCCTGGAACTGAAGCTCTGTGTGTATGACAGCCCGAGCAGTGCCGCGGCCGTTTCCAGCAGCGCCGCAGATTTGCTGCACATCATCCCGATCCGCCTGCCGGACATCGTGGTGGCACCGGATGCAGATCAGGCGGAGCTCAGGCTTTCCCGCCTGCCGAGTGTCACTGCGGATGCGTATTCACTCTCCGCACGTCAGTATAAGGCGAGCCTCGGCACGCAGTCCCTGCTCATGCCGGAGGACATCGTGCAGTCGCTCATTCCCGTGCATGCCGACTATCGCCTGCTGAGCGCTCGACGCTGGTTGCAGAGCCGGGATGGCAGCGCTGTGCGGCCGCTCTTTGTGGCGCATCCGAAATGGGGCCTGCGCCGCCATGCGCATTCGCTGCGTGATCCGCTGCTGTTCCCGCAGGGAGTGATGCCAAACCCGCCGCTGACGGGGCATTTCATCTCCAATCTCCTGGTGCCCGCCGAGCTGCAGCCTGACTTCACTCACAGCGCCGGGCAGTTGGTGAATACCTTCACGGGCCTTGGCTGGAGCCTGCTCTCTCCCCGCGATGCCAGCAATCTGCTGCGTCTCGACAACATGTCTCGCGGACCTGCCTGGCCCGACGTCACGGGCGACTTCGACAATGGTGTGGGCAACTGCCCCGATGGTGCCTACACCGCGCGTCCGGATGACGGCAACTGGGCGGCCACGCTGAATCCCGGCAACTCCAACAGCGTGCCTTACTTCGATCCAGATGCCTTCAGCCAGACAGGTCACACGGTGCCGCCGGTGACAGGTGCCGGATTCTCCGCGCAGCGTATGATTCCATCTCCCGTGGCCTTTGGCAGCCTGCCGACCGGTGTGCGCGCGCATGTGCCCTGGCAGACGCTGCTCTTCCGTCCGCAGCCAGGTCACTATGGAGCCACGAATCCCCCGGATCATCTAATGCTGGACCTCTTCTGGAGCCCGGTGATCGAGCCTGAGCCGGTGAGCCATCCTTTTGAAACCTCCGGCAAGATCAATCTCAACCATCACATCCTGCCCTTCACCCACATCCATCGCGCCACGGCGCTGCATGCGATGATGAAGGCCGAGACACTGATGGCCATTCCAGACAGTGCCGCGGGCACCTACAAGACACCCGATGCCGATGGCGGTGTGAGCGGCTTCCGCCACTACCTGGATGCCGCAGGCACGCTGAGGCTATGGCAAAAGGAGGTCTTTGATAAGGAGAAGTCCTTCCTCACGCCAGGACAGATCTGTGAGTATCCGCTGGTGCCCGAAGGTGTGAGTGCCAACCTCACCGCGCTGCAGACTTTCTGGTCCCATCATCGCCTCACCGGTGACAACACCAAGGAGCGCCCGTATGCGCATCTCTACTCACGACTCACCACGCGCTCGAACGTGTATCGCGTGCATTTCGTGGTCGAGACCTTGAAGAAGGTCCGCCATACGAATCCTGAAGTGTTTGATCCCGCAGAGGATCAGGTCACCGCACGCACGCAGGGCACACGTCTGATCCGCCGCTATCTGGATCCGAAGAATCCAGACCTGCCTGAGTATCTGCCCGCAGACCTCACCAGCGCTCCGGCTCCGGCGAAGCCGCTCGATCTGTTCTACGAGTGGATCGTGGAGCCGTGAGACTTGTGCCCAGGTGTACGTTGTTCACGCTTCAGCGTGTCAATGAAGGCACGCTGAAGCACACGACCTAACGAAAAGGATAATATTATATCGACTACTCGATGCGCACAGAAGCGCAGACGATCTCGAGCACGCGCCAGAGTCCGTTGTTTCCCTGCATGCTGCCCTCGCTGAAGGAGGCGCCGGGGATGGGCTGCCAGTTTGCGCGGTCGCTGGTGGGTGCTGGCTGCGGGATGCGGGTGAGCTTCTCATCATACTGGCCGTCCTTGCCGCCGAGCTTGTAAATCACGAGATCGAGTGATGGCACGACATAGAGGCAGAAGCCGCCTGCGCCGCTTTTCCAAAAGGCATCCTTCGGTGCGCCAGCCACGTGGCCATCCGCATTATGCTCCCACTGCAGGCTGAACGGGCAGTGCGGATTGTAGGGCAGCCAGGACTGGCATTTTTTGAGGTACTCCGCCGGCACAAGCTGCTGGTCCTTCCAGCGACCGTTTTGTGCGAGGCAATAACCGAAGCGCATGACGTCCGTGGCATGCAGCGCGGTGCTGCCAGCGCCGTTCGCGTGCTTCATGACCACATCACCGCGATAGAGGCAGTAGTTCCACGCACCCCAGCCCTGCGGCTTCGCGAGGCGCTCATCAATGTAGTCCTTCAACTCCATGCCGCTGACATTGCGCAGCACGATGCTGGCGATGTGCGGTGAGGGCGATGAATACGAATAACCCGCACCTGGATCACACCACAGCGGCACGCGCAGGGAGGATTCATCAATCTCGCGCACGTCCTGGCCTTTCACGGGTTGGAGAATCTTCGTCTGGCCCTTCACAATGCCGCTCGGGGTCTGCCCCTCACCCCAATAGCCACCCGTCATGCTGAGAAGCTGGCCGAGCGTGATGTTCGCCTTGCGCGGATCATCCAGCGGCAGGGCCTGCGGCAGATATTTTTCCGTGAAGACCTTGGTGTCGAGGCCTTCGGGGATCTTGTCCTTGAACTCATTCAGCATGATGCCGCAGGCGATGCTGCAAAAGCCTTTGCCGGTGGAAGCCATGTCCGGGTTCGCGTCGCGGCTGGCTTTGCCAAAGTACTTCTCATACACCAGCCAGCCCTTTCTCACGACAACGAGCCCGCCATTCGCCGTCGACTTTTCTGTGACGCCGTAGGCAGGCTCCAGTTTGGAGAGATCCATGCCCGCGTTCTGGCGCATGTCCTTCTCGTTCTTCGCCTCACGCCAGCCGCCGTCAGCGTCTGGAGGCGGGAAGTAGGTGGAATCAGCGGCGGCGAGCGACAGCGGAAGGCAGAGCAGGAGGTGGCGGAGCATGGTGGTCAGGTCAAAACGTTAGCTTATCACTCCTTTTTGTCCTTTCCGTCCTTTCTGTCTTTCGTTAAACACGCCTCATGCCCGAAGACTCCTCCGCTCTCTCACGCCGTCATGCCCTCAAATGGCTGACGGGCACGGTGGCCGCGCCGCTGGCTCTGGGAGCCGCGCCGAATGAGACGGAGCCTGCGCCGCCCGCCTACGTGAACCGGTTCACCATGCATGATCCGGACTACACGAAGCCGCTCTCAGGCCCGTGGGACAAGGTGATGACGCCGGAGGAACTGAAAACGACCACGGCGCTGGCGGATCTCATTTTGCCGAAGGATGCGAATGGTCCCGCTGCGAGTGAAGTGGGTGTGCCGGAATTCATCAATGAATGGATCAGCGCTCCCTACGAGGAGCAGCGCGAGGACGGGCAGATCGTGCGAGGTGGCCTGGCCTGGCTGAACACGGAAAGCTTCCGCCGCCACGAGAAGCGTTTTGATGAGCTGAGCGCGGAGCAGCAGGGTGGCATCGCCGACGACATCTGTGATGCCGCGAAGGCCAAGCCGGAGCATCGTGTGGGAGCAGCCTTCTTTGCGCTCTTCCGCCAGCTCTCTCTCGGTGGTTACTACACGCACAGCAGCACGTGGAAACACCTGGGCTATGTGGGCAATGTGTCCATGGGAGGACCGTATCCGGGTGTGCCGAAGGAGGTCATCGAGAAATACGGCCTTCAAGACGTGGCTTGAAGGCCCACATGGACTGCGGCAGCCCTGCTGCCGCTTTCTCCAGGCCAGCCTGCTGGCCGTCGCAACACAGAAATGTCAGGCGTTTAATCGAGGCTCTCCTCCAGGCAGCAAGGCTGCCCATACCCTAAAGCGGCAGCAGGGCTGCCGCAGTCCATATCAACCAATAGCAGGCGCTGCGCCTGGATCGAGATTGTCGACATCCATCTCACGGACACGCTTGCGGTCACGCTCAGCCTGCACGGCGGTGCGGAGCTTCTCACGCACGTCCTCGACATTGGCGATGGCACGCATGGCCACGGTGGGTGTGCTGGCATCGCTGGTCACGAGGGTTAGGTTGCCGAGACCGACGAGGCGCAGGGCCAGAGGCTGGTCCATGGCGTAGTCCTTCACGCGGAAGAGCTCCAGTTCATCGAGCTGGCGGTTCAGCACGCCGGTGGAGATCTTCAGACGCTGCGTGGTCAGTTCATAGTGGGTGCACTTGGTGACCCACCAGCGGATCAGCCACATGAGCAAGGGAATAACCAGCGCCACGTAAGCGAGCCCCGCCGTCGCAGGGGCCATGATCGTGGCGCCCACGCCGATCCCAACGGCGATAATGATGCAAAAGAGGTAGTACCAAAAATGCACCCACTGAGAGGTATTGCCTTTCCAGAGAGAGGTTTCGACTGCGGCGGGGGTGATGGATTCAGAGTTCATGGGGCGCGGACGGAGTCTTGGATGATCTGGCTAACGAACTGAACGCGAATTTAGACAGTATTTTGTAACCGGCGAACCAGAAAGTCACGTGACTTCAGGCCCCTCACACCTTCTCCAGCTTGATCGGGTAAGTCTGAAAAGCGTTCCACTGGCAGACGACGAGGTCGCCGTTTTCCAGGACGCAGACGTCGTGGCCGTGATCAAAGATGCGCTCGGCCTGGGTGAGGGGTTTGAGCTTTCCATCCTCATACACGGGCTCGCTGCCGCCGGGGGCGCTGATAACTTTTCCGGCGGCATCGAGCACGACGGTGAAGCCGGAGGGATTCTGCGGCAGCTTGTTGATCTCAGGTGTCTTGGACCAGCACACGCCGGCATACATTTCGTTACCGGCGATGACGGGCCGGCAGACCATGGCACCCGGCACGGCGATGGTTTCGAGATACTTCCCGTCCAGCGTGAAGCGGCGGAAGCAGTTGTCGGCACGTGAGGTGACGATGACCGTGGCCTTGTCGGCGCCCTGACGGGTGTCGATGGCAATACCGTGCGCGTTGTTCAGGCGCTGTTCCTCGGGCACGCCTTCCTTGCCGCCGAAACGGTTGATGAACTTGCCGTTATGATCGTAGTGCAGCACGAACTGCGAGCCATATCCATCCACGACATAAATGTCGCCATTCGGAGCGATGGCGACCTCGGTGGGATTGTAAACCATGTCAGGCTCATAGGCGCCGACCATCATCGGATGACTGAGGCTGAAGATTTCCTTGCCGGTGAGATCCATCTTCGTCACGCGACCTGTCTGGCGATAGCCGCCACCGCCGCTTTTCCACAGGCCGCTGTCCGTGAGGAAAAGGAACTCCGCTCCATTCTCCTGGCTCAAAGTCAGGCCATGTCCGCCCGGCCAGGCACTGCCCCAGGATTCGAGGATGGTGCCGTCGGACTTGAAGACCAGCATTTGGTTATCCCAATGGTCGCCGACCATGAACAGGCGGCCGTCTTTGACCTGCACCATCTCATGGCAGTTCAGGATGGGGTGAAAGCGCCCCTGCCCCGCGGGCACCCAGTCTTTGTTCACCTTGTAGCGATGCGTGCCATGGCCGATGACGACATCCTTCTTTGGATCCGGCGCGGCGCGCAGGGTTTCTGTCCAGGTGGCGGCCAGCGCAGTGCTGAGTCCGGCGATGAAGTGACGACGTGTGGGTGCCATGGCGGAAGTGTGATGAGCGGAGAGAACGCCGACAAGATCAAACTCCTGCGGGCATCTCCCCGGGAACGGGATATTCAGAGTCCCACGATGGAATCATCCGTGTGGAAAGGTGATGCGTATGTAGGGTCTCTCTATGGCTCTCCCCTACCCTACTCTCATTCCCGGGCTGCGCAGTCCCTCTGATCAAATCAACGGCCTCGTCTACTTTGGCCGCATGCTGGACAAGATCCGCCTCAACGCCGCAGGCAAACTGCCCGCCGACTGGCAGCCCATGCGTGGCGCGGTGAAAGGCGGCTTTGACAACCGCTGCTGCTCGTTTTTGCAGATCGACTATGCCGCGCTGGAAGCTGAAGCGCTGAAAGGCGGGCGCAGTGATGAGGAACTGCTCGAATGGGCCTACGCCAATGGCACCAAGCCGACAGAGGAGCAGATCGAAATCTGGAACGGCTTCATGCTCAAGCGCGGCTGGCGCGATGCCGGCACGCAGAGACTGAACGAGCGCCTTGCCGAGATCGGTCTGCCTGCAGGCACCGTGCAGACGATGTTTGAGTTCATCGACATCGATGAAGGTCGCGTGACGGTGTGACCTTTGATGGGTGACTCTAGACTCGGTGATATTGCTAACTCCACCCCATTGGAATGGGGTGGTACCAACGAGCCAGACGTTGAACCCCATTCCAATGGGGTTTCATCTGCGATCCACAGGTGAGTCTGAAATGATGTGTGACATGGTACATGAGAACTTTTCATGAATTGTCCAAGACCTGTCACAAATCGAGCAGGCCAATCGTCTGACTTGGTGATGAACCTCCATCCAACCATGAAAAAGCCTACCCAACTCATCCTCGCCCTTTTGTCGTTTGCCTTCCTCGGCGCTGCTGCTGCCGCGGATGAAGCTCCTGTGACCATCACGGAGATTTTTAAACGTGATCATCCTGAGCTCGCAGACAAGGAGGTGGTGGTGAAGAAGATCGTCGTCAAGCCGGGTGCCGAGGCACCTCCACACATGCATCCCGGCATGGTCACCGGGTATGTGGAAGCGGGCACGCTGGAGTTTCAGATCAAGGGTGAGGAACTCAAGGTCCTGAAGGCTGGAGACATCTTCTTTGAGCCTCCGGGCAGTCATCACCTGGTGGCGAAGAACCCGGACAAATCAGTCACCACCATCATCATCGCCTTTGTGGTGAATCCAAAGGGTGCACCGCTTTCCGTGCCGCTTGAAGGTCATGACGCTCATCCGAAGAAATGAACTCACCTGCCCTCACAAGCGCCGTGAGCTGGGCTCTGCGGCTCAGTCTTTCCTCGGCCTTTCTCTTTGCCGTGGCGGACCGCTTTGGACTTTGCGGTCCGCCCGGCGCGGCAAATGTGGCGTGGGGTGCGTGGCCGCCGTTTGTGGAGTACACCGGCACGCTGCTGTTCTACCTTCCCCAAACGGCGGTGCAGGCCGCAGCCTGGGTGGCCACGATGGCGGAGATCGTGCTTGGTGTCTGGCTGCTGACAGGCTGGCAGACTCGGCTCGCGGCCTATGGCAGCATGCTGCTTTTGTTAGGCTTCGGCGTGTCCATGGTGGTGGCACTGGGGGTGAAGGCACCGCTGAACTACTCCGTTTTCACGGCGGCAGCCGCGGCTTTTGCCCTCGCCGCGATGCCGTCACCTGATGAAAAGGCCATGAGGACCTCCTGATCCGCGAAACAGCAAACAGCGCTTTATTTCGGCGGAAGCTGAAACCAGATTGCGGACCCCTCACATGAGATCCGCTGCTTCACTTTCCGCCTTCTGCCTCCTGGCTTCAACCCATGCGCTGCATGCCGTGACCGCGCAGGAGATGGCCCAGCGTCACAAGCCGCTGCCCACCGTGGCGGAAAAGGATCTGCCGGCGATGAACAACAAGCCGGAGAACTTCTCCGGCGCGGTGAAGCACGATGGGCTGCAAGGTCACACGTGGGTGCGTTTCCCGTTTGTGGAGAATCCCGGCAGCTTCGGCATTGATCGTCAGGGACGCATCTTTGTGGCTGAGGTGAACCGGTTCTGGCAGGGTGTGCCTGATCTGCGCGGGGTGAATGAGTTCATCCGTGGCGACTTCCAATCCCAAACCCTGGAAGACCGCTCGAAGCTGTATGCTTCCATCCCTGGCCGCTTTCCGGAAGGCTTCTTCACAGACACGGCGGACCGTCTGATTCGTCTGGAGGATCGCGATGGCAATGGCGCGGCGGATCATCGCGCGCTTTTCAGCGATCAGTTTCATCAGCCGCTGGACGGCATCGGCTTCTCCGTGCTGCCGGAGGATGATGGCGTGTACTTCACCTGCATCCCGAGCCTGTGGAAGCTGACGGACAAGAATGATGATGGAGTGGCGGACAGCAGCGAGGCGCTTGTCAGTGGTTTCGGTGTGCGCGTGTCCTTCATCGGTCATGATCTGCATGGCATCATCCGTGGACCGGATGGACGTCTGTATTTTTCAGTCGGTGATCGTGGCTATCATGTGACGACGAAGGATGGCCGTGTGCTTTCCGGACCCGGCACGGGTGCCATCTTCCGATGCGAATCCGATGGCAGTAACTTTGAGGTTTTCTGCAAAGGTCTGCGCAACCCCACCGAGCTGGCCTTTGATGAGCTGGGCAATCTTTTCACCTTCGACAACACGGGCGACATCGGTGACAAGGCGCGCATGGTCTATGCGCTGGAAGGCACGGACTCTGGCTGGGACATGCGGCATCAATCCGCGCACCAGTATGTGGGCTCGCTGGACTGGGAGGAGTTTCATCCCGCGAAGTCCATGTGGGTGGCGGAGAAGATGTTCGCACCCTTCAATGAAGAGCAGCCGCAGTGGGTGTATCCGCCGGCCGCCAATGTGGCACGCGGCCCCTCCGGTGTGACCTATGTGACGGGCGATGCTGCGCCTAACGATCTGCGTGGTCACTTCCTGCTCGCTGACTACGGCGGCGCGGTGACGAGCTGCAACTTGGTCGACATCGCCGTGAAGCCTTCGGGCGCAGGTTACGCACTTGAGTCTGATCGCTCCATCGCCACGGGCGTGGGCATGAGTGATGTGGAGCTGGGCTTTGATGGCAAAATCTACATCTGCGACTTCGGCGGCGGCTGGAGCATCAACACCAACGGCGCCATTCATGCGCTGACTCCAACCGACAAGAAGCTTCAGGAAGCCGGAGCCAAGAGCGCGGAGAGATTCAAAGTTGGTTTGGCCAAAGACAGCACCGACAAACTGGTGCTGGCCCTCAGCGATCCCGACAAGCGCATGCGTCAGATGGCGCAGTTTGAACTGGTCAAACTGGGTGCCAAAGGTCAGGCGTCGCTCGCCAGCGTCGCCAAGGAGAAGTCAGTGGCTTTGACGACACGTCTGCATGGTGTGTGGGGTCTGGGCCAGCTCATGCGCCAGGATGACGCTAAGGCGCAGGAAGCACTGATCAGCCTCACGCGTGATGCAGAACCCGAAGTGCGTGCGAATGCGGCCCGTGTGCTGGGTGAAGCCAACGGCGATGAGACCCGCGCCCGTCTGCTGGAGATGCTGAAGGACGAATCCGCACGTGTGCGCTCGCTCGCCGCCATCTCGGTGAGCCGTGTGGCGAAGACTGGAGATCAGGAAGTGATCAAGGCGCTCTATCAACTCGTCGCCGCGAATGCCCAGGGCTCGGTGGATCCGGTGCTGCGTCATGCCTGCCTCGCCGCGCTGGACCGCGTCAGCACGGTGGAAAGCGCACTGGCTCATGCTGCGGACGCACAGCGTGAAGTGCGTCTGATGACGCTGCTTTACCTTCGCCGGCATGAGAGCGCCGAGCTGGTGCGCTTCCTCACAGATGCGGATGCGCAGATTCGCACCGAAGCCGTGCGCGCCATCTATGACACAAAGGCGGTGGATGGTGCCGCGGGTGATGCCATCGCATCTCTGGATCTCCAGGCCACGCAACTGCCACCGACCGTGCAGCGTCGGGTCATCGCGGCGAACTATCGTCGTGGCACGGCGGCTCATGCTCAGCGCCTGATGCAGATCGCGAGCAACGGAGCGCTGGAGCTGAATGTGCGTGAAGCGGCGCTGCAGGCCCTGCGCCTGTGGGAAAAGCGTATCACGGCGGATCCAGTGCTCGGTGGCTATCGCCCGATCAACGGTGATGCACGTTCCATGAAAACACTGGGCAGTACCATCGGTGCCGAGCTGAAGCTGTTCCTCGACTCCAAGCCTCCGCAGCAGCTTGCGGCACTGGCTTTGAAGCTGGCCGATGCCACCGACCTGGTGCTGGGAGAGGCCACGCTGAAAGAGCAGATCGCCAATGCGAAGCTGGATGCCAGCGTGCGTGTGGCAGCGCTCGACAGCCTGGTGAAGAGCGCGCCGGATCAGGCTCGTGCCGTGGTGGCGGCACGTCTGGCGGATGCTGATGGTGAAGTCGCCGCCTCGGCGCTTCGTCATGGCCTAACCATGAAGGTGGATGGCATCGCGGATGCAGCACGTCGTGCGGCGGACAAGGCTCCGCTGGCGGCTGCTCGTGCAGGCTTGGAGATCATTGCCACACTGCATCCGGTGGAAGCTCTGGAGCGCTGGAACAAGCGTGAGAGCTCAGGGCTGCGCCGGGAGCTTTGGCTGGACCTTTTCCTAGCGCTGCAAACGTCCTCTGACAATGCCGCGAAAGAGCAAGCAGGAGCCTTTGCCGCCACGGCGCTGGATGCAGTGCCACGCCTGAGCATGACGGGTGGTGACGTGAAGAAGGGGGAGGTGGTTTTCCGCAATCAAGGTGCCTGCCTGCAGTGTCACAAGATCGGCGAAGAAGGCGGTGTGCAGGGTCCGCCGCTCACGGTGGTGGCGGAGCGCTTGAAGCCCGAGAAGCTCGTCGAGTCTCTCGTGAATCCGAACGCCGAGATCGCGCAGGGTTACGGCCTTTCCAGCATCACGCTGGAGGATGGCAGCCTCATCGCGGGCCGTATTCCCAAGGAGGACAAGGACAACGTCACCGTGGTTGGTCTGGACAACAAAGAGGTCACCCTCCCGCGAGCGAAGATCAAGGCCATCACGCCACCGATGTCCGCCATGCCGCCGATGGCCCTTTCCCTGCCACCGCGTGATCTGCGTGACCTTGTGTCCTTCCTCAGTGACCGCACCCAGGCAAATGTGGGCAAGCTGAAGGACTCCTCCAGCCATGGTGATGAGAAGGTCGCGAAATGATGGATGGAATCAGAATCCATCGGACTCCTCAGCGCCACCCCATTGGAATGGGGTGGTACGGCCGGGCCGGCGTTGAACCCCATTCCAATGGGGTTTCGTCCGCGATGAAGGGGTGAGTTTGAATAGACCGAGCCTAACGAACATTGCCTCTCGTCGGACCGATGGTGCCGCCGGGATGGAAGGTGGCATAGGCGACGTAGTCTTCGAGATCCGGCTCGCCGGAGAGGAGTGACCCGAGCCAGCGCTGGATGCGGTGGATGTGCACGCTTTCCGGCCAGTTGAAGCCTGTGTAGACGGGAAGGTGCATCTGGAAGACGGGATCCGGCAGCAGATTCACCAGGGACACATCACGCGGCACATGCAGGCCGTGCTCGCCCAGCCAGGCGCGCACGGCGGAGCAGTAGATGGGCTCGGCCAGCAGCAGAGCTGTGGGCGGTGTGGCAAAGAAGAGGGCTTTGAGAAGTGTCTCGAGGCCTTCAGGTGTTTCGTTCCAGGCAGGCAGATTGTACTCGGAAGAAGGAATGCCGTGCAGGGCCAGACGTGAGAGCAGCGCCTCAGCCGTGTGATTCGGCGTGGGCTGGCGCCAGAGCTGCGGAGCGATCAACACCATGCGCCGATGACCCAGGCCGATGAGAGCATCCACGCACTGGTTCATGGCTTCCACAAGGATGGTGCGTGAACGTGCGATAGGAAGGTCCAACGGACGGCCGCCGAGCGCGAGCGCCGGGAGGCGCTTGGTGGTGAACCACTTCAACAATTCATGATGGCCCGCATAAATCACCCAGGCGTCTGCCTCCGTCTGCATAATCAATTGGGTGACACGACGCAGGCTGCCATCTGGCGGCTGAGTGACGATGGTGCAGGCATGACCATCCGACTCAATCGCATTCTGAACACCGAGGATAAGGCGGTGAGAGTGGGCGTTGTCATCCTTCAGCGGCACCGGCAGCAGGATGGCCATGCGGAGGCTGCGCTGGGATTGGTGAGCAGGCCGTTGGGCTGGGATGACGCGGCAGCGACCGGCTCCCTGCGGCTTCAGGGTGCCGTCCTTTTCCAGCAGCTTCAGCGCGGCACGGACGGTGTCTTTCGAAACATCCAGCTCGGTGGCCAGACGCTGGACGCCGGGAAGACGGCCCTGCCACTGGCCGGACTCAAAGCCACAACGGAGGTGACCGGCGACCTGGTCGATCAGGGACTGGCGCTTGAGAAGCTGCATGAAGCTGAAACTAGTCGGTTTTTCCGACTAGTCGAGCCTGTCGAAAGGGTTGTCCTGGATTCCACAATATTGGAAAAACCTCCGCCCAATGACCTCACCCGAGGTTGTTGGCTCGATTTCCCGTCTCGCTTTCTTGCGGCTGCTGTAGGGCAGCAAGGGTTTCTCTGATTCCCTTGCTCCCGGTCGCAAGTCCGGATGCCTGGTCTACCCCGAACAGGCATCCGGTTTCCCCTTTCATCACCCCGTCAGCTTTCCCGACCGAACGTCATGCGCACTCTCCGCAGCCTGCTCGCCCTTGCCCTCCTTCCCGTGCTCTCCCCTGCCCAGGACTACGGCATCGCCACGCGGCCTAACTTCACGGCGTACAATGGCGGCACCCTGCCGACGAATCTGCCGGCCTTCTCCGGCTCGTGGTCTGCGGTGCCTGCGTTTCCGAACCTGACTTTCCAAAACATCATGGGGGTGCAGGAGCTGCCCGGGCAGCCTGCCAATGCGCGCAAGCTGGTGGTGTGGGAGCGTGAGGGGCGCATCCACGTGGTGCCACGGCCATCGCTCTCGAATGCGGCGGCGCCTTTCACGGCTACGGAACTGAACAACACGCACAAGACACAGATTCTCGACATCTCGAACCAGTGCCAGGGCTGGGATGATGCGGGGCTGATGAACATCGCCTTTCATCCGGACTTCGCCACAAACGGATACATCTACATTTACTACATGTGGGTCACACCGGGGACGGTGGTCGGAAGTCCCACCACACGGCCGACGAATGGCACGACGCACAAGGACCGTCTGGCGCGCTTCACTTATAATCATGGCACGGGGCAGATCGATCCGGGGTCCGAGCAGGTGATGATCGACCTGATTTCCAACAATTTCTGGCATGCAGGCGGCGGCATGTATTTCCACCCGGCCACGGGGTTCCTGCACATGACGTTTGGGGATGATGTGAACGGCGGAAACACGCAGCAGATCACCAACAACTTCCGCAGCAGCATCATCCGCATCGACGTGAACATGACGGGTGGCAGCGTGAGTCATCCGATCCCGAAACAACCGGTGACGCCTGCGGGCAGCAGCACGGCGAACTATTATATTCCCAACGACAACCCCTTTGTCGGCACGGCGGGGGCGATGGAGGAGATCTTCTGCCTGGGCCTGCGCAGTCCGCACTCAATGACCTATGACGTGCCCAGCGGCCGTGCCTTCATCGGTGATGTGGGCGAGGGCACAAGGGAGGAAGTCAGTGTGGTGGATCCGGGAGAAAGCGCCCTGAACTTCCAGTGGAACCGGATCGAAGGTCTGAACGGCGATCTCACGCAGCCCTACATCGGCGTGAACAAGCGGCCGATCATTGATTACGGCCGCAGTGATGGCACGGCGGTCATCGGCGGGCGCATCTACCGCGCGGGTGAGTTTGGCAGTGATCTGGGCGGCAAGTACATCTTTGGCGACAACGTGAGCGGCAACATGTGGTATCTCGACGAGTCGACCACGCCGAAGAGCAAGGTCTTCCTCTGCACGGTGCCGGAGGGCAATGGCGTGAACAGCGGCAGCGACTACCGCGGCATCTCCTACTTCGGCACGGACAATGACAATGAGTTCTACATCTGCCAGCTCGGCACCACCTCCGCGCAGATCTACAAGCTGCAGCGCGGCGGCGCGCCCGCGCCCACCATGCCCGCCACACTCTCCGCCACGGGTTTGTTCAGCGATGTGCCGAACATCACCCCTTCCAGCAGCTTCATCCCCTATGATGTGAACACGCCGCTCTGGAGTGACAACGCGCACAAGAGCCGCTGGTTTGCCATTCCTACTGGACAAACAATTAGTTACGCCGCCACGGGCAACTACAGCTTCCCGCAGGGCAGCGTGTGGCTGAAGCACTTCGAGCTGCCGGTCGATGACAACAACCCGGCCACTCGCAAGCGACTGGAAACCCGCGTGCTGGTGCGTGACGACCAGGGCGGCGTGTATGGCGTGACTTACAAATGGCGCGCGGATGGCACGGATGCCGACATCGTGAACGGCAGCGAGACGCAGGACATCACCATCAACGGCACTTCTGAGATGGGCTTGAGCCTCACCTCGACGGATATTGGTGCGCAGGTCTTTGACACAGCGACGACGAACATCGGTACGGGATATGAAGTGACCGTGCGCAGCGGTGACATCTGGAACAACAGCGACAACTTCCGCTTCCTGCATGGGCAGAAGACGGGTGACTTCGATGCCAAGGTGCGCATCGAATCTCTCAGCGCCGCGGCGGGCTACACGAAGGCGGGCATCATGGCGCGCAGCACGCTGGATGCGGACTCTCCCCATGTGTATGCCATGGTCTTCCCCAACAATGCGGCGCGCAACAACAACAACGGCGGGCATGAGCTGCAGTATCGTGCCACCGTGGGCGGAGCCAGCGCGGCGACGTATCCGCAGCTTCCGCATCCGCGGGTCAGCTTTCCGAACACTTGGTTACGCCTGAAACGTGAGGGAAACACCTTCATTCACTACTGGTCGGACAATGGCACGACCTGGAAGGAATACGGCCGCCGCACACAGACGATGCCCTCCACGATTTACCTGGGTATGGCCACGACCTCCAACACGACGGGCACAGCCACCACCACGCGCTTTCATTTGAACCTGCAGCGCACCCAGACGTGGTTTTATCCAGGCAAGGCGGACTGCTTGCAGTGCCATCGCCCAGGGTCAGGATTGGTGCTGGGTCAAAACACCGCGCAGAGCAATCGTAACTATGCTTTCGCTGCCGCGCTGAATGGCACAGGATCCACCGTGACGGACAACCAACTGCGTGCCTGGGCTCATGCTGGCTATTTCAACACGCCACCTGCCGAGGGGGACATTCCGAACCTTTCGAAGATGCGGGCGCTGTCTGACACCACAGCTTCTGCCGAGGTAAGGATGAGGTCGTATCTGGATTCCAACTGCTCGCATTGTCATCAGACGACCGGCGGCGGTGTGCATGCGTATTGGGACGGGCGCTATGAGCTCACGCTGGCGCAGACGGGCATCGTCAATGGCTTCGTGGGCAGCACGCTGGGCCTGACAAACACACCGAAGGTGCTGGTGCCGCAGAGCATCGACCGCAGCATCATGCATCACCGCATGGGCACGGCCACGGCCAACCACAAGATGCCGCCGGTGGCAAAGTCCCTGGTGGATCAGGATGCGATGACGGTGCTCGAGCAATGGATCAACGAGGTGGTGCAGCCACCGGGTGATCCGCTGCCATCACCATGGCAGAAGGGTGACATCGGCACGGTCACGGTCGCGGGTGATTCCAGCTACTTCAACGGCACCTACATCGTCAGCGGCAATGGCGCGGACATCGGTGGCACGGCCGACAGCATGCATGCGGCGACGTATCAGCTCATGACCGGTGATGGCGAGCTGGTGGCGCAGGTAAGCTCCATCTCCAACAGCAACGCCAATGCGAAGGCGGGTGTGATGGTGCGCGAGACGCTGGATGCGGGCTCGAAGCATGGCAGCACGCTCATCACGTATGGCAACCAGGCGCTCTTCAACCGGCGCATGACCACCGGCGGCACGACGGTGAGCAACAGCGGAGGCACCCGGACCCTGCCTACCTGGGTGAAGATCCGCCGACGCGGACCCTACATCGAGAGCTTCACCTCCACGGATGGCACCAATTGGTCGCTGATCGGCAGTGATGTCATCTCCATGGCGCCGAGTGTTTACTTCTGCCTCGTGCATAGCAGCGGTGATGGCGCGGTGACAGGGAATGCGACCTTTGACAATGTCAGTGTGTCTCCAGGCATCTTTGGCACGGGCACCACGCTCGCCGTGAACAACAGTGCTGCCAATGCCATCACTTGGGACAGCACGGTCGGCATCACCGGCACCAGCGTGATGAACGGCCCGATCTACTGGTACCAGAATGACACGCTGAACTTCACCAACACCGGCGGAGCGGTGACGCTCACGGGTGCGATGAACATGAACACGGGTGTGCTGAACATCGATGCGACCACGGGCAATTTCAGCCTCACCGGTGGCAGTTTGGCCAGCGGCAGCATCCGTGCGGGCAATGGCGACAGCATCACGATCAGCAGCACGCTGACGGGTGGGGCGCTGGGCTTTGGCGCTCTGGGTGTGGATGCTACGACGGGCAATCTCTACACCGGCATGCTGACGCTGAACACGTCACCAACTCACACGGGCACGACCACGATCAACAGCGGTGTGGTGAATCTCAACGGCAGCAACCTCAGCAGCAGCACGGCCGGCGTGACGGTCAATGGCTCGGGTGTGCGTCTTCCAGCCACGACGGCCTATCCCTACGACAGCGGTTTGTTCCGCGGCGGCATGTTGCAGCTCACCTCAGGCACGGCCACACCACTAGGATCCCAGGCTGTCACGCTCAATGGTGGCGGCATCATGTATCGCAGCAATGCCAATGGCGACCAGACGGCGACAGTGACGAACCTGACGCTCGGCTTGGGTGGTAACAGCCTCGCGGCGGCACCGCAAGGTGGTGCCGCGGGAGACACGCTGGCCATCACGAATCTCACGCGTGCCACGGGTGCCACACTGGAGGCGCGCAGTGCTTTTGGCACGCTGGGCGGCACGGGTGACCTCGGTCGCGTGACGATCACGAATATCAATAGTCTCGCGGCGGCGAACACGAATGGCATCCTCGGTGGCTGGGCCGTCGCGGGTTCGGGCAACGGGGCCAGCCTCAGCAATTCGTTTGCCACGCTGACGGCGAACGGCCTCGCGGCGTCCACGCCAGGCAAGGCCAGCGCTGCCGCGGGCGGCACCTTGAATAACCAGGCCTTCAACACGGCGACGAGCACGGACAACTTCCTGGTGAACAGCAACCAGACCGTGGATGGCAGCACGGTGCCGCTGCTGACAGTGAACTCGATCATCGAGCAGAACGACATCCTTCTGAACAATGGCGCGAAGCTGGTGATCGGCAGCGGTGGTCTCATGCTGCGCAATGCCAGCTTCTGGATGCAGACCAGCGCAGGCGCTGGTGGCAAGCTGACCACGGGCATGACCAGCGGCGAGCTCTTCATTCACACACCACACAATCCAGAGACGTTTACCGACATGCGCATCCGCGTGCGGATTGAAGACAATGGCGCGACACCGCTCGTCCTGGTGAAGAGCGGACCAGGCCGTGTTGCCATCGGTGGTAACACAGGCACTGGCACAGTCACGAATGCCTATACTGGCGGCACGCACGTCAATGAAGGTTTGCTGGTCGTGAATGATGCCAGCGCGCTGGGCACGGGCTCCGCGGCCGTGAGAGCAGGCGGCACGCTGTGGATCGCAGGTGGCATCAACATTGCCAATGCTCTTTCGATCTCCGGTTTCGGTGGCACGAATGCCACGACGGCGGTGCCCTTTGGCGCGTTGCGCTTTGACAACAATGCGGTGGCCTCCGGCACGGTCAGTCTGGTGTCTCATGCGCGGGTCGAGGTGCCCACGGTCTCCACCCTTGGCACCCTGAGCGGTGTCGTGAGCGGTGCGGACAGCAGCCTGGAGAAGACCGGTCCAGGGGCGCTGCTCTTGAGCAATCTCGGCAATACCTTCGGGGGCGACATCATCGTGCAAGCCGGCATCCTGCGTGCGAACGGCCTGGTCGGCACCGGCGCGCCACGCGGCAATCTGGGCAACAACAGCGGCTCGCGCACGATCACCATCAACAGCGGCGCCACGATGGACTGGACCAGCAACAACATCTTCATCGGGGCCGGCGGCAGCGCCAGCAGCCTGCCGCGCATTGTCGTGAATGGCGGCACCATGCAGTCCTCGCGCTTCAACGTCATCGGCCATGTCACTTTGAATGGTGGCGTGCTGACGCAGAATGCCAGCGATACGGGCCAGTATCAGGGTTACCAGATGCTCGGCGACATCACCGTCGGCGGAACCGCGGCGAGCACGATCAGCAGCAGCAACAGCAAGCTCAACCACCTGCGCGGCGCTGGCACGACCACGATCACCGTGGCAGATGCCACGGCGAGCACTGCCGTGGACCTCACGGTGAGCACAGGCTTTGCGGATGGCAGCGGCGATTATCCAGGTGTCAGCAACTTTGTGAAGAGCGGAGCGGGCACCATGCTGATCACGGCGAACAGCACCTTTACCGGTACCAACGCGGTGATGGCGGGCACTGTGCAGCTGGGCAGTGGAGGCGCCACGGGATCTCTCAGCGCAGGCACGTGGACCAACAATGGATCGATCATCGTGAACCGTGACACCTCGGCCACTCTCACCCTTGCAGCCATGACTGGCAGCGGCAGCTACACGCAGGACAATGGCAGCGTGATCTTCAACGCGGTGAACAGCTTCGCCGGACCGACGATCGTCAATGCTGGCACACTGCAGCTCAACGGCGGCGGCGGCAACGGCAGCGTGCGGGGCGTCGTCACCATCAATGCAGGTGCGACGATCCGCAGCAACGCAGTGGATAGTTTTGGTTATACCGCGGGGACCAAGGTGAACACGCTGAATGTCAACGGCGGCACGCTGGATCATGTGAGCGCGAACAACCTCACACTTGCCACGGTGACCATCAACATGAGCGGCGGCACCCTGCAGGCGGTGAGCGGGAACGCCGCGAACATGTTCCACTTCTTCGGCGGCGGCACCACCATCGTCACCAGCGCGGCCGCCACGACCACCAGCAACGTCAGTGGCCGGATCTCGCTCCGGCAGAACAACAGCACCTTCACCGTCAATGATGGTTCGGCTGACACCGACCTCGCGCTCAGCGGTCCGATCACCAACACCGGCGAGGGCAACAACGTCATCATCAAGGCTGGCAGCGGGACCATGAGCCTCGGCGGAACGAACACCTATGTGGGAGCCACCACGATCAATGCGGGCACCTTTGTCCTCAGCGGCAGCCTGATGAGTCATGTCACGACGAACAACACCGCCGTGCTGTCACCTCAAGGCGCGCCGAGCACGACCTCAAACCTCACGCAGACCCCAAGCGCCACGCTGCGCCATCGTTTGAATGGTGCGACAGCGGGCACGGGTTATGACCAGTTCACGGTAGGTGGCACGGTGGCCGTTGCAGGCAATCTGGACATCATCGCGGCACCAGGACTGGCAGCGGGAAGCTTCACGCTGATCAACAAGACGAGTCCGGGCCCCATCAGCGGAACGTTCAGCGGTCTCGCTGAAGGCGCAGTGTTTGCGGAAGATGGCCACACCTTCAAAATCACCTATGCGGGTGGTGATGGAAATGACCTGGTGCTCACCAAGCTGACGCCGATTGAGACATGGCGCTACACCAACTACGGCACCACTGACAACACAGGCCTGGCCAGTGACACCGGTGACAATGATGGCGACGGTGTGCTGAACGTCATGGAATATGCAACACGCATGGATCCGACGAAGGGTGATGCGGTGCCTGCGGCAGCCACGAAGAATGCGAACGAGATCGAGTTTGTCTTCACCTGGAACAAGACCGCCACGGACGTGACGCTCATTGTCGAATGGAGCGACACCCTCGCGTCAGGAAGCTGGAGCACGGCTGGGGTCGGCGCACCTCAGGTGCTCAGTGACCACGGCACGACGCAGCAACTGAAGGTCACTGTGCCAGCTGGAGTAGGTGTGGACAGGCGCTTCGCAAGGCTGCGTGTGGAGAGATAAGGCAGCGCATTGCGGAAGCCTTTTTGGAATGCCGCAGCACAGTCTGGCAGACTGTGCTGCTCAGGATCGCTTCGCTCAGGTCCTGTCTTTGGTGGGAAAGTTGAATCCATACCAGCGGCTCAGACGGTAGTTTCCTGTGATGTTCTCTGTTTCACGTCTCATCCTTGTCCTCGGCGATCAGCTCGATCTTGAATCGGCAGCGTTCGATGGCCTGGATGCGAGCCGGGACGTGGTGTGGATGGCGGAGGTGAAACATGAGTCGACCAAGGTCTGGAGCACGAAGGCGCGCATCGCGGTGTTTCTGGCAGCGATGCGGCACTTTCGTGATGACCTGCGCGCCCGTGGCATCACGGTGGATTACCGGCAGCTCGGCGAGCCCGGTGGCGAAACCTTCGCGGAGCAGCTTCGAAGCGCGATCCGGCGCTTAAAGCCCCAAGGTCTCATCATGGTGGAGGCTGGTGAGTGGAGCGTGGGAAGAGAGATCGAGGAAGTGGCAGCAGAGATGGGAGTGACGCTGGAAGCCAGGACCGACCGGCACTTCCTCTGCTCACGGGAGATGTTTCAGCGCCACGCGGAACGGCGAACCCAATTCCGCATGGAGTTCTTTTACCGCGAGATGCGGCAGCACACGGGTGTGCTGATGGAGGCAGGAAAGCCTGCGGGTGGACAATGGAATTTTGATCACGACAACCGGGGCTCGTTTGGCAAAGAAGGTCCGGGGCTGCGCATACCGCCAAGGCGCTTCACGCCTGATGAGCTAACAAAAAGCGTGATTGCAGATGTGGACGCGCATTTCCCCGGCCATCCGGGATCACTGGTGGAGTTTGACTGGCCGGTGACGGTGGTCCAGGCGCGGGAAGCGCTCCAAGACTTCATCACTCACCGGCTGCCTGAGTTTGGCCGCTATCAGGATGCGATGTGGACGAGCGAGCCATGGCTGTATCATTCCCGGCTCAGTGCGGCGATGAACCTGAAGCTTCTTCATCCGAGTGTGGTCATCGCGGCAGCGGAGCAAGCTTACAAAGATGGCTTGGCACCTCTGGAAGCGGTGGAGGGCTTCATCCGGCAGATCCTCGGCTGGCGGGAGTATGTGCGCGGCATCTACTGGCATTTCATGCCGGGCTACCTCGAGCGAAACGCGATGCATGCAGAGCACGAGCTGCCGGCATTTTACTGGACGGGTGAGACGGACATGCAGTGCCTCCGGGATGTCATCACGCAGACGCTGCGCCTTGGCTATGCGCATCATATTCAGCGCCTGATGGTGACCGGACTCTTTGCGTTGCTCTATGGCGTGCAGCCGCGCCGGGTACACGAGTGGTACCTCGCCGTCTATGTGGATGCCGTGGAGTGGGTGGAGCTGCCGAATACGCTGGGGATGTCCCAGTATGGGGATGGCGGCGTGATGGCCAGCAAGCCTTATGTGGCGAGCGGAAAGTACATCCAGCGAATGAGCAACTACTGCCAGGGCTGCCGGTATGATCCTGCCCAGAGCACCGGACCACGTGCATGTCCGTTCACCACCCTCTACTGGGACTATCTGCTCCAGCATGAACCGGTGCTGCGGCGGAACCAGCGAATGGGAATGCAGCTCAAAAACCTTTCACGCCTCTCCGCAGGAGACCGGGAAGCCATCCAGAAGCAGGCAGCCTCTTTCCGGGCGGCGTGCGATTCCTCCACATGAAGACACGCTCAGCCTCCCAACAAACTTTCGGATTGCTCGGATGGATCGCTCTGACCGCCCTCGCCCCAGCTGCGGGTGCTTTTTGGATGCCTGGCGCCTGGTATGCGTCCCTGGCGAAACCTGAGTGGAATCCACCGAACTGGATCTTTGGGCCAGTGTGGTCGGCGCTCTATCTTTGCATGGCAGTAGCGGCCTGGCTTGTCTGGCGCAAAGGCGGCCAGGGGCATGCGCTGAAGCTGTATGTCATACAACTGGCGCTGAATGCGGCCTGGACGCCGGTGTTCTTCGGTGCCCATCAACTCGGTGCGGCGCTGATCGTGATCCTCTCCATGTGGCTGGCCATTCTTTTGACGCTGCGTGCCTTCTGGCGTGTCTCGACGCCTGCGGGCCTGCTTTTCGTACCTTACCTTGCCTGGGTGAGTTTTGCCTCCTTCCTGAACTTCACGCTTTGGCGGATGAACCCATGAGCGAGGCCTCCGATATCCGTCGCACCTTCCTCGAATTCGCTGCGGCGCGCAGTGACGGAGCCACCTTTTGTCCGTCGGAAGTGGCGAGGAAGCTGAGCAAGGACTGGCGGCCTTTGATGCCCAAGGTGCGGGACGTCGCGGCACAGCTGATAGAGGACGGGAAACTGGTCTGCACGCAGCGTGGAAAGCCTGCGCATCCCCTGAAAACGAGCGGTGCGATACGGCTGGCGAGACCTGGTTAGGCCCGAATGACCGGCAACCTTTAAAAAAGAATAGTTGCCAAGATAAAGGATGTGCGTCCAGTATATTGGCAACCATGAACCCGGCCTTTACCAACCATCTCGCGGACCAGCTCGAGGCGATCCGCGCCGCAGGCACCTACAAGCGTGAGCGCGTGCTCTCCACGCCGCAGGGCACGCTGGTGCGCGCGAATGGCGGCGCGGCGGTGCTGAACCTGTGCGCGAACAACTACCTCGGTCTGGCCCAGCATCCAAAGGTGCGGCAGGCGGCGCATGAGGCGCTGGAGCACTGGGGCTATGGACTGGCCAGTGTGCGCTTCATCTGCGGCACGCAAGGAGTGCACAAGGAGCTGGAGGCTTCGCTGACGGAGTTTTTAGGGACAGAAGACACGATCCTGTATGGCTCATGCTTTGATGCCAATGGCGGACTGTTTGAAACCATCCTCGGGCCTGAGGATGCGATCATCAGTGATGAGCTGAATCATGCCTCGATCATCGATGGCGTACGCCTGTGCAAGGCGCAGCGGTATCGCTACAAGAACTGTGACATGGCGGATCTGGAAGCGCAGTTGATCGCTGCCGATGCCAAGGGTGCGCGCTTCAAGCTGATCGCCACGGATGGAGTGTTTTCCATGGACGGTTTCATCGCGCCGCTGAAGGCCATCTGTGATCTGGCGGACAAGTATCAGGCGCTGGTGATGGTGGATGATTCACACGCCGTGGGCTTCATGGGCGCGCATGGCCGTGGCACGCATGAGCATTGCGAGGTCATGGGCCGCATCGACATCCTCACAGGCACACTGGGCAAGGCGCTGGGCGGTGCGAGTGGTGGCTACACCAGCGGGAAGAAAGAGATCGTGGAGCTGCTGAGGCAGCGCTCGCGGCCTTATTTGTTCAGCAACACGCTTTGTCCGAGCATCGCGGGCGCATCCATCGCGGCGCTGAATCTGCTAACGCACTCGACGAAGCTGCGTGACACGCTGGAGGCGAACACGCGCATTTTCCGCCAGGAGATGACGGAGGCAGGTTTCAATATCGTACCGGGGGTGCATCCCATCGTGCCGATCATGCTGGGGGATGCGGCATTGGCCTCCAAGTTCGCGGACGAGATGCTGCAGCGCGGTGTGTACGTCATCGGCTTCAGCTACCCGGTGGTGCCGCAGGGCAAGGCGCGCATCCGCACGCAGATCAGCGCGGCACACACACGTGGTGATTTGGAGATGGCCGTGAATGCCTTCGTTGAGGTAAAGAAGATGCTCGGAGTTTAAAACCTCATGAAAATCCACTTCATCGCCACCGGCGGCACGATCGACAAAGTCTACTTCGATGCGAAGAGCGAGTATCACATCGGCTCGCCACAGGTCCTGGAAGTGTTGAAGGAGGCGGGCGTTGCCTTTGAGTATGAGATCGAGCCGGTGCTGGCGAAGGACAGCCTGGAGATGACCGACGCGGACCGGCAGACGATCCGCGAGCGTGTGCTGGCAAGTCCTTGCGAGCGCATCGTGATCACGCATGGCACGGACACGATGGCAGACACAGGTCGCCTGCTCTGTGATGTGCCGGGCAAGACCATCGTGCTGACGGGAGCCATGCAGCCGGCGCGCTTTCGCAGCACGGATGCGACTTTTAACATCGGCATGGCCATCGGCGCGGTCTCATCTCTGCCGCCAGGGGTGTATCTCTCCATGAACGGCCGCCTCTTTGATCCTAGGAAGGTGCGCAAGAACCGCGACAAACAGTGTTTCGAGGAAGTATAACATGGCCGCCAGCATCAGCACACTGGACCTCTTCACGATCGGCATCGGGCCTTCGAGCTCCCACACCGTGGGGCCGATGCGTGCGGGGAACCGGTTTGTCGCGCGGTTGAACGAAGCGGGTGTCTTTGACAAGACTGCGCGCGTGGAGGCGCATCTGTATGGATCACTGGCACTGACGGGCAAAGGTCATGGCACGGACAAGGCGGTGCTGCTGGGACTGGAAGGCGAGACGCCGGAAGGTGTGGATGTGGACGCGGTGCCAACGAAGATCGAAGCGATCCGAACGCAGCAGCGTTTAATGTTAGGCGGCACACGTGAGGTGCCGTTTCATGAGAAAGAGGATCTGGTGTTTCACCGGCTGGAGTCGCTGCCGGAGCATCCGAACGGCATGCGATTCATCGCACGGGATGCGGATGGGAATGAACTGCTGAGCCGAGTTTATTACTCCATCGGCGGCGGTTTTGTGGTGAATGAGGAGACGGCGAAGCTGGATGCCCTGAGCACGAAGCCGCGCGAGCTTCCCTACCCTTATCAGATGGGAGATGATCTGCTGCGGCTGGGCCGTGAAACAGGGCTGAGTGTGAGCGAGATGACTTTGAAGAATGAGTCAGCGTGGAGACCCGAAGCGGAAACACGCGCGGCTCTGCTGAAGGTGTGGAAGGCCATGCATGCCTGTGTGGAGCGCGGCTGCCAGAGTGAAGGCATTCTTCCTGGTGGATTGAAGGTGGAGAGACGTGCGCCGAAGATTCATCGTGAACTGAGCGCGAATCCTGAAGCTGGGCTGCGTGATCCACTGACCGTGCTAGACTGGGTCAGCCTGTGGGCGATGGCGGTGAATGAGGAGAATGCGGCCGGCGGTCGTGTGGTCACGGCCCCGACGAATGGCGCGGCGGGGATCATCCCGGCGGTGCTGCACTACTTTGTGCGCGTGCATGGCGGCGCGGATGATGACCGCATCGTGCGCTTTCTGCTCACCGCTGGCGCGATTGGCATGATCTACAAACTCAATGCTTCCATCTCGGGTGCTGAGGTGGGCTGCCAGGGTGAGGTCGGCGTGGCCTGCTCCATGGCGGCAGGCGCTTTATGCGAGGCGCTGGGTGGCACAGTGCCGCAGGTGGAGAACGCGGCGGAGATCGGCATGGAGCACAATCTGGGGCTCACCTGTGATCCCATCGGCGGGCTGGTGCAGGTGCCGTGCATCGAACGCAATGCCATGGGCGCGGTGAAGGCTATCAATGCGGCGCGGCTGGCGCTGCGTGGCGATGGCACGCACCGGGTCTCACTGGACAAGGTGATCAAGACCATGCGCCAGACCGGCGCTGACATGAGCACGAAATACAAAGAAACGTCACGCGGTGGTCTCGCGGTGAACGTGACTGAATGTTGAGACCGTTATGATACTCCCAACCATGTCCTCACGTCTTCTCGCACCCCTGTTTGTTTGCACAGGCCTCCTCGTTCATGCCGAGCCTGTGAAGCTGGCTCACGAGCCTGCCTTGTCACCGGATGGCAAGACCATCGCCTTCGGCTGGAATGGGGATATCTGGAGCGCACCCACTGAAGGAGGAAGGGCGACACGGCTCACCTCACATTCCGCGCTGGAGTCAGGCGCGGCCTTCTCGCCCGATGGCAAGCAGATTGCCTTCAACAGCGAACGCGAGGGCAGCAAGCTGCTTTACACAATGCCTGTGAATGGTGGCGAACCGAAGCAGCTCACCTGGCACACGGACGGCTGCGATGTGCGTGAGTGGACTCCAGATGGGACGGGGCTGGTGGTGGGCCTTTCGCGGGACTTCTCCTGGGGACGTGAATCACGCACGGCACGCATCGCGATCATCGATGCGAATGAGCGGAAGGCTGAGAACGTTCTCTTTGATGACTATGGCACGGATGCGGTGCTCTCACCCGACGGGAAGAAAGTGCTCTTCATGCGTGAGGGCTCCGAAAGCTGGTGGCGGCAGGGTTACAAGGGTGCGCGTGCCGGGCAGATCTGGCTCTTCAACCGCGAGGAGAAGAGCTTTACGCAGATCATCAGTGATGAAAGTGAGAACCGCTGGCCGCTGTGGAAGCCTGACGGCCAGGGTTTTTATTTTGTGAAGAACGGCAACCTTTGGGAGCGCGGCCTAACCAACGGCAAGGGCACACAGATCACGCACTTCAAAGATGACTTAGTGGTGTTCCCAGCGATCTCACGCGATGGCAAGACGCTGGTGTTCCGGGTGCGCTTTGACCTGTATCAATGGCATCCCGGCGACAAGGAACCGCTGAAGATCGAGATCGATGCGGCGACGGATGTGGAGCAGGAGACGACACGCGTGGTGCTGGAGAAGGCCACGGACATCAGCTACACGCAGGACGGTCTGCAGATGGCTTTTGTCTCAGGTGGTGATGTGTGGGTGATGGACACGGAGCTGAAGGAGCCACGCCAGATCACGCACACGGGCGAGGAGGAGCGCGAGCCGGTGTTTGCGCCGGATGGGAAATCGCTCGTCTTCATCAGTGATGCGCAGGGACAGACAGATATTTGGAAAGCAGTGCCGGATGACCGCAAGAAGGCCTGGTTTGAGAACACCATTTTCACGCTGACGAAGGTCACGGATGATCCGGAAGCGGATGAGCGGCCGAAGTTCACGCCGGATGGCAAGAAGCTGGCCTGGCTGCGTGAGCGCGGAGATCTGATGGTGGCGGATGCAGACGGCAAGAATGCGAAGCGCATCATCGAGTCATGGAATCCAGTGAGCATCTCGTTTTCGCCGGATGGGGCATGGATCGCTTACTCGCAGGAGGATGAGTGGTTCAATGATGACATCTGGCTGATGCCGCTGGATGGCTCGAAACCTCCCTTCAACCTCTCACGGCATCCGAACAATGACTCGCGTCCGGTGTGGTCGCCGGATGGGAAGATGATCGCGTGGACAGGGCAGCGTGAGATCGACGAGGTGGATGTGTTTTATGTGAACCTGCTGGCTCAAGACGATGAGAAAACGAAGCGCCAGCGCACGCTGGTGAAGGCGCGCGAGAAGATCGCGAAGGGCTCCAAGCCTTCTCTACCAACCAAAAGCGTGACTGTGACCAGGAAGGCCGAGCCGAAGCAGGAAGACAAGCCTGCTGAACCTGCGGCGGCACCCAAAGCGGATGAACCGAAGGCCGGGGAACCCAAGACGGAGGAGAAGAAACAGGAAGAGAAGAAGCCTGAGGTCGCGGCCAAGCCGGAAGCACCGAAGCCCCCTGAGAAGAAGCCGCTGACGATCGATTTTGAAGGCATTCATGATCGCATCCACCGGATCAAGATCGCTGACACCCGGGAGAACTCGCTGGTGTGGTCACCAGACTCCAAGAAGCTGGCTTTCCAATCGCAGGTCGAGGAGAAGAAGGTCACGCGCACGGTGGAGTTTCCAGATGATCTGAAGCCGAAGCAGGTCGGAACAGCCGTGCTGACGAACACGGTGTGGATCAAGGGTGATGATGTGCTGGCAGGACTGCTCGACGGCAAGCCGGCGACGATCTCCGCGAAGACTGGTGAGCTGAAGACGATGAGCTTCCGGGCGCAGCAGGCTTATTCACGCGCGGACAAACAACGCGCGGTCTTTGACCAATGCTGGCAGGTCATGCGTGACCAGTTTTACGATGAGAAACACGGCAATCGTGACTGGAACGCGGTAAGGGCGAAGTATCGCGACATGGCGGCTGAAGCGCCTGCGATGAGCGGCGTGACGGAGTGCGTGTGGCTGATGCTAGGCGAGCTGAATGGATCCCATCTCGGGTTCACGATGAACTCGACCACCCCGCCTACGAGCGGCTGGCGTGAGGAGACGGCACATCTGGGGCTGCGCTTTGATCCGACCTTTGAAGGGCCGGGATGGAAGGTGCGGCATGTGATTCCCAAAAGCCCGGCGACGCGGCAGGAGAGCCGCATTGGCGCGGGTGAGATTGTTTTGAAAGTGGATGGCCTGGAAGTGAGTCCGACGATGGACATGAGCAAGGTGCTCAATGGACCGATCGAGCGTGACATCCTGCTGCGCGTGAAGAGCGGGGAGATCGAGCGTGATGTGACACTGCGTCCGATCACGTATCTGACAGCACGTCGTCTGCTCTATGATGGGTGGATTGAGGACAACCGCGCGGCGGTGGAGAAGACCTCCAATGGCACGCTAGGGTATCTGCACATCAGCGCGATGGATGATGCGAGCTTCCAGAAGTTCCAGGAGGAGCTTTATCATGCGGGAGCTGGCAAGGATGGCCTCATCATCGATGTGCGTGAGAATGGAGGTGGATCCACCACGGATCATCTGCTGACAGCGCTGATGCAGCCGCGGCATGCGATCGCCCTTCCACGTGGCAGCAGCACACCGGGCTATCCGCAGGACCGCATGATCTATGCGACGTGGCAGAAGCCGATCGTGGTGCTGTGCAACCAGAACAGCTATAGCAATGCGGAGGTCTTCAGCCATGCGATCAAGACGCTGAAGCGCGGGAAGATCGTGGGAGTGCAGACGGCGGGTGGTGTGATCAGCACGGGGGCGACCACGATCATGGATGTGGGCACGCTGCGGCTGCCTTTTCGCGGCTGGTATGTGCTTTCAGATGGCCAGGACATGGAACTGAATGGCGCGAGACCGGACTACGTGGTGTGGCCACAGCCGGGAGATCCGACGGATCACCAGCTCAACAAGGCGGTGGAGGTGTTGAAGCAGGATGTGACGGCGTGGAAGAAGCGGCCACAGCCGAAACTCATCAAAGCCACCGAACGCCAGCCATGAAGAATCTCTTGTTATTCGCGCTGCTGACCAGCGCACAGGCTGCCGAGCCTGCACCTCATTCCCTCATGCTTTGTGGCATGGGGGAGGTCTTCGTGATCGATGCTGATGCTGCGGAGAAGGGTAGCTTTGAGAAGCTTTGGAGCTGGAAGGCAAAGGATCGCGAGGATTTGCCGGAGGCTCAACGCAAGCGATTCGGCACGACGGATGACTGCAAGCCGGTGGATGGCGGGAAGAAGGTGCTCATTTCTTCTTCTGGCAGTGGCTGCGCGCTGGTGGAGCATCCATCGGGAAAGGTGCTCTGGCATGGACATGTGACGAGTGCGCACTCCCTGGAGCTGCTGCCGCGCGAACGCGTGGTAGTGGCGGGATCCACCGGAGGAACGGGCAACAAGCTGGTGGTCTTTGACATCGCGAGGTCTGATGAACCTGTGTATGAGACGCCGCTGCCATCCGGGCATGGGGTAGTGTGGGATGAAGCTAGGAAGTGCCTGTGGGCGCTCGGCTTCAAAGAGCTGCGCCGCTATGAGCTGAAGGACTGGGAGAGTGACAAGCCATCGCTCCTGATGCAGACAAGTCATGAGCTTCCGGATGAGGATGGGCATGAGCTGCAGGCGATGCCGAGTGGTACTGATTTGATCGTGAGCACTCACAGCCATGTGTATCTGTTTGATCGCGACAAGGCGGCTTTCCGTCTGCATCCGGAACTGGGTGACAAGGGCCTGGTGAAGTGCGTGAACGTACATCCGGTCACCGGAAGGACCGTCTTTATCCAGGCGAGCGACAAAGCTTGGTGGAGCGGCAGCATTCACCTCCTGGCACCTGCGGGCGAGATCAATCCGCCTAACGAACGACTTTACAAGGCGCGCTGGTTTCCGGCGTCTCCTGAGTGACGCGAACTGCGCCTCTTTATTTTCCAACCCACCCAACCATGAATCGTCGCCATTTTTTCACCCAGGCCGCGCTGGGGACCGCTATCTCTGCACAAGCACAAAACGCTTCTCCTAGCGCTGCTGAACCTACGACACTGGTGATCACGCCACCGGTGGTGATGGCACCACGCACAGATGGCGTGGAAATCGTGTGGGGCATCTCGCGGCATGCACGTGGGTGGGTGGAACTGAAGATGGCGGGTGAGGTGAAGAAGGTCGGCGGGACTGAGTTTGGCTTCTCCACACAAGGTGAGAAGGCGCTGCGAGTGCGGCTGGATGGCCTCAAGGCTGGAGCGACTTTCACTTATCGCACAGTAACCGAGGCGATGGGTGAGCCGCCGGCGAAGGAGGAGAGTGCATGGCGTGAGTTTCGCACGCTGGATACGACGGCGAAGGAGACGCGCTTTGCGGTGTGGAATGACACGCATGTCAACAACACGACGATCGCCCAACTGCATGAGAAGACTCCGGCGAAGGTAGATTTCCTGCTGTGGAATGGCGACATCTGCAATGACTGGCACAAGGACGAGACGCTGGTGCCCACCTTGCTGCATCCGGCAGGCACGGACTTCACCGCGCAGCGGCCGCTGGCTTTTGTGTGGGGAAACCATGATCTGCGCGGAGCGTACGGTTATCGCCTACCCAACTATGTGGCAGCTCCAACGGGGCGGTCCTACTATGCCTTCCGCAGCGGGCCGGTGGCGTTTGTGTGTCTGAACACGGGTGAGGACAAGGCGGACGATCATCCGACCTTTAAAGGCCGGGTGGCTTGTGAACCGCTGCGCCGGGAGCAGGCGGAGTGGATGCGTGAGCATGTGCTGAAGACCCCTGAGTTAAGGGATGCACCCTATCGTGTGGTATTTTGCCATATCCCTCTGCGCTGGAAGGTCGAAGATGAGGTGGGCCGGGAGTATGACTCCTTCAGCCGTCGCAGTCGCGAACTCTGGCATGAGGCGCTGGTCGCCTGGGGCGCACAGGTGGTGATCTCCGGTCATATGCATGAGACGCACTGGGCGGAAGGCACGAAGGAGTTCCCATATGCGCAGCTCGTGGGTGGTGGCCCGAAACCGGAGGCGGCCACCTATATGGAGGCGCATGCAGATGCGACCCAGCTGCAGATCACGATGAAGAACCTCGCGGGTGAGGTGGTGCATCAGCCCGTGTTCAAACCTCTTGTTTAAGACCAAGCCATGACTTCACACACACTTTCATTCATTGCCCTGTTCTTTATCTGCGTGCTGACAAGCAGCAGCGCCCAGGGGAACGCACGTTCCTTGGTCAAGATCAGCGCTGGTGACGCCACGGCATTGGTCGATACCAACGACGCGCCGGATCTGAAGGAGTGGGGAAACAAGGCGGGAACGCTTTGTGTGGAATGGTTTCCGAAGATCGCGAAACTGCTGCCTTCAGAGGGATTCACCGCGCCTAACCAAGTCACGATCTATTTTGATCCGAAGATGAAGGGGGTGGCGCATGCGCTGGGCGGCAAAATCACCATCTCGGCCGGTTTTGTGCGGGGACACCCGGATGACTGGGGCATGGTGGTGCATGAGCTGACGCATGTGGTTCAGTCATATCCACCCGGAGGACCGGGATGGTTGGTGGAGGGCATCGCGGATTATATCCGCATCGTGCATTTTGAGCCGCAGGCACCGAGACCGAAGATCGATCCCATCAAAGCCAGTTACAAGGATGCTTACAAGACGACGGCGATGTTTCTAGAGTGGGTGGAGAAGCAGCATGGCGCGGACTTTGTGGTCAAAATGAATGCCGCGCTGCGGAAGGATGCCTACAAGGACGCGCTGTGGAGCGAACTCACCGGCAAGAACGTGGATGAGCTGTGGTCTGCGTTTGTCAAAACCCTGACGCCATGAACACGACACTGATCAAACAAGCAGTCGAGCTGGCGAAGAAGCTGCAGCTTCGTGCCACGGAGCTGCAAACACCCGCGGAAAAGCGCCAGCAAGCGGAGCTGGACCGCATGCTGCAGACGCCGTCTGACAAGGCCACGCTGGTGCAACTGACCGACCAAGCCTTCCGCCCGAAGACGGCGGCACGGGTGGCGGACCAGTTCACACACATTCTAGATGTGCAGGGAGTGCCGCGATTTTTCAGTCCGCTGGATCGCGCGATGCTGCGAGGGTTTCAAACCTTTGGCGGGTGGCTGCCGGGAGTGTCTGTGCCCATGGTGAAGGGACACATGCAGCAGGAGACGGCGAATGTGATCCTGCCTGCGGAGCCTGAGGTGCTGGGTGAGCACTTGCGGCACCGCACCGAACAAGGAGTGCGGATGAATGTGAACTTTCTCGGTGAGGCGATCCTCAGCGAGGCGGAGGCGGAGCGCAGGCTGGAGCTGTATCTGGAAGCGCTGCAGATGCCGGAGACGGAGGTGTTTTCCGTGAAGATCTCCACGCTGTATTCGCAGATGTCACCGATCGCGCGTGAGCACACGATTTCGACTCTGTGTGACCGGCTGGAGAGGCTGTATCGCAGCGCGGCACGTGCGACGTTTGTGCGCGCTGATGCCACGCGGGTGCCGAAGTTCATCTACCTGGACATGGAGGAGTATCGTGACCTCAGCCTGACGTGCGAGGTTTTTATGCGCACGCTGGAGAGGAAGGGGCTGGAGAAGATGAACGCGGGCATCGTGCTGCAGGCTTACATTCCGGATTCGTATCTTTGGCAGCAGCGGCTGCATGAATGGGCACGCGAGCGTGTGGCGAGCGGTGGGGCGGATATCACGATGCGCATCGTGAAAGGTGCGAACATGGAGATGGAGCGGTTTGAAGCGTCCGTGAAGGGCTGGCCGCAGGCACCGTATGACAACAAGCTGGACACGGATGCGAACTTCAAGCGCATGCTGCATGAAGGGATGCGGGCGGAGAACCTAGCGGTGGTGAAGCTGGGCATCGCTTCGCATAATTTGTTCGACGTGGCGTATGCGCTGGCGCTGGTGCGCGAGACGCACGCGATGGAGAGGGTGCAGTTTGAGATGCTGGAAGGCATGGCGAACCATCAGCGGCGTGCACTGTTTGAGGAAGCGCCGCATCTGCTGCTGTATGCACCGGTTTGTCATAAGCAGCACTTCCTCAGCGCGATCGGCTATCTCATCCGCCGGCTCGATGAAAACACGGGGCCGGAGAATTTTCTGCGGCACACGTTCAAGCTGGTGCCGGGGAGCGAGCAGTGGTTGCAACTGGAAGAGTGCTTTCGCGCCTCCTTTGCGAGGCTGGAGGCCCTAAGCAATGCTGCGCGCCGCACACAGGATCGTCGAAGTGAATCCAATGTGCATGACCAGGTGAAGCATGGCTGGGCTCGCTTTGAGAATGAGCCGGACACGGACTGGTCACTCCCGCAGAATGCGGAGTGGGCCAAGGGTGTGATTGCGAAATGGGAGCAGTGCTATGTGGAGGTGCCGCTGGTGGTCGACGGTGGAGAAGTGGGCAACAACCACAGCACGCGTGATTGCATGGATCCCTCGAATCCTAACGTGCTGGTGGGGCGCTACAGGCTGGCGCAGAGCGGAGACATCACTCATGCGGTGGAATGCGCGGCGCGCGATGAGGATGGATGGCGTGCGATGACGGCACGGCAGAGGCAGGTGATCTTGAAGAAGGTCGCGGAAGAGCTGCGCAAGGCACGCATGGATCTGATGGGCTCGGCGCTGGCGAACTGCGGGAAGACGCTGATGGAGTCTGATCCGGAGGTGAGCGAGGCAGTGGACTTTGTGGAGTTTTACGCAGACACAGCTCGCTCGTTCTTTGAGCTGCCAAATGTCACGGCAACGGGCAAAGGCGTGGTGGTGGTGGTCTCGCCATGGAATTTCCCGATCGCCATTCCCTGTGGTGGAGTGGCTGCGGCGCTGGCCGCTGGAAACACGGTAATCTTGAAACCGGCTTCTGATGCGGTGCTGCCGGCGTGGGAGTTCTGCCAGTGCTTCTGGCGCGGTGGTGTGTCGAGGAAGACGCTGCAATTTGTGCCATGCTCCGGGGGCAAGGAAGGTGCGCAACTGGTGCAGCATCCAGCGGTGAGCGCGGTGATTCTGACGGGAGGCACGGAGACGGCGCTGACGATGCTGCGCGCCAAACCGGATCTGCCTTTGAGTGCGGAGACGGGTGGGAAGAATGCAACGATCGTCACAGCGATGTCGGATCGTGATCAGGCGATCAAGAATGTGCTGCACTCGGCCTTCAGTCATGCGGGGCAGAAGTGCTCCGCGACCTCACTGCTGCTGCTGGAAGCGGAGGTTTATGATGATCCAGAGTTCAGGCGCACTTTCGTCGAAGCGGCGGAGAGCCTGACGGTGGGCTCGGCCTGGGATCTGACGACGAAGATGGGGCCGCTGATCAAAGCACCCTCCGGTGATCTGGAGAATGCGCTGCTGACTCTGGAGGATGGTGAGTCGTGGGCGCTGATGCCGCGCAAGCTGAACAAGAATGACTGCCTGTGGTCACCGGGCATCAAGTGGGGTGTGAAGCGCGGAAGCTACACGCATCTCACGGAGTTTTTCGGGCCTGTGCTGGGCGTGATGCGATTTGAGAAGCTGCATGAGGCGATCGCGATGGTGAACCAGACGGGCTTTGGCCTAACCAGTGGTCTGGAAAGTCTGGATGACCGCGAGCAGGTGGAGTGGAGGGCGGGCATCCGCGCGGGGAATCTGTACATCAACCGAAGCACGGTGGGTGCGATCGTGCTGCGGCAGCCGTTTGGCGGCATGAACAAGAGCGCATTCGGGCCAGGCCTAAAAGCAGGCGGGCCGAACTATGTGGCGCAGTTCATGAGTTTCGCGGAGGAAGAAAAGGAGGACGGAAAGGATGCGGGCATCAGCGAGGCGATGATGTGGTATCGACAGGTATGGGAAGAGGAGTTCTCCAAGGAACATGATCATTTCGCTCTCGTTGGTCAGGACAACCTGAGGAGGTATCTGCCAATCAAGGAGCTGCGCATCCGGCTGCATGAACGGGACACGGCCTTTGACCTCTTCGCGAGAGTGGCGGCAGCGCGCACGGCGAGATGCCGCATCACGGTGAGCATGCCGCATGATTTCAGTTCTGAGGCACTGACGAGGCTTCAAGAGACCACGGACCACTGGGCGGCTGCGATTGAGTTCATGGAAGAGAGTGATGAAGAGCTGGCCCAAGCCATCACCCAGCATGAAACGGATCGTGTGCGCTATGCGGCGGTGGATCGTGTGCCGCTGGTGGTGCGGAAGGCGGCGGCGGAAGCGCAGGTCTACATCGCGGATGCGCCGGTGCTGGCGGAGGGGCGCATTGAGCTGCTCTGGTATGTGCAGGAGCAGAGTGTGAGCTTTGATTATCATCGCTACGGCAACCTCGGCGCGCGTGCGGGTGAGAAGCGGGCACCGCTGAAGCAGCCTGAATGACGTCTTGATTTTATGCACCCTATGGACACGCTTTCTGCCACGCTGCTGCTGCTCACCATCATGGACCCGCTGGGGAATGTGGCGACGTTTGTGTCCGGACTGCGCCATGTGCCGCAGGAGCGCAGGCTGCGGGTGATCGCGAGGGAGCTGGTGATCGCCTTGATGATCTTGTTGTTATTCCTTTTCACAGGCCCCGGGCTGCTGGGGCTGCTGCATTTGAAGCAGGAGGCTTTGTTCATCAGCGGTGGGATCGTGCTGTTCCTGATCGCGCTGAAAATGATCTTTCCACCTTCGCGAAGCGAGACAGAGGAGACGCCGATCGAGCCGTTCATCGTGCCGCTGGCGACGCCGATGGTGGCGGGGCCTTCAGTGCTGGCGACGCTGCTGGTGCTGGTGAGCACGCAGCCTGAGCATCTCTGGAATTGGTTCATGGCGCTCATGATCGCCTGGAGCATCACGGCGGCCATTCTGCTGTGCGCGCCAGCCATCGCCCGCGTGCTGAAAGAGAAGGGCTCCATGGCCGTGGAGCGGCTCATGGGCATGCTGCTGGTCATGGTGGCCGTGCAGATGCTGCTCAACGGCATCGAACATTATCTTGGACGTTAGAACAACTCATCAACTCATGCGCATCATCCACACACTCATCGCCCTGCTCGGCTTTACCACAACGTTTGTTCGCGGCGCGGAACCGACCGCCGCCTGCTCGATTCATTTTCAGTGGCCGGCGCCGGCTTCGACCTGGTTTTACAATGAAGCGACGGTGCAGGCGAGCACACCTGGAAGCTACTTCTCCATCTGTGGCTGGAACACCGGCTACTTTGGCATCCAGGAACTGAGCAACGGGAGCAAGGTGGCGATCTTTTCCGTGTGGGATCCGGCGAAGGGTGACAATCCGGAAAACGTGCCGCTGGAGCAGCGTGTGGAGGTGCTGCATGAGGGCAAGGATGTGAAGGTCTCGCGCTTCGGCGGTGAAGGCACCGGCGGCAAGAGCATGACCCCGTTTGACTGGAAGATCGGTGAGAAGGTGCGCTGCATCGTGCAGGCGACGGTGGAGGGCGAAAAGACTGCGTATTCGGGATGGCTGTATCAACCTGCGCAACGCGAGTGGAAGCATCTGGTGACGTTTCGCGTGAAGACGGGTGGCAAGCCTCTTTCGGGCTTGTACTCCTTTGTGGAAGACTTTCGTCGTGACACGAAGAGCGTGAATGAGGAGCGCCGCTGTGACTTTGGCAATGGCTGGGTGAGGACGGTGGAGGGGAAGATGGTACCAATCAGCGAGGGGAGGTTCACCTGCTCCAAGGCCGCGAATGAGGCACAAGACCGGATCAATGCGGGGCGCACCCCGACGGCGCTGTTTCTAGCCAATGGTGGCAGCGTGAGGACTGAGGTGAAGGTGGGCACGATGCTGAAGCAACTGGCCGTGGCACCGGTGGTGCCGCATGACCTGCCGCTGGAGCTTTTGAAGTGAACGGAGAGGACTCGACTTTCGGAGAAAGTCGGCCACGCTCGTTGCGGCCTCTGTTCAGTGCCAGGAGTCGGGACGATGCCAGGTGAACTCGCCTGGACACAGGCGGGCTTTGGCTGGGTTTTCTTCGATGTACTGCTGGATGCGGCGCAAAGAGACAGCCGTGCGAATGATGTGATCGAAACTCTCGGGTTGCCAAAACTCACCGCTTCTCCCCAGGAGTTCATTGATCTTTCCGCCGCTGAAGCGTTTCCAAGAAAAGCAGGTTTTCTCCACGTCGATGTCTGCATGGAGTGTGACAAGAACATGAACGTGGTTAGGCATCAAAACAAAATCACCAAGATCATAGCGCTGCCCGTCAAAATGGCGGAGTGCCGACTCGATGGTCGAGCGGATGGCGCTTTGTCGTAACAGGCACTCGCCATGGCATTCGTCCAAGTGATCCTGCCAGCGACGAGAAAAACGATTGTGGTATTCACGCTGCAATTCCGCGGATAGCGTACGCAGCTCTGCCAGGGATGCCTTGTGAGTGAACAACCAGTCGTCACGCTCTGCCTGCCATTGTTTCCACAGTTTGACGGGGATGGAGTCAGCCGTGCGCCAGGTGATGAAGTAGGTGCGTCCGGTCTGCTGCCAGTGCGGTAGGAGTCCATGAGAGATCTCAACCCTTTCTGCCGGGTTGAAGGGGATGAAGTTCATCGTGGCCGATTTTTTCCAAAAATCGAGCCTGGCTACAAGATGAAAGTCGTGCGCGGGTCAATCGTCATACAGAGGCTCGACTTTCGGAGAAAGTCGGCCACGTTTGGCCACTTCATAGAGCATGCCTCCCTGGATCGAATACTTTGCTGTCGCGGTGTGCGCGATCACGGCGGTGCTGGCCGCGGAGGGGAAGTGCATGGACCTCTTTGGCGTAATCGTGCTGGCGCTGGTGACGGCGGTGGGTGGCGGGACGATCCGCGATCTGTGCCTGGGTGTGCGGCCGCTGTTTTGGATCGCCCAGCCGATGTATCTCTGGGTGGCGCTGGGAGCAGCGGTGGCGACCTTTGTGCTGGTGCGCTTTGTGCATCTGCCGGCGAGGGTGCTGGACATCGCGGATGCGTTTGGACTGGCGCTGTTTGGTATCGTGGGGACGGAGAAGGCACTGGCGTATGAGGCGCCGGGCATTGTGGCGATCCTGCTAGGCATTGTGACGGGGGTGGCAGGTGGGATTTTGCGGGATGTGCTGCGGCGGGAGATCCCCTGGGTGTTCCAGGCGGAGGTGGACCTGTATGCGACGGCGGTGTTTGCCGGGGCGCTGGTGTTTGTGCTGCTGCGGGAGTGGATGCCGCCTTCCGAGAGCCATCGATACATCGGCATGGGGGTGATTTTAATCCTGCGACTGGCGGCGATGCGGTGGAAGCTGCGGCTGCCGACGTATCGGGGACGTGGGGTGTGAGGGGGTGTTGTGGAGGTCACGTGAAATTCGTGGGACGCGAGTTGCCAGCCGGGGACGTAGCGCTTTAATCAATGCCATGAATCGTGAAGTCATCGAAGCCCAGGTGCGCGCTGTCCTGCCTTTGGACGGCAGCTTTGCCGTGTTTCTCGGCAATGAGGACAAGACCTTTGTCATCTATGTGGATGAGGCGGTGGGATCCGCGATTTCCATGTTCATGCGCGGGGTTTCGAAGGAGCGTCCGCTGACGCATGATCTGCTGGCTTCCGTGCTCATGGCTTTCGGCGGCAAGGTGGACCGCGTGATCATCAACAATGTGCAGGGCAGTGTGTTCTTTGCACGCATCATCCTCTCCGCCGAGAACCAGCTGCACGCGCGCAAGGTGATCGAGCTGGATGCACGTCCGAGTGACAGCCTGGCGCTGGCGCTGCAGCAAGGCGCGCCCATTTTTGTGGCGGCGCATGTGTGGGACAGTGTGGAGGACGTGAGCGAGACGCTGGCGGAGATCGAAAAACGCAGCGCTGAGCAAGCGGCGGCCGCTGAGGACGACGATGACGATGATTTAGACTCCGACGACGATGACGGAGATGATGAGGACGATGATGATGATGATGATCTCGACGAGATCGATCCGGATGATCTCGACCTCGATTCACTCGACGACGTGGACGACGAGGAGGAGAAAAAGGACAGCGGCACAGATGCCCCCAGTGACGCCGGCGGCGGCAAGAAGGGCTACGACGATGGCTACGGCCACCTCGACGATGACGACGACGAGGGTGAGGAGTGGAAGAAGGACAAGTAATCTTGTCCTCTCCTCTTCATCCAGGAGCCTTACTTTGCGCCGAGCTGGAGACTGCGTTCGGTGGCTTTGCGGACGGCCTGGATGAGGGAGTTGCGCAGGCCGTGGGCTTCGAGCTGCTCCAAACCTGCAATGGTGGTGCCACCGGGACTGGTGACTTCATCGCGAAGAGCGGCGGGATGCTTGCCGGTTTCGAGGACCATCTGCGCGGCACCAGCGACGGTTTGAGCGGCGAGAGTGAGCGCGGTGGCACGGGGCAGGCCCATGAGGACGCCGCCATCCGCGAGTGCCTCGATCACGGTGTAAACATAGGCCGGGCCGCTGCCGCTGAGGCCGGTGACGGCATCGAGCAGCTTTTCGGAGACTTCATCCGCGGTGCCGACGGCTCCGAGGATCTTTTTGGCCAGCACGGCATCGTCAATGGTGGCCGAGGTGCCTTTGCTGAAGGCTGCAGCACCGGTGCCGACGAGGGCCGGGGTATTCGGCATGGAGCGGATGACGCGCTGCTTGCTGCCGAGCCAGGACTCCAGATCCGCGAGCTTCAGGCCGGCAGCGATGCTGAGGTAGAGGCGGCTGCCTTTGACCTTGGCGAGCTCTTTGCAGAGGGTCTGCATGTCGCCGGGCTTCACGGCGAGAAGGACGACATCGGAAGCGAGGGCGACCTGGGAAGGTGTGCCGGTGGTGACCTCACAGGTGAGGCCTTTTTTCAAGGCATCGACGGCGGCGGGGACGACATCGCTCAAGGCCACGGTGAGCTCTCTTTTGCCCAACGCCTTTTCCACGCCGCGCAGGAGCGCGCCGCCCATCTTTCCACAGCCAATGAGTCCGAGTTTCAGCATAAGTTCGTGGGGAAAGGTGGCGGGGGGTGGGCGGGGTTGCAAGCGCGGGAGTGGCAGAGGTGGAGTACTGGAGTGGTGGAGTTTTGCGGTGTCCAATGGGTCCGCTTGGGTCATTTGGAGGGTGGGCACGGATGGTGGAGGGTGCGGGGCTATGAATGCACTTTTTTCACAGGAGATTTGGAGATGGGGGAGACGGGAGACAGGAGCCGTTGACGATGGTTTACAGTGGTTGGGGGCCAGAAGGCAGCGATCCGACTGGATCCGACCTACTCGGGGTGGTGGGAGGTTGCGGAACTCGTCGGTTCATCCGGGGCCAACCCCTTTGGAATGGGGTTGTACGTCCGGCCGGGCAGCCGCTCCATGGAGCGATCCAGGTGAATCCGACCAGATCCAACCTGATTTTTTGAGAGGTGGGATCGAGAATCGCTATAGAGATAAAACCTGAAACGCTGTGAATTCTGACACTTTGCCCTCTGAGCTTCCCTGGCGCATCGCGACTGACACGGGGGGGACATTTACTGACTGCCATGCGCTGGATCCGCAGGGGAGGGAGACACGCTGCAAGGTGCTTTCGACGGGGTGCCTGCGGGCGATGGTGGAGAGTGCTGGAAAGGTGGTCCTGGTGAAGGGGCTGCCGGTGCTTCCTAATCGGCTGCTGGTGGGGTTTGAAGTTAGGGCGGTGGGTGAGGCTGAGAGTCGACGGGTGGTGGGATTTGATGCAGCGCGGAGTGAGATCACGCTGGATCAAGCAGTGGACTGGGCTGCGGGGACGCTGATCGAGCTGACGACGGGCGAGGAGGCGCCGGTGCTGGGGGCGCGGATTCTGACGAACACACCGCCGGGAGATGACTTCCCTGCCCTGCGACTGCGGATTGCGACGACGCGGGCCACGAATGCGCTGCTGGAACGCAAGGGTGGTCGGGTGGCGCTCTTCACCACGCGCGGGTTTGGAGATCTGCTGAGCATCGGGGATCAGCGGCGGAGGGATCTGTTTGCACTGAAGCATGAGGCGCGGCCGATTTTTCACGAGGTGGTGTGCGAGGTGCCCGGACGCATGGGTGTCTCGGGAGAGATTCTGGAGCCGCTGGATGAAGATGCAGTGCGCACGGCAGCGCGGGATTGCCTAACCAAAGGCATCGTGACGGCGGCGATCTCGCTGCTGCATGGTCATGCGCATCCGCAGCATGAGCTGCGGGTGGCGGAGATCCTGCGCGAGGAGGGGTTCACGCATCTGACGCTGTCCCACCAAACATCAGCTTTTGCGAAGCTGCTGCCGCGCACGCAGAGCACCGTGGCGGATGCGTATCTACATGCGCCGGTGCAGTCGTTTCTCAATGGCATCCGCCAGGTGTCGCCAGACATGCAGGTGATGACGAGCGCAGGCGGACTGAAGACGGCGGAGGACATACGCCCGAAGGACATGCTGCTGAGCGGACCGGCGGGCGGGGCGATCGGCGCGGCGAATGCGGCGCGCAGGCTGGGACACACGAGGATCATCACCTTTGACATGGGTGGCACGAGCACAGACGTGGCGCGCATCGATGGACGGCCAGGGTATCGGTTCAGCCAGGATGTGGCGGGGATGAGGCTGCTGTCACCCTGCATCGACATCGAAACGGTGGCGGCGGGCGGAGGATCGATCTGCCGGCTGACACATCATGGACTGGCCGTGGGGCCGGAGAGCGCGGGATCGGATCCTGGGCCGGCCTGCTATGGTAAGGGCGGTCCGCTGACGATCACGGATGTGAATCTTTTGTTAGGTCGGTTTGATCCCTCGAAGGCGCCGATTCCGCTGGACCTGGAGGCGGCACGGAAACGTCTGCGTGAACTGCATGGGCAGACGGATGGGGCGCTGAACAAAGTGCAACTTTTGCATGCGCTGCTGAGACTGGCGGTGGAGCATATGACGGATGCGATCCGAAGGATCTCCATCGGCGAGGGGTTTGATCCGGCGGATCATGCGCTGCTGGCCTTTGGTGGCGCGGGGCCGCAGCATGCCTGCGCGGTGGCAGAGTCACTGGGGATGAAGATCATTTTGGTGCCGGGACATGCGGGGATCCTGAGTGCGGTGGGGCTGCAGGAGGCGGTGCCGGAGGTGATTGAGGAGCGGGAGGTGAGGAAGGGGTTGAAGGAGTTTTTGGAGGAGGTTGGCCGTTCGGGGTCTGAAGAGGGGCTCGTTGCTTCATTGAGCACGCTGAAGCGTGAACAACGTACTAGAATTGCGGAGCTCAGGTTGAGGGGGCAGGACACGCCGATTCAGGTGGAGTTTGTGGAGGCGGGGGATCTGCCGGGGTTGTATCAGAAAAGCTATGAACGTCTTTTTGGTTATGCTCCGCCGAAGGGACGGGAGGTGGAGATTGTTAGCTTGAGGACTATCACTCGGGAGTTGGAGGAGCGCGAAGCTTTCGAGACACTTCCAGAGGGAAGACTCACGTCGTCCTCTACATTACAGCAGCTCATTCAAGATGCTTTCTCCACGCTGGTGGTAGCGCCGGGGTGGAGTGTGGAGACGCTGGAAGGGTTTGGGCATGTGCTACGGCAGACGGGCAGTGTGACGGTGGCACCGGTGATGGAGCGCGATCTGGTTCGGCATCGGTTTCACAGCATCGTGAGTGACATGGGGGCGCTGCTGTGTCGCACCGCGATCTCGACGAACATCCGCGAGCGCCTGGACTTCTCCTGCGCGCTGCTGGATCCGCAGGGGCGGCTGCTTTCCAGCGCGCCGCACATTCCAGTGCATCTCGGCGCGCTGGGTGTCTGTGTGCGTGAGGTGGCGAAGGCGGTGACGATGCAGGCGGGAGACACGATCATCACGAATCATCCGGCATTCGGCGGATCTCATTTACCAGATGTGACGCTGATTACGCCGGTGTTTTATGAAGATGCACTGCTGGGCTACATCGCCAACCGGGCGCATCATGCCGAGATCGGCGGGATCACACCCGGATCCATGCCGGCGAATGCAACGAGGCTTGTCGAAGAAGGAGTAGTCATTGCGCCACGGCATTTGATTCGTGGCGGTGAGTCGTGTTTTGATGAGGTGAGAGCGCTGCTCACAAGTGCTGTTTATCCGACGCGGAACCTCGCGGACAATCTGGCGGATCTGCATGCGCAGCTGGCGGCGAATCTGCATGGCGTGGAGCGCTTGCGGGCGCTGGCCAGTGAATCCCTACCTCGAATCATGGAGGAGATCCTGATGCACTCGTCGCAGGTGATGCGGCGGCAGATTGAGAGGCTGCCGGAAAGCATCTCAGCTTCCGAGAAGCTGGATGACGGGCATGTGATCGCTGTTTCCATGAAGCGGAGGGCGGACAAGCTGGTGCTGGATTTTGAAGGGACGTCAGCGGTGCATCCGCGCAATCTGAACGCGACGAATGCGATCGTGCGCAGTGCCATCCTGTATGTGATGCGGCTGATGCTGCAGGAGGATCTGCCTTTGAATGAAGGTCTGATGGAGCCGCTGGAGATTCATCTGCCGGTCTCGCTGCTGAATCCAGCCTTTACCGGAGATCCGAGCCGCGATCCGGCGGTGGTGGGCGGGAATGTGGAGGTGAGCCAGCGGCTGGTGGACACGTTGATCAAGGCGCTGGGCCTGCAAGCCTGCAGCCAGGGAACGATGAATAACTTTTTGTTCGGCGGCGAAAGGTTTGGCTACTATGAAACCATCGCGGGAGGCTCGGGTGCTGGAGAAGGGTATGACGGCGCGCATGCGCTGCACACGCACATGACGAACACGGCGATCACCGATCCGGAGATCATCGAGCAGCGCTACCCGGTGCGGTTGCGGCAGTTTGCCATCCGGCGTGGTTCGGGTGGTGCTGGCCAATGGCGCGGTGGAGATGGCGTGGTGCGTGAGTTTGAGTTCCTTGAACCGCTGACCGTCAGTCTGCTGACACAGCACCGCGTGGAGGCGCCTTTTGGCCTGAATGGAGGCGGCACGGGTAGACCCGGCCAGCAGCGGCTCATTCGTGAATGCACGGAGACGATCCTCGAAGGCTGCACGAGCTTTCCGGTGCTGCCTGGGGACCGTGTGGTCATGGAAACTCCTGGTGGAGGGGCATTCGGAAGCACCTAATGAGGGCGGATTGATACCACTTCACGTCACGTCGCGGTCTTGAGCCGGACAGAAAGCACGCCAGATTATCCTTTCCCCCAACCATCCTTCCCGCCATGTCCACCGCCCGCCGCTCCGCTGCCGAAGCCTACGAGAAGACTCCGACCCGCATTTTCCCGAACTCTGCCACGGCGGCCAAGGAACTCGCCGCCGAGGTGCGCGCCTTGATCGAGGAGCGTGCGAAGCAGGGCAAGAACGTGGTGCTCGGCATGGCCACGGGTTCGACACCAGTGCCGTTTTATCGCGAGCTGATCCGCCTGCACAAGGAAGAGGGCTTGAGCTTTAAGAACGTGGTCACCTTCAACCTGGATGAGTACTACGGTCTCGGAGCGGACCACCCTGAAAGCTATGCGCGCTTCATGGCGGACCAGATCTTTGATCACATCGACATCCCGAAGGCGAACATCAACATCCCGAGTGGCAAGGTGTCGAGCGACCAGGTCTTCGCGCACTGTCGTGAGTATGAGGAGAAGATCGACGCGATGGGTGGCATTGATTTGCAAATCCTCGGCATCGGCAGAACCGGTCACATCGGCTTCAACGAACCTGGATCGAGCCGCGACTCGCTCACACGCCGTATCACGCTGGACCGTGTGACACGTCAGGATGCCGCAGCCGACTTCCGTGGTGAGGAAAACGTGCCGCACTTTGCCATCACCATGGGTGTGGGCACGATCCTGCGCGGCAAGAAGCTGGTGCTGATGGCCTGGGGCGACAACAAGGCCGAGATGGTGGCAAAAGCGGTGGAAGGCCCAATGACGGAGGCGATCTCTGCCTCCTTCCTGCAGGGGCATCCGAATGCGCGCTTCTACATTGACACCGGTGCTTCACGCGAGCTCACCCGCGCCAAACTGCCGTGGCTGGTGGGGCCTGTCTCCTGGACACCGCGCGAGACGCGCCGAGCAGTTTGTTGGTTAGGCAATCAGCTTCACAAGCCGGTGCTGAAGCTCACTGACGAGCATTACAACGAGCATGGTCTGGGTGATCTGCTGAGCGAGCAGGGTCCGGCGTATCAGCTCAACATCCGCATCTTCAATCAACTGCAGCACACGATCACCGGATGGCCTGGTGGCAAGCCGAACGAGGCGGACACGTATCGCCCCGAGCGTGCGAATCCGTATCCGAAGCGCTGTCTGGTGCTCAGCCCTGAGCCGCAGGATGCGGTGGTCTCCATGGGGGCGACTCTGGAGCGTCTGGCCGAGCAGGGTCATGATGCGCGCCTGATCTCCCTGACCAGCGGCAACCTGCGCGTGCCGGACAGCGAGGCGGACAAGTTTGCCGAGACGCTGAAGGAACTGGCCGGCATTGTGAGTGACTCGTCTGTGTGGGCTCCGCAGACTGCGTATGCCGAGCAGGCGCTGAAGATGCTGGCGGACAAAGGTGAGTTCGGCGCGGACACACCTCTGCTGCGCCAGCTGAAGGCGCTGATCCTGCGCGGTGAGCTGCGTGACGCGGCAAACGCCTGCCACCTAACCAATGATCACATTGTCTTCCTCGACCTGCCGTTCTATGAGGAGGGGCGCTATCGCCGCTTCAAGAGCACCCAGGCCGATGTGGATGCGCTCGCAGCCCTGCTGCGCGAGCACAAGCCGCATCAGATCTATGCCACCGGTGATGCCGCGGATCCGAGCAGTGTGTCTGGCATCTGTTTCAAGGTACTGGAAGCTGCGCTGAAGGCCTGTGAAGGTGAAGACTGGGCCGGCTCATGCAGCCTGTGGCTGTATCGCGGCAAGGAGAAGCCGCTCGAAGGTCATGAGATCGACATGGCGATCCCGCTGAGTCCTTCGCAGCTTGAGCGCAAAGGCCGCGCGCTGTCTCGCTATGGTGCGCTGTCTTCCCTGGAGCGTGCCTCGCCTGAGTCCAACCGCCAGAACGCCGCGAACTATGATGCGCTGGGCTTGGCGCAGTATGAGGCCATCGAGACCTTCCAGCGCTGGCGCAGGGTCTAGAGTTCAGCGATTCACATCAGAGGTGAGGGCGGCTTCACAAGCGGCAGCTTCACCTTTCCGTGTGGGACACTGACGTGAGGATGGTCCGCGGCGAGGAATCGCCACGGATAGTCCACGGCCTGGCTGATGCCGACACGGACATCCGCGAGCACACTCACGGGTCCGCTTGGGAGATGCAGGCCACATTGAGCGGGCCTTCCACGACCGGCCATGATGGTGCCGTGGTGGTCTCCGGTGATGCCGAGCGCTCTTCCGAGCTTGCCGGGACCTGAGCACAATTCGTTAGGCTTGAGCTTGTTCCGGCGCTGCTGCATGAGTTCGATGCCACGCTTGGGCTCAAGCGCACGGATGAGGACGAGGCCGTCCTTGTTGCCACCTTTGACCAGCAGATTGAAGAGCCAGTACATGCCGTAGTTCAGATACACATAGGCGGTGCCGGGTGGCTGCTTCAGCACGAAGTCTCGGGCGCTGGGTCGAGAGGCGGTGTGACAGGCGAGGTCGCCTTCCACGGCATAGGCTTCCGTCTCGACGATGATGCCGGAGCAGCCTTGCCACTCCAGCTCCACACCGATGAGATCACGCGCGACGGTGAGGACATCGCGCTCGAAGAAGTCAGGCTTCAGATAGGCCATGAGAATAGGGACAATGATACTTCGCTTTTACAGACCTGTGGGATGATCGACGAACTGCCAGGGGATGCCGAACTGCTGCTCGAGGTGTGCGGCGAGTGCCTTCACGCCGAAGGTCTCGGTGGCGTAGTGGCCGCCGTAGAGGACGTTGATGCCGAGCTCTTCCGCCAGCGTGTAGCTCCAGTGCGGGCCTTCGCCGGTGATGAAGGTATCGACTCCGGCCTTCGCAGCTGCGGCGATCTCGGAGCCAGATCCGCCGGAAGAGATGCCGATCTTCTTGGTCACGCTCGGGCCGCCTGCGCAAACATGCACGCGACCGCCATCAAGTGCTGCGGTGAAGCGTGCGATGACTTCTTCCAATGTCAGCGCGGCCTCACAAGTCACGCCGACGGACATGCCTTTGTACTCCAAGAAGCCGCCGCTGGGTGTGAGCTGCATGGCCTGGGCGATGCAGGCGTTGTTGCCGAGCGCGGGATGCACATCCAGCGGCAGGTGTGCGCTGTAGATGGCGAGGTTGTTCTCTAGCGCCAGGCTCATGCGCTCAAAGGCGCTGCCGGTCCATGGTTGCAGGCCGCTCCAGAACATGCCATGATGCACGATGAGCATGTCCGCGCCTGTGGCGATGGCCTTCTTCACGACGGGCAGCGTGGCATCCACGGCGGCGACGATGCGGGTAACCTCTCCCTTGCGGTTCTCGAGCTGCAGGCCGTTCACCGCATTGGAGTAGTCCGGCAGCTCGGCGATGCGAAGCGTGCTGTTGATGTGGGAGACGATGTCAGTGAGCGAGGCCATGATGATATGAATGTGATGTCATGACGCTATGCCGTGATCTTTAACTGGCAAGCCTGTGAAGAGGCTCATGTGCAAGACCTTCGATACGCAGCTCCAGGGCTCATTTGGCTGTGCGAACTGTCCCCCTGACTCCGTAGGTTTCAGACAATGTTAGGAAAAGCCTTCATCTTCCTGGGTCTTGTGACCATGAGTCTCGCCGCGGAGCCACTGAGCTTCGTGCGGGACGTCCAGCCTATTTTGACGAAGGCAGGTTGCAACGCAGGTGCATGCCATGCAAAGGCCGTGACAGGACAGCGCGGCTTCCGTCTCAGCGTGCTCGGTTTTGAGCCGGAGGAGGATTATGAGGCCATCGTGAAGCAGGGCAAAGGCCGCCGTGTGTTTCCCCCGGCACCTGAGGAAAGCCTGATCGTCACCAAAGGTGCGGCCATCGTGCCACACACAGGTGGGAAGCAGATCGAGCCGGGGTCGGAGTCTTATCAGACACTCGTGCGCTGGATCGCTGAAGGCATGCCCTACGTGCAGCCTAACGAACCGAAGCTGAGCGCCATCCTGGTGGAGCCGGCGCGAGTGACGATGAAGGCCAAAACAGCGCAGCAGCTCAAGGTGACCGCGCGCTACTCCGATGGCAGCAGCCGCGATGTGACGAAGCTCTCGCTCTTTGAGGCCAATGATACCGCGATGGCTAGCGCGAGCGGAGAGGGCCTCGTGAAAACATCAGATATTCCCGGCACGGTCGCCATCATGGTGCGCTTCGGCGGCAGTGTGTCTGTGTGCAGCGTGTCTGTGCCGCTGGGTGCGCCGGTGGATGTGATGCCACCTGAAAAGAACTTCATCGATCATCATGTGCTCGCGAACCTGAAGCAGATCGGCATCCCACCTTCGCCGATCTGTGATGACAGCACCTTCCTTCGTCGTGTCTCGCTCGATATCGGCGGACGTCTGCCGACTCTTGAAGAGACCAAGACCTTCCTTGCAGATCGCTCACCGGACAAACGTGATAAAGCTGTCGAAGCGCTGCTGAGCTCACCGGACTACGCGGATTACTTTGCCAACAAATGGACCGCGCTGCTGAAGAACCAGCGCAGTGAAAATGCGGATATCACGGCGAACTTTGCGTTCCATGCGTGGATGCGTGACAACCTGCTCGCGAACACGCCTTACGATCAGATCGTTCGTCAGATCCTCGCTTCCACAGGCACCATTGTTTCAAATCCGCCGGTCGCCTGGTACAAGCGTGTCAAAGAGCCCACCACACAGGTCGAGGATGTGGCGCAGCTCTTCCTCGGTGTGCGCATGCAGTGCGCGCAGTGTCATCATCATCCTTTTGAGCGCTGGACGCAGGCGGAGTACTTTCAGATGGCGGCTTTCTTCAGCCAGATCGGTCGCAAGCCCACCGCCATCGCCGGTGAAGATCTCATCTTCCACAAGCGCGGCATCGCGCAGACGGAGCATCGTAAGACACGTGTGATGCTGAAGCCCGCAGGCCTTGGTGAGCCGCCGCTGGACATCGCACCCGATGATGATCCCCGTCTGGTGCTTGCGGACTGGATGAGCCGGAAGACCAACCCATTCTTCGCGAAGGCTTTGGTGAACCGCTACTGGAAGCACTTCTTCAAGCGCGGCCTCATTGAACCCGAGGATGATCTGCGCGATACCAATCCACCGACGAATCCTGAGCTGCTCGATGCGCTGGCGAAGCACTTCCTGGACAGCAATTACGACCTCAAGTCCCTCGTCCGTGTCATCACGCAGAGCCACACGTATCAGCTCAGCGCGATGCCTAACGAACACAATGCCATTGATCGCCAGGCCTTCTCCCACTTTTATCCGAAGCGCATGACGGCGGAGGTGCTGCTCGACAGTATCGACATGGTCACCGCCTCGAAGACGGACTTCGCCGACCTGCCACCAGGCACGCGTGCCATCTCGCTTCCAGACAACAGCTACACGCGTGCTTCGCCTTTCCTGAAAGTCTTCGGCCGTCCTGACAACACCAGCGTTTGTGAATGCGAGCGCGTGCAGAGCGCCAGCCTCGCCCAGAGCCTGCATCTCATGAATGCCAGCGATGTGAAGGCCAAGCTCACCGCGAACAATGGACGTGCCGAGCAGCTCACCAAGTCTGAGCTGCCCGAGCCGAAGCGCATTCGCGAACTCTACCTTGCCGCCTTCTCCCGCGAGCCTACGGCTGATGAAGTCCGCATCGCGGAAACCCATCTCTTAAAGCCGCGCAATGATGCCGATGGCAAGGCGCTCGATTCCCAACGCGCCAAGCGCAACGGCTATGAGGACCTCCTCTGGGCGCTGCTGAACACGAAGGAGTTTTTGTTTAATCATTAAGGCCATGACACGTCGGGACAGTCTCGCTCTCACACTCGCTGGATTGGGTCTGACTTTCAGCGCCCGGGCCGCGAATGCCACCACGATGCAAAACGCTCTCCAGATCATCCAGGCGCAGATTGACAACGGCACACTACATTCAGCAGTGCTGCGAGTGAGTCGTGGCCATCAGGTGACCGAGCAAGCGTTCGGCAAAGCGAAAGTGGACTCCATGTTTCTGCTCGGGTCGATCACAAAACCACTCACCGCAATGGCTGTGATGGTGCTGGTGGACCGGGGAGAGATTAGGTTGTCGGATCCCGCAGTGAAATACCTGCCGGAGTTCAGCGAAGGTGCGCGCAAGAACATCACCCTCGAGCATCTGCTCACGCATACCTCCGGCCTGCCGGATCAACTGGCAGACAACAATGCTCTACGTGCGCGTCATGCTCCGCTGGCTGAGTTTGTCAAAGGGGCTGTGAGCACACCCCTGCTCTTCTCACCGGGCACGAAGTATCACTATCAAAGCATGGGCATCCTGCTCGCGGCGGAGATTGTTCAGCGTGTGGCGAAGACCCCGTTGCCGGAATTTCTTCAAGAGCAGGTTTTCACACCGCTGGGCATGTCACGCACCGTGCTCGGACTCGGCAAGTTTCAAAAAGAGGACATGGTGCCGATGCAGACCGAACACGCCGCGCCCGAGGCGGGCGCAGGCGATCCCAAGGCACGCGAGTGGGACTGGAACAGCGACTACTGGCGGCAGCTCGCCGCCCCTTGGGGCGGAGCACACAGCACCGTTGACGACCTCAGCAAATGTCTGAGCAGCCTCATGCATCCGGATGGCAAGGTGCTGCGCGAGGCCACCGCGCGTCTCATGACCCAGGAACACACGCCCAAGCTCGAAGCGCATCGCGGCATTGGCTTTGCTGTCGGTCCTGCAGGTCTTGGCAAAGGCTGCTCCGCTCGCACCTTCGGGCACGCTGGTTCTACTGGCACACTGGCATGGGCGGATCCAGTCACTGACACCACATTTGTGCTGCTCACCGCCCTTCCGAAAAATGTCTCCGGGGCTTTGATCCTCGATCCGGTATCAGGCATGGTTTCCACCATGAGTTGATCGGACCACAGTCATTCACAGACTAACGATATGTTCCGAAACCCTCAAGATTCGATCATCTCAAAGCGTAGCTTTGGTGCTATGTTTTCACGGATATATTTCCTCATCTTTTTGTTAGCCGCTTCCGCGATTGGCCAGCAGGTCACCCTGCCCTTGCCGCGCCTGCTCACGATCATGCCGATGGGCGGTCAGGCGGGACAGAATGTCGAAGTGACGATCACGGGCGAGAACATCGAGGACGTGACGGAGCTGACTTTCTCCACACCACAGATCACGGCGAAGCCCGTCACTGGCACGACGAACAAGTTCACGGTCAGCATCGCAGCCGGCGCGCCACTGGGCGTGCATGATGCACGTGTGCTTTCGCGGCTTGGTGTATCCTCCGTGCGTGCCTTCTCCGTGAGCCAGCTGCCTGAAGTCGTGCGCACAAAGGCGAACAACACGCTTGAGACGGCCATGCCGATCACTGTGGGATCGATTTGCAATGCCACGATGACGAAGCGTGCGGTGGACTACTATTCCTTCCAAGGCGTGAAGGATCAGACGGTCGCGGTCGACTGCGCCGCAGTCGGGATCGACTCGCGTCTCACACCCGTGCTCATCCTCGCGGATGGCAAAGGCGCAGACCTGAAGGTGAACCGCACCGGTGGCATGATTGATTTCACGCCGCCTGCTGATGGCACCTACATCATCAAGGTGAATGATCTCACTTACCAGGGTGGCGAGCGGCACTTCTATCGCCTTGCCTTGCAGAAGAGCCCTGCGCAGCCACAGCCGCAGACCCAGATGGTGAGCGCCATGTCCTGGCCGCCTGCGGATCTGCCACCTACTGCCAATGTTAACGAGACCGAGCCTAACAACAAGGACGCGCAGAGGATCACTCTGCCCTGTGACATCGCAGGCTCTTTCTTTCCGGCAGCGGATGTGGACACCTATGAGTTCACGGCAAAGAAAGGCGAGACCTGGTGGGTGGAGGTCGCCAGCGAGCGCCTCGGGCTCAACACCGATCCCTTCGTGCTCGTGCAGCAGGTGAAGGACGGCAAGCTGACCGATGTGGCCGAGCTCTACGACATCGCGCCGCCGATGAAAGTCACCAGCAATGGCTACTCCTACGATGGCCCGCCTTATGACGCAGGTTCACCGGATGTGAATGGCAAGTTTGGGGTCAAGGAAGACGGCACCTATCGCCTGCAGGTGCGTGACCTCTTCGGCGGTACGCGCAGTGATCCGCATGCGATCTATCGCCTCATCGTTCGTCAGGCCACGCCGGACTTCTCGCTCGCCGCGTGGGCGGTGCACATGACACTGCGCAATGGCGACCGCGCCTCGCTTTCCAAGCCCATGTCACTTCGCCAGGGCGATGCACGCGCCTTTGAGGTCGTGGTGCAGCGTCGCGATGGCTTTGATGGCGAAATCAACATCAGCATGGAGAACCTGCCGAAAGGAGTCAGCGCGGCTGGTCTGAGAATCGGCAAAGGCAAGACCTACGGCCACCTCATCGTCACCGCAGATGAGAAGGCTCCGTGCGGATTCTCGCTCGCGAAGATCATCGGCAAAGCCGTCATCGACGGCAAGGAGCTCACACGTCCTGTGCGCCTCGCCAGCATGGAGTGGCCGGTGAAGGATGCGAAGGGTGACATCCCCGCCCCACGTCTGATGGCGGATGTTCCCGTCTCTGTGACGGATTCAGAACAAGCACCTCTCAGCATCTCTGCCGCTGAAGACAAGGTTTATGAGGCCAAGGCTGGTGAGACATTCAAAATCCCGCTCAAGCTCACGTGGAGAAATGAATTCAACGGCACCTCGATCAAGGTGAAAGCTTATGGTGAAGGCTTCAGCGGCATCAAGGAGTTCGACATCCCGCTCAAGGCGACCACGCATGAAGCTGTGATTGACCTCGCCGCGTTGAAGATCACACCAGGTGACTACACCTTCGCCTTCCAGAGCCTGGGGATCTGCAAATATCGCTACAACCCCGCCGCCGTCCCTCTCGCCGAGGCTCAGCAGAAAGAGGCTGAGACAACACTCGCCGCTGCTGCGGCTGAGGCCAAGAAAGTGGCCGCCACCGATGCTGAAGCCGCGAAGAAGGCTGCTGAGAAGCAGAAGCAGGCCGAGGCCGCGATGACCGCCGCCACCAGCAAGATGAAGTCCGTCACCACGACTGCGAACCCCACGGACACCGTCGAGATCCTCATCTCCCAGCCCATCCGCGTGAGCGTGAAGGCGGCTGGCGCCACCACTGCCAGCAAATGATGATGAAAGCACTGACTCTTCTCCTCTGCGCGTCGGCAGTCTCTGTCTCGGCGGCGGAGCTCGACTTCTACAAGGACGTGTATCCGTTCCTGAAGTCGAACTGCATCTCCTGCCACAACAAGACCACGACGAAGGCAGATCTGAACATGGAGACGCCGCAGCTGATGATCCAGGGCGGCGAGTCGGGGCCTTCCATCGTGCCAGGAAAGAGCGACGAGAGCCTGATAGTGAAGGCATCCCAGCACAAGGATGACATGGAGATGCCGCCGCCGAACAACAAGTCTGGCGCGGTGAATCTGAGTCCGGCGGAGATCGCGGTTCTACGGCAATGGATCGACCAAGGGGCCAAGGCTTCCGTGCAGCAGGAGCGTGCGGTGGTGCTGAAAGCCTTCTCCGCCAGCGTGGATCCGATCTACAGTGTGGCGATGACCCGTGACGGACGCTACGCGGCCTGTGGACGGTCCAACCAAATCTTTGTCTATGATCTGGCCACCCGCCAGTTCATCGCGCAGATCACCGATCCCTCGGAGAAGAACGGAACTGCGCATCGGGCACTGGTGCAATCACTCTCCTTCAGCCCGGATGGCACACGACTGGCCAGCGGCAGTTTTCGTGAAGTGAAGATCTGGAAACTAGAAACCGCCAAGCCTGCCGCGTCCTCAGCCAAGACTGCGTCAGCGCCTGCCAGCGCCGACTTGATCAAGAAGATCGAAACCACTGGCAAGATGACTGTTCTTAGCCATGCGATGTCTACCGATGGCAAGCAGGTGGTCACGGGATGTGCAGATGGCTCCGTGCGTGTGTGGGATGTCGCGACGACCAAGCAGATCACGGAGTTGCGTGGAAGCGTGGCTACAAACCGCAAGGCTGCGGAAATGGACTGGGCTATTGCCGAACAGACTCTGGAGCAGGCTTTCCAGAAGAGTGAGGTCACTCGCATCGAAGCCCAGGAGAAGGCGCTGGATGTGCTGCTCGGCAAGGCCAAGGAGGCGATCGTCACCATGAAGAAGGTGCTGCCCGAAAAGCAAAAGGCCGTGCCACCCGCCACTGAGGCTAAAGCAGCCGCGCAGAAGACCGTGGATGACATCGCTGCGAAGGTCCAGGCTGCGCCGAATGGCAAGCCTGATGCTGCGCTGGTGAAAGAGCACAAGACAGCCCAGGACAAGCTCATCACGGCAAAGACGGCCGAGGTTTCAGCGCTGGCCGCTGTCGCTGCTGCGGAGAGCAACGTGAAGGATGCCGAGGATGATGTGAAGCGCATCACAGACTCCAAGGCCGCAAACGCGAAAACACTCGCTGCCGTGAATGCCGCCATGACTACCGCCAAGGCTGCTCAGGACAAGGCAGCTGCTGATCTTGCCGCATTGAAGCAGTCTTTGGCGAAGACGGCCATGAAGCCCCTCGCGGTGTCTTTCTCCGCAGATGCGCAGCGAGTGATGTCTATGTTCGATGACGGGACGCTGCGCGTGTGGGCTACCGCCACTGGCATCCCGATTGGAGAAAACGTTGCCAATGCTGCGGCCACGAGCACCACCATCACCTCGGCACAGGACGGCTCATTCACCGTCACCAAGGCAGCCACGCAAACGATTGGCAGCGCACCTCGCTGGGTCTTGGAACGGAAGATCGATCAGAAGGGACTCTTCGCAGACCGCGTGAATGCCGTGCGCTTTAGCCCTGATGGCAAGACACTGGCCACGGGTGGTGGAGAGCTTTCCCGCTCCGGTGACATCATTCTTTTCGATGTCACCACCGGCAAGGCCACGCAGACTTGGAAGGAGAAGCACGATGATGTGGTGCTGTGCCTCGACTTCTCACCGGATGGAAAGCTCCTTGCCTCCGGCGCGGCCGACAAGATCGCTCGTGTCACAGATGTGGTTAGCGGCAAGCAGGTGAACTTGCTGGAAGGTCACACGCATCACGTCATGGGCATCGCCTTCCGGAGTGATGGCCGCGTGCTCGCCACTGCTGGCGCAGAAGGCTCCGTGGTCACCTGGAACATGATCCTCGGCGAGCGGAAGAAGAAGATCGAAGGCTGGAGCAAGGAAGTCACCTCGCTGCAGTTTATCGGCGCCACGAACCAGATCGTGACGAGCGCTGGAGACAACCGCGTCCGCATCGTGACGGATGACGGGACGGATGTCCGTTCCATGGCCAATCTTCCTGACTACATGCAGGCCGCCGTCAGCGCGCCGAATGGCAGCACCATCATCGCCGGTGGTGAGGACAGCATGCTCCGCCTGTGGGACAGCGCTGGCAAGGAACTCGCCGCCTTCGGCGCCAAGTAGGCCCGGCATTCCCAGGGATAAAGCATCACCTTTCAATCCGTAGTTTTAAACATCATGTCTTCCATCATCCAGCCCCCTTCCCTTATGCGTTGCGCCGGTCCGCTGTCGCGCCGCGGGTTCATGCAGTTCGGGCTGGCCGGCATGGCCACGCTGAGCTGGCCCGGCCTGCTGAAGCTGCGTGCTGAGAATGCCGCCAAGCCGAAGGGCGAGCGCAAGTCCATCATCATGGTGTGGCTTCCGGGTGGCCAATCGCACATCGACACTTATGATCCGAAGCCGGATGCGAGCAGCGAGTATCGCGGACCTTTCAAGACGATCAGCACCAAGGTCCCGGGCACGCACTTCACAGATCTGCTGCCGATGAATGCGAAGATCGCGGACAAGTTCACCGTGCTGCGCTCCATGCATCAAACCGCCGGCGGTCATCCGGCAGGAACCATGCAGATGTTCTCCGGTGATGCGGACACGCGCGATAAACCCAAGCCACGTCTCCCCGACTGGATGTCCGTGGCTCATTACCTGCGTGCCAAGGAAGGCGGCCGTACCAATCCACTGCCGAACTACATCGGCGTGCCAGCTGCTTCACCCGAGTATTCCAGTCCTGCCTATCTGGGAGATGCCTATGCACCCTTTGCCGTGTCGGGTGACCCGAGCCGCCCTGGCTTCCAAGTGCCTAACATTGGTTTGGATGATGAGGCAGAGAACCGTCGCCTCAGCGAGCGCATCGCGCTGCGCCGAAGCCTGGACAAGATGGAGCGCGCCTTTGACCGTGAAGGTGAGCTCGGCGCGCTGGACGAGTTTGAATCACAGGCGGCCACACTGCTCACGAATCCAAACACGCGTGATGCCTTTGACCTGGAGAAGGAAGAGGCTGCTGTCCGTGATCGCTATGGCCGCAATCGCTGGGGTCAGCAGTTGCTGCTCGCGCGCAGGCTTGTCGAGGCAGGCGTGGAGATCGTGACGAGCAGCCTGAGCGGTCCGCTCTGCGGTCGCGTGAACAACTGGGACGACCATGCCGTGAACCAGCATCAGTTTGAGGCTCTGCGCTTCCGCATGCCCACCTATGACCGCGCTGTCTCTGCGTTGATTGAGGACATCTATGCACGTGGCCTCGACAAGAAGGTGCTCGTGGTCGTCACAGGTGAGTTTGGCCGCACGCCGAAGATCAGCTTTGACCGCAGCACCGGCCCTGGTGATGCCAGCGGACCGACTGGGACCTTGCAGCCAGGCCGCGATCACTGGCCCCGTGCCTTCACCAACATCTGGGCCGGTGGCGGCATCCAGACGGGTGGCGTCATCGGCGCGAGCGACAAGCGCGGCGAGGACGTGGTCGAGCGCCCCTGCAATGCGAGCGACTTCCTCGCCACCATCTATCATCATCTCGGCATTGATTATGCCAAGGTCGCCATCAAGGACCTCAACGGCCGTCCCACGCACATCGTGGAGAATGGCAGGCCGATTGCTGAATTGATCGCGTGATGAAGTGACATGAAGCGCCTCCTTCTTGCCCTCCTCCCTTGGTCTGCCTTTGCGCAAGCACCTCCCCCGCCCAAGACTCCCGCGGTGCCCGAGGATCTGCCACCGCAGATCAAGATCCTGCAGCCAGGAGTGAAGCTCACTCTGCTGGCCGAGCATCCTGATCTCGTCACACCGACGGGCATTGATGTGGATGACAAAGGCCGCATCTGGGTCGCCTCATGCCACACGCACTTTCGTCCTGAAGGCTACGATGGCCCCGTGCATGATGAGATCCTCGTTTTCGATGCGAATGGCAAAAATCGCCGCGTCTTCTACAACAAGACCGATGCCACTATGCATGTGGAATGCGGTCCTGATGGCTGGGTCTACCTCGCTGAGCGTGACCGCATCCTGCGGGTGAAGGACAGCGATGGCGATGGAGTCGGCGATACCGAGCAGAACCTCGCCACCATGGACACCGTGGCGGATTATCCGCACAACGGACTCAGCGGCATGGCCTGGCATCCGGATGGCGGACTGATCTTTTCGTTAGGCGAAAATTTTGGCAAGGACTGGACCCTCACTGGCATAGATGGAGCCACGGTTAGCGGACGTGGTGAAGGTGGTGTTTTTCGCTGCACTGTTGATGGCAAAGGGCTGCGTCGCATTGCCCGAGGCTTCTGGAATCCCTTCGGATTGCTGGTGCGCGAGGATGGGGAGATCTTCGCCGCCGAAAACGATCCGGGGAGTCGCCCACCCTGTCGCTTGCTGAATGTCGTCGAAGGTGCGGACTATGGTTTTCAATGGGTGTATGGACGTGATCCCGTGCATCCCTTTGTGGCCTGGAATGGAGAGCTACGCGGCACGCTGGGCATGATCCACCCCTGTGGTGAAGGCCCATGTGCGATCGTGGAACTTGGCGGTGGCGTCATGATCCCAAGCTGGAGCGATCACAGCATCGACTACTTCCCGCTTACGCGGAAAGGCGCAGGCTATACCTCGCAGCGCATTCCCTTGGTCCAGGGCAGTGACTTCTTCCGACCCACCTGCATGACCGCCGGCCGTGATGGCGTGTTCTACTTCAATGACTGGGTCTTCAGCTCCTACCCCATCCATAAGCGCGGCCGCCTTTGGAAGCTCGAGATCACGAACGCACCATGGATCGCCAAGAAAGAGGTCTTCAGTCCTCAACTGGCCCACAAGATCCGCAGTGGCGAGGCCAAGCTCGACACCGCTGAACTTCTCAAGCTCGCCCATGATGATGACAAGTATCTCGCGGATGCAGCTCTCACTGCGCTCTCACGTGCTGGACTAACCGTTGATGCCGTGAAAGCACTCTCACCTGCGGATCGCGTCTGGGCTATCGTCGCCATGCGTCGTGCGGACATGAATGACGAGAAGTGGGTGCGTGCTTTCTGGAGTGATCCAGATCCGGAGATGCGCTTTGAATGCCTGCGCTGGACTGCGGATGCTGTGCTGAAGGACTTCATGCCTCAGGTGGAGAAGATGCTCACGGATCCGACGCTCGACTTCCGCCTGTTTGAAGCCGTGCTTGCGACTTGGAACACCCTGCGCGGAACCCCGGAAGCAGGTGTGCTGAACCCCGAGGTGCTCGCTGAGCGCATCACAAACCCGCAGACACCTGCGCGACTCAAGGGTTATGCGCTTCGCCTCATTCCACCTAACCATAAATCACTCACGGTGGAGCTCCTACGCGAGCTGGCAAAGAGCAACGACGAAGTGCTCGAGCTCGAAGCTGTGCGCAGTCTCGCCTCTCGCAAGGCCAGCGCTGATATTGCCGCGGATGAGAACCGCAAATTCACCGTGCGCGCTGAGGCCATCCTGGGTGTCGAGGACATGACGCAGCTGCAGAAGCTGTCCAGAGACAGCAACGCTGTCATCAAGGACGAGGCAAACCGTGCGCTCCGCTACACGAAGCATGATCACAGCTTCGTCATGAACACAAAGCGGCCTGCCTTCGATCAGACCGAGGCCTGGCTGAAGATGATCGATGATCTCCCCGGCTTCGCAGATGCTGATGCTGGCCGACGCATCTTCTTCAACCCAAAGATCGCTCTCTGCGCCTCATGCCATCGCCACAGTGGACGTGGCAATGTCGTCGGCCCTGACCTGACTTTGGTGGCCCAGCAAGGAGACCGTGCCGCCATCCTGCGTTCCATTCTTGAGCCACATCGCGAGGTCGCGCCGCAGTTCTATCCCTCACTCGTGAAGCTGAAGGATGGCACCGAGTTCACCGGCATTCTTCTCCGTTCCTCCAACACAGAAGTCTTTCGTGATCTCACTGGTAGGGAGCGCTCCTTCCCCGAAGCGGACATTGTCAGTCGCACGGAACTGAAGACCTCGCTGATGCCCCCGGGTCTGGTGCTATCTCTGACCGACAAGGAGCTGCGTGATCTGCTGGCGTTTCTGACCAGGAAATGAAGGCTTTTGCCGCATCGAGCGCCCACCGGCCGCTGCACCAAGCTCGGTCTTGCCAGCTGCTCCCCCGTGCCATAGATTCTAACCATGAAGACGTTGAGCATCCATTATCCAGAATCGCTCCTCGGTTCTCTGCATGTCTCGGAGAGCGAGTTTGAGCGTGAGGCGCGCATGGCCATGGCGGTGAAGCTTTTTGATACGGGTCGGCTGAGTTCCGGTCAGGCAGCAGAGCTCGCTGACATGCCGCGTGTTCATTTTCTCTATGAGCTGGGCCGCTGGGGTGTCTCTACTTTGCAGACTTCAGAAGACGAGTTAGAGAACGACTTCCACGTCGCACGCAGCCTGCATGACCGTCATCAACACTAGTCCGGCCATCCACCTTCATGCCGTTCTCGTTGACGGTCTTGGTGCGCTTACGCATTTGATCGGCGATATTGTCATTCCCTGGGAAGTGGGACAGGAACTTGCCGCTGGTCATGCCAAAGATAGCACCTGGCATGATATCCAAGCTCTCTCGGGCATCATCCTCCGCAAGTCTGCAGTGACTGTGCATCCACTGCTTTCTGCTCAGATTGACCTTGGCGAGGCCGCAGTCATCCAGACGGCCATGGATGAAGGTCATGAGACTGTGATTCTCGATGACCTGAAGGCCCGCCGGATGGCCCTCACCCTCGGACTGAAGGTCACCGGCACGCTAGGCATCTTGCTCCAAGCCAAACAGGCGCAACAATTGCCCTCTGTCAGCGCAGCTATTGCCACCCTGGAAAGGCGAGGCATGTGGATTGCGCCTTCTGTAGTGGAAAAGGCACTCAAGTTGGCGGGTGAGCTGTAGTGATCCAGGCCTTTGCCCACCCTCGGCACAAATCTCCGTGCCTGATGTTGAAAAGCACTCTACGGTTTCCGTAGTGGAATGCACCTAACCATCATGAACAGCCTCTCCCTCAACCGCCGTCAGTGGCTCGGCGCGGCAACTGCCAGCCTGCTGCTTCCTCGCACCGCAAGTCTTCACGCTGCGGATGTCGTGGGGGAGACGGAGCACTTTCATTATCGCATGCCATCTCTGGACGGGCCTTACATTGACTCGCAGAGGGGCAGCCGCATGTTTGCCTTCAGAGGCACTAAGATCATGCTTTCTGAGGACTGCGGAAAGAGCTGGGCACACACGGCAGAGTTTCCGGAAGCGGAGAACATCACGTTCAGCGTCTTCTTGAAGAATGGGAACATCCTCTTCGCCACGCGCGAGCGGCTCTTCCTGAGCACGGACAATCTGAAGACACATCGCGAGATCATCGTGAAGCGCCCCGATGGCAGTGACTACAAGCCACACACGCCGGTGAAGGCAGACCAGCCAGGCTGGTATTTCCACTCACTGGATGGCGAGCATTGCTTCGAAGTCGGCGGCAAGGAGATGCTGGTGTGGGGGAACTATTGCAATGTGGTCGGAGGGCCCGTGCCGGTGAACATCTACTACTCCACGGACAACGGTGAGACCGTGAAACTGGCCTACTCCTTTGGTCAAAATCCCAAGTTTCAGCAGAAGGATCCTCCGGCAGATGCGCCGCTGCTCGGTGATCCTAACAACAAGTTGATTGCACGCCACATCCACAATGTGACCTACAGTCCCGGCGAGAATGCCTTCTACGCCTGCACGGGTGACATCGACCGCACCTTTGGCAAAGAGTGCCACTGGCTGCGCGGCACATATGATGCGGCGGCGGACAAGTGGGACTGGAAGACTCTCATCAGCGTGGATTCGAACTCGCGCTTCAAATGCGGCGGCATCAACTTCATCGATGGCAAGATCTACTGGATCGCCGATGCCAATGGCCCGGCCATCGCCAATCGACACGACCGCGGCATCTTTGTGTGTGATCCGAAAGACATCACGGACACATCGAAGCACACCATGCTTTTCAATCCGATGTTCGAGTCCGCGAACATGCTGGTGCAGGATGGTGTCTTTGTGGCCACGCACTGCGCGCCGGCTTCCACCTATGCCTGCGGCATCATCTGGTCACCGGACATGGGCAAGACCTGGACGCAGTACGATCTCAAGGAATTCGGTGCGCGCAGCGGCTGCCGCATCCATGCGAAGAACAGCGATGGCTGGTTCCGAATGGACCTGCGCAAAGGCTGGATCGACCGCGCAGAGGTGATCTTTCTCAAGCCAAAGGCATGATCCGCATCACACCTCGCTGAACACACCGGTGCTCGAGCCGAACTTGTCCATGTCGATGTCCATCTGCTGGACCATGCGCACGAAGAGGTTCGAGAGTAGGGTGTTGTTCTGCCGGTCATGGGCGATGTGGCCCGCATGTTTGTAACCGCCCCCGGCCAGGATGATCGGCAGGTTCATGTTGTCGTGGTTGGAGGCATTGCCCAGGTTGCTGGCGTGAAAGATGGAGGTGCGGTCGAGCAGTGAGTGCTCGCCCTCGCTGCTGGCCTTCATCTTGTCCAGAAACTCACCGAAGACCTTCATCTCCGCTTCCTCGATCAAGGAAAGCTGCTCCAGCTTCGCGGGGTCCTGGCCGTGATGCGAGGCATCATGATGGCCGATGGTCACGCCCTGGATCTCCGGCTTGTCCTGGGAGCCAAGCCAGAGCGAGACCACCCGTGTGGAGTCCGTCTGAAAAGCCAGATGCACCAGATCATACCACTGCCGCGTGCGCTCCACGAGCTGCGCGCTGCTCAGTTCCTGCGGCAGCTTCACCTCCACCTTCGGCTTTGGAGTGAGCTGCCAGGTTTCATCCTGCTGCAGTTTCTGCTCCGCCTCGCGAATGGAGGATACATAGAGATCCAGACGCTCACGGTCATCGTTGCCAAGCTTTTTGTTAAGGCTGCCAAGCTGGTCACGCACATCATCAAGGATGCTCTGCCCGTCCTTGATGCGGCGCATCTCGCGCGCGGCTTCCTCCACCGTCCCCTGGATGAAGAGCTGCTTGAAAACAGAACCTACTCGATACTCCGGCGGAAGCCGCACACCGCGTCGATTCCACGACGCATTGCCACCGCCAAGAATAAGTGAATTGAACCGTGTCTGTCCTGCCAGACGCGAGGCCACCTCCTGATCAAGCGAGATGCCGTTCTTGATGTCGTTAGGCCGGATGAAGTCCGAATGCACACCGGTGAAGAGACCCACCTCCGCGTAGTGTCCTGCCCCGTAGCGATGTGAGAGGCCGGAGAAGACCGTGAAGTCGTCACGACGGCTCTGCAGATGCTTCAGGTAGCGGCTGGGGACGTAGTCCTTGCCAGCATCTGTCGGGAAAAAGTTCGGCGCATGCATTCCGAGAGGCCGGCCGACCATGAAGAGCCTCTTCGGCTTTGTGGCGGTTTTCCGGGCTTCCGCCGCGCTCACGGGCAGCATGGCATTCAGAAACGGCAGTCCGATGGCGATGCCCGAGGAACGGAGAAATGTGCGGCGGTCGAGGGCTTGGCGTGGCATGGCGGTGATGGGCTTATTTGTTTCTAAACGGGCGGCTCTGCACGATCTCATGCACGAGCGTGCGCAAACCGTAGTTCTTGGTTTTCACAGTGCTGACGACCTGCTCGATGACCTCACGGTCCGCAAACTGAGGCTCGGCGCCCGTGGCATAGGTCAGTAATCTCTCGGCAAGGTTACGGGCGATCTGATCCGGATTCTCCAGAAGGATGCGCTTGTAGTCCTCAATGCTGGTGAAGGTCCTCCCATCATGCGTGACGCCGCCCATTTCGACATCAGGTCCACGATAGATCGCACGACCGGAGTAACCCGGAATCGACACAGTGCTTGGCTTCGCCGGACGCACGGAGACGCGATAGAAATCACGATAACCACCGATGGGATCAAAGGTCTCCAGCGCGAAGCCGGGCGGATCAATGTGCTGATGACAGGAATTGCACGCGGCGATGTGGCGGTGCTTGTCGAGCTGCTGGCGGATTGTCGTCGCGCCGCGGATATCCGGCTCGATCGCTGGCACATCCGGAGGTGGTGGCGGAGTGCCAGTGCCGAGCATGTGTTCCAGCACCCACTTCCCACGCAGCACGGGCGAGGTGGTGGTGCCGTCCGCGGTGACTTTCAAAACACTGCCATGCGTCATCACCCCACCACGGTGGGATCCCAGAGGAAGACTCACACGGCGAAACTCTGACTGCGGAACAGACGACGACTTGGAATCAGTCGCAGCCAGGGGCGGCTTCGCGGCCTCAAAAGCCTCCGCAATACGGTAGTGATCCGCGAGCCTGCGATTCACCAGCGTCCAGGATGAATCGACGAACTCGAGCACACTGCGATCATTCTGCAGCACATCATCAAAGAAGCGGCGCGTCTCTTCCGGCATGGCCCAGAGCAGCGTGCCGTCAAAGTCACCGTAGAGATTCGGATCCGGGATGGTCGCGTCCATCTTGCGGAGCTCCAGCCACTGACCGGTGAAGTTTTCCGTGAACCCACGTCCGCGTGGAGACTTGAGCAGGCGCTCCGTCTGCTGGTGCAGCACCTCCGGCTTCGTCACATCAGCGGCGAGCAGTTCGGCATCCGGCGGAAGCGAGGTGAGGAAATAGGCGAGACGATTCGCGAGCGCATGACGCTCAAGCACACCAGGCGCTTCCTGGAAGAAGAGAAACTGCGGCGAGGTGAGCACGCTCTTGTAGCCAAAAATCATCGCATTCACAAAGCTCTCACCAGCATCCAGCTTTGTGTGAACCTTGCTGATGAAGTGCGTCAGTGTGGCCTCATCTACTGGACCACGGAAAGCCCGCGGGATGAAGGCGCGCAGCAACTTGTCAGCATCTTCCTTCGGCGCGGCACTCACAGGCTCCAGCGGATCGTTGAGCCATTGGTAAATGTTGTTACGCTTGCTCCAGTCCTGGGTCCTCTTGCCTTCCGCCCTGGCTTTGACGACGGATTTCGGCATCAGCTCCGCATTGCCAAAGAGCGTTCGATAAGCAGGGGTCGGAAATTCATTGATCGGGCCTTCAATCTCCAGCCACTCGATGAGGAATCCAGGCCCCTTGTACCTCTCGATCGGCTGCTTGGTGGCGCGGATGTCCCAGTTGAGCTGAAGCTGCAGCACAAAGGCCTCGCCAGCATCCAGCTCGATCTCAGTCTCGATCACACGGGGCGCTCCGGGCGGAAGGTCCACCATGTCGCGGACCACCGGCGGCTCGCGGCCACGATCCACCGTGCAATAGGAAACAGGCACGGGCACATTCGCCTCACCCACCGCACTCGCGGACATGCGCACTCGATAGCGTCCCGCGCCGTTCACATGCGGCGTGCAGACCAGCCCATAGCGCGGCAGCTTGCTGTAGACGACCAGCGCATCGCCCTTGATGTAGCAGCTGCGCGTGAGTGTCTGCTTAAAATTGTTGCCCGTGTCCGCGATCTGGCGACCGGTGCGGCGATCACTCACCGGCAGATGCGGATGAATCGGAATCGCTGAGTTCACCGCCTTCTCCGCCGCTTCTTGATATAGCAGAAGATGGGTCGAGGACAGGTCCAGCACCGCGCTCACATTATCAAAGCCACCAGCGCTGTTTTCCTCCGGCAGCACCTCCTTCAGTTTCACGCGTGTGCCGATGAGGTCACGCACGGTGTTCTCATACTCAGTGCCGTTCAGGCGGCGCAGGGCAGTGCGGCCTTGGGTGCGCTGCTTTTCCAGAGACGCTGCGTGCAGAGAGTCACTGAGGAGTTTCAATGCCTCATCCTTCATGGCCTGCGGAGGTTGGTCAGACTTCTTGGGCGGCATCTCACCCGCCGCCATGCGGTCATGCACCTTGGTCCAGGTGCTGAAGCTCACCTCCTGATCGAGCTGCAGCTTGCCTTTCTGCACGTCCTCGCCGTGACACTCGAGACAATGCGTTTCGAGCAGCGGCTTCAGCTTGTCCGCAAACGATCCCGGAGCGGCCCAGGCAGAGGCGCTGAGAAGGCAAAAGACGGAGGCGGCAAAACGGACAAACATGGTGGCCGGACTTCAACGTGCGGGAAGCCCTGGCCTTTGCTCAGATCCCGCAGGATCCCTCTGAGAAATCAGAGCCGCCCGGTGGACTCTCCACGCGACCTGAGGTTTTCCTGGAAGTCGGCGCCTTCCTGCCCGTTTCTCGTGACCACGCATGAACACACGCCTTCTCCTGCCGCTGTTCGCCTCGCTTTCCCTTGGGGCCGCTGAGCCGCCGAAGGATTTCGGCCCGCTCAATACCTACAACGCAGTGACCATGCCGGACGGCACCCTGGAGTCCTTTCACCGGCGCGCGCTCGATGGCAAGGTGCACATCTTCCGCCAGCGCTCCACCGACAACGGCGCCACCTGGAGCGAGAAAGAAAGCGCGCATCTGCTGCCCGTCGAACCCTGGGGCGGCCCCACGCCTCTGCTCAGCAAGGATGGCGAGCTGCACTTTGTGCTCACCAAGCTGCGCGGAGAGGGCCGCAAGCCCAACGTGAGCCGCTTCATCGACCTCTACCACATGAGCTCGACCCATGGGCGCACCCAGTGGACCGAGCCGCAGCGCATCTACGAGGGCTACTGCGGCTCATTGCAAGGCATGTTCCAGTTGAAGAGCGGACGCATCCTCGTGCCATTCGCTGACTGGCTGCCAAATGTGCCCAGCACACCGCCTTCAGGACCCAGCGTCACCATCTGCATGTACTCCGACGACCTCGGCAAGACCTGGAAGCGCTCAGAATCCAAGCTCATCGCTCCCTGCCACGATGGCTTCAATGGCGCGAACTACGGGGCCTGTGAACCCGTGCTCACCCAGCTCAAGGACGGCCGCGTGTGGATGCTCATCCGCACCCAGGATGGCACCTTGTATGAGTCGTTCTCTGAGGACAATGGCACCGGGTGGTCCGATGCGCAGCCTTCACGCTTCCACTCCTCCAACTCTCCCGCATTTTTGATTAGGCTTCGCGACAAGCGTCTCGTTGTCTTTTGGAACAACGCGGAGCACTGCGAGCGTGTCGGAAAAGATGGCGTGTATTCAGGTCGTGATGCCTTGCACGCGGCCATCAGCAGTGATGAAGGCGAGACCTGGCGCGGCTTCCGCGAGGTGTATCGTGATCCCACGCGCAATGCATCTCCACCCAAGGATGGAGATCGCGGCACTGCCTATCCTCACGCCACGCTGGCAGACAAAGGCAAGAAAATTTACCTCGTCTCCGGCCAGGGTTCCAGCCTGCGTCATCGCTTCCTGATTGATCCCGAGTGGCTCATGGAGACCAAACAGACTGAGGACTTTTCCAAGGGGCTCGATGCCTGGCATCTGTACAAAGGCGTCGGCAAACCGGAGCGTTGGTGGCGTGATCGCGTGCAGGGTCCGCAGCTCATCCCGCATCCCGACAAGCCAGATGCCAAGGTGCTGCACATCCGTCGTCCCGATGACAATGATCCCGATGGAGCCACCTGGAACTTTCCCGCAGGCACCTTTGGCAAGATCACCCTGCGGATCAAGGCACAGGAAGGTTTTGCCGGCGGTCAGGTCAGTCTCGGCGACCGCATGTTTGATCCTTGTGACAACACCGGCGACAAGCTCGCCTGCCACAAACTGGAACTGCCGATCAAGCCCGGCAAATGGCACGAGCTGAGCCTTGATTGGAGCGGCGAGTACTGTGTGTCGACTCTCGATGGCGAGATCCTGGACACCGCTGAAGCCAGCTTCGCCTATCCTAGCGGCCTCAGCTATCTGCGGCTTCGCTCCACCGCGCCCACGAAGGATCCCGCCGGATTCCTGGTCGAATCCGTCAGCGTGGAGGTGAAGCCATGAAGTCCATGCTTTCCGTCCTCGCCATCAGCGCAGGCCTTGCACACGCTGAGCCGCTCTCGCTTGAAGTCATCTCTGCGCCCGGCACAGCCTGGAAACGTCACACCATCGATAACACCTCACGCGGTGCTGACGGTGTGAAGCTTGGCGACATCAATCACGATGGCCTTCAAGACATCGTCACCGGCTGGGAGGAGGGCGGCGTGGTGCGTGTGTATGTGAATCCAGGCATCGCAAAGGCTCGCGAGCCCTGGCCGCAGACCACCGTGGGCAAGGTGAAGAGTGTGGAGGAGGCCATCTTTGCGGATCTGGATGGCGATGGAAAGCTGGAGGTCATCAGCGGCACCGAGGGCAAGGATTGCAAGATCTACTGGCATCGCCCAACCAATGATGCTTGGAAGACGGAAGTCTTTCCTGCTACTGCAGGCACACAGATGTGGATGCAGGTGGCCGCGCTCGATCTTGATGGCCAGCATGGAGTCGATTTGCTCGTTGCTTCCAAAAGCAAAGGCGCTGCCATCGGCTGGCTCCAGTCACCCGCGAAGGCGGATGATCTCAACGCCTGGTCCTACCACAAGCTGCGGGATGCAGGCTGGATCATGTCCGTCACTCCAGATGACATGGATGCGGATGGTGATCTCGACGCTGTCTTCACGGACCGCAAAGGCGAGCGAACCGGCGTGTTCTGGCTGGAGAATCCTGGCGCTGCGGCGAATCGCGATCATGCAGCATGGAAAGAGCACGCCATTGGCGCGCTGGGCAAACAAGTCATGTTCGCGGACATCGGCGATGTGAATGGCGATGGTCTCGCGGACATCGCAGCGGCCGTGAAGCCTGTCGAGATTGTGCTCTTCCTGCGCCAGAAAGAGGGCGGATGGCGGGAACAGATCCTCATGCTCGATGGCGCGAATCTTGGAGATGCCAAGGCCGTGAAGATCGCCGACTTAAATGGCGACCAACTCCCCGATCTGGCCTTCACCTGTGAAAATGCCAAGGGCGAGCGAGAGGGCATCCTCTGGCTGGAGCAGCAGCGCAGCGGCCCTTGGAAGCAGCACACGCTCGGCGGTCCGCAGGGACTGAAGTATGACCTCATGCAGAGCCTGGATCTGGATGGTGATGCTGATCTCGACATCATCACCTGCGAGGAACGCGACCAACTGGGCGTCGTGTGGTATGAGAATCCGCATCGTTGAGCAAAGGTTGTGCTCTTCGTGCCGTATTAAGCAGCCCCCCGATGCGGATTCGTCTCTCCAGCCTTCTTCTCAGTCTGTCGATCCTCACGGCAGGCTCTCTGTGCGCGGCTGATAAGACCCTCAGCTACAACCGGGATGTGCGACCCATCCTCGCCTCCAAATGCTTCGCCTGCCACGGGCCCGATGAAGACAAGCGCGAAGCTGATCTGCGTCTCGATGTGCGTGGGGAGCATTTTGATGACAAGGCCATCACGGAGCGCATCGAAACCACGGACCCGGACGACATCATGCCTCCGCCGTCCTCGCCCAAGCCGCTCACACGCGAGGAGGCAAACATCCTCAAACGCTGGATGGCCGCGGGTGCCAAATATGAGCAGCACTGGGCCTTCATGCCCATTCAGCATCCGAAGGCCACCGCTGGCATGGATGGCTTCATCCGCGCTGAATTGCAGAAGCATGATTTAAAGCCTGCTGCGCGTGCCAATGCCGCCACACTCATCCGCCGCGTGTTTTTGGATCTTACCGGCCTGCCACCGACTCCGGCAGACATGGCCGAGGCAGCGAATTTCACCGATGAAAAATATGCGGCCCTTGTGGAGCGCCTCCTCGCCTCGCCGCATTTTGGTGAGCGCTGGGGCCGCCACTGGCTGGACATGGCGCGCTATGCCGACTCAAACGGTTTCCTCGGTGATGGTCTGCGTAAAAACGCCTACCGATATCGCGACTGGGTCATCCAGGCCTTCAATAGTGATCTGCCCTTTGATCAGTTCACCATTCAGCAGCTCGCTGGTGATCTTGTAAATGAGTCGGCCGTGGTCGGAACGGGTTTCCATCGCAATGCCGCGCTAAACACCGAGGCAGGTGTCGACAAGGAAGAGGCGCGTTATCAAAACCTCGTCGACCGCGTGAACACCACGGGACGTGTCTGGCTCGGTCTCACTGTTGGTTGCGCACAGTGTCACACACACAAGTATGATCCCATCACCATCCGGGATTACTACAGCTTCTACGCCTTCTTTGACAACACCGAGGACCGCGATGACCCGAAGACCCAGGCACCGATGCTGGCCGAGGTGAGCAAGGACCGCCGCCAGACTTATGTGCACATGGCGGGGGATTACACACGCCGCGGCCCGGATGTGATGCCCGCTACGCTTTCCGCGCTGCCTGCCAAGGTCGGCAACACGCGCCTGGACCTCGCCAAGTGGATCGTCTCGCCGGAGAATCCGCTGACGTCCCGCGTGGCCGTGAACCACATCTGGAGCAAGCTCTTCGGCACTGGCCTTGTGCGCACTCCGGATGACTTCGGCACCAGTGGTGAATCACCCTCGCATCCGGAGCTGCTGGACTGGCTCGCCACCGAGTTCATGCGCAATGGCTGGAGCCGCAAGCAGCTCATCAAGCTCATCCTGATGAGCGAGACTTATCGCCAGTCCTCATCGTATCGCGGAGACATCGTGGAGCTGGATCCGCTGAACCGTCTGCTCTCGCGCCAGAACCGCATCCGTCTCGATGCCGAGATCCTGCGTGATTCTGTGCTTGCTGTCAGCGGCCTGCTGAAGCCAGGCATCGGCGGCCCCAGCTTCCGTCCGCCGCTGCCCGAGGATGTGTTTGATGTCGGTCGCTCGAAGAACTGGGAGGTCAGTCCTGGAGATGAGATCTACCGCCGCAGTCTCTACATCATCACCCTGCGCAGCGTGCTCTATCCCGCGCTCACCACCTTTGATGGTCCTGATGCTGCGGAGGCCTGCGTGCGCCGCGAACGTAGCAACACACCACTGCAAGCCCTGACCATGATGAATGAGGCCGTCTTCGTTGAAGCCGCACAATCCCTGGCCATACGCGCTTTGAAAGAAGGCCCTTCTGATGTCTCAAGGCGCCTGCAAACCCTCTTTGACCTCGTGCTGAACCGTCAACCCCGTGGCGAGGAACTAGATCGCCTTCAAGCCTTCCACGCCGAACAAAAAGCGCGTGTGAATGCTGGAGGCCAGGAAGCGCTCCGCATCCTCGGCAGCCATGAGAAGGATGTTTCACCGAAGGAAGCCCTAGAAGCCGCCACCCTCGTCTCCACGGCACGAGTGCTCATGAATCTGGATGAGTTCATCAACCGCGAATGAAGCAATCCAGATGATCCGACTGAAACATCTGCTTCTGGCTCTGCTCGGCACTCTGTGCATGAGCATCAGCTCCGCCTCGGCTGCTGAGCATACCTTTAGTTTCAGTGTGCTGGAGATCCCTGACATCCAGCGTGGCGCTGGACTCGCCATCATCATGCGCACGCCTTCGGGCAGGACATGGCTCTATGACACCGGCACGGCTCATCCGGAGAAGCTGTCATCTGATGGATGGCTCGCGAAGTTCAATGCGGGACGCGATGTGGTCGCGCCAGCCTTGAAGAAATTGGGAGTGAGCAGCATCGATGGCGTCTTCATCAGCCACGCGCACTATGATCACTTCGGCGGCCTGCTGTGGCTGAAGGATCACTTCACCATCCACAAGCTCATCGACTGCGGCTACGTCTTCCGCAGTGACAACCCCGATGACTTCATCGGCACGAACAAATCCGAGCTCGATCACTACGATCAGGTGCGCGACGAGTTCAAGGCACGTGGCGCCCACATCACCGCTCTGGCGGGTCAGACCCTGGACCTTGATCCTGATCTGAAGATCGAGGTGATCGCACCTCCGAGAAGCTACTTCCAAGATCCGAAAATCGACACACGGCAGAAGCACGACACACCTTCGCACTTCCTGGTGAACGCGAACTCACTCGCGCTGCGCATCCAGTTTGGCGACGTCGTCTTCTTTCTTCCGGGCGATATCCAGACCGAGGACATTGAGGCAAATCTCATGCCCTTCGTGGATCCGGCGAAGCTGAAGTGTCACATCCTCGTCGCGCCTGGTCATGGCATTCACCCAATCCCCAAGGCCTTTGGTGAAGCCACGCATCCGGAAGTCTCCATCGCGAGCGTGTTTCCTCGTTATGCCCGGGGCATCCGCTCCACACCTGATTTGAAGAAGCTCGGCACCAAGACCTACGTCACGGGCTTGAACGGCGATGTCCACGTTGTCACCGATGGCAAGACCTATGAGGTCACCACCGGGCGGAAGGATGACGCTGGAGCAAAGGAACCCGCCAAGCCTTAAACCACCATGTCCCCCTACGAACAGCTCATGAACCAGACGCGGCGCGATTTCCTCGCGACGAGTTCGTGCGGACTGGGGACACTGGCTCTGGCCTCGCTGCTAAAGCAGGATGGATTGCTGGCAGAAGAGGCGAGCATGCCAGCCAATCCGTTGGCCACGCGCATGTCGCACTTCGCGCCGAAGGCGGAGCGCTGCATCTTCATCTTTCTGGAGGGCGGGCCCTCACAGATGGATCTCTTTGATCCCAAACCGCTGCTGAACAAATACGATGGCCAGCCGCTGCCTGACTCCATCGTCGGCAATGCGAAGTTTGCCTTTCTACAGAAGGACTCGGCCACGGTGATGGGCACCAAGCGGGTGTTTAAGAAGCACGGCAAATGCGGCATGGAGATCAGTGATCTGCTTCCGCACATCGCCACCTGTGCGGATGACATTGCGCTGGTGCGGTCCATGCACACGACTCAGTTCAATCACCTGCCCGGCCAGCTCATGCTGAACTGCGGCGCGGCCTTGCTCGGACGTCCGAGCGTCGGCTCATGGGTCACGTATGGTCTTGGCAATCTCTCGCAGGATCTGCCGTCCTATGTGGTGATGGTCAGCAAGGGCCGCGGTCTTCCCGGCGGCAGCTCCACCTGGTCCAGCGGCTTCCTGCCCTCCTCCTATGGCGGTGTGATGTTTCGCAATGGTGCCTCGCCCGTGCTGAACCTGAACAATCCTGATGGCATCACGCCGGAGATGCAGTCCGCGAGCATCAACGCGCTAAATGACCTGAATCGGCTTCAGCACAAGCACATCGGAGATCCCGAGATCGCGGCTCGTATCAACAGCTACGAGCTTGCCTTCCGCATGCAAAGCTCCGCGCCGGAACTAGTGGATCTCAGTGGCGAATCTCGGGCCACGCTGGATGCGTATGGCGTGGATCGCGATGAGCCACCCATCAAGAGCAACCTCGGCGGCATCGGCAACTACCAGACCTTCTCGCGTCATTGTCTGAATGCGCGACGCATGGTGGAGCGCGGTGTGCGCTTCGTGAACATCATCCACGCCTCCTGGGATCATCACAGTGCTCTCGATCCACAGCTCGCGCACAACTGCCAGATGGTGGACCAGCCCATCGCCGCTCTATTAAAGGATCTCAAACAACGCGGCCTGCTCGATACCACACTTGTGGTTTGGGGATCTGAATTTGGTCGCACCGCCCTCGGCGAGAACCGCAAGGGCTTCAAGAAGGTCACGGGCCGCGATCATCATCCAGGCGCCTTCAGTCTCTGGATGGCCGGCGGCGGTGTCAAAGGCGGCCAGGTGTATGGCGAGACCGATGACTTCGCCTGGCATGTCGCGCGCGATCCTGTGTCCATTCACGACTTCCACGCCACCATCCTGAATCTCTTCGGCCTCAATCACAACAAGCTCACCTACCGCTTCCAAGGCCTCGACTTCCGCCTTACCGGCGTGAACCCCGCGAAGGTGGTGAAGGGGTTGATTGCTTGATAATTTGGAAGAGCGCGGCAGCGTCCTGGAGTGCGCCTGCCCTCTGGCGCTCTTGAAGGCCTAACGAAAAAGTTCACCTCGCCAAACTTTGATGATCAACCGAGGTCCATTCGCCTTCAGAACTTCGTGAATCATCCGCTCCGTCGGAGAGCGCCGGAGGTCCGGCGCACCCCAGGACGCTCCGCGGCTTCGATGTTCACTTCCCGCTCTCGCTGAGCTCCATTTGGATCGGGATGATGTCCTTGATCTCCCACACCACAGTCGATCCTTTACGCTGCATGGACAGCCAATTGAGCGCGGCTTGATGGACGATCTCATGGCCACCTTCAAAAATCGTGACACGCGTGTTGCCACTGGTGGCGCGGAAGATCGGCGGATGAATGCCATACACAGCATCAGGCGCCGCCGCTGACCATCCCGCAGGCAGCTTCTGCATGGCGTAGAAGCTCTCAATGCCTGCCAGATCCAGCCGGGCCTCAGTCTTCACCGCTGCATTGTAGGCGCGCAGCGAATGCTCGAACGGCACGCTGCCAAGGCGGCCGTCATGAATGCCATGCGAGATATCTAGCGGCACTGAGGCTGCATTCGCGAGACAACTTTCCGGCGAACGTTTCCAGGCATCGGGATCATCCTTGGCGGGGACTTTGCCGAGAGCCGCCTCGATGTTCTTGGCGTAGCGATCGCTCTTGCCAGCCTTCGTGTGCTCCGCATGCCAGCGGCCCAAATCACCGATGCCACACCAGGCGCTGACACCGGCCCAGATTTCGGGATGACGTCCGGCCATGAGCATCGCCATGTGTCCGCCACCACTCACGCCAATGAGATAGATGCGGTTTTCATCGACTGCCGTCTGCTTCTTCGCCCACTCGACAGCTTCCACAATGTCCTGCACCGCACGATCACTGCCCAATGCCTGCGGCGTGTTGTTCGGTCCGCGAAAATCCGGATGCACAAAGGCCCAGCTCTGTGCCAGGCACCACTCAGCATACACAACATCTCCACCCGTTGAGGCATAGGTGCTGCTCCAGGTATGCAGGCCCACGAGCAGCGGCTTTTTCTCCGAAGCCTCGGGTGTGAACCACATGGCCTTCTGCTCAGCGCCATCACTGACCGGAATGCTCACAGACTTCACAGATGCAGGCCAGGTGACCGGCTTCTTGGCCACCGGCGCGGTTTGAGCCGATGCGATAAGCGAGAAGGCCAGGCTGAGCAGATGAAGGACACGAATCATGAGGAAGGGAGAACGTGACACAGCTTCCGCTTTTGCCAAAAGGCTTGATCTCAAGGGGACTTCCATGCTGCTTTGAACCTCATGCCGATCCAGATCCAACCCGCCCAGCCACATCATCGCGATGAACAAGCGAAGCTCGTGCATGCCTCGCTGGATGTCTGGCATCGCACACGGTTGAACATGGACCGCTTTGGTCGTGCGTGGGAGCCCTTTCGTTTTCTGGTGGATACCTATGCAGCGCTCGATCCAGGCTGTAGCGTCGTGGCCGTGGATGAATCCGGCGCACTGCTCGGCACCGCCTTTTATCATCCGCGTGAGACCCATGTCGGCGTGGGTGTGGTCAGCGTGAATCCAGAGGCCTTCGGTCGTGGTGTGGCACGTGCCATGATGGAAGAAATCATCCGCATCGCCGAAGGCAAGCCGCTGCGTCTCGTCTCCAGCGCAATGAACCTGGATTCGTTCTCGCTCTACACGCGGCTCGGCTTTGTGCCGCAGGTCACTTTGCAAGCTGTCACACTGCAGGTTCCAAAGGACGGACTCCCTGGCGCCAGCACACGCCTGCGTGCTGCCACAATGAATGATGTCCCTGCCATCGCCGATCTGGAGATGCGGCTGAATGGCATCCGCAAGGAGAAGGACTACCGCTTCTTTGTGGCGAATGCCACCGGTGGCTGGCGGCTTTCGATCATCGACAAGCCCGATGGCTCACCGGCAGGATTTCTCGCTGCATCTGTGCATGCGAATGATCGTCTGCTAGGCCAGGGCGTGGCCGAGGATGACGCCACGATGCATGAGCTGGTTCATGGCACGCTCGACCAGCATTTTCGGGGTTCAGAGACAGTGTGGCTCATTCCTGTGGGATGCACAGGACTCGTGCGTCAGGCCTATGGCTGGGGCGCGCGCAACCGTGAGACCCATCTCTTCAATGTCCTCGGTGATGCGCCTCCCATGCGCGGTATCACCATCCCCACCTTTCTCCCTGAAAGTGGCTGAGACAAAATAGAACTCAGAGTGGTATGCCAGAGTCCGTATGAATGAGTCGTGCAACGCATGATCACCCGCATGAGATGGCTGCCGTCTCTTCTTTTCGTTCTCGGAGCCTTTGCAGGGGTTTCCGCTCAGGAAATCATCATCGAGCCCAAGACACTGCATCTCGGCAAGGCGGGCCAGTTTGAATGGGAGACCTTCAAGGACAAGCCCGTGGATGCGGAACGATTCGAGAGACGTTTCGAGGGCAAAGCCAACACCACAGAACACACCCTGCGCATCTGGCAGCGAGACGTCAAACTTGGCTGGCCAGTGATGCTGAATGGTCGACGCCTCGGCACACTAACGACGGCAGAAACACCCTTAGAGTGTGTGCTGGCGCTGCCCGCAGGCGCATTGCGTGAAGGTGAGAACGTCTTGATCATCGACGCAACCCCAGGACTCGATGACATCGAAGTCGGCCCCATATTTCTAAACTCCAAGCCGGTGAATGAAGCCATCAGCGGCGCCACCCTGCAAGTGACTGGCGATGACCTGCCCTGCCGGCTCACACTGACAAGGAGGGACGGCACCTTGCAGCCGCTTCGCGCGGAGCCTGCGAGCGATGTCGCGGTGAGAACCGGAGTGGTGTACACCAAGAATGGCCGCGCGACGATCTCCGTGCCTCCAGGCGAGTATGTGCTGCACGCGGGTCGCGGCTTCGAATGGAGTGTGGAGCGCTTGGAAGCGTCCCTGAAAGCAGGCGAAATCAGAGAGGTCACGGTGAAGCCAAAACGTGAAGTGGACACACGTGGATGGATTTCGGCTGACAGCCACATCCACACGCTCACCCACAGCGGCCATGGCGATGCTAAAATCGAGGAGCGCATGCTGACCATCGCGGGAGAAGGCATCGAGCTCGCCATCGCCACAGATCACAACCATCACACAGATTATGCGCCCGTCGCGGCAAGTGTGGGTGTGGCGCAGCACTTCACTTCCATCATCGGTAATGAAGTCACCACCAAGCAGGGCCACTTCAATACCTTCCCCGTCGCGCCTGATGCCAAGCTTGTGGATCACAACGAACTCGATTGGACGAAGCTCATCCCGACGATGCGCGCGACTCCTGGCGTACAGGTCATCACACTGAATCATCCGCGCGATCTGCACAGCGGCTTCGTGCCGCTCGGCGGTGTTCAATTCAATGCGCAGACCGGCAAACATCGCCACGCCGAGGCACTCAAGATTGATGCGCTGGAAGTCATCACCTCCGGCGCCATGCAGTCAGACATCCATCTGCTCTTTCGCGACTGGTTCGCGCTGCTCAATCGTGGACATCGCATCGCCGCGGTGGCCTCCAGTGATTCCCATGACGTGAACCGCTTCATCCTCGGCCAGGGCCGCACCTATGTGGCCGCGAAGGATGACAACATCACACAGCTTAATCTCGATGAAGTCTGGCGCAGCTATCATGAAGGCCGCCTGCTCGTGAGTTTCGGCCTGCTGGCAAATCTGAAGGTGAATGGTCGCTTCGGAGTCGGCGATCTCGCCACGAAGCTGGGTGATGAAATCGAAGTCGAAGCCATCGTCAGCGGTCCTGCATGGACGAAGGCTGATCATGTTGAGCTCTTCGCCAATGGCATCCGCATTCGCGAGCAAGCCATCGATGATCCAGGCAAAGCGGGAGAGAAGGCACGCATCACCTGGAAGCTACCGAAACCTTCGCATGATGTGCATCTCGTGGCCATCGCAACCGGACCCGGCATCACCGAAGCCTTCTGGGAGATTCCGCGCCCGTATCAACCGACCAGCAAGACACTCCGTCCACGCGTGATCGGCGCCACGAATCCCGTGTGGTTGGATGTCGATGGCAGCGGAAATTTTGAGGCTGCGTTCACCATCGCCCAAAATCTGATCACACAATTTCGCGATGATCCCATCAAGCTGGAGGAAAGCCTGAAGAAGCATGACAAGGCCGTCGTAATTCAAGCTCGCGACATCCTCCCGCGCTGATTCAACCACCATGAAATCAACTCTGCTCAGCCTGTTGTTCGTTCCTGCGGCTCTGTATTCCGCCGATGCACCGAAGCTCCGCGCAGGCGCCGCTGCTGTGGACATCACCCCCACGCAGTTTCCCATGAACATGCCCGGCGGCTTCAGTGCAAACATGGCGGAGAAAGCGCATGATCCCTTTCATGCACGCGCGCTGGTGCTGGATGATGGCAAGACCACACTGGCCATGGTGGTGGTGGACAATCTCGGCGCAGGTCCGGATGTGTTGAATGAAGCCAAGGCCATCGCCGCAGAGAAGACCGGCATGTCGGCGGACAAGATGCTCATCAGTTCCACGCACACGCACAGCGGCCCGTCGTTGAACACACGCAGCGAGCCCGCAGCCGCCTACTACAAGAAGTTCGTCGAAGGTGTCGCCGGTTCCATCATCCAGGCGCATGCCGCCTTGAAGCCCGCCTCCGTCGGCATGGCCGCGCATCCGCTGCCAGATGAAGTCTTCAACCGCCGCTGGTATCTGAAAGAAGGCAAGATGCCGCTGAACCCCTATGGCCGCTTTGACCGCGTGAAGACCAACCCCGGCACCGATCCGAATGTGATCGATCATCCCGCAGGTCCCACCGATCCAGACATCACGGTCATCTCCGTGCAGGGTGAGAAGCGCAGACCACTGGCCTTGTTCGCAAACTACTCGCTGCACTATGTCGGTGGCGCGCCGGGCGGCGAGATGTCCTCAGACTACTTTGGTGAATTTGCCCGCGTCATGCCTTCACGTCTGCGGGGCGATGAAACTTTCGTCGCCATGATGTCCAACGGCACCTCCGGTGACATCAACAACATCCCCTTCGGCGTCACACGTCCTCCACGCGAGCCGTTTGAGCAGATCCGCATTGTGGCACAGAAGGCCGCGGACACCGCTTGGTTCGCGCAGAAGAAGATCGAGAAGCATCAGGGTGATCTGCGCCTCGGCATGCTGCAGCGTGAGGTCACGCTGAAGTTCCGCAAGCCCACACCGCAGCAGTTGGAAGAGGCCAAGCTCATCATGGCCATCAAGGACAAGGCTGAGATCGAGAAGCTGCCGAACCGTGCGAAGAACTATGCTGGCAGTGCCGTGAATGCTGCCGAGCGCCCTGAGGAGACTCTCACCGTCAAACTGCAGGCCATCCGCATCGGCGACTATGCCGTGTGCGGCATTCCGTTCGAGACCTTCGTTGAGATCGGCCTGGACCTAAAAAAACGCAGCCCTTTCTCCAAGACCATGGTCATCGGCCTGGCCAATGGCAAACACGGCTACCTGCCCACTCCGGAGCAGCACAAGCTCGGCGGCTACGAAACCTGGCTGGGCACGAACCAGGTGCAGGAGGACACCTCCGTGATCCTGACGAACAACCTGCTGGAGATGCTGGCCGAGCTGAAAAAGGCCGAGTAGCCCTAAATTCCATCATTGGTTATTCATCACTGCACGCAGACATTTCCTTGCGTGAAGGCCCGGCTTTGGGTTTGATTCCCGCTTCATGTCCACTCCCGCTCCCGCCCCTGTCCGCAAGCCCTGGTACCGCATCCTGTATGTGCAGGTGCTCATGGCGGTCGCGTTAGGCATCGCTCTTGGGTATTTGTTCCCGGAACATGGCAAGGCGCTGAAGCCGCTGGGAGATGCCTTCATCAAGCTGATCAAGATGATGATCGCGCCGATCATCTTCTGCACCGTGGTGCATGGGGTGGCCTCAATGGGTGACTTGAAAAAGCTCGGCCGCGTCGGCGGCAAGACGCTGCTCTACTTTGAAGTCGTCTCCACCATCGCACTGCTCATCGGCCTGCTGGTGGTGAATGTGCTGAAGCCAGGAGCTGGCTTTCATGCCAATGCAGCCGAGCTCGGAGCCTCAGCGGCCAAGACCGCGCATGAGTATGCGGACAAGGCGCACGGCCTGAGCACGGTGGACTTCCTGCTGAACATCATCCCGTCCAGCTTCGTGGGTGCCTTCACCAGTGGCGATCTGCTCCAGGTGCTCTTCATCGCCATCCTCTCCGCCTTTGCACTCACTCACATGGGCGAGCGCGGCCACGGTGTGTTGAACGTCATCGAGCGCACGGGCGAGGTCTTTTTTGCCATCATGGGCATCGTGGTGAAGGCAGCCCCCATCGGTGCCTTTGGCGCGATGGCCTACACCATCGGCAGCCATGGCATCGGCGCGCTGGGGAAGCTGCTGTATCTCATGGTCGGCTTTTATGTCACCGCCGGCTTGTTTGTGGTCTTCGTCTTGGGTGGCATCGCCCGTTGGTGCGGCTTCTCGATCTTCAGCTTCCTCCGCTACATCAAGGAGGAGCTGCTGCTCGTGCTCGGCACCAGTTCGTCCGAAACCGCACTGCCGCTGATGATCCAGAAACTGCGCGGACTCGGCTGCGCCCCCTCCACCGTCGGTCTGGTGGTGCCCACGGGATACAGCTTCAACCTGGACGGCACGAACATCTACATGGCCATGGCGGCCGTCTTCTTGGCCCAGGCCACGGACACGCCGCTGAACCTCAGCCAGCAGATCAGCCTGCTGGTGGTGGCCATGATCACGTCCAAAGGGGCCAGCGGTGTCACCGGCGCAGGTTTCATCACCCTGGCGGCCACCCTGGCCGTGGTGCCAGGCATCCCCATCGAGTCACTGGCGCTTTTGGTCGGCATCGACCGCTTTATGAGCGAGTGCCGCGCGCTTACCAACCTCATCGGCAACGGGGTGGCCACCGTGGCCATCAGTCGCTGGGAAGGAGAATTGAGCGCCGAGACTCTCCGCGAGAACTTGACTCAGTTGGTCGAGCCCGCTCCCCCGCCGACTCCAGGCTGAGAGGCGGCCCCTCCGGGGGCCTAAAGGGTGTGCTTATTCCCAAAAAGTGGGACTTTTTTGACAGGGGACGCCTGGCCGCCGGTCTTGACTCCGGGGCGTAACTCTACATCTCACTTTCAGCATGTCTGCCGCCCCCTCCGCCAACCCGCCTGAAAAGCGCCCGATCAACCCCTGGACCTTCTGGATCCCGATCATCATGATCGTCCTCGGCGTGGCCGTGCTGTACAATTATCTGATCTTTAGCTCCATACAGAAAAAGGAGGACAAGATCACCCTCGCCGACGGCACTGTCCTCCGCCGCCCGCCCTTCATGGGCCGCCTGGAAAAGGACATGGAATTCACCGAGCGCAATGGCCAGAAAGTGCACCTCGCTGACCTGAAGGGGAAGGTCATCATCGCCTCCTGGGTCTTCACCCGCTGCCCCCGTGGCTGCGCAGGCGTGATCGCTAAGCTGAAGAAGCTGTATGATGAGTTCGGCGGCAACCCAGGCATCCAGTTTGTCTCCTTCACCCTCGACCCCGAGGACACCCCGGAGATGATGCAGAAGTTCGCCCGCGGCATCGACATCAAGGACACCGATCACTGGTGGTTCCTCAATGGTGAGAAGGATGTGGTGAGGAACTTCATGACCTTCTCCCTGAAGTTCCGCCCCGTGCAGGACCTGCCGGAGGCCGACCGCCTCACCCCGGACGACAAATACATCCATGACCTGCGCGTGGCCATCGTTGACCACCAGGGGCACGTGCGTGGCTTGTATGACGTGATGAATGGCGATGCCGACACGCAGAAATTCTACGACGAACTGATCCGCACTGAGCTTCGCTACTTCCTGGAAGAGCAGAAGAAGGGACAGCCTTGAGTCTTTACTTCCGTTTACCCGCCTAATCTTTGTTGATCCTGGCTGCTGGGCTGCTTCACAGTTCCCTGCCCACCCAGCTCAGCGACTGCCGGTCCCCGTCAGCTTTCGTCATGAACCCCGAAGACCTCCCGAAACTCTATACCCTTTTCAATGCCTGTGCTCTCCTGCACATCATTCTGGGCGTTGTCCTGATCAAACAGAAGCAAAGGACCGCGCACATCACCAGCATGATCATCGCGCTGCTGTTCTCCACAGCCTTCCTGGGCTGCTACCTGTATTATCACTTCACCGTGGGTCATGTGAAGTTCGCGGGCACCGGCTGGAGCCGCCCTGTCTACTTCACGCTGTTGATCTCACACGTGCCGCTGGCCATCCTGAACCTGCCCATGATCATCATGACGGTGATTCCGGCGCTCCGGAACCGGTTCGACAAGCACAAGCGCATGGCCAAGTGGACCCTGCCCATCTGGGTTTACGTCAGCATCACGGGCATCATCATCTACCTGATGTGCTACGAGTGGTTCGGCCCGCCCATCCGGGCGTGACCAGAGAAAACCTCCCTTGTGAGGAGTCCTCTCACTCGTCGTCAAACTTGACGCCGATGCCGCGAAACTTGGTGATCATGTCTGCCTTCAGTTGATCATCGGTCCGGCCAGCGAGCAGCTTGTTCAGAAACTCCAGCCCGAGATCTGCCGAGGTCTTTCCTGGCGGCCGTGCAGACTTCCCGTCCGTCTCGCGGAAGGAGCGCTCCGCCATCGCAGCCTGGGCCACATCGCGGTAATACTGGTGCAGGCGAGCCCCGCTGCCATCTCCCTCCAGAAAGCCGAAGTAGTACACCAGCAGCAGACCATTGTAGAAATTCTGGATGCGGATCTGCTTCACGTTGCTGCGCTGGTCATCCCAGCCTGCCCGCAGATACTCCACCAGGCCTTTCACCTCCGGCTTCGCGCCGGTGGCCAGATCCAGCTTGATCACAGTTTTGAGCTCTGACTCCAGCCCGGTGAATGAAAGGCCGCCATTGTGATAGGCCACCGTGCGCATGAACTTCTCCAGCCCCAGGGCTGACCATGGCTGGAGCAGGATGCGCATGTCCCCGATCATGAGGCGGGAAGTCATGCCCACCACCTGCCCCTCGTCCTTCTGCTTCGCATCGTAGGCGTACTTGGCTCCCACCTTCTTGAGTCCGATCGAGGTGAACTTGATGAAGACATAGTCGTCCTTGGACCCGGCTGCCGAACCATCAATGCCGCCAAGCTCAATGAAATCCTCGTCCGTCTCCGTGAGGTAGACTTTGAAAAAGTCCCCCTGCTCAGGCTTCGGCTTCCAGCCCCAAGGAAGCTTGTTGAAGGCCAGATGTGTCAGCTCGAAATCACCTGCCACCTCACGCATCACCGTGCCTGCCAGCGGAGCTTTGGCGATGAACTCAAACGGCCCCGACTGATAGTGGTAGTTCCGCTTGGCCTCATCCTGATCACCCGGCGTGATCACCAGCGTCTTGGTGTTCACAGTGATGGGTGCAGGCCAGGCTAGCGGAGCATTCGCAATGGAGGCTGCTCCTGCGGGAGCACCCGGAGTACCGGAGGTTTTGACGCTCTTCAGATATTCCTGATCGGCTTGGCCCAGAGTATTGATGGCCACATTGCTCTTCGTTCCATTTTGAAGCTGCAGCACCACGTTTGCGCCTGAGATCTCCACCAGCGATGCCTGCACCGTACGCCCCTGTTGATTCGTCCAAAGACGCATCGGCTGAGCAGCCGCTTGAGCAATCAGCGACGGGATACTGCCGAGAAGCGAAAGAGTGAGGATAAGAGAGGCGGCGTGGACTTTCATGATGCGAGAGAACACTTTGACGTAAGTGATTGCTACATGTTCCCAAAAAAACCGGGGTCTTGGGAAGTAAAAAAACATCCGCCCTGCCTCCCTGTGACAGGCTTGCCATGCAGACCTCATTCTTCCACACTCCTGCCCATGAAAAGATATGCCGCGCTCGGTCTTTCCCTGCTGTCAGGTCTTTGGAGCCTTTGTGGTGCTGACCTTCCGGAACTGCGAGTCTCAACGGACAAGCGGCACCTTGAGACCACGGACGGAAAGCCTTTCTTCCTGCTCGGGGACACCGCCTGGGAGCTCTTTCACCGGCTCGACCGCGATGAAACGCTGCTCTATCTGAACAAGCGGGCCGCACAAGGCTTCAACACCGTCTTCGCTGTGGCTCTCGCAGAGTTTGAATTCCATCTGCCGAATGCCGCCGGTGAGCTGCCACTGGAAAACAATGATCCCACCAAGCCGCGCGAAGCCTACTTCTCTCACATGGACTGGGTCATCGATGAAGCCGCGAAGCTCGGTCTGCGCACCGCGCTGCTGCCCACCTGGGGAGACAAGTGGAACAAGAAGTGGGGCAAGGGTCCGGAGATCTTCACGCCCGAGAACGCAGCCGTGTTTTGCGAATGGTTAGGCCGACGCTATGCCGACAAACCCGTGATCTGGGTGCTCGGCGGAGACCGCCCGATCGAGAATGACAATCACCGCGCCATCATCCGCGCCATGGCAGCTGGCTTGAAGAAGGGCGATGGCGGCAGACACCTCGTCACCTATCATCCGCAAGGTCGAAAGAACTCCTCGGATTTTTGGCCGGATGAATCTTGGTTAGACTTTCACATGTTCCAGAGCGGCCATGCGCAGCGCTTCTTCGCGAACTATGACATGAACGCGAAGAACCTGGCCCTGGCCGCTCTCAAGCCCACACTTGATGGCGAGCCCTGCTATGAGGACCATCCCGTGCGCGGGCTCATGAAGGATGGCAAGCCCACCGAGTGGTTTGATGACAAGGACGTACGCATGGCCGCCTGGCGCAGCGTGCTCAGCGGTGCCTGCGGGCATGTCTATGGCACGCACAGCATCTGGCAGTTCCATGATCTCACAAAACGGAAGCAGCAGACGGATGCACGCACCCCCTGGAAGGAAGCTCTCGACCTGCCCGGCGCCAAGCAGATGGGTGTGATGCGCCAGATCATCGAGAAGCAGTTCTTCACCGAAGGTCTCGACTGGACGAAGTTGCGCCGTGACGACTCGCTCGTCACGCTGAATGGCATCGAAGTCACCTCGCAGAACAAGCCCATGGCCGCCGTGACCGAAGATGGCAGCTTCGCCGTCATCTATGTCCCAGGCTTCGCCAAGAACGGTCTCTTCTTCAACGGCCACAAGCAGATGAGCGGTAGCATTCCAGAGACGGCCATGGCGCTCGATCCAGCCACGGGAGACTTCCTTTCAGCGGCTGCCACTATCTCAGGAGCCGGACCTGTTTACATGCCAATGCCGAACCTCGGCAAAGAACCCTGGAAAGGCGACTGGCTGCTCGTGCTGAGAAAAGCGAAGGACAAATGAGGCAGAGTGTCGCGAAGCGTCGTGGAGTGCAGTGGGAAGCGCTCAAGCGCGACACCGCTGTCTGCGCATGAGATGTCTCGCCAATGTGACGACGTTGTGCGCGTACGAGAGGCACGGATGCTTCACCACTATCGCGAATACTTCTTCGCCTTGTCGTATCTACTTCTTCGCTCTTCGGGAGAAAGTGGGGCAGCCTCGGGCGCAGTCTTCGCCTCCTCAGGCACCGCCTTCACCTCCACCGTCCTCACCTTCAGCCTCTCCTGATGCTTCGCAGAAGCCACCGAGGCTTTCGGCACTTTTTGTTTGGCCCATCCCGAAAACGCCCACTCCGGCATGCGCCATCCCGTGCGGGTGACCAGCGCCTCAACTAGCATCAGCACCAAGGCCGCAAGCAAAAGCATGGACTGCATGTCCGCAAACCGGGTGATCTGCGGACTGCGCCAAGCCTGGCTGAGATCCAGCAACTCACGTCCACCGCTGGCCAGTGAAGTGCGGCGCAGATCTTCGGTACGAGATTCATCAAAGGCCCACTCCGTGCTGCTGCCAAGCAGCGTGGGACCGAAGCTGACGGCACTGCCACCCAGTTGCACCGCCCCGCGCACCATCTCACCTTCCGTCAACGTGACGCTGGCTTGATAGTGCCCGGGCGAAAGACGCTCCCAGGCCAGTTCATGCGAGTCTTTCGCAGCGCTGCCATGTGCCATGAGGATGCGTGGTGGCTTGGCCTGCAGCTTCGGCTCCCACTCGGCATCATGCATGAGGTCGATCGTGAGCTGACGGCCTGCCAAATGATGCTTCAAGCCGACACCAGGTGGTAGTTGCTCGCCCATGAGCCAGCGCACGAGCGTCTGGAGAAAGTCACCATACTTCGGCCAGGCACGAACCTTGGCGGAATGCTCGCCGCCGAGAGGAAAGCTCACCGCCGCCGTGCGCCCGATGCCACGCTGGCCATAAGACACCAGAGGCGCGCTGTATTCATCCTTCGTGATGAGTCCCTGGCTAGCCCAGTCACGCAGATAGCTGAGGTTGTAACCATCCGCCTCACCCAGCCACTCCATGGTTTGACCACTGATCTCAAACCAGCCGCCAGCGCCCTGCGTTTTCACCGGATCCGAGATGAAGGCACTGCGCGCCACGGCCACGGTTTCCTGGCTGAAGATGCTCGGCAGCTCCTCCGCCTTGTCCGTGAAGAAGAGACGGCCTTTGCCACGCTTGGCGATGTCCTCCAATAAGGCTGCATCCACATCACTGCGCTGACCGAGAGCGATGACACTGACCGTGCCGTTGCCTTTGAGAATATCATCGATCAGCCGCTTGTAATCACCCGGCTCCTCCGAGTCCGCCGCATCAGAAAAGAGGATGATGTGGCGCTGTCCCGCGGGCGCTGTCTTGAGCTGGTCCCAGGCCGCCTTGAGACCCTCGTAAACATAGATGCCGCCGCCGGTGCTTTCGATACGGCGCACCGCGCTCTCCATCTTCTCGCGGTTCGGCCCCACCTGCTGTAGCGGCACCATCTCATGTGCGCTGCTGTCCACGGCAAACACCGCCAGCAAGTCCTGCGCGCCGAGGAAGCGGATGGCATTCCCCGCGCCTTCATCGGCAAGCTGCATCTTGGTAAAACCATTCCCCACCGTCATGCCCATGGAACCGCTGCGGTCCATGACAATGGCCATGGCCACCATGAGTTTCCGGTGCTCCTGCTTCATCTCCATGGACACCGGCAGCAGGGGGTCGATGGCCGACTCAAAGTAACCTCCTGCCGCAAAACTCTTCTTCCCGCCTGCCATCAGCAGACTGCCACCTTGCTCACGCACATAGAAGTCCAGGGCGCGCAGGAAATCAGATGGCAGCTCAAACGTAGGCACGTTGTTGAGGATCACACACTTCACCCCGGCAAGCTGGCCAGGGCGTAGGTTTCGCGTGTCTGTCACGGTCTCGACCGTGAAGCCTTGACGCTGCAAGGTCGGGGCCACCGGATCATCCACATACGAGCTCAGCAAAAGCACTCGCGGTCCTCCAGCGATCTCGATCATGGCCTCATGGCGGTTGTTTCCCAGATGCGCATCCTTCTCCGGCTGGATCAGCGCCTCATAGTGCGCCACACCGGTGGTGATGAGACGATCCGTGAAACGCAGCCGACCGCTGCCTAAACGCACTTCCAGTTCAGCGGATCGCAGCTCCTTCCCATCGCGCAAAATAGTGATCGGCACCTTGCCATCGCGCGTGCCTTTGACCTCCACCTCGATCATGAAAGGCTCGCCTAACTGCGAGCGCGAAGGCATCCCCAGAGAGGCCACACGATAGTCCGTCGGCTCGGGATCACGCACGAGACGGTAGTCCAGCTCCACGCCCTGGCGCACCATCTTCTCCGCGATGCCCGTGAGCGGCTCCGTGGCATAACCATCGGTGAAAGCGAGCACACGCGCAGGTCTGTCCTTGCCCTCCTTTTGCGCCATCGTCAGCGCCTGGGTGATGGCCATGCCCGTCTGGGTCGAATGGCGGTTGCGCGCATACAGCTCCGCACCTTCAGCGCCTCGGCGCATGACCTCCGTGGCATAATTCAGATAAAAGACGCGGTCATTCGGCCCGCGATGCTTCTCCAGTAGCTTCTCCCACTCAGGCAGCCCCTTCGCCATCGGCTCCTCCGCAGACACAGACGAATCCAGCAGCACCCAGAGATCAATGCCATCCTGCAAGCGCCGCCATTGCGGCTCGGCTAGTGCCAGCGTGATCAAGATCAGCAAGATCACCCGCAGCGGCTTCCACACTCCGAGGCGCGGCACCATCCATCCCGCGAGCAGCAGGATGGGCAAAAGCGCAAGCCATTCAGGGTGACGGAGGGTCATGGGCTGGGAAGAAATGGCGCAGAAACCGCATAAGACAAAGCAGTAAGTGCTGAAGACTGGCCCGATCCTGCGTCGCTACCTGACATCATTCGTGGCGCGGGCACTTTCAGCCATGTTCGCCGACCTTTCGCGCCAGGCGAAGCGTGCCAGCCATGGGTTCGGCTTTTTCTCCACCGCATCCGCGATGACTTCACCCAGCACCGGAGTGAACTTGAAAGCATGCCCCGAGTCACCACCTGCCACCACCAACCCAGGTCGATCAGGATCATGGTCGATGAAAAAATGCCCGTCGAAGCTGTCCCCATAAAAACAAATGCGAGAGACCACCACTGGAGCATCCGCGAGAGCTGGAAAGGTCTCGCGCAGGAAGCTGCGAAAGCGCTGCTCCTCACCTTCAGGCATCACCCGAGGCTCGCTCGCCTTCACTCGACGGCCCGGGCCGTGGTTCGCCACCTTCACCACACCTTCCGCATTCGCCGGAAAGCCATACCAGCCTGTCGTGCCGATGTCTGCCGCCCACACCGGAAACGCAGGCGCTCGCCACTCATCTTCATTAATAGGTTTGAAATGAAACACCGGCTGCGCCGTGGCCCACAGACGATCCGCGAGCCATGGCAGATGCTCCGCCGTCCACGCCCCCAAAGCTGACACCGTGATGCCCGCGCGCCATTCACGGCCACGCGCATCCTTCACACCACAAATGCGCCCGCCCTCTTGTATCCATTCCGCAAAAGCCACGCGCTCATGGACCACCACACCGGCACTCAGCGCATCCTGCTTCAAGCGCGAGACGACTCGTCCGCTCTCACCCCAGCCTCCGCGTGCATTGAGATAACCATGCGGAAAACACTCCGCCTTCCACTGCGGATGATCTTGCCGCAACAGCGCACTGCTCATGCGCTTGAGCACATGTCCGCGTGAGGTGAGAAAACCATGACTGTCATGCTCAAAGGAGCCTGGCAGCATCTCGCCGCGTGTCATGATGAGAAAGGCATCCTCATGATACAGCTCCTCATTCCAGCGTGCATTCCATGCATGCCAGCGCTGGATCGCGAGCTCACCCATGGCGGTGTATTGCTCATCCAGGGCATAGTCCATGCGCACCACCTTGTTGATGTCCGTGGAGGCTGCATCCGGATGCGGGATCCCACCCGCGTCCAGCAGCGTGACCTGCCAGCCACGCGCTCTCAATTCCAAAGAAGCTGTTAGGCCAAAGACACCTCCGCCCAGGATCAGTGCTGTGGGAGCGTGCGACATGGATCAAATCAGGCAAACAGATCCATCACCGCCTTGCCCTTGCCATCTTCTGTCACGTAGAAGGGCCTTCCTTCGATCTCAAACTCCGTCTTCGGGCTGATGCCCATGGCCGTCATGATGGTGGCATGCAGGTCCATGACACTCACTGGATTCTTCGTGGCGATCAGCGGACGTTCATCCGCCGTTTCACCATAAAGGAAACCTTTCTTCGTGCCGCCGCCGAACATCACCACGCTCGTGCCGCCGGTAAAGTGACGATGCAGCCCGTAGTGCTGGGCTTCCTCGATCTTGTCGACCTTGAAAGTAGCCTGGTCACTGGCCGTGGAGCCTGGCTTTCCCTCAATCAGCGCATCGCGGCTGAACTCGCTGGCGATGATGATGAGCGTGCGGTCTAACAAAGCTTTCGCCTCCAGGTCCTGCACCAGTTGCGCGATGGGCCGGTCGATCTCCTTATGCAAGCCCGCCAGCGTGTCATGACCGCTCTTGTGCGTATCCCAATAGAGGAATGGCACATACTCCGTCGTCACTTCCACAAAGCGCGCGCCAGCTTCCACGAGACGTCTCGCGAGCAAACAGCCACGACCGAACCGGCCCGTGTCATACTTCGCATAGCTCTCTTTCGGTTCGAGCGTGATATCAAAAGCCTCGCGCTCCTTCGCGCTAAGCAGGCGATACGCATTGTCCAGACTGCGCAGCATGGACTGCTGCTGGTAGTCACTCATCACCTCACGGTTCGGGCTCTTGTCCACCAGCTTGCGGAAGAGCTTGTCGCGGTTCGCAAAGCGCTGCGCATCCATGCCCTTCGGCGGCTTCACGGACTGCGCCGCTTCTTCCGGAAACGGCAGGTTCATCGGCCCGAACTCACTGCCAAAAAATCCCGCCGTGGTGAAGGCCTTCAACTCCTCGCTCTCGCCAATGCCTTCGAGCCTCTGGCCTACATTGATGAAGGCCGGCATCACCGGATTGCGCGGCCCGAGCACCTTCGCCATCCAGGACCCGATGTGCGGGCAAGCCACTGTCTGCGGCGGCACATAGCCCGTGTGCCAGTGATACTGGTGACGTGAATGCAGAATGCTGCCCAGGTCCGGCTGCACCGCACTGCGGATGAGCGAGGCGCGGTCCATCACCTTCGCAATCTCCGGCAACCCGGCGCTGATCTTCACCCCATCGAGCGAACTGTCGATCGCCGGGAAGGTGCTGAGCATCCGCTTCACCTCCAGCCCCTTTTCAAAAGGCAGGTAGCGCTTCGGGTCAAAGGTCTCCGGCGCCGCCATGCCCCCCGCCATCCACAGCAGGATGCAGGCATCCGCCTTCGCCGGCGGCTGCTTCACCACCTCCCCCGTCTTCGCCCAGATGGCCCTCGGCTCCCCCGTCATCCACGCAGCCGTGCCCGCCGCCGCCAGCTTCTTCAAAAAGTCACGGCGGACGAGGGATTCAGGTAGGGATGAGTCAGATTGCACAGAGATCGAAACGACCCGCAACGCGCCATACTTGCGGGGCAAACACTAGCTGTGCCGACCTCCCGTGGGAGTGGAGCCTCATCCCTCCCCAAATCGCCTAACTATCCCCTCTAGATCCTCGGCCTCCCGAATAATGCGTGACTCCACTAGGCTGGATGAGTATCTTGAGGGCTGACTTCGATGCGTTTTTGCCACCACGTCCGGCCTTGGGTCTTCATCGTCTGCCTTATGGCCGCATCACCTTCCGTTCCTGCGGCGACGGCAGGCCTCCTGGCGTGGGGACAGGATCATCAGGAACAGCTCGGGCTGAACCGGTCAAACTACTCGGCCAAGCCCGTGATCATCAGCGATACTGGACCTCTCGTAGGCAAACAAATCACACGGGTCGTCGATGGCAATGACCATGCCCTGGCGCTGACGGCGGATGGTTTGCTCTTTGCCTGGGTCGACAATGACGACGGTCAGCTTGGCACGGGAAACACCCGCCCCGAGAACAGGCCCGCCCCGGTGCCCATGTCTGCGTTCAATGGCAAGACCGTGATCGGTATCGCCGCTGGATGGGACTTCAGCCTTGCCTGGACCAGTGATGGTGCGGTCTTTGCCTGGGGTAGATCCGAAGCCGGGCAATGCGGCCTCTTCACTCCAAGAGTGCTGACACCAAGACTGATCAACACGGGTGCCTTAGCTACCCGATCCATCACCAAGGTGGTCGCGGGAAACTATTTTGCACTCGCCATAACGAGCACTGAAGAACTTGTGGGCTGGGGAGACAACCAGTCATCCCAGCTTGGCAATGGCAGCACTACAAACTCCGATGTACCGCTACTGATCTCTGAGGCGGCTGCGCTATCCGGGTTGCAGATCAAGGAAGTTGCCGCAGGAAACTTTCAGTCCCTGGCGGTAGATGCTGGTGGTCGCGTGTTTAGCTGGGGGGCTAGTCCCTTCGGCTCACTTGGCAGAGGAGGTCAGACCTCCATGCCTGGACTTGTGGATATGTCAGGAGTGCTGGCTGGCAAAAAAGTGAAAAAAGTAACAGCTGGCTATTCCCATGCAATGGTGCTCACAGACGATGGAATGCTCTATGCATGGGGTGATAACTACTTTTACACCTTTCTGGGTAACTACGCCTTACAGGGCTACAGCTCGGTCACTCCCTGTGCCGTGAGAATGGAGGAGTTTGGCACACGACGGATTGTGCAAATCTCCTCAAGCTACACTCATAACATGGCGCTCGCAGACGACGGAACGCTTTATGCCTGGGGCCGCAATTCGCGGGGATGCTTTGGCAATGGGAACCTCGCGAGCATGATTGTTCCTGTGGAAGTGATGCCTACGGGTGCCAGGGAGGGCCGCAGCATTGGCAGGATCAGTGAGGATATGAACGGAAGGTTTACTCACGCGCTGACGACAGACGGCAAGCTGCTTGGCTGGGGCGCCGACGACCGGCTGGGAGGCATGTTTGAAAACCTAACTAAATCTAATACCAATCCCCTCACCGAGGAAGAGTTGAGCGCACTGAAAGGCCGGGTGAAAAAGTTCGTCGGCGAGTGTGACGCGCTCATGAAGGAGTGCGCGACAGCGGGAGACTTTGTCACCTTCTGCCGTGTGTGGGAGTCGCAGGTGGAGTTCCTGCAGATGGCCGTGATCGCCAAGCTGCCGAGGCAGGCGCCCCCAGGCACTTCCGAGGAAACGCTGCGTGCGGTCTTCATGCAGGAAGGCATCATGAAACCCATGGGCCAGGTCCTGTGTCACACGGCAGAGTCAAGCGTGGCCCTGAAGCTGGCTGGCGATGATGCCGCGCGTGCGGGCGCCGTGGCCATCTGCCATGCCATGGGCGTGTTTTTCAAAGCCGCTGGCAGCGGGCAGCCACCCGCACCGGAAAACATCAAGTTCGTTGAGCTCGCCATGCAGCGTCTGAGCGAGCTCGCCCGGCAATTGCAAGAAACCGAGGCCGCGCGCGCCTACGAGGCCATCGCCATGCTTGATGTGTTCATGGGCATGATCACCCAGAAGGAGCCCGAAAATCTCGACACCCTCATCGAGTCCTTGAAACGGGATCCGGAGGGCTACCTGACACTCACCTTGCTCATGGGCCTGTCCAAAGACCGCGACGGTTCCAAGTCCTCCTACGCCATCGCAGAGATTCAGAATGCCATCCTGCCCAGCGTAGCGAATCGCAAGATGTGCGCAGCAGGCGCCGCCCACCTTGACGACTGGGACGCAGCCTTCCGCCACCTCGACACCCTGCGCAAAGAGGCCCCGGATGATCTCGAAATCAAAGGCCAGCGTGCCGTCACCCTCCTGCGTCAGAGCCAGAGCAAGGCGAGTCTCGACAAAGCTGCCGCGCTTTATGCTGACATCAACGTGGACACCATCCTGGAAAAAACGGCCAGCCTTGAAGCCGACACGCGATCCATGATCACGCGCAACTACATCCTCTTCCTCGGCCTGCGGCATCAAAAGGAGAATGCGCTCGCCCTCCTCACTCGTGCACAAGAGGCCAAGGTGGTGAAGCAGAAGGATGCCGACGAAGTGCGGGAGCTACTTCCCAAATAAGCTGCGCTCTTTTGCTGTCTGGAAACACCACGAAAGCACGTTTCAACGATCCTCCTCATTCATCATGCGCCTACCCTACCTGCTGCTTCTCCTGTCATTCATCACCTCCCACGTCTCCGCCGCACCAGATGCCGCCGCTTTAACAAGCCTGGGCGCGAAGATCACCGAGACCGGCGGTGTCATCACGCAGGTGCAGGTGAAGTGTGATGCTTTCACCGAGGCGGACTTCCGCACGCTCGGCAGCTTCACCACGCTGAAGAAACTCTCCATCAGCGGCAAGACCATTACCGATACCACGCTGCCGCTGCTCTCCGGCCTCACCGAGCTCGAGGAGATCAGCACCGATGGCGTGCAGCTCACGGATGAAGGCTATAAAAGCTTCACCGCCTTTACGAAACTGCGCTCGCTCGCTTTTTTCCATCCCGCTTTTCGTTCCGAAAAATTCACCGGCAGCGGTCTCGCCTATCTGAAGGCACTGCCGAATCTTGAGCGCCTCACTTTTGCCGGCTCTACCGCGGGTGACACCGCCATGGAAGCCATCGGCCAGCTCACGCAACTGCGTGAGTTCCGCACCTGGCACACCGCGCAGACCCAGGCGGGCAATGCACATCTTGTGAAACTCACGAACCTTCGTGGTCTGCGCATCGGCCAGCGCCTGCCAAACTGGGGCAAGGACTCGCCGGTCAGCTTTGATGACTCCACCATGGCCACGCTGGCCCAGATCAAAACGCTGGAGTCACTGGAGCTTACCGAGGCACGTCTCACCGCCGCCATCATCCCGCATCTCCAAGCTTTGCCGAAGCTTGCGAAGCTGAAGATTCAAACCGTGGACATCCCGGCGGCCGATGTCGAAAAGATCAAGGCGGCCTTGCCCAACGTGAAGGTGGACCATGAGCCCATCTCCGAGGCGGATGTGCAGGCTACCCTGGTGAAAAAGCTGCGTCTGTGAGCGCCCCATGTAAGAGCGTGAGCGTCAGGCGCAAAAGGTGGTGAATGCTTTCATTTGACCCAGGCTGGAGGGCGGGGAATGGCATGGGATTCACTTGCGGCACCCTTCATGCTGCATGATCCCCAAAACTCCCCCTCATGCAATCCCCCCTTATTGCCTCCGTCGGCACGATCGTGCCGGACTTTGAAATGGAAACCTATGAACCGAGCCAGGGTGACTTCGGCACGGTCTCGCTCGCCAATATCAAGAAGGCTGGCAAATGGACCATCCTGGTGTTCTACCCCGCTGACTTCACTTTCGTCTGCCCCACGGAGCTCGCGGATCTGGCCGACCAGCAGGCCAAGCTCGCCGAACTCGGCGCGCACGTCATCGCCGTCTCCACGGACACCAAGTTTGCCCACATGGTCTGGCGCAATACCGAAGGCCTGCTCAAGAATGTGAACTACACCCTCGGTGCTGACCCCACCGGCACCGTCAGCCGTCTCTTCGGCGTGTATGATGCCGCGACAGGCCTGGCCCTGCGTGGCACCTTCATCATCAATCCGGAAGGCAAGCTCGTCACCTCCGAGGTGAACTTCTACAACGTGGGCCGCGATGCTACGGAACTTGTGCGCAAGATGGAAGCCAATGTCCACCTTATGGCGAACCCCTCCGAGGCCTGCCCTGCCAAATGGACCCCCGGTGCCAAGACGCTGACCCCAGGCAAAGACCTCGTCGGCAATGTCGCCGCGGCGCTTGCAGCTTAACTCACCTGCTTCGTGTTCCTTCACAGCCTTGCCGGCATCCCCGGCAAGGCTGTTTCTTTTTTGTCGGGAACGCTTTCTTCGTGCCGTTGCTGAGAGTGGCATGCTACGATTCCCCTCCCACCTCATGAAAGCGCTGCTCCTTCTCTGCCTGCTATGCACCTCGGCCTTCGCCGACACCCAGGAGGACATTGAGTACGCGCGCGCCGGTGATCTGTCGCTGAAACTGGATCTGCATCGGCCACAGGCGGAGAATCCACCGCTGATTGTCTATGTGCATGGCGGGGCCTGGCGTGCTGGCACGAAGTCAGACGTGCCCATTTATGATTTGCTCGGCCAGGGTTTCGCCATCGCCAGCGTGGACTACCGGCTCTCCACCCAGGCACAGTTTCCGGCTCAGTCCCACGACATCAAAGCCGCCATCCGATTCCTGCGCGCGAATGCAGCCCGGCTCCACATCAACACGAACCAAGTGGCGATTGCCGGCTCCTCGGCAGGAGGGCATCTGGCCGCGCTGGTCGGTGTCACGAATGGTCAAAAGGACCTGGAGGGCAAGCTCGGGGATCATCTCGACCAAAGCAGCGATATCGACTGCATCATCAGCCTCTACGGCGCCTCGAACCTGCAAACGATCCTCGGCCAGAGCACGGAGGATGGCCTCGAGGTTCGTGTTCCTGCTTTGAAGCTGCTGCTGGGCGGCCTGCCTAACCAACAGCCTGACCTCGCCAGGCTCGCCAGCCCGGTGGCGCATCTGGACAAGAAAGATCCTCCGCTGCTGCTCATCCATGGCGGTGCGGACCCGCAGATGCCGCCCCAGCAATCCGAAGAGCTGGCGAAGGCCTACACCGCCGCAGGACTGACGGTGACTCACATCGTCCTCCCCACCAGCCTGCATGGCGGCAGCGAGTTCTATGACGAGAAGCGCACCCAGATCATGGCGGACTTCCTCAAAAAGCATCTCACGAACTGATTCCCCTTATGCGTGCACTTCCTTTTCTTCTCATCACGCTCGCTGCATTCCTTCAGGCCGCCGAGCCTGTGGAAATCAAGCTCTGGCCTGAAGGCGCTCCGGGCAAAATGCTGCCGCACTCCCAGGCCACGGAGGATTTCATCCGCACCAAGTCCGGCAAGAGCACCATCACAGACATCCATGAGCCCACGATCACGGTGTATCGTCCCGAGAAGCCGAACGGCACCAGTGTCATCGTCGCACCCGGCGGCGGCTTTGTCTTTCTCTCGGCCATCCATGAAGGGACCCAAGTGTGTGAATGGTTGAACACACTGGGTGTGACCGGCATCCTTCTGAAGTATCGTACACCGACACGTGACGAAACCGCGCCGCATGAAAAGCCGGTGGCCGATGCCGCGAAGGCCATCAGCATCGTCCGTGAGAAGGCCAAAGAGTGGAACCTCAATCCGAATCGCATCGGCCTGCTCGGCTTCAGCGCGGGTGGGAATCTGCTCGCCCATATCGCCTGTGACCGCCCCGCAGCTGCAGCCCTGCCGGACTTTGGCGTCATGATCTACGGCGGCGGTTTCGTGGACTTCAAAGAGCCTACCAAGCTCAAAGATGGCTTCACGGTTCCTGCCGATGCTCCGCCCATGTTCATGGCCTGCGCGCATGATGACGGCCAGAACCCCACCGCCGCCACCGTCCTTTATCTCGAATACAAAAAGCGCGAACTCCCCGCCGAGCTTCACCTCTTCACCAAAGGCGGCCACGGCTTCGGCATGCGGGATAACCAACAACCCATCAACGCCTGGCCCCAGCGCTGCGCCGAATGGATGGATGCCATGGGCTGGCTGCCGACCGATCTAGGAGCCTTGAACCAAGAGATCGAAAAGCGTAAAGAATCCTTAAAAACCGTTGTCGAAATAAGTTCGAAAGGCATCGCTGATTTCGTCTGTAGCTATGATAGAGGTTTGATTGTTCAGTACAAGAAACGACTCGAGGAGGCCCGCGCTGCGGGAAACAAAGACGAGATCGCCCAGCTCGAAAAACGGTTAGAGTTTCAGCAGAAGTGGGTTGAGGAGGCTTTGAAACCCAAACCGATCAAGGGCCTTGATGATGAGCTAGATCATATGCGGAAGGAAATATCGAAGCTCGAAGCCAAACGCGACCTTCTTATCGAGGCTCAGGCCAAGTCCAAGACACCTCGATCTGTACACTAAAGGGATTGGCCTGTTCATTCGTCACTTCCTCGCCATGATCCGAGGTCATGAGTATCGGAACCAAGAACCGCCTGAATCAAACCAGCACGACCTGCAAAGCGCATCTGCGTGAGCAGCATCCTCAGCAATTGTCTTTGGTGGAGGAATTCATCGCGGAAATCGAAGGCGCAGGGAAAAGCCAGGATGCGACGAAGTGGAACCAGTTCACTGACGCGAAGCGCAGCGGCGCAGAGATGCTCCAGCGTGTGGATGCGGCTTTTCAGGCCTGGATGAATCCCTGAGATGACTGGAGCGCGCAAGGCGGCGTGAATCCTGGCGTTTCTTCGTTCCTTCCATGCCTCCACTTCGCGCTCTTTTTCTCGCCCCTCTCCTGCTCAGCACCGTCTTCGCGGCTGACGACTACGTTCCCGGCCCTGACTCTAAACCTCAGGAGGGCGTGCCGAAGGGTGAAGTGATCAAGTTTGAGTTCGCGAAGAGCAAGATCTTCCCGGGCACGGTGCGCGATGTGTGGGTGTATGTGCCCGCCCAGTATTCAGCGGATAAACCGGCCTGCGTGCATGTGAACCAGGACGGCATCCAGTGGCAGGCACCGGTGGTGTTTGATAACCTCATTGCAAAGAAAGAGATGCCGGTGACCATCGGTGTGTTTGTGATGCATGGTCGTGTGCCTGGACGCGATGGCAGCACGGCCCTGGACCGCTACAATCGTGCCGTGGAGTATGATGGACTAGGCGATGCCTATGCGCGTTTCCTTCTGGAAGAACTGCTGCCCGAAGTGGAGACGAAGAAGACGAGTGATGGCCGGGCCATTCATCTCTCCAAGAACGGCAATGACCGTTGCATCGCGGGCAGCAGCAGCGGCGCCATCGCAGCTTTCACGGCGGCCTGGGAGCGACCGGAAGAGTTCAGCCGTGTGTTCAGCAGCATCGGCACCTATGTGGATCAGCGCGGCGGCAATGATTACCCCGTCATGATCCGCAAGAACGAGCCGAAGGCGCTGCGTGTGTTCCTGCAAGACGGCAGCAACGACGCGAACGGCACCGGTGGAAACTGGTTCCTCGCCAACCAAGAGATGCTCTCTGCCTTCGAGTTCGCCGGTTATGAGGTGAACCATGTGTGGGGAAATGGTGCCCACAACGGCAAGCATGCCACTGCCATCCTTCCTGAGGCCCTGCGCTGGATCTGGAAGGACTGGCCGAAGCCCGTGACGAAAGGTGTGAACTCACGCGCTCCAGTGATGGAAGTGCTCGGTGCTGGTTCGGAGTGGCAGCTTGTTAGCGAAGGTCATGGCTTCACCGAAGGTCCGGCTGTGAATGCGAAGGGCGAGGTCTTCTTCACTGACATCCCGAACAGCCGCATCCACAAGATCGCCCTAGATGGCAAGGTCACGGTCTTCGCGGAAGACACTGGCAAGGCCAACGGCCTCATGTTTGGCCCGGATGGCCGTCTCTTCGCCTGCGCGAGCGGCAAGAAGCAGATCCTAGTCTATGATGAAGGTGGTAAGGCCACCGTCATCGCCAGTGACATCAATTCCAACGACCTTTGCGTGACCCAAAGCGGCAACCTCTACGTCACCGATCCACCTAACAAACAGGTGTGGCTGATCAAGCCAGATGGCAGCAAGCAGGTCGTGGACAAGAACGGCAAGGACGAGATCGCCTTCCCGAATGGTGTGCGCCTCAGCCCCGACCAGAGCCTGCTGTACGTGGCCGACATGCGCGGGCAGTTCGTGTGGAGCTACCACATTGAGGCCGATGGCACGCTCAGCGCCAAGCAGCGCTATCATCATCTGCGCCTTCCCGACGGCGTCATGGAAAGCGGCGCCGATGGCATGACCGTGGATGCAAAAGGCCGGCTCTATGTGACCACACACCTCGGCATCCAGTTCTGCGACCAGGCCGGGCGCGTGAATGGCGTCATTGCCAAGCCACAACGCAAGTGGATCGCCAACGCCGTCTTCGGCGGCGCTAATTTTGACGAACTTTTTGTTTGCTGTAGCGACAAGATCTACAAGCGCAAAACCACCGTCAAAGGCGTGCGTTCCGCAGATGCTCCGATCAAGCCGGAGAAGCCGAGACTTTGAGATTGGGATTCAAGTTCGCAGATAGTTGGCGGCAATTTTGATTTCGTCATAAGCTGTCGCCAGACTGCTGCGTTAACCGCGATGCCTGTTTCAATTTTTTATGAACGCGCATCCACCACCCACCGCCAGCCGCCGTCGTTTCTTCGCTCTCGCCACCGGCACCTGCGCGGCCCTGATGACTCAATGTTCGCGCCAGCATGGTCTCCACCGTGTCTCGCGATCCGCCAAAGCCCTCGGCACCACGGTCACCATGACCGCGCTGCACGCAGATGAAAGCAAGGCCGCTACAGCACTCGATGCAGCCTTTGCAGAGCTGGAGCACATCGAAAGCGTGATGAGCATCTACCGCCCAGAGAGCCAGCTATCGCGCCTCAATCGTGAAGGTGTGCTCGGAAGCCCCGATCCCTTGCTCGTGGAGGTATTGCGCTATTCCAATGAGATGTCGAAGCGCTCGGACGGTGCTTTCGACATTACCGTGCAGCCGCTTTGGAGGCTAAAAGGCGCACGGCCTGATACTGCCACGATGTCCCTGGTGGATTGGAGCAAAGTGAAGGTTGATGCACAGAGCATCCAGCTCGCCCCCGGCATGGCGATCACGCTGAATGGCATCGCCCAAGGTTTCGCCGCAGACGTCTCCATGCGAGTGATGCATGCGCATGGTGTGGAGCATGCCCTGATTGATGCCGGTGAGTTCAGCGCGCGTGGCATGAATGCGGAGAAGGCACCGTGGCGCATTGGCATCCAGCATCCGCGCGAGCCTGATGCCTATGCGGCTCTCACGCAGCTTGAGAACCGTTGCCTGGCCACCTCGGGCGACTACGAGACCTCCTTCAGCGCTGACTTCAGCCGGCATCACATCCTGGATCCGCGCACCGGCCAGTCACCCGGTGAGCTTGCCAGTGTGTCCGTGCTGGCATCCACCGCGATGGCGGCGGATGCGCTCTCCACCGCCTTGTTTGTGCTGGGTTCGCAACGCGGCATGGAGCTGCTGCAAAACTATCCCGGCACGGATGCCCTTCTCATCCTCAAAGATGGCCGTCACCTCGCCACTCCAGGCTTTCCTTTTGCCGCCTAGCCATGAAAACAACACGCCTTTTGATTTTCCTCGTGGTCGCGGCTCTGAGCCATGCGGACACGATCGAGCTCGCCAATGGCAACAAGGTCGAGGGCAAGGTCCTCGAGAACAATGCCGAGGCCAAGACACTCACCGTCGAGTTCACGCTCGGCGGCACCGCCACCCAACGCACTGTTCCCTACGCTAGCGTGAAGGCGATCACTGTGAACGGCACGCGTACCGTGCTGGCTGAAGCCGCGAGCACCACGCGCACGCCGGAAGAGGTGAAGGCATTGATCGAGAAGATCGGGCCCACCGATCCTGAGGGTTTCAAATCCGTCCGCACCAACTATCCCAAGACTCTGGACCTCTCCTGGCCAGAGCAGCCGGGCCAGGGTTGGAATAACCAAAAGAATGTCGGACAGTTCGTCTGGGACATCATCAATCCCAACGCCAGCCGCTGGCGTGAAGGACTGAAACTCATTCACGAGATTCTCGACTCGAAGCCGGATGATTCCTTGAAGCTGCGTGCGCAGAAGGAGATCGCGAACATGCACTTCCGCTTCTTCCAGGACTATGCCCGCGCGGCGTGGTGGTGGCAGCAGGCAGGCATCGGCGTGGATGATCCACCCGGCATGCACCTCGCCGAGTGTTACTGGCGCCTTGGCAGCAAAAAGATGGCGCTCGATTTCATCAGCGACGCTGGTTACCTCCAGCTCGATGCCATCAAACTCCTCGGTGACATGGGCGAGACTGATCGTGCTGTGGAGATGGCGAATGAATACAACGAGCACGATGCCTGGCTGCTCGCCGGAGATGCCTGCCGTCTGGCGGGACGGCTGCAGGAAGCGCAGACGTTTTACGAGAAGGTCATCAACACTCCGCCCACAGGTCAACGCGCGGATCGTCTGAACCGCACACTCGGGCGTGCCAAGGCCAGCCTCGATGCTTTAAAACTCTTCGAGCTCGCGGATGTCTCCAAGGTGGCCGACGGAACCTACAAGGACAGCAGCCTGGGTTATGAAGGACAGGTGGAGGTCAGCGTCAAAGTGCGCGGAAAGAAGATCGAGGACGTGAAAGTCACGCAGCACAAGGAGAAGCAATATTACTCCGCGCTCACGGATGTGCCCGCGCAGATCATCTCCAAGCAAGGGGTCAAAGGAGTGGATGCCACCAGCCGTGCCACCATCACGGGTGAGGCCATCATCAACGCGACGGCCAAAGCACTCTCCCAGGGAGTCCAATGAGGCTCGACCACTATCTTCCCACGCTTAAGCGAGCGAAGAAGGCGGACCGCAAGCCGCCGGGAAGAGTGCGCCGCGTGCTCGAGCGCATCGGGCCGACCATGGCCTCGGCGCCCCTGCGCCGGACGATTCAGGCGCTGTGTTTCGTGACCTTCCTGGTGTCGTTCTTCTACATCTGCTGGCCTTACACCGCGAGACCTGCACTAGCCTCTGAGTCTCCGGCCAACGAAGCACAGCTTGATGCCCTGCTCGCAGGTGAGGCCCCCTGGCCGACACACTATGCGGATGATTTGGTGAGGAAAGAAGTCGTCCCGGCGGATCTGTTTTTGCGCATCGATCCACTCGTGAGCTTGAGCACAGCCATTGCCTCGCGGAGCTGGGTCTATTCACTGGTGAGCGCAGGCATCATCCTTTTGGTGTGCGTGCTCATTCCTCGTGGCTTTTGTGGTTACCTGTGTCCGCTGGGAACACTCATTGATTTGTTCGACTGGATCATTGGCCGGCGTGTGAAGCGCTTTCGCGTGAAGGGTGATGGCTGGTGGGTTCACATCAAATACTATATTTTGTTCGGCACACTGATCGCCGCTGCCTGCGGAGTGCTGATCAGCGGCTTCTTCTCAGCAATCCCGGTGATCACTCGCGGGCTGCTCTTTCTTGGCGAGCCGGTGCAGACAGGCTTTCTGCGCGGCTGGCATCTGGTGGTGCCGTTTCATGCCGGGCATGTGATTTCAGTGCTGCTGTTTCTCGGAGTGCTCGGCCTCGGTCTCCTCCGGCCGAGGTTCTGGTGCAAGTATGTCTGCCCCAGCGGCGCGGTGTTCTCCGTGGCGAACCTCTTCCGCGTGACCGAGCGCAAGGTCGAGGACTCCTGCATCAAATGCCGCAAGTGCGTGGACATCTGCCCCTTTGATGCCATCAAGCCGGACTTCACGACCCGCACCTCGGATTGCACCTTGTGCCAGACCTGCGGTGGTGTGTGCCCGTCGCTCTCCATCAAGTTTGTGGATCGCTGGGACGTGATGAGCTTGAAGAAGAAAAACGATCCACCGACCCACGAGACACCACTCGGTCGTCGCGGCTTTGTCTCGCTCGCCACGGGCAGTGCACTCGCTGTGACAGGTGCGGCAACGGTGAAGACCGCGACGAGCCTCTGGGGCGCGGACCTGGACAATCCACAGAGCTTCCGTCCGGTGCGGCCACCCGGCTCAGTTCCGGAGAAAGAGTTTCTGCAGATGTGCATCCGCTGCGGTGAGTGCTTCAAAGCCTGCCCGAACAACGTGCTGCACGCCGAGGGTTTTGAGCAAGGCTTCGAAGGTCTGTGGACACCGATGGTGAAAGCGGACTGGGCAGGCTGTGAATCCAGCTGCAATGCCTGCGGCCAGGTGTGCCCGACGGGCGCCATCCAACCGCTGCCGCTGGAGGTGAAGAAAAGGACGCGCATGGCCCTGGCCGAGGTGAATCTGGGCACCTGCCTGCCGCATGCTGGCAAGGAAGCCTGCCAGCTCTGCGTGGATGACTGTGCTGCCGCAGGCTATCACGCGATCGAGTTCCTGCAGGTCCACACCAAGGCGGATGCGAGCGGCAACCCGATCGAGGGCACCGGCTTCGTGGCTCCGGTGGTGCTGGCGGACAAATGTGTCGGCTGCGGCCTTTGCCAGACGCGTTGTTATGGTATCAATGTTCTCGAGAAGGGTCTGCTGAAGCAATCCGCCATCGTGATCTCCGCAGGTTCTGGCAAAGAAGACCTTAAGCTTCCATCCACCACCGTATGAAAACCTTCCTCGCCGCACTGCTCGTCACCTCCTCCCTCGCCGCTGCTGATGTGGAGTCGCTCGTCAAAGACGAGATCCCCTCCCTGCTCACTCTTTACAAGGAACTGCATGCGAATCCTGAGCTCTCCCTGCATGAGGCCGAGACATCGGTGCGTGTCGCCAAGGAACTGCGTGATGCAGGCTTGGAAGTGACGGAGAAGGTGGGTGGCAATGGTGTCGTCGGTGTGTTGAAGAACGGCGAAGGACCGGTCATCATGGTGCGCACGGATCTCGATGCGCTTCCCGTGAAGGAACTCACCGGCCTGCCCTATGCGAGCAAGAAGCTGGTGAAGGATGAGACAGGTCGTGAGGTGAACGTGATGCACGCCTGCGGACACGACATGCACATGACGAGCTTTATCGGTACCGCTCGCGTGCTGGCCAAGACACGTGATCAATGGAAAGGCACGGCGGTGATGATCGGCCAGCCTGCGGAGGAGCGTGTGCTCGGCGCAAGGCTCATGCTGAGAGCGGGTCTATTCTCCAAGTTTCCAAAGCCTGACAAGGCCGTGGCTCTCCACTGCTCTTCCGACCTCGCGCATGGCACGGTGGGCATCGTGGAAGGTTATGCGTTGGCGAATGTGGACTCGGTGGAGATCATCGTGAAAGGCGTGGGCGGTCACGGCTCCATGCCGCATCTGTGCAAGGACCCCATCGTGCTGGCCTCGCAGATCGTGCTGGCGCTGCAGACCATCGTGAGCCGTGAGCTTCGCCCGGGTGATCCGGCGGTGATCACGGTGGGCAGCATCCATGGCGGCACGAAGAGCAACATCATCTCCGAGGAGGTGAAGTTGCAGCTCACCCTGCGCAGCTACAAGACGGAGACGCGCAAGCATCTGATCGAGTCCATCAAGCGCATTGCCAAGGCCCAGGCCGAGTCTGCGAACATGCCTGCGGACCGGATGCCCGAGATTCTCGTCTCCGATGATCAGTCCCCTGCCCTCTACAACACGCCTGCCCTCTGCCAGGAAGTGCGCCAGATCCTGCACACGACTCTTGGCGAGAAGAATGTGTTGCCACGCGAGCCGGTGATGGGGGCGGAGGACTTTGCCGAATACGGTCTCACCAAGGAAAAAGTGCCGCTGTGCATGTTTTGGTTAGGCACGCAGTCGCCGGAAGCAGTTGCCGAGGTGAAGACGAAAGGCACCGCATTGCCTTCCCTACACTCGCCGTTCTTCAAGCCAGTGCCCGAGCCGACCATCGAGACCGGCGTGAAGGCCATGGCCACGACGGTGATCGGGTTGATGAAGAAGTGATTTCACCACCCTGGCACATCAGAACACATGAGGTACCCGACGTAAAAATTCCAGGACCACATAGATCGTTGGCAGAGCATGGATGACGCTGACGATCTTCATCACCTTGCCACCGCGTCTGAATGGCAGGATGAGAAGCGCAGCAGCCAAGAGCGTGAAGACTAGAGCGGCGGTCAATACGTCAGCGTAGCTGACGCCAACCAGTGTGATTGTGCAGCAGGCCAAAGCCGTGATCTGCAGCAGGAGGACCCACGGCAGCACGAGCATATGTTTGGAACTCATATGCTCAAAGCCAGCCCGTCTGCTGCAGGCGGCCCGTCAGTTCCATCTGGCGCTCGAGCTGTAGGGTATACTTCGCGGCATTCTCCGCGTTCGGCTTGCAGCGGGTGGATTCGTCCAGCGCAACTAGTTTTGCGCAGAGCTGCTCGTAGCTGACTTTCTCGGCACCACCTTCATTGGCCTGCGCAAAGGCAGCCTGAATGGCACCGCCGAGGGCAGCGCCTTCGCTGGTGCTGAGCGTGACGACTTCAGCATTGAAGCAGTCTGCCACGATCTGACGCCAGACGGGGCTTTTGCTGCCACCACCGGTGAGACGAACTTCCGTGGGGTTCATGCCGAGATCACGGAAGCGCTTCAAACCATAGGCAAGGCCGAGTGTGGCACCTTCCACCGCCGCGCGGGCGATGTTGGCAGGGGTCATGTTCGTGGGGCGCAGACCATGCAGCACACCGGTGCCGTTCGGCAGGTTCGGAGTGCGTTCGCCATTCAGGTAAGGCAGGAACATCACACCCTCTGCACCGACAGGCGCGGAGGCCACGGCGGCCTCAAGCTGCTTCAAATCCCAGCCATACATCTCGCGCACCTGCTCGGTCACCACGGTGACGTTCATGGTGCAGACGAGCGGCAGCCACTGGTCCGTGCTGTCGCAGAAAGCCGCGACCTCGCCCTGGCCATCCACCACGGGTGCAGCAGCAACACCATAGAGCGTGCCGCTGGTGCCGAAGCTGGCGGTGACCACGCCGGGCTTGATGTTGCCGGTGCCGATGGCGCCCATCATGTTGTCTCCACCACCGGCGGAGATGATGACGTTATCACCGAGGCCCCAGGCCTTCGCGAGCTCAGGACGGAGGCGGCCATGCACGCTGCGGCTGGAGCCGAGCTCAGGCAGCATGGAGCGCACACGCGGGTCGATGTAATCACAGATCTCGTAGCACCACTGGCGCGTGTTCACATTCAGGATGCCCATGCCGGAGGCATCTCCGTACTCCATGCGCTTCACACCGCTGAGCCAGAAATTGATGTAATCATGCGGCAGCAGGATGGAGGTGGTCTTGGCAAAGTTCTCCGGCTCGTTCTGCTTCATCCAGAGCAGCTTTGGAATGGTATAACCAGGAAGCATGGCATTCCCTGCCAGGGCGATGATGCCCGGATGACCGCCGAACTCATGGGCCATCTCCGCGCACTGCGCCTGGGTGGAGGTATCGCACCACAGCTTGGCGGGGCGCACGGGCTTGTCATCTGCACCGAGGGCCACCAGACCATGCTGCTGGCCGCTGACGCCGATGCCGGCGATCTTCGCACGATCCGCGCCGAGCTTCTCCAGGCACTGCTTCACACTGGCCTCCACGGCATTCAGCCAGTCCTGCGGATGCTGCTCGAGATGGCCGGGAGGCAGACCTTCGATCAGGTCGTAGGCGTTGTGTCCGGAGGCGAGAATCTTGCCGCTTTCCAGATCCAGAACGATGGCCTTGGTGCTCTGCGTGCCGCTGTCGATGCCGAGAAAATACATGGGAGTAGGTTGGGTGGTGTGGCTGCGATGATGGCGGGGTGGACTGGAGAGGGCAAATGCTATGTGGCGTGGGGAATCAGGCTTCTGCCGAATTCGCATAAAACTCCCCCTGCAGCCAGCGCGCCTCCCGCCGCCATCTTGACCCCATGCCGTCCTCGTCGTAGAGCCTCCCATGCACATCCTCATCACCGCAGGCCCCACACGCGAGCCGCTTGATCCCGTGCGGTATCTCACCAACCGCTCCTCCGGCCGCATGGGCTATGCCCTGGCTGAGGCTGCGCGGAACGAGGAGCATGAGGTGACCCTGATCTCCGGTCCGGTGACGCTTCCCGCCCCTGAAGGCATTCATCTGGTGAAGGTGGAGACGGCCCGCGAGATGTATGAGGCGGTGCAGAAACACCTCTCGAAGGCAGATGCGGCCATCTTTGCGGCCGCGGTGGCGGACTACCGCCCCGCAGTGAAGGCGGAACAGAAGATCAAGAAAGGGGCGGAGACGCTGACGCTGGAACTGGAGCGCACCGAGGACATCCTCGGCTCAGCACGCAGCGTGTTTGGCTTCAAGGGCTGCCTGGTCGGTTTCGCCGCAGAGACGGAGAAGCTCATCGAGCACGCGCAGGACAAGCTGGTGCGCAAAGGCTGTGATCTCATCATCGCCAACGATGTGTCCCAGCCGGGCATCGGGTTTGACAGTGTGGAAAACGCCGTCACTCTCTGCCTTCCCGGCGGCCGGACCCAGGTCATGCCACGCCAGAGCAAGGCCGCTCTCGCAGGCGAGCTCATCCAGCTCATCTCCCGGCTTGCCCGCTAGTTTTTCCTCTCTTTTTGTTATTCCATCCCCCCTTTAATGAACCTCCTCCCCATCGCCCTCGATGCCGCCACTCAGGCCGGCCAGCTCATCAAAAGCAACTTTGGCTCCGATCTCACGGTCAATGAGATGCAGCGCCATGACATCAAGCTGGAGCTGGATGTGCGCAGCCAGAAGCTGATCACGGAGATCATCCTGAAGAATGATCCCACACATGCGATCCTGGGCGAGGAAGAAGGCGACATCGGCGGTGATGGCGATGTCGAGTGGATCGTGGATCCGATCGACGGCACGGTGAACTACTACTTCAACATCCCGCACTTCTGCGTGTCCATCGCCGCGCGCGACAGGCACACGAAGGAGACGCTGCTCGGGGTCATTCATGATCCGATGATGAACGAGACGTGGAGCGTGGTGAAGGGCGGCCCGCCCATGCTGAATGGCAAGCCCATCACTGTGAGCAATCGCGCCACCATGGCGGAAGCGGTGGTGACGGTGGGTTTCTCCAAGAGCAAGTCCGCTCTCGATCTCGGTTTTGAGCGCTACAAGCGCATCGCCTACGAAGTGCGCAAGACCCGCATGCTCGGCAGTGCCGCGCTGGCTCTGGCCTATATTGCCAGCGGCCGTCTGGATGCCTATGTGGAAGAGCAGATCAGCCTGTGGGACATCGCCGCCGGTGTGATGCTGGTGGAAGCCGCAGGCGGCAAGGTAAGCACCTCGCCGAGCACGGTGAAGCCCGGCACGATGTTCATCTGCGCGAGCAACGGCAAGCTGCCGATCGAACCGTATCTTTGATTAGGCTGGTAGGACGGCGTGATCCTCAGGACACGCCGTTCACCACGTTTTCCAAAGGTTCTCCGGTAACGGCGGCACGTGCAATGCGTGCCGAGGTGCTGCGCATCTCGATCTTCGACTCCACGCTGCAAAAGGCGGCGTGACAGGTGGCGATGAGATTGGGCGTGGCCGCCTCGTCCTCTGTGCGCAGAGGCTCGTTTTCAATGACATCAAGTCCAGCACCCGCGAGACAACCTTCACGCAAGGCCGTAAGGATGGCAGTCTTCTTGATGATGGCTCCGCGGGCCGTGTTGACGACAAATGAAGAGGGCTTCAGTAGCGCAAGCTCACGCTCCGCGATGAGATGATGTGTCTCCGCATTCAGCGGGCAATGCACCGAGAGCACATCGGATTGCCTGAGCAGCTCATCCAAGGTTCGTACTCGCGAGATGCCGAGAGCCTTGTCAGCGCCATTGGCCAGATAGGGGTCATGGAAGATCACGCGAAAGCCGAGCCCCTTCGCCCGCAGTGCCGTGGCCGTGCCGATGCGGCCCAGGCCGACGATGCCAAAGGTCAGTGTGCTGAGACGTCGCAAGCGAGGCTCTACCTTGATCAGCCAGCCGAGTTTCTTCGCCTCCGCATCAAGAGGCAGGATCTGCCGGCAAAGCGCCATGGTAAGGGCAATGGCATGGTCCGCGACCTCCTCCGTGCCATAATCAGGCACATTGCAGACAGCGATGCCATGCTCACGCGCAGCGGCGACATCCACACTGTCAAAGCCGACGCCGTTGCGGATGATGGCACGACACTGCTTCAGCCGTGAGATGCCCTGGGCAGTGAGCGGCATGTTGTGCCAAACAATAAGTGCGTCAGAGGCGCAGATCTCCTCCGTCAGGTCGGCATCGGTTTCGCACAGGAAGCGCCGGACCTCCGCTGCATCGCCAATGATATGGCGCTCAATGGTGGAATCCGGATCTCCTTGTGGAGAGGTACGCCAGTCAATGATGGTAATGCGGGGCATGAGGGTGGTCGGGTAGTCCAACGCTCGTTCTGACGGGAAACCTGCCTTTGATCCAGCATGATTACGTCGAAACACAAAGAAGGAGCCACGGCGGGAAATGATTTCCTTACTGGAAAAGGAGCATTTTTAGCGGAGTCTGGCCGTTCCCCCCATTTCGTGCCCAACCGCCTCCTGTCATTCGCCATTGTCGCGCTCAGTACCCTTTCCGCCTTCGGGCAGGAAAGCTACTACCGTGCGCCTGCGAGCTACAGCACGACGCGGGATCCTGATCTGCCGAAGTATGCGCGCCATGCCCAGGACACCGGAATGGACTGGCTGAAGGATGCCACCTGGCTGGACCTGGGGTTAGACTACCGCTTCCGCTACGAGTATCGCGATGATGACATCCGCCGAAATCGGGCAGGTCTGGACGAACCTCTGCTGCATCGCACGCGGGCTTACATCGGCATTCACGATGCGTTGGATCCCTTCCGCTTTGCCGTGGAGATGCAGGACTCGCGCCGTTACAACAGCGACTATGAGCGCGATACGCGTGACGTGAACGAGTTTGAGATCATCCGTCTGTATGGTGAGTTCTATTTTAAAGATGCGCTGGGGCATGATCCGCTGGGCAATGCCCGCCCGCTGAGCCTGCGCTACGGCATTCACAACTTTGAGTTTCTCGACCGCCGTCTGATCGGGAATAATCAATGGCGCAACACGGCCAATTCGTTCCAGGGTTTCCATGGAGCCCTTGGACAGGAGAAGAATGACTGGCAGGTGGACCTGCTGGCGGTGCAGCCGCTGCAGCGGGAGAAGTATGAGCCCGATGCACCCGTGAAGGAGCAGTGGATGTATGCCATCATCGGCCATTGGCGTGGCTGGTCTGAAGTGATCACGCTCGAGCCCTTCTATCTGGCACTCCGTCAATCAGCCCACGGCGCGGTCGCTGAGCGTTTTGTGCATTCACCCGGCCTGCGCGGTTATGGTGTCATTCCAGGCACCGCTTTTGATTTCGACTTCGACCTCATCTACCAGACCGGCCGCAGCGGTTCCCAGGACATGGAGGCTTATGCGGGCAATCTTGAAGTTGGTTATACTTTCAAAGCCCCCTGGAAGCCGCGCTTCAGCGCCTTCTACGGCTATGCGGGCGGTGACAAGGATCCCAACGATGACCAGGACAACCGTTTCGAGCGCTTCTTCGGCTTTGCCCGGCCCTGGTCAGCGAACGACTACATCCAGTTTGAAAACATCAGCAGCCCGAAGGCGCGGCTGGAGCTCACGCCTTCAAAGACGCTGAGGATGGACATGGGTTACAGCTGGTACTGGCTGGCCAGTGACACAGACCGGCTCAACACCGCCGGTGCGCGGGACCGCACAGGACGCAGCGGCAGCTTCATCGGCCATGAGTTCGACATGCGCGCCCGCTGGCAGGTCACCCCGAAAGTTGAGGCCATTCTTGGTTATGCTCATTTCACCCCTGGCGGCTTCGTGGAGAGCACCGTCAGAGGTGGTGACACCGATTTCGCTTACTTTGAGATCAGCGTGAGGGCGTTCTGACGGCCGGAGTGGCATCGGCATCCATGTGATGCATCCAGTGTTCGAGAAAGAACTTTTTCTCCGTGGGCAGGAAGGTCTCCGAGGTGCCGATCAAAGGCCGCAGCGAGGTGGACATCTGGAAGGTGACGATGGTGAAGATGGCGATCCAGATCTTGAGATAACCCGAGGACTCTGAACCAATGACCGAGGCCGCTCCGGTGAGCAGTCGAGCGCCAAAGAAGAGGCCGATGATCCAGAACATGAGCACGAGGAAGCCGATGAAGCCCAGGGAGTCTGTAGACGTGCTGAAGACCCAGATCACCGGTGCGAATCCGAGCAGCAGCAATGCCGTCAGCGCGACCATGCCTAGCAGGACGGAAGCGATCTGATGCACACGCGCATTCAGTCCATCCAGGGCGCTGAAGATGTACAGACTCGGGAAACAGATCAGCACAGCCACCAGCATGCCGATGGTGATCTTCAAGGGTGCTGCCCAGAGCTGGGTGCCACCGGAGAAGGTGCCGAGAAGCACCCCAAAAACAGACAGGGAGATCAAGGCGCTGAGCGCCAGTTTCACAGGCACACCTTTGCCACCCTCCTGAAACGCGTGAAGCAATCTGCCGGGATGCTTGAGCAGGGCCTCGACGACATTGGGAAGCGTGGGCGGACCCTGCATGGGCTCAATTTTCATGCCTGCGGCCTTGGCAGCCTCAGGTGTGGATGACGCTGGAACGGGAGGTGGTGTGGATTCCGTGTTCATGGTGGTGGGGGGTGAATGGGCTTGAAGGCCTTGCCGGCCTGTTTGGCCATGTGGTTTGAGATGGCTGCCATCGCGGTGGCGATGAGCATGATCGTCAAGATTGTGACGGGCACTTGGGAATCAGGCCCGATGCTCGCTCGCAGCATGCCCCACACGGCCTCATAGAAATTTCCTTCCAGGGGATTCGGTCGCAGGAACTGCACAGGCAGTTCAGGATTCCCAAAGAAGGGCCGCAGGATGTAGGAGAGCTGGGCACCGACGAAGAGATTCCCCGCCAGCCACGCGACGAGCGTGCGCCAGCCTGCGGCCGCATCGCCCGAGAAGGCCTGGATCAAGCCCAGGAGCTTGTGGTTGGCCACGATGCCGGCGAAGGCGATGATGGCGGTATTGCCCAACAAAAAGATGCGGTACCACTCCGCACCTCCGGGCTGCCCTGGAGGTGGAGAGTCCAGCACCCAGAGGATGATGAGCGGGCTGAAGGAACCTACGATGAGGCTGAAGATGGCAAAGCTCATCAAGCAGGCCACCACCGTCTGCCGGAAGGACATGCCTGAGCCGAGCAGCAGGCCGAGCATGCCATTGATCAAACCATTCACGAGCAGCGTGAGGAAGATCAGCAGCGGCATCTTCACGGCCACAAACACTCCCTGCAGCGGCGCCCTCCAGAGCCCCAGCCCAAATCCATAGAGCGCACAACCTGCGATGATGGTGACAATCAGAGTCAGCAGAGTCTCGCGCGTCAGCGTCTGCCTCAGCCAGCCTGCCAGTGCCTCGGGCTCGCCCCGGGCCAGCAGACGCAGCCGGGCGAGATGAGGTGAATCATGAGACATGACTCGTTCGTCAAAGCCATTCACTTTGTCGTTCAAAGTGGTTTGAAAATATTTTCAAGATTGCCTCGCCGACCCCCGTTTGAGAGAATAACCAACAATTCCAACCAGGGAGGTCTCCATGAATGAACCACGTTCCCGTCGTCGCTTTCTGACTGAGGTGGGTCAGGGCACACTGTTAGCCACCATCGGCCCTGCGCTTGGCGCGGAGCTTGGCATCACATCCGCCGCCGCTGCTGAAGCACCTGCCGCCTTGAGCTTCGGGGACATGGAACCGCTCGTCTGCTTCATGCAGGAGACGCCGATCTCCAAGTTCCAGCCTGCCCTGGCTGGCAAGCTCAAGGAAGGCGTCCCCTTAAAAAAGCTCGTGGCCGCCGGCGTGCTGGCGAATGCGCGTACCTTCGGCGGAGAGGACTACATCGGCTTTCACACGCTGATGGCGCTGGGGCCGTGTTTGAAAATGTCCGCCACGCTGCCGGAGAAAGAACAGGCACTGCCCGTCTTCAAGGTGCTGTATCGAAACACCAACCGCATCCAGGAAAACGGCGGACGTGATGATGAGGTGCTGCATCCCGTGGCTCATGGAACAGACAAGCCCAGCGCACAGCAACTGCATGAGGTGGTGAAGAGCAAGGACACCGCGAAGGCTGAGGCGATGTTTGCCACGATGATGCATCAGGATGCGGACGCCGGTTTCAACGCGCTGCTGGAATGCGTGCAGGACTGCCCGGAGGTGCACCGCACCGTGCTGCCCTATCGTGCCTGGGATCTGCTGGATCTGGTGGGGCGCGAGCATGCCACCACCATGCTGCGCATGTCCCTGCGCTACTGCCTGAATGCGGAAAAGAGCCGCCAGCCTGAGTGGGATGAACACGCCGGCATGCTCACGAAACTGCTGGATGAGCACAAGCTGCTGGGGCGTGATCCGGGCACCAAGGCGATGGACGATGGCACGGTCGAGAAACTCGCCATGACGATCTTCAAAGGGTCTCCCGAAGAGGCGTCGGGAGCTGTGGCGGCCGCGCTCGCGGAAGGTCTGGACCCGCATGAGGTTGGTGAGGCCATCTCTCTGGCGGCGAACCAGTTTGTGTTACGTGATCATGGCAGGCCGCCGGAGTGGGAGTTTCCTGGCAAACCCACGGGCAGCGTGCATGGAGATTCGGTAGGCGTGCATTCAAGCGACTCGACCCATGCCTGGCGCAACCTCTCTTCGGTCAGCCAGGGAAGGAACGTCTTTGCCTGCCTCATCCTGGCTGCCTGGCAGATCGCTCGTGACCGGCAATATCAGCCGTTCCTCGATTGGGAACCGATGCCCTCGAAGCGGCAGATCGGCCTCGTCACTTCCACGGATCAGGCCAAGCTGCTGTCCGAACTGCACACCATGATCAAAGGCAGTCTCCAGTCACACGCCGCTGCGGTGGTGCATCGCTGGGGTCTGCTGAACCTGCCTGCGGAGCCGGTGCTGGAGGCGCTGCGCACTTACGCCATCAGCGAGGATGGCGCGCTGCATGCCGAGAAATATTACCAGACCTGCCACGACGAATTTCACCGCACCCGTGCCGCCTTCCGCTGGCGTCATCTCAGTGCGCTCGCGCGTGTCACTGCCAGCGAGTTTGGCAGGCCAGCACCAGGTCAGGCTGAGGCGCGTGAACTGCTGGGTGTTTGATTTTCAAGAACCAGAGCGCTGGTGATTTTCTTCCTATAACGTGTTTTTCTCGCGCTATAGGAAGAAAAATGCTTTTGGTTATTCCATCAGCACTGACGCATGTGCCGGCCACCAATGCTTACTGGACAAGGTTTGGGCGGCCCTTGCCCATCTGCATGTAGTTCACATTGCCCTTGGGGCTGCGGCAGCTGGAGACAAACAAGGTGGCGACGACGAGGATGGCTGGAAGGAGGTAGCGTTTCATGGGGACGAGACGCTGGGCCGTAGTCCGCATCCTGGCAAGAAGCGCTTTGTCCCTTTGACAAGGGATGGCAGAACCACGTCACTACATTTGTAGTTGCCATATCACGACAAATGTAGTGAGATGGATTTAATTCCGAGAACTTCCAGAGCCATGAGACAGCTCGGACATCGTGCCACAGCAACCTGAACCCTGCCAGCGCCTGCCATGCCTATCCTCAATCTCCTTTTTGACTGGCTGTTCCAGGCCAGTTTGCGCGCTTCAGCGCTTTGTCTCGTGGTGCTGGTGCTACAGCGCCTGTTGCGGCGTTATCTGAGTGCCCGCTGGTTGCACACCTTGTGGCTCCCGGTGCTGGTGATCCTGCTGATGCCAGCGCTGCCAGAGAGCCGGTGGAGCGCGGAAAGTCTGATCCTGGCAGCACCTGCCCATTTTGAGGCGAGTTCGCAGGAAGCTGCTTCTGCCGAGCCGGCCGGCCAGATCGTCAGCGTGCCGGAGCACTCCGAAACACTAAGCTGGCCCGTGTGGCCGTGCCTCGCGATGGGTGGAGCGCTGGTGCTCACGCTCGGGGGAGCTTTCTCCTTCGCCCTCACACTTCGGCGAATTCAAAAAACGGCTGTGCAACCTACTACAGACCTCTTGCAGGAGGTGGAGAGCCTCTCACGCGAGCTCCGCCTGAGGAAGGGGCCCCGGCTCTGGCAGTCTGCGGCCGTGGCCAGTCCGGCGGTGGCGGGAGTCTTCCGCCCTGTGTTGCTGTTGCCGCTGGATTTTGCGGAGAGCTTCACGCCCGCTGAGGCCAGCTTGATCCTCAAGCATGAGCTCACTCATCTGCGGCGTGGTGACCTGCTCATGAACTCGCTGCTGTGCTGCCTCATGGCACTGCATTGGTTCAATCCTCTCCTCTGGCTGGCCTTTCATCGGGCGCGTGCCGACCGCGAAGCTGCCTGTGATGCGGATGTGCTGCGCCACGATGGTCCTGGCCGCCGGCACACCTACGGCCTCGCGCTTTTGAAGGCACAATCGGCCTCCGGCATGCAGGGTTGGAACCTGGGCTTTGTGGGCATTTTTGAGCCTGGCAGATCTCTTCATCGCCGCATCCAAGGCATCGCCAGTCCCGCACGCACGCATCGGATGGCGGCACTGGGTGCTGTGGTGCTCCTGATAGCACTCACGGGTGTCATCGCCACGAAAGCGGAGGTCGTGAAGACGGAGGAGCCGTTCATTGGTGTGGAGATGCAGATCATTTCTGAAGTCGATGCCGCCGGGCTTTTCACCGACACTGACACCTTCCGAATCATGAGCGTCAGCGAACTGGGGCAGCTGCGGAAGAACGCTAAGTTCAAGACCGTGTCATGGCCACGGCTTGTGACGAAGAATGATCAGGAAGTCGTTGTGCGAAGCGTGGTGAACACACCGGTCAACGATCCCAGCCAGCCCACGGGGATCACCTATCTGCCCATCGGCTGCGTCGCCAAATTCAAGCCGCGTTTGCTGAACGACCGGATCCATCTCGATATCGATATCACGAACTCAAAGATCATCGGTTATGAGGCCTTGAATGGTATCGACTATCCCATCGCACGGTCCCACGTGAACCGCTCCGCCATTGATCTGGCTCCAGGTGAAACGGTCGCGGTCTGGAACAAGGAAGAACGCACGCTGCACACGGTCACGCCATCCCTGGTCGATGCTCCCGTGATCACCACCACGGCCCTGGACCGTGCGCAAACCTTCCGGACCGTGGACTATCACTTTTACAAGGCCGACGCCGGAGACGTCCTGAACTATCTGGCCGGGGACAGCAAGACTCTCGACCCTAACAAAAAAGGTGTTCGCATTGTCCTGCCGAAGCTCCAGGGTGACAAGCTGGTCTCCTTCCACCTTAACAAACCGCTGCCGGAAGTGCTCCAGGAAATCGCCACTCAGATCGACTGCACGCTGCGTGCTGACGAGGAGACGATCTTCCTGGATCCGAAGTGATCACGACCACGCGCTCAAGATGCCGCTGGCCTTGTGCAGTGTTTCCTCCCACTCGCGCTCGGGGATGCTGTCTGCGACGATGCCCGAGCCGGCGTGGAAGCTGATCTCGCCGTCCTTTTGCACGGCGGTGCGGATGGCGATGTTCCACTGGCTGCTGCCATCAAAGCCGAAGTAGCCGATGGCGCCGGTGTAAAGACCGCGCGGATGTTTTTCGAGCTCGGCAATGATCTCCAGCGCGCGCTTCTTTGGCGCGCCGCTGATGCTGCCGCCGGGGAAGCAGGCACGGAAGGCCGCGGCATGGCTGATGCCGGGCTTCAAAGTTCCCGTGACCGTGGAGACGAGATGGTAGACCTGCGGGAAACTTTCCACGCGCCAGAGATCCGGCGTCTGCACGCTGCCGAACTCGCACACCTTGCCGAGGTCATTGCGCTCCAGGTCCGTGATCATGAGCAGCTCGGCGCGCTCTTTTTCACACAGAGGCAGCTCGCGGGCGCTGGCAGCATCGCGGATGGGATCATCCGGGAATCGCGGGCGTGTGCCTTTGATGGGGCGTGTGGTGATCGTCCGCCCATCCAATTTTAAAAACAGCTCGGGCGAGGCCGAGAGGACGGTGGTGTCATCGAGATTCAGACAAGCCGCGTGCGGTGCGGGAGATACCTCGCGCAGGCGCAGGTAGAAGGGCCAGAAGTCCGTGTCCGCAGGCCAGGGTGCCTGCCAGGGGTGGGAGAGGTTCACCTGGTAGATGTCTCCTGCGGCGATGTATTCCTGGGCACGGCTCACTGCCTCTGTGTAGGCCGACTTCGAGACCTTCGGCACGAAATCGAGAAGCTCCCAGTCATTCGTGTGCGCGTCAGCCGTCTGAGAATCACCAGAGGATAGAAGGGCATCGATATCCCCCATGCCGCTCCACATGCCGGAGTCGTGATCATAACTCAGGGCTGCCTCATAGACTCCGAGGGTGAACTGCCCGTCAAAGCCGACCCAACCGAAGAGACCTCCGGGAGCAGCGGCGGCTTGTTCCTGCGCCAGAGTCGCCTCCACAAGTTTCCAGTCCTGGTCAATGTGGCCCCGAATAATAGCCCGGGGACGTGCCGTCAGGATGGAAACACTGCCCTGGCCCGGCATGGCACTATCGAGCCATACAAAACCAGATGAATGTGCCAAAAGGGCGGCTATTTGGACCACATTCCTATTGATTATCAACGATTTCCACACGCTCCCGCCTGCGGACAAACCGCGGGGAGATTCGGGAGAAAAAGTCTGGGGCATTGACAACTGGTGAGCGGGGACCGTACCATACGATTTTCCTGCGGCAATCGGCATGGCTTCCTCCCCCCCCATCCCCTGTGCTGACCGGGGCCGTGCAAATCAAGTGGCTCTGGGGATTCTTTGCGCCCTCGTGGCGGTGGAGTCCGGCCTCCTGGTGCGCGCGGTGCTCCGGCATCCTGGCACCCCTCCTGCGATGACTCCCGTCATCACCCCTACTCAGCAGCCCCTTTTGATGCCGCAACTGACGCTCACCGCACCTCCTGTGAGCATCAGCCCTCCGCCCGTCGGCCAGCTGGCCGCGCCTGTGGCTCCGCCTCCAGCAGGACTGATCACTGCGCCTGCACCGTCAGGTTTCGGGCCGCCACCCGTGGGCAGTCTGCAAATGACTCCCACGATTCCTGTGGCTCCCGCCGCTCCGATCACCTCACCGGTGGCTCCGCCAGCCATGGCGCAAAGCCGCCCTGCGGCGGGTCAACCTCCTCGCACCGCACCGCCACCTCCCGGCGCTGCCACAGCGAAGGGTGGTGATCCTGCCGCGAACATGAGCCTGGCTGAGATGGTGGATCTGGCGAAGCAGGTGCGCTCTCTCGGTGACATGCAAGGCGCCCTGGAGGTGCTGAAGCGTGCCGACCTGCAGTTTCCGGCCACACCGGAGGTCATCGCTGAAACCGCCCAGAGCTATGAGCAGATGGGCCTGTCTGACAAAGCTGTCTCCCACTGGAAGCAGCTCGCTGCCATGGACGCGACGCGTGCCGGTGGCTATGGCGACCTGGCCAAACGCAAACTCAATATCGACGGCACCTCTCCAGGTGCCTCCGCGCCTGCTTTCACAGGCAGCTTCGGGTCGAAAGCGCTCTCCCTGGGAGCCTGCTCGGCCAATCGCGATCCCTCCGCCGTGAACGGGGAGAAGGTCGTGCTCCGCGTCCCCATCCTGCGTCAAGGCAACGATGCCATCGACCCTTCGCAGGTGGATATCGACGTGTACTTTTTTGACCGCGTGAACGGCGAGAAAATCGCCCAGACCATCGCGGATGAACCCTTGTCTGCCTGGGGTGCCCCCCCGGTGGACTGGAGCGGCATTGGTGAAGAGCCGCTCGATGTCACCTATTTCCTGCCGGCACTCACCCCGGGAGAGATCGCCGCCCACGGACGCCGTGCTTATCATGGTTACGTCGTGCGGCTTTACTATCAGCACAAGCTCCAGGACGTCGCCGCTGAGCCGCGCGACCTTCTGGACTTCGGTTCGCCAGCGCCCCAGACCGTGCCCGGGGGCGGCGTGAACCCATTGCTGCCTCCCGTGTCGAACTGACGGCCTGTCCCCGACCGCCCTGATGACGATCTTATTTCTCGATGTGAATGCCGCCACCCGCGGCGAACGTGCGCTTGCCCTGGCCCAACAAACAGGATGGCAAGTGACCTCCATCGCCAGTGTGAACGAAGGCCGCGCCTGGCTGGCGAAAGCCCGCTCACTGGACCTGCTCATCACTGAAGCCATCATTGATGAGAGGAGCAGCGGCTTTGCCCTGCGTGATGCAGCCCTGGCGCGCTTTCAAAATGCGCGCGTGCTTTTTACCACCCGCTATGACCTCAGCGGCTATGAGGCGAAAATCAGCGGCTGGCCTGTGCTGGCAGACGCTCCCTACTCGGTGGAGAAGCTTATCTCCAAGGCCAACACGGCGCTGGAGATCGCCCCTCCAACCCAGATGCTGGTGCCGGCGGACAATGCTCCCCCGCCCTTCATCCAGCCCGGCACCATGCTGGGCCAGTATCAGGTACTGGAACGGCTTTCGTATGAAAATGAATCCGAGACCTATCGCGCCATCCAGGTCAGCGTGCAGCGCCCGGTGGCGCTGGTGCTCCTGAGGCCCGAGCTGCTGCACCGCCCGGAAGTGGTGGAGCGCTTCAAGGCGCATGAGCGTCTCAAGGCCTCCATCACCCACACCCGCATCGCCCCTCTCTATGAAGCGGGTCAGGTGAATGGACATATCTTTTACACCCGCGAACTGCCGCGCGGACGCAACCTGGAGGAACTGGCCACCGCAGGCGAGACGCTCTCTGAACGCCGTGTGGCCGAGCTGCTCTATGGCGTGGCCGAAGCGATGGACTATGCCATCGAGCGCGGCTGCTATCACCGCCGGCTCGAGCCGCGTGACGTCTTCATCGATGATCAAGGCCAGGCCAGCATCGTGAACATCTTCCGACCTGCGGACAGCCGCACCCGGGATCCGAAGGAGGAGGTGGGCGCGCTCATCGCGCTAGTGGAGCCTTTGGCTGCGGAAGGCAAGGCGCTGGGTCTGGTCTCCAGTCTCAGCGAGCACCCACGCGACTGGGCCGGGCTCATGGATGCGCTGGACGACGTGCGTGATGCCATGCGCGAACGCTCCATCATGCGCCGTATCGAGGCCGAGGAAGGCGGCGGCAACTCCAGCTCCACGGGCATTCCCTGGTGGTTCTGGCTGGCAGCCGTGATCGCTGTCGGCGGCGTGTTTGCTCTGGGAAATCTCGCTGGCACAGCCACTCCCACGGTGGTGACTGGAGCGGTGCTGAAAGAGCCTGAGATGGTGGAGATCCCCGCCGGGCCTTTCCGCTATCAAAAGAACGAGCGCCGCAATTTGCCATCCTTTTGGATCAGCCGTCATGAGGTGACCCTCGGACAGTATGCTGATTTCCTCGCAGCCTTGAAAAAGGAGCCTGCCACGAAGTTTGATCACCCCGATCAGCCGAAGACCAAGATCAGCCACATCCCGCCGAAGTGGGACGACACCTACGCTGCCGCGAAAGCGGGCTCCACCTTCAACGGACAGCCGATCAGCCTGAACACACCCGTCACCCAGGTGGACTGGTGGGATGCGTATGCCTACACCAAATGGCATGGCATGAGACTGCCCACGGAAGAAGAGTGGGAAAAGGCAGCCCGTGGCGAGAAGGGCCTCCTCTTTCCCTGGGGAGACAAGCCCGCTCGCGAGAAGGCCAACCTCGGCGACGACTACGACTCCAATGGCAAGAAGAAGGGTGGCAAGGTGGACGGCTACAACCTCTTCGCCCCCGTGGACCGGAAGTGCGAGGATATCAGCCCCTACGAAATCCATGACATGGCCGGCAATGTCAGTGAATGGACGGCGAGCGAGTTCAAAAACGAGCCCTGGCCCTCACATCCAGACATCCCGGATCTGCGCGTGCCCGTGGTCAGAGGCGGTCACTTCGCCCTGAAGAGCAGCGATGACCTCCTCACCACGCGTTTCTTTGCCGAGTCCGCCAACGAAACAACGCTGGCCAGGGGCTTCCGCGTGGCGAGTGACAAGGCCCCAGGGTTGTAGCAGGGGTTTCTCGGGCAATAAAAAACTCTGCGGCGAACTACGCCGCAGATTTTTCTAATTTACAAGATGATTGTCCGTTATATCGGCGATCATGCCCTCCAAACGCAAGACCACCATTCCTGAATCCAGCCCTGAGGCCATCAATGAAAACCTCGGCAAGCGAGTCAAAAAGCTGCGCAATGATCGCGGCTGGTCACTCGAGGAACTGGCCACGGCTAGCGGTGTCAGCCGGTCCATGCTCAGTGAGATCGAGCGTGAGAAGGCGAACCCCACCCTGACGGTCACCTTCCGCATCGCGCGAGCCTTTGGGCTGACGCTGCAGGAACTCATCGAAAGCGCAGAAGCGAGCGCCTCCAAGATCCAGGTGATCCGCGCTTCGGATCGCGCGCAGGTCTATCGGTCGGACAAGCAGCATGAGATCCGCACGCTCTCACCGCTGAACCTGGAGAAGGACGTGGAGTTCTATGAAGTGAATCTGCGCCCGGGTGGAGCGCTGCGCAGCCAGCCGCACTTTGAAGGCACGCGTGAGTTTCTCACCGTGGAGCTCGGCACTGTGCGCATCGAGTCCGGCACTGATATCGAAGACCTCGCCAAGGGCGACTCGGGCACCTACCGCGCCGACGTGCCGCATGCCATCGTGAACACCGGCAAGGAAGACGCCGCCGTGTTTCTGGTGGTCATCTACCGCTGATTTTTGCGTAACCAACCATGAAACTGCCAACCTGTCTGCTGCTCCTGCTTGGAACAGTCCCCTGCCTTGCCCAGATGCCCGCGGAGATCGTCACTGCGGAGAGATCCAAGATCCTCCAGGGCGTGACCAGTGTTCCCAAGCAGGGTACTCCAGGCCCCATCGCCATCTGGGGCACCATGGCCTTCCCCATTCTCTCAGCACCGGACAAGGACGGCGTGGAGCTCGCGGTGGTGGCTGCAGCCGCGTATGCCAAGGGGCGCATCATCTTGTTCGGCCAGAACGGCTACCTCAGCGGCACCACGGGGGGGGACAATGCCAAGCTCATCGAGAACTGCGTAAAATGGGCCGGAGCGAAAGACAAGCCGCGCGTCGGCTTGAAAGGCGTGAAACCTGAGGCCTACGAGAAACTGGGTTTCCGCACGGAGACCTTTGAGAAGGTGGATGCCAAGACTCTCAACGACTTCGATGTCGTGGTGATGAACATCCAGTCCATCACCGGCACGGAGGAAGGCGCAGCCGTGGCCGAGTTCATCAAGAAGGGCGGCGGCGTGATGGCTGGCATGACGGGCTGGGCTTTCAGCCAGACCAGCGGCGGCAAGGAACTGACCCTGGCACATGGTGTGAACAATGCGCTCATGCCCGCTGGCGTGGCCTTCACGGAAGCGAGCGCCTTTGACCAGCTGCGCAGCTTTGATGCGCGCCCTGAGCTGCCCTTGATGATGAATGCCTCCACGGCCATCACGGCCATCAAGAAACAGCGTGAGGGTGGCCCTGCCCTCGATGCAGCAGCCATCAAACAAGGCACGAATGCCATCCAGGTCGCTCTGGCTGCGCAACCACCGGACCGCAGCAGCCTGCGTGAAGCCGTGGTGGCAGCCCTGGGAAATACCGGTGCGTCCAGCGCCGTGCCAACGGGCCAGGCTCCTCTCACAGCCGCGAAGGATAATGCCGCGAGACTGCGCCTGGGCATGGAAACACGTGTGCTCCGGCTTGCCGGCGGCGAAACCACAACAGCTCACCCCGCTCATGAAGCCTTCCCCGGCAAGGTGCCCGCGGATGCACCGCGCATCACGCGTGAAGTCTCCGTGAATCCCACGATCCCTGGATGGACCAGTACAGGCCTCTATGCTGCGGCTGGCGAGACCATCAGCGTCACCGTGCCGACGGCCATTGCAGCTCAGGGTTATGCGGTGCGTATCGGCTGCCACAGCGACACCCTGTATCATCTCGATGAATGGAAGCGCGCTCCGGACATCACCAAGTCCGTCACCATCGCCGCTACGGAAACCAAGACGGCGAGCGCCTTTGGCGGCCTCATCTACATCGTGGTGCCAGGTCGTGCTGATGAAACCGCATCTTTCACCGCCACCATCAAAGGCGGCATTCCATCACCACTCTTTGTGTTAGGCCAGACGACGGATGCGCAGTGGACCAGCGAGATCAAGAAACAGCCTGGGCCTTGGGCTGAGCTCGCCTGTGACAAGCTGATCGTCTCCTGTCCCACGGAGGTCGCGCGCACGATCAACAATCCCACGGAGCTCATGGAATTCTGGAAGAAGGTGGTGGAGGCGCAGGACGACCTGAGCAATCAAACCGCCGAGCGCAAACGCCCTGAGCGCATCGTGGCTGACATCCAGATCAGCGCGGGTTACATGCACAGCGGTTATCCCATCATGATCCCGACGAGTGCCGCTCCGGAGATGGTAACCTTCGGCCGCATCAAATTCCCCGGCTGGGGCTTCTACCATGAAATCGGGCACAACCACCAGCGCTCCACCTTCACCTTTGATGGCACAGGCGAGGTGACGAACAACGTCATCGGCATGTATTGCTATGAGGCCGTGCTGAAAAAGGACAAGATCGTCGGCCACTCCGGAGCCTCGCTGGAAGGCCAGAAGAAGCACATCGAGGAGATCAAGGCGGCGAAGGACAAGTTCGCCGAATGGAAGAAGAGCCCCTTCCTGGCCCTGACGACCTACATCCAGCTTGTCGATGCTTTTGGTTGGGAAGCCTGGCGCAAGTATCTGCACAGCTTTGCCGACGACAAGTACGGCCCGGCACCGAAGGACGACGACGACGCGCGTGATCAGTTCCTGATCCGCTACTCCAAGATCACCGGCAAGAACCTCGCCCCCTTCCTGGAGTTCTGGGGCCTGCCCTTCAGCGCCAACGCGAAGGCTGAAGTGAGCAAGCTGGAGGCGTGGATGCCGAAAGGGATCTGAGGGAATGGCTGAATGCCAGATCATGGTTTCTAACCAACACTGTGGATGGCGAGCCGGAGGCTCGATGGCTTGTAGCCGGTGGTGAAAGGAGCGTAGCGACTGAGAACCACCGGTAAGGAGTTCAAGTGTTCTGAGTTCAGACAGGCGTCCCGGAGGGCACGCTGGAAGGGAGCGCTTTTCAACCAGATGTATTGTGTCCGATTCGTCGGCTTCCAGCATCCCTTCGGGATGCGCGCCCTACCTTGTGGAGCAATGTTTGTTATCCGGTGGCTCTCGCAAGCTTCGCTCGCTTCACCACCCGCTACCCGCCATCGAGCCTCCGGCTCGTCTGCATGACTTGGCAGCGCTAAGCCTACCACGCGGCTACTTCGCCAGCGAAGCGCACACGATCTCTTCGTCGTTGCGCATGAAGACGCACTTGCTGGCAAAGGCAGGATGAGACCAGACCACGGCTCGACGTGGATCCGTGGTGGTGGGTTTGAGAAGACTCACCCGGCTGATCTCCTCATAACTTTTTGGCGTGAGCTTGGCGATGATGAGGTCGCCATGCTCGTTGGCGAGGAAGAAGCGGTCCTCATGCTTGATGAGGAAGGCATTCGCCCAGCGCACGGGTTTGTCCCCCGTGGTCGCGGCGAAGGTTTCCCAGATGCGTGCGCCAGTATCGAGCTTCAAGCAGCGAAGCTGGCCATAGCTGCACACGCCATAGATATGCCCGTCTTCGATGAAGGGTGTGCTGATGAGGCTGTGCAGCGTGTCCGTGTTCTTCTCACTGAAACTCTTACCTTCCCAGAGCAACTGAGCTTCCGGCTTGGCGGCATCAAGCTTGAAACATTTCGAGCTGGTGTAGAAGGAACTGAAAAGCAGGAGGTCACCGGCAAGACGTGGTGTGGCCACCGTGAGCCCGGCGCGAACCTCCCAGGGATGCAACCAGAAGAGCTTGCCCGTGGCAGGATCCAGAGAGCTCACCGACTGCGGATGCCAGAGGATGAGTTGCTTCACACCGCCTGCCTCGATCATCGTCGGCGGTGCGTAACCTGGCTCGCGTGCATCCAGCGCACGCCAGAGTTCCTTGCCTGTGTCCTTGTCAAAAGCCACGGCCACGCTGCCGGGGCCGCCGCAGAGGCAGATCAGGCGCTGGCCATCTAGCAAGGGGTGCCCGGCAAAGCCCCACATGGGTGTCTTGGCACCGTAGTCCGTTTTGAAATCATGCGACCATAGCACCTTGCCATTTAAGGCATCAAGGCAAAGCAGGTTTCCCTCCGCGCCCAGCGTCCAGACCTTGCCGCCGCTAACCAACGGTGTGCAACGAGGACCGGTGGAGTAGCTCATGGTGTAGGTGCAATCATAGACATGCTCCCATAGTTTGGCGCCCGTGGCTGCATCCAGGCAGAGCACGCGCTCCGTCCCGGCGATGATGCCACGCGCAAAGGCATTGCCGGGCACGCTTTCCTTCGCGGCCACCTGGCGGTCCATGAGGTACACCCTGCCATCCACCACCGCCGGGCCTGTGTAGCCGCCGCCGATCTTCACTCGCCACAGCACCTTGGGGCCGCCTTCGGGAAAGGACTCCACAATGCCCGTCTCACGCCAGACGGCATCACGCTGCGGCCCGAGCCACTGGGGCCAATCATCCGCATGCAGAACAACCGAGGTGAGGAGGAAGAGCAGAGCGCGCATGGGTGAACTAACTCGCCCGGGAAGATCATGTTGCAGAGTATTTATCTATGCTCCTGACACCGGCAGCAGCACGGTCACCAGCGCACCACCATCCGGATGATTGCCCAGACGCAGCTCACCCCCATGCGCGGCGATGATCTCGCTCACGACGTTCAGGCCGACGCCCATGCCGCCTTCCTTCTCGGAGAAGAAAAGCTCGGCTCCGCGTGCGAGAGCTGCCTGGGAAAGGCCTGTGCCATGATCGCGGAAGGTCAGCAGGCATGTCTGGCCCTCGAGATGCTGACCGACCTCCAGCTCGCCGCCACGAGGCATGGCCTGGATGGCATTGAGCAGAATGTTTCGAAACGCCTGCTGCAAGCGTGCGCGGTCTCCTTTCACACGCGTGTTCCAAAGAGACGGGGCCGGTTGAGCTTTTATCTCGACTCCCGCATGACCAGCCTGGGCGCTCATGGCGGTCAGAGTTTCCTGCAACACGGGGCCGAGGTCCAGAGACTCCATCTTCGGCGGCGCGGGGCGTGTGAGGTAAAGCCATTGATTCACCAAACCTTCGATGACCTTCGTCTCAGCCTGCACATGCTGGAGCGACTGAGCGGACTCCGCATCCAAAACACTGATATCCATGAGCTGCGCATGGAGCTGGATGGAGGCGAGAGGGTTCTTGATCTCATGCGCGAGACCTGTGGCCACGCGACCAAGCACAGCCATGCGTTCTGATTGCTCACGCTTTTCACGCTCCTGGAGCAGCTCATCACGAGCCTGGGTCAAGGCACGAGCCAGCTCTCCAATCTCATCGCCCCGAGCCACTTCCAGCGGCGAACGATCTTTGCTATCAAAGAAGCCTTTCAGCCCGCGGGTGAGCCGCGCCACAGGACGCACCACCTGACCTGCGATGACCCAGCCAAGCGCGGCAGAGAGCAGCCAGAAGGCGAGCAGGGCATTGCGCGTGGCCGGGTGCAGGAGGCTGAGGGTGACTTCTGGTGATTTGCGCAGAAACAGCATGTCATGCCTAGCATCCAGCTTCAGCACGAGCGCCTGCCAGCCGCCGGGAAGCTCGCGCACCTCATCCAAAGGCAGGGACTTCAGGGGGGTGCTGGCCTTATCATCCATGGCAGGTTCCAGCACTCCGTTCGCATCGCGGAAATGGATCTGCATCTGCAGGAGCTGGCCCAGGTCTCCAGCCAGCTTGGCGCTGCGGGGCAGGTTCAGCCGCTGCACAAAGCTCGCATCCGAACGCGCGAGGGTGCGGAACACATTCTCACTCTCCGCCTGCTGCTGATGCCTGAGCCAGGCCAGCAGGAGCAGCGATCCCGCCGCCACAAAGGCCGCGAAGACCACGACAAAACGCGTGGTGAGGCTGCGGCTGGGCTGATGCGGGGAGGCTGACACTGCGCCTACTCTGCCGGGGGCTTAGTCACGGGAAAGTTATTTTCCAAATCTGCGCAAGTCTGGTGCACGGCCTGCATCTGCGGGCATGAAGATCCTCCACCACCTCAGATGCCGCTGCCTCAGTCTCGGGGCGGGCATGCTGGCACTGATGCCGTTGAAGGCCAGTACTCCCGGAGAGATGCAGAGTGCGGAGAAGGTCCAGGCTGCACATTGCCCCCAACCCTCCGTCGGTGATCTGAACATCTGGAGCTCGCTTTGACCTAACCAATCATCATTCTATGCAGGACGCTTGGCGAAGGCTTCACGAATGATCTGCAGCACCTGCTCACGCTCGGCACCCGAGATGAGCAAGCGTGGTTCGCGCACCCATTCCTTGCCGATGCCGGCTTCCTGGCAGAGGAGCTTGATGTATTGAACAAAGTGGATGTGCGTGTCGAGCTTCATCAGCGGCTGCGCCCAGCGATAAAGGATGCGGGCTTCATCCCACTTCCCTTCACGCGTGAGATCCCAGAGCTGCTGATTCTCCTTCGGGAAAGCGATGCCGCTGCCAGCCACCCAGCCATCGATGCCCAGGATGGCGCATTCGAGGAAGAGATCATCCACACCCGTGAAGATCTGATAGCGATCTCCCACCAGGTTTCTCAGCTCGGTGATGCGGCGCGGGTTGGCGCTGCTTTCCTTGATGGAGGTGAGGTTCAGGATGTCCGCCAGCCTAACAAACATTTCAGGCGTGACATCGGTGTGATAGCCCACGGGATTGTTGTACAGCATCCAGGGCAATGGTGTGGCCTTCGCCAGCGTGCGGAACCAATGCTCAGTCTCGGCCGGATCGGACTTGCAGACCATCGGCGGCATGATCATGAAGCCGGCGGCGCCGAGCTTCTCGCCATCCTGCATGTATTGCACGGCTGCGCGTGTGCTCATTTCTGCCACGCCGCTGACCACGGGGATGCGGCCGCGAGCGGTCTCGATGGCGCATTTCAATACGGCGCGCTTTTCGTCAGGTTGCAGGCACTGGTTTTCGCCGAGCGAACCGCAGACGATGAGGCCGGAGATGCCAGAGTCGATCAGCACTTCGAAATGATGTGCGGATGCTTTGAGATCGAGGGACTGATCCTGGTGCATCTGCGTGACGACGGCCGGGAACACGCCGGACCATTTGGGAAGGGGCTGGGACATGCGTGACGAATACCTCACCAGCCTGATGGGTCTTGATTGCTTTTTGCGGCCCGACCTGCCAAATCAGGCAAAATGACGGATCCGGACGATCTCTTCGCCGCCCATGGCTACGCCGAAGCTCTCTTCGATGCACTGCCAGACGTCGTCTTTTTCATCAAGGACTCGGCGGGCCGGTATGTGCGGGTGAACCAGACCATGGCGGATCGCTGCGCGGGTGGAGACAAGTCCAAGCTCATCGGCAAAAAGCCCACGGAGGTTTATCCAGCTCCCCTGGCCGCCAGCTATGCGCGCCAGGATGAAGCCGTACTGAAAACGGGCAAGCCGGTGGAGCATCAGCTTGAGCTGCACATCTACACGGGCCGCAAGGCGGGCTGGTGCCTGACGACCAAGCATCCGTTGCGTGATGCCAAAGGACGCATCATCGGTGTCGCCGGTATCTCGCGGGATCTGAATGCGCCGAGTGATAAAGCCAGTGGCTACGCCGAGCTGGCCACGGCGCTGAAGCTCATGCAGGCCCGCTACACCGAGGGGCTGCGCATTGAGGACATCGCGAAGAAGGCAGGGCTGAGTGTGTATCAGTTCGAGCAACGGGTACAGAAGCTCTTCCAGATGAGCCCGCTGCAGCTTCTGCACAAGCTGCGGCTGGATGAGGCCACGCGTCTGCTTCGTGAGACGGATCTGTCGCTGAGTGACATCGCCCTGCAAACCGGCTGGTGTGATCAAAGCGCCTTCACGCGCCATTTCAGCCGCTACGCGGGTATGGCACCGGGGAGGTTCCGGGCGATGACGACGTGAGCCTAACTAAAAGCCCGGTTCAGATGAACCGGGCCTTGAGTGATGAACGATGATGCAGCTGATGAATCACCAGCCGTAGGGATTGTAACCCCAGCCAGAGCCGTAGCCAAAGGCCGGGCGGCCGAAGCTGGAGACGACCATGCCGGAGCGGTAGGGCGCGCCCCAGCCACCGTAGCCATAAGGTGAGTAGACATCACGATAAGGCGAGTAGCCGAAGCTGCCGTAACGGTAGGGATAGGAGCTCCGCTGCACATACACCGGGGTGCTGCGCACTCCGTAGTAGGGGCTGCGGTAGTAGCCGGTGTTCCGGCCATAATAGGAACCCGGACGGCTGTAGTAGCCGGAGCGAGCAGCCACGAGCGGACGTCCGCTCTGATAGCCGACCGACACTCCAGCCCGAGGATAGCCACCTGCGTAGTAGGGATCCACACAGGAGGTCGCCGTCAGCGCGACTCCGAGAGCGGCCAGGGCCGCCATGCGAGGAAGGTTTGGTTTCATGACGAAAAGTGGGTTTCCACCCATGAAACGCATGAGCCTCCCGTTTCGGCTTCATGAGATAACGCCGTTTCTGTGGGACTGGCTAAAGAATCACCACCGCCACCCCCGGGGATGGAGTGACTGTGGAGATTCTAAAATAGGTTGGGCCTAACCCAGCTGGTCAGGCTTTCTTCTCGAAGCCGGGAATGCCGAGGCGCTTCGCCACACGCAGGGGGCGGCGCATGGCCTCCTCCATGCGCAGGGCTTCATCGGAACCACGCAGGTCTTTACAGTTCGGGTGGGATTCCGGAGCGTCGATCAGGCCGAGGTGATGCAGCACATGCGCGGTGCTGTGCTTATAGGGGGAGGCGCTCATGCGATCGTCCATGCGGAAGACGAGGTCTTCGAAAGACTGGAAAGCTTCAAAGAGCTTGTACACCCGCGTGTCGAAGCGGCCGGTGCCGGTCTTGAATTTCTTGTCCGCCACGCTGTCCAGCAGCCACATGTCACGCGCTGCGGCGATGAGAGGGCAGGCACTGACGCCGGCGCCGATGAGCAAGGGCAGGCCCAGGCGGATGGCCGTGGGGATGCCGTAGTCATCACCACTGTGGGGGGCGAAGGGCAGGTTCAGCCCTTTGCACATGGCAGCCCAGTAAAGGAAGTGCGGCTCGTCCAGCGTGCTCACTTTGCCACCGACATACTTTGGATGGGTGGCGAGCTGATGCAGCAGCCAGGGCTCATACGGCGTGGCCCAGGAAACGAAGGAAGGCTCCAAGGCATGGGCGATGGCGGGATGCGTAATGTGCTCGGCGATCTCAAAATAAGCATCGCGACGCGCCTCAGGCTCCAGCGTGTTAAGCCAGCGGGAGGTCATGATCATCACCTCGCCGTTGTCATGGCTCTGGGCGATGTCCAGCAGCGGCCAGTAGCGCTCGGCCTTGAAACCGGTGTCGTTTTCTGCCCCGCGAGCGGTGACGCCGGCGATGAACTTCGTGGTGGGGAATTCGGCGCGGAAGCGCTTCAGCACCTCGGCATACATTTCGTTGCTGAGGTCAAAGATGTAACCGGTGTCCGCATTCAGCACGAAGACCATCTCCACGCCATAGTAGTCGCCACACTGCTGCATCCAGCGGACGCTCTTGGTGAAACCTTCCCAGTCGGGCTGCTTGTCCTTGAAGGGAAGCAGGGTGGCCACGCAAAGGCGGGCCTTGGAGGTGTGATCAACCAGCTCCTCTTCGGCGGTGTAGGCCCAGACAGTCTCCTGCCAGGTAGTGGTGGGCTTGAGGTCGGCGGGGTTGGAGATAAGCTCGATCATATATGATCCGTTCTAGTGCGGAATGAGCGGGGTGGCAAGTCCTGGAAGTTCGAGTTTTGCCGCAGGGAGCGTCAGGATTTGCGGCGGGGACAGGAAAATACTCCCGAGCTTTGGCTCGTGGAGATGCTGTCACCTCATTCGATGATGAGGTGACCTCTCGGACCACTTACGGGCTGAAGCCCATAAGTACTTTCTCTCGCCGCAGCGTCGTGCAGGACTCACGGCCAAAGTAGTTTTGAGCTTTAGCTCGTAAACAGCTGACAAACTCACTTCGTGACGAAGTGACCTTTCGCGCCTCTCACGGGCTGAAGCCCATGAGTACTTTCGTCCCCTACTCCACTTTCAGCACGCCGTTCATCACCATCCAGTGACCTGGGAAGGTGCAGAGGTAGGGGTAGTCACCCTTTTCGTTCGGCGCGGTGATGTGGATGGTGAAGGACTCCTTGGGATTCGTCATGTCAGTGTAGGCGATGACGTCATCACTATCAGGCACATAGTGCTTCGCGAGGCCCTTAGGATCCGTGATCATGAGGTTCACCTTGTCTCCGAGTTTTTGGAGGGTGCCGGGCTTGGCGAGGAGCCAGTTATGCGGGACCACGTCCGGGTTCTTGAACACGATGGTCAGCTTTTCGCCGGCCTTCGCCTTGAGCTGCTTCTGCACGTATTGCAGCCCGAGAGCAGCCTCAATGACGATCTCGCGGCCACCTTCACCTTTGGCCCATGGGTTGGGCTTCGTGGGTGTTGGAGCGATCATGCCGACTTGAGCGGCGTGGTTTGTTTTCACGACCTTGGCATAACCAACAAAGTCGGTAAACGGCTCCGCCAGTGCATGAGCTGTGAGGAAGACATCATGACCGGTGCTCAGATGCAGATGCACCTGGCTGGCGGGGATGAGCTGCGGGATCTCGATAAAGAGTGTCTTGCCACCATCCAGCTTTTGCACACTGCGCACCTCCAGCGGATCATGCCCTGGAGTATCGGCATACTTCACCGAGTACTCGGGTGAACCATAGGCGGCGCTGTAGCGATAGTTCCAGCACTGGGCGAAGAACTGCGAGGCCTCGGTGGAGTCTTTCACAGGCTGGTTGAAGCGGATGAGGACACCATTGTCGCGGGCTTCGAAAGCGACCGGCACGGGCTTCTCGCCACCGGTGAAGCGCACGCGATGGAAGCAGCCATCCTTCGGTGTGTAACTGCCCCAGCCCTGCATGCCGTTCACATAGAGATGGCCGTCCTTGGGATTGAAGCGCGCACATTGCGGGCCGGAATCAAAGTTGCCACTGATCTTCACCGCCGCGCCCTGCCAGCGACCCTTCACATTCTGGCGCATGACCAGCCAGGCACCGCCGCCGCCGGAGGAAAGATGGATGAGATTGCCATCGCCCTTCAGTGAGTCCCATTCTTTGCCTGAGATGAAGGCCTGGCTGCTGGCGCTGTTGTCCTCACCGCGTGGAAGATACATGAGCACGGGTTCGGGAGGCTGCCCGTTCTTCGGACCACCGGCACCGAAGTGCGCGCCTTCATTTTTACCGAGCTCGATCTGGCAGATGCTGGAGGCCGGAGTCCAGTCGCCTTCCTGCACGCTGGTGGTTAGGAACTTGCCGTCAGGTGAGAGGCCGAGGCCGTTTGGATTGCGGAAGCCGGTGGCGAGGACTTGTAGATCGAACTTTTCAGTCCGATCTCCTTTCTGAGCGAGCTGGAAAGTTCGCTCTACGCGGCACACGCCTTCGTTGCCTGAGGCAAAGTAGAAGCGGCCCTGTGGATCTGTCTCCAGACCAACGATGAAGTCATGGCCGCCGGGAGAGGTCTGCATGACATTCGTCACGCATTCATAGAAGTCCGCCTCATCATCGCCATTGAGGTCATGCAGGCAGGTGATCTGGTCACGGCCAAGCACATGGATCTTACCGTCGATGATCTTCATGCCTAACGGCTGATGCAATCCGGTGGCGAAGCGCTTCCAGCGCACTTTCCCGAGTTTTTCATCAATGCCCTTCACCAGCCAGACCTCGCCGGTCATGGTGGCGATGGCGGCGCTGGTGCCATCGCTGAAGAAATCATGCGCGGTGATGAAGAAGAGAGTGCCGTAGGGATTCTCGAAGGGGATCGTGATGCGATCCGTGGCGAAGGGAGTCTGTGTGCCGAGTTCGCCTTTGGTTTCAATCCACTGCGGCCATTGAGCAGGGCCGCCTTTCGTGAGTGGCTCCAAAGCCTTGTCCGACTCTGCTGAGCCGAGCATCTGCAGATGTGTCTTGCCTTCCGAGCGAGAGGCAAAGACCACCTGCTTTCCATGCCGGTAGAAACCGAGGAAGTCCGACTTCATGAAGCTGCCAGGTGCTGCCATGGTGGTCATCTGGCCGTCCATCTGACCTCCGCCCATGAATCCGTGACGGTTGTCGTTCAGCTTGATGAAGCCGCCCTTCCACTGGACGGAGAAGTGGCAGAGATTCGGATCAAAGGCACCTGCAACATCACCTGCGCGAACGCAGATGGCTTTCGGAATGGTGAGGCCCGCGCCTTTAAAGACACCGCTGAAAACGCTGCCCAGATCACTCTTGGCGAAGCGATCATCTTTCCAAGTCACCTGATCATTTTGATTGCCCCAGTGGCCTTGCTGGCCGCCATCGAGACCGGGGAACTGCGGGATGAGCTCCGGCATCGTTTGATTCATGAACTGCAGCGCCTGCTTGCCGTAGTAATCGAAGACGCGCTCGCGGTTCACGAACTCCTGCCAGTGGATGTTGTTAGACTTGTCGAGAGGCTCGCGGGCGGGCTTGAACTCAGCGGGCTTGGGCGCGGGTGGTGGAAGCTCTTCGTCGAGCTTGTCGAAGCTCCACAGGCCAAGCGTGTTGTCCATGCGCAGACGCGGCGCACCGCCTTTGCGCGGCTTCATGGCACCGCGGGAAATGCGCACATCATCGATGATGCCATCGCAGCCGATGTTGCCTTCCACGAGACGGCCAAAGGCGAGTTCGCCGGGCTTCGCAGTGCCTTGGAGAGGCTGCACGGGCTTTTCGAAGACCTGTTTGCCGTCCACCCAGATGATCACGTTCTTTTCATCGACACTGGCGAGGAGGTCATGCCACTCGCCATCGCAGATTTTGACCTTGGAGTCGTAGTCGCCACCGCGTCCGGGAAGGTAGAGCGCCACGGTGCCGCGACCTGCGTGGGTGTAGAGTTCCCAATGCGTGGCGGAGGATTTCACTTCGGAGGCGACGAGAATGTTGAAGCCGTCTTTACCATCCAGTTTGGCGCGGCATTCGACGGTGAAGGGAATTTTGTTATACTCTTCATCACCTTTGACAACCCAGCCGCCCTTCAGGGCTTTGCCAAACTCGGCGCTCGATGATGCCACGCTCTCGGCTTTGCTGGCTTCCGACTTGGAAGCATGGCCTTCTGCCTTCTCACTCCAGGTGCGATACTTCGGCTTCACACCGGGCTTGTCGTCATCGAGTTGCGGCACCAGCCAGGCCAGACCATCAAGGTTATCCAGCAAGCGGCCTTCAGCGTCTTCGCTGGTATGATTGAGGATGCCGATGGGGCCATTGTAACCACTGGCACGGATCTGGCGCAGCACCTTCACATCCTGGGTTCCGATACCGAGAGGCAGGATCTTCCGGCCCTTCGCCTCGCCATCGATGTCCATGCCATTGAGATTGAGGCAGAGCAGATGGGGCTTCATGGCCTCAAGCACTTTGGGCAGGCGATCCAGATGGCCGTGGCCATGATGCAGATTGTACACGATGCCGATGTTCTTGATCCCCTGGGCCTTCAAGGCCTCGACGATGGCGATGGCATTCTCCGGCTCGCCATACCAAGAACCGTGATTGTAGAGAGCCACCTGGCAGCCCAGAGGAACTGCGGCTTCGCAGATGGGTTTCAGCCTCTCAACTTCCTTCTCGACGCGGGCTTTTTGATCCGCCTCATCATTCACCTGGATGGGGCCTCCATTGCCATTCACCCAGAGCTGGGGCTTCACGCCGTGGCGCTTGAAGAGTTCGAGCGTCTTCTTCGCCTCGTCATTGAGCGAGGTCGGGAACCACCAGCCCATGAGCTCGATGCCGTGCTTCTTGAGCGCGTTCAGCTCATCATCCCACTGCGGCACATGCTCGGCGCGGTAGTCATAGACAAACTTTTTCACGCCCATCTTCTCCAGCATGGCCGCGCGCTCCTCCGGGCCGCGTTTCTTCGCATCAAACGGCACAATGCACCACGCCGCGAGGTTGGGTTTGTCAAAGAGCTCGGCCGCAGACAGGCTGGCGGTGAGACATAGGCAAAGGATCAGTCGGAGGAGCATAAGAAAAGTCAGAAAAATAGGACTGGAGGTGACGGAATGTCCACTGCCAGTCTATCTTACAGTTCAAAGGATGGCCGGATAGAACACAAGCGCCAAGGCTTGGAATGAGGGCGGCGGCCTCACAAGGAGTCGTTCGCGATCTTGAAGAAGCCCACGGCCTGAATCACTCCAGCGTGATGTCGAAGATGAGCTTTAGGGGTTCGCCTTTGGGGACGGTGAAGCTGGAGGGCTTCTTCTTTTCGTTGGGGGTGCCAGTGGGGTTGATGACGAGAGCGCCGTAGTCGCGGGCGTGGCTCCAGAAGGTGCGGGTGCCCTCTTTGGAAGGAGTGATGCGGATGCCGGCGGAGTCGGTGCCGTAGCGCCACCAGCTTGCGGGCTGGCCCCAGATGGCTTTTTCATCGGTCATGCCTTCGCTGTTGGTGATGTGGCCGCTGCCGTCACGCACGGTCAGTGACTTGGCGAGGCGCACACCGAGGCCGCCTTCCTCCTGCCCCAGAATGGTGAGCTCGTTATCCTGGCTGCTGATGCGGGTGTCCCAATGCAGGACGATCTTGCCGTCCTTGAGACTGGTGGTGATGCGGGTGATATCGCGGCAGATTTCCTTGCCATCGGCGGCGAGCCAGCGGTTCTCGGTTTCAAAGCCGCTGCCATCAGGCTGCACGGTGACCTTGCTGACCTCAACGCGACCTTCGTTGCGCCAGAAGTCGGTGCCATTTATGCCGCCGAAGGCGAGCCAGAGGCCGGGATGCATGTCGGCGTGATCTTGGGCATCGTCCTTCTCAGGCGGGAAGTGGCGTGTGAGCAGAGTGCCTTCGCGATTGCGCAGATGGATCATGAAGGGGCGCTTCACCTGCGGATGACTCAGGACAAAGTCGGCGATGGATTTTCCATCATGCTTGAGGGCAAGTTTGGAGTCGTGCTGATCGATGTTGAAGCCCTTGGCAGCATCACCATAGGTCTTCACGGGTTTCGTTTCAGGCACGGGCTGGACATCCGAGCCGTCCTTGGCGTGCTTGGAGGGTTTCTTGTCTTCTTTTTTATCATCCTTCTTGTTGGGCTTCTTTTCAGGAACCGTGCTGCTTTGGATCAACCAGGCGGCGATGTCCGCGCAGGACTGCGGATCCAGCACAGCAGCGAAGGGTGGCATGGCGGAGACGGGAAGTGTGTCGTGCTTAGTGATGTCAGCACGCATGATGCGGGCACGCTGGCCGGTGATGAGGCCGAGCGTGACAGCGAGGCCGCTCTCGTCCAGCAGCACGCCGCTCTGCACGCCCTGCGCGGTGGTGATGACGTGTGAATTGAAACCTTCAGTGATGACGGCGCTGGGCTCGATCATGGACTGCAGCAGATGCTTGGCATCCGCACGCAGGCCGATGCCGGTGAGGTCGGGACCGAACTGGTTGCCACGGCCGCCGATGTAGTGGCATGCGGTGCAGGTGGCGCCGCCTGGATGAAGGGCGAGCAAACGTCCGCGAGCAGGGTCCGCTGTTTTCATCGCGTCGAGTGCGGCATCGACAGTCGTCGGTGAGGCAGGTGGCGTGATCTTCGGAGGGTCACCCGTGATCGGGGCGACGTTGGCGGCGATGACACCCTTGCCACGAAGCGCAATGGAAGGGCTGCCTCCCGTGGTGTTCTTGATCCAGAGATCCGCGAGGGCTTTGGTTTCCTTGTCCGCATCATTGAGCAGAGGTTTTACCTCATTCTGGGTGAGCGCGCTGTCTTCCAGCAAGGCGAGGAGGGCTGCACGACGAACGCCACCGCGCTCGTCGCCGAGCCACTTCTTCAGATCGCTCGTGCTGGCGAGGTCACGCAGAGCACGCCATGCGGAGTAGTAAGTGAGACGATCTTTTTCCTTCGCTGCGACGGTCAAGAGTGCGGGGATCATCTTCACGTCGCGGGCCTGCCAGATGGCCTGCACGGCTTCAAAGCGGGTGCGCGGGTCATCATCGCGGGTGAGATCAGCGACCTTGGATGGCAAAGTTTGTTTGGCGAGGATGCGCAGGGATTGCAGGCGGAGATTGCCGGGCTTCTCCAAAGCTTTCTCAAAGAAGGGATCAGGACCAATGCGACCGAGCGCCCACACGGCCCAGGTTTCTGCGGCGGGTGAGAGCTTGCCTGATTCGAGCGCTTGAATGATCACAGGCTTGGCTTCAGCGCCACGGCGGACGAGTTCGTCTTGCGCATCGATACGATGCACGACGAGATTGGAATCAAAGAGCGCGATGAGTTCTGCAGTGCTGCACTCTTTGGCAGGCTTCGTGAGGGCCACGCCTTGGTGCTTGTCTGCATACGTGACGCAGTAGATGCGGCCTTCGTTGGTCATCTTGCCGTCCTTGAATTCGGAACCGTAGCCGCGGCTCCAGCTCAGACACCAAAGCGCGCCGTCAGGTCCCATGACCATGTCCGTGGGACGGAAGAGGGACTTGCCGCCCTGGATGAAGGGCTGCCACTCGCTCGTCATGAGAGCACCCTTCCATTTGGGCTGATAGATGTAGGTGGTCTTGTTCAGCCAGTCGTTGATGAAGAACACGTTTTTATGGTCGCCCAATGAACCGAAGGTGATGCCGGTGCCGCTGCCGTGAAACACGTCATGGCTCACGGGCACGGTGGGCAGATGGTCTTCACCCGTCCAGGAACTGCTCCAGGGATGGTTCCAGCCGAAGTGCGCGCCGTAGAAAGGCATGAACACGCGGTCCCCTTCATTCTGGTCATTGTCTGTGCCTAACCAATTAAAGGTGTCATCGATGGCGATGTCCCAGGGATTGCGGAAGCCGCGGGAGACGATCTCGAGATTCACACCGAGATCATCACAGCGAAGCACGCCGCCCATGACACCCCAGTCGTCCTTGGGATCGTGGTAGGTGTGCTTGTAGACGGCAGGGGTGAAGGTCTGGGGCTTCGTGGTTTCTGACTGAGTCGATTGGCCGAAGAGTTCGCGGAAAGGCTTCGGTGCAATGCGATCCGGCTGCTTGGGATCGTTGAGGCCTTTGGAGTTGCCCTTGCTCATGTAGAGCTTGCCATCGGGAGCCCAAACCAACCCATGCAGACCGTGCTCGAGATTGCCGAGATCCGTGAAGACCTTGACGTATTCATCCGCGACATCATCACCATCCAGATCACGGACGATGGTGAGATCGGGCGAGTTGGCGACCCAGAGATCACGGCCACGCCAGGCGAGGCTTTGAATGGCATTCAGGCCGGTGGCGAAGGTGTGTGTCTTGTCTGCTTTGCCGTCTTTGTTTTCATCCGTGACGATGACCACGCTGTCTCCCGGTGTTTCAGGTGTCGGATTGCGATACTGCGGTCCCATGCCGATGAAGAGGCGGCCCTTCACATCAAAAGCCATGCTGCATGGCTGCTGCACGAGCGGTTCCTGGGCGAAGAGACTGATCTCATACCCCCCCGGCACAGTGGGCAGGGCTTTCAAATCGGCGTTCGTGTCCACCATGTCGGCTTGGAGAGACAGGCTGGCGAGACCAAGGGAAGCGAAGAACAACCGGGAGAGAGTCATGTTTTGCTGAGGTGGATGGAGTGATGCCGGATGATCCGCAGGACGTGCTGCCTCCAACGAACGAACCCACCGGGACCATCCTTCTAAAGTCGGATAAAAACGTCCTGTGAAATGGGGGTTGTATCCGGCGGAGGTCCCATACTCACCTCGGGTGATGTGTGGGAGGAGTGGGTAAGTCCATCACACACTCGCCCATGAAAACTCTCAGAACCCTCGCCTTGCTGCTCGCAGCCTCTGCCACGCTGCTGCATGGCCAGTCTTATCAATGGTCCAACTTCGTCGGCAAGTCCGGCGGGCCAGGCAATGTCGATGGAACGGGGAGCGCGGCACGGTTTTCGGGTCCACGCGGCATCGCCGTGGATGCTAGCGGGAATGTGTTTGTGGCAGACACCCACAATAAGATCATTCGCAAGATCACCAAGACGGGTGTGGTGACGACGTTTGCGGGCAAGAGGAACGGCATCGGCAGTGTGGACGGCACCGGAGAAGCGGCGATATTTGCCCATCCGGAAGGTCTGGCCGCGGGAGCTGGCGGCACGCTCTATGTGGCCGACGGAAGGACGGTTCGCAAGATCACCAGCGCTGGCGTGGTGAGCACACTCGCCGGGCTTGCAGGCGAAAACGGCAGCGAAGATGGGGCCGGTGCGGCGGCCCGGTTTGACCAACTGACAGCCATCACCGTGGCGCCTGACGGCACGCTCTATGGGGTCGAATATGAAAACTGCACCATCCGCAAGATCACGCCAGCCGGGGTGGTGACCACGCTGGCCGGGACGGTAGGAGCGGTCGGTAGCGCAGACGGCACAGGCAGCGCGGCGAGGTTCAATTATCCGACTGGCATCTGTGCTGATAAAAATGGCGTTTTGTATGTGGCTGATGCCGACAGCAACACGATCCGCAAGGTGACCCCGGCAGGTGTGGTGACCACCTTTGCAGGGATGGCTGGACAGGTCGGCACTACGGATGGCACCGGCAATGGCGCACGATTTGACTACCCGATAGGGGTGACCACTGACAACCAGGGTAATGTGTATGTGACTGACAACGGCAACGGCATTCTCCGCAAGGTGACCCCGGCAGGCGTGGTGACCACGCTGGCAGGCATGGCCGGCCAATTCGGCAGCCAGGATGGCACCGGCAGCGCGGCACGATTCAATGACCTCTCTGGTGTTGCGGTGGATGCCACCGGCACCCTGTTTGTGACGGATGATAACAATACCAACGTTCGCAAAATCACGCAGGCGGGCGTGGTGACCACTCTCGCTGGCATGGCTGCCAACCGGGGCAACACCAATGGCACCGGCGGCGATGCACGCCTCAGCTCACCGCCGGGAGTGACAGTGGATGACTCAGGGGCGATCTACATCATGGATGTCGGCAATTACCAAGTCCGCAAGGCCACCAGCGCGGGAGTCGTCACCACCCATGCGGGTGCCGGCACCAGTGGCGTCGTGAACGGGCCTGCGCCAGAAGCCCGCTTCGGATACGCTCTTGATGTGGCGGCAGATGCCAGCGGCAATGTCTACGTGGCCGACACCTACAAAAACATCATCCGCAAGATCTCCAGCGGTGGCGAAGTGAGCACGTTTGCGGGCACCGTTGACGGCTACGGCAGTGTGGATGGCACAGGTGCCGAGGCGCGGTTCAGAAATCCCGCGGGAGTCGCGGTGGGCGCAGACGGCACGGTGTATGTCGCGGATTTCGCGGATTGCACCATCCGCAAAATTACCCCTGCGGGAGAGGTGACCACACTGGCAGGACAACCAACTTTCTATGGCTTTGCCGATGGCACAGGAGCAGCGGCAAGGTTCGCGCAGCCACAGGATGTGGCCGTGAATGCCGGCGGAGATGTGTATGTGGCGGATATGTTAAATCATACGATCCGCAAGATCACCCCGGCGGGTGTGGTGACCACACTGGCAGGGCAGGCTGGCGTCGCAGGCAGTGCCGATGGCACGGGCAGCGCAGCCAGATTCCGCAGTCCCACCGGTGTGGCTGTGGACGCCGGGGGCCACATCCTCGTCGTTGACACGGGCAACCACACGATCCGCAAGATCACCCCGGCAGGTGTCGTGACCACCATTGGCGGTCTGGCTCCGTTTGCCACCGACGCGGACGGCCTTGGCTCTGCCGCACGGTTCTCCAGCCCCCAGCGCATCGCCATCGCACCCACGGGTGAGGTTTATGTCGCGGACCGGAACAACAACCGGATCATGAAGGGCGTGCCCCTGCCGGAGATCGGCATCGCGCAGCCAGCCCAGACCGATCTTGTGGACGGCACCTCCAGCATTGATTTCGGCACGGTCGGCGCAGGCCAGACCATCGTGAAGACCTTTACCCTCCGCAGTGATAGCGCGGCTAGCCTGGAGGGACTTTCCCTGAGTGTGACCGGAGCTCATGCAGCCGACTTCACAGCCGCAGGTCTCAGCAGCGGCACCCTCGCCGCTTATGGCGAAACCACCTTCACCGTCACGTTCCATGGCGATGCCGCAGGCGCGCGCACAGCGGTGCTGCACGTAACCAGCAATGACAGTGATGAAGGCAGTTTTGACATCGCCTTGAAAGGCAGCACGGACTACCGTCCCCTGGTGACAGCGGCACCGCAGCCCTCATCGAGGCTGGAAGGCCAAAGCGTCGACTTTCAGGTCACGGCGAGTCATCCGCATGGAGCGGTGACGTATCAGTGGTTCAAGAACGGCGCGAAGATCACGGGAGCCACGCAGAGCCAGGTCGAACTTCAAAATCTGAAGATCACAGACGCTGGCACCTATGGGGTCAAGATCTCCTATGCCGGACAGACCGCGGAGCACACGACCACGCTGGTGGTCGTCAGGCCCACGAACGCATCGTTGGTTGCGCCAGTCGGCGGCAAGCTGGACCTTGTGATCCCCTATGGCGGCCAGGCCACCTTTGAGTGGACCAAGAACGGTGTCATCATCCCCGGTGCCACGGGGAACAAACTGAACCTCACCTCACTGCCAGTGACCGCCGATGAGGTGATCTACCTCTGCAGGATGCTGCGGCCCGAGGGCGGCAAAATCCAGGTGGGCAGCTTTACGGTGCGTGTCTTTGACAGCAAACCGATCGTGACCCAGAACCAGAACATGCCTCATGGCGCGGTGGGCAAACCTTACACGCACCAGATCAGCGTGAGTGGTGTGCTCCAGTTCGCCCCCACGGCCTATGCGGCGACCGGCCTGCCTCCTGGCGTGACGGTGAACCCCAAGACGGGCTTTATCTCAGGCACTCCGACTGTAGCCAAAGACTACAAGATCATCGTCAGCGCCTCCAACAGCAAAGGCAGCCACGCAAGCCTGGAAAGCAACGTCACCATCACTCCGCTGCTAGACACGGTGGTGGGCAGCTTCAGCGGCATTGTCGGCCGTCATCCTACACTGAATGACAATCTGGGCGGTCGTCTGGACCTCACCATCACCAAAACGGCTGCCATCAGCGGTTCCATCACGCTTGGCACGAAGAGCCATCCCCTCAAGGGCCAGCTTGTGGCAGGCGTGAACCCGCTCACGGCTGACATCACGATCCCGCGCACCGGCCATATGGCACTTCATCTCCACCTCGACATCAATCCCCTGGGCCAGATCATCCTGTCCAGCTCCAGCCTCAAGAGCGGATTGAGCACAGCCTCCGTCAGCGGCTGGCGTCAGGTCTGGAGGACCACAGGCGCTGCCCCGCTGAACCCAGCCACCACCACTCCGAAGCTCTTCAACTTTGGTCTGCGTGCCCCAGCCATGGCAGGCGTGCCTGTTGGAGATGGCTATGGCTCCTTCACTCTCGCCAAAGACGGCAAAGTCATCGTGGCAGGCAAGACCTGCGATGGTGAAAACTTTACCTGCGGCACCTTCGTCGGGCCGCAGGGGCAGATCCTCATCTTCCAGACTCTTCACACGCCAAAAGGCTCCCTCTGCGGCACTCTGGACATCGACCCCACAGACACCGGCATGCTGAATGACGATGTGCTGGAAGGCAGCGTCTCCTGGTCACGCCCGGCGAACACGAAGTCCCGCGTGTCACCCGCAGGCTTCGGCCCCGTGGACCTCACGGCCTTTGGTGGCCGCTACACTCCGCCCGTGGCGCCAGCGCTCGTGCTTGGCCTAACCGTGAATGTGGACAAGGCCATGATCACCTTTGAAGACGGCGGCCTCGCCGGTGCCAGCATCAATCCGAATGTCGCTGCTTTTGACATCCTGGCCGGGAATAAGCCTTCCCTGCCTGCCAGCCTCTCCCTCGGAAATCCAGGCAGCGTGAAGATCACCAAGCTGGATGCCAAAACAGGGCTCTTCACGGGCAGCTTCGTTCTCAATGACACCGAACTCCGCACCGGTCCTGCCTTCAACGGCAAGATGCTGAGCCGCACTGCCAGCTTCAGCGGCATCCTTACCACGGACAACATGGGTCCGGTGGGTGTGGGTCACTTCCTCCTTCCGGAAATGCCGCATGATGCCATGCCACCGCTGCCAGCCACCACGCCCACGACCGGCACCATGCTGTCAGGCTCGGTCACGCTGGAGAAGAAGTGAGGCAGGCGTTAGAGCCTAACTGATTGTAGGGCATTCCATTGTTTCCGCGATGGAATGCCCTTCACCTTTTCAGGCAGATCACTCCGCATACTTTTTCCACTGCGCCTCGATCCACTTCGCATCCGGTGCACCGTCAAAGACGAGGATGCGGTATTTGGAGACGTAAGGCTTGCCAGGCTCGATGGCCCAGTCACCGCCTTGGGAAGGAGCGATGCAGAGCTGGGGGTTCTTCGGATTCAGACGCAGAGGCTGCGGGAAGCGGAAATTCGAAGGATGGATCAGGATGACCATGCCGGTGGGAGCGCCATCCACCTGACCGCCGATGTGGACCCACTTGCCCTTGGTGGCATCTCCCGCTTTGCGGTCATGACCTTCACTGGTGAGCATAGTGACGGCATCCACGGGATTCCACGCCAGATTGCCACGCACGCCGAGACCACCGTAGTGATACTCAGGAAGCTTCAGCGCCTTGTCCGTGGCGCAGTTCTGTGTGCTGGTGAGGTCAATGATGTTCGCAGATGTGCCATCCAGAGTCTGCTGCGAGACAGTGACATCCCAAGTTTCATTCAGCACTTTTTGTTCGGGGGCATGACTGTGATCAAGAAACAGATGCTCGCTGGTGAAGCTGCCTTTGTCGGCACCGCCCGAGGATTTGACGAGCTTGTCAAAGCGCACCTCGGCGAGGATTTTGTCGCCGCTCTTGTCTTTGCCGTCGCCCTTGCCCTGGTTCCAGAAGTCGGGATGCGAGTCGCCGAACTCCGTTTTCGTCCAGGCCAGCCAGATGCCGCGATGCCAACGATGGTCGTCTGGATGATTGCCGGTGACGAGCTTGCCTGAAGGCGAATACACAGGATGCAGATGCGCGCCGTGTTTAAAAACAGGATCGACGCCTTCCGGCACCTCTCCGGCTTCCATCTGGTAGTCGCAGATGGCTTTGCCGCCGGTGGTGAAATGAAGCACGGAGCCGGCTTTTTCGACCTGGATTTCGGCAGCTTGCAGATGGCTGGCAAAGGCGGCGCCGAGGATGAGAAGAAGGTTGGAGGAGATGCGCATGGCGCACCCAGAACGGAGGTCGAGGGTGGTTTCTCTTCGCGAACACGCCTGAAAGTAAGACCGGTGTAAGAACTGACCAAAGGACTCAGGCTTGCTCTTGAGCCGAAGGTATGGTGAGCTTAACTTCTCACTACATGCGCCTTTACCCCCTGCTCCGTCACGTCGCACGCGCCAGCCTTGTCACCACCGCCCTCTGGCTGTCCGCCTGTAAATCGACCCCTGAGACTCCGCCTGAACCCGTGCCCCAGCCGCCGGCTAAACCCGTGGGCCTCTTTGAATGGAAGGGCGAGGGCAAGAGCGTGACCTCCATCCGCATCAATGTGGATGAGCAGATGGCCTACCTTTTCAATGGCGAGGAGCAGATCGGCTGGACCTATGTGGCCACCGGCATCCCGAGCTTCCCCACACCCACGGGCGAGTTCAAGGTCATGGAGAAGGTCTCCAACAAGGTCTCGAACCTCTACGGCAAGGGCTACGATGCGAACGGGAAGCTGGTGAACTCCGACTTCAAGCAGGGCCGCGATCTGCTGCCCTCTGGCGGCCGCTTTGAGCCCGCGAAGATGCCCTACTTCATGCGCCTCACAGGCGATGGCGTGGGCATGCACATCGGACCCATCCCACGTCCGGGCAAGCGTGCCTCCCACGGCTGCATCCGCCTGCCGTCGAAGGTGGCGGGCAATATCTTCAAGGCCACGGCCATCGGCACCCCGGTGAAGATCACGGGCAGCGGTCCAGATTACCAGACCTACCTGAAGCAGTCCGCCGAGAAGTCCAAGGCCAACGCCGCGAAGTATGCCAACGCCAGGAAGAAGGCGGCAGATGCTAGCGCCGCTGCCGAAGCAGCCACCGCCCTGCCTCCGGGTGATCCGAACGGACCAGTTCCGACAGCACCTGCACCTGGAACTCCGCCTGCGGTTCCTGGCTCCACTCCAGCCCCTGACGCGCCTCCGGCAGCCCCGCCAGAGGAGATCAAGCCTGCGGTTCCAGCGGCGCCTGCTCCTGCACCAGCCCCTGGGAACTGAGCTGCCTCGTTAGCACCGCAGAATGGCAGGTTCAGCGCTATCGGTAAGGGCGGTTTTCGCGGTTGAGTCGCCAGCAGTGTCGGCCTCATGCTAGAGGCGACACTGCCTCTGCTACACTCCCGAAACTCTCCTCATTTCCCTGCTCCCATGTCTGCTCCCCAGCCCCTCGTCGTCACGCATCCCCTGGCCCAGATCCATCTGACGGTCATGCGGAAGGAGGACACGCCTTCGGCACAGTTCCGCTGGCACCTGCAGCGGCTGGCGGAGATCCTGTTCACCGTGGCCAGCCGCAGCCTGGAGACGCAGGAGGTCAGCATCCGCACCCCCCTGGCGGAGATGCAGGGGCAGACCTTCGCACGGCCCATCGTGCTCGTGCCGATCCTGAGGGCGGGCCTGGGCCTGGCGGACGCCATTTTACCCCTCGTTCCGGAGGCCACCGTGGCACACATTGGCATCGCCCGCTGCGAGGAGACGGCCAAGCCCAAGCCCTACTATGCGAAGCTGCCTGCGCTGCTGAGCCGGTCTGACGTGTTTGTGCTGGATCCCATGCTGGCCACGGGAGGCAGCGCCTGCGCGGCGATCTCCCAGCTCAAGGCCGCCGGAGCAAACCGGCTGAATTTCATCTCCGTGGTCAGCAGTCCCCAGGGGCTGGAGGCCATGCATGAGAAGCACCCGGACGTGCCCATCGTGACTGCAGCCATCGACGACGGCCTGAACGACCGGGCCTACATCGTCCCGGGTCTGGGAGATGCCGGAGACCGCTGTTTTGGCACGTGATCCGCTTTTATCCGGCTTCCGAGGCTCTTTTTTTGAATACCAGACCAAAAGAGGCGGTCTTGTCCCCCGTTCGGGTGACGAAAAATCCCCTCCTGATGCCGGGATTGATCTTGTCCCCCGACTCGTAAACATGAGATAGTCACGTCATAAACCATGAAAGAGTATGCCTACATTCACGAGGAAGGAAGCCTGCCGGCACCGCTGAAGGCCGTGCCCTTCCTCAACAGCTTTACCGACGAGCAGCTCGACGAGGTGCTCAACTCCTCCTCCCTGCTCCAGTGCGATCCCGGTGACGTCATCATCCGCGAGGGCAGCATCGACAGCCGCATCTACGTGCTCCTGAGCGGCCAGCTCGAGGTGCATGTGGGGGGCAAGGCCGTCGCTGGCATCACCCGCCCCGGGGATGTCTTTGGCGAGCTGGCCCTGGTGAACCAGGACAAGCGTGCCGCCTCAGTCATCGCCGGCAGCCGTGCGCTATGTCTGGCGGTGGACCAGAAGTTCCTCCAGGACATCCATCCGCGTGAGGAAGACCCGGCCTTCCACGCCGCCCTGTTTGAGTTCGTGGCCCGTCTGGTGACCAAGAAGCTGGATGCCACCTCCCGCCGCCTCGCCGAGGTGGAGAAGGAGTTGCGTCTGCTGAAGGAAGCCCATCCCGAGGCACAGCCTGTGGAGGTGATCGTCCCAGCCAAGCCTGCGCTCGCTGCCAAAGCCCCAGCCAAATCTGCCGCCAAGCCCGCCTCTGCGGCCCGCCGTCCTTCCGCCTCGAAGCCCCGCAAGCCGGTGCGCCGGAAGGTGAAGGTGCTGGCCTGATCGCCACAGCGTTCAGCGAAGAGTCGAAAAGAGCTGCCATACTCCTTCGGTGTGGCTTCCGGTGATTTTTGTTCCTGTCTGCCTTGATCGCGGGCAGGATCACCGTTCTTTTCCTCCTGCATGAGCGCTCCCAATCATCGCTGGCTGCATACCCAACTCCCGGAATGGGAGCGTGAAGGTCTCATCACCGCTGAAAACGCGGTCAAGCTGCGTCAACGGCATCCGCATGATGATTCAGGCCCGGGCATCGCCCAGGTAGCCATGGGCGTGCTGGGGGCGCTGCTCATCGGTGTCGGCCTCATTGCCATCATCGGCTACAACTGGGACCACTTTAACAGGCCCGTGCGGCTGATGTTCGCCTTTGCCCCGCTGCTGGGAGCGCAGGCGGCTTCCTGGTGGGCGCTGAAGCAGGGAGATGCCTGCGCGCGCTGGATCCGCGAGACGGCGGCTTTCTTCCAGGCGATGGCGGCAGGCGCATGCATCGCCATCGTCTCGCAGATCTACAATCTCGGCGGCGACTGGCCGCAGTTCGTGCTCGCCTGGGCATTGCTCAGCCTGCCACTGGCCTGGCTGATGAGATCCTATGGCGTGGTGATCTTTTACCTCGTCTGCATCACCGTCTGGAGCCTGCGGGATGATGTGCGCCATCCCGTATGGTATGAAAGCGCCAGGGCTTACCCGCTGCTGCTGCTCGGCCTCTTCCCCTTCTGGCCTGGGTGGAAGTTTGACAAGCCTCTCTCCACCACTCTGCGCTGGGCCATCGCCCTTAGTGCCAGCATGGGCCTGGCAGCCGCGGCCTACCAAATGATTGAACATCCGTGGTCGGATTTTGAAGCGGTGGTCTGGCTGTGGAGCCTGACGGCAGCGGCCATGATCCTGCTGCCGATTTCGGAAGCCGCCATCCATGCTCCCACACGATCCAAACCTCAGGTGGTGCTGGGTTTTCTTTACCTGCTGCCGCTCGGCGTCATCGGCACATCCCTGAGTGCAGGTCATGAGACCATCGAGGCCATCTCCATCGCCGGGAAGCTGTCCTGGACATGGGTGCTGATCATCGTGACCGGGGCGTTTGCCGTGCATGCCATCCTGCGCAGGCGCTGGGCAGTGCTGTCGGTGGCTTCCCTTGCCGTCACACCTGCGCTCGCCCTGGCTGCGGGTGAAAATGCCCCTCATGTGGTGCCGTGGCTGATGCTGGTGCATCTCTCGCTCATCGGCCTCGCGCTCATCGCGCTGGAGTTCCTGGATCGCAAAGGCGCCCCTCGCCTGGGAGCCGCGCTGCTCAGCGTGCTCATCATGGCGCGCTTGTTTGACAGTGACCTCTCACTGCTTCTCAAAGGCCTGGCCTTCATCCTGGTGGGCGTGGCCTTCCTGGTCTTCAACATCGTCCTGAGCCGCCATCACAAGAAACAGAAGGAGAAGGTGTCATGAAATCACTGCCGCTCATCATCTTTGCCATCACAGCCTTGGCTCAATGGGCCGTGCCGCTCTCCCAGATCTGGACCTATGAAGGGGTACTGACGAAGGGCACGCTGATCCGCGTGAAATGCGCCGCACCAGATCCCTATGATCCGCTGCGCGGCCGCTACCTGGCCGTGCGGCCGGAGCAGACAAACGTTCCGCTGCCTGAAGGCATGGAAGCCCCGGAGGAGCAGATGGGCTATGTCAGCCTCACCACCGGTGCCGATGGTCTGGCCACGCTCTCCAGCCTGAGCTTCACCAAGCCCGCGAGCGGTGACTACCTGCATGTCCGCGTGCACTCTTCTTATGACAAACAGGCCAGCATCGACTGGCCGTTTGAGCGCTACTATCTCAATGAGGAGCTGGCCCCGGAGGCGGACGAGTGGTTTGCGGAAAACATCCGGAACACGAAGGGCATCATCGCGGAAGTGAAAGTGCTGAACGGCAAGGCGGTGCTGGCTGATCTCACGCTGGATGGGAAACCCTTCCGCGAGATCCTGAAGGACCGTGTGAAGTGAGTGTTGAGCAAGTCGCAGCCCATGCCACGGTGACGCGCATGGCTGCCACGGCATCTCCCTCCGCTTCCCCTCCCCGCTCTCTTCCCTGGAAACAGTGCCTGGGCATGCTCGCCGTGCTTGGGGCGATCTTTGGACTGTATCGTCTGGTGCGGCTGCCGGCGGAGAAGCTCATCTTTCCTGACTATGCCGGGTCATTTCTACTGGCGGCGCTGGTGAAGAACCTCAGCCACTGGCCTTTCTGGCTGGGAGCGGGACTCGGCGGGCTGTTTGCCTGGCAGAACCGCGAGTGGCGGACATGGCGCGGCTTTTTCCCGGGAGGAAAGGTTCACTACGTGGCGTGGGCCATCATTGTCATCCTCACCTGGACGACTGCGCTCTACCCGTATAACTACTTTTACGGTCAGGCGCACCTGCTGGACCGTGTGATCATCCTGATCCTCGGTGTGGCGGCGCTCCGGCGCCCATCGGCGCTGCCGCTGCTGATGTTTGGCGTGATGTACAGCTACCTGCAATGGCGCGGCGCGGGACTCTCGGATGCGGAGTTCACCAACCGGAAGATGATCCTGGACATGGCCTACATGCTCGGCGCCGCGGGCCTCGCACGGCCGTGGATCGTCCGCTGGTTCCCCCAGCATCTTCCAGCGCTGACCGTGGCCTTTGTGGGCGCAAACATCATCCACTACTGGATGCCCGGGCTGGCCAAGCTGGAGATTGGTCAAAATTGGTTAGACTGGACCCTGCACGATGACCTCTACAACCTGACCGTCTCCACCTTTCTGTATGGCTGGAACGCGCTCTGGGACCAGGCGGGTGTCATCCGCCTGCATGAGACATTGCAGCCCTTCGGACTGCCGCTGAAGCTCTTCGTGATCTTCGTCGAGGTGGCGCTGCTCGCAGCCTTTTGGAACCGGCGCTGGTTTGTGCTGCTGGCCGTGGGCCGCGCGATGCTGCACATGGGCATCCTGGTTTTCTCAGGAGACACCTTTTGGAACTGGATTCTCACGCAGCTGGCCATCGTCGCCGCCTTTTGGAGCAAGCCGTCAGATGACGAGGATGCCGCGAAGAACCACCCAGGCAGCGTGGCGCTCTTCTCCCTGCCCATGATGCTCACCGCCATGGCCTACATGCTCATCACCGCGCATTCGCACAAGGCCAGCACGCTGGCGTGGTTCGACTCCCAGATCACCGAGCGCTATGCCCTGCATGCGGTGATGGAAGACGGGCGCAGGCTGTACATCACGCCGACGTTCTTCGAGCCCTATGATTTCCCGATGATCCAGGCGCAGTACCACTACCTGCAGCTCGCTGACGGTGGCGCGAAGGGTGAGAAGATCCTCACGCGCACCTTTGGCGCCATCCATGAATGGGAAAAGGCTCATGAGATGCGCGGAGTGACGGATGTGGAGCAGGCGCGCGCCCTGGTCCAGAAGCTCGGCACACTGGGCAAGAAACCGGCGGATGATGTGAAGCTCATCCCATACTTTGACAAGTTCATCCGGACCTGGATGAAGAACTACCAGGCGCACAAAGGCACGCTGGCGGACGTGCTGCACTTCCTGTCACCCCCGCTGCACGCCTATGTGTACTCTACCCAACCACCGGACAAGACTTACCACGGCGAACCCGGCGTGAAGAAGGTGGAGGTGGAGTTCGAGCGCATCCTCTTTGACGGGAAGGCCTTTCACGACCTGGACCGGAGGGTGATCCGGGAGATCACGATGGAGTGACCAGCCCGCCTGAAAACTGCTCTTGAGCAAACTTGGTTAGCGCTTTGGCCCGCTCCTGCCAGGTGATCTGCGTGGCACGGGTGCGGGTGCGTGACACTGCGTCCGCATAGGCTGCGGGATCATCCAGAAGATGAAGGGCGGCCGTGACGAAGGCTTCCTCGTTGCCCTCGGGCAGATAGGTGCCGGCATCTTCCAGCACTTCGCGCACGGAGGGAATGTCAGTGCCCAGTGCCGGCACACCGTGGGAAAGGTAGTCGAGCGCCTTCACCGGGCAGGTGAGGTAGCGATTGTAATAGGTGTCTGCTAGCATCACCACGCCGAGGCTGGCGCGAGCGGCCATCGCGGCTTGAAGCGCCGCGGGAGGCTGGAAGGGAACGGCCTCAATCCACTGGCCGAGGCCTTTCTCTTCCGCGGCCTTGCGAATGCGCACGGCATCCTTTTCATAACCGCCCCAGAACTCGGTGCGCACACCGTGCCGCGCCAGTTTGATGGCGGCATTCTGCAGGAAAGACACCCCTTTCGGGCCGTGCATGTGACCCACGTAGAAGACGGTGCGTGACTTCCTCCGCGCCTCCACATCCGCGGCGGGCAGGGCATCTGTGCCCAAAGGAAGAGCGATGGTGGCCTGCTTTGGGAACACCTGCAGGTAGCGCTTCTCCATCTCCCGGGTGATGCATACGAGGCCGGAGATGCGCCCCAGAAAGAGCTTCTCGATCCAGCAGCTCCGCAGATCCTTCCACGGATGTTTCTGACCACGCCAGGAGAGGTCAGCGAAGAGGTCATGCAACTCGTAGAAGGTGCGGATATTCGGGTGGCGGGACATCCAGGTCATGCGGCCCAGCAAGCCGATCTCACGCGTGAAGACGGCGACGGGTCCTTTGGCCGCAAGTTCGCGAACCAACTTTGCTCCAGCGCGGAAGATGGAGCTGCTGTCACTGGTCAGGAGGCCGCCCTGGCGCTTCACCCGGTGCACCGTGAAGTTCGGCAGCGGCTCCAGCGCGTAGAAGCTGCGCAGATCCTCGTCCGTGGCCGTACCTTCGGGGCCTGCGCCGATGACCAGATGGGAAGTCAGGCCGATGCTGGCAAAGGAGTGCGCATTGTGAACGCTCATGTTCACAATGGGACCTGGGTGCTGCCAGTTGCGTTTGTTGATCCAGACGATGGTCATGAGGGGCGCTGAACACTGAACCTAGACCTTCGCAATCCAGGTTTCGTGTACATTTTGTCATAATTCAGTGCTTGGACCGCTTCGCGGAAGATTTCCGCTTCACCTCATGCCGGCGCTGGATGCGCTTCCACTCGGCCCGCGCCGCTGGCGTCATCTTGTCCACACCCATGTACTCCCGGAAGAAGCGCACGCGCTCCGTCTTGCTCCAGGGCATGACGGGATCGATGAGGCGGCGGATGTCCCGCAGTTCACGATCATGGCCGAAGATCAGCTTCTTGGTCTTTTCCAGGTCGATGACACGCGCCTCGGCTTCAGCGCCCTTCATGCGGATGAAGACGTGCTTCGGGTTGAAGCAGTTGTGCGTGAGCTTGTTATCATGGATCTGCCGGAGCAGGGAGGCGACGGCCTTGCTGATGGCGCGGCGCCTGGCCTTGGGCATGGTGGCCCAGCCCTTGGCGAGGAGGTCCAGCGAGACATACCCGGTCAGCTCGGCCGTCATCAGCACCGCGCGGCGGTCGCCGTCCCGGCTCCGGACGCCAAAATACAGGGGCGTGAGCGCGGGGATGCCCAGCTTCCGGTAGAGCATGATGGCATTGAACTCGCGCACGAAGGTCAGCACCCCGTGGATCGGGTGGAGCAGCGTGCGTGTGGGGTGGTTCTCCTGGCGCTTCAGGAAGGCATGCACCGTGCCTCCCTCCGGCAGCTTCAGCTCACAGCGGGCCACCCCGCTCCAGCCACCACGCCGCTTGTTCGGCTCCTCATACCACTGCGCGTTCATCTGCCAGAAATCATCGAAGGTTTTCAGGCCGTTGAATTCAAAAATGGAGGCCCAATCAGAGGCAGTGTAATCGTTCATGCTGTGGCACTTGGCTGGACTACCTTTCCTGCGTGGGACGGGCAATCAACCCGGACCTTAGGAAAAGTCTCCCAGGGGCCGCGCCCCTCCCACAGCCCTTGTTTCCGGGCTGCCGGGCCTGAAAATCCTTTTGCGTGCAGCCTTCCTATCCCGCATAACTTCCGCCCCTACTTTTCCGAGAAGTCAAAAATCCCCCCAAGCCAGGAACCCTCATGCCCACCTACGATTACGAATGCCAGACCTGCGGCCATCAGTTTGAGGCGCGCCAGTCCATGAAGGACCCGCACCTCACCGACTGCCCGAAGGAGGGCTGTCCAGGTCCGGTGAAGCGCCGCATCGGCGTGGGTGCCGGATTCATCTTCAAGGGCAATGGCTTCTACATCACAGACTACCGCAGTGATTCCTACAAGGCAGCGGCGAAAAAGGACTCCGAGGCCTCAAGTTCGAGCAGCAGCAATTCATCCTCATCTTCGGGCTCGTCCGGGGGAGGTTCCTCGGGCGGTGGAGCTGCCTCCACCTGATTCACTTTGCCGCGCGGGACATCCTGCGGACACTCTCCCATCATGCCTGACCCCGCCGCACCCTTTCGACTGGCTGTCGTGACGCCAGGGGGAAAAGATGGACGGCAGGCCTTTCCTCAAGGCGCTGGCCAGCCAGGTGATCCCGGGCATCTGCCGGTGAACTTCCACGCCTACGCTGCCTGCACGCAGGGCTCTTACTGGAGCGGAGACACGGCCACACCGGAGGAGCAGCCTGTGCTCCTGCTGATCGGCAGCCGCATGGAGCGTGCAGAGGCACTGCTGCGCCATCTGAAAGCGGCTGGCAAGACGGTGGTCATCACCATCAAGGAAACCGGCCTGCCGCAGGTCAGCGCGCATTTTCAGAAGTTCGAGAACTGGAGCGCCTTTCAGCAGCTCTGCACGATGGCGGATGGCGCGATCGCCACGACTTACGACACGGAACCTCTGTATCGGGCGGCAAATCCGAAACTGCCGGTCACCTTCCTGCCACCGCCGTATCCGGTGGAGGAGTGGGACCTCTCCAGCACTGAGCAGAGCGGAGTCTTCATCGGCACGCGGCAGCTTTTTGTGACCTCGCGCAGTCATGCCATGGCGCTCGCCCTGGTGGCTCCAGTGGCGGCAGAGCTGAACCAGCCTGTCAGTGTCATCAGCGGTCGTGCGAGCGACCTGCCGCCGGTGAAGCGGCTGCTGAACAAGGTCGTGGATTACAGTCACGACTGGCATCGCCGCTTTGCTGAAGGGGCGCCGCATGTGCGGGTGATCGCACGCCAGATGCCTGCGCTGGAGTATCTGCGCACCCTGGCGGCGCATCGTCTGGTGTTTCAGCTCGATCAAAGCAGCGTACCTGGCCAGGTGGCGGGAGATGCGCTGATCTGCCGGGTGCCCTGTGTGGGGGGAAACGGCACGGCCGAGCGGCTCGTGTTTCCGGACCTCTGCGGTCATGGGCGCACGACGGGAGAGCTTCTGGATCTGACGCGACGTCTGCTGACGGATGCTGGTTTCCATGCGGAGATGGTTCGCAAGGCAGTGGCTCTGGCCCGGGAGAAAATGTGCTTCTTCAAGGCACGCCGGGATCTGGCAGACTTCTTTGGCTCTCTGGGGCGCTGAGGGATCTCGAAAAATAATTCGTCGCACCGTGTAACGTGCGTTCGCAGCCTGCCAGACAGGGGACGACGCGGCCTGCTTTGGAAGCCGCGGGACCTTCAAATCCATCATCCCCATGAAAACGAAACTGACCTTCCTCATCGCCCTGGCCATCGCCAGCACGCTCCAGGCTCAGAAGCCTGCCTTCAATCAAGCTCCGCGCAGCGTTCCCCAGGCCTCCAGGATGCCTGTCACCAAGGCTCCGGTGGCAACTCCACGCTCGGTTCCAGCTTACCGTGCGCCTGCCATTCGCGGAAGCGCACCGCAGATCATCCGTAGTTTCACACCGCCTCCGCCACCACGCGCGACCACCTCCCGCACACTGAAGCCAGCCACAGCTCCCCGCGCCGCCCTACCTAACCAGAAGAACGTCATCCAGAAGCCTGGCCTGTCCAATCCTGCGCCTGCTCTGAATGACAGGAACATGGCCGCCATCCATGAAGGTGCCCGCATCACCGAGAGCCTGCGTAGCCTGGATGATATCCGCAAGACCTTCCCGGATGCACTGAGGGACAAATACAACCTCGGTCAGAATAACAAAGGTTCCAACAACGGATTTCAGATGCCTCTGGACCGCGATGGCACTGCCACTCGGGAATTCACACCACGTGAAGTCAAAGGCCCGAGCGACCACCCCACGAATCGCAGCGGCCTTACCGACATCCGCGGAGGAAGGGAGCGTGCCCAGCGTGGCCTGAGCCGTGAGGTCACTACGAATCCGGACGGCTCCACCACCGAATTGGTGAAGCGTCACGACGGTGACGGTCAGGTGATCCAATATGACCGTACCACGCGAGACTCGAGCGGAACGATCACCCGTGTCGAGCAGAACGAGATCAACAGCGACGGTGTGGTGACTGCCCACCGTGCAGACCGCACCGCGAACGGTGACTACGTTCACAGCGTCACGCTGACTCGCCCTGATGGAACTGGAAATCTGGGAAGCGTGTGGCGCTCGGCCGATCCGTGGTTTTGTGATCGCTCTCCCGAAGAGATCTCCACCGGCGGCCCGGTGAATGGCAGCGGTCCCAGTGTGATCGAGACCGCGGGCCTCGTGCCTCTAGACCTGCTGCGCCAGCACGCAAACGGCGAGGCTCCGGGCGGTGGCACAAACTTCATGACCTCCGGCCGTCTCAACCGCAATCACACCAATCCTGCATCTATTGATGGTGCCGGTTCCCTGCCCTCCACCGCAAACCGCCACAGAGTTCCAGTAGACAACAGCAACCTCGCCGGCCCCTCCAGCGGTGGCAGCACTGGAGGTGGTGATCGTCCCGATTGATCATGCCTAACCAATAAAGGTATCATATGAATGGGTGGAAAGATTTTCTGAAATCTTTCCACCCTTAATCTTTCTACCCAAAAAACGGCCTCACCCGAACGCAGCCCTCAGCGCATCCATCTCTTCCTGCACGGCTTCTCCCGTGGGGTTGGCCAGGGTGTCGGCGACGGTCTCACGCAAGATCTCGGCAAAGCGTTTACGCAGGCGATGCAGGGCGACACGCAAAGCTTCTGGAGTGAGGCGCAGGCGTTGGGCAGCCACTTCTTGAACGAGCGGAACCTGACCACCGAGCGGAGCCAGCAGCGGGCGCAGGGTATGGAAGGTGGCCCACTTGCCAGCAGCCGTTTGCTCCTTCTCCAGACGCTGCATGGCGGCCTCCAGCAGGACCATGGCGCAGCTCTTTTCAAAGTGACGCTCGGGTGTTTCGTCCTCCGGGCCTGCGGCTTCAAAGCTATCTTCCTCGGCCATGACATCGAGTGAAAACAACTCCTGGCCTCCTCCGCGTTTCTCCGCCTGGCCTTTGCGCCACTCACCGCGCTGCCAGCGCTGCAGCGCGCCTAACAAAAAACTGCGCATCTTTCCTGTTTCAGACTTGGCCTTGGCAAAGAGATCCTCCTCCAGCAGCGAGAGAAAGAAGCCCTGGGCCGCGTCCTGCGCTTCTGCGGCGGGCAGACCCCGGCGGCGCAGGAAACCGTAGATCGGCAGCCAGTAGAGACGGCAGAGCTCTTCCAGCGCGGCACGCTTGCGGGCGGGATCAGACGCAGCACGCGCGCCTGCCACCAAGCTCCAGCGAGTGGCGGGAAAGGGAATGTTCGAGGCCTGGGTCATGCTGGAAAACTAGCAGGAGAATTTTGAAATGGCGAAACCAGAATCACTCACTCATCACAAGCCGGCTTGTCACAGCGCCCGCGAACCCTTAGCTTCCAGGCATCAACCTTGAGACCTTATGATTGAAATCATCATTGCTCTGCTTGTGCCGGTGCTCATCTTGGGCGGCATCGTCTTTCTCCTCTTAAAGCGTGGACTGCAGATGAAAGCGCTGTGTGAAGACGGGGTCGAAGTCATGGGTCAGGTGGTGGAGAAGCGGTCCGTGAGGAGCTCAAACTCTTCATCCCGCCGGCAGAAGCTCGTCTACCGCTACACCGACAGCGCGGGTACGGCGCATGAGCATGCCTCGTTGGTGCCTGGAGATGAGTACATGAGGCACAACGAAGGCGACGAGATCACGGTGGTTTACTCCGCGAAGACGCCCTCCGTGAGCGCGCCCAAATACCTGGTGGACCAAGCCCGGACGGCGCTGGGAAAATAATTTTGTAACGTCCCGGAAATGCCCGCCAGAGATCCTGACGAACACTTTGTTCCCACCCCATGAAACTCCATCTTTCCCTTCTCCTCCTCACGGTTTTCACCGCCGCCACCACCGCCTCTGCCCAGCAGAAGCTGGTACCCACGAAAGACGCTCCTGGCACCAAGGACTACCCGGGCCTGCCACGCTATGAGGGCAGCACCGTCCTGCTTCAGTCCGAGCAGAAATTTGGCGAGCTGGGCCTGCAGATCGGCGGCCTCAGCAGCCCTGTGTCCACCGACCCGAAAGAGGTCCGCAAGGTCGAAGGCCGCACACACCGCACGACCTACCTTCACCTCAATCTAGGCGCGGGCAAACGCAGCACCCTGGAGATCGCCCGCAATTACGAGATGGCTTTCAAAGACGCGGGTTTCACCGGCATCTGGAGCGGTGGCGACAAGGAGATCCGCAACGGTCCTCCACGCGCCTACTATGGCGTGCCCGAGCTCGATCACCAGCTCCTGACCACAGGCCTCAAGGAACGCCGCTACTTCTGCATGGAAAAGGGCGGCCTCTACGCCGCGGTCTTCATTGCCGCACGCTCCTGGGAGCATCCCATGCTGCCGAGCTCGCAGGCGAATCCCTGGAAACAGAACATCTCCATCCCGCAGGACTCCGTGGTGATCCAGGTGGACGTGGTGAACACGCGCCCCATGGAAGAAAAGATGGTGCATCTCTCTGCCGCCGAGATGCAGAAGTCCATCTCATCCAGCGGCAAGGTGGCCATCTACGGCATCCTCTTTGATTTCAACAAGGCTGACATCAAGCCGGAGTCTGCTCCCACGCTGACCGAGATGGCGGCGCTGCTGAAGGCCGAGCCTAACCTCAAGGTCCTCGTCGTGGGTCACACAGACAATGTGGGCACCTTCGAGTTCAATGAGGATCTCTCCAAACGCCGTGCCAAGGCAGTGGTGGCGGAACTCGCAAGCAAGCATGGCATCCCTGAAGAGCGCATGCTACCGCTGGGGGCGAGCTTTATGGCCCCGGTGACCACGAACAGCACGGAGGAAGGAAGAGCGCTGAACCGTCGTGTGGAGCTGGTGGCACGGTGAACCAAAGTAATCATGGGCTTTAGCCCGTGAAGACTCTCGCAAATTGGTTGAACCTTGTGATTCCATTCCACCTTGTTGCGGGCTAAAGCCCGGCACTACTTTGGTCATGTCTCAAAAGCCTCCATCCCTCATCGCAGGCCTCGATCCCCAGGCCCTGTTCGGATTGAGCGCGGATGATTCTGCGGTGATTGATTGTGAGCCACCTTCAGTCGAAGAAGCGGCGAGGCTTTTCCCGCAATGGCAGGTGCGTAGCCTGCTCGGCCGGGGCGGCATGGGGGCGGTATATGAGATGCATCAGCCGGAACTGGATCGCCTGGTGGCCGTGAAGCTGCTGCCTCTCGAGGCCAGTCGTGACGAGCATCTGGTGGAGCGCTTCCGACGTGAGGCACGCACGCTCGCGAGGCTGCGGCACCCAGGCATCGTGGCCCTCTTCGAGTCAGGCGTGACGAGCAACGGGCATTTGTTTTTTGTCATGGAGCATGTGGATGGCAGCCCGCTGAACCATTGGACCAGCAAGGGCAGGCTGGAGGTGGCCAACGCCATCGAGATCGTCCGCCAGGTGTGCGAGGCACTGGCCTATGCGCATGCACAGGGTGTCATTCACCGGGACATCAAGCCCTCCAACATCCTGCTGGACAAACAGGGCCGCGTGAAGCTCGCAGACTTCGGGCTCGCGTGCGGACAACAAGCGGCTGATGCGCCCGGCGTGACCCTTTCCCGCACCGGCGCCTTCATGGGCACGCCGAACTATGCGGCCCCTGAACAAGTGCGGGATGCGACGAAGGTGGATCATCGCGCAGACATCTATGCGCTCGGGGTGCTGTTTTATGAGATGCTCACCGGCGAGCTGCCGCGCGGCGTGTTCCAGCCGCCTTCACGCAAGGTGGGAACAGATGCGAGGCTCGATCAAGTGGTGCAACGTGCGCTCCAAGAGCGGCCGGAAGATCGCTACCAGGCGGCGGGTGAATTGAAGGACGACGTTGAGCGATCCCAGGCCCCATCGCCGTCATCAGCATCGCCATCCCAGGCACAAGCACCCGCGAGTGAGCCAGAGCGGAGGTCAAGGCGGAGGAAACCGGAGCGGTCTCCCATGAAGGCAGCAGGCATGGTCATGCTGCTTGTCGCCGTGGCCGCGATTGTCTCGGTTTCCTGGTGGGGCATGTGGCGGGTGATGTCATCCCAGGACTCGACGTCAAAAGCTTCAACCTCAGCAGGCAGATCTCCGTCCACGTCTGGCGATGCCAAGCCCGGGCAAACCGCGGCGGGCGCCACTCCCAGCCTGGACAAATCGCCGCCCCCGAAGGTCACAGCACCGCCGGGCGCTCTCGAAGCAGGAACCAAGATTCACGTGTGGTCCGTCTCTCCCGTGTCGCCGGCCCTGTTTCCACCGAAGTCACTGACCACCGTGGACTGGCGGGATGCCGTGCTGACCTCACATGGGGGCGCAGCCCTGCTGGAGGATGGCTCTGTGGTCATGTGGGATGAGAAGACTCCGGGGCAGGAGCACCGGATCACCTTGTCCAAGCCGGTGAACAATCTGATCGCCACCCCTTCCGAGGTCATCGCCAAGACCAAGGACGGCCAGATCTATCTGCTGCCTCGTGACGGGCAGGGCAAGGCGCCGAACACGCTGGCAACCAATGTCACCACCTTGTTTCCATCCGCCAAGGACGGACAGATCCTTTTCTGCAAACGGGATGGCATGCCGCAGCTACTCTCATTCGGCGAAACCGCTGGCGAACCCGTCCAGGTGGCCCGCTACCAGACAGATCCGGCGGCGATCGCGCAGGACGGAACCCTCTGGGGGATCAATGCCACAGGCAAGCTCCTGGCGCGCAAGGCTGGCAGTGATGGCTTTGAGGTGCAGTCATCGTTGCTCATGTCAGATCTGGCGGTCATGGGCGCGGCAGTCGTCGCCCTGGATGCCAATGATGGAAGTGTCCATGCACTCAACAGCTCAGACCCAGTGCCGCCAGGAGTGAGCGGTCAGTATAAAATCCTGGCGGTGAATGGCATGGCCATGGCCTATTCCCGTGATCTCAAGGCCGTGCTATGGGGCCCCAAGGTGGAAGATTCACCGCAGCGGTTCCGCCTGCCTGAAGGAGTGGTCTATGTGAGGCTGGGTCCCACGGGACTGATGGTGGCGTGGTGAACGTGCCTGCCCCCGCCCCCTCTCATCTGGCTCAAGCTTTTCTTCCCAGGATCCGGTCCATCGAATCCGAGGTCTGCCAGATCAGTGCTTCTGGATAGTGCGGATAGGGGTGGAAGTACTCGAAGGTGAGGAAACCTTTGTAACCGGTGTCCGCGAGCGCATCCGTCACGGCGGGCCAGTTCGTGGTGCCATCCAGCAGCGGGCGGAAGGTCTCGAGACTGAAGTCCGTGCCTTTCTTGGTGAACTCCTTCAAGTGCACATTTTGGGTTCGGCCACCGAGCACCTTGGCCCAGTGCTCCGGGAACTGGAACATGCTGATGTTTCCGGTGTCGAAGTGCACGCGCACATGCTCGCTGCCAAAGCTGTCCACAAAGGCATTCATCTCCATCGGCGTCATGAGGTAGCCGTTGAAGAAGATGTTCTCGATGTTGAGGCAGACCTTCAGCTTCTCCGCCTGTTTGGCGAGCTGGCCGATGGCTTCCTTCGCGCGAGCATCACACACATCATTGGCCACAGGTTCATGATCCGTGCGCCAGGGGATGTGCACCGCACCGGGCACGACGAGCACGTTCTCAACTCCAAGATCATGCGCGCATTGGGCGATCTTGCCCGCCAGTTCGATGCCTTGCGTGCGCTTCGCGGGATCATTGCTGGTGAGCGGATAAGGCCAGAAGAGGAAGGAGCAGAGGCCGCTGATCTGGATGCCGATTTCGTCCGCCATTTTGCGGATGGCTTGGTAGTCCTGCGTACCCCGTTTAGGGGAGAGGTCATTATCGAGGTCGTAATTCAACTCGATCCCGTCAAATCCCGCGTCTTTCGCTAGTTTCAAGCACTCACGCAGTGTCATGCGCTCAGGGTAGGGAAAAGCCCAGAGATTGATGGATTTGAGCATTTCATACCTCTTCACCGAACCACGCCGGGCATCGGGAGCGGGAGATGCAGCCGCCCTGGCTGGCTCGAAGGCGAGGGAACTGAGCCCGATGGAGCCAATGGTGGCCTTGAGTGCATCGCGACGGGAGAGGGAGTCTGAGGCCGGATTCATGGGCGAAATGCAATCAGGACCGGGCGGCGAGAGCAAGCCACTTTCGAGCGCTGGACACCCACATCCGCCTCAACGAACACGCCCAAAATCAGGTGAATCTTTAAAGGCGGGCAAGACTCAAGTGTTCAAAAAGCCACATTTTAGGGATCTGTACTGAGCCACTGGATCCCAAAATCAGGCGAAACCCCGATGGAAGGATGAATGCTATGACAGAAATTATAGTTTGTGTTGATTATCATATCCTTTGTGAGTTATTTGTAAAAATTGTAAAAGCGATGAACTCCACATTTCCATCAACCTCTGGCAAGGGCTCTACGTGCGCGCCTCATCACCGCTCCATCCTTTGGAAGCTCATGTTGCCTCTGCTCGCGGCCTTGGCCACGCCTTCCTGGGCGGCCAATATCATCCATGAGTTCTATGTGCCGCTGCCTGAAGTGCAGGTGAAGACCGCCCTGGTGAGCGTCGAGCCAGCCGCAGGCATCGTGGGAAATACCCTGGAATCCGTGGTCTCCATCGTGGCCACCGGCGCGGGAACTGTGATTCATTACGACCATTGGGAAGACGGTTATGAGGTCGATCTGAACAATCCCACCCAGTCCACCACGCAGATCTGGGGTGACGGCAACGATGCCAACGGCGTGCCTCCTGGCTATGCGAATGATCCGGCCACTTTCACGACGGGTTCCGTCATCGTGCTGAGGAATCAGATCCCGCTGCCGCGCAACCCGGTGAACCGTCTCTATGACGGGCGTGACCGTTTCGGCGGCACCAAGGCGCTGGTGGTGTCCCGCGCCAGCTGGGCCACGACCCCAGGCACCGTGCTTTGCGGTGCCAATGAAGTGCTTCCGACCATGGACTACGGCACGCAGTACATCGCCCCCGTGGGTGATGATGTGAGCTCGAGCTCCATGTTTGAATACGTGGGCCTTTTTGTGATGGCTCGTGATGATGCCACAACGGTGGCGATCGATGCGGACGGCTCAGGCGCAGGTGCAGCCATCAACATCACCCTCAACCGCGGTGAATCCTACCTCATGAACGGCGGCATCAAGAAAGGCGCCACCGTGAACGCGGGCAAGCCCGTGCAGGTGCATCTGATCACGGGCGATATTGGCGCGCGCTATGAGAGCCGCCGCTTCACGCTCTATCCGCGCGACCAGTGGAGTGATGTGACCTACTCACCCGTGGGCACCGCAGCGAACGGCCACCAGGCCTATGCCTTCATCTACAACCCGAACGCTTCCGCCCTAACCATCAACGTGACAACATCGGTCGGGAACGCGAGCTTCTCCGTGGCGGCCAATGGCGTGACCCAGTACCAGATCCCGCAGAATTCCGGCGCCAAGTTTGTCAGCTCGAATGGCGCGGACTTCTTCGGCATCGTCACCGTAGGTGCCAACCCGAGCTCCAACAACGTCCACGACTGGGGCTTTTCCATGGTGCCGTCTGACAACCTGACCACGGAGGCCGTGGTAGGCTGGGGACCTGGCAGCGAGAACCTCACACAAAACGGCAGCCCCGTGTGGGTCACCCCCACCTCCGCCACCCGTGTGTATGTGGACTACAATGGTGACAAGGCAGGCCCTCTCACCGACCCGAAGAACGGCAAGTATGACGCTCATCTGGACATCGGCACCATGGAGTCACGCCGCGTGAATGATCCGGACAAGGACCAGACCGCCATGCGCCTCTACACGCTGGATGGCGTGACCATCACAGCCGCCTGGGGCCAGGATCCAGCGGTCGCCGGTCCTGCGCTTCCCTATCTGGACTGCGGCACGACAGTGCTGCCGTTCCCAGTCCCGACCCTCATTAAATCCTTCACCATCGCGGTCGATGCAGGAAACCCCGGCCTGACCATTGGTGACACCATCGAGTATCGCATCGATGTGGACAACAAAGGCCTCCTGCCTCTCGGTAACCTGCTGGTGCTTGACCCGCTGAACGCCTCCCTGGGCTACGTGACAGGCAGCACGAAGCGTGATGGTGTGGCCATTCCAGATGCCACCTCTGGCACCGCCTTCCCGCTGGATGAAAGCGGCTACACCATCCCCATCATCCTGCGCGGCGGCATGACCGTCTTCACCTATCGTTGTACTGTCAACGCCGCGGGTTCGATCGCCAACACGGTGAGCAACTCGAACTACAACCTCGTGTCCACGGCCAACGTGGTGGTGCCACCGCCCGCAGGCTCCACGGCCTGCGCCGCGCAGTTCACCAATTCCACGGGAACCGTGCAGCCGTCCTACACGGCAGGTGCGCTCATCTATGGCACGATGACAGATCCTGATGCGAACAACAACACGGGCGCCGTGGAAAGCATCACCGTCGTGGTCCGCAACACCAGCAATGGCGATGCGGAGTTCGTCACCCTGGTGGAAACCACGGCGACCAGCGGCATCTTCCGCAACACCACCGGCCTAACCACTTCCACGACCACAGGCTCCTCGCAGATGGACGGCACACTGCTCGTCGCTCCTGGAAACAGCCTGTCCTTCGTCTACACCGATCCCGAGTTTAACGAGACCTGCACCGGCACCGCAGTGATCGCGGTGCCGACGCAGAACAAGTTCCTCTACCTCAGTGACCCGAGCCAGGCGCTGGATCGTGTGGATCCTGTGGCGACGAGTGACGCGACCACCGCCAGCACGGCCACGCTCGGCCAGACGGCCGGAACCATCACCGTGGTCGGCGCAGCGAGCACGTCCAACTCCAGCAGCCAGACTCCCACCAGCCACACGCTGAGCCACAATTCTGGCACCACGGGCAGCAACCGCATCCTCATGGTGGGAATCTCTTACCGCGACCAGGATGATGAGACCGTCACCGGCGTCACCTACGCCGCCCAGGCGATGACACTGGTGGGCACGCAGAACGTGGATGACTCCACCTCACCAGACGGTCGCATCTACATCTACCGTCTCTACAATCCGCCGACCGGCGCCAACAACGTGGTGGTGACCTTCAGCTCGGCGCTCAATCAAGGCTCGATCGTGGGTGCCGTCACCTATGCAGGCGTGGACCTCACGGGCACACCTCTCGGCGCCTTCGCCAGCACCTCCACCCTAACGGGAAGCCCGAACGTCAACGTGCCGAGCGCTGCCGGAGACCTGATCTTCGGTGTCGTGGCAGGACGCAATGCTGCCAACTACACCATCACAGGCGGCGGCACCTCTCTCTGGGCCTCCACACCCTACACCGGCCAGACATCGGGCGCGGCCCAGTCCAAGACCGGCGTGGCGACACAGACCAACATTTCGTTCGGCTCAGGAACCTCGGGGAATGCGCTTCTGGCGGCGATTGGTGGCGTGGCCCTCAAGGCAGCTCCCAGCGGCACAACGACGGCCACCTTCACCCAGGCACCGACCTTTGCCTCCACCTTCACCCTGCCGGTGGGAGCCACGCCGGTGGTCACCGCCCACTACAATGTGGCTACTGGCACCATGCCCTCCACACCGAGCATCACGGCCGTGCTGAAGAAGAACACGACCACCTTTGCCACCAGCACCAGTGCGAGCGCCAGCACCAGCACGGGCAACGGCATCCTGACCCTCAACTTCGGCGCGCTGGCCAGCGCAACCAACTTTGCGGCAAGCGACTATGTGACGATGGACATCACCACCGCGCAGTCCGGTGTCACCTTCACCGTCCGGTTCGACAGCACCACCACTCCTTCGAAGATCACGCTGCCAACCACCACGGTCATCGATGTGAACACGCTGGGTGTCTATGATGCGCCGTATCCTGCGGGAAATCTGATCACCGGCCTCACCAGCGGCACGACCGTCTACGTCCGCAGCACAGCGAGCGATCCCTTCGGCAATGCGGACATCACCAGCATGGGCCTGGCCATCACCGGTCCCGGCGGCAGCGGCAATGTCAGCGCCACACTGAATGGGGCGAATGTCGTCGCTACCACCACGGGCACGAAGACCTATGAGTATGCCTGGTCCGTGGGTGCCACATCCGGCACCTACAACATCGCCGTGACCGCCAATGAAGGCACGGAAGGCATCAATGCCACACGCGCCACCACGGTGAACGTGACCATGCTCGACCTCGGAACACCGAGCACCACGCATTTCACCACCGGCTCGAACGGCCCGCGCACCTCCACCTACGCAGGCGGGGAGACCGTCTATGTGCGTGTCACCGATCTCGACCAAAACACGAACGCCACCGTCGCCGAAACGGTGACCGTCACCATCACCAGCGCCAGCGGTGACAGCGAGGTGGTCACTCTGACGGAGACCGGTGTGAACACGGGCATCTTTGTCGGCTCCATCCCCGCCAGCACCACTCTCGGCGCTGGTAACAACAACGGCACCCTGCGTGCCCAGCTCGGTGAACTGCTCACGGCGACCTATGTGGATCCGACCGACTCCTTGGACACCAGCAACGACACGGCCACCATCCCGAACGTGGCACCGGCCGTGTCCGTGAGGAAGACCCTGGTGGCGCCGGCAGATGGCATCGCGGTGATCGGTGAAGCTTTGCAATACACCGTGCAGGTCGCCAACACCGGCAACACCACGCTCAGCACCATCGCGCTGACGGACACCTTCCCGGCTGCAAATCTGACATTCGTCTCCGCCAGCCTCACGCCGAGCTCGACTGGCAGCGGAACGGTGAGCTGGACGAATGTCGGCCCGCTGACATCCGGCCAGAGCATCACCATCACGCTGAACTTCACCGCCCTCTCTGCAGGCGCCACCGTCACCAATACCGCCAGTGCCAACGCAGGTGGTGGCGTCACGGGCAGCAGCTTTGCGAACGTGACCGTCACGCGTCCGGCACATACCATCACCAAGACGCTGATCAGCCCAAACCCCGGCCCGGCCAACATCAACACCAATGTGGTCTTCCGCATCTCCGTGCAGAACACCGGCACCACCGCCATCACCACGCTGCCGGTTGAGGATCTCTTCTCAGGCACTGACTTCAGCTTTGTGTCCGCAACGACCACTCCTGATGCCGTCGGTAATGGCACTCTGCTTTGGAATGACATCACAGGAGCAGGCAGCCTCGCCGCAGGAGCCACCGCGACAGCGATCGATGTGACGTTGAAGGCCACGGGAGCTGCCGCGCCTGCGACGAACAATGCCTCCGCGAACTACAGCGTGGACGCGAACGGTGATGCCGTGCCTGCGGCCACCAGCAGCACCACCATCACACTCGTTGCAGCAAAGATCACCGGCCGTGTCTACATCGACCCGGATCAGAGCGGCACCTTCAATGCTGGTGACAGCGCCTTCGCGGGAGTGACGGTCAGCCTCTACACCGATCCAAATGCGGATGGCAACCCGGCTGACGGCACGCTTGTGGCCATCGTCACCACGGCCGCGGATGGTCTCTATGAGTTCCCGAACCTCGCCACGGGCACCTATGTCATTGTCGAATCCCAGCCGCCCGGCTACTCCAGCAGCGGCGATACGCAGGGAGCGAATGACAACCGCATCGCGCTGAATGTGAGCACGCTCACGACCTTCGCGAACAACAACTTCTTCGACTACCTCACACCCTCCGCCAGCTACGCCAGCATCTCCGGCAAGGTGTGGAATGATGCCAACGCCAATGCGGCGGTGACTGCCGGTGAGGTGGGCATTGAAAACGTGCCGGTCGATCTCATCGAAGATTCCAACAACAACGGTGTGGCAGATCCAGGCGAGGCCGTGGTGCAATCGACGCTCACTGCCGCGGACGGCACCTACGCCTTCGCAGGACTCAGCGCCGGAAACTATGTCGTCGTCGAGCGTGACCTCTTCGGCTGGTATTCCACGGCGGACGTGGCCGCGCCTAACAACAACATGATTCCAGTCTCTGCTGCCGCCGGCAGCAGCACGACGGGTCGTGACTTCCTGGATGTGCTCATGGGCACGGTGGGTGGCAAGGTTTATCATGATGTGGATGGCAACGGCAGCTTCGGCGGCAGCGACACCGCCCTGGCGAACATCGATGTCATCATCACCAACAGCTTCGGCGTGCTCCAGACCGTGGTGACGAATGCCTCCGGTGACTGGACGGCCTCCGTGCCTCCTGGCACGACCAATGTGAATGTGGACCAGACCGATGCGCAGTTCACCGCAGTCTTCACCACAGGCTATCAGCAGACCGCCGGCACGGATCCAAACAATGTCACCGCCGCCAGCGGTGTGACCACACCTGCGGGTGATGATGGCTTCCGCCGTCTCGGCAGCATCACAGGCACTGTTTTGGCAGACACCGACAACAATGACACGGGCGATGTGGGCATCAGCGGTGTCACACTGACCCTCAAGGACAGCAGCGGCAATGACATCGACAGCAATCCCGGTCTCGCGGGCATCCAGCCCACCACGACGACCACCAACGGCAGCGGTGTTTATACTTTCTCCGGTGTCGTGCACGGCACCTATCAGGTCGTCGAAACCGATCTCGCAGGCTATTTCAGTGTCACCACAAACACCGTGAATCCGGTGAATGTCGTCGCTGGCTCGACGACCAGCAATGTCAACTTCGTGGACGAGCAGGCGGGCATCATTGCCGGCACTGTGCGCGCTGACACTGACAACAATGACACCGGCGATGTCGGCATCAGCGGTGTCACACTGACCCTCAAGGACAGCAGCGGCAATGACATCGACAGCGATGCCGGAACCGCCGGAGTGCAGCCGACCATCACGACCACGAACGGCAGTGGTGTCTACACCTTCACCAACGTGCGCCCTGGCACCTACCGCGTCGTTGAGACGGATCCTGCGGGCTACTTTAGTGTCACCACGAACACCGTGTCTCCGGTGGTGGTGAATGCAGGCGCCACGACCAGCAACATCAACTTCGTGGACGAGCAGGCGGGCAGCATCACCGGCACCGTACTCGCAGATACTGATAACAATGATACTGGCGATTCGCCGATCAGTGGTGTCACCCTGACCCTGAAGGACAGCAGTGGGAATGACATCGATAGTGACTCTGGCACGGCGGGAGTGCAGCCAACAACCACGACCACCAACGCCAGCGGCATCTACACCTTCGGCAACCTGCTGCCAGGCACCTACCGCGTGGTTGAAACAGATCCTGCAGGCTACTTCAGTGTGACGCCTAACACCGTGTCCGCCGTGGCGGTGAATGCCGGAGCTGCGACCAGCAACATCAACTTCGTCGATGAACAGGCAGGCAGCATCACCGGCTCGGTGCGCGCTGACACCGACAACAATGACACCGGCGATTCACCGATCAGTGGTGTCACGCTCACGCTGAAAAACAGCAGTGGCAACGACATCGATAGCAACTCAGGTCTCGCGGGCATCCAGCCCACGACCACCACCACGAATGCCAGCGGCGTCTATTCCTTCAGCAATCTGCTGCCAGGCACCTACCGCGTGGTGGAAACAGATCCTGCGGGCTACTTCAGCGTCACCACGAACACCGTCTCGCCTGTGGTGGTGAATGCCGGAGCTGCGACCAGCAACATCAACTTCGTGGATGAACAGGCAGGCAGCATCACGGGCTTCGTCCGCGCTGACACCAACAATGATGACACAGGCGATGTGGGCCTCAACGGCGTCACACTCACGCTCAAAGACAGCAGCGGTAATGACATCGACAGCGATTCCGGCACAGCTGGCGTGCAGCCCACAACCACCACCACGAATGCCAGCGGCGCCTACACCTTCGGCAATCTGGTTCCTGGCACTTACCGCGTCGTGGAAACCGACCTCGCAGGTTACTTCAGTGTCACGAGCAACACTGTTTCCTCCGTGGCGGTGAATGCCGGTGGCACGACCAGCAACATCAACTTCGTGGATGAGCAGGCTGGCAGCATCACGGGCTTCGTCCGCGCTGACACCGATAACAATGACACCGGTGATGTCGGCATCAACGGAGTCACCCTGACTCTCCAGGACAGCAGCGGCAACGACATCGACAGCGACTCCGGCACTCCAGGCGTGCAGCCCACGACCACCACCACGAACGCCTCGGGTGCTTACAGCTTCCTCAATCTGCATCCCGGCACCTACCGCGTGGTCGAGACCGATCCTGCCGGTTACCTCAGCATCACGTCCAACACCGTGTCTGGAGTGGTGGTGAGTGCTGGCGCAGCCACGGCCAATGTGAACTTCGTGGACGAGCAGACCGGCGGCATCAGCGGCACTGTCCTGGCTGACACGGACAACAATGACACGGGCGATACGCCGGTTAGCGGCGTGACCGTCACTCTCAAGGACAGCAGCGGCAACGACATTGATAGCGATGCCATCACTCCCGGCATCCAGCCCACCACGGCCATCACGAATGCCAGCGGTGTATACACCTTCACCGGTGTGCCTCCAGGCAGTTATCGCGTCGTCGAGACCGACCTCCCCGGCTATCTCAGCCTCACACCTAACACGGTTTCTCCAGTGCTGGTCACCGCGGGTGCAGGACCCTCGAATGTGAATTTCGTCGACGAGCAGACGGGCAGCATCGCCGGCACTGTGCGTGCTGACACCAACAACGACGACATCGGTGACAACGGCATCAATGGCGTCACGCTGACCCTCAAAGACAGCAGTGGCAATGACATCGACAGCAACTCCGGCACTCCCGGCGTGCAGCCCACCACCACGACAACAAACGTGGGTGGCTTCTATTCCTTCACCAATGTGCCTCCGGGCAGCTACCGCGTGGTCGAGACCGATCCAGCAGGTTACCTGAGTGTCACCTCCAACACCGTTTCCCCAGTGCTGGTGACCGCAGGCAACACCACCAGCGGCGTCAACTTTGTGGATGAGCACACTGGCAATATCACCGGCACTGTCCTGGCGGATACTGACAACGACAACACCGGCGACGCACCTCTGAGCGGCGTCACGCTGACCCTCAAGGACAGCAGCGGCAATGACATCGACAGTGATGCCATCACCCCCGGCGTGCAGCCCACCACCGCGATCACCAACGCCAGCGGTGCATACACTTTCACCGATGTGCCTCCAGGCAGCTATCGCGTCATCGAGACAGATCTTCCTGGCTACTTCAGCGTCAGCCCGGACACCGTCTCACCTGTGCTCGTCACCGCAGCGGCTGTGACCAGCGGGGTCGACTTCGTGGATGAACAAGCGGGCAGCATCACCGGCACTGTCCTGGCCGATGCGGACAACGATGACGATGGCGACTCACCGCTCAGCGGTGTCACGCTGACCCTGAAGGACAGCAGCGGCAACGATATCGACAGCGACGCTGGCACCGCCAGCATCCAGCCGACGACAACCACCACGAACGCCAGCGGTGTCTACACCTTCGCTGGTCTGCGCCCGGGCACTTACCGCGTCGTGGAAACCGACCCCGCAGGTTACTTCAGTGTCACTTCCAATACCGTCTCCTCCGTGAACGTGGTGGCAGGCACAGTGACTAACAATGTGAACTTCATCGACGAGCAGGCTGGCAGCATCAGTGGCACCGTCCTGGCCGATGCAGACAACGATGACGATGGCGACACGCCGATCAGTGGTGTCACGCTGACCCTGAAGGACAGCAGCGGCAATGATATCGACAGCGACGCTGGCGCTGCTGGCGTGCAGCCCACGACCACCACCACGAATGGCAGCGGCGCCTACAGCTTCACGAACCTGGTTCCCGGCAGCTACCGCGTCGTGGAAACCGATCTCGCGGGCTACTTCAGCGTGACCTCCAACACCGTGTCTCCGGTGAACGTCGTCGCGGGCACCACAACGGCGAACGTGAACTTCATCGACGAAGCGGCTGGCAGCATCAGCGGCAGCGTGCTCGCTGACACAGACAATAACGACACCGGTGACTCACCTCTCAGCGGCATCACCCTCACACTGAAGGACAGCACAGGTGCAGACATCGACAGTGATCTCGTCACTCCTGGCGTGCAGCCCACGACCACCACCACCGATGCCAGCGGCGTCTACACCTTCGCAGGCCTGCGTCCAGGCACCTATCGTGTCGTCGAAACAGACCCTGCCGGCTACGTCAGCATCACGCCAAACACAGTGAACCCTGTGGTCGTGGCAGCAGGCACACCGACAAACAATGTGAGCTTCGTCGATGAGCAGCTCAGCGGCATCACCGGCACCGTGCTGGCTGACACTGACAATGATGACGATGGCGATGATCCGATCAGCGGTGTCACCCTCACGCTGAAGAATAGCAGCGGCAACGACATCGACAGTGATCCGAGCGCCCCAGGGGTGCAGCCCACCACGGCCATCACGAATGCCAGCGGTGTCTACAGCTTCGCAGGTCTGACTCCAGGCACCTACCGCGTGGTGGAAACCGACCTGGCGGGCTACTTCAGCGTCACGACCAACACCGTTTCACCCGTGGTCGTCACCGCAGGTGTGGTGACCAGCGGCGTGAACTTCATCGATGAAGAGGCCGGCAGCATCAGCGGCACCGTGCTCGCCGACACCGACAATGACGACGATGGCGACTCACCGCTCAGCGGCATCACGCTGACCCTGAAAGACAGCACAGGTGCTGACATCGACAGTGATCCGATCGCCCCAGGCGTGCAGCCCACGACCACCACCACGGATGCCAGCGGCGTCTACACCTTCGCAGGCCTGCGTCCGGGCACCTATCGTGTCGTTGAAACGGATCCTGCCGGCTACGTCAGCATCACGCCAAACACAGTGAACCCTGTGGTCGTGGCAGCTGGCACACCGACGAACAATGTGAGCTTCGTCGATGAGCAGCTCAGCGGCATCACCGGCACCGTGCTGGCCGATACTGACAATGATGACGATGGCGATGATCCGATCAGCGGGGTCACCCTCACGCTGAAAAATAGCAGTGGGAACGATATCGACAGTGATCCGATCGCCCCAGGCGTGCAGCCCACCACGGCCATCACGAATGCCGCTGGCATCTATAGCTTCGCAGGTCTGACTCCAGGCACCTACCGCGTGGTGGAAACCGACCTGGCGGGCTACTTCAGTGTGACCTCCAACACGGTTGCACCTGTCGCTGTCACCGCAGGTGTGGTGACCAGCGGCGTGAACTTCATCGATGAAGAGGCTGGCAGCATCAGCGGCACCGTGCTCGCCGACACCGACAATGACGACGATGGCGACTCACCGCTCAGCGGCATCACACTGACCCTGAAGGACAGCACAGGTGCTGACATCGACAGCGACCTCATCACTCCTGGCGTGCAGCCCACCACGACCACCACGGATGCCAGCGGCGTCTACACCTTCGCAGGCCTGCGTCCGGGCACGTATCGCGTCGTTGAGACAGATCCTGCCGGTTACTTCAGTGTCTCGCCAAACACGGTGTCCCCCGTCGTCGTGGCAGCTGGCACACCGACAAACAATGTGAGCTTCATCGATGAGCAGGCTGGCAGCATCACCGGCACCGTGCTTGCTGACGCGGACGATGACGACATCGGCGATGATCCGATCAGCGGTGTCACCCTCACGCTGAAGGACAGCAACGGTGACGACATCGACAGCGACCTCGTCACCCCCGGTATCCAGCCAACCGCAGCGACGACCAATGGCAGCGGTGTCTACACCTTCGCCAATCTTTCCCCCGGCAGCTACGGCGTGGTGGAAACCGACCTCGCCAGCTACTTCAGCGTGACCTCCAACACGGTTGCACCTGTCGCTGTCACCGCAGGCCAGGCGACCAGCGGTGTGAACTTCATCGATGAGCAAGCAGGCAGCATCAGCGGCAGCGTGCTCGCTGACACAGACAATGATGACATGGGTGATGATCCAATCAGCGGTGTGACCCTGACGCTGAAAGACAGCCTTGGTCATGATATCGACAGCGACCTCGTCACCCCCGGCACCCAGCCGACCACAACCACCACGAACGCCAGCGGTGCTTACACCTTCGCAAACCTGCGTCCAGGCACCTACCGCGTGGTGGAAACCGATCCTGCAGGCTACTTCAGCGTCTCGCCCAACACGGTCTCGCCTGTGGTGGTGGCCGCTGGCACACCGACGAACGATGTGAGCTTCGTGGACGAACAGCCCGGCAGCATCAGCGGCACGGTGCTCGCTGACCTGGACAACGATGACATCGGCGACACGCCGATCAGCGGTGTCACCCTCACGCTGAAGGACAGCAATGGTGACGACATCGACAGCGATCTCGTCACCCCTGGCGTCCAGCCGACAGCGACCACCACGGACAGCAATGGCTTCTATATCTTCTACACCTTCGTCAACCTGGCCCCTGGCACCTACATGGTGGAGGAGACGGACCTGCCAGGCTACTTCAGCGTGACCACGAACGTGAGCTTCCCAGTGATCGTGGTCGCTGGCATGGATACCTCGGACGTGAATTTCGTGGATGAGCAGGAAGGCAGCATCACCGGCACCGTCCTCGCTGACACGGACAATGATGATGATGGAGATGATCCCATCAGCGGCGTCACGCTGACGCTCAAAGACAGCCTCGGCAGCGACATCGACGGCGATCCATTCACCTCCGGCATCCAGCCAACTGAGGTGACCACGAACGCCAGCGGCGTCTACACCTTCACCGGTCTGCGTCCAGGCAGCTATCGTGTGGTCGAGACTGATCCGGCCGGTTACCTCAGCATCACTCCAAACACCGTCTTCCCGGTAGATGTGGTGGCAGCCACAGTCACCAGCGGTGTGGACTTCGTGGATGAGCAGCTCAGCGGCATCACGGGCACCGTGCTCGCTGACATCGACAATGACGACATCGGTGACGATCCGCTCAGCGGCGTCACGCTCACACTGCAGGACAGCAATGGAAACGACATCGACAGCGATGACATCACCCCAGGCGTGCAGCCCACGACCACCACCACGGACAGCAACGGTGTCTACAGCTTCGCGAACCTGTCCCCGGGCAGCTATCGTGTCGTGCAGACAGATCTGGCGGGCTACTTCAGCATCACGCCCAACACGATCTCGCCTGTGGTCGTCACCTCCGGTGCAGCGACCAGCGGTGTCAATTTCATCGACGAAGAGCCTGGCAGCATCAGCGGCACCGTGCTCGCTGACACGGACAACAACGACATGGGCGATGATCCGATCAGTGGCGTGACCGTCACGCTGAAGGACAGCAACGGAAACGACATCGACAGCGATCTCATCACCCCTGGGGTGCAGCCGACCACGGCCATCACGAATGCCAGCGGTGACTACACCTTCGCAGGCCTGCCTCCAGGCAGCTATCGCGTGGTGGAAACCGATCCTGCAGGTTACTTCAGTGTCACCCCCAACACGATCTCCCCTGTGCTCGTCGCGGCAGGCACACCGACGACGGATGTGAACTACGTGGATGAAGAGGCTGGCAGCATCACCGGCACCGTGCTCGCGGACACCGACAATGATGACATCGGCGATGATCCAATCAGCGGCGTCACGATCACGCTCAAGGACAGCAATGGTGACGACATCGACAGTGATCCTCTCACTGCCGGCGTGCAGCCGACGACGACCACCACCAATGCCAGCGGTGTGTATAGCTTCACCAACCTGCTTCCTGGCAGCTATCGTGTGATCGAGACAGATCCCGCAGGCTACTACAGTGTCACTCCCAACACGATCTCTCCCGTGCTCGTCGCGGCAGGCACACCGACGGCGGATGTGAACTACGTAGATGAAGAGGCTGGCAGCATCACCGGCACCGTGCTCGCCGACACTGACAATGATGACCTCGGTGATGATCCGCTCAGCGGAGTGACGCTGACGCTGAAGGACAGCAACGGTGACGACATCGACAGCAATCCTTTTGCCGCAGGCATCCAGCCGACGATCGCTCTGACCAACGGCACAGGCGCTTACCTCTTCGCAGGCCTTCGCCCGGGCACCTATCGTGTCGTTGAAACCGATCCTGCTGGCTACTTCAGTGTCACGTCCAACACAGTGTCGTCCGTAAACGTCGCGGCAGGCACGACCACCACCGGTGTGAACTTTGTAGATGAAGAGCCCGGCAGCATCTCCGGCACCGTCATGGCTGACACGGACAATGATGACGATGGCGACGCACCGATCAACGGTGTCACCCTGACCCTGAAGGATCTGAATGGTGACGACATCGACAGCGATCCTCTCACCGCCGGTGTCCAGCCGACGACAACGACCACCAATGCCAGCGGTGCTTACACCTTCACGAATGTGGCCCCAGGCTCCTACCTCATCGTTGAAACCGATCTGGCAGGCTATGTGAGCGTCACTCCAAACACCGTGGGCCCTGCCACCGTCGTGGCCGGCGCCGCCACCACGGGCGCGGACTTTGTGGATGAGCAGACCGCCGGCATCAACGGCACCGTGCTCGCCGACAACGACAATGATGACCTCGGTGATGATCCGATCAGCGGTGTCACGATCACGCTGAAGGACAGCAATGGCGATGACATCGACAGCGATCCTCTCACCGCCGGTGTGCAGCCTACGACGACCACCACCAATGCCAGCGGCGCCTACAGCTTCAGCAACCTGACTCCTGGCAACTATCGTGTGGTGGAGACAGACCCGGCCGGTTACTTCAGTGTCACGCCAAACACACTCGCACCTGTGATCGTGCTGGCCGGCATGCCGACCAATGACGTCAACTTTGTGGATGAGGAAGCCGGAAGCATCACAGGCACCGTGCTGGCTGACGCGGACAATGACGACGATGGTGATGCACCGCTCAGCGGTGTCACGCTGACGCTTAAGGACAGCAGCGGCAATGACATCGACAGTGACGACATCACTCCCGGTGTGCAGCCAACGACCACAACAACGGATGCCAGCGGTGTCTACACCTTCAGCGGCCTCGTGCCGGGAAGTTATCGCGTGGTCGAAACCGACCTCGCGGGCTACTTCAGCGTCACCCCGAACACCGTCACTCCTGTGCTGGTGGTGGCCGGTACCACGACTTCGGATGTGAGTTTCGTGGATGAACAGGCTGGCAGCATCACGGGCACCGTGCTCGCTGACGCTGACAATGACGACATCGGCGATGATCCCCTCAGCAGCATCACGCTGACGCTGAAAGACAGCAATGGTGATGACATCGACAGCGACGACGTCACCCCAGGCGTGCAGCCTACCACCACGACCACCAACGCCAGCGGTGGCTACAGCTTCACCGGCCTGGTTCCTGGCATCTACCGTGTGGTGGAGACAGATCCAGCAGGCTACTTCAGTGTCACGCCGAACACCGTGTCTCCAGTGGAAGTCGCGGCAGGCACCGTGACCAGCGATGTGAACTTCATCGATGAAGAAGCGGGCAGCATCAGCGGCAGCGTGCTCGCTGACACGAACAACGATGACATCGGTGAGGATCCGATCAGCGGTGTCACACTCACACTGAGAGATGACAACGACAATGACATCGACAGTGATGACGTCACCCCGGGCGTGCAGCCCACCACCACCACGACCAGCGGCACCGGCGCTTATGCATTCACCGGTCTGCGCCCGGGCACCTACCGTGTGATCCAGACGGACCTGCCCGGCTACTTCAGCGTCACGGCCAATCTGGTCAGCCCTGTGGTCGTGGCAGCAGGCACCGCCACCAACGGAGTCAATTTCGTGGACGAGCAGGCCGGCAGCATCAGTGGCAGCGTGCTCGGAGACACGGACAACGATGACGACGGCGACACGCCGCTCAGCAATGTCGTGCTGACCCTCAAGGACAGCAGCGGTAACGACATCGACAGCAACGATTTCGTCCCAGGTGTGCAGCCCACGACCGCGACGACGGATGCGAGCGGCGCCTACAGCTTCACGGGTCTGCGTCCTGGCACCTATCGCGTGGTTGAGACCGACCCGGCAGGCTACTTCAGCGTCACACCGAACACCGTGGCGAATCTGAGCGTCGTGGCTGGTGCAGAGACCAGCGGCGTGAACTTTGTGGATGAACAGCCCGGCAGCATCAGCGGCAGCGTGCTGGCTGACACGGACAATGATAACGATGGCGACACGCCGATCAGCGGTGTGACCGTCACCCTGAAGGATAGCAGCGGCAATGACATCGACAGTGACCTGGTCACTCCCGGCGTGCAGCCAACCACCAGAACGACCAACGCCAGCGGCACCTACACCTTCAGCAATCTGCTTCCAGGCACCTACCGTGTGGTGGAAACAGACCCCGCAGGCTACTTCAGCGTCACACCGAACACCGTGAGTCCTGTGAACGTGGTGGCAGGCACCGCCACCACCGGCATCAACTTCGTGGACGAGCAGCCCGGCAGCATCAGCGGCAGCGTGCTGGCTGACACGGATAGTGACAATGATGGCGATGCTCCGATCAGCGGCGTGACCGTCACCCTGAAGGACAGCAATGGCAATGACATCGACAGCGACCTAGTCACACCCGGCGTGCAGCCAACCAACACGACCACCAATGCCAGCGGTGTCTACAGCTTCAGCAACCTGCTTCCAGGCACCTACAGCGTGGTGGAAACCGATCCTGCGGGCTATCTCAGTGTCACACCGAACACGCTGAACCCTGTGAACGTGATCGCAGGCACACCCACCACCGGCATGAACTTTGTGGATGAGCAGTTTGGCAGCATCAGCGGCACCGTGCTGGCTGACATCGACAACGATGATGATGGCGATGCTCCGATCAGCGGTGTCACCCTCACCCTCAAGAACAACAACGGCAATGACATCGACAGTGATCCAATCACCCCAGGTGTGCAGCCGACGACCACGACCACCAATGCCAGCGGTGCCTACAGCTTCGGCAATCTGGTTCCTGGTAACTATCGCGTGGTGGAAACCGATCCAGCCGGCTATCTCAGCGTCACCTCCAACACAGTGGGTCCGATGAGCGTGGCGGGCGGCACACCCGTCACGAACGCCAACTTCATCGACGAGCAGTCCGTCACCATCGGCAACCTCGTCTGGAATGACAGTGACAACGACGGCTTCAAGGATGCGAGCGAAAGCGGCATCAATGGGGTGATCGTGGAACTGCTCACCGGCACAGGTGCCTCCATCGACAGCGATGCTCTCACCGCCGGCATTCAGCCGACGACGAGCACCACGGCATCTGGCGGTCTCTACAGCTTCGCCAACGTGGCCCCTGGCCTGTATCGCCTGCGCATCGCCACAGCGCCTGCAGGATTCCCGCTGTCCTCCACGACGACCAACACGGCTGACGACCAGCAGGATAATGACGACAATGGCATCCAGGCCACGGCCTCCGCAGCCACGCTGAGCCCGGTCATCGAGCTCGCCGCAGGTGAGGTGGACAACACCATCGACTTCGGCTTCGCCGCGATCTCCGGCACGCGCACCATCAGCGGCCAGGTGCGTGATGACTATGACCTCGACGGCAGCCTGAGCGACAGTGACCAGCCCGTGCCTTCCGTGGCCATCCGCCTCTATGCGGACACGAATGACAATGGTGTCTATGATGACGGGATCGACCAGCTCATCCGCGAAACCATGACGGATGCGCTTGGCACCTACACCTTCACCGGCCTGCCAGACGGAACCTACTTTGTGCAGGAGATCGATCCTGAAGGCGCCACCAGCACCACCGACACCCAGGGCAGCAATGACAACCTCATCCGCATCGTGCTCAATGGCAGTGACAGCCTGGGCAATGACTTCCTGGATGCGGTGGATCCCGCCGGCTATGCCTATGACGTCGTCACCGGTCAGATCATCTCTGGTGGCAGCATCTTCATCAGCGGACCTCCGGGCGCTGGCATCACCATCCTGCAGGATGGCAGCACCGGCCAGTATAGCTTCATCACGGACGGCACACCGGGTAACTACACCCTTAGTTATACCGCGCCGACGGGTTACATCATCGATCCAGCGCGTCCGGTGGCCGGAGCGAGCTTCGATCCGACAGGCTTCCCTGATCCGCATGCGCTCGGAGCCGGTGAAGATCCGATGAATCCCGGCTATCTCACCAGCTCCAGCGCTGGCGCGAACCCCTACTACTTCACGTTCACACTGGCCTCGGGTGATCCCTTCGTGATCAACAACAACATCCCGCTGCACCTGCGCACACCCCGCAAGTATGACTACTGGAAGAAGATCACCGGCAGCGGTCCGAACCCAGGCTCCAACGGCGACGGTGACTGCTACACGGATCTCGTGGAGTATGCGCTGAACCTGAACCCAGGCACCGGCGTGCAGACCACACCGGCCTTCCGCGGCGTGCGCAACACCCTCACCGGCAAACTGGATGTGTCCTTCAACCGCATCTCCGGAGGTCCGGATGATGTGACCTACGCGCTCATGGGCATCGGTGCCCTGGTGAATTCACCTGCGGGCTGGAATGCGCTGTCCATCATCCCGACTGTCACCGACAATGGTGATGGCACGGAGACCGTGACCTATGCTGATGTGGAGAGCGATCCGTTCTTCACCGGTCAGACCCAGGGCTTCGTCAGGCTCTATCTGGAGCTGGATGAAAATGGTGACAACATCCCTGAGGCCAGTGCCAACACACCGGTGTTTGGCTGGACACGCCGCCTCCTGAACACGGAGTGCGTCATGACGGGTTATCCGTATCTGAAGGACAAGAACTTCTGCGGCACCATCGACGCGGTGGTGGGCAGCACGCTGAATGTGGCCACCAGCGCCGGTGGCAGCAGCATCGTGGCCCAGTTCGCTCCAGGTCGTGAGTACTTCGTGGAAATCTTCTCCGGTGACAACGCCGGCCACCGATTTGAGATCAATGAAGCGGCGAGCACGGCCACCACCATCGCGCTGCTGCCAAGCCACCTGCGCAACACGCAGACCAGCATCCCGGCGAACCTCACCGGTGACAAGGCGGTGATCCGTGAGCACCACACGCTGAATGATCTGTTCCCGCGCACGCAGTTCACCGCCACGAACAATCCTTCCACCGGTGACCGTGTGCTGTTCTACGACCGCATCGCCGGCCAGTTCAAAATCTACTGGTTGTACTCAAACAGCGGTAATCCGAAATGGCTGCTAACCAATGATGCGACACTGACGGACTACAGCTCGCTCATCGTGGATCCGAGCGATGGCTGGTTCACACATCCGAAAGGCGTGCCGCAGCAAGTCGTGTGGCATGGCATGGTGCGCGCGAATGCCTTCGCCTGCCCGCTCGCCCAGGGGCCGAACTTCATCGGCAGCGCCTACCCGATGGATCAGAGCCCGGCCATGCGCGGCATGACCACGGCCGCTGGCTTCATCGGCAGCCGTGATCCGACGAAGGCTGACGAGCTCCTCTTCTGGAAGGGCTACACCAGCACGCAGACCATGGCCTACTACAACCACTTCCTGCTCAGCGCCGGCGCTCTGCAGCAGTGGACGGAGCTGAACAATGCCTCCCTCGTCAACGAGAACAACCTGCTCATGTTCAAGGCCACCGCGGGCGCGCTCTACAAGATGCGCACCGGCCTGGCGACCTACGTGATGCCGATGCCCTGGACACCCTGATCCGCCACCTTTTCCGCCTAACCATTTTTAGATGAATATCTTTATGAAACGCATCCTTCTTCTCGCTGCCATGGTCTTCGGACTCGGTGTGACGGCTGTGCATTCCAGAACCATCGACTGGGGCAGCTCCGTGGGTGGCAGCATCCTGGACAGCAACGGCGTCGCGCTGGATGACAGCTATATCTTCGAGCTCGGCTCCTTCGGCAGCTTCGTCCCCACGGGTGACAACCTCGACCAGTGGCAGTCGAACTGGAAGCCTTTTGACCGGGCCACGGCTCCTGCGGCCAACGGCTGGAACTCCACCTTCAGCTACTTTGCCTCCAGCGCCACGCTGCTCAACGGCGGTGTCTCCGACTCCTCGCCGCCACTGCCAGCCTACAGCTTCGCCCCGAATGAGCAGGCCTACATCTTCATCTACAACTCTCTGAACGCCTACAACTTCCTCAGCGAGTGGGCGCTGATCACCAACAACAGCCTGGATCTCAACACGGCCGACGACTGGCTCTTTCCCGTGCCTGGAGACAAGACGGAGATGCCCCTGGAGTGGCGCGTGTCTGGGGCCAACGCGGTGATCTATGGCGGCGTGAACAACCAGCAGGGCGCTGGCAACTACACCGTGGATCCGGCAAACTTCGATCTGCAAACCCATGCGGTGCCTGAACCTGCGGGTGCGCTGCTCATCGGCATCACCGGCTTCCTCACGCTGCTCCGCCGTCGTCGCCTGAGGTAGTCGGCCAACCCAGCCTTTTCAGAACAGTTCGCGTTGGATGCGAGCGTGAAGGGTTGGGCGGTGGAGTGTCGGCATCTTCGGCCCATGAATGAGTCATGGCCTGACGATCTTCGCTCCCGCCCAACCCTTCTCGTCAACCGACGCGAAAGAACCCGCCCATGGTCAGTGCAGTGACCGCAGCATCTGGATCAAGTCCTGATGCGCGAACCCCTGCGGTTGCTGCATCAGCTGTACCATCTTCTGAATGGCCAGCTCACGCAGCTCTGGAGAGCGCGCACGATTTGCCTGTGACAAAGCACGGCGTGCTGCATCAAGGTCCAGGTCAGTGGCATACACCGGTGTCCCGGGCTCCTGCTTCCAGGATTCATCCAGCGTGCCTGCATCCAGGCCATCGAAGCCAAGTTCACCCATGAGGCGGATCACCAGATCCTTCGAGTCCGCATCATCACCGGCCACCGGCACGGCGATCCTTCCCGGGCTGCCTGGGGGCAGAGCACCTTCGTTCAGGCTCACTGCGGTGATGGAGTTGAAGGCCTTGATGACCGGCCTGCCCAAATGTTTGGCCACCCAGCCGCTCTCCGTCATGCCGGACTCGATGGCTTCGATCACCCCATCGCGGAAGGAGGGGTAATAGTTGCCCGTGTCCACGACCACCACGCTCTCTGGCACATCTTTGAGGAGATCGGCTGGCAGCAGCGGTACACTCTTCAGGGGAATGGAGACAATCACCAAGTCCACGCCGCGAACCACCTCTGTCACGCTTTTCGCCGCGGCACCAGATTCAGCCGCGAGATCGGCGAGGGTCTCGGGTCCGCGTGAATTGGCGATGGAGACGCAGTGTCCCAGCTGAGTGAGCCTGCGGGCCAGAGTGCCGCCGATCTGGCCTGCGCCGATGATGCCGATGTTCATAAGGAAGATGGGGTGGGGATTAGGGGCGCTGGTTTTGCCCCATGCTCCAAAGGGGCGCAATCACTCTTCCGGAGAACGAAGCCGCGAGACCGGGCTTGCCATTCCCTCCGCCTTCGGAAGAATGCCGGGCGATGAAACGCCTCCTGCTTTCTCTTTCCGCCCTCCTGCCGCTTGCCGCCGTTGCTGAGTCCGGGGCACCTGTCGGCAAATTCCAGCAGCTCGACTCCACCGTGCCGACTCCCTCGGCGCAGCGCATCGCCTCCGGGGCGCCGGGAAAGGACTACTGGCAGAACCGCGCGGACTATGACGTGGACGTGGAGCTGGATGACGTGAAGCGCACCATCACAGCCGAGGCCACGGTGACCTATCATAACACCTCGCCGGATGCGCTGACCTACCTCTGGGTGCAGCTGGATCAGAACTACCTCTCGCACAACGCGGACTCGCGCTCCGCGCCTAACACCAAGCGTGGGGTGGACCCGGAGAAGGTCAGTTACTATGCGCTGGACCGCCTGCTGGCTTATGAAAGCTACGACGGTGAGATGAAGATCAGCAAGCTGACGGATGCAAAGGGCAAGGCTCTGCCGCACAGCATCGTGAAGACCATGCTGAGGATCGATCTGCCGGAGCCGCTGGCCTCGGGTGCGGATTTTGTCTTCAAGATTGGCTGGAGCTATCCCATCAACGACTGCGAGCGCATCAATGCGCGCACGGGTTATGAGCACTTCAAGGAGGACGGGAACACGATCTACACCATCGCGCAGTGGTTTCCGCGCATGGCGGCCTACACGGACTACGCGGGCTGGATTAACAAACAGTTTCTCGGCACGGGTGAGTTCACGCTGGAGTTTGGTGACTACACCGTGCGCCTCACCGTGCCAGATGACCATCTCGTAGCCGCCACCGGTGCGCTGCAGAATGGCGAGGAGATCCTCACGCCCACGCAACGCGAACGCTTGAAGAAGGCCCAGTCTGAAACCAAGAAGCCCGTCTTCATCGTCACACCTGAGGAAGCCAAAGCCGCTGAGAAAGGCAAGCCGAAGGGCAAGAAGACCTGGGTCTTCAAAGCCGAGAACGTGCGTGACTTCGCCTTTGCCTCCTCCCGCAAGTTCATGTGGGACGCGATGGCTGTGGAAGGTGCGCAGGTGAAGGGAGCGCCCGTGATGGCCATGTCTCTCTACCCTAAAGAAGCGCTGCCGCTGTGGGACAAGTATTCCACCCATGCCATCGCCCACACCATCCAGACCTACTCACGCTACACGTTTGAGTATCCATATCCTGTTGCCTGGTCCGTGAATGGTCCGGTGGGTGGCATGGAATACCCCATGATCTGCTTCAACGGTCCACGTCCTGAAAAGGACGGCACCTATCCCGAGCGAACCAAATATGCGCTCATCGGCGTGGTGATCCATGAAGTGGGTCACAACTACTTCCCGATGATCGTGAACTCGGACGAGCGCCAGTGGACCTGGATGGACGAGGGCCTGAACTCCTTCGTCGAGTATCTCACCGAGGAGGAATGGGAGAACGACTGGAAGCATCGCCGCAATGAGCGAGGGATGGTGGACTACATGCGCCTCAGCGATCGTGTGCCGGTGATGACGAATTCCGAATCTATCGCCGATCTCGGGCCAAACGCCTATGGCCAGCCAACAGCGGCGTTGAACATTCTGCGCGAGCACATTCTCGGCCGTGAGGCCTTTGACCACGCCTTCAAAACCTATGCGAAGCGCTGGATGTTCAAGCGGCCGACGCCTTCCGATTTCTTTCGCACCATGGAAGACGCCAGCGGCGTGGACCTCGACTGGTTCTGGCGCGGCTGGTTTTACAGCGTGGACCATGTCGATGTGGCCATCGATGAAGTGAAATGGATGCAGCTCGACACCCGTGATCCTGCGATCGAAAAGCCCAAGAAGAAAAAGGAAGAGGACGAGCTGCCGCAGACAACCACACGCGAGAAGAACTATCCGCTCTCCAAACGCATCGACCGCTTCCCGGAACTCAAAGACTTCTACGACAGCTACAACGAAACCACCGTGCTTCCGAGCGAGAAGAAGAAGTTCGAGGCCCTTATCAAGGACCTCAAGGAAGAGGAGATCGATCCCGCGCTGCTGCAGACGAAGCATAACTTCTATGTCATTGAGTTCAGCAATGTCGGCGGCCTTGTGACACCTCTCGTGCTGAAGGTGGAGTACACCGACGGCAGCAGCGAGGAGATCAAGCTTCCCGTGGAGATCTGGCGCTTCAACACCACCAAGGCGTCCAAACTGCTGCTGACGAAGAAGGAACTGAAGGCCGTGACCTTTGACCCGCGCCAGGAGCTGGTGGACACGAACGTGGAGAACAACTTCTGGCCTCGTCGTCCCGTGAAGAGCAAGTTCCAGCTCTACAAGGATGACAAGTCTCCGAACCCGATGCGTGAGCTGACCAAGCCCGACAAGGAGGAGAGCAAGGCGACCGTCAAAATCGAAACCGAAGGGAAAGACAAGGATAAGGCCAAGGACGGTGTGAAGAACATCAAGCCGAAATGAGCCTTCAAAGGGTCATTCTCATTCTGACCCTGGCCTGCGCCTCATGGGCGCAGGCGCATTCGCTGCATCAGTCCACTGCGGAAGCCGAGTACAACTCCGTCACTCAGAAACTTGAGGTCAGCCTCACAGTCTTCATCAATGACCTCGAACTGGCCCTCATGCGGCATTCGGAGAAGCTGCTAAGCTTTGAGAAGACTCCTGCGGATCAGTTTGATGCCGTGATCCTGGACTATCTCACGAACTGCCTTGTGCTCACCAATGATGCCGGAAAGCGTGCCACTATCACTTGGTTAGGCCGCGAGAAGGATGAGGAAAGCGCGAAGAGCAACGATCCGGCAGTCACCCTGTATTTTGAGATGTCAGTGCCCGGAGATCTGAAAAGCTGGACACTCCGGCACGCAGTCTTTGGAAACATCTTCAAAGATCAGGTGAACCTGATGCATCTGAAGATGGCTGGCCGTGATGTGCAGATGAGTTTCAAGGCTGAGGATGGGACGAAGAGATTGGGGATGTAGGCAGCGTTGGAGTCGCAGCAGCGTCCCGGAGTGCGGTGGCAGAGATGCAAGGGCACCCTTGCATCGTCGACACCGCTGTCGTGCGCCCCCAGCGCCACCTAACAACGAGAACGTCCTCTGCGCACCTAGCGGTGTCGCGCCTTAGCGCTTGCTACCGCACTCCGGGACGCTCCGCGCCTGCTTCATCTCACTGAGGTATCGGATCCGCCCTCTTCACCGTGGCACCTTCCCACACTGCCTCATCGGTCTTCTTGTCATACGTGAGCACCCGGCTGGCGCTGTTCGGCGCAGGCGGAACATCAATCTTCGGCAGCCACTTCTTGTGCTCTTCAATGACCGAAGCGTTCTCTGGCTTGGAAGCAACGTTCGTCCACTCATTCGGATCGTTCACCATGTCGTAGAGCTCCTCGGTGCCATCGGCATAGTGAATGTAGCGCCACTTCTCACTACGGATGCCGTGGTTGCCCTGGTTGTGGCTCGTGATGGCCGGGCGCTCGCGCTTGGTCGATGCATCCTGAAGCTGCGGAAGAAGGCTGAGGCCTTCGAGGTCATCGCGCTTGGTCACGCCAGTGAGCTCGATGAGCGTGGGATAGATATCGAGCAGCTCCGCAGGCTGGTTGCAGCGCTGGCCGGACTTCACTCCAGGACCGGCAAAGATCAGCGGCACCTTCGTTCCGCGATCCCACAGGCTGTTCTTACCCGTGATCTCCTTTTCACCAAGATGCCAACCGTGGTCACCCCAGATCACGACGATGGTGTTGTCCGCGACACCGGCCTCCTCCAAGGCAGTGAGCAAACGACCGATCTGCGAATCGACGAAGCTGGTGCAGGCGAGATAGCTGCGGACCAGGTTACGCCATTGGTTATGCTCTTTCACCCATTTCAGGCGAGGCTCGGGCAGGCTCCAGTGCAGATACCAGGAGAAGCGTGGCGTGTCCGCACGGTCGTTCTCGAGGATCTTGGGCAGCACGCTGTCGTCATCGGGATAGAGGTCGAACCACTTCTGCGTGGCATAACAAGGAACGTGGGGAAGGAAGAACCCGGCGGCGATGAAGAAGGGCTTGTCCTTCGGTGCGGACTTGATCTGCTCCGCCGTCCAGGAAGCGACCTGGTAGTCGCCCTTGCCGGTGTCGTCATTGTCGAGAGGCCAGACGCCCCAGTCCATGAGCTGGTTGTTTCCCATCGGGGTATCGCCGATCAGTTTCTTCGGTGGCTTGGTGCCGACACCGCCATAGGGCGCGGTGACCTGGAACTCAGGTGTGTCCGTGGTGGCTGCGGCAGCCTTATCCTTAGCCTTCTTGCCCTTCCCCTTCCCTGCACCACCACCTCCGCCGCTGCCACCATGATACACTTTGCCCGTGGCAGCGGTCAGGTAGCCATGATTGGCAAAGTGCTGCGGCAGAGCCACGCGATCCTTCCACTGCGGAAGCGTCCGGAACCAGGGTGAGAGACCATAGATGCCCGTGGTGGTCGGGCGCAGGCCGAGCATGAGGCTTGTCCGCGAAGGATTGCACAGCGGCATGTTGCAATGCGCGTTGGTGAACGTGGTGCCGCGCGCCGCGAGCTTGTCCATGTTCGGCGTCTTGGCCATGGGGTGACCGCCGAGATGACCGATCCAGTCGTTCTGGTCATCGATGGCGATGAAAAGAATGTTAGGCTTGTCGGCCGCCAGGAGCGAGGAGCCAAGGGCAAAGAGGAGGAGAGTAAGGATCGCTTTCATGAAGGGTTGGGTGAGCAGGTCAAAGGTCAGACTTCTTCTTTTTCTTGTTCTTCTTGTTCGGCCCTTTGCCCTCGACTTGCGGGCCTCTTTGATCCAACGGCGGCAGGGCTCCGCCGCGTGCGTTCATCTCGGCATCGCAGAGCTGGCGCATCTTTTGCAGCGTGTCGGCATGTGCGGCATCCGTGGCGAGGTTCTTCAATTCATCGGGATCAGTCTGGAGATCGTGCAGGAACTCGAAGGCAGGCTTCTGATCAAAGTAGCGTGCATAGACATAGCGCTGATCACGCACACCTTCCCAGGTCAGTGTGGGCGCGAGATCCACATGTTCTCCGAAGAAATGCGTGCGCCAGGGTTTGTCACTGCCGATGCCCTCCACCAGCGTAGAAAGGCTGCGGCCTTCATAGGCATCAGGACGCTTGGCATTGGTCCACGCGATGAAGGTCGCAGGCAGATCGACATTCAACACAAGGTCATCAGCCACTCGTCCGCGCTTCTCCTTCGGCAGACGGGGATCGTAGATGACCATGGGCACGCGTAGAGATTCCTCATAGTGCGACCACTTGCCCTGGAAGCCGCGGTCGCCGAGGTAATAGCCATTGTCCGCGGAATAGACGATGATGGTGTTCTCATCCAGACCCGCTTCCCTCAGCGCAGTGAGCACTCGCGCGATGCCTTTGTCGATACCGCTGATCATGCGATAGTAGGCGCGCACGTTCGTCTCATACTTCTCCGGTGTGTCGTAACCCCAAAAGAAGCGGGTGCGATTGATGCTGTCCTTCAGGAACTGCGGATGCGCCTCGTAGATGGCCGGATCCCCGAGTCGTGGCGGCGGGATGCTGCGGTCTTCATACATGCCGTTCGTGGATTCCGGCCAGGGATAGTGGCCGATGCCTGGACGATGATCATTGTCTTCCGCATGCGCGGCATTGAAGGAGAGCTGGATGCAGAAGGGTTTGTCCTTGGACTGTGCCTTGATGAAGTCGATGCCGCGATCACAGATGATGTCTGTTTCATGACGCTTCGTGCCATCCGGCAGTGTCTTGATGTAAGGATTGCGAGTGATGCTCTCAAAGGCATCAAACTGCGCCTCGGGCTTGAAGCCTTGCGGGCCACGGAAGTGCCATTTGCCAAAATGCGCGGTGCGGTACCCTGCCTCGCGCAACATGACCGGGTAGATGGTGGCAGCGGCTTCCGGTTTGACGACGGGCACCATGCTGCGCTGCACATGCGAGCGTGCCCACTGGCCGGTGAAAAGGACGGCCCGGCTCACCCAGCACACCGGCGTGGTCACATGGGCATTGCTGAAGCGCACGCCATCTTTTGCGAGCTGGTCGATGGCCGGCGTCTGCACGATGGGATGTCCCGCGCAACTGAGCGTGTCATAGCGCTGGTCGTCCGCGAAGAAGAACAGGATGTTCGGACGATCCGCAGCAGTGAGCGAGGTGCAGAGAGCGACGAGTGGGATGAGCCAGCGCATGAGGGTGGAAGTGCTTCAACGATGCACACCCTGCTGCGTTTTCACCTCATTCAATTCCCTGCCACCGCCGCCTCATTACGCCGGTTCAAAAACTGCCGGCTCTTGATCACCTCGAGGACGGCGGCGGAGAATTTGCCGTTGTTCTTTCCCAGGGAGTCCTGCATCTGGGCGAGGAGCTTGCGGTCGCTGGGGAGTGTCTGGCGGCCGAGAGCATAGCCGAGGAGCTTGCGGCAAAATTGGTTGGTAAACTGGGGCTGGTTCTTCTTCAGGTAGTCGCGCAGTCCGGCGAGCCCCTGGAACTTGGTGCCGTCTTTGAGTTCGCCGGTGTCATCAATCTTGCCACCGGCTTCATCAGCGGTGCGGAGACGGCCGATGGGATCAAAGCTCTCCAGCGCGAAGCCGAGAGGATCGATGCGGTCGTGGCAGACGGAGCAGGCCTGGTCGGCGCGATGCTGCATGAGAGCTTCACGAAGTGAAGCAGGCTTCGTGGTCTCCTTCAACTCGGGCACGTTTGGCGGCGGCGGTGGTGAGCTGAAGCCAAGCACGACTTGATAAAGATAGTCACCACGCAGCACGGGGCTGGTGCGCTGCGGACGCGAGGTCTTGGTGAGGATGGCGGCCATGCCGAGGATGCCGCCGCGGTTCTGCTGCGAGGCTTTCACCTCACGGAACTCGCCGCCCTTGATCTCTGGCATGCCATAGAAGCCGGCAAGGCGCTCATTCACGAAGGTGTAGTCACCACCGATGATGTCACCGACATTCCGATCCTCGCGCACCAGATGCGTGAAGAACTCCACGATCTCGCGCTGCATGTCATCACGAAGTTCAGGCGTGAACTGCGGGAATTTCTTGTCATCCACGTTGTTATACGATTCGAAGCCGCTGAACTTCAGCCACTGGCCGGCGAACTCCTTCGCGAGAGCCGATGCTTTTGAATCACGCAGCATGCGCTGCGTTTGCGCGGCGAGCACTTCAGGCTTCAGCAGGCTGCCATCATTCGCAGCCTTGCTCAGCTCCCAGTCAGGCATGGAGGCCCAGAGGAAGTAGCTGAGACGTGAAGCAAGCTCATGCGCGCTGAGCGGCACATCCGTGGCTTTCGTGTCAGCCACCTGTGGCAGTGTCTCTGCTTTGAAGAGGAAGTTAGGCGACACCAGCACACGCACGATGACCTCACGCGCGGCGGATTCGGAATCGAGACCCTTGGTCCGACCATCGACATAGAGGGCTTCAAGCTTCTTCGCCTCCTCACCAGCCAGTGGTCGGCGCCAGGCGCGCTGGGCGAAGTACCGCACATGAGCGAGCAAGGAAGTGTCATAGTCCTTCTGCTGCTGGGCATTGAGCTTGGCAGGCGTGACGAAGTTCCAGTCCTTCTTCATCGCCTCGAGCTGCTTGCGATCCTTCTCACCGAGGATCTGGCCGAGCTGCTCATCGCTGAGGTAATACACACCGATGCCGGCCTTGCCGTTGCGGTAGAGATTGCGTGCGACCTCCTCAAGTCGGCGCTCGAACATGTCGGGGAAGGCTTCCTTCATGCGTCCAAAATCACTCATAGTTAGACGTGCCGCATCGGTCTGGCGTTTCCAGACGGTGAGCACACCAGGCATGATCTTCGTGACATCACGCGGCTTGTCCGTGGAGAAGGCCCACTGGAGGGTGGCAAACTCGGCCTCGGGATTTTTCAAATCGAGACGTGCCTCGGCGCGGATCTCGATGGTGTCCGGAGGCACGGGCATCTTCAGCACCTGGGGCGCGGCCATGCCGATGATCCCAGGATCGATCTGACGACCTTCCTGTGGATGCTTGCCCATCAGGCTCTTCACGTTCTCGAGATCAGCGAGGCGCTGCTTGCGCTTGTCAGCATCGGCAGGCGGCGGCGTGGCCGCGAGGGCTTTGCGGTCCTCCTCCATCTGCTTGGGCAGCCAGTCCGCGTATTTGAGCCAGCCCTTCTTCGTACGCAGTGTGGCCTTCTCAATGAGCGCGATGTCGCCTTTGCCACCATCTCCGGTATCGCCAATACAGAGAAAGACATGTGGCTTGCCATTCACCTCGGTACTGACGGTGTAAGGGCGGATGCCATCTGCATCCTGCTGACGGCGCTGCACACCGCTGCCGGGCTTCTTGGGATTGTTCCAGGAGAGCAGGTCGGCCTGGATGGTTTTGATGCGCGGTAGTGCTTCCGCTTCGGCCGCAGGCAGCTCACGCCAGCCCACGCGCACGAGATCGAGGTAGCGTGACTTCGGCTCGGTGGAGTTCACGAGCTTCCACCAGTTTTGCAGGAAGGGCAGCTTCAGGTTCATCTCCTTCGCGAGCTGGTCCAGCGGCTTCTGCGTGGTCTTGTGCTTCCAGCAGGCGAGCATGTAGTCCGCCTCGCGCATGTCATCAAAGTCCTTGGGCAGATACAGCGCCGCTTTCTGCTGATACCACACATACAAACCTTGTTGGGCCTGGGCTTTCACCTGCTCCGGTCCGCGCAGACCGATGCGGCCAGGATTGAAGACGATGCCCGTGCCCGGCATGACCGTGGCATGCTCCGCGAGCTTGCGTGCCGCAGCGAAGTATTTGTCGATGGACGAGGGACTGGTGAAAAGGACATCACCCGTGTTCGTGAAGCCTTCACCACCGCCGCCATCGGTCTGAAACTCATCCGCGAGATGGTAGTCTCGGCCGGTGAGATCGCGGATGGTGTAGTCATACTCCGCATTCGTCAGGCGGCGCATGGTCACGGGGCCGGGATCACCCGACTTGGATTCCGCTAGCACGTTCAGCGAATGCGTGACCCAGCCAGTGATGGAGGTCTTCTCTTCGGCAGAGAGCGGCTTGGCCTTCTTCGGCGGCATGTCGCCGCTTTCGATGCTGTCCTTCACCTTGGTCCAGATTTCGAACTCGGTCGCCAGCTTGGGATCGGCGGCAAACTGCTTCAAATCGACATCGCCCTTGGTCTTCTCACCGCCGTGGCAGCTGTAGCACTTCTCCGCCAGAAACGGCTCCACGGCCTTCCAGTCCGAGGCCGGGGCAGCATGAATGGCAGACGCGGCGACGACAAAGCCGGCCAGGGCGAGATGGCGAGAATTCAGGGGCATTTTTTGCAAACTTAGGGGGATGAAGATACGCATCTCCAGAGGCATCTTTCATGCCGGATTTGGGGCGGATGCGGCGGGGATTGGCCGGATGTGCTTGGGAAGGCCCGGCTTTTTACCACTGATGGACACTGATTGGCACTTATGACCAAGCCCCCGAGGGGCGAGCTAGTGGGGGGTGTAAATCGCACTTTGAGAATGGTGGCGGGTGATTTAGGCTATTTCAGATGCCATCCAGCACTTCCAGTGAGGCACACTCTGCGCTGGCCGAGAGACTCTTCCGGATTCCGGAAGCGGAGGCAGTGGTGTTTCCTTATCGGCTGGCGCGGCTGGTGGCGCGGGTGTTGGCGAGCCAGCGGCTGCGCCAGAGGCGGAAGTGGTGCTCGCTAGCGCAGGAACTGGCCCGTGACCCGATGGTGGAGGAACGATCGGTGAAACAGGCCATCGGGTGGCTGGAACGCCGGGCTACGATGAAGGCTACCTTTGGCCCGGGATACATGGGTGGACCTGCAAAGTCACAATAGGCACTTGGTGGGCGGGTTAAATGCATCATGCCTTGGTAGCCGCAGTCGAACGCGCACAATGCTTTTGAAGCATCAGAACACATTGTGCGCAGACAGCGGTGTCGCGCTTTAGCGCTTCCCA